>NZ_VSSS01000001.1 GCF_008123425.1 Bradyrhizobium rifense
TAAGACTAACCCACCCTACGATTCCGCCCGTGTGGAGAAAGCAATGACAACACTCCCCGACATCCCGCTGCCCGCCGGCATCCGCTCGCGTTATGTCGACGGCATCAACGGCCTGCGCATGCATGTGCTGGAGGCGGGTTTCGAGACCAAGGGCCGTCCCTGCATCCTGCTGCTGCACGGGTTTCCCGAGCTCGCGTTCTCCTGGCGCAAGGTGATGCCGGCGCTCGCGGCTGCCGGCTATCACGTGCTCGCCCCCGATCAGCGCGGCTATGGCCGCACCACCGGCTGGACCGCGGATTACGACGGCGATCTCGCCCCGTTCTCGCTGCTCAACCTCGTGCGCGATGCGCTCGGGCTGGTGTCGGCATTCGGCTACAGCCACGTCGATCTGGCCGGGCACGATTTCGGCAGCCCGGTCGCGGCGTGGTGCGCGCTGATCCGGCCTGATGTGTTTCGTTCGGTGACGTTGATGAGCGCGCCGTTCGGCGGAGCACCGCCATTACCCTTCGACACGATCGATGGTCCCGCCAAGCCTGCGGTCGAAGATCCCGTGCATCGCGAACTCGCCGCGCTGCCGCGCCCGCGCATCCATTATCAATGGTACTATGCGACGCGCGCCGCGAACGCCGACCTGCAGCACGCGCCGCAGGGCGTGCATGATTTCCTGCGCGCCTATTATCATCACAAGAGCGCGGACTGGATCGACAACAAGCCCTATCCGCTGAAATCGTGGTCTGCAGGCGAGCTCGCAAAGATGCCGACCTATTACGTGATGGACCTCGGTGAGACCATGGCCGAGACGGTCGCGAAGGAGATGCCCTCGCCGGCCGCGATCGCCGCCAATGGATGGCTGCCGGACAGCGACCTCGCCTATTACAGCGCCGAATATGGCCGCACCGGATTCCAGGGCGGTCTGCAATGGTATCGCTACGGCACGACGGGCATGCTCAACAGCGAGATGCAGCTGTTTGCGGGCCGCAGCATCGACGTGCCGTCGTGCTTCATCTCGGGCAAGCAGGACTGGGGCACTTATCAACGCCCCGGCGTGTTCGAGGCGATGCAGGGGCGCGGCTGCACCAGGATGCTCGGCTGCCATCTCGTCGATGGCGCCGGCCATTGGGTGCAGCAGGAGCAGCCCGCCGAGGTCAGCCGGCTGCTGCTCGATTTCCTCGAGCGCGCCGCCGCAGCATAGCCCTCCGAAGCGACGCCGCCGTCCGGTCACAAGGCATTAATCCCCGGTTCAGGGAACGTTCGGCAATATCTGACGTTGCGGGATACCGGAGCTGGGTCCGGCGACCATGGAGAACGACGATGGACAAGAAGATCGCTGGACTATTGGGAGCGGTGGCCGCGCTCGGGACGCTCGGTCCCGCCGGAGCCGCGCCTGCTCCGACGGACGTCTTGCAGGCGAATTCATACGCCGACCTGCTGGAGCCGATTGCGAACGCCGGCGCCCTGCTGCAAGCCATCGATGAAGCGGCCCCGCCAAAAGCAGGTGAAAATGTTCAGGTCGCTCAGTTTTACCATCACCACCATCATCACCATCACCACAGCTTCTATCGTCGCTATTACGACGCGCCGGTCGTGGTGGTGCCGCGATATCGGCGGTATTATCACCACCATCATCACCATCACCACCACCACCATCACAGCTTCTATCGCCGCGACTACTGAGGTCGACGAGGCCAGGGAATGGTATGAACAGGACCTTCGGGTCCTGTTTGCTTTCGCGTGCCAGTAATCGGGAAAGACGGGCAAAATCACCCATCCCGATCGCCGCACATGACGGACGCGGAGCTCATGCTTGAGCGGGACGGCAAGTCCGGGAGCGGCTAACCGCCCTATCCGTTGCGAGCTTTCTCCTTCGCTGCGCGGTGCAGGTGCCGGTAAGTGCCGTCGAACACCGTATCCGATGACGACGTCCATTCGGTGCCGGCCGCCAGCTTGGGCCGACTGTTGTAGATCCGGCGAGCCTGAAGCTCGCGCTCCGCCGCCTCCTCCTCGTCCATCGGCTCGAGTTCGAAGTTCGCTTCCTCTGGAATGACGATGATTTGCGCGAAAGGCTCGTTGGGTCGGAAGATGTGGGTTCGGCCCTCGGCCGGCGCCTTGAAGACGCAAAAGAACAGCATCGGCCACCAATTGCGGATCAGCGCAGGGACGGCGATTGGCACGGTGTCAGTTCGATCGGTATAGAACCGCGGATGCGGCTCCGTGCGGATCGCCATGCCTTTTTCAACCTTGAGATCGAGCAGTATCTGATAGGTGTAGAAGGCATCGCCAAATTTGCGAAACGGCGGCCATTCCGCGCCCCCCTCCGGCGGCTCTCCCCAATCGGCCTCGAGGATCAAGTGACCGTCCCTGGTCGTGACGTGGAGCTCGAAATCATAGGGATAGAACAGTTCGATGCCGTACTGCGCGCCCTCGGAAAAGGGCACGCAATGCCAGACCTGCTCACGCGAACCGTCCGCACGCGGTTCGCGCTTGCCGGCCCATCCGGGGATTTCGAGCCTGGTGCGCCGTGGCGCCAGCCGCGGATCGTTCAGACGAAACTTGACCTTGTCCATCATTCACCCACCCACACTGTAGAATTCGAACCTGTACTTCGGGACACGGTTCCATGCATTTCAAGCGCCGCGGCGGCAGTACCCAGGTTGCTACGGTTGGCGCGGCTCGCGTGAATTGACCCTGAATGAATTGCAGCCTATAGGAACTTAGAATTATTCTAAACTAGTGGCAGGCGCAATCCGTGAAGAATTTTTCCGAGCTGACCGAGCGCGAGGTGCTTGCGGTCGCGATCTCCTCCGAGGAGGAGGACAGCCGCATCTATATGAGCTTCGCCGAGGATCTCCGGGAACGTTATCCTGATACGGCGAAGATCTTCGAGGAGATGGCCGAGGAAGAACGCGGCCACCGCCATCGCCTGTTGCAGCTCTATGAAGAGCGTTTCGGCCAGCATCTGCCGCCGATCCGCCGCGAGGACGTCAAGGGCTTTCTGCGCCGGCGCCCGATCTGGCTGACGAAAAACCTGCCGCTCGACACGATCCGCAAGGAAGTCGAGACCATGGAGCTCGAGGCCGAGCGCTTCTACGCGCGCGCCGCCGAGCAGGCCGAGGATGTCGGCGTGCGCCGCCTGCTCGGCGACCTTGCTGAAGAGGAGAAGCATCACGAGAACCGCGCGGCCGCGCTCACCGACGAGATTTTGAAGCCCGACGTGCGCGCGGAAGAAGACCGCACGCGGCGGCGGATGTTCGTGCTGCAATATGTGCAGCCGGGTCTCGCCGGCTTGATGGACGGCTCGGTCTCGACCTTGGCGCCGCTGTTCGCGGCGGCCTTCGCCACACACCAGAACTGGCAGACCTTTCTGGTGGGTCTTGCCGCCTCGATCGGCGCCGGCATCAGCATGGGCTTTGCGGAAGCACTGTCCGACGACGGCTCGCTGACCGGCCGGGGCTCGCCCTGGCTGCGCGGCATCACCTGCGGCGCGATGACGACGCTCGGCGGGCTCGGCCACACCATGCCCTATCTGGTGCCGGACACATGGGCCAACGCATTCTGGATCGCGACCGCGATCGCCGGCATCGTCGTATTCTTCGAATTGTGGGCGATCGCCTTCATTCGCGCGCGCTACATGGACACGCCGTTCCTCCAGGCCGTGTTCCAGATCGTGCTCGGCGGCGCCATCGTGCTGGCGGTGGGCATATTGATCGGGGCGGCCTAGGCGGCGGCGATGAAGCGGCAACATTCATACACTGCGGTCGCAAGCCTGGCCGGCGCAATGAACCTGCTTGCGCCGAATGCCGCGCGCGCCACAGACGAAATCCAAGTCTACAACGCCGGTATCGCCGGTGTCGGCCAGTTCACGATCCAGCAGCACCTCAATTATGTCGCGCTCGGACAGAAGGACCCGCCGTTCCCCGGCGGCTTCCCTTCCAACCATAGCCTCAACGGCACGCCGGAATTCGCCTATGGCATGACCGATTGGTGGGAGCTCGGGCTCTATCTGCCGTTCGCCGTGCAGGACCGGCAATTCCTGTCCGACGCCTTCAAGCTGCGCACGCTGTTCGTCTCGCCACACGCGGAGCACCGGGATTTATTCTACGGCGTGAATTTCGAGTTGAGCTACGAAATGCCCAAATTCGCGCAGACCCGATGGGGACTGGAGATCCGCCCGATCATCGGCGTGCGCAATTCGCAATATGAGTTCATCGTGAACCCGATCGTCGATATCGGCTTCGGCAGCAAGGGCGAGGCCGATTTCGCGCCTGCCGCCCGGCTGGCCCGCAACTTCGGCAACGATGTGTTCGCCGGCTTCGAATATTATGCCGATTTCGGCAAGATCGGGAGTTTCGACAAGCTCCCCGACCAGCAGCACACGCTCTTCGCCGTCACCGACTTCAAAGCCGGCGTGTTCGATGTGAACTTCGGCGTCGGCTACGGGTTGACGCCGGCGTCTGACCGGTTCGTGGTCAAGACCATCATCGGCTACGCTTTTCCGGTGCCGGGGCAGAAATCGGACGGCAACACGCGGATGAGCAGCGGGCCGGTCAATCCGTTCACCCACGCCGCCACGCGAAGCTTCCAACCCTGATCAAACGCGATCTCAAGGGCGGCCACACCATGACCACACGACTGCAATACGGTACGCCCGCCAAGATCTTTCACTGGGTCATTGTGGCTCTGCTTGCCGTGCAATACCCGATCGGCTGGCTGATGCCGGACCTTCACCGCAGCATGGCGCCGGGCGCCGGGATGACGTTTCACATCTCGTTCGGGATCACGATCCTTGTGCTGACTGCGCTGCGTCTGGTCTGGCGGCTGACCCATCCGATCGCGCCGGAGAGCTCGCTCCCGGCCTGGCAGCGCCTGAGCTCCGAGGCGGTGCACTGGCTGCTGTATGTGCTGGTGCTCGGGACCACGATCTCGGGGTGGCTGTTCGCGTCCTACCGCGGATGGTCGGTTTCGTACTTCTACCTCGTGCACCTGCCGATGCTCGGCTCCGACAACGAAGCCGCCGGCCGCACCATCGACGGCCTCCACCAAGCAATGGAATGGGCGCTGCTCATCACGATCGGCATTCACATCGCGGCCGTGCTCGCGCATGTCTTCGTCTATCGGGACCGCGTCATGCAGCGAATGCTGCCCGGGTAGCATTCTGGACATATCAATCGCGATCAAACGGCGGTTGCGGCATTCGGCCAAACTGCGCATCATCCCTCCAGTGAAGCGCAGGAGCATGTCGTGGCGAAATCGGAATGGAGTTACAAGAGCGCGGTCGAGCTGTCGGCCGCGTTGGCGGCGAAGAAGGTCTCCGCTGTCGAGCTCACGCAGGATGCGATCGACCGCATCGAACGTCACGACGGCAAGGTCAACGCGATCTGCGTCCGGGATTTTGAGCGCGCGCTGAGTGCAGCGCGAGACGCGGATGCAGCATTGGCCCGCGGCGAACGCAAGCCGTTGCTCGGCCTGCCGATGACCGTGAAGGAATCCTACAACATCGCCGGCCTGCCGACGACCTGGGGCATTCCCACGCAGAAGGACTTTGTTGCCAAGGAAGATTCGCTGCCGGTGACGCGCGTGAAGGACGCAGGCACTGTCGTGGTCGGCAAGACCAACGTGCCGCTCGGGCTCGGCGACTGGCAGAGCTACAACGACATCTACGGCACCACCAACAATCCCTACGATCTCGGCCGCACACCGGGCGGCTCCTCCGGCGGCTCGTCGGCGGCGCTCGCCGCAGGCTATGGCCCGCTCTCGATCGGCTCCGACATCGGCGGCTCGTTGCGCGTGCCGGCCTTCCATTGCGGCGTTTACGCGCACAAGCCGACCTTCAACCTGGTCGCGATGCGCGGCCATACGCCGCCGCCGCTGCCGCCATTGCCGTTCGACCGCGACCTCTCGGTGATCGGCCCGATGGCACGCAGCGCCGCCGACCTTTCGCTGGTGCTCGACGTGATGGCAGGGCCTGATCCGATCGATGCCGGCTTTGCCTATCGGCTCGAATTGCCGGCGGCACGGCACACCGCGTTCAGGGATTTCCGCGTGCTGGTGATCGACACCGATCCGGTGCTGCCGACCGACACCGCCGTGCGCGGCACCATCAACACGCTTGCCGACAATCTGGCGAAGGTCGGCGTCAAGATCGAACGAAGCAGCCCGCTGCTGCCGGATTTCGCGGCCTCGTCGCGGCTCTATATGCGCATGCTGATGTCGTTCCTCGGCTCGACCTTCGCGCCCGACATCTATGCCGGCGCCAAGGCGGCGGCAGCCGCGCTACCCGAGGGCGACAACAGCCTAGCCGCGGAGCGGCTGCGCGGCATCGCGCTCAGCCATCGCGACTGGCAGATGGCGAACGGCGGCCGCACCCGGCTGCGCGCGCAATGGCGCGAGCTGTTCAAAACGTTCGACGCGGTGATCTGCCCGGTGATGCCGACGGCGGCCTATCCGCACGACCATTCGCCGGAGCAGGAGAAGCGCCGGATCACGATCGACGGCAAGGCGCACGTCTATCCCGATCAGCTCGCCTGGCCCGGCATCGCGACGCTCCCCGGCCTGCCCTCCACGGCGATCCCGACCGGCTTTGCGCCGGATGGCTTGCCGATCGGCGTCCAGATCGCCGGCCCGTGGCTGGAGGATCGCACGCCGCTGAAGCTCGCCGAGCTGATCGAGCGTGAGTTCGGCGGGTTCGTGCCGCCGAAGATGTTCGATGATTGATGCTCTCCGTCATTGCGAGCGCAGCGAAGCAATCCAGAATTCTTCCACGGCGACAGTCTGGATTGCTTCGTCGCAAGTGCTCCTCGCAATGACAGTGCAAAATAGCCTGGCTCAACTATCAAACACAATCACGCTGCGTAGCGTTTTGCCGGCTTTCATGTTGGCAAAACCCTCGTTGATCTCCGACAGCTTCAGCTTGGCCGAGATCCAATCCTCCAGATGCAGCCGGCCGCGCAGGTAGAAATCGACCAGGCGCGGCATGTCCACGCGAAAGTGGTTGGAGCCCATCGACGAGCCCTGGATGCGGCGCTCGCGCAGGAAGTCAAAGCCGTGCAGCTCGATCTTCTGGCCGAACGGGATCATGCCGACGATGGTGGCGGTGCCGCCGGAGGCGAGCATGGCAAACGCCTGCTCCGCGGTCTCCTTGCGGCCCAGGACCTCGAAGGAATGGTGCACGCCGCCATTGGTGAGGTCGCGGACCTGCTTCACCACATCGCCATCGGCGGGGTTGATGATGTCGGTGGCGCCCAGCTTCGTCGCGAGCTGGAGCTTTGCCGGATTGGTGTCGATGGCGATGATGCGGCCGGCCCCGGCGATCTGTGCACCATTGATCGCGGCCATGCCGACGCCGCCGCAGCCGATCACCGCCACGGTCTCGCCCGCCGTCACCTTCGCCGTGTTCACCACCGCGCCGTAGCCGGTGATGACGCCGCAGCCGATCAGCGCCGCGAGATCGAGTGGCATCTCCTTGCGGATTTTGACGATGGCGTTCTCGTGCACCAGCATCTGCTCGGCGAAGGACGAGAGGTTGAGAAATTGGTGCAGCTTCTCCGGCTTGTTCCACTGCATCCGGTTGGACACGCCCGGCAGCAGTTTCACCGTAGTGTCGGTGCAGAGCACGGTGCGGCCCGTGGTGCAATTGTCGCAGGTGCCGCAGAACACGGACAGGCACGTAACGACGTGGTCGCCGGGCTTCACATACGTAACGTCGGAGCCAACCTGCTCGACGACACCGGCGGATTCGTGCCCAAGCACGGCGGGGAGCGGATGCGGGTAGAGGCCTTCCATGAAGTGCAGATCGGAGTGGCAGAGGCCGGCTACGGTCGTGCGGATCAGGACCTCGCGCGGGCCGGGCTTCGGCAGGCTGACATCCTCGATGACCAGCGGCTGGTTGACTTCATAGAGGACGGCGGCCTTCATCGAGCACTCCCTATCGCGTTTTTTGTTTGATCGTGGCGCGCAGCCTACGCTGCCAGAACCAGTTCGCCAACCTCGCTCATGCCGGCATCGCGATCGCCGAGCAACAGTGCTGCGATCTTCGCCTGCGTGGCATTTTCCGTCAGCCGGAACGGATCGCTCGGCGCAACGCGATGGTCGATCACCAGCCGCGACAGCAGCAGCCGGCGCGCATCGCCGCGCATGTCGTGGATACGGTGCGCCTCCCAGGCGAGCGCGACGGCACTGGTGACATGATAGAGCAGGGTCGTGGCGCGCCGCGCATCGGCTTCATTCTCGGACTTCCCGGCGACCTCGCGCGCAAAACCGACTGCGCGATCGACGAGGCCGCGCAGATGATCGCACCAGGCCTGCGGTACCGAGGCGCTGTCATCGAGGCGGGCATGCAGATCGGCCGATAACGCGGATTCCGCGCCGTGGCGGCCAACGGCACGCCTGAGCGCATCGATGGCGACGATGTTGCCGGTGCCCTCCCAGACCGAGCCGAGATGGGCATCGCGCAGCAGCCGCGGCGTGGCAAACTCCTCGATGTAGCCAATGCCGCCGCGCATCTCGAGCGCATCGCCACAGACTTTTCGCGCATCGCGCGTGGCGCGGAATTTCAGGGTCGGCGTCAGGATGCGCAACAGCGCCGCCGCATCCTGGCTGCCAGCCTCGGCACGGTCGAGCGCATCGGCGGTGAGGAAGCTCATCGATAGCGCCTGCTCGACCGGCAGCATGATTTTCAGCATCTGCCGTCGCCCGAGCGGCAGGTCGATGATGCGGTTGCCGAACACGACTCGGTTTTTCGCGACGGTCATCGCGTCATGATACGCGCGGCGCATCAGCGCAGTCGATTTGACGCCGTTGGAGAGCCGCGACGAGTTCACCATCTCGGCCATCTGCACGAAGCCGCGGTCGAGCCTGCCGACGGCGTACGCAATCGCGCCTTCGAGCTTGATCTCGCCCGAGGCCATCGAGCGGGTGCCGAGCTTGTCCTTGAGGCGCACGATCCGGTAGTGGTTCTGCGAGCCGTCGTCGAGGAAGCGCGGCATCAGGAACAGGCCGACGCCGCGCGTGCCGGGGCCGGCGCCCTCTGGACGCGCGAGTAGCATCACAACCTTGGCGTCCGCATTCGAGCAGAACCATTTTTCGCCGTGGAGGCGCCAATGGTCGCCCTCCTGCACCGCGCGCGTGGTGAGCGTACCGACGTCGGAGCCGCCTTCCTTCTCGGTCATGAACTGGCCGCCCTGCGTCAGCTTGCTCATGTCGGTCGAGGTCAGGCCGTCGAGATATTTCGCCTTCAGCGCGTCGCTGCCGAAATTCGAAAGCAACTTTGCGCAGCCGTCGGTGACATTGATCGGGCAGCCCATGCCGAATTCAGTCTGGTTGAACAGGAAGGTGAAGGCGTGTTTTGCCACGACCGGGTATTTGTCCGGCCAGCCCATGATGCCCTTGCGGATCGAGAGCGCGTGGATGCCGAACTCGCCGAACGCGGCGTTCTCCAGCTCGCGATAGGCCGGGTGATATTCGATCCACTGCACATCACGGCCGAACTTGTCGCGCTGGTGCAGCACCGGCGTGTGCCGGTCGGCGAGGCGTGCGCAGTCGTCGAGATGACCGCCGGCCAATTCGCCGAGGCGGTCGAGATGCGGCTCGATGTGGCGGAATAGCGTCTCCGGCAGATGGATGCGCAAGAGATCCGTCAGCGCCTGATCGGCGCGGTAGAAGTTCATGCCAGTGGTATCGGGCGCCAGCAGGCCCGACTGCTCCGCCGCGACATGTTTCGGCTGCGCTGTGGCCGGCTTGTGCATGATCGTCCTCTTCGTTTCCGCCCGGCGACCAATTCTTAGCGCTTGCCGCTTGGGATGATGTCGATCATGCTCCCATCGCGACGGGCGATAAAGCCGCAAATTGTCAGGGAGGCATGATCGCCGTGAAGGAGCAATTCGCTCTGCGGAATTGTGATCGGCTGGCCCTGGATTCTGGCTGGTTGTCCGCGCCGGCCGTGCATAGATCAGCGGCGTCCCGTCCCCGAGAGATCACGCCATGGAACATCCGAAATACAAGATCGCCCTCATCGTCGGCGCCGGCGAAGGCCTGAGCGCCTCGCTGGCACGGTTGCTGTCCGCGCAAGGCATTCGCGTCGCGCTGGCCGCACGCAAGATCGAGAAATTGGGCGCGCTCTGCAGCCAGACCGGCGCCAAGGCCTATGCCTGCAACGCCACCGAGCCTGAGGAGGTCGAACGCCTGTTCGGCCTGGTCGAGCGCGAGATCGGCACGCCGGATCTCGTCGTCTACAATGCCAGCGGCCGCGCGCGTGGCCCGTTCGTCGATCTCGTCCCGGCCGACGTCGCGAATGCGATCGCGGTCAGCGCCTATGGCGGCTTCCTGGTGGCGCAGCAGGCCGCAAAGCGCATGCTGCCGAACAAGCACGGCGCGATCCTGTTCACCGGCGCGTCAGCCAGCGTCAAGGGCTACGCGCAATCCGCCCCGTTCGCGATGGGCAAGTTCGCGCTGCGCGGGCTGGCACAGAGCATGGCGCGCGAATTATCGCCGCAAGGCATTCATGTCGCGCATTTCGTCATCGACGGTGGAATCAAGAGCGCTGCCCGCGCCGAACCGACCGACAAGCCGGATTCGATGCTCGATCCCGACGCGATCGCGGAGAGCTATTGGAACGTGTTGCAGCAGCCGCGCAGCGCCTGGAGCTGGGAGCTTGAGCTGCGGCCGTGGGTGGAGAAGTTTTGAACGAACTGCCGCAGGGTGGGCAAAGGCGCAACGCGCCGTGCCCACCACCAATAACGAGAACAACAAATGGTGGGCACGCTTCGCTTTGCCCACCCTACAAGAGTAGGGAGCGACAATGACCACCGAAACCACCATTGACACCGGCACCAATGAACTGCTCTGCGTCATCCGCGACCGCGTCGCGGTCATCACGCTGAACCGGCCGGAGGCGCGCAATTCGCTGTCGGACACGCTAACGCCGGCGCTGCGCACGATGATCCGAACCTGCGGCGAGGATCCGAATGTCGGCGCGCTGCTGCTCACAGGCGCCGGTGAAGCCTTCTGCGCCGGCGGCAACGTCAAGGGGATGGGCGCGCACCGCGACCCGAAGAAGCTCGAAATGTCCTTCGACGACAAGGTCACTGATCTTCAGGAGCGGCAGCGGCAGCTTACTGGCGCTCTGGTGGCGGTGCGCAAGCCGACGATCGCGGCACTGCCCGGCGCCGCGGCCGGCGCCGGGCTCGCCATCGCCATGGCCTGCGACATCCGCATCGCCGCACAATCGGCGTTCGTCACCACCGGATATGCGCGCGTCGCGCTGAGCGGCGACTACGGCATCGCCTGGCTGTTGACGAGGCTAGTCGGCACCTCGCGAGCGCGCGAATTGATGTTCACCGGCGATCGCGTTGACGCCGCGCGGGCAGAGGCCATCGGCCTCGTCAACCGCGTTGTGCCCGATGACAAGCTTCAGGCCGAGGCTTTCACACTGGCGAAATCGCTCGCCGAGGGCCCGCGCCTGGCGCTGCGCTACATGAAGGACAATCTCGACGAAGCCCTGCTGTTCGATTTCGAAACCGCCCGCGACCACGAGGCCGAACGCCTGATCCGCCTGACCACCACCGCTGATCACAAGGAGGCCGTGCAGGCCTTCATCGAGAAGCGGAAAGCGGTGTTTACGGGGAAATAGGCGCTCGAATGTAGCCGTTGTCTCCAAGAGCAATCGAGGAGTGACACCATGAGCCCTCGAAGATCAGGCACTTGCTATCTCATCGCTTCGATGGTCTTGCTGTTTGCGATAGCGATGGTGCCGCCGGTCGCGGCCGAGCCGGGAAAATTCGTCGTCACTCAGGTCGCGCAGAAGAAGTTGAGTGGCCTCCCACCGGGAGAGCTTTATTGGCGGATCGAGAATTTCCCCACGCTCGATCTCGCGCAAAAGGCTGCGAGCACAAGCCCGACGTCATTGGCTGCCGAGGTCTCTGGCAAGGTCTGGCTGTTCACGCTCGGCTCGAAGGGCGGTCCATCGCCTGGCGGCAGCAAAGTCGCCGAAATTGGGCCGGTACCAGTCTTCCCTGCGCCCGAATATCTGCTGCAAATCAATCACGCCGGCGGACCGCCCGGCTCCAGGACGCCGGTGCATTCCCATCCCGGCTCTGAATCGTTTTATGTCCTCGCTGGCCGGGTCGGCCAACGAACGCCGCACGGCGTCAACCGCACCGAGGCTGGTCAGTCGATGGTCGGCCACGGTCCCGACATGGCCATGGAAGTGTTCAGCGACGGGACGACGGACCTGGATCAGCTGGTGATGTTTCTATTGGATGCGACCCGGCCTGCCTCGGTGCCGGCCAAGCTCGAATGAGGGGACGGAAGCGATCCCTGCCCTGTCATCGCCGCGACGTGGCGTGACCGGATGCTTCGCCGCCCCTCGTAAAATCCACGAACGCGCGTAGCGCCGACGGCAATTGGCGGCGGCTTGGGTAGTAGAGGAAGAAGCCGGGATAGGTTCGGGCACCAGTCGGCGAGCACTCGCACGAGCCTGCGTTTTGCGAGCAGCGCGTCCACCTGCTGCTCGAACACATACGCGAGACCAACTCCATCCAGCGCCGCATCGACCATCAGGTCCTGATCGTTCATCGTCAGCGGTCCGGTGACATCGATGGCGAGTTCGATGCCGCCGCGTTCAAACTCCCAATGATAGAGCGCGCCGGAGGTGAAGCGGTAGCGGATGCAGGGCAGGCCTTTCAGGTCGCGCGGCGTGGCTGGCGGCTTATGCGCCTTGAAGAAGGCGGGCGCGCCGACCACGGCAAAGCGATGCCGCGGGCCGATCGGCACGGCGATCATGTCGGCGGCAATGGTTTCGCCAAAGCGTACGCCGGCGTCGAAGCCGGCCGCGACCATGTCGATCAGGGCGTCGTTGATGACGACCTCGACGCTGACGTCAGGGAACGCTTTCAGGAAACGCGTCACGATCGGCAGCAGCACCAACTGCGCCGACTGGCGCGCGGCGGTGAAGCGCAACGTGCCGGCGGGCTTGCCGCGGAAATTGTTGAGGTCCTCAAGCGCGTCGTCGATGTCGCGAAAGGCCGGCGTGATGCGCGCGAACAGTCGCTCGCCGGCCTCGGTGAGCGCGACGCTGCGGGTGGTGCGGTTCACGAGCCGCAGGCCCAGCCGCTCCTCGATATTGCGCAGGCCGTGGGACAGCGCCGACGGCGTGACACCAAGCTCGGTTGCCGCCGCGCGAAAACTGCGGTGGCGGGCAATCGCCAGGAAGGTCGCGAGGTCGGACGGGTCGATCCGCATTGATGAATTTTTCTCAGGAGCCTACCAAATATATAGCGGATTATCTCAGCTATGGCGAGCCGCTACACCTTGCCCATCGGCTTCGGCACATCGCCAGGCCAAATTGGAAAGGGCAACATCATGCGTGTTTGGTTCATCACAGGGGCATCCCGCGGATTTGGCGCGTTGATCGCCGAGGCAGCGTTGAAGGCCGGCGATGCGGTGGTCGCGACCGCGCGCGATTCGTCGACCGTCACGGCACGGCTCGGCAGCCACGAACGGCTGCTGGCGACCCGGCTCGACGTCACCAGCGAGGCTGAAGCGCACGAGGCCGCGGGCCAGGCGGTCAAGAAATTCGGCCGCATCGACATCCTCGTCAACAATGCCGGCTACGGCCTGTTGGGCGCCATCGAGGAAGCGAGCGGCGCGGAAACGCAAAAATTGTTCGGCACCAATGTGTTCGGCCTGCTCGGCGTCACCCGCGCGGTGCTGCCGCATATGCGCCGCCAGCGCTCGGGCCACGTCATCAACATCTCGTCGGTCGGCGGCTACACCGGCTATCCCGGCTGGGGCGTCTATGGTGCGACCAAGTTCGCGGTCGAGGGAATCAGCGAAGCGCTGGCCGGCGAAGTGGCACCGCTCGGCATCAAGGTCACCGTGGTCGAGCCGGGCTTCTTCCGCACTGATTTTCTCGACGAGACCTCGCTGTCGCGCACGGCGCAGACGATCGACGACTATCACGAGAGCGTCGGCAAGACTCGCGCGCATGCAGCCGAATTCAATCACGGCCAGCGCGGTGATCCGCGCAAGCTGGCCCAGGCCTTCCTGAAGCTGGCTGAGGCGAAGAACCCGCCGCTGCGGCTGCCGCTCGGCAGCGACACGGTGGAGCGGATCGAGGCAAAGAACGCGTTCGTCGCGCGGGAATTGGCAGGGTGGCGGTCGGTCGCGACTTCGACCGACTTTACCAACGAGGATGCTGCGTGAAGGCAAAAAAATGCCCGGCTCTGAATCATCAGAGCCGGGCTTGGAGTTGTGTCAGGCCGAGGCTGAGGGGCGATCGGCCTGACTGGAAAGTGCTGCAAGACGCCAGCTGGCGCAGGGAATGTCCTTTGGCGCGACGTGGATCTCCTTGTCGAAGCGCACCAGCTTCCAGTCGTCAGGATGATTGACAAAGGCGAAGCCGGATTTGCGCGCCAGCGAAATCATGGTCTGGTTGGAGCGCAACGTGTCGCCGAAGATGTGCTCGGCGCCAAGCGCGGCAGCGCGGCATTCGAGATTCTTCAGGAGCGCGGTCGCGATGCCATGGCCCTGCCAGCGGTCGTCGACCGAGAGGCCGAACTCAAGCGTCGAGGTCTCGACGTGGAAAGCGTAACGCGCCTCGGCAACGATGGTCTCGAAGCCGCCGACCATCTTGGTCGCGACGACGGTAAAGCGCTCGCGCGCTCCGACATCGAGGAATTCGCTCAGCAGGCCCTTCGGCAGTTCGCTGAGCGCGCCAAAAAAACGGTTGTAGCGGGACCGGGTCGAGAGCGAGCGGAAATAGTGCTGAAGCTCCTCGGTGTCGCGCGGCTCGATGAAGCGCACGTTGATTGCGTCGCCCTGCCGGGTGCGCAGCACGTCCGAATATTGCTTCAGATCTTCCAGGCGGAGCGTGCTCATGACACGAGCCTCAGGAGAAAGAGGGACCGCCGGCGCCCCTGTGATCAGGCGGCGCCGGCCTGGCGGCCAATCAGGCCCGCCAGAAGGGTTTGTCGGCCTCGTACGCAACGTCGGTCCAGGACAGGCCGACGTCGTGAAGATCGCGGGCGGTCCAGTTGGTCAACTCGCGACGGGTCCGGTAGCGCTCGTGCCAGACATGGAGGGTCTCGCCGATCTGGTAGAGCAGGCCGGACGCATGATGATTTGTCATCGCATTGTCGGTGCAAGTAGACATTTTCAGCTCCTCGAGCTAAATTTGAACCCAATATCCTCCTGCACGCGGACTTCGACAAACGACAATTTGTACCTCTTCGCATGAAATAAGCTCATGCATCCTGCTGCCAAATGACTGCCAGATTGCCTTCCCTGAACGGATTGCGGGCGTTTGAGGCCGCCGCGCGCCATCTCAGCTTCACGCTGGCGGCGAGCGAGCTGAACGTGACGCAGACCGCGATCAGCCATCAGATCCGCCGGCTCGAGGAGGAGCTCGGCATCCGCCTGTTCATCCGGCAGAACCGCGCGCTGGCGCTGACGCCGGAGGCGCGCGACTACCTCCCCGGCGTCCGCGCCGCCTTCAACGACCTCCGGCTTGCGACCGACCGGCTCTTGCGCAAGGACGACGACAGGGTGCTGACGGTCTCGACCCTGGCCTCACTCGCCGCGAAATGGCTGCTGCCGCGGCTGACCGATTTCCAGGAGGCACATCCCGGCATCGACGTCCGCATCACCACCTCGACCAGCCTGGTCGACTTCCAGCGCGACGATGTCGACGCCGCGATCCGCTATGGCCGCGGCCAATGGCCGGGCCTGCGCGCCGACTGGCTGATGGCGGACGAGCTGTTCCCGGTGTGCAGCCCCTCGCTGCTGCGCGGCGACAAGCCGCTGCGCCAGCCGGAGGATTTGAAGGGCTATCCGCTGCTGCACACATCCAACGCCAACAGCGACGACTGGCGGCTGTGGCTGACGGCGGCGGGCCTGCCGGCCGACATCGCCAAGCAGCCCGGCATCACCTTCGACATGATCTTCATGACCATCCAGGCCGCGATCGACGGCATCGGCGTGGCGATGGGGCGGACCTCCTATGTCAGCGACGACATCGCCAAGGGCCGGCTCGTGGTTCCCTTCAAGATCGCGCTGCCGGCCGACGCAGGCTTCTATCTGGTCTCGCCGGAGGGCCGCCGCGAGGCGCCGAAGCTTGCCGCGTTCCGCCAATGGATGATCGCTGCAACGCAGAATAAAGCCTGAAAAATCATCAACTTCCAAAGCAAAATGGGTTGACTCGCAAGGCCCCGCGCGAGAGGGGTTAGACAGATTGTCACAGCAACAATCTGTCGCCTTGCCGTGAAGATGAGTTCCGGTCCGGCCGCGTCAAAAAGGGGAGAAACGTCATGGCTGGACCAACAGCATCAACCAATCCGCCCGAGATCAAGTCGCGCATCGGCGCGATCCTGCGCGCCACCAGCGGCAATTTCCTCGAGCAGTTCGACTTCTTCCTGTTCGGATTTTATGCCGCCGCCATCGGCAAGGCGTTCTTCCCCTCCACCAACGAGACCGCATCGCTGCTCAACACCTTTGGTGTGTTCTGGCTCGGCGCGCTGATGCGCCCCGTCGGCGCGATCGTGCTCGGCGCGTACATCGACCGCATCGGCCGCCGCCAGGGCCTGATCGTCACGCTGGCTATCATGGCCGCCGGCACTGTGGTCATCGCATTCTGCCCGACCTACGCGAGCATCGGCATCGCAGCGCCGATCATCGTGCTGCTCGGCCGCCTGCTGCAGGGCTTCTCCGCCGGCGTCGAGCTCGGCGGTGTCTCGGTTTATCTCGCGGAAATCTCCACGCCCGGCAATCGCGGCTTCTACACCTCGTTCCAGTCGTCGAGCCAGCAGGTCGCGATCTTCGTGGCGTCGATCCTCGGCTTCCTCCTGTCCGAGGTGATGCCGGCCGATACCGTCGCTGCCTGGGGCTGGCGCATTCCCTTCTTCGTCGGCTGCCTGATCATTCCCCTGATCTTCATGCTGCGGCGGACTCTCGAGGAGACGCCGGCCTTCCTCGCGATGAAGAAGCATCCGACCGCGAACGAGGTGTTCGCCTCCGCGCTCGCCAACTGGCGCATCGTCATCCTCGGCATGATGATCGCGATCCTGACCACCACAACGTTCTATTTCGTCACCGTCTACACCCCGACCTTCGGCAAGACCGTGCTGAAACTGTCGACGCAGGATGCGCTGCTGGTCACGCTGCTCGTCGCTGTCACCAACTTCATCTGGAATCCGGTCGGCGGCGCGCTGTCCGACCGCATCGGCCGCAAGCCGGTGCTGCTCGCCATCGCTGGTCTGGCGTTCGTCACCGCCTATCCTGCGCTGTCCTGGCTGGTGGCAGCGCCGACCTTCGGCAAGCTGCTCGCGGTCGAGATGATGTTCTCGTTCTATTTCGGCATGTACAGCGGCACCATGCTCGGTGCGCTCGTCGAGATCGTGCCGGCCCATGTGCGCACGACCTGCTTCTCGCTCGCCTTCGCGCTCGCAGCCGCGCTGTTCGGCACCTTCACGCCGTTCGCCTCGACCTTGCTGATCGAGCACACCGGCGACAAAGCCTCGCCCGGTCTCTGGCTGATGCTCGCCGCCTTCCTCGGCATCATCGCAGCGTCGATCGTCTATCGTGGCGGCGGCCAGGCGGTCGCGGCGTATGAGCCTGCGGCGGAGCCGGTGGCGGGACATTGATGAGGCACGCGTAACGCGCCGCTCTCTTCACCTCTCCCCGCTTGCGGGGAGAGGTCGGAATTCGAGCGCAGCTTGAATTCTGGGTGAGGGGGTACAGGTCCGTCAGCCATCTCATCCGCGGAGAGAGCCCCTCACCCCGCCCTCTCCCCGTAAGAACGGGGCGAGGGAGCGCAGCTCCCGTGCCGGCCGGGCTTTGGCTTTACAGCTCCACCACCACGTAATTGCTCTCAACCTTCACCGTGACAGTTTCAGCGACATACGGTCCCTTCACCACGGCCGCGCCCGGCTCGACATGCGCCGGATAAGCCTTCACGCGGAAGCGGCGGGGGTCGCAATAGGATTGGCCGGTGCGGATGTCGAACTCCCAGCCGTGCCAGGGACAGCGAATGATCTCGCCGAGCTTGGTGTATTCGATCTCGCCGGGGTCGCTGGACTGCGCGAGCCCGATCAGCGGACCCTCGCACAGCGCTGCGCCCTGATGCGGGCAGCGGTTCATCAGACCGAAATACTCGCCCTTGATGTTGAAGACCGCGATCGGCCGGCCATCGATCTCCAGAAATTTTCGCGTGCCCGGCGGAAGTTCATCCACCGGCGCGATCACATGACGCGCCATGCTTATGTCTTCCGCATGATCCGATCGGAAAACCGCTTCACACTTTTCCGGATCATGCGGCCATTCCGTACAGCTTCTTGGCATTGCCGAGATAAAACGCCTCGCGATTGGTTTCGCTGACGCCGGCCGGCAGCACGCGTGACGGCTCGTCATAATCCCAATGCGGATAGTCGGTCGCGAACAGGAGGCGGTCCCAGCCGATCCAGTTGATGACGTCGAACAGATCCTCGCGCCGCTCCGGATCCTCCATCGGCTGGGTGGTCCACCACACCTGCTCGCGGATATATTCCGACGGCGGCCGTTTAACATGCGGCACCTCGCTCCTGAGCCGCTGCCAGACCTTGTCGAGCCGCCACGCCAGCGATGGCGCCCAGCCGAAGCCGGCCTCGATCATCACCATCTTCAGTTTCGGGAAGCGTTCGAACACGCCTTCCAGAACAAGGCTCGCCAACGCCGATTGCTGGCACTGCGAGTGTCCCACCATCTCCTCGATGTAATAGGACGGCCAGCCTGACGGCGTGATCGGATTGCCGCCGAAGCCGAAGGCGTGAACGCCGATGGGCAGCCCCGCCTCTTCCGCGGCCTGATAGATCGGCCAGTAGCGGCGCTGGCCGAGCGGCTCGACATTGCGGCTGAGCAGCAGCACCTGGACAAAATTCTTGTCGCCGGCGCGTTCGCGGATTTCCGCGGCGGCCGACAGGCCATCCTCATTACCGACGACGATCGAGGCCTTCAGCCGCTTGTCCTTGCTGGTCCATTTGTCGATCTGCCAGTCGTTGATGGCCGAGCACAGCGCCGCCGAGAGTTCGTGATTGCGAATGCCCTGCCCGGTGTTGAGCGGATTGAGCACCCCTAACTGCACATTATTGGGATCGAGCAGCTGCTTCTGCATGAAGGAGAGCGAGGAGCCCTGCGGACCGCCCTCCGGCGGATAGGCATCGCGGCGCGAGGCATTGGGCTGCGCCTTTGGATAGGGCGGGCCTTCCATCATGCCCTGATAGGCATGGACGCCGTAGATCTCGAGATGATGCTGCCAGCGTTTGGCGAGATAGGGATAAAGCTCGGTCCGGGTCGCGCGCGCCGGATGGATGTCGCAGTCCGCAATCGCGGTCTTGGTCGTCAAGAGAGAAGCGGCTTCAGAGTTCTCGCGGAACTGGATATTCATCGCCTTGCCTCCTTTGGCAGCGGGCTAGATCAGGCGGGGATAGGTTGCATGCGGATTGTCGATCATGATCTTGCGCACGAGATCGGGGGTGAGGCCCTCGGGCAGCGCGTCCTGGCCGTCGAACTGCCAGTGCGGATAGTCGGTGGAGAATAGGACCAATTCGTCGGACTGCATATGATCAAACAGGCGAATTAATGTCTCGGCCTCCGGCGGCGCATCAAATGGCTGTAACGAGAAGCGAATGTTGCTTCGCACAATCTCGAGCGGCGCGCGATCGACCCAGGGCGTCTCCATCCGCACCCCGCGCCAGAATTTGTGCAGACGCCAGAGAAAAGGCGAGATCCAGGAGACGCCGGATTCCAGCATCACCATCTTCAACCGCGGATATTTTGCGAACACGCCCTCGACAATCAGACTGGTGAGCTGGGTCTGGAACGCCTGGGCCTGACCGACATAATCCTCGATGTGATAGGAACCCCAACCCACCGCGGTCGGCGGATTGTGATAGGCGGAACCGGCGTGGATCCCGACCGGGAGGTCGTGTCGTTCCGCCGCCTCGTAGATCGGCCACAGCGCGCGCTTGCCGAGCGGCGTGTCGCCCATCACCAGCATCAGCACCTGCACGAAGCGCTTGTCCTGGGCACAGCGCTCGATCTCGGCGACGGCCTTCTCGACGCTTTGTGTCGGGATCACGATCGAGCCGCGCAGCCGGGAATCGCGATCGAGCCATTCCTTCGCGAGCCATTGGTTCAGCGCGCGACAGAAGGCGGCCTGCAAATCTTCCGAAAACACCATCTGCACGCCGTAAAGCGGGTTGCAGATGGCATGCGTGAGCTGGAAGGGATCGAGCACGTGCCGCTGCATATCCTCCAGGCTCTCGCCCGGCTTGCCAGTCTCGGGGCGCCAATCGGGCCGCGCCACGATCGGCGAGTTCTTCGGGTAGGATTGCGAGGCGAGGTCGACCATGCCGCGCGTCGTCACCTGATCGCGCCAATAGTCGTTCAGGTACGGCAGCAGGCTGGTCAGATGCGGCACGGCCGGGTGCACGTCGCAATCCACCCCGCCGGCGATCAGGGACGCCATGACGTCTCTCTTCTCACGTTTCCTCGTCGTGTCTTGTCGCAGGCGGCGCTTGGCCGCTTCGCCTTGTCCGCCATTCAAGCAGGCCTGCCCTCCGCCCGCAACTCGGCCAAGGCTTCTGTCATATGCTAGGAAGGCTGAGCTCAGTTGCGAAGGAATGAGGGGTCATAGAGATGAAAGAGCTCGTCGGCATTGCGGAACAGGTCGCAGGCAAACTGATCGCGCGCAAGCAAACCATTGCGGTCGCGGAATCCTCGACCGGCGGCCTGATCGCGGCAAGCCTGCTCGCGGTGCCCGGAGCCTCCGCCTATTTCCTCGGCGGCGCGGTGGTCTACACCCGCGACGCCAGGCGTGTGCTGATGGATATTTCGGACGAGGGAATGAAGGGCTTTCGTTCCTCCTCGGAGCCCTACGCGAAACTGCTGGCCGAACAGATGCGCGGCCGCTTCAGCTCCGACTGGGGCCTGTCCGAGACCGGCGCAGCCGGTCCGACCGGCAACCGCTACGGCGACGCCGCCGGCCATAGCTGCATGGCCGTTGCGGGACCCGCGGCTGAGGTGATGACGCTGGAGACGGGCAGTAACGACCGGTTCGCCAACATGCAGGTGTTCGCGGCGACGGCGCTGAAGTTGTTGCTGAAGAAGCTGGAGGGGTGAGCTGCGTTACCGGCAGCGATCACGCTTTTAGTACCGTCATCCTGAGGTGCGAGACTCGTGGCGCAGCAGCGCCACGTGGGGAGCCTCGAAGGATGAACGGCCGAGATGCAGCCGGGCCGTCGCCCCTCGAGGCCGCTAAAGAAGCGGCCACCTCAGGGTGACGGTGAGAGATTTGTGTCCGCGGCAGCCGATCTACTACCTTCCCAAATGCCGCGTAAAAATCCGCACCACATAGCCCTTGAATCGCGGTGCCTCGTCGTAGAGGTCTGAGGCCAGCCGCTCGATCGTCTCGCGCAACGACATGAATTGCGCCTGCCGCGCGCTGCTCTCGGTACCCTGCATGCCCGCAAGCTCATCCATCGCGGCATCGCTGATCTGGCAATGCACGACGTCCCCGTCATTCATCATGGTGAAGCGGAAAGCCAGACGTTCGAGGTCGTGGCCGATGATCTTGTCGCGCGCCAGCGGCATCCCATTGTCCCGTTCGCCTCCCCCCGAACGGGACAATGCAAAAAATCCGGCGGCTTGTCACCTCGGCCGCAAGACGAACCGCGGCCCTCCTAGTAGGCGAGCGCCGTTCCGGTCGGCTTGTCGAGTGCCGCGGCCAGCGATTTGTACTCCGCGCAATCCGTCCCGCAGATGGCTGCAATCCGGCTGAGATGATAGAGCGCCTGCTCGCGGTTACCCCGCTCGAGCTGCCACAGCCCGTAATACTGCCATGTCAGGACATGGTTCGGATCCGCCTTCAGCGCGCGCTCGTACCAGACTTGCGACTGCTCGTAGTCGCCAAGCTTGCGGTAGGAGTAGCCGATGAGGTTGGCGACGTTCGGATGGTCGTCATGGCCAAGCGACTTCAATTGCGCGATCGCGGCCGCGTAGTCGTTGCGCTCGTAGATGGTGTCATACGCCACGCGGTAGCCGGCCGCGAATTCGGGATCGTCGATGCTGGACTGGTTGTTGGGCTTCTTGTTCTTTTGCGTGGCCTTCGTTCCCGAGCGCTTCGGGTAGGTCGGTTGGGCCGTGCTCGGAGCTGAATAGGTGCTCCCAAAAGGATCCATGCCGCCACCTCCGCCACCGCCTCCGCCACCACCTCCTGCGGCATACGCCGGGGACGCCAGTACTGCCGCAAACGTTCCCAGCGCAACGAACCTGATCATCGTTTCAATCATTTCTGTCTCCTGTCTCGATCCAAGCGGCCCCGGACGAATTGATAACCCTGCGTTGGCTTCGATATTCCGTGACGCAGTGCTAACGGAGACGTCAACGCTCGTAAGACAGTTCTGCTGTCCTTCCAGGAAAGCCAAGTGCTCTACTGGAACGCGACTTCGGCAAAGCTGCGCAGCTTGCGCGAATGCAACCGCTCCGATTCCTGCTGCTTGAGCCGTTCCAGCGCCTTGAGGCCAATCTCGAGATGCTGGCCGACGCGGCGGCGGTAGAATTCGCTGGCCATGCCGGCGAGCTTGATCTCGCCATGCAGCGGCTTGTCGGAGACGCAGAGCAGAGTTCCATAGGGCACGCGGAAGCGGTAGCCGTTGGCGGCGATCGCGGCGGATTCCATGTCGAGCGCCACTGCGCGCGATTGCGACATGCGGCGAATGACCTCGGGCCCCGATATCTCCCAGTTGCGGTTGTCGACGCTGGCGACCGTGCCTGTGCGCATCAGGCGCTTGAGCTCGAAGCCTTCCAGGCCGGTGACGTCCTCGACCGCCTGCTCCAGCGCGACCTGCATCTCGGCCAGCGCCGGGATCGGCACCCACAGCGGCAGCTCGCGATCGAGCACGTGGTCCTCGCGCACATAGCCATGCGCGAGCACGTAGTCGCCGAGCCGCTGCGTGTTGCGCAAGCCGGCGCAATGCCCGAGCATCAGCCAGGCATGCGGCCGCAGCACCGCGACGTGATCGGTGACGTTGCGCGCGTTGGACGGACCGGTCCCGATGTTGATCAGGGTGATGCCGCGGTAGCCGGGCATGACCAGATGGAAGGCCGGCATCTGCGGAATGCGCGTGGGCGCGTCTCCGGTCGTCGCCCCGCCAGCCCGCGTGATGACGTTGCCCGGCGCAACAAAGGCCTCGAGCCCGACCTCGCCGGACTGAAGCCGCTGCTGACACATCTGCGCGAAGGCATCGACATAGAACTGGTAGTTGGTGAAGATGACAAAGTTCTGGAAATGTTCGGGATCGGTGCCGGTGTAGTGATAGAGCCGGCGCAGCGAGTAATCGACACGGGCCGCGCGAAACAGCGACAGCGGCTCGGGCGCACCCGGCTGGAGCTCGAAGGTGCCGTCGACGATCGCATCGTCCATGGTGGCGAGATCAGGCACGTCGAAGGCATCGCGCAGCGATCGCGTAACGGGCGAATTCTCGCTGGTGCTGATGGCGGCTTCGATGTTGATGTCGCGGCGATAGGCGAAGTGGACCGGGATCGGCTCGGCGGACTCGCCGATCTCGACGGGAACACCGTGGTTCTGGATCAGGAGACCGATCTGCTCGGTGAAATAGGCGCGGAACAGATCCGGCCGCGTCACGCTGGTTTCGTGCACGCCGGGCCTGGCGACGAAACCATAGGCGAGACGCGAATCCAGCCGCGCATGGGTCGCGGTGGTGAGGCGGACGAAGGGATAATAGGCCCGCACCCGCATCGTGATCGCCTCGCCCGAGACATAGGCCTCGAACCGGTCGCGCAGGAATTTGGTGTTGCGCTCGTAGATTTCTTCGAGACGGGCGACGGCGAGGCCAGCATCGGTGAAGGATTTGGTAGCGATGGAGGGCGGGGTTTGCATGGTTCGACGCCGGGTTGTTGAGGGCTTGAGTCGAACTATAGCAAAGAACGAGATGCCGTAGGGTGGGCAAAGCGAAGCGTGCCCACCATCTTCGTCGTCATGAAAGAAATGGTGGGCACGGCGCTTTGCGCCTTTGCCCACCCTACGAGATCGAATCTGCGGCGCGCGTCACTTCTCGCGGAACGCCCGCATGAACTGGTCGTGCAGCGGCTTCAACAGGTACGACAGCATGGTGCGGTCGCCGGTCTGGACGAAGGCTTCCGCAGGCATGCCGGGGATCAGTTTGGAATCGCCGAGCTTGGCGACTTCCTCGGCGGACAGCGAGACACGGATGGTGTAGTAGCTCTGGCCGGTGCGCTGATCGGTGGTGACGTCAGGCGAGACGCGGCTGACGACACCGTTGAGCTCGGGCGTGGTGCGCTGGTTGAAGGCGGAGAGGCGCAGCAGGGTCTTCTGGCCGATCTGGAGCTTGTCGATATCGACCGGATTGACCTTGGCCTCGACCTGGAGGTCGTCGGCCTGCGGCACGATCAGCATGAGCGCATCGCCGGCGGTGACGACGCCGCCGACGGTGTGCACCGTCGATTGCAGCACCATGCCGTCCTGCGGCGCGCGAATGTCGACGCGACGGAGCTGGTCTTCGGCCGCGACCTTGCGCTCGATCAGCTCGCCGCTCTTGTCGTTGGTCTCGCGCAAATCCTTGGAGACCTCGCTCACCATGTCCTTGTCGACCTGGATGATCTGAAGCTCGGTCTCGGTGATCTTGCCCTTGGCTTGCGCCCGCGAGGCGATGTACTGCGCGCGCTCGCCGTTGAGGCGGGCAGAGTCGCGCTCCAGCGTGGTCAGGCGCGAGATCTGCACCAGGTGCTTGTCATAGAGATCGCGAACGCCGACGAGCTCCTGCTGCACCAGCGAGATCTCCTTGTCCTTGGCTTTTTCCTGCGCGGAAAGACCTTCGATCTCCTCGTTGAGCTGCTGGATGCGCTCGCGCAGCTGCGCCTTCTGGCCGGCCCGGCCGTTGACGCGGACGTCGAACAGCTTGGTTTCGGCAGAGAGCAGTGCCTTGACGTCGGGATCGTCGCCGCGATCGAGCAGCGATGGCGGGAATTCAATCTTGTCGAGACCGCGCTGCTCGGCCTGAAGCCGTGCCGCACGCGCCTGCGCGGCGTCGAGATTCTTGGTGACGATGGCGAGATTGGCCTTGGTGACGGTGTCGTCGAGCCGCACCACGATGTCGCCGGCCTTGACCACGTCGCCGTCGTGGGCACGCACCTCGCCGACCACGCCGCCGGTCGGATGCTGCACCTTCTTGACGTTGGATTCGACCACGATCTGGCCGGGCGCGATCAGCGCCCCGGAGATCTGCACCGTGGCGGCCCAACCGCCGAGGCCGATGGCCAGCACCAACACGATCGAGATCCCGAGGATCAGGTGAAAGCGGATCGACTCCCGCACCGTCCTGTTCGCGGCGGGCTTTGGCCCGCCAACCGTCATCGTGCTCATGGTTTGGCCACTCCGCCTTCGCTGACGATCTTGATCGGCGCCGGCGGCGCGACGCGGGGCTGGAGCACCTGGGCGAGCACCTGCTCCTTCGGACCGAAGGCCTGCATGCGGCCGTCGCGTAGCACCAGGATCTGGTCGACCGCCTCGACGCCGATCGGCCGGTGCGCCACCACGATGACGATGGCGCCGCGCTCGCGCGCGCTGCGGATTGCGCGGGTCAGCGCTTCGTCGCCTTCGGTGTCGAGATTGGAATTGGGCTCGTCCAGCACGATCAGGAACGGATTGCCGTAGAGCGCGCGCGCCAGCGCCACACGCTGCGCCTGGCCTGCAGACAACGACGTGCCCTGCTCGCCGACTTGCGTGTTGTAGCCCTCGCGCATCTTGATGATCATCTCGTGCACGCCGGCTTCCTTGGCCGCGGAGATGATGGCGTCGGACGTCGCCTCCGGATCAAAACGGCTGATGTTCTGCGCGATGGTGCCGCCGAACAGCTCGACGTCCTGCGGCAGATAGCCGATGTGACGGCCGAGCAGGTCGGACGACCATTGGTCGAGCGCCGCGCCGTCGAGCCGGACCTTGCCGCGGACCGGATACCAGACGCCGACCAGCGCGCGGATCAGCGAGGATTTGCCGGAGCCGCTCGGCCCGATCACGCCGAGGCCGTTGCCGGCTTCGAGCACAAAATTGACGTCCTGCACGATGAGGCGCTGGTCGCCCGGGGCCACCATGGCGACGCCTTCGACCGAGAGCCGGCTGGAGGGGGCCTGCAACTGGGTCGGCGTCGCCTGCGCCGGCATCTGTTCCAGCAGGCGGCTGAGGCGGTGCCAGCTCTGGCGTGCCGTGACGAAAGATTTCCAATGCGCGATCGCGAGATCGACCGGAGCCAGCGCGCGGGCCGAGAGGATCGAGCCCGCGATGATGATGCCGGCGGTCGCCTCCTGGTGGATGACGAGATAGGCGCCGACCGCGAGCACCGCCGATTGCAGCATCATGCGCAGCACTTTTGCGATCGCGCCGAGGCCGCCGGCGACGTCGCTCGCACGCTGATTGCCGGCGAGGTATTTTTCGTTGGCCTCGCTCCAGCGCGCGTTCAGCCGGCCGGCCATGCCCATCGACACCAGCACTTCGGCGTTGCGACGGCTGGACTGGGCGAGATCGTTGCGCTGGGCGGCAAGGCCCATCGCCTCCTTCGCCGGCTGGCGGGACAGGAATTCGGTGACCAGCGTCAGCCCGACCAGGATGACGGCGCCGACCAGCGCGGTCACGCCGATCATGACGTGGAAGGCAAAACAGATGGCGAGATAGAGCGGGAGCCAGGGCAGGTCGAAGAACGCGCTCGGGCCCATGCCGCCGAGGAAGGAGCGGACATTGTCGAGGTCGCGCAGCGGCTGCAGCCCCTCGTTGCGGTTGCCGACCAGGAGCGGCAGGCGCACGATGGTGTCGAACACGCGCTTGTTCAGGGCTTCATCGAGCGCGGTGCCGACCCGTCCCAGGATGCGGCTGCGGATCATGTCGAGCACGCCCTGCGCCATATAGAGGCCGCCGGCGAGGACGATCAGGCCGACCAGGGTCGGGATGCTGCGGCTCGGCAGCACCCGGTCGTAGACCTCCAGCATGAAGATCGACCCGGTCAGATAGAGCAGGTTGATCATGCAGCTCATGAAGCCGACGCCGACGAACGCTGTGCGGCAGGCACGCAGCGCGTCACCGAGCTCTGAACGGCGGAGGCCGGGAACGGCTGCCATCAGTCTGATCTCTTTCGGGTGAGGGGCAAAACCCCTGATTTCCAAAGCCCTGATTATAAAGACAAATCGAGGCGTACGCGCCCCGGATTAATATCGGGTTCTCGCCCGTGTACAATGCAATCGAATTAATCCGGGCCCTCGCCACATCTACCGCGGACAGCACGATCCGCAAATCCGGTATTTCACAGTCTTTGCGGCTTTTTAGAGCAAAGACAAGCGCCTCTCCCCAAGTCACGGGGAGAGGCGCAAAGTTCCGCTTCGCTGAAGCTGTGGGCGCTAGAACCGGCCGCCGCCGCGTACCAACCGCACCACCAGCAGCAGAATGATGGCGCCGATGGCGGAATAGATGATCTCCGAGATCAGCCCGGTGCCGATATGGATGCCGAGCTTCGGGAACAGGAAACTCGCGACAAAGGCGCCGGCGATGCCGATCACGATGTCGCCGATGATTCCGAACCCGCTCCCTCGCACGACCTTGCCGGCAAGCCAGCCGGCCACCAGGCCGACGAACAGGATGACGAGCAGGCCTTCATTGGAAATATACATAAGTCAGATCCCTCTCCGTGAACGGCCCGCATGGAACGGGAACCGGGATGAATGGGGTCTGAATGGTGTTCCCGGAGGGGCCCTTCAAACAAAAATCGCGAAAACAACCCCATGCACAGTAGAAATTCCCCCGCCGGGATGCGCCAGGTGGATTGTGACAACCGGGTGTTGGCGCAGAGGATTTTTGAATTCAGGAGCGCGCCGTCACCGCCTCCGCCAGCACGCACCTGGCCACCCTGCCCGGGCCGACCTCGACGTTCGGCGGCAGCTGCTCGACGCAGCGCGGCTCGGCGAGCTTGCAGCGGGGGGCGAAGGAGCAGGTGTGGGGCCTCTCGGACAGCGATGGCGGTGTGCCGGGAATGGTCTCGAGGCGGGCGCCGCGCTTGGCGCCGTGGATGGTGGAGGCGAGCAGGCCCTTGGCATAGGGATGGACCGGGGAGCGGACGATGTCGCGCAGGCTGCCCTGCTCCACGATCTGGCCGGCATACATCACCGCGACGCGGTCGCAGATTTCGATCGCCACACCAATGTCGTGGGTGACGAAGATGACGGACATGCCGAACTCGCGCTGCAGCTCCCGCAGCAGCAGCAGGATCTGGATCTGCACGGTGGCATCGAGCGCCGTGGTCGGCTCGTCCGCGAGCAGGATTTTGGGCCGGCAGGCGAGCGCGAGCGCAATCATCGCGCGCTGGCGCATGCCGCCGGACATTTCGTGCGGATAGGCATCCAGGCGCCGTTTGGCGGAGGGAATGCGCACGACCTCGAGCATCTCCAGCGCCCGCGCGCGGCCCTCGGCAAAACTCTTGCCTTCGTGGCGCGCGACGCTTTCGGCGATCTGCGCGCCGATGGTGTAGACAGGGTCGAGCGCGAGCGCCGGCTCCTGAAAAATCATCGAGACGGTCTGACCGCGGAACGACGATAGCTCCTCGTCGTTCATCGCGAGCACGTCACGGCCCATCACGTTGACCTTGCCGGAAATCTGCGTGCGCTTCTTCGGCAGCAGCCGCATCAGCGCACGCAGGGTCACGCTCTTGCCCGAACCGGACTCGCCGAGCAGGCCCAGCACCTCACCATCACCGAGCGAGAGATTGAGATCGTTCACGGCATAGACCGTGCGCTCGCCGGTGAAGCGAATGTTGAGGCCTGAGATATCGACGAGTTTTGTCATGACGGCAGTTTGGGTACCCGTTCCTGATAGTCGGTGACGCGCTGGAAAGCGGCGCCGATGGTCAGCAAGGTCGCTTCATCGAAGGAGCGGCCGATCAGCTGCATACCGATCGGCAGGCCGCTTTTGGTGAAGCCTGATGGAACGGTGAGTGACGGCAAGCCCAGGAAATTCACCGGACGGGTGAACAGCGTCAGCCGCTGCAACAGCGCCGGTGCGTTCGGCCCGCCGCCGACATCGCTTTCCTCGATCGTCGGCGCCGGGATGGGCGATGCCGGTGCGATGATCGCGTCAACGCCTGCGGCGGCCGCATTGTGCGCGGCGAGTGCCGGGCCACGCCAGCGCATCGCCTCGAGATAGGTGATGGCGGGAACGGCGAGGCCGTTCCGAAGCCGCATCAGCGTCTGCGAGCCATAGTCTTGCGGCCGCTCGATCATCCAGCGCTTGTGGAAGGCGGCAGCCTCCGCGGCGAGCACGAGCTGGCTTGCCGCTTGCAATTGCCGCTGGTCCGGAAGCTCGACTGTGTGGATGTCGGCGCCCTCGCGCTTGAGCACCGCGATGGTCTCGTCCAGCACGCGCGCGACATCGCTATCGAGATCGTCGACATAGAAGGACGCAGGTACGCCGATCTTGAGGCCCTTCAGCGAGCCCTTGGTCGCCGCGACATAGTCCGACAGCGGCTCATGACTGGTGGTCGAATCCTCGGGGTCCGGACCGGCCATCAGCGCCAGCAGCAGCGCGCAATCTTCCGCGGTGCGCGCGAGCGGACCGACCGTATCGAGCGATTGCGACAGCGGCATTGCGCCGGCGCGGCTGACACGACCGACAGTGGTCTTCAGGCCGGTGACGCCGCAGAAATGTGCGGGCATGCGGATCGAGCCGCCGGTGTCGGAGCCCAGCGCCGCATAGGTCAGCCGCGCCGCGACCGACGAGCCGGAGCCCGAGGACGAGCCGCCGGTGATATGCGCGACGTTCCAGGGATTGCGCACCGGGCCGTAATGGGCGTTGTGGCCGGTCGGGCCGTAGGCAAATTCGGCGAGATGCAGCGTGCCGAGGCGAACCTGGCCGGCATCCTTCAACCGCTGCAAGGCGGTGGAGGTCACCGTCGGCACAAAATCGCGGCGGATCAGCGAGCCGCAGGTCGCGACGTGGCCGGCGTCGTAATACATGTCCTTGTGCGCGAGCGGGACGCCGTGCAAGGGACCGCGGACCTCGCCTTTGGCGAGCTCGGCGTCGGCGGCATCGGCCGCCTTCAGCGCAGCTTCGGACTCGATCGACATGAAGGCGTTGAGATGCGGCTGCCACTGCGCGATACGATGCAGCAGCGCGCGCGTCACCTCACGCGAGGACAATTGCTTCATCGCGATCGCACGCGCGACCTCGGTAAGCGTCATCAAGGCAGGTTCGGTGCTCATTTCGACACCTTCTGCGCCTGCGCGAGCGGATAGAGCGCGGGCTCGAGGTCGAACGGCAGCGTGCCTGCGATGGCAGCAAAACCTTCGAAGGCAGGCCCGATGGAATTGGAGATGCGCGTCGCGATCTCGTCATTCACGGGGACGCCGGCGACTTGCGCCGTCGCCTGGATTTCTTTTGTCGTTGGTCTCGTCATGCGATCTCCTCTCGGGGCGCGCGGCTATGGCCTGAACCCGGTATCGCCATGTAGCACGCGGCCTCGTGGCCCATTCTATCCACCGCAGTGAGCTTTGGTGCAGCATTTGCGCAGAGCGGCTCCGCAAACGCGCAGCGCGTGTGGAAGCGGCAGCCCGAGGGCGGATCGATCGGATTAGGCGGATCGCCCGTGATCGGCGGCTTTTCGGTGCGGCTATCAGGATCGGAGGACGGCATCGCCGCCAGCAGCGCGCGCGTATAGGGATGCGCGGGGCTGTCCCAGACCTGATCGACCGGGCCGAGCTCGACGACCTCGCCGAGATACATCACCAGCACGCGGTCCGAGATGTAGCGGACGACGTTGAGGTCGTGACTGATGAAGAGATAGGTCAGGCCGAATTCGCGCTTGAGATCGGCCAGCAGGTTGAGCACCTGCGCCTCGACGGATTTGTCGAGTGCGGAGACAGCTTCATCCAGGATCACCAGCCGCGGCGACAGAGCGAGCGCACGCGCGATGTTGACGCGCTGGCGCTGGCCGCCAGAGATCTCGTGCGGATAGCGGTTGGCGAAATTTGCGGGGACCAGGCCGACCTTGCCGAGCAGCTCGCGTGCGAGCGCCCGAGCCGCGCCGTCGGCCATGCCGTGGACCTTGGGGCCGAAGGCGATTGATTCCTCGATGGTCAGGCGCGGATTGAGCGAGGCGTAGGAATCCTGGAACACCATCTGCATGCCGCGGCGTAGCTCGCGCAAGCTCAGCGACTGCCCGACGGACATGCCGTCATAGATGATGTCACCGGTGTCGCGCGGCATCAGATGCATCAGCAGGCGCGCGGTGGTGGACTTGCCGCAGCCGGACTCACCGACGATGCCGACGGTCTCGCCCTTCGCGACGGTGAAGGAGACATTGTCGACGGCGCGCACGGTGCGCTTCGCCGCGAACAGCCCGCCGCGGACCGGGAAATGCTTTGTCAGCCCGTTGACCTGCAGCAGCGGCTGCGCGACGCCGCCAACGTCCTCGACCGGCTCCAGCATGGCGACGGAGATGTTGGTCTCGCTCATGGCCGCCGTCCTTCACCTCTCCCCATCGGGGAGAGGTGTGGCACCGCCAACGCCGCGCCAGTCTGCATTTCCATCATCATCTTCAGTTCCTGATGTCCATGGCGCTGCGCAGGCCGTCCGAAAGCAGATTGAAGCAGATCGAGACCGCAAAGATCATCGCGCCCGGGAGAGCTGCGACCCAGGGATTGACGTAGATCGCGGTGCGGAGCGTGTTGAGCATCAGGCCCCATTCCGGCTCCGGTGGTTTGGTGCCGAGGCCGAGGAAGGAGAGACCGGCCGCCAGGATCATCGAGACCGAGATCAGGCTCGTGGCATAGACGAAGATCGAACCCAGCACGTTGCCGAGGATGTGCACGCGCATGATGGTGAACGGCCCCGCGCCCGAAGCGCGCGCGGCTTCGACGAAATCCATGTTGCGCACGCCGGTGGTGACGCTTTCGGCGACACGGGTGATCTGCGGCACGAACACGACGGTCAGCGACACGATGGAGTTGAGGATGCCGGCCCCGAGCGCACCAGAGATCGCGATCGCCAGCAGCACGGACGGGAACGCGTAGAACACGTCGATCGTGCGCATGATCGCAGTGTTGAGCTTGCCGCCGACATAACCGGCGACGAGGCCGAGCGAGGTCCCGATGCAGAAGGCGAGGATGACCGGCAAGATGCCGATCACCAGCGACAGCCGCCCGCCATAGATCAGCCGCGCCAGCATGTCGCGACCGAGTTCGTCGGTGCCAAGCGGATAGCCGACCGTGCCGATGTGGCGGAGGCGGCGGATCATCGATCCCTTGTAGGGATCTTCAAGACCCAGCCATGGCGCGAGAATGGCGGAGACGAAGATCAACAACAGCACAATGGCGCAAGCCATGCTGACCTTGTCGCGCAGGATGCGCCGGCCGACGGTCGCCCAATAGCCGCGCGCCTTGGTGGCAGGCGCGGCCTGCAGCGCGGCGTCGCTCGTCGCGGACAGCGGAAGCTCGGTCATCGAGGGGCTCCCGATGGGTGTTGGTTCGATCGATGCAACCCGAGGAGACGGTGCACCTCTCCCGCTTGCGGGAGAGGTCGCGCCGAGGGCGCGGGTGAGGGTTCTCTCCTCTGGGGGGTTCTCGATTGAGGAGACACCCTCTCCCCAACCCTCCCCCGCAGGCGGGGGAGGGAGCGCACCTTTTGCGTGGTTGCAACGAGGCTCATCCCACTAGCCCCGCTTGATGCGCGGATCGATCGCGGCTTGCGCGATGTCGACCAGCAGATTGAGGAAGACGAAGAACAGTGCCAGCACCAGGATCGTGCCCTGCAGCAGCGGCAGGTCGCGCTGGAAGATTGCGGAGTTGAGCAGGAAGCCCGAGCCCGGCCAGGAGAACACCGTCTCGATCAGGATCGAGCCGCCCAGCATGTAACCGAGCTGAAGCCCCATCACCGCCAGCGCGGTGGGTGCAGCATTCTTGATGACGTGGCGGAACACGCCGGTTTCGTGCAGGCCCTTGGCGCGCAATGCCTCGACGAAATCCTGGCTGAGGATGTCACCGGTGAGCGCGCGCACGGTGCGGGTGACGATGCCCATCGGAATCACCGACGTCGTGATCGCCGGCAGCACGAGGTATTTCAGGTGCGCCCAGTCCCAGGCCCAGGAGCTGGAGCCGTTCGGCCCGGCACCGACCGCCGGCAGCCAGTTCAGCTCGACCGAGAAGATGATGACGAGAACCATGCCGAGCCAGTAATGCGGCACCGAGACGCCGGCGATCGCAAAGGAGGTCGCGAGTTTGTCGATCCAGGTCTCGCGGAAATAGCCGGCGATCAGGCCGAGCAGGATGCCCATGGTGAAGCCGATGATGGCGGCCGCAACCGCGAGCGTGACGGTGTTGCCGACCGCGCGCATGACTTCGGCGAGCACGGGGCGCCCCGTCGCAATGGAATTGCCGAGATCGCCATGCAGTGCACGCAGCAGCCAGAGGCCGAACTGCACCGGCAGCGGCCGGTCAAAACCATAAGCGGCGCGGAGCTGTGCTGCCAGCTCCTGCGAGGCATCGGCCGGCAGCACCGCGACCAGCGGATCGCCCGGCGTGATGTGCACGAGCAGAAAGCACACCAGCGCCACGCTGATGACGATCGGGATGACATAGACGATGCGTCTGGCGATATAGGCGAGCACGTTTGGTTCTTTCTTCCTTCTCCCTTTGCGGGAGAAGGTGGCGCGAAGCGCCGGATGAGGGGTATCTTTCCGCGGATACAGAGTTATCGAACAAGCAAGAGGGTCACTTGCGGAGAGAGACCCCTCACCCGGCTTCGCTCTCGCGAAGCCCCCCTCTCCCACAAGGGGAGAGGGTGCACTGTGCGTGTGGGGCGAACTACGGCGTCATCGAGATCGGCGAGAAGTCGATGAACCAGCTCTTCGGCTGGATCACGCCTGTCACCTTCGGGCTCATGGCGCGTGGGCCGACGTCGTGGGCGACGTAGAGGAAGGCTGCGTCGTCGACGGAGGCCGCGTGCAGCTCAGCGAGCGCGGCGTCACGCGCGGCGGGATCAAAGGTCTGCCGCGCCGTCTTCACCAGCTCGTCGAACTTGGGATTGTTGATAAAGCCCCAATTGTTCGAGACCGGCGGCGCCATGCTCGACTGCAGGAAGCGCACCAGCGCGAAGAACGGGTCCATCGCCGCGTAGGTGACGTTGGTCGCGTTCGAGCCGTTGGCGCTGGGATCCTTCACGCCGCGCCGCCAGTTGGAGAACAGCGTATTCCACTCGATGACGTCGAGCTGCACGTCGAAATAGCATTCGGCGAGTGCCTGCTGGAGATATTCGTTCATCGGCAGCGGCTGCATCTGGCCCGAGCCGGAGGTCGAGGTCTGGATCTTCACCGCCAGCTTCTTGTTCGGACCAAAACCCGCCTCCTGCATCAGCTTCTGCGCAGCCGGCTTGTCATACTTGATCTCGAAGGTCGGCTTGCCGCGCCAGGGATGGCCGGGCTCAAAGGTGCCGGTCGCCGGCACCATGAGCCCTGCAAGCAGTCCGTCCTTGAGACCTTCGCGATCGATGCAGAGGTTGGCGGCCTTGCGGACGCGGATGTCGTTCCAGGGCGAGCCTTCGACGCGCGAGAACTGCCACGGCCACACGTGCGGCTGCTCGTTGGCATAGAGCTTGAAGCCACGCTGCTTGAGCTCGGGCAGCGCGTCGGGCGCGGGCGCCTCGACCCAGTCGACCTGTCCGGACAGCAGCGCCGCAGTTCGCGCATTGGCTTCCGGCATCGGCAAGAGCACCATCTTGTCGATCTTGGGCACGCGGGCCTTGTCCCAGTAATTCGCGTTCTTGACGAGCTCGAGCCGCTCTCGCGGCGTGAAGCTCGCCATCTTCCACGGGCCGGTGCCCGCGGCGTCCTTGGCAAAGGCAGTCCACGCAGCCTGCGACTTCGCCTTGGCGTCGGCGCCTTCCGCCTTGTCGTAGAAGTGCTGCCACTTCGCCGGGCTCGCCATGAACAGATTGGTGAGGTTGATCGGCAGGAAACTGTCGGGCTCCTTGGTGGTGAGCTCGACCGTCATGTCGTCGATCTTCTTGGCAGATACGAGCGTCGGCATGCGCGTAGCGGTGGCACCGACCTGGCTCGGATCGAACTGCGGCGCGTCCTGCTTCAGGACCTTGTCGACGTTCCAGACCACCGCGTCGGCATTGAATGGCGTGCCGTCATGGAAGGTGACGCCGGGGCGCAGCTTGAAAGTCCATTTGGTCTTGTCGGCATCGTCGACTTTCCACTCGGTCGCGAGCCCGGGGATCACCACGCTGGCCTTGTCGGCCGACGACAGATCCCAACTGGTGAGTGCGTCATACATGGTGACGCCGGTGAAGCGGTTGCCTTCAAAACCCTGATCGGGCTGACCGAGCGTGCGCGGAATATCGGCAGCCGTCATGCCGATGCGCAGCACGGTTTCGGCGCCGGCCGCGCGCGGCCACGTCGCCGCGGTCGTCAGGGCCAGTGCAGCGATCAATGCTGCACGCGCGGTTGTCTTGATAAGCATTACCTTAGTCCTTTTCCGGCTTTCGATGATTAATTTTGATGCAAACGTATGCAATGCGTATGCCAATGGGGAAACTTATTCTGCGAATTGCCCCTGCGACGACAAGTCCTTGTGATCAGATCGCCGCGAAGGCACCCCGCTGCCTATTCTGGCATCAAGATTGCAAGTTTGGCCCTGAAATCTTCCTGGGAGCTTTGGGCCATGCGTATCCGATTATCGACCTGTCTCGCCGTGCTTGCGTTGGCGTCGTTCGCAATCCCGGCACGCGCCGAAACGGTGGTGCGCTACGGCATCTCGATGGCGGATATTCCGCTGACGACCGGCCAGCCCGACCGCGGTGCGGGCGCCTATCAGTTCACGGCCTACACGATCTACGATCCGCTGGTCGCGTGGGAAATGGACGTCGCCGATCGCCCGGGCAAGCTGGTGCCGGGGCTCGCGACCGAATGGAAGGTCGACGACACCGACAAGACCAAATGGCGCTTCGCTCTGCGCAAGGGCGTGAAGTTTCACGACGGCAGCGAATTCAACGCTGACGCGGTGATCTGGAATCTCGACAAGGTACTCAACGACAAGGCGCCGCAATTCGACAAGCGGCAGAGCGCGCAGGTGAAGACCCGCCTGCCTTCGGTGGCGAGCTACGCGAAGATCGACGACTTCACCGTGGAGATCACGACCAAGACCGTGGACTCCTTCTTCCCCTATCAGATGCTGTGGTTCCTGGTGTCGAGCCCGGCGCAATATGACAAGCTCGGCAAGGACTGGGACAAATTCGCAAGCCAGCCTTCGGGCACCGGCCCGTTCAAATTGACAAAACTGGTGCCGCGCGAGCTCGCCGAGCTCAGCAAGAATCCGGACTATTGGAATGCAAAGCGCATTCCGAAGGTCGACAAGATCGTACTGGTGCCCATGCCGGAGGCGCTGACGCGCACCAATGCGCTGCTCGCCGGCCAGGTCGATCTGATCGAGACGCCGGCGCCCGATGCCGTGCCGCAGCTGAAAGCGGCCGGCATGAAGATCGTCGACAACGTCACACCGCATGTCTGGAATTATCATCTGAGCGTGCTGCCGGGCTCGCCCTGGACCGATATTCGCCTGCGCAAGGCGCTGAACCTCGCGATCAACCGTGACGAAGTCGTCGGGCTGATGAATGGCCTGGCAAAACCCGCCAAGGGCCAGGTCGATCCATCGAGCCCGTGGTTCGGCAAGCCGACCTTCGACATCAAATATGATCTCGCTGCAGCCAGGAAGCTGGTAGAGGAGGCCGGCTACTCCAAGGCCAAGCCGCTGAAGGCCACGTTCATCATCGCGCAAGGCGGCACCGGCCAGATGCTGTCGCTGCCGATGAATGAATTTTTGCAGCAGAGTTTTAAGGAGATCGGCATCGACATCGACTTCAAGGTGGTCGAGCTCGAAACGCTCTATACGCATTGGCGCAAGGGCGCGGCCGACGAAATGAACGCCGGCATTACCGCCAACAACATCGCCTATGTCACCTCGGATCCCTTGTACGCCATCGTCCGGTTCTTCGCCTCCGACCAGATCGCGCCGGTCGGCGTCAACTGGGGCGGCTACAAGAACCCGAAGGTCGACGCGCTGATCAACGAGGCCAAGCAGACGTTTGATACGGCCAAGCAGGACGATCTGATCGCGCAGGCGCATGCCCTGATCGTCGACGATGCCGTGCTGGTCTGGGTCGTCCACGACACCAACCCGCACGCGCTGTCGCCGAAGGTGAAGCAGTTCGTGCAGGCGCAGCACTGGTTCCAGGATCTGACGACGATCGGGGTGGAGTAAGGCGGCGGCAAGCACAGCTGCCGTAGGGTGGGCAAAGCGCAAGCGTGCCCACCACCTTTGGCCGCGGTGAAAACAATGGTGGGCACGGCGCTACGCGCCTTTGCCCACCCTACGAGAGCGGTGATGCTGGTTGCTACTTCGTCAGCAGCGCATACGCTCCCGTCCACCCTTCCTCCGGCGGATTGACGCGAAACTCCTTGATCCGCGCTTCGTACAGCTTGAACAGCTTTTCCAGCGTGTCGGCATCCTCGCTGCGGCGGCCGCGATCGATGGCGTCCTGCGCGCCCTGCCAGTCGCGGTTGCGATAGCAGCCAAGCATCTCGATGGTGATGTTGCGCAGGCGCTGGAACGCGGCCGACTGCATCACGTCCTCGCGGCCGGCGATGGCATAGATCACCTCCGGCTCGCTCTTGCCCTTGACCATGATGAAGTCGAGCTCGAGGATCGCGAACTTGTCCTTGGCCGCGAGCGCCGTGCGGGAGCCGACGATGATCGGAAAGCCGTATTCCTTGGTCTGGCCTTCCAGGCGTGATGCCAGGTTCACGCTGTCGCCGAGCACCGAATAGTTCTTCTTCAGATCGGAGCCCATGTTGCCGACCACGCCGATGCCGGTGTTGAGACCGATGCCCACGTTGAGCGGGATGTAGACGTGACCGCCATCGGCGGCCTCCTGCTCGCGCTCCTTGTTGACCACGTCGATCTTCTCGAGCATCTGGATCGCGGCCTCGCAGGCATTGACCTGGTGCTCGGCATCGTCGAGCGGCGCATTCCAGAACGCCATGATGGCGTCGCCCATGTATTTGTCGACGTAGCCCTTCTCTTCGATGATCACGTCGGTGAGCGGCGTCAGGAAGCGGTTCATCAGCGTGATCAGGCCTTGCGGATCGTGCTTGTAGCTTTCCGAGATGGAGGTGAAGCCGCGCACGTCGGAGAACATGATCGTCAGCTCGCGCTCCTCGCCGCCGAGCACGACTTTCTCCGGCGATTGCGCGAGCTGCTCGACCAACACCGGCGACATATATTGCGCGAAGATGCCGCGGATCTGCACGCGCTGCCGCTGCTCGCGCACGAAGCTCGAGAAGATGAACGTCAGGTAGATCGCGGTGGTCGACAGCAGCGGATAGGTGAAGTCGATGAGGTAGCGAGATTTCCAATAGAATAACCAGGACGTGCCGGTCAGGACCGCGGCAAACATCGCGCCCGCGAGCACCAGCCGCACCGGCCCGAGGTTCGGCGTGAAGATGATGACCAGCACGCCGATGATCAGCGCCGCGATCAGCTCGACGCCGAGCGCGTAGTTCGGCTGAGAGATCACCGCGCCGCTCAGCACGCTTTCGAGCACCTGGGCGTGGATCTCGACGCCCGGCATGGTCGAGGACACCGGCGTGGTCTTGATGTCGTTCAGCCCGGCGGCGGAGGTGCCGATCAGCACCAGCTTGCCGGCGATCCTGCTCGGCGGCACGGTGTTATCGAGCACGTCCGCGGCCGAAACATAGATCGAGGGATCGCGGCGGGCGTAATGCACCCAGAGCTGGCCGTTCTTGTCGGTCGGAATCTCGACGCCCTTGAGGCGGATGGCGCGGATGCCGGTCTTGTCGGTGCGAACCAGCAGCGTCGGCGTGCCCGTGACGACCCGCAGGATCTCGAGGCTGAGGGAGGGCATGATGTTGCCCTGGGCGCGCATGATCATCGGCACGCGGCGGATAAAGCCGTCGCGCTCGGTCTTGATGGAGAACAGGCCGCGGCCGGCCGCAACCTTCTCGATCACTGGCACGTTGCGCAACAGGCCGGGGAATTCAAACAAGAATTTTTCGGCATTCTCCTCGCCGACCGTCGCGACGCCGGTGAAGGGGAGCGTCTTGTCCAACTCTGACTCAGCCTCAGGCAGTCCGGTCTCGCCCAGCACCACGTGCGAGCGCTTGATCGCTTCCGAGAGGATCTGGTCGTTGCTCGGCAGCTCACGCAGCTTCGTCCGCGTGGCGTCGTCGAGATAGCGCATCTGGTTGGCGACCAGATCCGGATTGAGCCGGTCCGCTTCCGAGAACACCACGTCGAAGCCGATCGCCACCGCACCGTTGTTGGTGAGGTTGATGATCATGTCCGCGATCCGCGTCCGCGACCACGGCCATTGGCCGAACCTGGCGAGGCTCCTGTCGTCGATGTCCACGATGGTGACCGGCCGCACCGTCTTGTGACGGGGATCGACCAGCTGGAACAGGTCGAAGGTGCGCAGCCGCAATTCCTGGACAGGCGGCGGATCCCAGACGCGCAAGCCGGCAAAGACGACCAGCAGCGCAAGGCACACCAGCCGCGCGAGGCCGAACTTTCGCGTGAACCACCGCCGCAGGATTTTGAGACGTTTCATGTCGATTGAATATCACGCATTGCCGGCCAATGGCAGCGCCGAACGCACGCGCAGGCGATCGGCGTCGTCCGGGCGATTATCCGGAATGAACGATGAAGTCGCTCGCGTGGAGACTGGCGGTGTTGACGCCCTTCAGGAGGATCGTGTCGGCGGCATCGATCGTGATCAGGGTATCCGCGGAGCTGGCCGGCGAGGCCGCCGCGTGCTGCGCGATCCATGCAGCGTCGATATCGGTCGCCACGACAGCGGTTAGATTGATGTGGTCCTGATTGGGCGTGAAATTCAGGATCGTGTCGTGGTTCGAATTGGCCGCGAACACGAACTGGTCCTGATAGCTGGTCCCGAAGAACACGTCCTTGCCGGTCGTACCGGCAAGACTCACGTGATCGTCCGCGCTCTCGGCGAGATTGAAAATCAGGTTGACCGTATCGGTCGCGCCGTGGCCGTCGGTCACGGAGAGCGTGACCTTGTCCGTGGAAGGCTCTCCGCTGCCTTCTCGGTATGTGACCGCCTGCAATGTCGAATTGATAGCGGCCAAAGAACCGGTCGCCGATGACGGGCTCACGTTGCTATCCGGATCCTCGGTGGCGGCAGCGATCTTGAACGTTTCACCGGCGGCAGCATCGGCATCGGTGACCGACAGGCCGTGCACGGTCACCAGCTCATCGTTGTTCTGCGTGACACTGATCTGGTCGACGTTGATCACTGGCGCGTCGTTCGCGCCGGTCACATCCACCGCGAGCGTCGCCGTGCCGGTCGCGCCATGCGCATCCGTGGTCTGGACCGTGAACGTATCGACGTAGGAGCCTTCTTGCAGCGCGTTGATTGCGGTCGCATTCGGAACGTAGCTGTAGCTGCCGTCGGAATTGACGGTGAGCGAACCATAATGCCCCGCAACTGTCGTCGTTGCATGGTGGTCCGCATTAAGGACCGAATAGGTCAGCGTGTCGCCGCTGTCGACATCCTTGCCGATCAGCTGCCCCGTGAGATTTGAGAAGGCATCGGTCGCAGCCGTGTCCGTGAGCGCGCCGATGTTGAGACCGTAGAGCGTCGGCGCGTCGTTGGCGCCGGTCAGATCCACGGTATATGTCGCCGTGGTGACGGCGCCGTGCGCGTCCGAGACCTGGACCGTGAAACTGTCCGAATAGTGGGACCCTTCCGGCAGCGCGTTGATCGACGCCGCGTCGGGCACGTAGGTGTAACTGCCGTCGTTGTTGACCGTCAGCGCGCCGTATTGGCTCGTAACCGTCGCCACCGCGTTGTGATCTGCGTTCAGCAACGCGTAGCTCAGCGTATCGCCGGTGTCGGCATCGGTCCCGGCCAGTTGGCCGGTGAAATTGGAGAAGCTGTCGGTGGCGGCCGTGTCGGTGAATTTCCCGAGGCTGCCATCGGACAACACCGGCGTGTCGTTGGCGCCGGTCACATTCACCGTGAATGTCGCCATGCCGGTCGCGCCATGCGCGTCCTTGGTCTGCACCGTGAACGTGTCGGTGTAGGAGCCGGCCGACAGCGCGTTGATCGCGGTCGCATCGGGCATGTAGTCGTAGGTGCCGTTGGAGTTGACCGTCAGCGTGCCGTAGTGGCCGGCGAGAGCCGATACCGCGTTGTTGTGCGAATCGAGCACGGCATAGCTCAGCGTCGCCGTCTCGCCATGGTCGGCATCGGCTCCAACAAGCGTTCCCGTGATATTCGAGAAGGCGTCGGCGATCGCCGTATCCACGAGCGGCCCTGTGGTCACCGCAGTCAATGTCGGCGCGTCGTTCTTGCCGGTGATCGTGACGGTCACGTCGGCGGTATCGCTCTTGCCGTACTCGTCCGTCAGCGTGATGGTCGACACAACCTTCGCTGTCTGGTCCTGGCCGAGGAAATCCAGCGCACCGTCGGCGATCGAATAGTGCCAGGCGACGGCGCCGTTGTTCTTGCCGTCCAGCTGATACGCAAACGCGGCCTTCAACGCGTCGATCTCGGCGGTCGTCAGCGACGCGGTGAGGTCGGTGGTGCCGTTGGCGGCGAGCGAGGTCACCGCCTGATCAATATGCGTCACCGTCGGACGGTCGGTCAGATCGATATCGGTGAACGCGATCGAGCCGGTCGCGGGGATTGAAGTATCGATCGTGGAGAAGTCGCTGGTCGCGGCCGCCCGCTCTGAGACGCTCGCGGCCAGCACTCCGCCGTCGGTGAAGGCCGGCGCGTCGTCGGTGGCATGGAGCGTGATCAGCGTGTGGCCGGTGCCGTCATTGCTGCCGGCGAAATGCGCGTTGCTGTAGTCAGCGCCGGTCAGGTTCAGGCTGATGTGGTTGCCGTCGGCGTCGGTGACGGTCAGCACACCGCCAGTCGAGGCATCGGCGTTGGCAACGTAAACCGCGCTGGTGCCGAGCCCGTACCTGATGGTCGACAGGTCGATCGTGTCGGTCTTGGACAACGCCGCGATTGATCCGCCGAACGTCGATGTATCAATCTGAAGGTGGGCGCCGTCGCCGGCGAGCGCGATCGTTTGCGAGACCGTGCCCTCGACCTCGAGCGTCGCGCCGGCATCGACGGTGACCGATCCCGTACCGGACAGCGAGCCGAACAGCGTCAGGTCACCAGTATGAACCTCGATGGCGCCGGTATTGGTGACGGCACCCGAGATCGACGCCGTACCCCAGCTATTGATGGTGCTGTCATTCTCAATGGTGAGGCCGGCCCCGGAAATCGAAGCGCCGTGCAGATTGATGTCGCCATGATTGACGATCGACGACGCATTGCCGAACACGCTGGTGCCTGAAACGGTCCAGGTGCCGCCCGCCTCGTTGTTGAACGTGGCGGTGGCGACCGAGATGTTGCCGTTGAGGTGGCCGCTGTTGTTGATGGTGACGTGGCCGCCGCTCTCGGCGATTGCGTAGGTTGTCGAGGTTACGCTGGCGGCATCAGGCCCGATGGTGCCGGAATTGTCGATCGTTGCGGATCCGGTCGTGTTCTCCTGGATGGAGATCGCGGCGACGCCATCGGCGCCGACCACCGTGCCGCTGTTGACGATGTGCGTCGAGCCGGCCGCGCCGGAATCGTCCTGATCGACATGAATGCCGAACGACGTCGTGCCGGTGATGTGACCGTTATTGGTGACGGTGACGGCGCCGCCGCCATGGGAGATGACATCGAGACCGACCGCGCCGGAAACGGCGCCGCCGATCGTCGTAGTAATATTGCCTGCACCGGTCGCACCGTCGTGCAGGACGATGCCGTCGCCGGCCGTGCCGGTGACGTCGCCAACCGTCGTCAGCGAGATATTGCCGATGCCGTTCTGGGTGACGACAACGCCATTGTTCGCGCCGCTCAGCGTGCCGGTCGGCGTCAGCACGACGTTGCCGCCGCTAGTCCCGCCCGACGCCGTAAAGTCGAGCGCGTCGCCGCTCGAGGTCGAGATATTGGCCGCGCCGGTGATCGTGAACGTGCCGTCCTTCGACGACGTGCCCGCAATCGTGCCGGTGAAGCTCTGACCGGCCACCTTGTCGAGCTGAAGCGTATTGGTCCCGCCAGCGAAGGTGACGGTCTGCGCATCCGCGCCGCCGAGCTCCAGCGTCGCCTTGTCGTCGATGATCAGCGTGCCGACGCCCTTCAGGCCGCCAGACAGGTTCAGCGTGCCGCTCTGGATTTCGACCGTACCGGTGTTGGTGACGCCACCTGTGACTGTGTTGAGGCCGACGCTGTAGAGATTGCCGGCATTGGTGAGGCTGCCGCCATTGATCGAGACATCTGTCAGATAGAGCTTTGACGTGCCGTCAACCGAGACCGTGCCGCCGGTGTTGGCGCTGGTGGCAGTCGTCAGCTTCAGCGTACCGCCGGTCACCACCTGCATCAACCCGTGATTGGTGATGGCGTGGATCGTCGTGGGATCTATCGTCAGCATGCCGCTGGTGACGGAGATCGCACCGGTGTTGGCAACGGTGATGTCGGCGTTGTCGATGGTGCTCGTGCCGGTCGATTCCAGCGTGCCCGCGATCGTCACGGTGCCGCCATCGATCGTCGCGTCCTGAAGATCGAGCGTCGAGCCGGATTCGGCCGACACCGTGCCATCGGTGTTGGTCACAATATTCGAGATCAGCTTCAGCGTGCCGTCGTTGATGGCAGCCAGCGTCCCGGTGTTGGTAACGGCTTCGCCGTTGATGTCGAGCTCGGCGCCATTCGCCCGGAGGGTGCCGCCATTCGTGATCGCGGTGGTGGACGTCGTCGCGACCAGCGCAAGCAGGCCGCCGAGCGTCGATTCCAGCAGATAATTGTTCGAGATATTGGCGTCGGTGATCGTCGTCGTGCCGGTCGAATCCAGCGTGCCGGAGACGGTCAGCGTGCCGCCCGTCAGGCTCGCGCCGTTCAAGGTCAGCTTCTTGCTGCCGTCGACCTTGACTGTGCCGTGACTGGTGATCGCGGTGCCCGCAACGGTGGCATCGTCGAGCGTCAGCGTGACATCACTCGCGACCGTGACACCGCCCTTGTTCAGGGTCGCATGACCGTCGATCGCGCTGTCGCCGCTGACGGCGATCGCGCCGCCCGACGCGCCGCTGTAATTGTTGATGGTGCCGCCGGTGATCTCGGTGCCGGATAGCGTCAGCGTCTTGCCATCGTCGACCTGCACCGTGCCGTTGTTGGTGACGATGTCGTTGAGCAGCGTCGCAGCGCCCGCGATCTCCAGCGTACCGGTGTTGGTGATTGGCCCCTTGGCAGAAGCGGAGGCGCCCTGGATCCTGGCGCCGCCCTGAAGCTTGACGGTGTTGTCGAGCTCGATGCTGGCATTGTCGGTGATGACCGAGCCGGACACGGTAATGCCGTCCAGCGTCAGCTTGGCATCGGCCGTAACCGCGCTCGTGCTCAGGGTCGCGCCGCCGTTGATTGTGCTTGCGCCGGTGACGTCGATGCTGCCGGCGCCCTTGATGGCGCCGCCGCTGATCGTGGCGCCGCTCAGGGTCAACGCGGCATCGACAATGACGTTGCCGCTGGAATTATCGACCGTAGAACCCGGACCGATGGCGAGCGCACCTGTGAGCACCTCAATGGTGCCGGCATTGGTGACGTTCTCGCCGGTCAGCGCGTTGCCGGTACCGGTGACATTGAGGGTGCTGTTGTTCTTCAGGATGCCGTTGCTGAGTACGGCGTTGCCGGTGAGGTCGAGCTCGCCGTTGTTCGTGATCGTGCCGACACCCGTCACGCCGGTAATCACGAGCGTGTCGCCGCCATCCGTCGTGTCGCCGCCCTGCGGTGCCTCAGCGCCGAGCACCGTCAAGCCGGAAACGCTGGTGGGCGCACCACCATCGAGCGTGGCGCCATTGACGATCAGCTTGCCGCTGCCATCGACCTTGACGGCGCCCCTGTTGGTCACGCTGGAGTTCTGATCGATCGTCAGGGCGGCGTTCGCCCACACCTCGATCGTGCTCAGAGATGAATTGACGACGGTCTCGTGCGCGAACTCTGTCGCGCCCATGACGTTGACTGTGCCCGAATTGTTCAGCGCGCCGTTCTCGATCAGGCTGGTGCCGTCGAGCTCCAGCGTGCCGAGAATGGTAACGGTGCCGCCGTCGACCGTTGTGGCGTTGACGATCAGCTTGGCGCCGCCATCCACCTTGAGGGTGCCGCCCGCATTGTGGATCTCGGTCAGCGTCGTCAGCGTGCCGCCGAACAGCTCGATCGTACCGGAGTTGGTGATCGACGTCCCGCTGGCGAAATCGCCGCCACCGTCGAGCGTCAGGTACCCGGCATTCGTGAGGACGCTCGTGCCGGAAAATTCCGCCTTGCCGCCGACCGAGATGCTGCCTGCCGCCAGATTGGTGAGCTTTGAATCGGCACCGAGCGTGAGCGTCGTGGCGATCGTCAACGAACTCTTGTTGATCACCTCCGGGGCCTTGTGGCCGGCGTTGGTGTCGAAGTCGTTCATCGTCAGCGAATGGGCGTATGCGGCTGCGTCGATCGTGACGGGATAGGACGGCGTCAGCCCATGCAGCTGATCGGTGATGACGATGACGTCGTCACTGATCGTCGGCACGTTGCCGGTTTCCCAATTCGCGCCGTCCTTCCAGAAGCCGCCCGAAGGAGCCCCCGGCTTGTTCGTCGCGATCCACACCACGGCAGGCGCATCGGTGCCGGTGATCGTGACCGTAACGGTCTGGTCCGAGGTCGCGCCTTGCGAATCCGTGACCGTCACGGTGTAGGTCAGCGTCAGCACCTGGCCCTTCGGGATGAAGTCGGCGAGGTAGACGGGGATATCTCCGAGCGACCAATTGATCGTTCCGGTGCCGGACCCGGTGCTGTCATGACCAGACGCGATCGAGACCGAGAGATCATTGGCAAAGAAGTTGTAGATGCTCTGGGGCACGGTGCCGCCGGGCAGGACCGCGCTGAATTTGGATACCGACACGGTGTGGGTGTCGGTGAGGTCGACATCGGTGAAGGTCAGCGTGCCCGACGTCGGCACCTTGGTGGCGAGCGGGCCGCCCGGGACGCTGGTGCCGCCGGCAAAGGTGATGGTCGGGACGCTCGATGTGATCACCGGCTGGTCGTTGGTGCCGGTGATGGTAATGGTGAAGGTTTGGGTGGCGAATTCATTGTTGACGGTGAAGTTGTTGTCGACACGGATCGTGTAGGTCAGCGTCAACGTTTCGCCGGCTGCGAGAAAATCGAAGGCGTGGTCTGGAATGCTGTAAGTCCAATGCACCGAGCCGTTATTGGCGTTGCCGGAATCCGGAACGGCCGTGATGACGATCTCGGTCGCCGCGATATCGGCCTTCTGAAGGTCCGACAGCCCCGCGGTGACATCCTGCTGGCCGGCATTCTGGTAGGTGAAGGACGTGAAAGTGATCTGCCCCGTCGGCCGATCGCCGATATTGAGATCGAGGAAGGTAAAGAAGCCGCCGACCGTATCCAGATCCGCGGTATCGTCCGTGTGGCCGGCGCGCTCGGTGAGGGAGAACGCCGTCTTCGGATTACCGCCTTGATCGAGGCTCGCCACCAATGGCTTGCCGGGAATGCGGTCGCCCCCCTTGTCCGCCCCACCTTGCCCAGAGCCGTTACCATTGCTGACGGTGTTGGTGAAGGTCGCGGTCGCTGTGGCGCCGGTGTCCGTCTTGGCAAAGGCGAGGTTGCCGCTCTGCGTGATCGTGTCGGTGAAGTTCGTGGTCAGCTTGGTGTTGGTGTTGTTGTCGGTGAACTTCAGCGTGAAGACGTCCGTGATCAGCTTCTGCACGTCCGGCGACAGAAGCCCGTTGGTGATCGAGACGTTGCCGCCGCTGATCTGGATCATCTGGCCGGCCTGGTTGACCGTCGCGATCGGCAGCAGGGTCAGCTTGTCGAACAGGATGTAGGAGCCGGTGGTACCGTTCGGCTCGACGAGCACCTGGAAGTTCGCCTGCGGCTGCGGATCGCCGCCACCGGAAGGAACGACGAAATTGATCTCGGTCAGCACCGCCGTGCCGCGGATGCCCATGGTGGCTACCGGCGTATCGATCTTCATGTCGCCGTGCTTGGCGGTCTCGCCGGCGACGAAGGTGATGGTGCCCGCGACCAGGCTGAGCAGCGAGGAATTGTTCGACCCGTTGGGGTCGTAGACCATCTCGTTCAGCACCATCCGCGCGTTGGAGGACAGGCCGAACACGGTGCCGTCGATGAAGGTGACACCGAGCGTCGAATCCGAACCGGTCGAAACCACGTCGCCCTTCTCGACGTTGTCGCCGTTGTTCAGGATCACCGAGACGCCGTTGCGGATCGCGGTCGCGCTGCCGGTCAGCTTGATGACGTGGCCGATGACCTGCGCCGCGGAGGCACCGGGCGCGGCCTGCGCGACCTGGACGTAACCCGTGAGCGCACTGACGATGTCGCCGGTAAGATGGGCGCCGTCCGGCGAGGCGATCGCGGCGCGCTTGTCGCCCCTGAAATAATCGTGAACGACGAACTCATGGCCGTCGTGCGACAGCACGAGATCGACACCCGTGCGCTTGAACTCGCCGTTGAAGATCAGGTTGGGGTCGGCAATGACGACCGCGCCTTCGGGCACGTGGCCATGCGCTTTGGCAGAAAATGAATCGAGATGATGGCCATTCGATTGGCCATCAAGGGAGAGCGCGGCGTCAAATTTGCCAGCGTAGTTCAACCGGGCACCGTAAAAAGGGTTAAAATCTAAGTAAGTATCCACCGCCTAAGCTTGCATAGCATTACCAAGTCCTTAGCGAAACCATCTATTGCTTGTGTGATTTCGCATCACTTGGTCGCCCACGACTATGCCTACGGCGACATCCACAGATTATCTGAAGTATTTTTTTGAATATTTTGCAGTCGAATCAGGCTTATTGCGCACATTTCCAGTCATCCAAAGTAATCAGCCGTAGGGGTTTGACGGCAGATACTTGTGTCATCTTTTCTTCGTAGTCCCCCGCGACATCCTGCGGCAAATACGGAGTTAAATCTGTGATCCAACTAACAGAACCCGTGAAATAGCGGGTCGTTAGCCATAGGCGAAGATTCGGCCCGCCAACAACTTCTGCCTGTAATTTGATCTATTTCGCGGCATCGCGGCACCTCTTAGCCGGCGAATCGTAAAATTTTACGCAATTTGGCCAAGCCCGGTTCAGCCTGCCCCACGGTTTCGGCGCCCCGCCCAAGCGCGTTAAGCAGAACAAAACGGCCCACCTCGCACTATCTCCGCGAAAGCAACAAACCCGGCACGTCAAGGTCGAGGGGGACCTGGCGAAGCCGGATAAGGGGATGTCAGATGGAGACCGCTGCTCGCTCGCGCGCCTGGCGCGCTATCCTTGTCGTGTGCGGATTGATCCTGTTTGGATCGGCCGCCGACCTTCGTGCCGGCACATTGCTGTCGCCCGGCGCAGGCATGCTCGTGCGCAAATCGGCCGAGCCGTTCGGCGTGTTCGCCTTCGCCATTTCCACCGGTGGCCTGCGCCAGAAATGGTTCGCGCTGAAAGAGAAGCTCGATGACGACATGGTGCAGCTCGCGCTGTGCGATGGCGACCGTGACAATTGCGCCTCGCCCGCAGCGCTGAAACTGCTCGCCATCGTCGACCAGGCCCGCACCCGCGACGGTCGCGCGCTGCTCGGCGAGACCAACCGCGCCATCAACCTCGCCATCCGCGCCGAAAATGACGGTGCCGAGGACATCTGGAGCTCGCCGCTCGAGACCTTCGAGCGTGGCGCCGGCGATTGCGAGGATTACGCCATCGCCAAGCTCGCTGCGCTGCGGCTTGCAGGTGTCGCCGCGGAGGACCTTCGCCTCGTCGTGGTGCGCGACACCCGTAACGGCGAAGGCCATGCGGTTGCCTCGGCAAAGCTCGACGGCCACTGGCTGATGCTGGACAACCGCCGCATGGCCATGGTCGAGGATGACGACGCGCGCAACTACCAGCCGCTCTACGTGCTCTATCAATCCGCCGTGCTGAAATATGTCGGCGAACCCGTACGGGGCGAGAGCCAGCGGGTGTCGATGGTGTCGGCCGAGGCCGAAGCGCGGTGATCCGGGTGTAACCACCCGCCACAAATCCATTTCGCCGCACGGTCCGGGACGCTAGCATGGTCACGACCATGCTGGGGACAATTGGAATGCGGTTGATCGTGCTGACTGTGCTTGCGCTGCTGGCTTGGCCGGCGGCATCAGGCTTCGCGCAATCCGGCACATCCGATCGCTCCGTTGCCGACAGGCTGCCGCTGTTCGCCAGGAACAACTGCCAGCAGATCCGCGACCCCGGCAATCAATTATTCTGCGGTGACGCCGAGCTGTCCGCCGCCGCCGAGAAGCTCAACACCGCCATCGAGGCGCGGCTCGCCCGCCTGCCCGATCGCCTGCCTGGCATCGAAGAGAACGCGATCTGGATCCGCCAGCGCAATCTCGGTTGCGGCATCGTCGGTCAGACCGCGATCCGTACTGAGGATTTCGACCGGGTGAAGGCCTGCCTTCTCAAGGTGACCGAGGATCGCGCCACGATCGTGCGCGATCCGGATTTCGACTGTCTTGCGGCCAACACCGCGGCCGGCGCGCTGATCTGTGCGGACCCGTCGCTGGCGCTGACCGAGACCGAGCTCAACAGCGAGGTGCTTGGCCTGATCGGCAGGCTGGACCCGACCGCGGCACGTTTTGCCTTCGCCGAATACGGCCGCTGGACCCGCGAGCGCGATCGCAAGTGCAATCTGGTCGGCAAGGAGAACGTGCCGCTTGCGGAGCTCGAGGCCGCGGAAGATTGTCTCGCCGATTATCTCAAGCGCAAGACCGACGAGATCGCCGCCGCCAAGGGCGATCCGAAGAAGGTGTTCGGCCGCCAGGTCGCAGCCAGGGAGCCCGACACCGACGCCGTCGATTTCTGCGCCGCGCGCATCCACGCCGCCAATTCGTGCGGCAATTTCCTCCGCATCAACCGCGTCTACGCGCTCGACAGCCAGGTGACCGATCAGGAGGCGCAGGTCACCGGCGAGATCGAGATGGTGGTGCTGGCGCCGTTCACTGCCTGCAGCAAGGTCGCCACCACCTGCACCGGTACCTGCTGGGACCTCAGCACCGGCCGCCCGCAACCGGGAGCCGCCAACAAGGAGCGCTCCGCAGCGGCCTTCAACGTCACGCGCCGCCTGCGAATCCAGCGGACCTTTGCTTTCGTGAAAGCCGCCGACGGCTGGCGCTGCCGCGAAGACGAGCTGGCGCCGGTGAGCTCGGGCACCGCGGGCGGGGGGTCGTAGGTCTCTTACCCTCCCCTGGAGGGGTCCGAGACGAGCGCAGCCCGCTCGTGGGTCGGCTCACATTGAGCGCCGCGAAGCGTGAGACGGGGTGGGGTGACAGTCTCTCCACATCAAGCGCTGCCTGTGTTGAGAGATCACCCCACCCCGCTCGCGCTCCGCGCGATCGACCCTCCCCCTCCAGGCCCCTCCAGGGGAGGGTGAAGGCGAAAAATCAAAACATCAGATTGTCTTTCACCAGCACCCAGCGGCCGCCCTTGACCTGCTGCACCTGGGTAATGGTGTTGGCGAGGTGGTCGGTCTTGGAGAATTTGGTCGGCGGCGAGTTGAAGATGTCGAGGAATTTTTCGCCGGACTCGAGTGAATCAAGCATCTTCTGCCCGGTCAAATCCTTGCCCGCCTTGTCCGCATAGAAGGCGAACGTCGTCACCGCATTGTAGCCGATGATCGCCTGCGTATTGGCGTCGGTGCCGAACATCTTCTTGTAGTTGATCAGCCAGTCGTGGACCTTGCCCTTGGCGGTGTCCTCATACGGGATCTCGAAACCCGAGGCCGCATAGAGGCCCTCGACCGCCTCCTTGCCCAGCGTCGGCACCTCCAGCACGTTGGTCGGCGTGGCGCCGAGGAAAGTGACGTCCCAGCCGAGCTTCTTGGCCTCACCCATCGCGCCGATGGTCTCGCGGATCACGGTGCCGAGCACGACGAGATCGCAGCCGTCGGACTTCATCTTGGCGACCTGGGCGCTGAAATCGGACGCGCCGCGCTTGTAGCTCGTGATCGAGGCGGGCTGCAGCTTCATCGCGGCAAGCTGCTGGTTGAAGCCGTCGAGCACGTTCTTTCCGTACTCGTCGTCCTGATGCATGATGCAGGGTTTCTGAAAACCTTTCCACTCCACCATGTATTTCAGCGCGGCGCGGGTGCTCTCGACGTAAGGCAGCAGATTGTTGAACTTGAGCCGCTCCTGCGGCTTGGCCGGGTCGAACTTGAAGGTGAACTCGGCCGCCGTCAGCGGAAACAGCTGCAGCACGCCGGCGTCGAACAGGATGTCCTGCGCGGCCAGCGTCGGCGCCGACCCCATCGAGCCGATCATGACGAAGATCTTGTCGCGCTCGACCATCTTCTGCGAGGCCAGCACGCCCTTCTTCGGATCGTAGCCGTTGTCCTCGAGGATCATCCTGATCTTGCGGCCCTGGATGCCGCCGGCCGCATTGATCTCCTCGACGGCCATCTTCATGCCGTTGGAGACGGGTACACCCCAGACCTTGATCGGACCCGACAGATCCTGGTGGGTGCCGATGACGATCTCGCCCGCCGAGATGCCCTCATTTGTGACCTTGGTTTGCGCCGCGGCCGGCAGACAGGTGAGCGCCACCGCACCCACAGCAAGGCCGAACGCTCTCAACGATTTCGACATTGACGTCTCCTCCTTAGGCCTATGTTGCACGAAGGGCGTGGCCATCGCTCCTTCGCTGTTTTCCAAGCGAGACTCAGGCGACCGCGCGCGCGAGATACATCGCGTCGATCTCGACGGCGTAGCGCTTGTTCACGAAATTGCGCTTCAGCTTCATGGTCGGCGTCAGCTCCTCGTCCTCCGGGGTGAGCTGGCGTTCGATCAGGTAGAACCTCTTGATGGTCTCGACGCGCGCGAAGTTCGCGTTGACGCCTTCGATCTCGTGCCAGATCAGGTCCTGGATTTCGCTAGCCCGGCACAGGCTGGCGTAATTGGTGAAGGGGATGTCGTGGTCCTGGGCGAATTTCTCGACATTCTCCTGGTCGATCATCACGAGGCAGGTGAGATAGGGCCGCTTGTCGCCGATCACGACGGCATCGGAAATGTAAGGCGAGAATTTGAGCTGGTTCTCGATCTCCGATGGCGTGATGTTCTTGCCGCCGGAGGTGATGATGATGTCCTTCATCCGGTCGGAGATGCGGACGAACCCCTCATTGTCGATGGTGCCGACGTCGCCGGTGCGCAGCCAGCCGCGGGCATCGATGGTCTCCGCCGTCTTCTCGGGCTGGTTCAGATAGCCCATGAACAGGAAGTCGCCCTTGATCAGGATCTCGCCGTCGGGCGACAACGCGACCTCGCCCCACGGCACGGCCGTGCCGACCGAGCCGAGCTTGATCCGGTCCCCCGGCATCATGGTCGCGACGCCACAGTTCTCGGTCTGGCCATAGACCTCGTGGATGTCGATGCCGAGCGCGAGATACCAGCGGATCAGATCCGGCGCGATTGGCGCAGCACCCGTGAAGGCGATGCGGCAGCGATCGAGCCCGATCATGCGGCGGATGTTGCGAAAGGCGAGCTGGTAAGCGACGCGGTTGGCGACACGCAGCGCCAGCGACGGCGTCTTGCCCTCGATCCGGCAATCGACCATGCGGTAGCCGATCGCGATGGCGCGGCGATAGACCCATTGCTGGAGCGGCGTCGCATCCTTCAGCGCGATAGTGATGGCGGAATAGAATTTTTCCCAGATGCGCGGCACCGCGAGGAACACGGTCGGCTGCACCTCGCGTAAGTTGTCCGGCACGGTCTCGGGACTCTCGGCAAAGTTCATCACCGAGCCGAGCGCGACCGAGATGTAGTACCCGCCGATGCGCTCGGCGACGTGGCAGAGCGGCAGGAAGATCAGCCGGTCCTCGTCCTCCCGCGCCGGAATGAAGTCGTTGGCGTGCCGCATCTGGTGCGTGACGCTGCGGTTGGCATGCATGGCGCCCTTGGGCGGGCCGGTGGTGCCGGATGTGTAGACCAGCACCGCAAGATCTTCCGCCTGAGGGCCGTTGATCATCTCCTGCCACAGCGCCTCGCGGCCGACCATGTGGTTGCGGCCGAGCGCACGAAACGCGTCGAGTGACATCACCATGTCGTCGGCGAAGCCGCTGAGGCCCTCCATGTCGAACACGACGATCCGTTGCAGGCTGGGACAGCGCGCGCGGCAGGCCAGGATCTTGTCGAGCTGCTCCTCGTTCTCGGCGAAGATCACCCGCGTCGCGGAATCATTGACGAGATACTCGACCTGGGCCGCCGCATCGGTCGGATAGATGCCGGAGGAGACGCCCCCGGCGCACAGGATACCCATGTCGGCGTAGATCCATTCGGGCACGGCGTTGGCGATGATCGAGGCGACGTCGCCCGGCCTGAAGCCGATCGCATGGAGGGCGTAGGCGATCTCCTTCGATATCTGCAGCCATTCGCGCCAGCTCGTCGGCTGCCAGATGCCGAATGTCTTCTCGCGGATCGCAGGCTTGTCGCCGCGCACCTCTGCTGCGCGCAAAAAGCTCCTCGCGATCGTATCAGCGACCGTCAGCACCGCCGGTCGGGCCATGCGCGTCTCCTCGTTGCCGCTTTAACGCAAACTCTTCATCGCCAAGTTTTTCACCGCCAGGTCTTCTTCTTTTTCCAGCGCCGCTCGCCGCGTGCGCCGGCTTCCTTGGCGCCAAGGTAGAACTCCTGGATGTCCTGGGAATGCATCAAGCGGTCGCAGCTGTCGTTCATCACGACGCGGCCGATCTCCAGCACGTAGCCGTAATGCGCGGTCTCCAGCGCCACGCGCGCGTTCTGCTCAACCAACAGGATCGACATGCCCTGCTCCTCGTTGACGCGGCGGATGATGGTGAAAATCTCCTTCACCAGGATCGGCGACAGGCCAAGCGATGGTTCGTCTAGCAGCAGCAACGTCGGCCGGTTCATCAGCGCGCGGCCGATCGCGAGCATCTGCTGCTCACCGCCGGAGAGCTGGCCGGCCGGCTGATTGATGCGCTCCTTCAGCCGCGGGAAATAGCCGTAGACCCGCTCCAGATCCTCCGCGACACCGTCGCGATCGCTGCGCGGATAGGCGCCCATCATCAAATTCTCGCGCACCGAGAGGAACGGGAACACCTCGCGCCCCTCCGGCACATGGCTGAGGCCGAGCCGCACGATGCGATCGGCTTCCATGCGCTGGATCGGCTTGCCCATGAACTCGATCGAGCCCTTTTGCGGATCGAGAATGCCCGAGATCGTCTTCAGCACCGTGGTCTTGCCAGCGCCGTTGGCCCCGAGCAGCGTGACGATGCGGCCGCGCGGCACCTCCAGCGAGATGCCGCGGATCGCCATGATCGGCCCGTAATAGCTCTCGATGTTGGAGAGTTTCAGGATGATATCGGGCGCCAGTGTCGCATCCATGCATCACGCTCCCAGATACGCGGCGACGACGTCGGGGTGCTGCTGCACCTCCGTGGGCGAGCCCATCACCAGCACGCGGCCGTAGTTCAGCGCGATGACGCGGTCCGAGACGCGGTTGACCAACGTCATGTCGTGCTCGACCATCAGCACGGTCACGCCGAGCTCGTTCTTCAGGTCGCGGATCCAGAACGACATGTCGTCGGTCTCCTCGACATTGAGGCCGGAGGACGGCTCGTCGAGCAGGATCAGTTTTGGTTCCGAGCAGAGCGCGCGTGCGAGCTCGATGACCTTGCGCACGCCGTAAGGCAGGCCCGAGATCAATTTATCACGGTACGGTTCGAGATCGAGGAACTCGATGACTTGCTCGACCCGGCGGCGGTGCACCTTCTCGCCCGCGCGCACGCTCGGCAGGAACAGCAATTCCTGCCAGAGCTGCGTGCTGGAATGCCGGTGGCGCCCGACCAGGAGGTTGGACAGCACCGTCGCATTCTCGAACAGCTCGATGTTCTGGAAGGTCCGGGCGATGCCCAGCCTGGCGATATCGTAAGGCGGCTCTTCCGTGATGTCCTGGTCCTCGAAAAAGATGCGGCCCGAGGTCGGCCGGTAGATCCGCGAGATCAGGTTGAAGATCGAGCTCTTGCCCGCACCGTTCGGCCCGATGATCGAGAGGATCTCGCCCTTCTCGACCGCAAACGACACCGCATCGACGGCCTTGAGGCCCCCGAAATGCAGCGACAGGTTCTCGGCGCGGAAATAGCTCATCGGTTCCGCTCCGACTTCACGTAGATCTTCTGCCGCTTGAAGGTCGCGCGCTTGTAGAGCGGGAATAGCTGGAAGAAGAGCTTGATCTTCAGCCAGCGGCCGTAGATGCCGAGCGGCTCGAACAACACGAACAGCATGATGATGATGCCATAAATCGCGCCCTTCAGCCCGTTCAGCGAGGCAAAGGCCGCGACCTTGGACTGGATGTTTGCCGCGGTCGCCGTGCCCGCGCCGAACGTCGCGGCGATGCCGGCGATGATGCCGGGCATGTCGTCCTTCAGATAGGTCAGGAACGGATCGATCATCACGATGAAGATCGCGCCCAGCACAGCGCCATGCAGGCTGAAGGTGCCGCCGATCAGGATCACCATGATGAACTCGATCGAGAGCTGCAGCGTGAACATCTCTGGCGAGATGAAGGAGAGCTTGTGCGCGAACAGCACGCCGGCAAAGCCGGTGATCGCCGCCGAGATCGCAAAGGACTTCACCTTATAGAGCGCGACATTGACGCCCATGCTGCGCGCTGCTGTCTCGCTGTCGCGGATCGCGACGAAGGCGCGCCCTGTCGGCGACCGCAGCAGGTTGAGCGTGCCGACGATGGTCAGCACCAGCACCGCAAGGCAGAGGAAATAGAAGGTCGGGCTGTCGCGCGAGACGGTGACACCGAGCAGCGACACCGCTTTGACCCGCAAGCCCTCATTGCCGTTGGTGACGCTTTCCCAGCGCGCCAGAATCTCCTCGACGATGAAGGCAAAGGAGATGGTGGCGATGACGAGATAGATACCTTGCAGCCGCAGCGCCGGAAAGCCGACCAGCGCGCCGATGCAACCGGTCAGGACGCCGGCCGCGAGGAAATAGACCGGGAACGGTACATTATACTTCTGCAGGTAGGCGGCCGTGTAGGCACCGATCGCGAGGAACGCGGCGTGGCCGAGCGAGGCCTGCCCGGTAAAGCCGGTCAGGATCATCAGCGCGACGCCGACGGTGGCATAGATGCAGACGAAGACGAGCTGGCTCATCAGGTAGCTGGAGAGCACGTAGGGCGCGATCAGCAGCACGGCGAGCAAGAGGCCGTAGGAGGCGACATAGCCGGAATGCGGAAACAGCCTGATGTCGTCCTCATAGTCGGTCTTGAACAGGAAGCGCATGCGTTCAGACCTTCTTGCGGGCGTGAAGGCCGAACAGGCCTTCGGGCTTCAGCAGCAGCACGGCCAGCAGCACGAGGTAGGGCGCGACGTCCTTCCAGCCCTCCGCCAGATAGAACCCGGCCATGCTCTCGATGACGCCGATCAGCACGCCGCCGACCACCGCGCCGGGGATCGAGCCGAAGCCGCCGAGCACGGCGGCCGGAAACGCCTTAAGGCCAAGCACGAGGCCGACATTGGAGTGAATGAAGGTGATCGGCGCCAGCAGCACGCCGGCGCAGGTCGCGACCGCCGCGCTGATCGCCCAGACGATCGACACCACGCGCTTGACCGGGATGCCCATGTAGTACGCCGCCAGCATGTTCTCGGAGCTGGCGCGCATCGCGGTGCCGAGCGTGGTCTTGTTGAAGAACAGCCAGAGCAGCGCACACAGGATAACGGTGGCCGCGATCACCGAGAGCTTGTCATGGGCGAGCACCAGCGAGCCGATGCGCAGCACGCCCTGGCTGAACGGCGTCTCGATCTTGAAATCGTCGGTGCCCCAGATCATGCCGGCGACCGAGCGCAGGAAATAGCCGAGGCCGATGGTGGCCATGATGATGGAGAATTGCGGATAGCCGAGGATCGGCCGCACCACGATCCGCTCCGCCAGCATGCCGAACAGCGCCATGGCGGCCACCGCACCGGCAAAGCCGATCCAGTAGTTCAGGCCCATCATGCCGATGAAGGTGAAGGCGAAGAAGCCGCCCAGCATCATCAGATCGCCCTGGGCGAAATTGACGACCTCGGTGGCCTTGTAGACGAGCACGAAGCCGAGCGCGATCAGGCCGTAGACGCAGCCGAGCGCAACACCGCTGACCAGCTGCTGAACGAAATCCAGCATCGCCGCGTCCTCCCGATGCAACCCGCGGTTCTTGACGACCGCCTTGCCGCATCTTGTGTCCAGCCGCTACGCAGTCGTTTCGCCGCGTGAGCTGTCATTTGTCCCGACGCCAATTCAGCCTGAACGCCCGAGCCCTGTCAACAAACGGTGACTTGTTAGGTATCTTGCCTTTAGTCCAAGACGGATGCTGGAATTTGCGGCAGCGCGATTCACCGTGCCGAAACATCTTCGGGTCATGGTCGCGACCGATGCAAAACCGGATGGTGTGGCCGTCATGAAGCCGGACAGCTCGGCGCTCGAAGTTTTGGGGTTAACGAAGCGTTTTGACCGTTTGGCGGTCGATAGTCTCGATCTCACCATCCATGCCGGTGAATTCTATGCGCTGGTCGGCCCCAACGGTGCCGGCAAGACCACCACTTTACGCATGGTCGCAGGCCTGTTGCGGCCCGACGACGGCGGCGTGTCGATCTTCGGCATCGATGCGCTCAAGAATCCGGTCGCGGCCAAGCAGGTGATGGCGTGGGTGTCCGACGAACCCATGATCTATGACAAGCTGACGCCGCTTGAGTACCTCGAATTCGTCGCCGGCCTCTGGGGCATCGCGCCGTCCGTTTCAAAACCGGTCGCCGAGGAACTCCTGAGCTCGCTCGGGCTCGAACCGCACCGGCACGAGCGCTGCGAAGGGTTCTCCAAGGGCATGCGCCAGAAGGTGGCGCTTGCCGGTGCGCTGGTGCACGATCCCCGCCTGATCATCCTCGACGAGCCGCTGACCGGCCTCGACGCCGTCTCCGCCCGCCATGTGAAGGGCCTGTTGAACGAGCGCGTTCAGGCCGGCTGCACCATCATCATGACCACACATATTCTGGAGGTGGCAGAGCGCATGGCCGACCGCATCGGCGTGATCGCCGCGGGCCGCCTGGTCGCCGAGGGCACGCTGACCAAGCTGCGCCAGCAAAACGGCCATGCCGACACCAGCTTGGAGGATCTCTTCATCGCGCTGGTGACGCTCCAGGAAGCGGCATGAGCTCGGCGACCGCCCTTTCGTGGTTTGCCCGTCACGAGCTTCGGCTCGCCTGGCGCGAATGGTTCGCCATGATGACGGGCGGCCGGCGCAGGCGCGCCCGCGCCGCCGTGATCGGCCTGCTGTTCTTCGCCGCATTGCTGCATGTGCCGGCCTGGGCCGTGATCGGCCGCTTCGCCAATCTGCAACTGCCGCTCGACAAATCCTCGCTGATCGTGATCTCGGCGACGATCTTTCTCGCCTGGACCTTGATGCTGTCGCAAGCGATCGAATCCGTGACGCGGGTATTTTACGCCCGCGCCGATCTCGATCTCATCATGTCCTCGCCGGCAACACTGGCCAACCTGTTCTCGGTGCGCATCGCCGCGATTGCGCTTACCGTGACGACCATGGCGCTGCTGTTCTCGACGCCCTTCATCGACGTGCTGGTGATCGGCGGCGGAGCGCGGTGGCTTGCCGCCTTCGGCGTCGTCATCGCGATGGGCCTGTCAGCCGCGGCGATCGCGATCGCCATCACCATCGCGTTGTTTCGCCTGATCGGCCCGGCGCGCACGCGCTTCGTGGCCCAGATCCTGGCTGCGATCATCGGCGCGGGTTTTGTGATCGCGCTCCAGGTTGCGGCGATCATCTCCTACGGCACGCTGTCGCGCTTCACTATCCTGACATCGGGCACCCTCGCCGCCCACGCGCCCGACATCGACAGCATCTGGTGGTGGCCGGCAAGGGCGACCATGGGCGACAGCGAGGCGCTACTGCTGCTCCTCGCACTCGGGCTGGTGCTGCTCGGATGCGTCATGGCGATCTTCTCGCGCCGCTTCGCCGACACCGCGATCGACGCTGCCGCCTACGGCATATCCAGCCGCAAGCGCGCGAAGGAGCGTCCGTTCCGAGGTGGATCGCGGCAGCAGGCGTTGCGGCGCAAGGAATTCGTGCTGCTCTGTCGCGATCCCTGGCTGATCTCGCAAACCTTGATGCAGCTGCTCTATCTGGTACCCCCGGCGCTGCTGCTCTGGCGCAGCTTTGGTGACAGTTCCGCGGCACTGACGCTGATCTCGCCCGTCATCGTGATGGCGGCGGGTCAGCTCGCAGGCGGGCTCGCCTGGCTGACGATCTCGGGCGAGGACGCCCCCGATCTGGTTGCGACCGCGCCGTTGACGCCCACGAGCGTCATCCGTGCCAAGATCGAGGTGGTGCTGATCGCGATCGCCGTCATCTTCAGCCCGTTGGTGGCCGCGCTGGTTTTCGCCTCGCCATTCCAGGCCGCGGTCACGGCCGCCATGATCACCGTCAGTGCGGCCTCCGCCACCGCGATCCAGCTCTGGTTCCGCGTCCAGGCCCGGCGCAGCCAATTCCGCCGTCGCCAGACCTCGTCGCGGCTCGCGACCTTCGCCGAAGCCTTCTCCTCGATCGGCTGGGCCGCCACCGCCGCGCTGCTGCTCACACTGCCCACCGCCGGCATCGTCAGCGGCCTTATCACCGCGGGCCTGGTCGCGATGACCTGGAGGTTCAGCCCGCGCAGGGATTGAAGCTGCGACACTGACGCGCTGTTGATCGCGTCCTGTTGGCCACGCGCTGCATTGCACGCTAGACTTTCCCCTGACGTCATTGGGGACTGGACATGTGGCGATTCATTTCGGCGGCATTTGCGCTGTTGAGCGCATGTCTCTCACCTGGCCTCGCCCAGCAACCACCTCAACGCAGCGAATGCCTGGCCATGGCGAATGCTGCGCCCCGCGCCATGCCAGTCGCTTTCCGGCAGGCGGCCGCCGCGGCCGAGGTCGAGATCACCTATGCCGGCCACTCCACTTATTTCATCGACACGCCGGGCGGTCTGCGCATCGCGACTGATTATAGCGGCGCCTATCAGGTCGGCCGGCTGCCCGATGTCGTCACCATGAACCGGGCCCACAGCACCCACTACTCTCTCAATCCCGATAAGCGGATTCCCCACGTGCTGCATGGCTGGGGCGACGACGGCAAGCCGGCAATCATTTCGGAACGCATCGGTGACACACTGATCCGCAACGTCACGACCGACATCCGCCGCTACTTCGGCGACGATTCCGGCACGGACATGATCCGCGATGGCAATTCGATCTTCATCTTCGAGGTCGCGGGCCTTTGCATCGGCCATCTCGGTCATCTCCATCACAAGCTCGACGACAGCCATTTCGCACAGATCGGGCGGCTCGACATCGTGATGGTGCCGATCGACGGCACCTACACCATGTCGCTCGACGGCGTCTCGGAGATCACCAAGCGCCTGCGCGCCTCCGTGGTGCTGCCGATGCACCGCTTCGCCACCCCGCTCGATGAATTCATGCGCAGGATTGGCCAGCAGTTCGAGATCGACCGCCGCACCGAGCGTTCCTTGCGGATGTCGCGGGATACGCTGCCGACGACGCCGACCGTGATCATTCTCGACGGGGTCTGACGCGCAATTTTCTCCAAGTCGGCTGTCGTCCGGTCGTGCTGATCTCCCGGCGACAGGAGATCGACATGACCGACTTTGCGAGATTGTTGCGCGCAGACGGACCCAACCCCGAGCACGCGGCGGCGCTTCAGCTCTACGGCCGCTTCGTCGGCGACTGGGACGCCGAGATCACGGCCCGAGGCGCCGACGGAACGAAACACACTGCGCCCGGCGAAATCCATTTCGGCTGGGTGCTGGAGGGTCGTGCCGTCCAGGATGTCTGGATCATTCCCCGCCCCGCGGGCGCGCCGGCCTTCCCGATCGCCGGCAATTGGTACGGCACGACGTTCCGGGTCTACGATCCCTCCATGTCCGCGTGGCGGATTTCCTGGTTCGATCCGGCTCGCTCGGTTTTTCGTCAGCAGATCGGCCGGCCGCGCGGCGAGGACATCGTGCAGGAGGGCACGACCGAAGCTGGCGAACTCACGCGCTGGAGTTTCGTTGAAATCACGGACGATTCCTTTCACTGGCTCGGCGAAATCAAAACCGCCACGGCCACCGATTGGCGGCTGGTGGTGGATGTGAGGGCGGCACGGCGCAAGGGCTGACGATAACGCCGCCGTGCTCGCGACGGAGGGCGCGGTTGCACAAGGCGCGCTGCTGCATGACGCGATGAGATGCTAGGCTCCCACTACAAAAACAGAGGGAGCGAATGTCGATGGTTGCAAGCGGTCTGCCCGCCAACACCAGCGGGCTATTCGTCGAGCCACGCGAGGACTGGCTCGCGCAATATCAGGAAGAGATCATCGATCCCGCGCGGCCGATCGTCGATCCGCATCATCATCTCTGGAATCGCGGCCATCGCTATCTGATCGAGGAGATGGCTGATGACATCGCCTCCGGCCACAACATCATTGCCACGGTCTATGTCGATTGCCGCTCGATGTATCGTGCGCATGGACCCGAGGCTTTCCGGCCCGTCGGCGAGGTCGAGTTCGCCAATGGCGTCGCGGCCATGAGCGCGAGCGGTGGTTACGGCAAGGCCGCGATCTGCGCCGGCATTGTCAGCCATGTGAACCTGCTGCTCGGCGACGCCGCCAAGCCGGTGCTGGAGGCGGAGATCGCCGCCGGCAACAGCCGCTTCCGCGGCATCCGGCATTCCTCCGCCTGGGACGAGGACCCCGTTGTCGCCGGCATGTACGCGAACCGGCCGAAGGGATTGTTGCAGGATCCGGCCTTCCGCAAGGGCTTTGCCTGCCTTGCACCCCTGAACCTCAGCTTCGATGCCTGGCTGTTTCATCCGCAGATCGGCGAGCTGACCGAGCTGGCGCGCGCCTTTCCCGATACCAGGATCGTGCTCGATCATTGCGGCGGCCCGGCCGGCGTTGGCCGCTTCGCCGGGCGGCGCAAGGAGGTGTTTCAGCAGTGGCGCGCCTCGATCCAGGAAATCGCGAAATGCGAGAACGTGGTCGTGAAGCTCGGCGGGCTCGCGATGTGCCTGCTCGGCTACGACTTCCATCTGCGTCCCAAACCGCCGTCATCCGAAGAGCTCGCCGCGGCGTGGAAGCCTTATATCGAAACCTGCATCGAGGCGTTCGGCGTGAGGCGCGCGATGTTCGAAAGCAATTTCCCGCCGGACAAGGGTCAGTGCAGCTACCAGGTGATCTTCAACGCCTTCAAGCGCATCGCGTCACCCCTGAGCGAGACGGAGAAGACGGCGCTGTTCTCGCAGACCGCGACCGATGTCTACCGGCTCGAACTGCCGTCATGACGCGAAAGAGGGGCCGGGATGTTGGTCCCGCCCCCTCTTCCGTCGTGGCCGCTGGGAAGCGTCCGTGAAAAGGATTAACCGGCACCCATCAGGGTCGCGGGACGGCGCTCGCCGGGCGAGAGGAACATCCGCTTCACCTTGTTGACGACGCGGATCATGAAGCCGATGACGGCCGGATTGGTCTTGCGGCAGAAGGCGATCTTCTTGACGTGGCCTTCGACATGCCATTTGGCATGCGCGCCATCGCGGAAGAAAATGACGTCGCCGACGCCGTAGCGCTTCGGCGCCATGCCGTCGCTTTCGAGCACGATCGATCCTTCCAGGATCATGATCGTCTCGTCGAAATCATAGTACCAGTTGAAGCGGCCTTCGGTGCAGGACCAGATGATGGTCGACGAAGTGCCGTCCGAGCTGGTCGAGAGGATGTGCGAACGCGAGACCGGATTGCCCTCGATGATCCAGGCCGGCTCGATCGGCCGCAGCTCCAGATCCACGTTGCAACTACCGATTTCAATCAATGCCCGCGACATCTGCTTCCCCAGAAGGTAATATGATTAACCGGGCTTAATCCCGGATTGTTTCGAAAGATGTTGGGAACGCTAGTAGCCGGTTTTTAATTCTTCCTTACGCTGGCACCGACAATCAGCCGCAAGTTGCAGATGCGAAGCGGTTAACGTCGGGATTTCCCTGCAAATTCGCGCACATGAACCGATCTTTTCCGGGGTGCGACAAAGTGCGCGGAACGACCTAGAAGGAGCCCCATCGATGCCCCTGACCCCAGAGCTTCTGACAGCCCAAGGCGAGGTCGTCGCCTGGCTCGGCAGCCTCGATGTCTCGTTCGCGCCGGACGAGGAGCCCTGGTTCACGATCGACGGCGTCGAAAGCCCCATGCAGATCGGCAGTGACGGCTCAGGCGGTGCCTTCGTGCTGCTGCCGTCGCAACATGTGCTCTACGTCTCATCGGAGGGACGCGCGGGCGTTATCGCCGGGAGCTTCGAGGCGTTCATCCAGCTCGTCGTCGCCCGCCCCTATTGGCTCGATATCCTCAAATTCTCCGCCGGCGGCGATCTCCAGGAGATGCGGCGCGCAGCGGATGCGCTGGAGGCGACGCGCGACGACGAGGACGACATCAACGAGGCGAGAGAGGAGATCCGCATGCGCCTCGACCTGCCTGAGGCGGACGATCCGGTCGGCGCGCTCTACGAGGCGGTCGCGGCTTCCGACGCTATCGTGCGAGCCACCGACGGCAGCCCGTTCACGACACTGTTCAACCGCTTCAACATCGACAACAACCCGATGCTGCGCGACGCGGCGGCGTAAGGCGACGCGCTAAAGCATGAGTTCAGGAAAGATTGTCGCCGGGAGCTTACCTCTCCCCGACGGGGAGAGGTGAAGAACCCTACTTCGCCCACTCGCCCTTGCGGAACACCGGCACCTTGCTGCCGTCGGCCAGAATGCCGTCGATGTCGGTCTCGGCCGAGCCGATCATCCAGTCGATATGGATCAGGCTCTGGTTGCCGCCTTGGGCTGCGATCTGCTGCGGCGTGAGCTGCGCGCCGTTGATGAAGCATTTCGAGTAGCACTGGCCGAGCGCGATGTGGGACGCCGCGTTCTCGTCGAACAGCGTGTTGTAGAACAACAGCCCGCTCTGCGAGATCGGCGAGGAATGCGGCACCAGCGCCACCTCGCCGAGCCGGCGCGCGCCCTCGTCGGTGTCGAGCACCTTGTTCAGCACCTCCTCGCCGCGCGAGGCCTTGGCGTCGACGATCCTGCCGTCCTCGAAGCGCACCGCGATGTTGTCGATCAGCGTGCCCTGGTAGGACAGCGGCTTCGAGCTCACGACATGGCCATAGACCCGCCGGCAATGCGGCGTGGTGAATACCTCTTCGGTCGGGATGTTGGCGTTGCAGCTGATGCCGTTCTTGGCCAGCGAGGCGCCGCCTTCCCATTCATGACCGTCGGCAAGCCCGATGGTGAGGTCGGTGCCCGGACCTGAATATTGCAGCGCGCGGAAACGCTGGCCGTTGAGCCAGTTGGTGCGCTCGCGCAGCACCGCATTGTGGCTTGCCCAATTGGCCGTGGCGTCTTCGCGATCGACGCGTGACGCCGCGAAGATCGCGTCCGCAAGCTTGCCGACCGCGACCTCTTCGGAGTCGTTCGGAAACACCTGCTTCGCCCAGGACGGACTCGGATAAGCAATGATGTTCCAGTTGGTGTCGAAATTGACGATCTTTTCCAGCGCCGGCTGATAGGCCACGGAATTGGCCTTGCTGGCGCGCGCGACCTTGGACGCATCTTCGCCCGACAGCAGCATCGGATTGTCGCCGACGATGGCTAGGCGCGCGGTGTTGTTCGAGAACGCCTTCGCCATGCCCTCGTAGAGCCAGTTGGCGGCGCGATCAAAGCTGTTGTCATGGCCGTGGCGATAGCGCGCCAACGTCATCTCTTCATCCGAGAGGATCGGCGTCACGATCCCGGCGCCGGCCTTGTAGGCGTGCGCAGCGATCCGGCGCACCAGCGGCAGTGCGATCGCCGGCGCCGTCAAGAGAAGGTCCTGTCCCGGCCGCAAACCCAGTCCCACCTTCACCGCCACCTCAGCCAGCCGGTCGAGTTTCACTGGATCGATGGAAGTGGCGGAATTGCGTTGATCGGTCATGCCCGGTCCTCTGTCGGAATCTCTCGTTCAATCTAAGTCTAACATCACGAGACACAAGTGTGCGAGCGTCTTGGAGACAGCGAAGATACGGAGTTTCACGCAGTTTGGTTTTCAACGCGTTGCCGATTTCAGCACCCGGTCGACCATGGCAGGCGCAAGGCCGAGGTAATTTTTCGGTGAAGTGAGGGCCTCGATGGTTGTGCGATCGATCTGGGCCGCGACGCGCGGATCGGCCGACAGCGCATCGGCAAGGCTGATGCCCTTCTCGTTGGCGAGCCGGCAGGCGTCGTAGACCACGTCGTGCGCATCCTGCCGGCCGATCTGCGGCGCCAGTCCCATCATGACCGCTTCGGCCACAATCAGACCCCGACTAAGGGCGAGGTTGTCGTTCATCTTTGCCTCGTCCACGATGAGGCCGGCGAGCGCGAACTTCGCCTGATGCAGCGCGCCTGCGGTCAGCACGAAACTCTCGGGGATCGCCATCCATTCGGCGTGCCACGGACCGGTGGCGCGCTCGAAATCCTGCACCATGGCATCGAGCATCAGGCCCGCGTGCTGGCGCACCGCCTTGGACGCGGCAAGCATCAGCTCCGAGGAGATCGGGTTGCGCTTCTGCGGCATGGTCGAGGAGGCGCCGCGGCCCTTGACGAAGGGCTCGTAGACCTCGGCGAATTCGGTCGAGGCCATGATCATGATGTCGAGCGCGATCTTGCCGAGCGAGCCAGTGACGAGCGCGAGAAAATTCACGGCTTCCGCAAAGCCGTCGCGCGCGACGTGCCAGGTCGAGGCGGGAACGCCGAGCTTGAGCTCGGCGCAGAGCGCCTCCTGCACCTCGAACCCCTTGTCGCCGAGCGAGGCCAGCGTGCCGGCGGCGCCGGCAAACTGGCCGACGAGAACCCGCGGCTTCAATTGCTCGAGACGCTCGGCGTGGCGGTCGAACATCGCGAGCCAGATCGCGGTCTTGTAGCCGAAGGTCACCGGCAGCGCCTGCTGGAGGTGGGTGCGGCCGGCCATCGGCGTGTCGCGATGACGCTTGGAGAGATCGGCGAGGATTTTTCGCAGCTCGGCGATATCGCGTTCGATGATTGCGAGCCCCGCGCGCAATTGCAGCACCACGGCGGTGTCCATGATGTCCTGCGTGGTCGCGCCCCAGTGCACGTAGCGGCCGGCCTCGCCGCATTGCTTCACCATCTGATGCACCAGCGGCAGGATCGGATAGCCGACGATGTCGGTCTCCTGCCGCAGCAGATCGAAGTCGAGCGCTGTGACATCGGTCCGCGCCGCGATCTGGTCGGCGGCAGCTTGTGGGATCACGCCGCAGCGCGCCTCCGCCTTTGCCAGCGCCACCTCGACCTCGGCATACCGCGCAACCAGCGCGACGTCGGAAAACACCTCGCGCATCGCAGGCGTGCCGAAGGCATCGCGAAACAGCATGGAGTCGAGCACGGTGGTCGAGGCGGGAAAGGCGGGCATGGGCGTTTCTTTGCGGCTGTTGTTATGTGTGGGAGGCAGCTTACGCGGGCGGCGGTGTTCGGCAATGGACATTCACCGTTCGTCACACATTCGATGTGTGTGTGTGTGCGATGGCTTCGCCACCGCGCCGCAGGATCTCGGTCCCGTCATCCTGAGGTGCGAGGCGTACGATGCGAAGCAGCGTGCGCAGAGCCTCGAAGGATGAACGGCCGAGATGCAGCCGGGCCGTCTATCCTTCGAGGCCTCCGCTGCGCTTCGGCACCTCAGGATGACGGCGATAAATTCCTGTCGAAATTTTAATTCAGCGCGCTTCTCCACTTGCACTATCAATTTCGCGCGGCGCGTGAGCCGCCGCATGACGAGGAGAGCACAATGTTGAAATCGTTTCGCTTCGTTGCTGGAGCTTGTCTGCTGGCGAGCCTGTCGGCTGCGACATTGACCGCGGCATCGGCGGCGCCGATCGGACAGCCGCTTGCGATGACGCAGGCTGCGCCCAATCAGGTCGAACAAGTGCGCTGGTACGGACGGCGCGGCTGGGGCTGGGGCGGCGGCGCGTTCGTCGGCGGGCTTGCAGCCGGCGCGATCATCGGCGGCGCGGTCGCGGCGCCCTATTACTACGGCTCACCTTATTATGACGGGCCGGGCTATCCGCCGCCGCCCGCCGGATATGGACCGCCGCCCGAGGGCGACGTGCAATACTGCATGCAGCGCTACAAATCCTACAATCCGAATACGGGCATGTATCTCGGCAACGACGGCCGGCGCCATCCCTGCCCGTGATGCTCAACCGCGGCATTCGGTTATCGTCCGGATGCCGCGACAATCTACCAAAACTGGTCACGTTCTAATTCAGGTTGTATTCCTCCGCGCAAATGGCATGGCAGCCATCCGGCGATTGCAGTGAACCGGGCTGACCTCCCGGCGGACTTACAGAGTTCAAGGCGAAATCCATTTTGATTTCATCATTGCCTGAAGTCGTTGTGAGGTCTGAGTTTTCGACGTGCAGTTTCTGTTCCAGGACCACCTTCTCGACACCGACCGGCGCGAGCTGAGCCGCGAGCAGGTTCCCGTGTCCGTGGAACCGCAGGTCTTCGACCTCGTCGTCCATCTCATGGAAAACCGCGACCGGGTCGTCAGCAAGGACGAGCTGATCGACAAGATCTGGCACGGCCGCAGCGTCTCCGAATCGACCTTGACCAGCCGGATCAATGCGGCGCGCAAGGCGATCGGCGACAGCGGCGCGAACCAGACCTTGATCCGCACTATCGCGCGAAAGGGCTTTCGCTTCGTCGGCGATGTCGAGACCAAATCCGCCGCCGCACCGGTGGAGCCGCGCCGCAGCGTCACAACGTCGCACGCCTCGCCTGCGCTGCCCGATCGCCCAGCGATCGCCGTGCTGCCCTTCACCAACATGAGCGGCGACCGCGAGCAGGACTATTTCTCCGACGGCATCAGCGAAGACATCATCACCGCTCTGTCGAAGCTGCGCTGGTTCTTCGTGGTCGCGCGCAACTCCTCCTTCGTCTACAAGGGCCGCGCCGTGCATCTCCACGAGATCGCGCGCGAGCTCGGCGTGCGCTACGTGCTCGAGGGCAGCGTGCGGCGAAGCGGCGATCGCGTGCGCATCTCCGCCCAGCTCAACGACGTCTCGACCGGCGGCCATCTCTGGGCCGAGCGCTACGACCGCGAGCTTGCCGACATCTTTGCCGTACAGGACGAGATCACCGAAGCCATCGTCGCCGCGATCGAGCCTCAGCTCTACGCCGCCGAAAATTTTCGCGCCCAGCAGAAGCCGCCGGGCAGTCTCGATGCCTGGGACTTCGTGATGCGCGCGCTGTCGCACTACTGGCACATCACGCGCGAGGACAATGCAGCGGCGCAGGCGCTGCTCGAGCAGGCGATCGCGATCGACCCCGCCTATGGCAAGGCGCTGGGGCTGCTCGCCACCAGCCACATTTTTGGTGCGCATATGGGCTGGGCCGATATGGCCGCGACTGTCCCGGTTGCCGAACGCGCAGCACTGGCCGCGGTGGAAGCCGATCGCGACGATGCCTGGGCCCATCACGGTCTCGCCTATACGTATCTGTTCCGCCGCCGTTTCGACGACGCGCTGGCGGAGTTCGAGCTGGCTTTGCAGCTCAATCCGAATTTCGCGATGGCGCATGCCTTCTACGGCGTCACGCTGTGCTACGCCGGACGATGGCAGGACGGCGATGCGGCTGCACGCCGCGCGCTGCGGCTCAGCCCGCGCGATCCGCTCGCGGCGATCTATTGCGGTGTTGCGGGCTATGCCCAGTTCATCGGCCGCAATTACGAGGACGCCATGCATATGGCGCGGGAATCGATGCGGCAGCGAGCCGATTTCGTCGGCGCGCATCGCGTGCTCACGGCGGCGGCCGGCATGTCCGGCGATCCCGCACTTGCCGCCTCCGCGCTGGAAGGATTGCGACGCACCCAGCCCGGTATCTCGCTTGCCTGGCTCACGCGCGAGCTGCCGATGCTGCGCGAAGAGGACCGCGCGCATTATCTCGAAGGATTTCGGCGCGCGGGGATGAGGTAACGAAGATATCCCTCTCCCCGCGAGCGGGGGAGAGGGAAGCCTATATTTTAGTCCTGCATCATCTCGCCGCTGCCGCCGAACTCGGCGGGAAAGTCCTTCAGCTTGGGCAGGCCGTCGCGCATCGGCAGCACCGTTTCGGAATAGTTGACGTGGACGCCGGGCGTGAACGCGAGCGTCGGGATGGTGGCGGTGAAGACGTCGATCAGATCGAGCGGCGGGTGATTGGTCATGAGATGACCGCCGCACTTCCCGCAATATTTGCGCTGGCTGAGCGGCGTCTTGACGAAGGTCTCGACGTTCTGCGCGCCCTCGGTAATGCGCACGGCTTCCGGCCTCCACAGGCTGAAAGCGTTCACCGGTCCGCCCGACCACGAGCGGCAGGAACGGCAGTGACAATAGCCCATCGCCGCTGGCTCGCCCGTGACCTCGATCGTGACCGCGCCGCAGAAGCAGTGTCCGACATGTTTCATCTTGGTCGTCTCCTGAGATGGAAATTGGGATTGAAATCCTTGAGTTACAAATAAAGTCCCGTCGCGCGTCCTCCGATCGGCGGACGCGCGACGGAGCGCGCGGCGGCTAGACTGACCGGCGCCAGGGAATAAGCATCGACACCCGTTGTTTGTACTGCCGGTATTCGTCGCCAAAGAGATCGACGAGGTCGTGCTCCTCCAGCGCGATGCCGACGAAGATGTAGGCGGTGGTCACGGCCGCAAACAGCAGATGGCCTGCGGACATGGTCGGTGCCGCCCAGAAGGCGATGATGAAGCCGAGATAGATCGGATGACGGACGAATTTGTAGAGCAGCGGCGTCTTGAACCGCGGCGGCGCGGCCTCTTTGCCGACGAGATGGTTGGTCACCTGATGCAATCCGAACAATTCGAAATGATTGATGATGAAGGTCGAGGTGAACACCAGTACCCAGCCCGCGAACGACAGCGTGACCAGCGTCACGGCAAGATCCGGATTGGCGACGTCCCATATGACCGACGGCAACGGACGCCACTGCCAGAACAGGAGGAGCAATGACAGGCTCGCGAACAGCACGTAGGTCGAGCGCTCGACCGGCTTGGGGACGAATTGCGTCCACCACGCCTTGAAGCGCTGGCGCGCCATCACGCTGTGTTGAACGGCGAACAGCGTCATCAGCAGCAGATTGATGATGACCGCTTCGGCCGTCGGCGTGTCGGGCCCGCTGTCGATGGTCTTCGGCACCACCAGCCCCATCACAAAGCCGATTGCGTAGACAATCGTAACGAAAAAAACGAGATACGCCGCAATTCCGTAAAGAAAGGCGATGAACTTGAAAATGCGTGAGCCCGCAACCTCCGGGCTAATGGAATGCACCTGATGATCGAGTTGGGTCATAGAAAGCTCCGTTGTGCCGAGGCATCGGCACTGTTTGGTCTCTGCACCATGCCGGACCGGACGGCGGAAGACTTTCGCGGACGGTTGATTTTCGCCTGAGACGACTTTGATTTTTGCTTGAGACGACAGAAACGTGCGATTCCTCTTTGAAAACAACGTGCTCGACGGCGACCTGCGGGAGCTCACCTGCAGCGGCGCAGCCGTGCCGCTGCAGCCGCAGGTGTTCGATCTGCTGCTCTACCTCGTGGCGGAACGCGCCCGCGTGGTCAGCAAGGACGATCTGATCAGCGAGATCTGGAGCGACCGCATCGTCTCGGATTCCGCGCTGAACAGCCGGATCAACGCTGCGCGCAAGGCACTCGGCGACGATGGTGCGACGCAGCGGCTGATCAAGACGATCCCGCGCAAGGGCTTTCGTTTCGTCGGGGACGTCCGGGAGGAAGTGGCAGAAAAGCCCGTTCCGGCCGAGGTCACACCGGGTTCCCCGCGCGTCGCGACCGACCGTCCGGGCATCGCGGTGCTCGCCTTCGAGAACATGAGCGGCGATCCCGCCCAGGAATATTTCGGCGACGGGATCAGCGAGGACATCCTCACCGCGCTGTCGAAGCAGCGCTGGTTCATCGTGATCGCCCGCAACTCGTCCTTTACCTACAAGGGGCGCGCGGTCCACCTCAAGCAGATCGCCGAGGAGCTGGGCGTCCGCTACATCGTCGAGGGCAGCGTGCGCAAGGTGGCCAACCGCGTGCGCATCACCGCACAGCTCAACGACGCCACCACCGGCGGCCATCTCTGGGCCGAGCGCTACGACCGCGAGCTGGTCGACGTCTTCGCCGTGCAGGACGAGATCACCGAGCGGATCGTCGCGGCGATCGAGCCGCAGATCCACGCCGCAGAGAATTTCCGCACGCATCGCAAGCCCCCATCGAGCCTGGATGCCTGGGACCTGTTGATGCAGGCGCTGTCGCATTACTGGCGAATCACGCCGCAGGACCACGCCGCGGCGCAGAAACTGCTCGAGCGCGCGATCGCGATCGATCCGGATTACGGCCAGGCGCTGGCGGTGCTGGCGGCAAGCCACATGTTCGGCGTGCATCTGGGCTGGGCGGAGCTTGCAACGACGGCACCGATCGCGGAGAACGCCGCGCTGGCCGCAATGCGCTGCGACCATGAGAATGCCTGGGCCCACGCCGCGCTCGGCAGTGTCTGCTTCTCGACGAGCCGGCTTGCGGACGCGCTGTCCGAGTTCGAGCAGGCGCTCGCGCTCAATCCGAACTTCTCGCTGGCGCAGGGCTATTACGCGCTGGCGCTGTCCTATGCCGGGCGACCCGGCGATTCGTTCGAGGCGGCGCAAAAGGCGATCAGGCTCTCGCCGCGCGATCCGTCGCTGGCGATCTATTACGGCATCGCCGGCTATGCGCGGTTCACCGAGCGGCAATATGACGAGGCCATCGCGCTGGCGCGCGAGGCGATCCGCCATCGCGGCGATCTCACCGGCGCCTATCGCGTGCTCGCCGTCTCCGCCGGCATGACCGGTGACGGCGCACTTGCGGATATGGCGCTGGGAGAGCTCCGCCGCACCCAGCCCAATATCTCGCTGGATTGGATCGCGACGCAGCTACCATGGGCGAACGATGCGGATCGCCAGCACTATCTGGAAGGATTTCGGCGCGCGGGACTGAGGTGAAGACGGTCACACACCCGACGCAAACGCGTCGAGCAGCCCGTTGAAGGCCTCGGGTTTTTCCCATTGCGTCGAGTGGCCGGCGCCGTCGACGACCTGAACCGCGCCGCGCCACAAGGTCGGCGCGGCGAGGCGCTGCAGCCAGCCGAGATCGACGATCTGCTCTTCCGCGCCTTGTACGATCGCCAGGGGAATCTTCAGATTGCACACGATCTCGGTTTCATCGGCGAGACCGCCACTTTGCGCAACGGCGCCGAGACGGGCACGCGCATTGCCGTCGGTCCTGCGGAAATCCTCCAGCACGAAACCGGGGATCGGCGTGTAGCCCGGCGCAAAGGCCGTGTGCATCCACTCCTCGATCTCAGCCTCGGTCGGCGCGGCCGTGAACGCGGTGGGCGACAGGTTCTTGAAGCCGGCAAAGCCCGCAGGCCCGCTGCCGACCGGCGGCGTCCCGAAGATCATCAGCCCGGCCGCCATCGGCAGCGACGCAGCCGCGTTCAGCACCGCATGGCCGCCGAGGCTCCAGCCGACGACGATTGCGCTCGTGAGATCGAGCGCGCCGGCAGCGGCAGCGATCGCCGCGGCATAACCATGGCCGGAATAATCCCTTTCCGGATGGGGCGGCGGCGACGAGGCGCCGTGGCCGGGCAGGTCGATCGCGATCACGCGGTATTTGGCGCCGAGCGGCCCCTGCAACTGCTTCTGCCAGATCCGGGATGAGGAGGAATTGCCGTGGATCAGCAGGATCGGGCGTCCCGTGCCTGCGCTTTCAAAGCCGCCAATGGTCTGCGCGCCCAGTTGCAAATGCAGCGGGCGCAGATCCGGGCCCGGAAAAGGCTGGTCAGTCATAAGGTGTACCGATCCGGTCGTTTATCGATCGGAGGCCAGTCTGGCATGGCTCGCGGCGCGGCGCCATCTCCCTGGCGCCGCGGCCCGCGGCGACCGGATGCGCAAATCGCGGATGCAGATGCGACGCGTCGGCTCAAGCTCCGCCACACACGGTCAGCGGATCGTAGTCGGGCCGCATCAGCATCGCGTGGAGCTGACGCCGGCGGACACCCATATTGCCACCATCGAAGATCGGCAACGCCAATGCGTCCTGCAGCAGGCGGCCGAACGGTGCCGCGTGGTCATAGCTGTCAATGCCGACCACGCGCATCAGGTCGGTGATGACCCGCACCGCGGCCTCGGAGCCGAAGATCTTGGCCTGGACCGCGAGCTCGTCGGCACCGGGCGATTGCGTATCGAGCGCATGGCAGGCCCGCCAGCTCAGGTAGCGCGCGGCTTCGATCGTGGTCTTGGCGTCGGCGAGTGCATAGCCAACCGCCTGATGCTCGATGATCGCCTGTACCCCACCGCGTTTTTCGGTGCGGGCAAAATGCAGCGCGAAGTCGAAGGCGGCCCGCATCAGGGCAACGCCGAAGATACCGACCAGCGCCGCCGTGCCGGTGAGAGCGGCAGCCGCCAGCATCAAGCCGCCCCCCTCCTGCCCGAGCAGATTGCCGTGCGGCGCGGTGACGGCACGCAAGCCGAATTCCGGCACCAAATGAGCGCGGTGGCCAATCGTATCGATGGCGCGTTCGAACACGATGCCGGGTGCCGGGCCTTCGACCGCAATGATGGAAACACCCTGCTCCGGTGGCGCGGCAGGATTGGTCCGGCACACCACGCACAACACCTCGGCGCCATTGCGATCCCACCCGGTGGCGGACGACACCCATTTCTTGCGGCCGTTGATGATCCAATTGCCGAGCTCGCGTTTGGCGGTGGTGCGCACGCCCTCGCCCGGCGGCGGTGCGGCGGCATTGGCACTGCCGCCGGGCTCCGAGGAGCAGAAGCCCGCAAGCGGTGCGCCGCTCGTCTTCAGGAACGGTGCAAGCAGGCGGGTGCATTGCTCCGGCTTCCCCCCAAGCAGAATCGGCAGCAGACCGAGCACCGTGCCGAGCATGGTCAGCGTCACGCTCGGATTCACCACGTAGAATTCTTCCGCCAGGATCGCCATATCGACAAGTCCGGCATTATCGCCGCCCGCCGGCGCCGGAATGCATTTGCGCAGATAACCGGCAGCGACCATCGCCTCGTAGGTCGGCTTCGTCGCGAGGAAGCGCTCTTCCGGTGTCGCGAGCAACTCGGCCTTGCCGGCGTCGGCCAAGACCTCCGCGGCGAATTTTCGAGATTGAAGCTGCAACGCGCGCTGCGCAGGTGAAAGCGTAAAATCAATCGCCATCGAACTTCTCCCTCGCTCCGGCAGGTCACCAGGGTGAGGCGAGCGAGGGAGGAAAATCTTGGTCGGCAGCGACCGAATTCTTGGCTGGAGGTGAACTACTCGCCCTTCCCCTTCGTCTTGCGAAATTCGCGCGGGGCGAGGCCGTGGCTGCGCTTGAAGAGGCGGTTGAAGTGCGAGATATCGGAAAAGCCAGCCTCATACGCGATCGTGGAGATGGTCTTGTGACGTTGCTGCGCGTCGAGCAGATCGCGGGCGCAGACAAGGATCCGCCGGTCGCTGACATGCTCACCGACGGACCGGCCGGTCGCGACGAACAGCCGATGCACATAGCGCTCCGAACAGCGGAACCTCCGGGCAAGCGATTCGGCATCGAGACCAGGATCGTCGCTGTGACGGTCGATATGGTCGAGCATCATCGACAGCAGCACGGGCGCATTCACACGCGTGACCGGCATTTCACTAAGCATCTCCGGCGCATGCGCGATCAGCTCGACCAGATGCGTGCCGCTGCTTGCCGCAACTGCGGGTGAGGCCAGGCAAAGCTCGGCATAGCCGGCGAGCGTGCGCGACAATGCCCGGCCGTTTTCCGTCCTCGACAGTGCGAGCCGCGGACAATCCGCAAAGCTTTTTGGCAGGCCCCGCCGCGGCACGGCAAAGCAAAAGAGACGGAAATCGCGACCGTTGGCAATCTCGAACGGCTCGGTCGTATCGGCGACCGCGAGGTCGCCGGGCGCACAGACCTGCTCGTGTCCCCGCTGCGTCGTGCGGCCCAGGCCCTCGAGCTGGAGATTGATGAAGCAGAGATCGTCCGTACACTGTGCAATATGGGGCCGCAGCCGGAGAACGCTGTGACCCGTGGCTTTCACGAGTGAAATCTGGACCGACGCGGCGTCGGTACGTGTGATCGAACCTTCGAAAGGACGGTCAGCGATTTTACGCGGCTCGAGCCGGACAAAGGCCGCAGCGAGATCGTCAGCCCAGCTCCCGAAGGGCTGGTCGACACGAGACGGCTTGGCTGACCATTCCATAGGTGCGCCCCGGAACGAGGAATTTGCGGTTGCAAATTCGGATTGGACGACCCAGCGGGCAGAAGAATAGCTTTTGGCTGACAACCGGTCAAATTTCGTACGCGGGCAGTGTGCAACCGCCTCAACATCATCATTGCCAACGGTCGGAGAGGCAATCGGCTACTTCGCCTTGGCTTCCGACTTCACCTGCATCGGCTTCGGCGGCGGCACTTGCGCCCATTCCTTGTCGGCACGGGGGCCGTTGAGATCGCCGGTGAGGCCGATCAGCTGGCCGGGCTGGGCGTCGAGGGTCTGCTGCCAGGTCTGGGTCTGGCACAACAGCTTGATCAGGCAACCCTTGAGCTTGAGCCGGTCGGCGGATTCGCGCCAGATCGAGACCGAATAGAATTTGCCGTCCTCGGCGTTGTAGATGTCGCCGGCGAACCGGCCCTCAGGCGTCGCCTGCAGGCCCATGATCAGCTGGTGACCGAGCAGCGCGCGGGCGCGCTTGTCGGGGTCGGGATTTTCCTTGTCGCGAAGAGGCTGGCCGCGCTTGTCGGCCGGCTCCTTCATCCAGACGATGAAGCCGCAGATGCGGTCGCGGGACGGGCCGCATCGCTCGAGCCGGATGCGGGCACGGCCATCCTCGACGAGCCAGGTGCCGCTGGGATCATTAGGCGTGACCGCGCCGACGCGACCGCCAAGAATCATCATCGCGATGGTGATGGCGACGCGCAGCACGAAGCGAAGGAGGATGTTCATCAGCGACACCTTTCGTTGATTGGGTTGCGGCGTCAGTTCAATTGCGCCATCAGCGCATCGGCGCCCTTGTCGACGCCGGCATTGGCGGCCGCGAGCGCGCCGACGCTCGCCTTGATGTCGTAGGCGCCCGGGTATTGCTTGGTGACGTAGGCGCTGATCAGGCGTGAGGTCCCAGCGTCAAAGATCTCGACGCCATAGATGACCAATCCGGTCATCATGCCCTCGCCGTCGCGCGCGGCCTGCACGCCGTTGTAGACCGCGCCGGCCATGTCGAAGCGGGAGAGCGTGCCGAGTACCGGCGTGTTGGCGACGGCGCCGGTCAGCGTCAGCCGGATCCGCAGTGTGTTCGGGGCGCGCTCGCGCACCAGCATGAAGCGGCCACGCAGTCGCTCGGCAAAACGGGTCTGCATGTAGGCGGCGAGCGTCGCCTTGTCCTGGTCGGACATGTCGGCGAACTGATGATCCTTGCCGCGATAGACCACGACGGGTTCGAGGATCACTTTATTATAAGCGCGCCAGTCGACCGGCGTGGAATAGCGGTAAGGCACGCGGCCGGATGCGTCTGACTTGTCCGGCGCCATGTAGGCCGAGGACGCCATCTCCGAATAGGGCACGGGCGCGACAGAGGCGCAGCCGGTCACGGCCGCGCCAAGCATCAGCGCTCCCAGACCGCGCAGGGCGATCGAGCAATCCATTCCAAAACTCCTCTGGCTTTTCGGAGGGCGATGGCAGCCGCAACCGCGTGTGGGACCAAACGCGGCTGCGGCCTTCACCATTACCAACCCAAGGCATCGTCCGGGGCCAATTCAGAAGCCTTGGGCCGCTTCAGTGTTTCCGTTTATAAAACCGACCAGTTGGTTTGTAAAGTACTGAAATGGCGTCATGGCACATTTGGCCGCAGGCGCGACTTTGGGCAGCGGTCGGTCGGAATTTGTTAACGATGAATCAGGCGCGTTTGCGCGGGGTTGCGGCCTTTGCCGTGGGCGCCGCACCGGATTTGGCGACGCGCGTCTTGGTCGGCAGCTCCTTCGCCGGCTGTTCGACGCCTGCCCACTGCCCGTCGTCGAGCAGACGCGCGAACAGGCGATCATGCTCGTCCTTGCTGAGCGGCGACATGCCGAACAGCGAGCTCAACAGCAATCCGCGCGCCGCGGCCCAGCGCAGCAGCGCGAGGTCAGGATCGGCGGACTCCGCCTTGATGGCCGCCACCCGCTTCATCTCCCGCTCGCGCGGCAACATCATCAGGCTGGGGTTCTCGACCATGGCCGCAACGAGCGCGAGCGCGGCGGAATTCGGCGACGTCGCCGCCTCCCGCACGGTGGCGAGCTGGGTCGCCAAATTGGGATTTGCCGAGGTTGCGCTCACCTTCGCCATGTAGCGGGTCGAGAATTCCTCGAAATGCTCCATCTGCCGCTCCAGCAGCGCCTTCAGCACCGCTTCCTTGGTGCGGAACTGGTGCATCACGCCGCCCTTGCTGAGACCACTCTCGCGCGCGATCGCATCGAGCGTCAGCCGGCCGGGCCCGTCGCGCGCAATGATCCTGATCGCTGCTTCGAGCGCAGCATTGCGGGATCGTTCGGAGCGTGTGGCGTTGTCCATGGGCCGACTTGTCTCCGTGACAAGACAATGAATCAAGTGAAAACAGGACGCGCTGTACATTTTTTGTGCGAACACTGTCGAGAGTTTCATCTTGCGGCGCGGAATGAGACTATGTGAGCCTCGAAGGTGGATGGGGACTGGGATGGGCCGGCCGTGGCTTCGCGCGCGAGGACGTCGCGAAGCGTTTGCGGCCGGTCTCGCTTGAGAAAGATACGACATGTCGAAACGAGTGTTGCTTGGTCTCCTCCTGGCTTGCGGCCTCACGGCCTCGGCACTGGCGCAAGAGCCGAAGACGGGAGGTGTGATCAATGCGGTGATCCAGCCCGAGCCGCCCGGCCTAATGCTTGCGATGGTCCAGAACGGCCCGGTCCAGATGGTGTCGGGCAACATTTTCGAAGGCCTGCTGCGCTATAGCCCCAAGCTCGAGCCGCAGCCGGAACTCGCCGAGAGCTGGACCGTCAGCGATGACGCCAAGACCTACACTTTCAAGCTCAAGAAGGGCGTGACCTGGCATGACGGCAAGCCCTTCACCGCAGCCGACGTGCTGTTCTCGATCGAGATGCTGAAGCAGACCCATGCGCGCGCCCGCGCCAACCTCGTGCAGGTCGACAAGGTCGAGGCGCCCGACGACTACACCGTCGTGTTCACGCTGAAGCAGCCGTTCGGCCCGTTCCTCGGCATCTTCGAGGTCGGCTCGATGCCGATGGTGCCGAAACATCTCTATGAGGGCACCGACTGGAAGACCAATCCCTATAACAACGCGCCGGTCGGCACCGGCCCCTTCATGTTCAAGGAATGGCAGAAGGGCTCGTTCATCCGCATGGTCAAGAACCCGAACTACCACGAGAAGGGCAAGCCCTATCTCGATGAGGTCTACTGGCAGGTCATCCCCGACGCCGCCGCGCGCTCGGTGGCCTACGAGACCGGCAAGGTCGACGTGCTGCCCGGCGGCTCGGTCGAGAACTTTGACGTGCCGCGGCTGTCCAAGCTGAAGGACACCTGCGTCACCGGCGCCGGCTGGGAGTTCTTCTCGCCGCTGGCCTGGCTGTGGCTGAACAACCGCCAGGGCCCGCTTGCCGACAAGCGGGTGCGGCAGGCGATCATGTACGCGATCGACCGCGACTTCGCCAAGGACGTGATCTGGAACGGGCTCGGCAAGGTCGCGACCGGCCCGTCCGCCTCGACCATCAAATACTACAGCGATGACGTGCCGAAATATCCATACGACCCGGCCAAGGCCAAGGCGCTGCTGAAGGAAGCCGGCTACAAGGGCGAGAAGATCCGCATCCTGCCGCTCGCCTATGGCGAGACCTGGCAGCGCTGGGGTGAAGCCGTGAAGCAGAACCTCATCGACGTCGGCATGAACATCGAAACGATCTCGACCGACGTTGCCGGCGGCAACCAGAAGATCGGCGACTGGGATTACGACATCGCCTTCACCTATCTCTACCAATACGGCGATCCCGCCCTCGGGGTGGGGCGCAACTACGTCTCCAGCGCGATTGCCAAGGGCCAGGTGTTCAACAACGTCGAGGGCTATTCCAACCCCGAGATCGACAAGCTGTTCGCCGACGGCGCGGTCGCAACGCCCGATTCCAAGCGCAGGGAGATCTACGAGAAGGCGCAGAAGATCCTGGTCGAGGACGTACCGGTGGCCTGGATGCTCGAGCTGCAATTCCCGACCATCATGCGCTGCAAGGTCAAGAACCTGATCACCACCGGGATCGGCGTCAATGACGGCTTCAAGGACGCATGGCTCGACAAGTGAGCGTACGCGCTGCGAGCTCTCTTCGCCTCTCCCGCTTGCGGGAGAGGTCGCTGCGCTCGAAGAGCGTAGCGGGTGAGGGTTCTCTCCACTTGTTAATCCCTCTGCGGAAGCACCCCCACCCCAACCCTCCCCCGCAAGCGGGAGAGGGAGCACACCGTCACCGCGGTGGCACTCAAGTCAAACAAGCGTCGTTCTAGCAATGCTCTCCTTCGTCGCTCAGCGTGTCGTGAAGGGCGTGATCGTCCTGCTCGCGATCGTCGTCCTCAATTTCTTCCTGATCCGGCTCGCGCCCGGCGACCCCGCTGTCGTGATGGCGGGCGAGGCCGGAGCTAGCGACCAGGTCTTCGTCCAGCAGCTCCGGGAAAAATTCGGCCTCGACAAGCCGCTGCCCGAGCAGCTGTTCATCTACGTCAAGGGCATCGCGACCCTCGACCTCGGCTTCTCCTTCCGTCAGCAGGCGCCGGTGTCGAAGCTGATCCTGGAGCGGTTGCCGGCAACGCTGTTGTTGACGCTGACCGCGTTCGCGATCTCGCTCGCGCTCGGGGTTCTCTTCGGCACCTTCGCCGCCCGCTTCGCCGGGACCTTCCTCGACACCGCCATCACCATCTTCGCGTTGATCTTCTACGCCATGCCGATCTTCTGGGTGGCACTGATGGGAATTCTGCTGTTCTCGGTCACGGTCGATTGGCTGCCGAGCTTCGGCTACGAGACGGTCGGCGCCAACCTCACCGGCCTTGCCCATGTGGTCGACGTCGCAAAGCACCTGATCATGCCGGCGATGACGCTCGGCCTGTTCTTCATGGCGACCTACACCCGCATGACGCGGGCCTCGATGCTGGAAGTGAAGCGGCTCGACTTCGTCAAGACCGCGCGCGCCAAGGGCCTTTCCGACGGCGTGATCCAGCGCCGCCATGTGCTGCGCAACGCGCTCCTCCCGGTCGTCACACTCGCCGGCGTCCATGCCGGCACGCTGATCGGCGGCGCCGTCATCACCGAGACCGTGTTCGCCTGGCCCGGCATCGGGCGTCTCATGTACGACGCGCTGCTGCAGCGCGACTACAATCTGCTGCTCGGCGTCTTCGTGACCTGCTCGGTCATGGTGCTGATCTTCAACCTCATCACCGACCTCGTCTATCGCCTGGTCGACCCACGCATCGAATTCGCCGCATGAAACAGTTCTGGAAATCGATGCTGAGGAGCCCGAGCGGCGTCATCGGGCTGGTCATCCTCCTGCTCGCGATCGGGATCGCAGTTTTCGGGCCGCTGCTGTTTCCGAACTCGCCCTGGCGCATGGTGCAGCGGCCGTTCCTGCCGCCGTTCACGCTCTCGACCGTGCCGCTCGGCACCGACGCACTCGGCCGCGATGTGTTCGCCGGCATGATCTTCGGTGCACGCGTCTCGCTGCTGGTCGGCCTCGTCTCGACGCTGGTCGCACTGGTCGTCGGCGTTCCCATCGGCGCCATGGCCGGCTATTTCGGCGGCAAGGTCGACGACGCGCTGATGCGCTTCACCGAGTTCTTCCAGACCATTCCGAGCTTTGCGCTCGCGATCGTGCTGGTCGCGATCCTGCAGCCGTCGATCTATTCGATCGTGGCCTCGATCGCAGTGGTGAGCTGGCCGCCGGTCGCGCGCCTCGTCCGCGGCGAGGTGCTGTCGCTGCGCACGCGCGAATATGTCCAGGCCGCCGTGGTGACCGGACAGAGCAACACCTGGATCATCCTGCGCGAGATTCTGCCCAACGCGCTGTCGCCGGTGATCGTGCTGGCCTCGCTGATGGTGGCGACTGCAATCCTCTTGGAATCCTCGCTGTCTTTCCTTGGGCTGGGCGATCCCAATCTGATCTCCTGGGGCTACATGGTCGGCGCCGGCCGCACCGTGATCCGCCAGGCCTGGTGGATCACGGTGTTTCCCGGCGTCGCCATCCTGATCTCCGTGTTGGGACTGAACCTGATCGGCGAAGGCCTCAACGACGCGCTCAATCCGCGCCTCTCGCGGGAAGGACGCTGATGATGACCGCCCCGCCCGCCGTCTCCATCAAGAATTTGCGGATCGCGCTGCCCCAGGGCGCCGAGCGCCCCTTTGCCGTCGATGGCGTATCGCTCGATTTGCGGCCCGGCAAGATCGTCTGCGTCGTCGGCGAATCCGGCTCCGGCAAGTCGATGTGCGCGCATGCGCTGATGGGGCTGCTGCCGGATACGGTGAGCGTCACCTCCGGCGAGATTCAGTTCGAGGGGCGCGACCTGCTCAAGCTCGATGATGACGGCTGGCGCGATTTGCGCGGCCGTCGTCTCGCGATGATCTTCCAGGAGCCGATGACCGCGCTCAATCCGTTGATGCGGATCGGCGACCAGATGGCGGAGATGTTCGAGGCCCATGGCCTGCTCACGCCCAGGGAGCGTCGCGCGAAGGCGCTGTCGCTGGCGCGCGAGGTCGGCCTGCCCGACCCCGAACGCATCGTGCGCGCCTATCCGCACCAGCTCTCCGGCGGCCAGCGCCAGCGCGCCATGATCGCAATGGCGCTCGCGCTCGAACCGGCCGTGCTGGTCGCGGACGAGCCAACCACCGCGCTCGACGTCACCACGCAGGCGCAGATCCTGAAGCTGATCCGCAACCTCCAGCGCAACCGCAACATGGCGGTGATGTTCATCACCCATGATTTTGGTGTCGTCGCCGACATCGCCGATCAGGTCGTGGTGCTCAGGCACGGCAAGGTCGTGGAGGAAGGGCCCGCCGCGACCGTCTTCAACGAACCGCAGCACGATTACACCAAGGCACTGCTCGCCGCCGTGCCGTCGATGCACCCGCCGGCGCGCGGCCCCCTCGACGATCAAACCAGAGCTGTCGAGGTGATCGGGCTCGACAAGACCTACGTGACCTCGGGCGGCTGGTTTCGCGAAGATCGTCGCGTCGATGCCGCGCGCGCAGTGAACTTCAACATCCTCAAGGGCGAGACGCTCGGCCTCGTCGGCGAATCCGGCTCCGGAAAATCGTCGGTGGCGCGGCTGGTGATGCGGCTGATCGCGGCCGATCGCGGCACGGTGCGGATCGGCGACACCGATCTGACGCAACTCTCGGGCAAGGCGCTCCGCGCCGAGCGCCATCGCATCCAGATGATCTTTCAGGATCCGTTCGCCTCGCTCAATCCGCGCCGCAAGGTCGGTCACATCATCGCCGATGGCCCGATCGCGGCCGGCACCGATCCGAAGGTCGCATTCGACCGCGCTCGCGATCTCCTCAGGATGGTCGGCCTCGATGCCGGCGCGCTCGAGCGCTATCCGCATGAATTCTCCGGCGGCCAGCGCCAGCGTATCGGCATTGCGCGCGCGCTCGCGCCCGAGCCCGAAATCATCGTCGCCGACGAAGCTGTCTCCGCGCTCGACGTCTCCGTGCAGGCGCAGGTCTTGCGGCTGCTCGAAGACCTCAAGGCGCGGCTCGGCCTTTCGATGCTGTTCATCACCCACGACCTGCGCGTGGCCGCCCAAATCTGCGACCGCATCGCAGTGATGCAGCGCGGCGCCATTGTCGAGCTGAAGCCGACCGCGCAGCTGTTCGCCGCGCCGGAACATCCCTATACGCGGGAGTTGCTCGCGGCTGTGCCGGGGCAGAAGGAGCGTGCGCCGGCGGCGTGAGGCCAGTGCATCGCGGTCGCTACTTGACCGGCGGGTTGGTGTTATTCCAGGTGGGGACCGAGTTTGTCACACCGACCGAGGGCTGGTTAGATGATCCGATCGACGGCGCGGTAACCGTCCCGACAGTCTGTCCGGAACTTCCATATGTGCCTTGCTGTGCCGGCACTCCGGGGTGAATGCTCGTGCTACTTTGTGCACCTGTCCCCGACGTTTGTGCGCTCACAACGGATGGCGCTGCCATCAATCCGAGTGCGATGAAGGCGGCAATGGCGCTTCTTATTCTTTTCATGGCTAATCCTTTCGGGCACGTCCCTCAGCCGCCTCGGCCGTTCGCTCGTCGAACCGCTCGTGCACTGAGCAACCTTAAAACGCCACGCGTGCGAAAATGTGCCGCAACACCATCAATTGGGGCGCTCAATACTTCGCGAAGCTACGGGCGAACAGATAGGCTGCAAAGATCGGCCCATTGCTACGGTATCCCGATCCACCTTGGAAACCGAGCGGTCACGGCCTTTTTATCCCTCGTGACCGCTCGCGCAGCTGCAAGGCTGAAGCCGGCACACCATATCCGGATGGAATGATTTCCATCATCTGATGGTGGATCGACGATCTATTTGGAGGCCGACATGGGCCAGGTTATTCAGTTTGTCTCGAAATCCGAGCGCGAGCGCATTCGCCTTATCCAGGAGGCCCGCGCGATTTACGACAGCATTTTCCCGCCAGCCGATCCGGCCGGCGAGCGACAGGACACGGCGACGATCAGCCGTGCGGCCGGCAGCGATGTGGGAAATCTGGCGTGATCAAAATCATCGCGGTGCTTTGCAGTCTCTCGACGCCCGGAAATTGCCATGAGCAGATCGTCACCACGTCGGACTTCGCCGAGGTCTCGATGCAGTCCTGCATGATGGGCGCGCCGCAGCTTGCCGAATGGATGAACCAGCATCCGGCCGAGCGGCTGGCGGGGTGGCGCTGCGTGATCGGCCAGCAGGGCGGCCGGGGCGCCTGACGCCACGGGCCGGCTGATGAGGGCGGCACAGTCCGGTTACACCGTGACGAGCATGCATCGCCAAGCTAGGATGGCGACGCTGCTTGGCACAGGGGGACGCCGGATGGAGGTCGCCAGCCTCGTTCTTCCCGTATTCGCGATCATCGTCACCGGTTGGCTCGCCGGCGAGCTGGGCTATCTCTCCCGTTCGCTCGCCGACGCGCTGGTGCATTTCGCCTACAACGTCGCAATGCCGGCGCTGCTGATCGTCACGATCGCGCAGGAGCCCGCACGCAATCTGCTGGAATGGCGCTTCCTGCTCGCCTTCGGCGGCGGCTCCCTGATCTGTTTCGCACTGGTCTTCCTGGCGGTTCGCGCCGGCGGAAAGCACGATCTCGCCAGCAGCACGATCCACGGCATGGCGGCGGCGATGACCAATACGGGCTTCGTGGCGCTGCCCATCCTGCACGCGATCTACGGCCAGCCCGCCGTCTTGCCGGCCGCCGTAGCGACGGTGTTCGTTGCTGCCGTGATGTTTCCGATCACGGTCATCCTGCTCGAAAGGGATGCAGATGCACGCGGGCCTGCGCGACCAGCAGGGCTGGTCAAGCAGATCCTGCTCAATCCGATGGTGCTGTCGACGCTCATTGGCCTCGTCTGGGCGATCACGGGCTTGCCGATTCCGGCAGCCGTCGCGACCTATCTGAACATGATCGCCGCGGCGCTCACGCCTTGCGCGCTTTTTGCCATCGGCCTCGGCCTGTCGGTCGAAGGCCTGAGGTCGAACCTCGGGACATCGTTTGCGCTTGCGGCCGTGAAGCTGGTGGTGATGCCGCTGATCGTCTACGGACTTTGCCTGATCACCGGCCTCAATCCGCTCTACACAGTCGCCGCAGTCATCTGCGCGGCCGTGCCGACGGCGAAGACCGTCTATGTGCTGGCGCACGAACACAAGGTCGAGGAGAAGCTTGTCGCGGCCACGGTCTCGGTCACGACGATGCTATCGGTCGCGACTTTGCTGGTCGCGCTCTATCTGCTCTCCGGCCTCGCGACCGGCACGCATTGAACGCGCCAGAAGCCGCTTTTTGACTCTTCCAGGCCCCTCATCATATGATTTTTATCATCTTATAAAAGGTTTTGGGGGCTAGCGATGGTCGACGGCAGTTCCGGCAAGCAGGCAACCGAATACGGTGTCGTGCCCCTTGAGGTGATGGCGTCGATGCCGGGGCTCGATTTCGTCCGCGCCATCTTCGCACGGCAATTGCCGGAGCCGCCGATCATGCAGACGGTCGAGCCGTTCGACTGCACGGCCGAACCCGGCGTCGTGGTGATCCATAGCGTGCCGGGCCTGCGTCATTACAATCCGATCGGCTCGGTTCATGGCGGCTATGCCGCGATCCTGCTGGATTCCGCAATGGGACTTGCGGTGCAGAGCACGCTGCCCGCGGGCACCGGCTACACCACGCTGGAATTCAAGATCTCGTTCGTACGCGGCATGAGCGAAGCCAGCGGCACAATTCGCACCGAAGGCCGCGTGCTCAATGCCGGCCGCCGCGTCGCGACCGCGGAGGCGCGGATTACCGATGCAAAAGGCCGGCTGATCGCGCATGCAACGACGACCTGCCTCGTGTTCGGGATTGCGGCAGGCAGCACGGAAGGCTGACGTTGAACCGTTGCGGCTAGCACGATCTTGGGCGGGGCGCTCTTCGCGTCTTTGGCGCCGGCGCACCCTGTTTGCGAATGCGGGTCATCACCCGCTTCGTATTGTCGCCGCAGCTCAACCCTTCCGGCTTGGTCTCGATGGTCTCGATGATGGCGTGCAGGCGCTCCCGGCTTTCTGCCAGACGCTCTTGCAGCGCCTCGATTTCGGCAACCTTCCGCCTGAGCGCGCCAACGAGCTCGTCATGGCGGCAGGCATCGAACCTCAGCGGCATCAGACGGCGAATCTCTTCGAGCGAGAATCCGGCGTTTTGCGCGCTGGTGATGATCTCCAGCAGCATGACGGCGTCCGGCGTGTAGTCGCGATAATTGTTGGCGCCACGCTCGACTGCGTTGATCAAGCCGCTCGCTTCGTAAAAGCGGATGCGCGACGCGGTCAGGCCGCTGCGGATCGCCAGTTCTCCAATCCTCATGCCGGACCTCGAAGGGGGGTTGACCTTAAAGTTAACTTTAAGGGTAGGGTCGGACCACGATCAAGACAAGGTTTCGACGAGATGGGTTCCATGAAAGTGTTCGAGAAGCTGACGCTCCCCAACGGTTCGGTCATCCCCAACCGTATCGCCAAGGCAGCGATGGAAGAGAACATGGCCGACGCGGACCAGACGCCGTCGGAAGAATTGATGCGGCTCTACAAATCCTGGGCCGATGGTGAGGCCGGCCTGATCATCACCGGCAATGTGATGGTCGACGGACGCGCGATGACGGGTCCGGGCGGTGTCGTGCTGGAAGACGACAGGCATTTGGACAGGTTCAGGCGCTGGGCCGAGATCGGCCGCGCGGGAGGCACGCAAGTCTGGCTTCAGATCAACCATCCGGGCCGCCAGATGCAGGCCAATCTTGGGCAGAAGACGTTCGCACCCTCGGCGGTCGCGATGGATCTCGGCAAGATGTCCAACCGTTTCGCCGTGCCGGAGGCGATGACCGAGGATGTCATCGCTGATGTCATCAGGCGGTTTGCACGAACGGCGCAACTGGGAGAGCAGGCCGGATTCACCGGGGTGGAGATTCATGCCGCTCACGGCTATCTGCTCAGCCAATTCCTGTCGCCGCTCGCCAATCGACGAACGGATGCGTGGGGCGGCTCGCTCGAGAACAGGGCGCGGCTGCTGCTGGAGATCGTGAAGGCCGTTCGCGCCAAGGTATCCGCGGGCTTCGCGGTCGCCGTCAAGCTCAACTCCGCCGACTTCCAGCGTGGCGGCTTCAGCAGCGACGACGCCCGGCAGGTGGTGGACATGCTCAACCATCTCGACGTGGACCTCGTGGAGCTCTCGGGCGGGAGCTATGAAGCACCGGCAATGCAGGGGCAGTCGCGCGACGGAAGGACACTCGCCCGCGAGGCCTACTTTCTGGAGTTTGCCCGCGAAATCAAGACGGTGGCAAGGATGCCGCTGATGATCACCGGAGGCATCCGCCGTCGCGCAATTGCCGACGAGGTGCTCGACAGCGGGATCGACATGGTCGGTATCGGCACCGCGCTGGCGATCGACCCGCATCTGCCGCGCGACTGGCGTCTCGGCAAGAACGGTGCGCCCCAGCTTCCGCCGATCACCTGGAAGAACAAGACTCTGGCTTCGCTCGCGAACATGGCCGTCGTCAAATTCCAGTTGCGGCGATTGAGCCGAGGCCAAGGACCGGATCCAAAGGTGTCGCCGCTACGGGCATTGATCCTGCAACAAGCCGCCACCGCATTCCGAACGCGACAATATCGGCGGTGGATCGCGCAACGTTCGCCGCAGGAGGTATCGATCCGCCGCCTCCGCGTCTGAGCCGGCCTTGCATCGCGCGGCTTCTCACACCAAATCCTCAAGCACCTGAATGGGCGGCATTTGGCGGCGCCTCAAGTCGTCGTCAACGTGTCATCTCAGCGTCATCCGACGGCGGTTTCAGATGCGATGGACCAACGCTCTCTCGATCCTGCTGGCGCTCAGTGTGTCGTTCGAGGCGCGGTGCGTCGATGCAGCGACCGCGCCGCCGGCACCACCCGCCCCGCCCGTGGTGTCGGCCAGCGTCACCGGACCCCGGCAAACCGTGTTCGATACGCGCAATAGCTGCGAACAAATCGACATCCCAGACGCACCCGCCCGCGCGTTTCGCGACGATCGCAACATCGTCCACCTGATCGCGACGCATTATGTCGCTCGCGCCGCGCTCGGTCCGAACCTGAATCAGGTCAAGCACGATTGCCGTGTGGTCTATCGCTCGCCCAAGGATCCTGACCCCTCGCATTTTCAGGACAACAACTGGCTCTATTCCTTCTACACCGAGGACGGGCGCCGCATCGCAGCCCTGGTCCATAGCGAATACGATGCCGATGAAATCCCCAAGATGTGCGCGACGCCGAAGGATCCCAATAATTGCTGGTGGAACACGGTGACCTTCGCGCAGTCGCTCGACGGCGGTTACAGCTTCGCGGTGCCGGCGCCTCCGAAAAATCTCGTGGCGGCCATTCCCTACCGGTACGTCGTCGGGAATCGCGCCAGCGCCTACGGCTACAACCCGCCCACGAACATCATGAAGATCGGCGGGTTCTATTACGCACTGTTCAATGACTGGCCCTACAAGGCGCAGAAATACGGTCCTTGCGTCGTCCGGACGCCGGATGTGTTCAGTCCCGGATCATGGCGGGCCTGGGACGGGAAGGATTTCACCATCCGTTTCGCCGACCCCTACCGGGAAAACGTTGCGAAGCCCGATGAGCACGTGTGCGAGCCGGTCCTGGCCGGCGCCGCCGAGAGCCTCGTGCTGCACGCGGAGACCGGCAATTTCATCTCCACGCAATACGCCCCCGATAGCCGCTTCGGGGGACCGGCCGGGTTCTACATCCAGGCCTCGCGCGATCTCATGCATTGGTCGAAGCCGACCCTGCTGGCGAAGCTCAGTGAGCTTCAGGCGACGGATGGGCCGGGCAAGTGGACCTACGACTATGTCAGCCTCATCGACCCGACCTCGACCGACCGCAATTTTGCGACCGTCTCCGATCATCCCTACATGTATTATGTGCGGTCCGATGGGATCCACCCACCCTATGTAAGGGTGCTGTTCCGACGCCAGGTGAGCCTGCACTTCGGCGGGTAGGCGGACCATAGGCCACGTCCGTCAAGACCAGGCCGCAACGTCCCTCGCGCAGAGACTAGCCTCTTACTTCGGATTGGTGTTGCTCCAGGTCGGGACCGCATTGGTGACGCCGACCGAGGGCCAATTATACGTTCCGATCGACGGCGCCGTGACCGTCCCGACCGTCTGGCCGGACGATCCGTAAGACGCCCTCGGCTGCACCGCCGCCGATCCGGCGCCGCCATAGCTCGGCGCCATCACGCTCGTGCTGTAATGGTGTCTGCTCGATCGGACCTTCTTCGCTTCAGCCGCGAACGGCGCGGCAAGCAGTCCAGTCGTGATGAGTGTGGCAATGACGAGCCTGGTCGTCGTCATGACTGATCCCTCCATTCGCTGCGGGCCTGTTGAGCCATGTGTTCATTCATCGAAGAATTCCCATAGGCCTCCGTTCATAACTCCGTGTGCGCGGAAATATGCCGGAGCGCCACGGCGCCGCCCAATCAGCGCCGCTTGGGCCGGCACGCCGTGCGGCCGTGACGTTCCTTCACGGTCGCAACGGAATGCATCAGCTCCTTGAAGGCGATGATCGCCTTGTCTTGTCCAAGCGCATGTCCGGGATGCGCCTCCAGATGTTCGATGACTGCGAGCAGCGCATCCGCGACCTGACCGATCTGCTTGCCGTAGCTCGCAACATCGGACAGCAAATCCTTCTCGACCTCGGGCGCCGAGGATTGGCCGACCGTGATGTTGACGAGGCCGAACTGGCCGCCGGTCGGACTGAAGAACGAGGTGATCGGGTTGATGGACTGCACGACATCCCCCGACAAGGGCAGCTTGAACACGGGCACGAGATTTCCCCTCGCTGAGGCTGGACCGGCGGCGCAAGATTAGCACGCAAATTCACCAAAGAGCATTGGCGCCGCAACGGCTTCCGTCGCCGAGATCGATGCCGAATGTCTTGCGCAGGCCGATCTGCCCGGCCGGCGTGATGCGGACGATCCGCCCTTCGCGATCCCGTCTCAACCAGCCACGGTCCAGGCAGCACCGGTGAATTTCCGCGCCAACGTGACCAGCAACGTGAAAGCGGCGCTCGCTCCAGTCGAGGCAGGGTCGGCAGAAGATGCGCCTGCTTCCGGAGTTCGGCGCTAACACCACGCCGAACGCGGAAAGAAAGCGCATCCCGGAAGCTGTCACCTCTCCGCCGTCATCCGTGAGGACGACGTATCCATTGGCAACGAGAGCATCGGCGATGGCGACGCCGAGATAGCCCGCCAGATGATCGTAGCAGGTGCGCGCAAAACGAAGCCGACCATCGTCAATCGAACGTGGCTGGTGACGTTGCGGAACTTCGATGGCGGCGACCGCCTTGATGCTCTCGAGCATACGGGCAACCAGAGGCGACGCGATACGGTAATAGCGGTTGCGGCGCTTCTGCGTCACGCTGAGCAGCCGCGCACCGACCAGCTTGCCGAGATGTCCACTCGCCGTCGATCTGGTGATCCGTGCGCGCGACGCGAGCTCGCTCGCGGTCAGCGCCTGTCCGCCCATCAGCGTCGCCAACATCGTGGCCCGCGCAGTGTCGCCGACCAGCGCCGCGACTTCAACCATGTTTGCCGCTGCGACCATGGTGAAATTGTATCGCGGCCGACACAGCCCGACAACATCAATGGTTTGGCGGCGGCCGAACCATTGGACGCCGACCGCGCTCTACCGTGGATTCCACAAACCCAGGAGCAGCCCTATGAAGCGAATCCGCGTGGAGCCGATATCGACCTATCTGGAGCGTCGCCGCAAAGGCCCGATCTATCCGGCGATCGTCGCTGGAGGCCTCGTCTACCTGTCAGGCCTGCCGCCATTCGATCCTGATACGGGCGAGGTCAGGCCGATGCCCTTCGAGCGGCAGGCCGAGATCGTGCTGGACCAGATGAAGCGATGCCTGGAAGCGGCAGGATCATCACTGCCACAGGTGATCAAGTGCGATGTCTATTGCACGCCCGATTCCGCGCATTTTGCCGCGTTCAACGAGGTCTACGCCCGCTACTTCGGGGATGACTCACCTGCGCGCATCTTCCTCCACGTTCCATCGTGGCCCGGACCGTTCGACCTCGAGGTCGATTGCGTCGCACTGACGGGGGGCCGCGGATGAGATGGAAGTCCGGACAGCACTGCCTTCGGATGGACCCGAATCAGCGCTAATGCACTCACCTCGGCGACTTCGCGTACTGAGGTGACATGACCGGCCCTGAACTGAAACAACTCCGCGCCGACCTCTCCGACGCCATCGCGCGCAAGCTCACCGCGGCCGACATGGCGAAACTGTGTGCATTGCCGGAGAAGGGCGGCGCCGACACGATCCGGCGCTGGGAGGTGGGCGGGCCGACGCTGGCCGCGACCAAGGTGCTGCGCGTGCTGGCGATGGCGAGCGAGCGCTATCCGATCCTGGAGAAGTTCGACATCTTCGATCGCCACGACGTGCGCGTGGAGGACCGGCCCGCGAAGCGCGCGGCCTTCCGCGCGCAGATGCGCGACGAAGTGCTGCGTCGTCTTGGTTAACGAGAGGCGCGCGGAGGTTACCGCGAGCCACGCGAATTAAGCCTTCCTTCACCGCTTCTTAAGCCGGCATTAATCACGAAAATCATTTAGCGCCCAATAAGTTAGGTTGGGCGCCGCTGTGCCATGCATGTGACAGCATTTTCGTCAAAAGCGAGCTATCTGCAAAACCAACGCGGCGCGGACAGCGCGCCTGCTGGGGACATGAGTGTTGGAGTTAGGACTATGAAGAAGATTCTGTTTGCGACCGTCGCGCTGCTCGCATTGGGCGCAGCTGCGCCGGCCCTCGGTGCCGATCTCGGCGCCCGCCCCTATTACAACAAGGCGCCGGCCTATGCCGCGCCGATCTACAACTGGACCGGCTTCTATATCGGCGCGCATCTCGGCGGCGCGTTCTCGAGCGACAACAATTTCAATGGCCTCTCCACCGGCAACAACGGCAACGGCCGTTTCCTCGGTGGTCTTCAGGCCGGTGCGGACTGGCAGTTCAATCCGAACTTCGTGGTCGGCGCTGAAGCTCAGTATTCCTGGCTCTCCGGCAATGTCGGCGCGGTGTTTCCGGGCGGCGTGGCCTACACCAACGACCAGCGCGGCCTCGGCTCGATCACCGGTCGCGTCGGCTACACCTGGGGCCCGGGCCTGGTCTACGTGAAGGGCGGCTACGCCTATTCGGACAACAACGAGAAAGTGACGGTGGGCGGCGTGCCGACCGGCTTCATCATCACTGGCGATCACCGCAACGGCTACACCGTCGGCGCCGGCCTCGAATACATGTTCGCACCGAACTGGTCGGCCAAGGCCGAGTACCAGTACTACAATTTCGGCGACGCCCACTTCACCGCGGGTCCGCTGGTCGGCACCGGCAACTTCACCACCGACGACCATACCTTCAAGGCGGGCCTCAACTACCGCTTCAACTGGGCGAGCCCGGTGGTCGCGCGCTACTGATCGCGCCTTACAAAATCCCTTCGCTATCAAGGGCCGGCAGCACTGCCGGCCCTTTCTTTTTCGCTCTGCGGAACTAGCCAAGCAATTGTGCAACTTGCGATTTTTTAACCCGGGCCAAGGATACTGCGCGGCGAAAATATAAGATTACGGGTGTGGGGGAATTTCGATGGCGATCCGTCTCAGCGTTGGCCGTTTCAAACCTCGTTTCAAAATGCCGAAATGGGGCCTGCGCGGCAGCCTGTTCGCGGCGTTCGCCGTGATCGCGGGCATGGGCCTCGTGATCGCAGGCGGTGCCGGCTTCGTGTTCAGGCATCTCGGCTCGACCATGATGGATCTGAGCGGTCGCGACATCCCGCGCCTCTCCGCCAGTCTTCAGCTCGCCTCGCAGAGCGCGACACTAGCAGCGCAAGGACCCGGCCTGCTCGCCTCACCCTCCGACGAGGCGCTGGCTGAGCGCACCAAGAAGCTTCAGGAAATCCAGCAACAGGCCATGGCCAAGGTCGGCGAGATCATCGAGCTCGGCGCCGACAAGCAGGTCGCCAGCGCGCTCGGCGAAACCGTCAAGAGCATCGATGAAGCCACCAAGAGCCTGGTGTCCGCGGCGAAGGAGCGCCTCGACACGATTGCGCTGCATGACAAGCAATACGAGGCGCTGCGCAAGGCGCAGCTCGCCTTCGTCGGCGCAGCCAACCCCGCAATGCTGGATACCCAGACACGGCTGAGCGCAATCATGGCATCGACGAACGTGTCGCCAGACGACGCCATGGAGGCTGTCCGCTCCGTTGGTCAGATCAGCACGGTGCTTGCCAACGGAAATTTGATGGCCGCTGACATGATGGCCGCGTTGTCTGCCAACTCCAGCGACACGCTGGAGACGATCGAACACGAATTCAAGGCGGTCCGCGACCGCATCAAGTGGAACCTGGAGGACCTGCCCGACAATCCCGCAACCACTGCGGTGAAGGTCGCAATGCAGAAATTGCAGACGTTCGGCGAGGGCAAGACCGGCGTGTTCAAGATCCGCCAGAAGGAGCTCGACTCCATCGATTACGGCCAGACCATCCTGGATGAGACCCGCAAGCTCAATGTCGGCCTCGGTATCAGCGTGCAGGCGCTCGTCGACGGCGTGCAGAAGGAGACCAATGCGTCGACCTTCCAGGCGCGCCAGGAGATTTCGCTCGCCACCACCGCAATGCTGGCGCTCGGCGGGCTCACGCTTATCGGCTCGGCGCTGTTCGTCTGGCTCTATGTCGGCCGCAACATCCTGCGCCGCATCCGTGAGCTTCAGCGCGCCATGCAGCTGCTCTCGGCCGGCGACCTCGACACCGAGATCGTCCGCTCCCGTCAGAACGACGAGATCGGCGCGATGAAGGAAACGCTGACGGTGTTCCGCGACAGCATGATCGAAGCCCGGGCGCTTGCGCGCGAGCAGGACAAGGATCGTGTCGTCAAGGCCGAGCGTGCCGCGCAGGTGGAGGCGAAGATCGCCGAGTTCGAGGGCACGGTGCGTTCGGCGCTCGACAATCTCGCGCAATCGGCCAATTCGATGCAGTCGACGGCCCAGAGCATGTCGACGACAGCCGATCAGTCCAACGCGCTGGTGAACGCGGTCGCCTCGGCCGCGGAAGAAACCTCGGTCAACGTGCAGACCGTGTCGTCGGGCACCGAGCAGCTCTCGTCCTCGATCGAGGAGATCAGCAAGCAGGTCGTGACCTCGGCGGCGATCGCCAAGAAGGCGGTTGCGGAAGCAGGTGCCACCGACACCACTGTGCAGAGCCTTGCCGACAGCGCAAGCCGCATCAGCGTCGTGGTCGACCTGATCCAGACGATTGCGTCGCAGACCAATCTGCTCGCGCTCAACGCCACCATCGAGGCGGCGCGCGCGGGCGAAGCCGGCCGCGGCTTCGCGGTGGTTGCCTCCGAGGTGAAGAGCCTCGCCAGCCAGACCGCGAAGGCGACGGAGGAGATCCGCACCCAGATCGCCAGCATGCAGCAGGTCACGACCTCGGCCGTCGGCGCCATCCAGGGCATCGGCCGGATCATCGGCGAGATCGACAACGTCACCACCACGATCGCAGCTGCGGTCGAGGAACAGGGTGCGGCGACCCGCGAGATCGCCCGTAACATCCAGCATGCGGCCGGCGGCACCAGCGAAGTCTCCAGCAACATCGTCGGCGTCTCCACCGCTTCGGCCGAGGCCGGTGCGGCAGCGACCGAAGTGCTGAGTGCATCGGACGCCCTCCGTCGCGAGGCCGACATGCTGCGCGGAGAAATCGACGCGTTCCTCAACAACATGCGGGCGGCGTAAGGACGCCGGCCACGCGGGGACTCCACTCCCTCTCCCGCTTGCGGAGGAGGGTTGGGGTGGGGGTGCCTCCGCATCGGGAGCGTTTGAGGCGCACAGAAAATATCCCCGCGCGGACAGAGCCCCCACCCGCCGCGCTCTGGCGCGCAAATGCGCTGCCGAGCGCGTCGACCTCCCCCGCAAGCGGGAGAGGTAACCGAGTTCGGGGCACGAGTGTCCCACACCACGGAAAAACGCCGCCCCGAATGACCGCCATGCGGGCGCGCCGCGCGTTCTTTTTCGGCTGGCGCGGCGCCCCCGGCGGGTTTAAGCCGGTAGCATGAACGCAAAAATCGACACCGTGCAGTCCTCGGCCGAGGCCCTGCGCTATCCCTGGGAACAGCATGCCGGCCCCGATGAGGTCGTGGAGATCAGGCCCGGCGTGTTGTGGGCGCGGCTGAAGCTGCCGTTCCGCCTCAACCATGTGAACATCTATCTGCTCGCCGACGGCGACGGCTATGCGATGATCGATGCCGGCTTCGGCAATGAGGAGACGATCGAGGCCTGGACCAAACTGTTCGAAGGGCCGCTGAAGGGCGTCAACATCACGCGCCTGATCGTCACCCACTCGCACCCCGATCATGTCGGCCTCGCCGGGTGGATCGTCGAGCGGTTCAACTGTCCGCTGGTGATGTCGCAGGTCGAATATCTGCAATCGGTCTATCACCAGAACCGCGGCACCGAGGAGCGGCGCGAGGCACAGCGGCTGTTCTTCCGCCGCCACGGCATGGACGAATCGCTCACCGAAAAGCTGCTCGGCCGCGGCCAGGATTATCTCAAGCGCGTCTCGGTGCTGCCGCCGTCCTACCGCCGCATCTCGCATGGCGACGAGGTCGTGATCGGCACGCGCCGCTTCAAGGTGATCACCGGCGGCGGCCATGCGCTCGATCAGGTGATGCTGTATTGCGCCGACGACAAGCTGTTTCTGTCCGCCGACCAGGTGCTGAGCAAGATCTCGCCGAACGTCAGCGTGTGGGCCGTCGAGCCCGACCAGAACTCGCTCGGCGAATATCTGGCCTCGCTCGCGAGCCTCACCACCACCCTGCCCTATGATCTGCTGGTGCTGCCCGGCCACGGCGTGCCGTTCTACGGACTGAAGACCCGCATCAAGCAGCTCGCCGATCACCACGAGGAACGCTGCCGCCTGATCGCGGAAGCCTGCCGCGAGGTGCCGCAGACCTCGCGCGCGCTGGTGCCTGTGGTGTTCAACAAGCACGTGCTCGACGAGCACCAGATGGGCTTTGCCGCCGGCGAGCTCGTCGCCCACGTCAACTACATGATTGTCGAGGGTCGGCTGACCGCCGAGACCAAGGACGGCGTGCTCCAGTTCAGGACGAGTTGAGCGGGACTCTGGCGGCTATGTCACCTCGCCCCGCTTGCGGGGAGAGGTCGGATCGCTTCAGCGATCCGGGTGAGGGGGACTCTCCGCGAGTCCAACTCTCACCGTCTTCGCGGAAACAGCCCCTCAACCCAACCCTCTCCCCGTAAGGACGAGGCGAGGGAGCAGACCGTCGCCGCGGCAACATCTCACCTCATATTCATATTCGCGATCGCGTGCAGCGCCGCGATGTAGCCGAACGGCCCCAGCCCGCAGATCACGCCCATCGCCACGAACGAGATCTTCGAGTGCCGGTGATATTCGTCACGGGCGTGGATGTTGGAGATGTGGACCTCAAGCACCGGGCCTTCGAATGCCTTGGTCGCGTCCATGATCGCGACCGAGGTGAAGGAGAAGCCGGCCGGATTGATGATGATGGCATCGGCATCCTGCCGCGCCGCCTGGATCAGGTCGACGAGGACGCCCTCATGGTTGGACTGGTGGCAGGCCACGGTGAGACCGAGCTTCGCGGCGGCCTGCTCGCAGCTCGCATTGATCTCTGCGAGCGTCGTGGTGCCGTAGATGTGCGGCTCGCGCACGCCGAGCAGGTTCAAATTCGGACCGTTGAGGATCATCACGCGTTTCATGGACATGTTCCTTCTAATATTTTGCCGGCGGGGACCGGCGCCCGCCGCTACCGCACAGCAACATGAGCGATCCGCCATTGGGGCGCTTTGACTGGCGTCAGGCCGCCCCGCGCCGAGCCGAGCAAAAAAGGCAAGGACCGGCCAGGCCGGTGCACGGACACCGCTCCGCAGAAGCACAAATCACTGTGAACGCGTCAATCGGGTTCAAGCCATGTCGGGGCCCGATAGGGCATTTTGCCCAAATGCCCCGCCTGTCCAAATGTGGGATAGCGCATAGACATTAGAGCTGGAAAAGCTCTAAAAAGTGCGGCCCCATGGTTCCGTTGCAGGTTTTTGCCGATGGATTACAGCCAGTTCTTCAATTCCGCCCTCGATCGTCTCCACACCGAGCGACGCTACCGCGTGTTCGCCGATCTTGAGCGCATCGCCGGCCGGTTCCCGCATGCGCTCTGGCACTCGCCCAAGGGCAAGCGCGACGTCGTGATCTGGTGCTCGAACGATTATCTCGGCATGGGCCAGCACCCGAAGGTGGTCGGCGCCATGGTCGAGACCGCAACCCGTGTCGGCACCGGCGCGGGCGGCACCCGCAACATCGCCGGGACGCATCATCCGCTGGTGCAGCTCGAGGCCGAGCTCGCCGACCTCCACGGCAAGGAAGCGGCGCTGCTGTTCACCTCGGGCTATGTCTCGAATCAGACCGGCATCGCCACCATCGCAAAGCTCATTCCGAACTGCCTGATCCTGTCGGACGAGCTCAACCACAATTCGATGATCGAAGGCATCCGCCAATCCGGCTGCGAGCGGGTCGTGTTCCGCCACAACGATCTCGCCGATCTCGAAGAGCTCTTGAAGGCCGCAGGCCCGAGCCGGCCGAAGCTGATCGCCTGCGAGAGCCTCTATTCGATGGACGGCGACGTCGCCCCGCTCGCCAGAATTTGCGATCTCGCCGAGAAGTATGGCGCGATGACTTATGTTGACGAAGTCCATGCCGTCGGCATGTACGGCCCACGCGGCGGCGGCATCGCCGAGCGTGACGGCGTGATGCATCGCATCGACATTCTGGAAGGCACGCTGGCAAAGGCGTTCGGCTGCCTCGGCGGCTATATCGCCGCCAACGGCCAGATCATCGACGCCGTGCGCTCCTACGCGCCGGGCTTCATCTTCACCACCGCGCTGCCGCCAGCAATCTGCTCGGCTGCGACCGCCGCGATCAAGCATCTGAAGACCTCGAACTGGGAGCGCGAGCGCCACCAGGACCGCGCCGCCCGCGTCAAGGCGATCCTCAATGCCGCCGGCCTGCCGGTGATGTCGAGCGACACCCACATCGTGCCGTTGTTCATCGGCGATGCCGAGAAGTGCAAGCAGGCGTCCGACCTGCTGCTCGAAAATCAGGGCATCTACATCCAGCCGATCAACTATCCGACGGTCGCCAAGGGCACCGAGCGCCTGCGCATCACGCCTTCGCCCTATCATGACGACGGCCTGATCGATCAGCTCGCCGAAGCCCTGCTGCAAGTGTGGGACCGCCTCGGCCTGCCGCTGCGCGAAAAGTCGCTGGCGGCGGAGTAGGGTCGCTTCCACCCTCCCCTCGAGGGGGAGGGTAAGTGCCGGCAGCTCGCCCGCCACTTAACGACAATGCCAGTTCCTGCCCCCACACGGCATTTCGCTGTCGCTTGCGCCCGGCCAACGCGCTAGATTTACAGGGAAAATGAGATCGGGCGCGGGGCTGCCGCGCCGTGGGAGAGCGCGCTCGCCATGCTGCACGACTGGGGCGTGATCGCCGCCGCCTTCGGCTATATCGGCTTCCTGTTCCTGGTGGCGAGCCATGGCGACCGCCGCTCGCCGGCCGGACATGGCCGTGCGTCGGGGCTGATCTACCCGCTGTCGATGGCGATCTACTGCACGTCCTGGACTTTCTTCGGCTCGGTCGGCTTCGCCACCCGCACCTCGACCGACTTCCTCGCGATCTATGTCGGCCCGATCCTGATGATCGGTCTCGGCGCCGGCGTGCTCCGCCGCGTGATCCAGCTTGCCAAGGCCCACAACATCACCTCGATCGCCGACTTCATCGGCGCACGCTACGGCAAGAGCCAGGCCGTGGCGGCAACCGTGGCGCTGATCGCGATCATCGGCTCGGTGCCTTACATCGCCCTCCAGCTCAAGGCGGTCGCCTCCTCGCTCGAAGTCATCCTGAGCGAGGACCAGGCGTTCTCCCATATCCCGATCCTCGGTGACATGGCACTGATGGTGACGCTGGCGATGGCAGCCTTCGCGGTGCTGTTCGGCACGCGCCAGACCGACGCCACCGAGCATCAGCACGGCCTGATGCTGGCGGTCGCGACCGAATCCATCATCAAGCTGGTCGCGTTCCTCACCGCAGGCATCTTCGTCACTTTCTGGATGTTCTCGCCGCACGAGTTGATCGAGCGCGCGATGAAGACGCCGGAGGCGGTGCGCGCCATCGACTATTCGCCCTCCATCGGCAACTTTCTCACAATGACGCTGCTGTCGCTGTGCGCGATCATGCTGCTGCCACGGCAGTTTCACGTCAGCGTGGTGGAGAATTCCTCGGATGCCGAGGTCAGCCGCGCGCGCTGGCTGTTCCCGCTCTATCTCGTCGCCATCAATGTGTTCGTGATCCCGATCGCGCTCGCCGGCCTCGTCAGCTTCCCGTTCGGCGCTGTCGACCCCGACATGTACGTGCTGGCGCTGCCGATGGAGGGCGGCGCGGGACTGCTCAGCGTCGCCGTCTTCGTCGGCGGCCTGTCGGCGGCCACCGCGATGGTGATCGTCGAATGCGTCGCGCTCTCCATCATGGTCTCCAACGACCTCGTGGTGCCGCTGGTGCTGCAACGACGACCCGAGAGCCGCGCCATCGCCACCGATTTCGGCGACTTCCTGCTGCGGTCGCGGCGGCTTGCGATCTTCGCCATCATGGTGATGGCCTATTTCTACTATCGCGCGCTCGGCAACACCCAGCTCGCGGCAATCGGCCTGTTGTCCTTTGCCGCGATCGCGCAGCTCGCCCCCGCCTTCTTCGGCGGCCTGTTGTGGCGGCGCGCCACCGCGCGCGGCGCCATCGGCGGCATGATGGTCGGCTTCGCCGTATGGCTCTACACGCTGTTCATCCCGAGCTTCATCGATTCCTCGACCGCCGGGATCCTGCTGCTCCAGCACGGCCCGTTCGGCATCGAGGCGCTGCGGCCGCAGGCGCTGTTCGGCGCCGACCTGCCGCCGCTGATGCATGGCGTGGTCTGGTCGCTCTCGCTCAACATCCTCACTTACGTGCTGCTGTCACTGGCGCGGCAACCCTCATCCATCGAGCTGGTGCAGGCCGATCTGTTCGTGCCCAACACGCTCGCGCCGATCGCCCCAAATTTCCGCCGCTGGCGCACCACCATCACGGTGCAGGACATCCAGACCACGGTCGCGCAATATCTCGGGCCCGATCGCGCCCGGCATTCGTTCGAGGCATTCTCGGCACGGCGCAATATGCGACTGGAGTCCGGAGCACCCGCCGATTTCGAGCTGCTGCAGCACGCCGAGCACCTGATCGCCTCGTCGATCGGGGCTGCGTCCTCCCGCCTCGTAATGTCGCTGCTGCTGCGCAAGCGGACCGTGTCCGCGAAAGCCGCACTGAAACTGCTCGACGATTCCCATGCGGCGCTGCATTTCAACCGCGAGATCCTCCAGACCGCGCTCAACCATGTGCGCCAGGGCATCGCGGTGTTCGACGCCGATTTGCAGCTGATCTGCTCCAACCGGCAGTTCGGCGATCTGCTCAACGTGCCCCCGCATTTCATCCAGTTCGGCACGCCGCTCCGCGAAATCCTGGAGTTCATGGGCGTCAGCGATCCCGCAAACCAGGCCGACCGCGAGGCGATGATCGAGCAGCGGCTCGTGGCCTACACCACCGACAGCGAGCCCTATCTCGAACGCCTGCCGGAACGCCACATGGTGATCGAGGTGCTCACCAACCGCATGCCCGGCGGCGGCTTCGTCATCACCTTTACCGACGTCACACCGACCTTCGAGGCGGCCGAAGCGCTGGAGCGCGCCAATGCGACGCTGGAAAAGCGCGTGCGCGACCGCACCGAGGAGCTGACCCGGCTGAACTCCGAGCTGGCGCTGGCCAAGAGCAGCGCGGAAGACGCCAGCATCTCCAAGACGCGTTTCCTCGCGGCCGCCAGCCACGACATTCTCCAGCCGCTGAACGCGGCGCGGCTCTATGTCACGAGCCTGGTCGAGCGCCAGCACAGTGGCGAGGAGACGCGGCTGGTCGAGAACATCGACGAATCGCTGCAGGCCATCGAGGAAATCCTCGGCGCGCTGCTCGACATCTCCAGGCTCGATGCCGGCGCGATGACGACCTCGATTTCGAGTTTCAAGATGGCCGATCTGATGCGCTCGCTGGAGATCGAGTTCGCACCGATCGCACGCGCCAAGGGCCTCGACCTCACCTTCGTGCCCTGCGCGCTGCCGGTCGAATCGGACCGGCTGCTGCTGCGGCGGCTGTTGCAGAACCTGATCTCGAACGCGATCAAATACACCCCGCGCGGGCGCGTGCTGGTCGGCTGCCGCCGCCAAGACCCCTCGCTCAAGATCTGCGTCTACGACACCGGCGTCGGCATCCCCTTGGCCAAGCGCGGTGAGATCTTCAAGGAATTCCATCGCCTCGAGCAGGGTGCACGGATCGCGCGCGGGCTGGGGCTGGGGCTATCGATCGTCGAGCGGCTGGCACGCGTGCTCAACCACGGCATCGCCATCGACGCCAACGCGGGCCGCGGCTCGCTGTTCTCCGTGACGGTGCCGACGGCGAAGGCCGTGACGCTGACCGCGGCGGTGACCAGCGCGACGCCGCTGGCGCGTACGTCGATTGCGGGCGCGCTGATCGTCTGCATCGAGAACGACGCCGCGATCCTCGACGGCATGCGGACGCTGTTGAAGGCCTGGGACGCCGAGGTGATCGCGGTCGCCGATCCCGAAGGCGCGATATCAGCGATCGAAGTCGCCGGCCGGCGCGTCACCGGACTGCTCGTCGACTATCACCTCGACCGCGGCAACGGCATCGCTGCCATCCGCGACATCCGCCGCCGCTTCGGCGACACCATCCCCGCGATCCTGATTACCGCCGATCGCAGCCCCGCCGTGCAGATGGCTGCGCGCGACGAGAAGATCGCGGTGCTGAACAAGCCGGTGAAGCCGGCATCATTGCGCGCGCTGCTCGGGCAATGGCGGACGCAGCAGATGGTGGCGGCGGAGTGAAATCCGGTCAGTAGTCAGTCGATACGCTGAGCGCGCGCCACTTCTCGAGCTCTTCGAGACGGACCTTGTCCGTCGCCGCAATGGCATTCACGGCGTCGCTGCCGAGCGCGATGCGCAGGGGCGGATGGTCCATGCCGACGAGCTGCAGCACTGCGGCAGCCGCCTTGGCGGGATCACCGGGCTGACGGCCATCGTAGTCGCGCTGCATCCTGACGGCAGCACCGACGACGGCGTCATACTCCGCGCGGCCTTCATCCGTGTCGTGCGCGGCCTGCGCGAAGCCGGTCCGGAAGCCGCCGGGCTCGACGATCGTCACGTGCACGCCGATCAGCGCCATCTCGCGCGCCAAAGATTCCGAAAACCCCTCGATCCCCCATTTCGCGGCCGAATAGGCCGCGCGGGCCGGCGCACCGATCCGTCCGCCGACCGAGGAGAACTGCACGATGTGCCCGCGGCGCTGACGGCGCAGCACGGGGATCGCGGCTTTGGTGACGATGATGGTGCCGATCAGGTTGGCGTCGATCTGTTGACGGAATGATTCCAGGCTGGTGTCCTCGACCGATCCGAGCTCGCCATAGCCCGCGTTGTTCACGACCACGTCGACGCCACCGAACGCTTCGACGGCAAGGCCGATCGCAGCTTGCGCGGCCGCCTCGTCGGTTACGTCGAGCGTTGCAAGCCGCAGCCTCTCACCAAAGCGTTCGAGCAGGGGTTCGAGGGAACCGAGGCTGCGGGCCGTTGCAACCACCTGGTCTCCCGCCGCGAGTGCGGCTTCCGTAATGGCACGCCCAAGCCCGCGCGAGCTGCCGCTGATGAACCATGTCTTCACGATGAGACCTCCGGATCGTCTCAGGGCGCGAGCCGCGTGAAGACGTAGTCATGGTCCTTAGCATGAGCCTCATGGCAGGCAAAGCAGGTGCGGTGCTGCGCCTCGTCAACCGGCTTGCCGTTGATGAAGCGCCCAAAGCCCCACCCGCCGGTCGCGGCATATTTCTTGGAGTCCTTGACCATGACCTGCACCGTGGTGGCAGCTCCCGGAATGGTCGCGGATGCGAAGTCGGGAGACTGCGTGCGCTTCCAGGCGCGCTTCACAAGACTAGTGCCGTCGGGGAATGGCAGCTTGCCATCCTGATAGGCATCGATGGCGGTCTGGTTGCCGACGACGGCACGCAGCTCGTTCAGAGGCGCCCCCTCTTCGGCCGGCGCGATCAGCTCCCACTGCTTGTAGCCGGCAGGGATCGTCACGCCGAAAATCGGCGAGGCAGCCGCCGTCGCAGGGCCTTCGGCCAGCGCGATCGAGACCAGATACGGCACGCAAGTCAGGAGAACAACGAGCAGCAGCGCGGTCAGCATGATGACCGCGGGCATAGGAGGACTTTTCTTTTCAGTTTCGATGGACGGCATCGCACTTCTTCAAGCTGGGATCGCGGCCCTCGGTCCGGCCCGCGCCGGACCGAGGTCTTGAACGAGCGCTCAGGCGCCTCCGTCGGCATCGATGACGGCCTTGGCAAAGGCTTGCGGTGCTTCCTGCGGCAAATTGTGACCGATGCCGCCGGTGATCAGGCGATAATCGTAGCGGCCGGAGAATCTCTTGGCGTAGGCGCTGGGATCAGGATGCGGCGCGCCGTTGGCATCGCCCTCCATCGTGATCGTCGGCACGTCGATGACCGGCGTTGCCGCGAGCTTCTTTTCGATCTCCTCGTACTTCGCCTCGCCCTTGGCGAGCCCGTGCCGCCAGCGGTAATTGTGGATCGTGATCGCGACGTGATCCTTGTTCTCGAAGGCCTTCGCACTGCGATCGAAGGTGGCGTCGTCGAACTTCCACTGCGGCGAGGCCAGCTTCCAGATCAGCTTTGCGAAATCATGCGTGTACTTCTCGTAGCCGGCGCGACCGCGCTCGGTGGCGAAATAGAACTGGTACCACCATTGCAGCTCGGCCGCCGGCGGCAGCGGCGCGTTGCCCGCAGCCTGGCTGGAGATCAGATAGCCGCTAACCGAGACCAGCGCGCGGCAGCGCTCCGGCCACAGCGCCGCGATGATATCGGCGGTGCGCGCGCCCCAGTCGAAACCGGCAACGACCGCCTTCTTGATGTTGAGCGCATCCATCAGCGCGATGATGTCGACGGCCAGCGCGGCCGGCTCGCCATTGCGCAGCGCCTCGCTGGAGAGGAAATGCGTCGAACCGTAGCCGCGCAGATAGGGGATGATGACGCGATAGCCGGCCTGCGCCAGGATCGGGGCGACATCGACGAAGCTGTGAATGTCATAGGGCCAGCCGTGGAGCAGGATCGCCACCGGACCCATCGCGGGGCCAGCTTCGGCATAGCCGACGTTCAGCACACCGGCATTGATCTGCTTGATCGTGCCGAAGGAGGCGTTGGTTGCGGAGGATCGCGGCGTCTCGGTTTCGGCGCGCGCAAGGTCGATCACGCCGAGACCGATGGCGACGGTCCCGGCGGCCACGCCGAGGAACTGGCGGCGATGCTGGTCGATAATCTGTGTCATGATCTCCTGCCTCGTTGATGGTTGTCGGAGTCTTCAAATGAGATCGACGGTGACGTCGATGTTGCCGCGAACGGCTTTGGAATAGGGACAGGTCTGGTGCGCCTCATCGATGAGATCGCGCGCGACGTCGCGATCGAGGCCGGGCAGGCTGACACCGAGGCGCGCTCTGAGCGCGTAGGCGCCCTCGTCGAGGACAAGATCAATCTCCGCATCGATCGCGCTTTTGCTCGGAAGCACGATTTTCCGCTTGCGCGCTGCGATCTCCATCGCGCCTTCGAAACATGCCGACCAGCCGGCCGCGAACAATTGCTCGGGATTGGTGCCGATGCCCGCGCCGCCCGGCGGCGATAGCCGCACATCGAGGCGGCCGTCCGAACTGCGGGACATGCCGTCCTGGCGTCCGCCCGCGGTGTGGGTCCGGGCCGTGTAGAGCAATTTTTCGGTTTGGCTCATGAGAGTCTCCTTGCCGTCACGCAACTGACTATCAGCGGCCACGCCGCGAGACCCGTTTAGTGTTGTGAGATATTGTGAGGCCGGCAGGGAACCCGTTAGAGGCTTGCAAGCCCGGTCTGATGCCGATGCAAAGCCGGCCTTGCCGGATCGCTGCGCGCTGGCTATCCGGTTCTGCAAATGAGCAAGATTTCGTGATGACCGAGCCGGCCGGGCCTGCGGCAGCAACATTGTCGTTCGGGCCATTCACCGTAACGCCGCATGAGAGGCTGGTGACGCGCGACGGCGTCGTGCTGCCGATGGGCGCCAAGAGTTTTGATACGCTGATCGCGCTGATGTCGCGGCCGAACGAGGTCGTCAGCAAATGGGACCTGATGGGCCTGGTCTGGCCCGGCATGAGCGTCGAGGAAACCAATCTGCGATTCCATATCGCCGCGCTGCGGAAGGCGCTCGGCGACGGCAAGGACGGCGCCCGCTACATCACGACGCTGTCGGGCCGCGGCTATTGCTTTGTGGCGCCGATCTCGCAAGCCGGTGTTCAGCCAGAGCCACGCCGTTCGCGGCGCGCGGAATTGCCGCCCGTAAAACTACCTAACAGATTGCAGCGGATGGTCGGACGCGCCGCCGCAGTCGCCGCGGTGTCGGACACGCTCGTCACATTCCGCTTCGTCACGATCGTCGGTCCGGGCGGCGTCGGCAAGACGGCCGTTGCCTTGGCGATCGCGCATGATCTGCTCGCGACATTTGCGGAGGCCGCACACTTCGTTGATCTCGCCGCGCTCAGCGATCCCGATCTCGTGATCACGTCGCTGCTGCTGATGCTCGGACTGCCGGCCCAGACCGACGATCCGATGCCGGCCTTGCTCGCGCATCTGCACGACAAGCGAATGTTGCTGGTGCTGGACAATTGCGAGCATGTGATGGCGACGGCAGCACCGCTCGCAGCCGAGATTTTTCAGGCCGCGCCGCAGGTCCATATCCTCGCCACGAGCCGCGAGGCGCTACGCGTCGAGGGCGAGCAGGTCTACCGGCTGGCGCCGCTTGGCGTTCCGCCGGAGGATTCCGAACTGACGGCCGCAGACGCCGGGACCTATCCTGCGCTCGAGCTCTTCCTCGAACGCGCAAAAGCGAGCGGCGCGCAGATCGCGCTCGACGATTCCAATGCCGCCATCGCCGCGAGCATCTGCCGCAAGCTCGACGGCATGGCGCTCGCGATCGAACTCGCCGCCGGCCGGGTCGAAGCCTATGGCCTGGAGCAGACCGCAACGCTGCTTGACGAACGCCTCAATCTGCTCTGGCAGGGGCAGCGCACCGCGCCGCCGCGGCAGAAGACGCTGCAGGCCACGCTGGACTGGAGCTACGGACTGCTGTCCGAGATCGAACGCCTCGTGCTGCGCAGGCTTGCGGCTTTCGCCGGCCATTTCACCATCGACGCCGCGCTCGAGGTCGTGCCCGACGAGAAGGTCGATCGCGCGCTTCTGTTCGACGCCATCGACAGCCTCGTCGCCAAATCGATGGTCGCGCCGCGACCGATCGGCGCCATGATGCGCTATCGCCTGCTCGACACCACGCGCGCCTACCTGCTCGCGATCGAGGACGACGGATCGGCACTCGCCGCCCGCCACGCCACCTATTACGGGCGATGGCTGCAACAGGCCGGCACCAAATGGGCGACGGTACCGAGCGCCGACGAGCGCGCCATCCATTTCTCGGCGCTCCACAATGTGCGCGCCGCGCTCGACTGGTGCTTTGGCCCCACCGGCGACGTCGGCATCGGCATTGTGCTCGCCGCTGCGGCAGCACCCATCTTTCTCGCAATGTCATTGCTGACCGAATGCCGGCGATGGTCCGAGCGGGCGCTGGCGGCGATCGATCCTCCCTCGCGCGGCAGCACTGAAGAGATGCATCTGCAAGCCGCGCTCGGATTGACCCTGATGTTCACGCGCGGCGGCAGCGAAGCCGCGCGCGGCGCACTGACCCGGGCCCTTGCAATCGCGGAAACGCTCGGTGATGCACCGAACCAGCTGCAATTGCTCGGCCGGATGCACATCTTCCACGAGCGGATCGGTCAGTTCGTGGCTGCGCTCGGCTATGCGCAACAGAGCCTCGTCGTCGCCGAAGCACTCGGCGATCCTGCCTCGCTCGCTCTCGCGCAGTCGCTGCTCGGCGTCTCGCTGCATCTGGGCGGCGAACATCGGGACGCGCTGAAGATGCTGGAGGCCGCCTGGCGCGGTCCCGGCACGGGGCGGATCAGCACGGTCTACGGTTTCGACCATCGCAACCGGGCCGGCATCTCACTCGCGCGGGAACTGTGGCTGCAGGGCCGGCCGGCGCAGGCGCGGCAGCTGGCGCAGCAGACGGTCGCTGAGGCCGGGCAGATGGATCATCCGATCACGCTCTGCATCGCCCTGATCTGGGCGGTCTCGATCGATCTCTGGACCGGTGATTTCGCCGCTGCGGACGACAACATCGACCGCTTCATCGCGCACGCCGCGTCGCGCTCGATGGGGCCTTATCTCGCGGCCGGCCGAGGCGTCAAAGGCGAGCTTGCGATCCGGCGCGGCGACGCCGAGAGTGGCGTCGCGACGATCGGACGCTGCCTGCAGGAGCTCCACGAGTCCGGCTACGAATTGCTCACCACCACCTTCAACATCGCACTGGTTCACGGCCATCTCGCGCTCGGACAAATCGAGCGGAGCGCGCAGCTGATCGACGATGCGATCCGTCTCGTCGAACGGAGTGGCGATCATCTGTACATGCCTGAGCTGCTGCGCATGAAGGGCAAGGTCCTGCTGTCCCGGCCGCAGCCGAACATCGAGGAAGCGGAACGCCACATCAGGGAAGCGCTGGAGCTGAGCCGCCGCACGGGCGCGAAAGCCTGGGAGCTGCGGGCTGCGATTGATCTTGCGCAGCTTCTTGCTGACCAGCAACGCGGCAAGGACGCAAAGCCATTGCTTCGATCAGCGCTCGAAGGTTTCGCGCACGGTTCCGAGACAGCTGATATCAGGGCTGCTACCGCGCTCCTGAAGAAGCTGTAGCGAGCTCACCCCGTCGGCGTGCCCTGCTTCCACTGGCCGCCGGCGATTCGGGCCGCCGCGATCACCGCCTGGGTGCGGCTCTCGACGCCTAGCTTTTGCAGGATGGCCGAGACATGTGCCTTGATGGTCGCCTCGGAGACGCCGAGCTCGTAGGCGATCTGCTTGTTCAGCAACCCCTCGGACAACATCATCAGCACCCGCACCTGCTGCGGTGTCAGCGTCACCAGGCGATCGCGCAAACGCGTCATGTCGGGATCGGCAGCGGCTGACAGATCGGTATCCGCGGGAACCCAGACGTCGCCGTCCATGACCTTGAGGATGGCGTCGCGCAGCGTCTCGACGCCGAACCGCTTGGGGATGAAGCCGGAGGCGCCGAAATCGAGCGAGCGTCGGATCGTGGCGCTGTCGTCGGAGGCCGAGACGATTACCACCGGGATCGCCGGATATTGCGCACGCAGATAGATCAGGCCGGAAAAGCCGGAGATGCCGGGCATCGAGAGGTCGAGCAGGACCAGGTCGACGTCGGAGGTCTGTTCCAGGAGTTTCGTCAGATCCTCGAACGACCCGGCCTCGTCGATCTTGGCCGTGCTCAGGACGCCGGCCACCGCCTGCCGCAGCGCATCGCGGAACAGCGGATGGTCATCGGCAATGACGAGATGGGTGGAGGGAGCGCTCATCGATCTCTTGCTGTCGTTCACGTCAGCGCCAGTAGTCCGGACCGGCGCAATGGTCAATTCTTCCCCGACCGGCCCTGGCATGCAAGGGCACATTATTCCTTTGCGGGAAAGGGGTTAATCCGCAAGCTGTGCGCCGCGGCGCGGCACTATACATCCACACCGTCAGTTGCATGTCAGTGCGCAAGGCCGAAAGTCGTATTGGGGCCGGTTTCACGCCGATGTTACCTTGGGGGTAAGACCCAGGTTGATCCGGCATGCCCGGACAGCCGGGACGCGAGGAAACGAATTTCGGGGAGCGCATTCACGATGTCCACAATTGCTGCAACGTCGGCACGGTCGACCGGCATGACGAAGGATGAGAGGTTCGTCATCCTCGCCTCGTCCCTCGGCACCGTCTTCGAGTGGTACGACTTCTATCTCTACGGATCGCTGGCCAGCATCATCGGCACGCAGTTCTTCACCATCGCCGGCGCCGACGGCAAGCCGATGTTCGACCAGGCCACGCGCGATATCTTCGCGCTGCTGGCCTTTGCGGCGGGCTTCCTGGTCCGTCCGTTCGGCGCGATCGTGTTCGGCCGCGTCGGCGACATCGTCGGACGCAAATACACCTTCCTCGTCACCATCCTGATCATGGGTCTGTCGACCTTCATCGTCGGCCTGTTGCCGGGTGCCGCCCAGATCGGCATCGCGGCTCCGATCATCCTGATCGGCCTGCGCCTGCTGCAGGGCCTCGCGCTCGGCGGTGAATATGGCGGTGCGGCGACCTACGTCGCCGAGCATGCGCCGCAGGGTAAGCGCGGCTACTACACCTCCTTCATTCAGACCACCGCGACGCTCGGTCTGTTCCTGTCGCTGCTGGTGATCCTGTTCACCCGTTCCGCGACGGGCGAGGCTGCCTTCGCCGGCGCACCCGGCTCCTATTGGGGCGGCTGGCGTATTCCGTTCCTGGTGTCGGTCGCGTTGCTCGGCATCTCGGTCTGGATCCGTCTGCGCCTGAACGAATCGCCGGTGTTCCAGCGCATGAAGGACGAGGGCAAGGGTTCCAAGGCGCCGCTGACCGAAGCCTTCGCCACCTGGAGCAACGCCAAGATCGTGATCCTGGCGCTGTTCGGCCTGACCATGGGCCAGGCGGTGATCTGGTACACGGGCCAGTTCTACGCGCTGTTTTTCCTGCAATCGATCCTGAAGGTCGACGGCTATACCGCCAACCTCCTGATCGCCTGGTCGCTGCTGCTCGGCACCGGCTTCTTCCTGGTGTTCGGCGCGCTGTCCGACCGGATCGGCCGCAAGCCGATCATCCTGGCGGGCTGCCTGATCGGCGCACTGACCCTGTTCCCGATCTTCAAGATGATCTCGTCCAACGCCAATCCGGCGCTGGAAAAGGCCTATGAGACGATCAAGGTGCAGGTGGTGGCGGATCCCGCAAGCTGCGGCGATCTGTTCAACCCAGTCGGCACCCGCGTCTTCACGGCGCCTTGCGACACCGCCCGCGCCTTCCTCGCCCTCTCGTCGGTGAAGTACACGACCGTTCCGGGACCGGCAGGCGCGGTGAAGATCATCGTCAACGACAAGGAAGTGCCCTACACGGACGCCAAGACGTCGAACCCCGCAATCACCGCGGCGACGCAGGCGGCGGGTTACCCGAAGCCGGGTGACGCGGGCATCGTCAAGATGTCGAATCCGTTCGACATCTTCCGTCCGCAGGTGTCGGCCCTGATCGGACTGCTGTTTATCCTCGTGATCTACGTCACCATGGTGTACGGCCCAATCGCGGCGATGCTGGTCGAACTGTTCCCGACCCGCATCCGCTACACCTCGATGTCGCTGCCCTATCACATCGGCAACGGCTGGTTCGGCGGCCTCTTGCCCGCGACCGCTTTCGCGATCACCGCTTCGACCGGCGATATCTACTCCGGCCTGTGGTATCCGGTGATCTTCGCGTTGATCACGGCCGTGGTCGGCTTCTTCTTCGTCCCCGAGACGAAGGACGTCGACATCACCAAGATGTAGTCGCGTCGCACGACGACGACAAAAAGCCGGCCGCGGAGCGATCCGCGGCCGGTTTGCCTCTGGGCTTTGTTAGCCGCCGACGAATTGCAGCACGACCTCGCGCCGATGCGGATGGGTACGATGCTCGATCAAATAGATCGCCTGCCACGTGCCCAGCGCGAGCGCTCCACCCAGCACCGGCACCTGGAGCGAGGTCCCCGTCAGCATGGTCTTGACGTGCGCCGGCATATCGTCCGGTCCCTCGGTGTCGTGAGTCCAGCCTGCATCTTCATCGTCTGGTGCGAGTCGCGACAGCACGGTCGTGAGATCGACGAGCACGGAAGGGTCGGCATTCTCCTGGATTGTCAGGGACGCCGAGGTGTGACGGATGAAAAGCGTCAGCGCGCCGTCCCGCGCATGAACGTCGGCGATGAATCGCGCGGCCTCGGCCGTGAGGTCGATGAAGCCGCAGCCTGAAGTCTGCACTGTCAGCGTCGCGGTGCTGACGCTCGTGGCGCGCACCGTCGACGGTGTGGAGCGCGTCTGCGATCTGGCTGATGTCATCGAAATCCTCTCATCCCGGAAGCTGCCGCAGGGTGGGCAAAGCGAAGCGTGCCCACCGATTCACGCAACGAGGCAAAGGTGGCGGGCACAGCGCTCCGCGCCTTTGCCCACCCTCGGCACCTCGCAACGTCAAATCCTCCCCGACACGTCCTTTTGCACGCGATTGGCCATGTCGATCAGCCGGCGCCACGCCTTCTCAAGGAATGACATCGCGCGGTCGAGATCCTGGTCGCTGGGTAGCGGGATCTCGATCTTCCGATCACCCTCGGCGACCTTTGGCTCGCCCTTCTTCAGGGAATCGGATTTCGGCAGCGCCTCATCGATCTTGCCGGAGACAGTCGGACCGGCGGCGAGCTGACCCTTCAGCTTCTCGACCTCGGCCTGGAGCCGGCCGATCTCGGCATCGAACGCCGAGCGCTCGTCGGGCACGGCATAGCAGGCCCAGCCGGTGCCATTCCTGGTGCAGGTCGAGACCGTGCCGGTGCGGGTGTCGAGCCGCAGCACGCCCTCGGGGATCGGCGTCATGCTGTAGCGGCCGTTTTCGCCGTCGGGAGCTGATTGAGCGGCAACCAGGCCGCCGCTGAGCGTCGTCACCGCGACGATCGCCGCAGCACACCATGATCTTGTGGATGATTTCGCCGGTCTCATCACGCTCTCCGCCACGTCGCGCAGGTGGCACATCCCAAAATTCTACACCCGGGCGGGCGACGGCGCACCGCCCGCGCCTCGAATCCGCCGCCAAAAACCGCGTCCGCGATATCAACGATGGCGGCGCCCCCTTTGATCCCGAAAGCCGCGGCGAAATGTCGGCCATTTCGGCGGATCGCGCAGAGAGCTGCTGCGGTGCGGCGTCACGCTGTGTGCAGCGCTGGCGCGCAAGGCAATATCGCCAATTAAATCAGATACATAAACGAACACGACGCGATCGTGACTTGGCTTGACTTGATTATGAGCGGTCAGTATGGTCCGCGCGGCTTTTGAGGGTGGCGGGCGTGATTTCCATTCAACCGCAGCGTTTCGGGTCTTCGTGGCATGGCTCAGGACACGGGACGCGGCGAGAATGGAGATCGGCATAGATCGCCCGAGGAAGCTGCGCTTTCCGAACGGCTCGGAAATCTTGATCAGCGGTTGTCCGAACTTCGCGACCGCCACATCAAGACCGAGCAACCCGCAGGTGACGGTGAAGACAAAGCGGCCAGAGCTTCGGCGATGGCGCTTGGTTTCCGGTTATCCTCCGAGTTGGTCGCCGGGGTCGTTGTCGGTGCGGGGATTGGCTGGGGTTTCGACCGCTTGCTGTCGACGTCGCCTTTCGGATTTATCGTGTTCCTGCTGCTGGGCTTCGTGGCCGGCGTGGTGAATGTGGTGAGAACGGCGGGCGCGGGTCAGAACAGGCGCGGTGGTTCTTAAGGCCGATCCGAACAGGAGAGGAATTTTCGCGCCGGCTTCGCCGGTGCGGGCCGGCCCGGCCGGCAGACCGAGACACGCCGGCTAGCCCGGCAGACCAAGAGATGCCGCGCTGATGAAAATCGATCCGATCCACCAGTTCAACATCGAGCCTCTCTTCACGATCGGCCATATCGGCAATCAAACGATCGCCTTCACCAATTCGTCGCTCTACATGCTGGTGGCAGTCGCGATCATCTCGCTCCTGATGCTTGCCAGCGGCACGCAGCTGGTTCCCGGCCGCCTCCAGTCGGTCGCCGAAATCTCCTACGAGTTCGTCGCCTCGACCATCCGCTCGACGGCCGGCTCGGAAGGCATGAAGTTCTTCCCGCTGATCTTCTCGCTGTTCATGTTCATCTGCGTCTCGAACCTGGTCGGCATCATCCCCTATACCTTCACGATCTCGAGCCATCTGATCGTGACCGCGGCGCTCGCGCTTTTGGTCTTCTTCACCGTGCTGATCTACGGCGTCGCCAAGAACGGCCTGAAATTCTTCTCGATCTTCGTGCCCCACGGCGTCCCCGGCTACATCCTGCCGCTGGTGATGTTCATCGAGATCCTGTCGTTCTTCCTGCGGCCGGTCTCCCACAGCGTCCGTCTGTTCGCCAACATGCTGGCCGGCCACATCGCGCTGAAGGTGTTCGCGGGCTTCGTCGCCATGCTCGGCTTCTCGCTCGGCGCGCTGGGCTGGTTCGGCGGCGTGCTGCCGCTGGCGCTCACGGTCGCGCTGTACGCTCTCGAGATTCTGGTCGCGTTCCTGCAAGCCTATGTGTTTGCGATCCTGACCTGCATCTACCTCAACGACGCCATTCATCCGGGACACTGAGCGGTCCGGGGAATTTCCACCCAAAACCCAATCTTTCTTCCAAGGAGTCTAAAATGGATCCGGCAGCAGCAAAACTTATCGGCGCGGGCATCGCATGCATCGGCATGGGCGGCGCGGGCGTCGGCGTGGGCGTGATCTTCGGCAACTACCTCGCCGCAGCCGTTCGCAACCCCTCGGCCGCTCAGGGCCAGTTCGGTAACCTGATCTTCGGCTTCGCCGTGACCGAAGCGCTCGGCATTTTCTCCCTGCTGATCGCGCTGCTGCTGCTGTTCGTTCCGCTCTGAGGACGAATTTTCGCGCCGCTTCAACCGAAGCGGCGCGCAGGACGGCAACAGGAGTAATCCATGGCTGAGAGTCATGGCGGGGCGAAAAATCCGGCGGCGGGCGCCCACACCGAGGCCGAAGGCGGTCACGGTGGCGGTTTTCCGCCGTTCGAGAGCAGCACCTATGCTTCACAGCTGGTGTGGCTCGCGATCTTCTTCGTCGCGCTTTACGTGATCGTGTCCAAGCTCGCTCTGCCGAAGGTCGGCGGTGCGATCGAGGCGCGTCAGAACAAGATCGAGGGTGACCTCGCCGAGGCGCAGACGCTGAAGGATCAGTCCGAAGCGGCGCTGAAGGCCTATGAAGGCGAGCTCGCTTCGGCGCGTTCGCGGGCACAGGCGATCGGCAACGAATCCCGCGACAAGGCGAATGCGCAGGCGGAAGCCGAGCGCAAGGCGCTGGAAGAGCAATTGGCGGCCAAGCTCGCCGAGGCGGAAAAGACCATCGCCTCGACCCGTGCGACCGCCATGAGCAACGTCCGCGGCATCGCAGCCGATGCGGCAGGCACCATCGTGCAGCAGCTCACGGGCGTCGTTCCGGATGCAGCGTCGGTCAACGCCGCCGTTGATGCGTCCTTGAAGGGTTAGTCGATATGTTCTTCGATCCTGAAACCTGGGTCGCCATCGCCTTCGTGATCCTGATGGTCGTGTTCGGCTATCTTGGGGTCTTCCAGAAGGCGATGGCTGCGCTCGACCATCGCGCCGACCGCATCAAGGCCGAGCTCGACGACGCGACGCGCCTCAAGCAGGAAGCCGCCAAGGTGCTCGCCGACTACAAGGCGCGCACCGCCTCGGCCGAGCGCGAGGCCGCCGACATCATCGCCAACGCCAGGAGCGAAGCCGAACGCATCGCGACCGAGGCCAAGGCGAAGGTGGAAGACTTCGTCGCCCGCCGCACCAAGACCGCGGAGAGCAAGATCGCGCTCGCCGAGGCTCAGGCGGTGGCCGATGTTCGCGCCGCCGCCGCGGAAGCCGCCGTCCAGGCCGCCTCCACGATCCTGTCGCAGTCGGTCAAGGGCCAGGTCGCCGACGATCTGCTCGCCAAGGGCATCACCGAGGTTCGCCAGAAGCTGAACTGAGCGTAAGAGCCCCATCAATCAAAAAGCCGGCGCCCACGCGCCGGCTTTTTTGTTGGGCAAGATGCTTCCTCATCGTCATGCCCGGGCATAGCCGTCCAAAGGACGGCGTCGCTTCCGCTCGCCTATGTCCCGGGCATCCACGACTTGCTTCCGCGCAACAGGTACGTGGATGGCCGGGACAAGCCCAGCCATGACGGCTGAAAACTTTAGCCGCTTACTTCTTCTTCCGCGCCTTCGGCTCGGGCGACAGCGCCTGCGGGTCGAAGCCGACATAGAAGATGTAGGTATCGGCGACTGCGGCTGAAGGCACCGGATAGGACAGGTCCTCGGCGACGAAGGTGAAGGGCACGCTGCCGCCTTCGGACATCTCGACCGTGGTCCGGTAGGCCTTCGAAGCGATCACTTTCTCGCCGACACCGCCCTGCACCACGGCCACGCGCAAGGGCACCTCGACCGAGTTGGGCGCGCCGGCGGGGCCTGCGATGACGCGGCCCTGGATGCCGATACGCGCGACGATCTCGGCGCCATTACGGGTGCATTCGCGCGCCATCTTGGTGATCGAGGCCTGGAAGCGCACATCGTTGCCGACGGCCGGCTTGCCTGTCGCCCCGACCCCGTAGGTGGACGCTCCGGCGCGCACCGTGACCTGCGGGCAATCGATGTCGTCATCGGCCGCCGGCTGGCCCGGCGCAGGCGCTGGCTTGGCCGGCTCGTCGGATTTGCCGCCGAACAGGCCCTTGAAGCGGTCGGTCAGCGACTGCGCCGCGACCGGCGACATGGAAGCGAATGACACCGACAGCGCCAGCGCGATCACCGGACCCCGCCGCAGCGACTTCCGCAATGAGCGAAGCTCGTTCATAAACGCCTGTACTCCATGACAACAAGCCGGCGGATCGCCGGTGTGATGCGGTTTATATCGCCAATATCGGCGATCCCAAGGCGAGAAAACAAAGCAGGAAAAAGCTGACTTTGGCGCGCGTTCAGCCGCGAAAATCCTCGTGCAGTAGGCCGAACAGCAAATGGTCCTGCCAGACCCCGTTGATGCAGAGATAGCGGCGCGCCAGTCCCTCGCGAGAGAAGCCGCACTTCTCCAGCACCCGGATCGACGGCGCGTTGGTGGGAATGCAGGCGGCCTCGACCCGGTGCAGGTTGAGCTCACCAAACAGCGTCGGCAGCAGCACCCGCAGCGCCGCGGTCATGTAGCCGCGATGGGCGTTGGGCTGGCCGACCCAATAGCCGATGGTGCCGGCCTGGACGATGCCGCGCCGGACATTGGCGAGCGTGATGCCGCCAACCATGGCGCCGTCGAGTTCGCGGAAGATCAGAAAGGGATAGGAGCGGTCCGCGGCGATGTCTTCGGAATAGCGGCGCAGGCGGCGGCGGAAGCCGGAACGGGTCAGGTCGTCGGACGGCCAGATCGGCTCCCACGGCGTCAAATAATCGCGGCTGGTCTCGCGCAGATGCGCCCACTGCAGGAAATCCGACATCTGCGGCGCCCGCAGCAACAATCCGTTGCCGCGGGGGGCGAGAGCAGCAGGTCCACTGGATGGCAGGCGAAAGAGGGCCATGGTGATGCTTCCCGGGGCGGGTCGCCCTGCGCGGCTCCTAATGCAGCCGCGCCTTGGCGCGCGCCTTCGTCAATCCTTCCGCAAAAGACACCGCCGTGTCCAGACCCCTGCCGCTACCCAATGCGACTACCGCAGGGCGGCTGCGCGAAAGCAGTGCACGCGCCGCATCGCGGGTCGATTCGACGCTGACGGCGTCGATCCGGGCCACCAGCTCCTGCGCCGTCTGCGGCCGGCCATAGGCCAGCACGTGCCGGGCGAGCTGCTCGGCGCGCGAGGAGCAGCTCTCCAGCGCCATCAGCAGGCCCGCCTTCATCTGCGCCTTGGCCCGCGCAATCTCGGCCTCGGTCAGGGTCTCGACCGAATCATTCATGATGTCGACCACGACTTCCATCATCTCCGGCGCGTCGGCGGGATCGGTGCCGGTGTAGAGGCCGAAGAAGCCGGTGTCGGTATAGGGCGCGTGGAACGAGTAGATCGAGTAGCAGAGGCCGCGCTTCTCTCGGACTTCCTGGAACAGCCGCGACGACATTCCGCCGCCGAGGATGTTGGTGAAGACCTGGAGCGAGAACAGCGACAAATCCGTCTGCGGCACGCCTTCCAGCGCCAGCGTTAGATGCGCCTGCTCCAGCTCGCGATGCACGACCTTGGCGCCGCCCTTGCCGAACTGAGCTGCCTGCGGCTTCGGCCCCGGCGTCGCGTCAAAACTGGCAAAGCGCTTCTCGACCTCGGCGACGACCTGCATGTGATCGACGGCGCCCGCTGCCGCGACCACCATGTCGGGCCCGCGGTAATGCGTCGAGAGATAGTCGCGCAGCGAGTCGCGGTTGAAGGCGCGCAGGGTCTTGGCAGTGCCGAGCAGCGAGCGGCCCATCGGCTGGTCGGGATAGCAGAGCTCGTTGAGATGCTCGAACACGACGTCGTCGGGCGTGTCCTGGGCCGCGCCGATCTCCTGCACGATGACGTTCTTCTCGCGCTCGAGCTCTTCGGGCTCGAAGGCGGGATTGGCGAGGATGTCGGCAAGCACGTCGAGCGCGAGCGGCACGTCGGCCTTCATCACGCGGGCATAATAGGACGTGGTCTCGGTCGAGGTGCCGGCATTGAGGTCGCCGCCGACCGCCTCGATCTCCTCGACGATCTCGCGCGAGGAGCGCCCGGTCGTGCCCTTGAACGCCATGTGCTCGAGCAGGTGTGAGATGCCATGCTCGTTCGGCTTCTCATCGCGGCCGCCGACGCCGGCCCAGACGCCGAGCGCGGCGGTCTCGAGGTGAGGCATGTTGTCGGTGACGACGGTCAGGCCGGAGGCAAGCTTGGAGATCTCGACGCTCATCCGGCAACTCCCTGTTTTGCGGCACGGCTGACCGACAGCACGAACCGCTCCACCTCGCTCTGATCGTTCTTCATGACCTTCATATGTTCGGATTTGGTCATGAGACCATCGAGCCAGGCCGGCAGTTGCGGCCGCTGGCCACAGGCCGCATCCACGGCGTCGGGGAATTTGGCGGGATGTGCGGTCGAGAGCACGATGTTGGGAACGGTCGTGTCGGTGGTATCGCGATCGGCAACCGCGAGCGCCACGGCGGTGTGGGGATCGACGAGCTCGCCGGCCTCGCGCCAGGCGGCGCGGATCGCAGCCGCAGTCTCGGTCTCGTCGGCGCGACCGGCGTCGAATTCTTCGCGAATCGCAGCGAGCGTGGCGTCGGGCAGGACAAAGCGGCCCGACTGTTTCAGCGAATCCATCAGCCGGCGCAGGCCGGCCGCATCGCGCTTGCCGGCTTCGAACAGCAGCCGCTCGAAATTCGAGGAGATCTGGATGTCCATCGACGGCGAGGCGGTGGCGTGCACCTCGCGCACCTCGTAGATGCCGGTCTTGAGCGTGCGGGCGAGGATGTCATTGACGTTGGCGGCGATACGCAAGGTCCGCACGGGAAGACCCATGCGCTTGGCGACGTAGCCTGCAAAAATATCGCCGAAATTTCCGGTCGGCACGATGAAATCCACCGCGCGCGCCGGTGCGCCGGCGGCGACTGCGGAGGTGAAGTAGTAGACCACCTGCGCGACGATACGGGCCCAGTTGATGGAGTTGACGCCGGACAGCGAGGTCGCATCGCGGAAGCGATGGTTGTTGAACATCCCCTTCACGAGCGCCTGGCAGTCGTCGAAATTGCCCTCGATGGCGAGCGCATGGACATTGGCGGCACCGGTCGTCGTCATCATCCGCCGCTGCACCTCGGAGATGCGGCCGTGCGGAAACAGCACGATGAGATCGACATTCTCCAGACCCGCGAAAGCCTCGACCGCGGCGCCGCCGGTGTCGCCGGAGGTCGCGACCACAATGGTGGTGCGCTGGCCGCGCTTGGCCAGCACATGGTCCATCAGCCGCGAGATCAGCTGCATCGCCACGTCCTTGAAGGCGAGCGTCGGACCGTGGAACAGCTCCAGCACGAATTGATGCGGCGACATCTGGCGCAGCGGCACCACGGCGGGATGACGGAAGGTGGCATAGGCCTCGTTCGCCATGCGGCCGAGGTCTGCGTCGGAAATCTCGCCGCCGACGAAGGGACGGATGACGTCGACCGCGACCTCCCAATAGGGGCGGCCGAAGAAGCCGGCGATGGTCTCGACCGAAAGCTGCGGCCAAGTCACTGGCACATAAAGGCCGCCGTCGCGGGCAAGCCCGGTCAGCATCACGTCGCAGAAGCCAAGCTCAGGGGCCTCGCCCCGGGTCGAAATATAACGAGTCAAACTGCCCTCCAAAGGCCGACCCGACCTGAATGCGGGCCTTAAGCCTTTGATTTCACGATGTTCCTAGTTGATAGCCAGAGGCTTCCGGCACCATAGAGTGTTTTGCGGGGCCGCACCATGCCCAACGAAAAAGGGCTGCGGCGATGCCGCAGCCCCTCTCTTGGAAGGTCTGTCGTTGATGTGTGCAGACCCGGTTTCCGCGTCGGGGCATCGGCCCCAAAAGTCGTTGAGCGAGCTTTCGTCGCCCGTCACGAAATCGTCAAGAAGAAAAACGGCGCGCAACGCCGAATGTTCCTGTTTTTCCCGATGTGCCCCGGCGGGGCCAACGATCAGGCTGCTCGGCGCCCGGTCCTATTGCCCCTTTTTCCCGAATAGATGCACCGGACAAGGAACGAACGCCTCGCCGGCCCATTGTGTCGCCGGAAGGTGTCAGCCGTTGTCCACCATTGCCCGGATGCATGGCGATACCGATCCGTCGGCCGAACCGGCTGCATCCTGGAGCAACCGGTTCGGTCCCTGACGGTGTCAGTTCATCCCGATTTCCACCGCGATCCGGATCAGGTCGGAGTGGTTTTTGGCCCCCAGCTTCTGCTTGAGCAGGGACGTGGTGTTGGCGACGGTCTTGTAGGAGATGCCGAGCGCCTCGGCGACCTCGACGATCTTGTTGCCACGCCCGAGCAGGCGGAGAATTTCCAGCTCCCGGGGCGTCATCTGCGAGGCCGGATTGGCCTTGATCGCGGCACCCGAAAACGTCACGGCCTCCGCGAGCTGCGGCGAGATGAAATTGTCGCCCGCGACCACCTTGCGCACGGCCTTGAGCAGGATCCGGGGATCGTCACCCTTGGAGACGTAGCCCTGCGCACCCAGCTCCACCGCGCGCACCACAAAGGCCGGATCGTCGTTCATGCTGAACATGATGATCTTGGCGTCCGGATCGTCCTTGCGGATCCGGCGCATCAGCTCGAAGCCGGAAACATCGGGCAGGCTGATGTCGATCACGGTCACGTCGGGCCGCTTGCTGACATAGGCACGATGGCCTGATTTCGCGTCGGTCGCCTCGTCGATCCGAATCGAATGGTCGGATGCGAAAAGGGTGCGGCAACCGGACAGCACCACGGGATGATCGTCGACGATCAGGACCCTGGTCGCCGGCTTGGCGGTATCTTGCATCGCGCGCTCTCTTGTTTTCTGGACTCATAGACCGGCGGGAACAAATGGAAAGAGAAAATCCCGCCAATGCGCGTTAGAATTGACCTAATGTGGCACCGCCCCTCCTTCAGAACCCAGCTGTTTCTTCCGCTCGGCGTAATGTTCATCGCAGCTCTGCTGATGGGCGGCATTCTCCTGCACGTTTTCACAACCGGCCAGCTCGCCGAAGAGAACGAGCCGGCACAGCGATCGACCCGGGCGGTCGCCGAGGCCCTGAACAGCGTCCTGCGGTCGTCCGAGAATCCGCGCAGGACTCTCGACGACTTTGTCCGGATGCTGGACGCATCGTCGGATATCCAGTTCCATTCCGCGGAAGCTGGTTCTCCCCCGTTTGCGCCGAGGCCTCTGCAGGGTCCGCATAGCCCGCCGAGATGGTTCATCGATCTCCTCACCATCCCTGACCTGCATATCGCATTCCCCGTTACCATCGGCGGGGAACACGTCGGCGACATCGTGTTCTCGCCCGATCTGTCGGCTGCGCTGTTTGAGACATGGGCGGGCTTCCTGGCGCTCGCCGGCTTCGTCGTCGCGCTGGCGGGACTGACCGCGGTCATTGCCTACGCGTTCGCAGGCTCGGCCCTGCGTCCGCTGCAAGATCTCGGCGCGGGCCTCACCCGTATCCGGCGCGGCGATTATGCGACGCCGATTCCGGTCGCCGGCCCGCCGGAAATCCGGCAGAGCTGCGAGGAAGCCAACGCGCTGGCAACGACACTCGTGCAATTGAGCCAGGACAATCGTGACCTGTTGCATCGCCTGGTGTCGCTGCAGGACAATGAGCGGCGCGATCTCGCCCGCGAGCTGCACGACGAGCTTGGGCCGCTGCTGTTCAGCATCCGCGCCGGCACGATCGCGCTGAGCGAAGCCTCCCCGCAAACGGGAAATCTCGGCAACTCCGTGCAGGAGGTAATGCGATCGGTCGAGGCGCTGCAGCAGACCAACCGCCGCATCCTCGACCGGCTGCGGCCGCTCTACATCGAGGAATTGGGACTCGAGGCCAGCGTGCAGACGCTGCTGCGGAATTTTCGCAAGCAGGCGCCGCATATCGGCCTTACTGCGACGATCGATCCTGATCTCAACGAGCTCGAAGGGCCGCTGGCCCAGACCGTCTACCGCGTGACCCAGGAGGCATTGACCAACGTGCTGCGCCACGCCGGAGCGCGCAACGCCCATGTGGAGACGGCGATTGCCGGCGATGTCCTCGCGGTCGAAATCTCGGACGATGGCAGCGGCTTTCCCGCCGACAATGTCTTCGGCCGCGGCTTGACCGGCATGCATGAACGGGTGCGCGCACTCAGCGGATCGCTGTCACTGCTGCGGGCGGACGAACGAACCTATGTGCGCTGCCGCCTGCCGCTTGGCGAAGTCCGCGACGCGATCACCAGTTAGCACGCGCCGCAATCGTGCGGACGCTGCTGCGCCGGCTCGCACAGCGTGCTGTATATCTTGCCTTCCGCGCTGAAGCGAAACGAGGCGCGGATGCGCAGTGCGCCCGCGACGGAATATTCGAGATCGATGCCGTTCTGCGCGGGATGGATTTCCTCCAGGCCGAAGCCCGCCGAGGAGAAGGCGCTGAGTTTCGGTCCCCAATAGGTTTCGAGCTCGCGCCGGCCGCGATAGAGATGCCTGCCGTTGCACGTGCACTGCAGCTCGGCATCGTCGGCATAGAGGTCGAGCAGCGTCGCGAGGTCACCCTTGCGGCAGGCATCTACCCAATCGACAACAAGTCCCATCTGATCGAAATCGCGCACGCCAGCAATCCTGTTTGCCGCGGAAAAAATTCAGAGGCGGCTTAAGATCACCCTCGTGAATATGCGCTGAATAATAAAGACCGGGCGATACCGGGTTCCTTCCGGGAACTTACGGATTCGTTTCGCTCTGCCGTCGTCCACGCACCCAGACCGCAAATGCAATCAGCACCGCGCCTGCAAGCGCGAACCAGGTGATCGCGTATTGCAGATGATCGTCTTTCAAATTCACGTCCAGCGGCCCCGGACGTGGAATGTTGTTCTCGGGCGCCGGCTGCTCGAGGTCGACGTAGAACGGCGCGACCGCGCCCCAGCCAAGCGCGCTAGCGATCGCCAGATGATCGCGCACGAACCACAGTCGCTTGTCCCGGTTCTCGGCCGGCGTCAGCCATCCCGGTGCTTCCGGAAAGCGCAGATAGCCGGTGAGCGCGACCGGGCCGCCGGTGACGAGCTTCTTCACCGCGCGATCCTCGACGCTGCGCTCCTGCATCGTGTTCTCGACGAAGCCCGCATCGATCACCACGATCTCACCGCTCGGAAGACGCGCCGGCAGGAAGGCCCAGGTGCCGGGGCCGGAGGCATCCTTGCGCACGGCTGAGCCGGACGAATAGACCATCGCATCCGGCGCAGCCGCATAGGCTGCGGTGAAGCTGACGCGGCGAAATTCGTCGCGCGCTGGCGTCAGCGCGGCCCATTGCGCTGGCGGCGGCAGCGCGACGGGTGCGGCCGCGAGACGCTCCGTGAGTGCGGCGATCAGCTCGTGCTTGGCGGTACGGCGCTGCAATTGCCAGACACCGAGTGCAACGAAGACCGCGGTCAGCAGAAGCGTGAACAGCGTGAAGCCGGCCACGCGGGGCTTGCGTGCGGCTTCGTTCATTTCGCGCGGTCGACCAGCCGGCCAGGTGCTGCCTTGTGGTGGAATTGCAGCGCGATCAGCAGCGATTTCATGGAGCGTAATGGCAGAAGCGTGGTTGCTAGGATCAGCGGCAGCCACAGCACTGCATGCAGCCAGTACGGCGGCTGATATTTGACCTCGACGACGAGCGCGCAGCCGACCACGATCGCGCCGGCCAGCATGATGATGAAGATCGCCGGACCGTCACCGGCATCGATGAAGGCGTAGTCGAGGCCGCAACGGTTACAGGATGGTGCGAGCGTCAGGAAGCCCGCATAGAGCTTGCCCTCGCCGCAGCGCGGGCATTTGCAGGCGAGCCCGCGCAGTGCGCTCTGCAGGACGGTGGGCTGGATCTCAGGCGTGCCGGCGGTTTCGTTCATGACGCGCAAGCCTATCACAGTTTGAGCCGAGGCCCCCGGCCGATGGAAAGCGAAAGGGCGGCCCTGCGGCCGCCCTCTCCAGATCGATTGGACGCGGCTCAGTGCGCGCCGTGAGCCATGGCCTCGGCGCCGTGTCCCCAGACATAGATGCACAGGAACAGGAACAGCCACACCACGTCGACGAAGTGCCAGTACCAGGCGGCGAACTCGAAGCCGAGATGCTGCGTCGGCGTGAAGTGGCCGGCATAGGCGCGGAACAGGCAGACCAGCAGGAAGATGGTGCCGACCAGCACGTGGAAACCGTGGAAGCCGGTCGCCATGAAGAAGGTCGCACCGTAGACGTTGCCGCCGAACGAGAACGCCGCGTGGCTGTACTCATAGGCCTGCACGCAGGTGAAGGTCGCGCCCAGGAGGACGGTGAGGATCAGGCCGTACTTCAGGCCCTGGCGGTCGTTCTCGAGCAGCGCGTGATGTGCCCAGGTGACTGTGGTGCCGGAGGTGAGCAGGATCAGCGTGTTCAGCAGCGGCAGATGCCAGGGATCGAAGGTCTCGATGCCATGCGGCGGCCAGGTGCCCGGCACCGAGCAGGCGCCGGCGGCGGTGCCGAGACCACAGCCGAACACGGCGTCACGGGTGGCGTGAACGGCATCGGCCGGAAACAGCGCAGCGTTAAAATAGGCCCAGAACCACGCAACGAAGAACATCACCTCGGAGGCGATGAACAGGATCATGCCGTAGCGATGGCTGATCTGTACGACCCGGGTATGGTCGCCCTTGTACTGGGCTTCCTTGATCACATCGCCCCACCAGCTCGCCATGGTGTAGAGCACGCCGACGGTGCCGATACCGAAGATGATCGGCGCGGCAGAGACCATGTGGTGCATCCAGGTGATCGCGCCGACCGCCATGATGAAGGCCGAGATGGAGCCGACCACCGGCCACGGAGAGGGATCGACCAAGTGGTAGTCGTGATGCTTGCCTTGCGCGGTAGCCATTGCGGTCTCTCTCCTCAATCCCGTGCCTGTCCGGCACTTATCCCCTTATTCCAACCCTGAGCGTCAACCCGGCGGCTGGAGATTTCCCTTGCGTTTGTCGTCATCCCCGGATGCGAGCGGCTTCACCACTGGATCCTTCACCGGATAGAACGTGTAGGACAGCGTGATGGTGCCGAGCCCGTCATTGTCGTGGTCGTCGACGATCGACGGATCGACGTAGAACACCACGGGCATCTCGCGCTTCTCGCCGGGCGCCATGGTCTGCTCGGTGAAGCAGAAGCAGTTGATCTTCTGGAAATAGGATCCGACCGTCAGCGGCGCGACATTGTAGGCGGCTTGCCCGGAGGTGGTGCGCGCGGCCTGGTTGGTCACGGTGTAGTAGATCGTGGTGACCTGACCGATATTGACCTCGACCTCGGTCTGCTCAGGCTCGAACTTCCAGGGCAGACCGGGCGCGACGTTGGAATCGAAGCGCACCGCGATCTTGCGTGCGATCGGGCCGGTCGCAGGCGCCGAGGTCGCGACCTGGGTCGTGCCGTTGAAGCCGGTGGCGCGGCAGAACCAGTTGTAGAACGGCACCGCCGCATAGGACGCGCCGACCATCAGCGCGACCACGCCGCCGCAGATCGAAGCGACCAACGCGTCGCGACCCAAACCACGGCGCACCGCCTTTGGGGTCACGTCCTGCGATATGGTCGGCTCTCGATCCATCTCTCTCACATTGGCCGAACTAGAACCGCCGGTCCCTTGACCATGGTGACGGCGAAAAACAGGATGACGAGAACACCGAGCGCAAGCGCGATCGCGATCGAGCGCTGACGACGGCTCTTCTGCTGCGCCTCGGTGAGGACGATTCCATCTGGCTCGGGTTTGTCAGCCATCCCAGCCTCATGCGCCCCCGACCATCGGAGCAACCGCGCGGTACACGACCTCGGCCAGCAAGGTCGCAAACAGCGCGAACAGGTACAGGATCGAGAAGGCAAACAGTTTTCGCGTCGCGCGCAGCGACTGGCTGCGTTCGCGGCGGATATAGACGTTGATGGCGAGCACCAGCATGCCGGCGCCGAGCACCAGCGAGGTGACGCCGTAGATGGCATCGAAATAGCCGAGCGCCCAGGGCGCGGCAGCCACTGCGATCAGCACGATGGTGTAGAGCAGGATCTGGAGACGGGTCGCGTCGGGGCCGGCGACGTTGGGCAGCATCGGAATGCCGGCGCGGGCATAGTCGTCGGAGCGGAACAGCGCCAGCGCCCAGAAGTGCGGCGGCGTCCAGAAGAAGATGATGGCAAACAGCAGCAGCGGCTCGACGTCGACCGTCCCGGTGACGGAAGCCCAGGCCACCACCGGCGGCAGCGCGCCGGCGGCGCCGCCGATCACGATGTTCTGCGCGGTCCTGCGCTTCAGGCCCATCGTGTAGATCACGACGTAAAAGAAGATGGTGAAGGCGAGCAGCGCGCCCGCGATCCAGTTGACGAGGATGCCGAGCGTCATCACCGAGAAGAAGGCGAGCGTCATGCCGAACGTCATCGCCTCGGGCCGGGTGATGCGGCCGCGCGGGATCGGGCGGTTCGCCGTGCGCGACATCTTGGCGTCGATGTCGCCCTCGAGCGCCATGTTGAGCGCGCCGGAGGCGCCGGCGCCGACCGCGATGCAGAGCAGTGAGGTGATCGCGAGCACCCAGTGGAAGTGCCCCGGCGCCATCGCCATCCCGACCAGTGCGGTGAAGATCACGAGCGACATCACCCGCGGCTTCAGCAGCGCGAGATAGTCGCCGACCTCCGCCTCGGAGATGCGGGGATTGATATCGATGGCGTTCTGGTCGAGGACGGACACTAATTCAACTCGCTTCGTTATAGAGCCGCGGCGCCCGTTACGGGCGCCGCGGGAGTTACGATTACTGCACGCGGGGCAGCACTTCGAACTGGTGGAAGGGCGGCGGAGAGGGCAGCGTCCACTCCAGCGTGGTGGCGCCCGCACCCCAGGGATTGTCACCCGCAGGGACCTTCTTCATGAAGGCGTCGAGCACGCAGTAGAGGAAGATCAAGACGCCGAAGCCGGAGATGTAGGAGCCGATCGACGAGATCAGGTTCCAGCCGGCGAACGCATCCGGATAGTCGACATAGCGGCGCGGCATGCCCGACAGGCCGAGGAAGTGCTGCGGGAAGAACACCAGGTTGACGCCGACGAAGGTGAACCAGAAGTGCGCCTTGGCCAGCGTCTCGTTGTACATGTAGCCCGACATCTTCGGGAACCAGTAGTACCAGCCGGCGAAGATCGCGAACACCGCGCCGAGCGACAGCACGTAGTGGAAGTGGGCGACGACGTAGTAGGTCTCCTGGAGCACGCGGTCGACGCCGGCATTCGCCAGCACGACGCCAGTGACGCCACCGACCGTGAACAGGAAGATGAAGCCCACCGCCCAGATCATCGGCGCGCGAAAATCAATCGAGCCGCCCCACATCGTGGCGATCCAGGAGAAGATCTTCACGCCGGTCGGAACCGCGATCACCATCGTGGCGGCGACGAAATAGGCCTGCGTCGCCGACGACATGCCGACCGTGTACATGTGATGCGCCCACACCACGAAGCCGATGCCGCCGATCGCGACCATGGCGTAGGCCATGCCGAGATAGCCGAACACGGGCTTGCGCGAGAAAGTCGAGACGATCTGGCTGATCATGCCGAAGCCGGGCAGGATCAGGATGTACACTTCGGGGTGGCCGAAGAACCAGAACAGATGCTGGAACAGCACGGGATCGCCGCCGCCGTCAGGCGAGAAGAAGCTGGTGCCGAAGTTGCGGTCAGTCAGCAGCATGGTGATCGCACCGGCAAGCACCGGCAGCGACAGCAGCAGCAGGAACACCGTCACCAGGATCGACCACACGAACAGCGGCATCTTGTGCAGGGTCATGCCCGGCGCGCGCATGTTGAAGATGGTGGTGATGAAGTTGATGGCACCGAGGATCGACGAAGCGCCCGCCAGATGGAGCGAGAGGATCGCGAAGTCGACGGCCGGGCCCGGATGGCCGGAGCTCGACAGCGGCGCATACATGGTCCAGCCGGCGCCGACACCGTTCGCGCCCGGCTCACCCTCGACAAAGGTCGACATCAGCAGCAGACCGAACGAGGCCGGCAGCAGCCAGAACGAGATGTTGTTCATGCGCGGGAACGCCATGTCAGGCGCACCGATCATCAGCGGCACGAACCAGTTGCCGAAGCCGCCGATCATCGCGGGCATGACCATGAAGAAGATCATGATCAGGCCGTGCGAGGTCACGAACACGTTATAGGTGTGCGTTTCGTGGAATATCTGCACGCCCGGATACATCAACTCGGCACGGATCGCGATCGACATCGCGGCACCGATGATGCCGGCGATGACCGCGAAGATCAGGTACATCGTGCCGATGTCCTTGTGATTGGTCGAATAGACGTAGCGCCGCCATCCGGTCGGATGGGCGTGCTCGTGGTCATGTCCGTGGTCTTGCGCGTGATCGCCGTGTGCCGCTGCGCTCGTTGCCATTGTCAAATCCTGCCTTGCGTCCCATTCGGACCTTTGGAGGTCCCGCCCTTTATGTCGCTTTCAGTCCCTCAAGCCGTCACCCGGCGCTTACTGCGCCGGGCTGGCCGCGGAGGCGAAAGTGCTGGTGCCGCCGCTCGCATATTTCTTTTTCGCCGTTTCAACCCAGGAGGCAAACTCCTGGTCGCTCACCACGCGAATAGCGATCGGCATGAAGGCGTGGTCCTTGCCGCAGAGCTCCGAGCACTGGCCGTAGAACATGCCGGTCTTGGTGGCCTTGAACCAGGTCTCGTTCAGGCGGCCCGGAATGGCGTCGATCTTGACGCCGAAGGCCGGCAGCGCGAAGGCGTGAATGACGTCGGCGCCGGTGACCTGAACGCGAATCACCTTGTTGACCGGCACCACCAACTCGTTGTCGACGCCGAGCAGCCGGGGCTGCTTGTCCTGGGCCATCAGCGAGTCGAACTCGAACTTGCCGTTATCAGGATAGGCGTAGGACCAGTACCACTGCTTGCCGGTGGCCTTGATGGTCAGATCCGCCTTCGGCACGTCGAGCTCGAGGAACAGCAGGCGGAACGACGGCACCGCGATGCCGACCAGGATCAGCACCGGTACCAGCGTCCACACCACCTCGATCACCGTGTTGTGGGTGGTCCGCGACGGCACCGGATTGGCCTTCGAATTGAACTTCACCACCACGACCACGAGCAGCGCCAGCACGAACAGCGTGATGACGATGATCAGGACGGACAAGAAGTCGTGGAACCAGACGATGTTGTCCATCACCGGAGACCCGGAGGCCTGCAGGTGCCATTCCCACGGCTCCGGCTGCCCGAGCTCGGCAAATGCCGCGCCGCCCGTCGCCAGCGTGACGCCAGCCGCCACCAAGGCGATGGTGGCCAATCCCAGCAAATGCCGGCCCACCCGACTCTTCGACATCCTCATGCCGCTCGCGCTCCCCTTACGAAATCACCCCGAGTGCATTGCCCTATTTCCGGGAAATGCTTATTCGACCCGCCCGTCCGACAAACCGCCGCGCAAGAATACCTCTAAGAGGAATTGGGGCCAGATCGCTCAAACGCCGAAATCAAGCCTCTCAAACCATAATTCTTGATCTATCGCAATGCAGTCTTCGGCTCGGTCTGCCTGCCATCACCCGCAAGATATTTCCCAGCAACATCAGACAAAAATACCGTTTCCCGGGAGGCCGCCGCTTGACAGCTGAATTGCCCGCGGTAGGCACTGACGGACAGTTGCGCAGGAACCTGATTCGTGCCGGCGACGGCGGGCCAAGGCGGCGCGGGATTTGCTTGGGAATTGCCTTCAAGACGCCGTCATTGCCGTATCAGTCCACCAGCGCGAGCGACCCAGGCGAGCAGAGGGACCGACCCCGATGGGGCTTTCGAGATGCATGGCAAGGCCGGCTGATGGCCTCAAGGCGCTGATCTGCCTGCTGGCCGCCGCCCTTCTCCTTGCATTGCCGGACCTCGCCCATGCGCAGGGCGCGGTGCGGTCCGTCCATGGCGACTGGCAGATCCGCTGCGACACCCCGCCGGGCGCCCAGGCCGAGCAATGCGCCCTGATCCAGAGCGTGGTGGCGGAAGACCGCTCCAACGCCGGCCTCACCGTGATCGTGCTCAAGACCGCCGACCAGAAGAGCCGCCTGATGCGCGTGGTCGCCCCCTTGGGCGTGCTGCTGCCCTCCGGCCTCGGGCTGAAGCTCGACAACCAGGACGTCGGCCGCGCCGGCTTCGTCCGCTGCCTGCCGAATGGCTGCGTCGCCGAGGTCGTCATGGACGACAAGCTGCTCGGCCAGCTCCGCAGCGCCAAGACCGCGACCTTCATCATCTTCGAGACGCCCGAGGAAGGCATCGGCTTCCCGCTCAGCCTGAACGGGCTCGGCGAGGGCTACGACAAGCTGCCGTAGGCTGCCCTCACGCTCTGTCCACGCGATAAAGCTCCGTGTCACACCAGGTGCAGCGATAAAGGCGCCCGGCATGGGGCACCGCCATGCTCGCCGCCTTCTGGCGGCATTTCGCGCAAACGATGCCGTCCACGGTGTCGCAGCCGGGATGGGCTGCGAGATAGGCCTCCCGCGTCGGATAGGATGTCCAGTTGCGCCGATAGATGAGCAGATTTGCGGGCAGGACCAGCGCGAGAACGGCGAAGCCGATGATCAGGCCATGATACTGATCCAGCAATGCCAGCAGGGAATTCCACATGCCGAGGCTCTCGCGACGTCAGTCCGGATGAGGCATCCAAATAGACTGAAATTTTGAAGGCCGGCTTAAGGGGAAGGCGCACCTATCGTTTCCGTAATGTGACGGCCCGCCCCTCGCGGAATAACCGGGAAACCATTATCTTGCCTCACATCATCGGATAATGGACGGACGCATGACCAATCCTGCCACAGCCTCCCTGCTCGACCGCGCCAATCTCGACCGCGACCAGGTTCGCCACGAGCTCGCGCGTGGCCTTGCCGGTGCCGACGACGGCGAATTGTTCCTGGAATACAGCCAGACCGAAGCGCTGATGTTCGACAATGGGCGGCTGAAGCAGGCGACCTATGACACCTCGCAAGGGTTTGGCCTGCGCGCGGTCAAGGACGATGCGGTCGGCTATGCGCATTCCTCGGACGTGTCGCTGCCGGCGCTGATTCGCGCAGCCGACGCAGTCGCGGCCGTCCGCGGCGGCTATTCCGGCAGCTTTGCCGCCCCGCCGGCGCATACCAACGTGCGGCTTTATAGTGACGACAACCCGCTGGACGCGCCGGGCTTCGAGACCAAGGTCAAGCTGCTCGCCGAAATCGACGCTTATCTGCGCGACAAGGATCCGCGGGTGCGGCAGGTCAGCGTCAGCCTGGGTGCGACCTGGCAGGTCGTCGAGATCCTGCGGCCCGACGGCGAGAGCTATCGCGACATCCGTCCGCTGGTGCGCGTCAACGTCTCCGTCGTCGCCGGCCAGGGCGACCGCCAGGAGAGCGGCAGCAAGGGTTATGGCGGCCGCGCCGGCTATGCCGAATTCATCGAGAGCAAGAACTGGCGCGACGCCGCCGATGGCGCGTTGCGCGAGGCGCTGGTCAATCTGGAATCGATTCCCGCCCCTGCCGGCGAGATGGACGTCGTGCTCGGCGCCGGCTGGCCCGGCGTGATGCTGCATGAAGCGGTCGGTCATGGCCTCGAAGGCGACTTCAACCGCAAGAAGACGTCGGCCTTTGCCGGCCTGATGGGCCAGCAGGTCGCAGCCAAGGGCGTCACCGTGGTCGATGACGGCACCATTGCCTCGCGCCGCGGCTCGCTGTCGATCGACGACGAGGGCACGCCGACCAATCGCACCGTGCTGATCGAGGACGGCATCCTGGTCGGCTACATGCAGGACCGCCAGAACGCGCGGTTGATGAACATGAAGCCGACCGGCAACGGCCGCCGCCAGGGCTATGCCCATGTGCCGATGCCACGCATGACCAACACCTACATGCTCGCGGGCGACCGCGACCCGGCCGAGATTCTCGCGTCGGTGAAGAACGGCGTGTTTGCCGCGAATTTCGGCGGCGGACAGGTCGACATCACCTCGGGCAAATACGTCTTCCAGTGCACCGAGGCCTACAAGATCGAGAACGGCAAGATCGGCGCGCCGCTGAAGGGCGCCATGCTGATCGGCAACGGGCCGACCGACCTGCATCGCATCCGCATGATCGGCAACGATCTCGCGCTGGATACCGGCATCGGCACCTGCGGCAAGAATGGCCAGGGCGTGCCGGTCGGCGTCGGCCAGCCGTCGCTGCTGATGGAACGCATTACGGTGGGTGGAACGGGCGCATGAGCGTTGAGAAAATAACTGTCAGCACCAAGCGGAAGAGCAGCGGTTGGGGCGGTCAGCTGGTGCAGCTCGCCGGCATCGTTGCCGCCGTCTTCATCGCCAAGGGCGCGCTGGCCGAACCGTTCTACGTGCCATCGGGCTCGATGGAGCCGACGCTGTTGATCGGCGATGCCCTGCTCGCTTCGAAATTCCCCTATGGCTACGGCACCTCGTCGCTGCCGATCCAGATCAATTTGCCGGAAACCGGCCGCGTCTTCGCGGAAACGCCGAAGGCAGGCGATGTCGTGGTGTTCCGCTGGCCCGGCGACCGCTCGCAGGCCTGGGTCAAGCGCGTGGTGGGCCTGCCCGGCGATCGCATCCAGATGCGACAGGGTCAGCTCTTCATCAATGACCGTCCCGCCGAATTGAAGCCGGATGGCGTTGGTGCCGCCGAGGACGACAATGGCGGCAGCGAGCCCGCCTACCGCTATGTCGAGACGCTGCCGAACGGCGTCAAGCACCTGATCTTCAAGATGCGCGACAACGGTCCGCTCGACAACACGCAGGAAGTGACGGTGCCGGCCGGACATCTGTTCGTGCTCGGCGATAACCGAGACAACTCCGCCGACAGCCGCGTGCCGCTGCGCTCCGGCGGCGTCGGCCTGCTGCCGGTCGACAATCTCGTCGGCCGCGCCGATGCCGTACTCGGCTCCTGGGATCTCGGCATGCGCGGCCAGCCGGTGTGGACCTGGCTCTCCGGCTTCCGCCTCGCGCGGTTCTTCACCGCCGTGCACTGAGCTGATCCTCATGACCTTCGACGACGTCAGAAAATTTGCGCTGACGTGGCCGGAGGTCGAGGACGGCACCTCCTACGGCACGCCGGCGCTGAAAGTGCGCAAGAAGATGCTGGCGCGCCTGAAAGAGGATGGCGACAGCCTGGTGATGCCGGATGTCCCGATCGACGAGCGCGCGATGCTGGTCGCGAGCCAGCCGAAAATCTTCTATTTCACCGATCACTACGCCGACTATCCGATCGTGCTGATCCGCCTGTCCAAGGCCAGGCGCGCGATCGTCGAACCGTTTCTCCGGCGGCGTTGGCGCGCGCTGGCATCGAAGGTTGCGCGAGCGGACTATGATGCGCGCGAGGGCGCGTGACGCACGCGATGAATGAGGACCGCTTTCTCGCGCTGGCGCTGAAGAACCCGGTCAACGTCGCAATCCTCGACGAGCTCCAGCGCCTCGCCCTGCCGGATGCGTGGCTGGTCTCGGGATGCCTGGTGCAGACGGTGTGGAATGTCCTCACCGGCCGTGCCATCGATCACGGTATCGCCGATTACGACGTGTTCTATTTCGATCCGGATACCTCGTGGGGCGCGGAGGATGCAGTGATCCGGGACGTGCATGCGCGACTCGGGCACCTCGGCGTCAAGATCGAGACCCGCAACCAGGCGCGCGTGCATCTGTGGTATCCTGGCAAGCATGGCCTGCCCTATCCGCCCTTGAGGCGCGCGGCTGACGGCATCGACCGCTTCCTCACGCAAAACACGCAAGTGGGCGTGAGGCGCTCGGGCGATGGTCACGAGGTCTACGCGCCGCATGGGTTCGACGACGTCGAGAGATTGATCGTGCGGCCCAATCCGGGCCCGAATTTCTCCGCAGCAAATTACACCGCGAAGGCGGCGCGATGGAAAGCGTTGTGGCCGGAGCTTACGGTGATTGCCGCGGAGTGAGCTCTCGTAGGGTGGGCAAAGCGTAGCGTGCCCACCACTTCTCGTCGCGATTGCGAAAGACGGTGGGCACGGCGCTTCGCGCCTTTGCCCACCGCTACGGCACCTTGCCTACCTCACCACACCCGACGTGAACCCCGCCTTCCGCCGCGGCGGCTTGATGTCCTTTTTCAGGAAGCAGCGCGCTTCCCGGCCGGTGTAGCCGGGACGGGCATAGGTGAAGGCGCGGCATTTGTTGTCGGCGGTGCAGGCGGCCTTGCAGATGTCCTCGCCTTCGCCTTCCTTGAGGTCGAAATTACGCAAATCGCCGCCGGGGCGGTCGATCGAGGTCTCCACGCCCTCGACACGCGGCTCGATCACGCCGGCGCCGCGCACGCCGGAGATACAGCAACTACCCGGCACCCGCGGCGGCACGGTATTCTTGAGCCAGCACACTGCGGCAGCGCCGTCGATGTCGGGATAGCTGAAGCTCCACGACCGGCATTTGCGATCGCGCTCGCAGAGCAACGCGCAGTCCTCGGGATCACCTGACGTGACCGGCGTGTTGAAATAATCCCCGCCGGGCCGGTCGAACGCCGTCTGGGCGCGCGCAGGCCCGCTCGCAAACGCGAGCGACAGCAGCGTGACGCAAGCCACGACGCTGGCCAGGGCCTTGGCCATGACGGCCCCAGGCAGGCGGCGCTTCCCCATCGGAACAGCTTTCGAGTTATTGACGGCGCTCAGGTTTTTCAGCCGGTCATTTGATCGCCGCAAACCTGTATGGGCGATGAACGGCCTAAAACCTGGTCGTTGGCCTATTTGCCTAGAGCAAGACGGAGATGGCTCTAGAACGCGTATTCCGCGTAGGCCGGTTCCACCGAGCCCTTCCAGGCGCCGTTGAACTTCTCGAGCATCTCTTCGGCCGGGGTCCGGCCGGAATCGATGATGCGGTCGAGCGGCTCCAGATGCCGGGTCTCGTCGCGGCCGATCGCGTCGATGCGGCCGCGGCGACGCAGGCCCGCATGTGCCAGAACGAGGCATTCCTTGGCGATCTCGAACAGATAGCGGTCCTTGATCCGCGCCTTGAAGCCGAAGCGCGGCACGTCGTCGCGGAGCGCCTGACGCTCGGGCGCGGTCCAGTGCTTCACCAGATCCCAGGCGGCGTCGAGCGATACGTCGTCATAGAGCAGCCCGGCCCAGAACGCCGACAGCGCCGGCAGACGGCCCCACGGGCCGCCATCGGAGCCGCGCATCTCGAGGTAGCGCTTGAGCCGCACTTCCGGGAAGATCGTCGAGAGATGGTTGGCCCAGTCCGACAGGGTGGGACGCTCGCCGGGCAGATTGTTGTTGCGGCCGTCGAAGAAGGCGCGGAATGAGGAGCCCGACACGTCGATATAGTCGTCGCCGCGCTTGACGAAATACATGGGCACGTCGAGCGCGTAGTCGACATAGCGCTCGAAACCCATGCCATCCTCGAACGCCCACGGCATCATGCCCGAACGCGCATTGTCGGTGTCGCGCCAGATCTCGGAGCGGAAGGACAGGAAGCCGTTCGGCTTGCCTTCGGTGAACGGCGAGTTGGCGAACAAAGCGGTCGCCACCGGCTGCAGCGCCAGCGAGACGCGCAGCTTCTTGACCATGTCGGCTTCGGACGAGAAATCGAGATTGGTCTGCACGGTGCAAGTCCGGTACATCATGTCGAGGCCGTATTGGCCGACCTTCGGCATGTAATTGGTCATGATCTTGTAGCGGCCCTTGGGCATCACCGGGATGTCGGCGCGCGACCAGGACGGCGTCATGCCGAGCCCGAGGAAGCCGATGCCGAGCGGGGTCGCGATCTCGCGCACCTGCGCCAGATGCGCCATCAGCTCGCTCTGGGTCTGGTGCACGTTCTCGACCGGCGCGCCGGAGAGCTCAAACTGTCCGCCGGGCTCGAGCGAGATCGCGCCGCCGCCGGTGACGTCGTAGAGACCGATGATGTTGCCCTTCTCCATGATCGGCTCCCAGCCGAGCAGGAGCTTCATGCCTTCGAGCAGTGCCCCGATGCCGCGCGCGCCCTCATAGGGCACTGGACGGTGGCCTTCGAGCGTGAACGGCGTCTTCTCGTGCTCGGTGCCCATGCGGAACTCGGACGGGTCCTTGCAGCCTTCCTCAAACCACGCAACGAGCTCGTCGCGCGATTGCAGCGGCGTCATATCGATCTGGTCTCGCGCCATATCAAACTCTAATCAGAAGCGCTTCGATCGAATGCGCGCGGGTGACGGGATGGTCCGCGAACCCACCGGGGCGCGCGGACGTGCTGGTTTGCCGCGCGGTCATCGCGACGGCGAGGTTTCGTTGACGTTGACGACGGGCGGCAGTTTCATCTCGCCGCACGCGCAGCCCAGGCGGTCGAGCAGACCACTGAGCTTGACGGCATCGGCATCGGACAGTTTCGAGCCGACATATTTCTCGATCGCAGCCGAATAGGCGCCCCACATCCGCTTCTGCAGCTCGCGGCCAGCCTCGGTGATCTCGACGAACTGGCCGCGTTTGTCGATCTTGCATTCGCGCCGGGAGGCGAGCCCCTCATCGACCAGGCGGTCGATCAGGCGCGAGGTGGAGTATTGCGGGATCAGCATCTGCCGCTCGAGTTCCACCGGGCGCAGCTCTCCGCTCGGCGCGCGCGACAATTCGAGCAGCGCGTCGTACCATGCCAGTGGCGGGAACCCGGCCTTCTTCAGGTCCTGCTCGACGCAGTCGAGCACACGGCTCTGCACCCGCATCAGGCGGATCCAGGCACTGGTTGCCTCGGTCGATGGTTTGCGTTTCATGGTCCCGCTCAAACTGGTCGCCCGCTTCTTACCCCACTCGATGCACCTGCATCAATCTTGACTATTGCATGCAGGCGCATGTAGGCGTTCTTTCGCCCCAACCAAGCGTCAAGAGGAGGAAATTCCATGAAACTGTATTACTCGCCCGGCGCCTGCTCGCTGTCCCCCCATATCGCGCTCCTGGAGGCCGACCTGCCCTATGAGCTGGTCAAGGTCGATCTCCGGGCCAAGAAGCTCGAGAATGGGGACGACTATCTGAAGGTGAATCCAAAGGGTCAGGTCCCCGCGCTGGGCCTCGACAGTGGCGAGATCGTGACCGAAGGTCCGGTCATTGTCCAGATGATCGCCGACAAGGCCCCGGCCAGGGCGCTGGCTCCTGCGCGCGACAGTTCCGAGCGCTACAAGCTGCTCGAATGGCTGAACTTCCTCACCTCCGAGGTGCACAAGAGCTTTGGCCCGCTGTTCGCACCGGCGCTGAATGACGACGCCAAGGCGTTCTTCAAGGACCGCGTCATGGGCAAGCTGAAGCACATCGACAGCGAGCTCGTCGGCCGCGACTACCTGATGGGCAAGCAGTTCTCGGTCGCTGACGGCTATCTCTTCACGATGCTGACCTGGGCCGACCGGATGAAGTTGGACCTCTCGGCAATGCCAAACCTCACCGCCTACAAGGCCCGCGTCGCGGCACGGCCGAAGGTGCAGGAGGCCTTGAAGAAGGAAGGGCTGGTGCAGGCCGCGTGAACGCTCGCAATGCTCAGCAAGCCAAAGGCCGGATCAACGATCCGGCCTTTCCTATTGGGCTGTAAGCCGACACCGGCGCGAAACCCCTTCGCCGGATTACCTCTTATTAGACTTATGAACTACTGTTCGTGGAATGTAAGTGGTGCTGTCTTGTCAGTACCCGCAAAGCGGGCGAGCTTGACGTAATTGATTGAAGAATTTTCGGACTCGCATCGGGGTTGAACTTGACGATTGCCATCGTCCTGATCGCTGCAAGCGCATTGGCGGGAATAGCGACAGGCTGTGCTTTCAGGATCTGGGCGCTGGTCGTGCTTTCGCCCTTTATCGCAATTTTCGCGGCGATCATTCTTCGCGTTTACGACTTCGGAATGATGGCGGGCGTGACCGTCATTGCCATCTGTCTTGCCGCCTCCCAGCTCGCCTACTTCGCGACAACCTATCTGCGTTACGCGCGGGACGTCTCACCGCATGACGAAGTCGACGGCGAGCCAGGCGAGAGAGGCGAGCAGAAAATCCGCCGCGAGCACAAATAACGCCAACGCCGCCCAAAGCACGGGCCCCCTGCGGCGCAGACGCGCCGGCCTTTGCACCGGCAGAATGCGGCCGAGCGCAGGCGTAACAGCAATTTTCGCGGAGACATCGCGACCGAGCGCGGTCTTCCGCAGCACCAAAGAGTTCATCAAGGACACTTTCTTATTTCGTCTTCAACTTGCCGATGGAGCGGCAAGTGTCCCAACAGGTTCATCACCCGACTGGTTAGCAAGAGTGATGCCAAGGCCGAGCAAAAGAACGGCGCCGCTTTGACGCGCTTATGACAATTGCGCGACAGTGTGGCAGCGGGACTCTGGCACGGTTCCTACCGGGATTTTGTGACCGGTTCCACAACCTGGGAACTAATCTGACGTAACCGTGATGATGTCGCTGGAAAACAAAAAGGCCGGATCCACGATCCGGCCTTCTCGTTTCAAGCGAACGCGATCGATTAGGCAGCAGCTGCCTTCTTTGGCGCGAAGCGGCCGTAGAACGTTTCACCCTTCGCGGCCATCTCTTCGAGAAGCTTCGGCGGCGTGAAGCGCGAGCCGTATTTCGCCTCGAGCTTGTGGCAGAGCTCGACGAACTTCTTCGTGCCCATAAAGTCGATATAGGACAGCGTGCCGCCGGTGAACGGCGCGAAGCCGAAGCCGAGGATCGAGCCGACATCGGCTTCGCGCGGATCCGTGATGACGTGATCCTCGACTGTGCGCGCGGCTTCCACCGCCTGCACGACCAGGAAGCGCTGCTTCAACTCCTCGATGTCGAGCGTGTCGGGATCGAGCTGCTTCGGCTGCAGCGCGGACAGGCCCGGCCACAGGCTCTTCTGACCCTTGCCCTCAGGATAATCATAGAAGCCCTTCTTGTTCTTGCGGCCGAGGCGGCCCTGCTTCTCGACCAGTTCAACCATCAGCTTCTTCTGATCGGGGTTGATGGCGTTGGGGCCGAGATCGGCTTCGGTCGCCTTCATGATCTTGAGGCCGAGGTCGAGCGCGACTTCGTCAGACAGCGAGAGTGGGCCGACCGGCATGCCGGCCATCTTGGCGCAATTCTCGATCATCGCGGGCGGCACGCCTTCGAGGAACATCTCGTTGCCTTCGGCGACGTAGCGGCCGACGCAGCGATTGGCGAAGAAGCCGCGGCTGTCGTTGACCACGATCGGCGTCTTGCCGATCTGCCGGACGTAGTCGAGCGCGGTCGCCAGCGCGACATCACCGGTGTTCTTGCCCTTGATGATCTCGACCAGCATCATCTTCTCGACCGGCGAGAAGAAGTGGATGCCGACGAACTTGCCCTGGTCCTTGAAGCCCTCAGCCAGCGAGGTGATCGGCAACGTCGAGGTATTCGACGCGAAGATCACGTCGGGCTTGAGATACTCCTGCGCCTTGGCAAAAGTCTCCGCCTTGACCTTGCGGTCCTCGAACACGGCCTCGATGACGAGGTCGACGTCCTTCAACGCGGCATAGTCCGCGGTCGGCGTGATGCGCGCGAGCAGCGCCTCGGCGTCGGTCGGCTTGGCGCGGCCCTTCTTGATCTGCTCTTCGATCAACTTTTGCGCATGCGCCTTGCCCTTGTCGGCACTCTCCTGGTCGCGATCGATCAGCACGACGTCGAGACCGGCACGGGCCGAGACGTAACCGACGCTCGCACCCATGAAGCCGGCGCCGATCACGGCGATCTTCTTCACCTTGGTCGCGGGCACGCCCTGCGGACGGCGCGCGCCCTTGTTGAGCTCCTGCATCGAGAGGAACAGGCTGCGGATCATCGCAGCCGCTTCCTTCGAGCGCAGCACCGAGGTGAAGTAGCGCGACTCGACGCGCAGTGCCGCGTCGATCGGCAGCTGCAAGCCTTCATAGACGCAGCTCATGATCGCGCGCGCGGCCGGATAGTTGTCGTAGGTCTCGCGGCGATAGATCGCGTTGCCGGCCGGGAACATCATCATGCCGGCCTTGGAGAATACCGGGCCGCCGGGCAGCTTGAAACCCTTCTCGTCCCAGGGCGCGACAGCCTTGCCGCCGCCCTTGATCCAGTCCTTCGCCGCCTTGACGAGATCGGCAGCCGGCACGATCGCGTGGATCAGATTGAGCTGCTTGGCCTTGTCGAGCGTGACCGGGTCGCCCTTGAGCAGAATCGTCATCGCGTCCTGCGGCGGTACCAGGCGCGGCACGCGTTGCGTGCCGCCGGCGCCGGGGAACAGGCCGACCTTGACCTCGGGCAGGCCGAGGCGCGTCTTGGGATTCTCGGCCGCCACGCGATAGTGGCAGCACAGCGTAATCTCGAATCCGCCGCCGAGCGCGAGGCCATTGATCGCGGCCGCCCACGGCTTGCCGGAGGTCTCGATCGAGCGCAGCACCTGCGAGAAGCCCCGGCTCTGGTCGAACAGCATCTGGTTCGCCGCGGTCTCACCCTGCTCCTTGAAAACCTTGGCGTAAGCCCGGTTCAGGCCTTCGAGCATCGACAAATCGGCGCCGGCGCAGAACGCCTCCTTCGCGGAGGTGATAACGACGCCCTTCACCGCGGCATCAGCCGTGGTCGCCTTGACGATCGCATCGAGCTCGCTGGTCGAGGTCTCGTCGAGCACGTTCATCGAACGATCCGGGATGTCCCAGGTGACGAGCGCGATGCCGTCGGAATCGGTCTCAACCTTGAAGTTCTTGTAAGCCATGTTGGTTGCTCCCCTACCCTTAGACGCGCTCGATGATGGTCGCGGTGCCCATGCCGCCGCCGATGCACAGCGTAACCAGGGCGGTGGACTTGTTGGTGCGCTCGAGCTCGTCGAGCACGGTGCCCAGGATCATCGCGCCGGTGGCGCCGAGCGGATGACCGAGCGCGATGGCACCGCCGTTGACGTTGATCTTGGCGTTGTCGATGTCGAAGGCCTGGATGTAGCGCAACACCACCGAGGCAAAGGCCTCGTTGAGTTCGAACAGGTCGATATCCGACTTCTTCATGCCGGAACGTGCGAACAGCTTTTCGGTGACGTCGACCGGACCCGTCAGCATCATCGCCGGCTCGGAGCCGACGTTGGCAAATGCGCGGATTTTTGCGCGCGGCTTGAGGCCGTACTTCGCGCCCGCCTCCTTGCTGCCGAGCAGCACCGCACCGGCGCCATCGACGATGCCCGAGGAGTTGCCGGCGTGGTGCACGTAGTTGACGCGCTCGATCTCCGGGTGCGACTGTACCGCGACGCCGTCGAAGCCACCCATCTGCGCCATCATCGTGAACGACGGCTGCAGCTGCGCCAGCGACTGCATCGTCGTCGAGGGACGCATATGCTCGTCCTTGGCGAGGATGGTGAGGCCGTTGATGTCCTTCACCGGCACCACCGACTTGTTGAAGCGGCCTTCATCCCAGGCCTTGCCGGCGCGCTGCTGGCTCTGCACGGCATAGGCATCGACGTCGTCGCGCGAGAAGCCGTATTTGGTGGCGATCAGGTCAGCCGAAACGCCCTGCGGCATGAAGTAAGCCGGCACCGCCATCGACGGATCCATCGGCCAGGCACCGCCGGAGGCGCCGATGCCGACGCGGCTCATCGATTCGGCGCCGCCGCCGATCACGAGCTCATGCTGGCCGCTCATCACCTGGGCTGCGGCAAAATTCACGGCGTCGAGGCCGGAGGCGCAGAAGCGGCTGATCTGAACGCCGGGGACGGCCTCGCCGAGACCCGCCTTCAGCGCCGCGAAGCGCGCGATGTCGGAGCCGGCTTCGCCGACCGGATCGACCACGCCGAGCACGACGTCATCGACGGAATCTTCCGGCAGATTGTTGCGGTCCTTCAGCGCCTTCAACGGTACGGTGGCGAGCGCCAGCGCGGTGACTTCGTGCAGCGCGCCGTCCGCCTTGCCGCGGCCGCGGGGGGTGCGGACGTGATCGTAGATGAATGCCTCAGGCATGACGCCCTCCTGATCTGTTGTTCGAATTTTGATGACGCGGAAGCAGGCTCAGAACGCTTCCGCCGGCAGTTCCATGATGGTGGCGCAACCGGACTGGATGCGCGCGAGATTGGCCGCGGTCTCCGGCAGCATCCGCTCCATGAAGAAGCGGCCGGTCACGAGCTTGGTCGAGAGATAGGGCGTCGCCCCGCTGGCGGCAATCTTGGCCTGCGTGACCTTGGCCATCTTCGCCCACATGTAGCCGAGCGCGACGAAGCCGAAGAGATGCAGGTAATCCGTTGCGGCGGCACCGGCATTGTCCGGCTTCGCCATCGCGTTCTGCATCAGCCAGGTCGTGGCCTGCTGGAGATGGCCGAGCGAGGCCGACAGCGGGGTGATGAAAGGCTTCAGCCCCTCGTCGCTGCCGTTCTCCTTGGCGAAGGCCATGACCTCGCCGAAGAATGCCATGATGGCACGGCCGCCGTCGCGCGGCAGCTTGCGGCCGACGAGGTCGAGCGCCTGGATGCCGTTGGCGCCTTCATAGATCATCGCGATGCGGGCATCGCGCACGAACTGCTCCATGCCCTGCTCGGCGATGTAGCCGTGGCCGCCATACATCTGCTGCGCCTGCACCGCGTTGGCAAAGCCGTAGTCGGTGAGGAAGCCTTTCAGCACGGGCGTCATCAGGCCCATGTGATCGTCAGCGGCCTGACGGTCCTTGGGATCTTCGGAGCGATGCGCGACGTCGCTCTTCAGCGCGGTCCACATCACGAAGGCGCGTGCGGCCTCGTTGAAGGCGCGGATCGAGAGCAGCGTGCGGCGGACATCGGGATGCACGATGATCGGATCGGCCGGCTTGTCCGGCGCCTTCACGCCGGTGAGCGAACGGCCCTGGATACGCTCGCGCGCGTAGGCGACCGCGTTCTGGTAGGCGACCTCGGACTGCGCGAGACCCTGCACCGCGACGCCGAGGCGGGCCTCGTTCATCATCACGAACATGCCCTGCATGCCCTTGTTCTCTTCGCCGATCAGCCAGCCGGTGGCGCTGTCGTAGTTCATCACGCAGGTCGAATTGCCGTGGATGCCCATCTTGTGCTCGATCGAGCCACAGACGACGCCATTGCGCTGCCCCACCGAACCATCGGCATTCACCAGGAATTTCGGCACCACGAACAGCGACACGCCCTTGATGCCGGCGGGTGCGCCCTCGACGCGGGCGAGCACGAGGTGGATGATGTTGGGGGCGAGGTCATGCTCGCCGGCCGAGATGAAGATCTTGGTGCCCGTGATCTTGAAGCTGCCATCCGCCTGGCGCACCGCCTTGGTGCGGAGCATGCCGAGATCGGTGCCGCAATGCGGCTCGGTCAGGTTCATGGTGCCGGTCCATTCGCCGGCGACCATCTTCGGCACGTAGGTCTGCTTCTGCTCCGGCGTGCCATGAACGATCAGCGCGGCGGTCGCGCCCATGGTGAGGCCGCCATACATCGAGAACGCCATGTTGGCGGAGATCTGGAATTCGTTGACCGCCTGGCTCAGCGCCACCGGCAGGCCCTGGCCGCCGAACTCGGTCGGCGCCGACAGGCCGAGCCAACCGCCTTCAACGACCTGCTTGAACGCGTCCTTAAAACCCTTGGGCGTGGTGACGCTGCCGTCGTCGGCGCGCTTGCAGCCTTCGAGATCGCCGACGCGATTGAGCGGCTGGAGCACCTCTTCAGAGAGCTTTGCGGCTTCGCCCAGGATTGCTTCGCGCACGTCGCTCGATGCATCGGAGAAGCCGGCGAGATTGTCGTAGCGGTCGATCTGGAAGACGTCGTTGAGCAGGAAGTTCACGTCTTCGACGGGGGCTTTGTAGATCGGCATGGTGGTCTCCCGGCAAGCCTTGAAGTGATGATGCTGAATTATGATTGAGCGGCGGCGAGCTGCTCCGCCATCAGGCGGTGCAGCATGTTGATGGCCTTGAGCGGACGCACCATCACCTTGAAATTTGTGATTCGTCCCTTGGCATCGAAGGTGATGATGTCGACGCCGTTGACCTCGATGCCGTCGATGATCGTCTTGAATTCGAGCACGGCACCGTCAGCGCTGGTCCACTCGCCGACATAGCTGAAGCCGGGACCGCCGAGCACCTTCTCGGCGCTGGCGAGATATTTGAAGGTGATGTCGCGCCCGCGCTGCGGGGAATGCACGACGGGGCTTTCGAACACGGCGTCAGGATGGAGCAGGTCCCAGAGCGCTTTCGCATCATGGGACTTCATGAAGGCGTACCAGGAGTCGAGGCCGGTCATTGTCAGGTCCCTCCCGTGGATCAAAGGCCTTGAATCAAAGGTCTTGAATCAAAGGCCTTGGCAAAAACTCGAAAACAACCCCATGCACAGTAGCAAGGAGGTTGATTCCGCTGGGTTTTCTGGTCGGTTTGGAGCCCCGACCTTGGACCACCCCATATGCACATTGACGCATATGCGTCGATACGCATAAAGTCAAGCTGCTTGGTTAAGGTCACAGGGAGGCAGGTCACATGGCGCTGGGCGACGCGATCCTCGCATGCCTGACGGAACGTCCGATGACGGGTTACGAGCTCGCCAAGACGTTCGACTCTTCGATCGGCTTTTTCTGGAAGGCCGACCACCAGCAGATCTATCGCGAGCTCTCCAAGCTGCGCGACCGCGGCTACATCCAGGGCCGTGAGGTCGTCCAGTCCGGCAAGCCCAATAAACTCATCTATACCCTCACTCCGGAAGGACGAACAGCGCTGCGGCACTGGGCCGCGCGACCGAGCACCCCTCCCTCGATCAAGGACGACCTGCTGATCCGGCTGCATGCGCTGGACAGCATCGACATCGAGCCTATCCGCACCGATCTGATGGACCGCCTGGAGCATCACCGCGACCGGCACGAGAATTACGAGCGGATCCTGAAGAAGCGTTTTCCCGAAGGGACGGCCTCAGGCGTGCTCGACCTCGGCAATCTGCTGCTGCTCCGCCTCGGCGCGCGGCACGAGCAGATGGTGGCCGATTTCTGCGAGGAAGCGCTTGATGCGCTGTCGGCGATGAGCGGCAAGGGCACGGTGGTACCGCTGGACGACGGCAAGCGCGAAGGCAAGGGTTAGGCAAGGGTTAGGCGACCCGCTTTAGTCTTTTGTGACGACGGGGCTGTCCCAGTTGAAGCGCACATTCACGCCGGCGCGGACGATATCGTCAGTCAGCCTGACATCGCGCGTGATCACGGTGAATGCGCCAATCGGGACGGCCGGATCGACATATCGCTTGCTGCCGAAATCGGCGTGAATGTATTCGAGCTTGAAGCTCACCGCGCCCCAGCTATCGGTCCACGCCGCCCATTCGCCGCCGAGTCCGGCCGCGAGGCCGGCGCGGGTCTTGGAGTCCGTGACCTGCCCCGCCGGATTGGAGACGGTGACATCGGTGCCGGCAAAGGCGATGCCGGCGGTCCCGTAGATCAGAAACCGATCGAGCGCGTAGCCGACGCGGCCGCGGAACATGTCGATCCACTTTTCTCGCGTGCGGCTCGTCGCCGCGCCGTTGAAGGGCGGCATATCAGGCACGGAGCCGCGCTGGTTGGTCCATGACGCGTCGTTCTCGAAGCCGAGCACAGTCTTCTCGATCTGGAAATCGCAGCCGAAAGCTCCGCCCGCGACGCCGCCGGTGAGGTTGAAGGTGCCTGTTATGGTCGGACCGACGGCATCGCCGGCGCGCGCGACGTGCTCGCTCTTGCCCCAGGAGCCGCCGCCCTGGACGCCGACATAGCAACTGGTCCAGTTGAAGCCCGCAGGCACAGGCGCCTTGACCACGGGCTTTGCCGCCGGGGCATCAGCGGCAAAGGCGGGCGACGCCAGTCCGGCCGCGAGCGCGGCCACGAGCAACCATTTCATGTCAGCAACAATCGGCTCAGGCAGAACGCCGAACGCGACGCTCGCTATCCCTGAGACGGGTCGATCGGGCTTGCGGCGAAATTTTTGTCGGTAGATGCGCCGATGGTGCGCTCCCTCTCCCGCTTGCGGGAGAGGGTTGGGGAGAGGGTGTATCCACAATCAAGAGCCCCCAAGAGGAGAGAACCCTCACCCGGCGCTATGCGCCGACCTCTCCCGCAAGGGGGAGAGGTGCACCGAGTCCGCGGCAACAAGGTTCCCGCCGCCCAACTTTAAGACACCGGCGACGCATTCCTTAACCCGTTATTTACCGTAACAGGAAAAAGTCGGTTTTCGAGGCAGACGACCTGCGCCAAATCCGATTGTCTTAACAACCGGCGCGCGTGGGGAGACTGGAGGCGCCGGGTGGGGCGCCGGAGTCGGAACCGGACAGAGTCATGAATTCGCGCGTATCGTGGAGTGTGGACGGTATCGATCCATCCGTCAGGGAGCGGGCCGAAGCTGCTGCGCGTCGCGCCGGCATGTCACTCAACGATTGGCTGAACTCCACGCTCGGCGAGACTGCCCCGTCGAACTTTCGCGGGCCTTACGACCCACGTCAGGATCAGCGTCCCGATCCGCGTGCTCAGCAGATGCCAATCCAGGCACCGAGTCAGGAGAGCCGCGAAGTCGCCGACATCCATCAGCGGCTCGACGCGATCACCCAGCAGATCGAACGAATTTCAAAGCCCGCCGCGCCGCGCCAGGAAGTTTCGCGCGAGCAGGGGGTCGCCCGCCAGCTCAACGACGCGATCTCGCGGCTCGATGCGCGGCTGTCGCAAATCTCGCGGCCCCCTCAGCCTCAAGCGCAGCAGCCCCAGCCGCCGCGACCGGCGCCGGTCGAGACGCGCCAGCGCCAGGCCGATGCGGTCGAGCGCGCCGCCGCGCAGGTCTATCGCAGCTCACCTCCCCTGAGCCCCGCGTCGTTCGACGTCGCGGTTGCCGAGATCACCGCACGGCAGAGCGAGCTCGACGGCTTTGCGCCGCGTCAGCTGCCGCCGCGCGCCGCGCCGTCGATCGCGCCCTCGGCCGCTCCCTATGCTCCACCGATGGCGCCGCCTGCGCCTGCCTATGCTCCGCCGCCACCGCAGCCGGGGCCGGATTTCTCGTCGCTCGAACGCCATCTGCTCAAGATCACGAGCCAGATCGAGTCGCTGCAGCGTCCCGACAATACCGAGCAGGCAATCAACGGCTTCCGCGCCGAGCTCGCCGAGATCCGCAATGCCATCACCGAGGCGATGCCGCGCCGCGCGATCGAATCGATCGAGAACGAGATCCGCTCGCTGCACCGTCGCATCGACGAAACCCGTTCCAACGGCACCGACGGCCAGGTGCTCTCAGGCATCGAGCGCGCGCTCGCCGACATCAAGCAGGTGCTGCGCACGCTGACGCCGGCCGAGCAGCTCACCGGCTATGACGAGGCGATCCGCAATCTCGGCGCCAAGCTTGATCTGATCCTGCGCGCCAATGACGACCCCTCGACCGTGCGCCAGCTCGAAGGCGCGATTTCGGCATTGCGCAGCATCGTCTCGAACGTCGCCTCCAACGAAGCGCTGGCACGGCTCTCCGAGGACGTGCAGCTGCTGTCGTCCAAGGTCGACCAGGTCAATCGCTCCTCGGACCGCGGCGACAGCTTTGCCGTGCTGGAGCAGCGCATCGCCGCCCTCACCGCTGCGCTGGAAACGCGCGAGCGGCCGCAACCGGCCGAGAGCACCGAACATCTGGAAGCCGCAATCCGCGCGCTGTCCGACCGTTTCGACCGCATGTCGGTCGGCAACGATTCGGCCTCGACCTTCGCGCATCTCGAGCAGAGGGTCTCCTATCTGCTGGAGCGGATCGAGAGCAATTCCGATCCGCGCGGCGGCAATTTGAGCCGTGTCGAGGACGGGCTGCACGACATCCTGCGGCACCTCGAGCGGCAGCAGGCGACCTATTCCGCGCTCGCAGAGAGCCGAAGCTCGGCGCCGGCTCCCGATTCCGGAATGGTCGACCTCGTCAAGCGCGAGCTGTCCGACATCCGCTACAGCCATGCCGAAACCAACCGCAGCACACAGGATTCGCTGGAGGCCGTGCACAACACGCTCGGCCATGTCGTCGATCGTCTCTCGATGATCGAGGGCGATCTGCGCGCAGTGCGTACCGCGCCGCCGGCCCCCGCGCCGATGCCGATGGCTGCGCCCTTGCAGATGACGGCACCGGCTGAGCCGGCGCCGATGGCGCGCGAGCAGCAACAGCCCCAGCAGCCGAAATACGATCCGAAGCCCGAGCTGCAGAATCCCGCCGCCGCGCAACATCCACACTCCACCTTCGTCGCCGCGCCGCGTGAATTCCATGCTGCCGCGCCCGCCGCACCCCCGCCGGTGCCGATGGCGCCGGTTCCGCCGCGCGCGATCAGCGAGATCCTCGAGCCCCACACGGCGCCCGCCCGCGCCGCGATCGCGCCCGAACTGCCGCCGGATCATCCGCTCGAGCCCGGCACGCGTCCGAACGGCCGCCCCGCCACGCCGTCCGAACGCATTGCCGCGTCCGAGAGCGCGATCAGCGAAATCCCCGCTGCTCCGAAGGAGCCGGTGTCGTCGTCGAGCTTCATCGCGGCCGCGCGCCGCGCCGCGCAAGCTGCCGCCGCGCAGCCGCCGGAGAAGCCCGCCCGCGGCGTCAAGGCCGCGATCGCGGCCCGCGTCAAGGACAAGGGCCAAGGGCAGGGTCAGGCACAGCAAGGCGCCTCGACCATCACCTCGAAGATCCGCTCGCTGCTGGTCGGCGCGAGCGTGGTCGTGATCGTGCTCGGCACCTTCAAGATGGCGATGAACCTGCTCGAAGGCGGCAGCACGCAGCCGCCACCGCAGGCGATGGAGAATTCCAGCGAGCCCGCGCCACAGGCCCCGCCGCCGGTCGAGATCAAGCCCGCCGCGCCCGAGCAGGTCACGCCGTCGATGACCTCGCCGACGCCGATCGGCAAGCAGTCCCAAAACAATGCCGCGCCGGCTGCAACGAACCCCAGTGGAACGGCCTCGGTCGAAATTCCGCCCGCTCCCGCCGTGGCGCCACCCGCGCCCTCCAGCGACGTCACCGGCGCACTGTCGGGCCCGGGCCGCGCGCGGATCGGCGTCGTCCAGGTGCCGCCGAGCGAGAAGCTGCCTGACGGCATCGGCGGCCCGAACCTGCGCGCCGCCGCGATGAAGGGCGATGCGACCGCGGCCTACGAGATCGGCGTGCGCTTTGCCGAGGGCAAGGGCGTGGCCGCGAACTACGACGAAGCGGCGAAGTGGTACGATCGCGCGGCACAGGCCGGCGTGGTGCCCGCAACCTTCCGCCTCGGCACGCTCTACGAAAAGGGCCTGGGCGTGAAGAAGGACGCCGACATCGCCCGCCACTACTACACGCAGGCCGCCGAGCGCGGCAACGCCAAGGCGATGCACAATCTCGCGGTGCTCGACGCCGACGGCGGCGGACGCGGCGCCAACTACAAGAGCGCAGCGCAGTGGTTCCGAAAAGCGGCCGACCGCGGCGTCGCCGACAGTCAGTTCAACCTCGGCATCCTCTATGCCCGCGGCATCGGCGTCGAACAGAACCTCGCCGAGTCCTACAAATGGTTCACCCTCGCGGCCGCACAGGGCGACGCGGACGCGGCGACCAAGCGCGACGACGTCGCCAAGCGCCTCGATCCGCAATCGCTCGCCGCTGCCAAGCTCGCGATCCAGACTTTCAGCGCCGAGCCGCAGCCCGACGACGCCGTCAACGTCCAGGCGCCCGCCGGCGGCTGGGATGGTGGCTCGCAGGCGAGCACGAAGCCGGCGCCGAAGCCGGTGGCGACGAAGAAGTCGGCGTCGGCCGCGCATTGAGAGCAATGAGATCGAATTCGGTGCGTTCCGACCTCTCCCTCCGGGAGAGGTGATCCGAGCCCCCGCTCATTCACCACGCGCAAATTTCCCGGTCCCGGCCCGCGCCGAATTCCGCTAATGAAGGGCGCGGCATGCCCTTCCTGCGAGCGCTCCGCGAAATCGATCCGTCTCGCCGGAGCGTGGGTCCGATGCAGCTCTACCTTCCGATCGCCGATCTTCCGGTCAACGTGTTCCTGGTGCTGGCGATGGGCGCGGCCGTCGGCTTTGTCTCCGGCATGTTCGGGATCGGCGGCGGCTTCCTGATGACGCCGCTGCTGATCTTCATCGGCATCACGCCGGCGGTCGCGGTTGCCTCCGTCGCGAGCCATATCGCGGCCTCGTCGTTTTCCGGGGCGCTGACCTATTGGCGGCGGCGCGCGATCGATCCGGCGCTCGCCAGCGTATTGTTGTGCGGCGGCGTGACCGGAACGGCGCTGGGTGTGTGGACCTTCACGCAGCTCCGCGCGCTCGGCCAGCTCGATCTGATGATCGCGCTTTCTTACGTGGTGCTGCTCACCACGGTCGGCAGCCTGATGTTCTCCGAAGGCCTGCGCGCATTGATGCGGACCCGGCGCGGCGCCGTGCCGCCACGGCGGACGCACAACTGGATTCACGGCTTGCCGCTGAAAATGCGGTTCAAGCGCTCCAAGATCTATCTCTCGGTGATCCCCGTGGTGATCATCGGCATCGTGATCGGCTTCATCGGCGCGGTCATGGGCATCGGCGGCGGCTTCATCCTGGTGCCGATCATGATCTATATCCTGAGGGTGCCGACCTCGACGGTGGTCGGGACCTCGATGGTGCTGACGCTCGTCACCATGCTGTTCGCGACCATGCTGCACGCGGTGACCAATCACCTCGTCGACGCCGTGCTGGCGCTGATCCTGATGGTCGGCGGCGTCACCGGAGCACAATTCGGCGCCCGCGCCGGCCAGAAGATCCGCGGCGAGCAGCTGCGGCTGTTGCTGGGCCTTTTGATTCTTTCGGTCGGCGTCCGCTTCGCGGTCGAGCTGGTGATCCGGCCCGAAGACCTCTTCACCATCCGTGAGCTGGGGGTGAGCGGATGATGCGCGCGCTCGCTGCGGCTCTCTTCTTTCTGCTGCTCGGCGGGTCCGCGCGGGCCGAGCGGCTGATCGTGTCGGTCTCCAACCATCGCGTCACGGTGACACCAAACTATTCCGGCGAGGAGCTGGTGCTGTTCGGGTCGGTGGAGAAGGACGCCGCCACGCCCGCCGACCGCACGGCCTACGACCTCGTGGTCACCGTGATGGGCCCGCGCGCCGACATGGTGACGCGGCGCAAGGAGCGCACCTTCGGCATCTGGATCAACACCGACTACCGGCAGTTTCTGCAGGTGCCGAGCTATCTGGCGCTGTTCGCCAATCGCCCGTTCGACCGCATCACCTCGCCCGAGATCGCGCGGCGGCAGCAGATCGGGCTGAACAATGTGTTGCTGACCCAGCGCGTCGGCGGCGACTACGCCGACGTGGTGCCGAACGATGCGTTCCGCTCCGCGTTCATCCGCCTGCGCACCCAGCGCGGGCTCTATCGCGAGGATGCGAGCGCGGTGACGTTCCTGACGCCGACGCTGTTCCGCACCGGCATCCCGCTGCCGGCCGAGGTCCCGATCGGCACCTATGAGGTCGAAATCAAGCTGTTCGCGAATGGCGCCTTCATCGGCAAGACCGAGACCGCGTTCGAGATCGTCAAGGTCGGGTTCGAGCAGTTCGTGGCCAACACCGCGCGGCAGAACGGGCTGGTCTATGGCCTCGTCACGGCGGCGATGGCGCTGATGACGGGATGGATGGCGTCGATTGTGTTCAGGAAGGATTGACCACACCCTCCGTCATTGCGAGCGCAGCGAAGCAATCCAGAATCCCTCCACGGCGGCAGACTGGATTGCTTCGCTTCGCTCGCAATGACGGCTGCAGCAGCTACGGCGCCTCAACCACCGTCGGCACGCCGGGCTCCAGCAACCGCAACCGTGTCCCGAACCCGAGTACGTCAAACGTCTTGCGCAAATCCTCGCTGTTCTGGCGGAAATGCGCCCAGCCTTCGGTATGCAGCGGCACGATCATCGCGTCGGGGAAGGCGCGCGCGGTCTCGATGGTGTCGTTGGTGTCCATGGTGAGATGGAACGGTCCGCGCGTTTGCGCGGCACCCGCGAACGGCAGCACCACGCCGCATTTGAAGCGGCGCGCAACCTCGGCGACGCCGTCGAACCAGGTGGTGTCGCCGCTGATATAGACCGCGCCTGTATCCTTCCGGCTCGATTGCACCACGAAGCCGATGACGTCGCCCGACAGCGGCTCGATGCCGGCCGGGCCGTGGCGCGCCGGCGTCGCGGTGATGGTCAGCGTGTTGCCGTCGTCGTCCTTCAGATGCGCGGTCGCCCAGGGCGCCAGGCCCTCGACATGGCCGCCGAGACGTTTTGCGCCCGCCTCCGTCGTCAGCGCGCGCGGCGCTTTGAGCAGATAGTCGCGGCCGGAATTGTCGAGATTGTCCGAATGCTGGTCGTGGCTGAGCAGCACCGCATCGATGGGGCCGATCGCATCGGCCTTCACCGCGGGACCGATGGTCTTCTCCAGCTTCACATGCGGCAACTGATAGGCGCCGGGTGCGTCGAAGGTGGGATCGGTGAGCAGGCGAAAGCCGTCGATCTCGATCAGCGCGGTGGGCCCGCCGATCAGGGTGATGGAAACAGGCATGAGGGGAACTCCTCTTACACGACGGGCTTTGCGGGGCGCGTCACCAGGTAAATGCCGAGCGCCACCGGAATGATCCCCAGCAGGTCACGCGCTTCGACGTGTTCGCCGAGCACGAGATACGCGAACAGCATGCCGAGCGGCGGCATCAGGAAATGATAGGCGCTGGCAGCGGTCGCGCCACACACTTTCAGGAGATGAAACCAGAGCCAGTAGGCCAGGATCGAGCCGCCGAGCACGAGGAAGGCGAAGGCGCCGATCAGGCCTGGGGTGACATCGATCGCGTGAACGTCCGCAAAGGTCAGCGCGACCGGCGTCAGCACGATGCCGGCCGCGAGATTTTGCACGCCATTGCCGATCCACAGGGACCCCTTGGGCGCGAGCAGCTTGAACAGGATGGTGCCGACGACGATGGAAGCGAGCGAGGCCAGCGTAAAGAGGATGCCGTGCAGGTTGTCGGTGCCGACCGAGAGGCGGTGCCAGACGATCAGGGTGACGCCGATGGTGCCGAGCAGCAGGCCGCTCGCCTTGCGCCAGGTCATGCCCTCGCCGAGCAAAAGTGCGGCGAGCGCGGCCGTGAACACCGGGTTGGCCGAGACGATCAGGCCGCCGAGGCCGGCGGAGACCGATTGCAGGCCGGTGTAGCCGAGCCCGAGATAGAGCGCGTTGTTGGCGATGCCGAGCACGGCAAAAATCAACGCATCGCGCCATGACAACGACCAGTCGCCGCGGATCACCGTGGCACCGAGGATCAAAATGCCGGCGAGCGAGAACCGCGCGGCGAGCAGGATCAGCGGCGGACAATGGGTGACACCGATCTTGCCGGCGACGAAGGCATAGCTCCAGAGCAGACAAAACACGCCGATGGCGAGCGGCAAAATGTTGAAGCGGCTGCGGGGGACGGACATCGAGGGGGCGAGGGACATTGGGGGCATTCTCCTGAGCCCTCGATCTATTGAGCCGGCTTGCTATTTGGAAATTAAATGATTAACTCGCGATCAGTGGATTTTCGAATGGAGGCGCCCATGCTCGATCTGGAGCTTTTGCGCAGCTTCGTCTCGGTGGTCGAGGCCGGCGGCTTTACCCGCGCGAGCGAGCGCGTCCATCGCACGCAATCGACCGTCAGCCAGCAGATCAAGCGGCTGGAGGAGGATGTCGGCCAGGTGCTGCTGCACCGTGACGGCAAGGACGTGCGCCCGACTGAAGCGGGCGAACGCCTGCTCTCCTATGCACGGCGGCTACTGTCGCTCGCAGAAGAAGCGCGCGATGTGCTGCGCGACGAAGGCGAAGGCGCGATCCGGCTCGGCATCCCCGAGGATTTTGCCGCGTATCGGCTGGCAAAGCTGCTGGGCGCGTTCTCACGCTCGCATCCGAACCTGCGCCTCGATGTGCGCGCCGACCAGAGCAAGAATCTGTCCCGCGACCTCGAACGCGGCGAGCTCGACCTTGCGCTGTTCAAGCGCGAGGCCGGCGCGAAGGGCGCGATCGCGGTGTGGCCGGAGGAGGTGCACTGGGTCACCAGCAAGAATCATCCGGTCGATTTCAACGCACCGTCGGTGCCGCTGATCGGCTTTCCGCTCGGCTGCCTCTACCGCGCCGGCGCGATCCATGCGCTGGAAAGCGCCGGCCGCGCCTGGCACATGTCCTATTCGTCATCGAGCCTCGCCGGCATCCAGGCCGCGGTCGCCGCCGGCATGGGCTTGAGCATTCTGTCGGAGATGTCGATCCAGGCCGACCATCGCGTGCTGACGGCGAAGGACGGCTTTGCGCCGATCAACCGCACCGAGGTGGCGCTGATGGCCGCGCCAAACGCGAGCTCCGCGACGTTGCGGCTTGCGGATCGGCTCGCGGAATTTTGCGAGAACGTGCAGGCGAAGGCGGCGTAGTCGCTGCGATCGTTTGCCGTTGCCACACGGAAGGTATCGTAGGGTGGGCAAAGGCGCAAAGCGCCGTGCCCACCATCCCTAACCGAATGTTGCAGGTGGTGGGCACGCTACGCTTTGCCCACCCTACGAGAGCGCGGCCTAGTAACACCTTGACGCCGCGATCGCGTGGACGCGGCGGTCGCCGAGGAGATGCGCGACAAAACCGTTCATCGGAAAGATCTTTGCGAACGCCGCGTTGCGGATGCTGAGGCCGCCGGCATAGGCGCCGAAGGCGGGCATGACGGCACGCATGCCGTCGCTGGCGAAACAACGCCGCTCCATCGAACGACCGCGCGCGGAAACGCGTGCCTTGGGATGGAGATGGCCGGCGATCTCGCCATGCGCGCCGGTCGGCTCGTGGCGGAACGTGATCGGGCCGATCGCGACTTCATCGGCAACGGTGCCGCCGAGATCGCGCGGCAGCATGGGATCATGATTGCCGGAGATCCAGATCCAGTCGCGGCCGGTCTGGAGCGCTGCGACGGCGTCGCGATCATCCGCCGAGAGACGCTCATGCGCGGCGCGATCGTGAAAACTGTCGCCGAGTGCGATGACGATTTTTGGATCATGGCGGGAGATGACAGCAGCGAGCCGGCTGAGCGTGGCCAGCGTGTCGTAGGGCGGCAGCAGCACACCGCGCGTGGCGAAGCTGGAACCTTTTTCCAGGTGAAGATCGGAAACGACCAGCAGGCGCTGCTCGTCCCAGAACAGCGCGCCGGATAGATCGGCCGTAAAAGTCACATCGGAGATGGTGACCCTGGAAACGCGCATGTCCTCGACATCCTCTGAAACCAGCGCGCCAGTCGTCACGTCAAAACCTGCTCTTATCCCATCGCCTCTTTGACCAGCTCGTCGGCGGCTTCCGCCAGCAGCTCGTCACCAGCTTCGCCATAAACTGACTCGCGGCCGATTTCCAGCATCACGGGGACGGCGAGCGGAGAGACGTGGTCGAGTTCCCGGTGCGTGATGCGGCCCTGGATGCGCTCGAGCATGCCGCCGAGACGGCGCAGATCGAGCAGGCCGGTGGCGGCGTCCGCACGCGCGGCACGCAGCAGCACGTGATCGGCCTGGTGCTTGCGCAGCACGTCGTAGACGAGGTCGGTCGAGAACAGCACCTGGCGGCGGCTCTTTTCTTCGCCGGTGTGGCGGCGCGCGATCAGGCCGGAGATGATCGCGCAATTGCGGAACGTGCGCTTCATCAGCGCGGATTCCGCGAGCCAGGCCTCGAGATCGTCGCCGAGCATGTCAGGGTCGAACAGGGCGTTGAGATCGAGCTTGCCGTTCCGGATCATCAAGGACAAGTCGCCGAGCCCCCAGATCGCGACCGCATATTCATTGGCAACGAAGCCGAGCGGCCGGGCGCGGGCACGCTCCAGGCGGCGTGTCAGCAGCATGCCGAGGGTCTGGTGCGCGAGGCGTCCCTCGAAGGGGTAGCAGACGATGTAATGCTTGTTGGCGCGCGGAAAGCTTTCCACCAGCAGCTCGCGCACCGCGGGCACGCGCGAGACATCCTTTTGCAGCAACAGCCAGTCGCGCACCTGATCCGGCAAGCCCTTCCACGCGCGCCCGTCGTCGAGCAGACGGCGGACGCGCTCGGCGAGATAGGTCGAGAGCGGAAACTTGCCGCCCATATAGGACGGCACCTTGGGGTCCTTGTCATGCGCGCGCGAGACATAGACCTGGTCCTCGACCAGGGTCTCGTAGCGAACGACTTCGCCGCTGAACACGAAGGTGTCGCCGGGACTCAGGCCCTCGATGAAGGCCTCCTCGATCTCGCCGAGCAATCGGCCGCCGCGCGCGATCACGCCGGTCGCGCCGGAACCGCCGCCGCGCGAGCGCACCAGCCGCACCTTCAGCATGTCATCCTCGACGATGGTGCCGACATTCATGCGGTAGCTCTGACGCACCTTTGGATTGGCGACGCGCCAGCGGCCCTGCTTGTCCTGCTTGATGCGCGCGAAGCGCTCATAGCTCTTCAGCGCGTAGCCGCCGGAGGCGACGAAGTCGACGACGTCGTCGAAATCCTGCCGCGTGAGATCGGCGTAGGGCGCGGCGGTCCGCACCTCGTCGTAGAGATCGTCACTCAAGAAGGGCTCGCCGCAGGCGCAGCCGAGCACGTGCTGGGCCAGCACGTCGAGCGCGCCGATGCGCAAGGGCGGCGTGTCCTGCGCATTCTCGGCGATGGCGTCGATGGCGACGCGGCATTCCAGCACCTCGAAACGATTGGCCGGCACCAGCACCGCGCGCGAGGCTTCGTCGAGGCGATGGTTGGCGCGGCCGATCCGCTGCATCAGGCGCGAAGAGCCCTTGGGCGCGCCGATATTGACGACGAGATCGACGTCGCCCCAGTCGACACCGAGATCGAGCGAGGAGGTGCAGACCACGCCGCGCAATTTCCCTGCCGACATGGCGTCCTCGACCTTGCGGCGTTGCGCGACGTCGAGCGAGCCGTGATGCAAGGCGATGGCGAGGTTGTCGTCGTTCATGCTCCAGAGGTTCTGGAACAGCATCTCGGCCTGGCTGCGGGTGTTGACGAAGACCAGCGTGGTCTTGTTCGCCTTGATCAGCTGGTAGATTTCGGGAAGCGCGTGGCGCGCGCTGTGACCGGCCCAGGGCAGCCGCTCGCGCGTGTCGAGCATCTCGACCTGCGGCGGCGCCGCGCCGCCGGCGATGACGATGTCGGCGGAGTAGGCTTTGTCCTTCGGTTGCGGCACCAGGAAGCGGGCCAGCGATTCCGGCTCGGCCACCGTCGCCGACAGGCCGATCGCGCGCATTTGCGGCGCCAATCGCCATAACCGCGCCAGCCCGAGCGAGAGCAGATCGCCGCGCTTGGACGTCACCAGCGCATGCAGCTCGTCGAGCACGATACGTTTTAGGGAGGAGAACAGGAACGGCGCGTCATCGGAGGAGAGCAGCAGCGCGAGCTGCTCCGGCGTCGTCAGCAGAATGTCCGGCGGATAGCGCCGCTGCCGCTGGCGCCGTGACACCGGCGTGTCGCCGGTGCGGGTCTCGATCTTGATCGGCAGACCCATCTCGGCGACGGGCCGCTCCAGATTGCGCGCGATATCGACGGCGAGCGCTTTCAGCGGCGAGATGTAGAGCGTGTGGAGACCGGCGCTGCGTTGCACAGCGCGGCCGGTCGAGACGACGGACTTCGCGGCAGAGGTCGGTGCGGCACTCAGCTCCACCAGCGTCGGCAGAAATCCCGCCAGCGTCTTGCCGGCGCCGGTCGGTGCGATCAGCAGAGCCGAACGGTCCTCGCGCGCCTTCTCCAGCAGCGCAAGCTGATGCTCGCGCGGCGACCAGCCGCGGGCCGAAAACCACGCCTGGAAGCGGTCGGGCAGCAGCGCGGCCGGTTCGGCCGGGATTTTGAGGATGCGGGGCGGCACGGCATCACAGGTAAGCCGTGCCGGTGGGTTCGTCGAGGGGTGGGAAGCCCCTACTCCGACATCGGCTTGTCCGAGATATCCCAATCCTTGCCGCTGAAGATCGAGATGAACAGCGTCTTCATCGGCGTGTAGTCGTCGGGCGTGTAGTCGTAGGTGACGCCGTCGAGGAAATAGGGCGAGTGGAAGCCTTTCAGCGTGGAGGCCTGCTTCAGCACATTGGCGCGGGTGAGCTCGTCACCGCAACGGCGCAGGATCTCGCCCATGGTCACGGCCTGGCCGTAGCCGGCAAAGGCGATGGTGTTGTCCTGATCGATCGCCGGCGTGTACTTCTTGCGCAGCTCCTCGAACGCCATCACGTCCGGGTCCTTCTCCCATTTCGGCAGGCCGACCTCCTTGTTGTAGCGGATGGCGACGATGCCGGCGGCGTTCTCCAGGCCCGCGGCATTGAGGATGGAGCGGCCGGTCGAGCCGGCCGACAACAGCTGCAACGGCTTCCAGCCGAGCTCGGCCACTTTGCGGATCGACTGCGACGTCGCCTTGCCGGTGGTGATGTTGTAGAAAACATCCGCGCCCGATTTCGAGAGATTGATGAGCTGGGAATCGACGGTGGGATCGGTGAGATCGTAGGTCTGCTCCATGATCACCGATGCGGTGCCGCCGGCGTCGGCCAGCACTTTCTTGAAGGGCCCAAGGAAGTCGCGGCCGAAATCGTCGTTCTGGTAGAGGATACCGATCTTGGCGTTCGGCTTCACGGCGACGACGTGTCGCGCCAGGATGCGCGCCTCGGTCGGGTAGAGCGGCAGGCCCGCCATCGTCCATTTGAACTCTTTCGGGTTATTCCACTTCGATGCGCCGGTGTTGAGCAGCAGCTGCGGCACGCCCTTCGAGTTCAGGTATTTGTGCACGGCGGTCTGCGGCGCGGTGCCGAGCGAGCCGTAGAGCGCGAGCACCTCTTCCTGCTCGACGAGCCGCCGCGTCGCCTCGACGCATTTCGGCGCGCTGTAGGCGTCGTCCATGGTGAGAAACTTGATCTTGCGCCCGTTGATGCCGCCCTTCTCGTTCAGCATCTGGAAATAGGCCTCGCCGATGCGCCCGAGCACGCCATAGAGCGAGCCGGGACCGGAATGCGGCACGGTCTGTCCGATCTTGATCTCGGTGTCGCTGGCGCCCGAATCGTATTTCTTCTCCGCGGCCCAGACGAAAGGCGCGGGCAGAACGGATGCGGCAACGGTGGCGAGCGCGGCGGCGCTGACATCGCGCCGCGATGGATTTTTGGTCATTGTTGTTTCTCTCCCTGGTGCGCGCATTGTGCTGGCTTCGCCGCACGGCTCGCAAGTAGGAAGTTCGTCGCTTTGCGACGCAATGACGCCTAAATCGCAGTATGGCTAGCGCCTAGACTCAAGTTTTCTCGGCAACGACGACGAGGCCGCGCACCGGCTCGTTGTTCTCGATGCGCGGCGAGGCAGGCTCCAGCGTCAGCAGCTTGAGTCCGGCTTTCGCAATCGCGCTGCGCACAAATTCCGTGGAATGGGCATAGCGCAGGCCTTCGCCGAGAACGATCCCGCTGCCGTCATGCGTCTCCAGCGTGAAGGCGAGCACGCCGCCGGTCGCAAGCACGCGCCTGGCCTCCGTCAGCACCGGCGCAAGATCGGAGAGATAGACGAACGCATCCGCGGCGACGACGAGGTTCGCGCTCGCATCGCTCTTCGTACGCAGGCCTTCGATCATGTCGGCGACTTCGAGCTCGGCGTAGAGCTCGGTGGCGCGCGCCTCCTTGATCATGCCGGGCGAAAGATCGATGCCGATGAAATAATCGACCTGCTTTGCGAAGGCCGCCGCCGCAAGCCCGGTGCCGCAGCCGAGATCGATGGTGCGCTTGAAAAACGCAGGCTTCTTGGCCGCGACGCGCGCGGCCACCACCGCCTTGAAGATCAGGCTGGGCGCGCGATAGCCGAGATCGTTGATCAGCACGTGCTCGAAGCGCGGCGCGTATTGATCGAACAGCGCCTGCACATAGGCCTTTGGCATCTCGGACAATCGCTCGTCCCCGAGGCGTATCAGATGCAAATGGGCGCCGTGCTGGTCGCCGGGATCGGACTCGCGCGCTTTACGAAATGCTGCGATGGCCTTGTCGCGCTCGCCGAGCTGCTGACGGATTTCGCCGAGCGTGAACCAGGCCGAGGTGAAATTGGGGGCGAGCTCGATCGCCTGTTCGATGAGATCGGCGGCGGCGGGCAGATCGCCCTTGAGCTGGAGGTCGCGCGCGAACTCGAAACGGCGGTCGGCCATGAGATCGCCGGAGGTCAGAAACAGGCGGAGCGGCATTGGGAACCAGGAAGCGAAGCGGGTGGTGACTCGAAGATGCGGTGGAGCGACCTATATATCAGGCATGCGCCCGCAAGACATCCTGCTGCCAACTACTGACGGCCTGTGCTGCAAGCCCGGCGGCTTCCATATCGATCCTGTCCGCCCGGTCGACCGGGCCGTGATCACCCACGGCCATTCCGACCATGCCCGCGCCGGCCATGGCGCGGTGCTGGCGACGCAGGAAACACTGGACATGATGCGGCTGCGCTATGGCGACAATTTTGCCGGCTCGACGCAGGTCATCAGCTATGGCGAGGAAATCCGGCTCGGCGACGTCAAGGTCAAGTTTCACCCGGCCGGCCATGTACTGGGCTCGGCGCAGATCGCCGTCACCTGCAAAGACACCTGCATCGTCGCCTCCGGCGACTACAAGGACGCGCCCGACCCGACCTGCGTACCGTTCGAGCTGGTGCCCTGCGACGTCTTCATCACCGAGGCGACGTTTGGCCTGCCGGTGTTTCGCCATGGCGATGCGGCCCTTGAGGTGAAGAAGCTGCTGGCCTCCGTCGCTTTGTTTCCCGAGCGCGCCCATCTCGTCGGGGCCTATTCGCTCGGCAAGGCGCAGCGCGTGATCGCGCTGCTGCGCCTCGCCGGCTATGACGCGCCGATCTATCTGCACGGCGCGATGGAGAAGATCACGTCCTACTACCAGAGCCGCGGCATCGAACTCGGCGAGTTGCGGCCGGCGGCCGGCATGAAGAAGGCGGCGCTGGCCGGCACCATCACGCTCGCACCGCCGTCGGCGACATCTGATATCTGGGCGCGGCGCTTTCCCGACCCCGTCACCGCCTTCGCCTCGGGCTGGATGCGCGTGCGCGCCCGCGCGCGACAGGGTGGCGTCGAATTGCCGCTGGTGATCTCCGACCACGCCGATTGGGACGGCCTCACCGCGACGATCACTGCTACCGGCGCCGGCGAGATCTGGGTCACCCACGGCCAGGAAGACGCGCTGGTGCATTGGTGCAAGTCGCAAGGCCTGCGCGCACAGCCGCTCGATCTGGTCGGCTATGGCGAGGAGGAGGAGAGCGAGCCGCCGGTTCCAAACGAGGCCGAAGCATGAACCGCTTCGCCGAACTCCTGGACCGCCTCGCCTACGAGCCCGGCCGCAATAACAAACTGCGGCTGCTCACCGGTTACTTTCGCGAGATCGGCGATCCCGACCGCGGCTACGCGCTGGCCGCGCTGACTGGCGCGCTGAGTTTCAAGCACGCCAAGCCGGCGCTGATCCGCGATTTGATTGCGTCGCGCACGGATGAGGTGCTGTTCGGGTTGTCGTATGATTACGTCGGCGATCTCTCGGAAACGGTGGCGCTGATGTGGCCGAAGTCGGCGATGGCCGCCCACAACAACCCGCCGCCCCCGACCCTCACCGAGGTCGTCACCACGCTCCGCACCCTCGGCAAGACCGAGCTGCCAAAACAGCTCGAACGCTGGCTCGACGAGCTCGACGAGACCGGCCGCTGGGCGCTGCTCAAGCTCGTCACCGGCGCGTTGCGCATCGGCATCTCCGCGCGGCTGGCGAAGACCGCGGCTGCAGCGCTTGGCGACAAGGACCCGCATGAGGTCGAGCTGATCTGGCCGGGTCTCTCCCCGCCCTATCTCGACCTGTTCGCCTGGCTGGAAGGCCGCGCCGAGAAGCCGGTCAATCGCGATCCCGCGCCGTTCCGCCCAGTGATGCTGGCGCATGCGATCGAGGACAGCGATTTCCAAAACCTCGATGCCGCCGACTACGTCGCCGAGTGGAAATGGGACGGCATCCGCGTGCAGGCTGTCGCCGGCCGCGACGATCGCGGCCAAATCACAGCGCGGCTTTATTCACGCACCGGCGAGGACATCACGGGAAGCTTTCCGGACCTGGTGCCGTCGCTGAGCCTGCCCGGCGCGATCGACGGCGAGCTGCTGATCCTGCGCGAGGGCCGCGTGCAAAGCTTCAACGTCCTGCAGCAGCGGCTCAACCGCAAGGCCGTCTCGCCAAAGCTGATCAAGGAGTTTCCGATTCATTTGCGCGCCTATGATCTGCTTGGCGATGACGAGAACGACCTGCGCGAGCTGCCGTTCGCGGAGCGGCGCGAGCGGCTCGAGACCTTCATCGAGAAACTTAGCGATCCCCGCGTCGATCTCTCGCCCACCATTCCCTTCGCGAGCTGGGAGGCGCTGACCGCCGCGCGCGCCGATCCCGCGAGCGCCGGCGCGGGCGAGGATGCCGACGCCGTCGAGGGCGTGATGCTGAAGCGACGCGATGCGCCTTATCTGCCGGGACGGCCGAAGGGACAGTGGTGGAAGTGGAAGCGCGATCCGCACATCATCGACGCCGTGCTGATGTATGCCCAGCGCGGCCACGGCAAGCGCTCGTCCTATTATTCCGACTACACCTTCGGTGTCTGGACCGGGACCGAGAACGGCGAGGAGCTGGTGCCGGTCGGCAAAGCCTATTTCGGCTTCACCGACGAGGAGCTGTTGCAGATCGACCGCTTCGTCCGCCGCAACACCACCGAAAAGTTCGGCCCCGTCCGCCACGTCGTGCACGAGGGCGACAAGGGGCTGGTGCTGGAGGTGGCCTTCGAGGGGCTGCAGCGCTCGCCGCGACACAAATCCGGCGTCGCGATGCGCTTTCCCCGCATCAGCCGGCTCCGCTGGGACAAGCCGCCGCGGGAGGCCGACCGGCTGGAAACGCTGGAAAAAATGCTGAAAGCGGAAGCGGCGGAGGTCGAGGCTTGACGACTCGATGACGGCCACGACGTTAGTCGCTCCCTCTCCCGCTTGCGGGAGAGGGTCGGGGAGAGGGTGTCTCCGCATTGGGATTCCCCCTGAGGTGAGAGCCCTCACCCGCGCCTTCGGCGCGACCTCTCCCGCAAGCGGGAGAGGTTGAGCCCGCGGCACGACCGACTCCACCAAATCCATCTTACCGCCCTGTCCGAATTAAAATGCGGTAAGCTGATTGACGGCCCGATGCGGGTTCCCCATGTGCCTCGCCGTGACCTATAATCCGGGCGAATCCGCCCAAGGAGTTTGAGATGGCCCACGACGTCAGAGATTTGCCGGCCGGCCGCAGCGATGGGCTGAACCGCTTTCTCGGCGGCTCGCCGCTGGCGGTCGCGTTTCGCCTGATCATGCTCTCGATCCTGGTCGGCGTCGTGCTGGCAGCGATCGGCTTCGATCCCTGGAATATTCTCATCAGCATTCGTCTGCTGTTCCAGCGACTGTGGGATCTCGGCTTCGATGCCGTGAACTGGCTGTGGCGCTACTTCCTGCTCGGCGCTGTTATCGTGATCCCGATCTGGCTGCTGTCGCGCTTGTTCGGTTCGCCGCGGCGCTAAGGCCCACGGAAATGCGCGGCCGGCGCAAGCACGCCATGCCGGCCGCGATGGTGCATTCGGCGCAATGGTCAGATACACGCAACTGACATGCACGCGCCCGTTCATCCCAAAGTCGGCTCCCGCCAGGTCTTCGCCATCGCCGGTCCTGCGATGGTCGCGAACCTCACCACGCCGCTGATCGGCGTGGTCTCGACCACCGCGATCGGCCGGCTCGACGATGCCGCGCTGCTCGGCGGCGTCGCGATGGCCTCCGTCATCTTCGACTGCCTGTTCTGGCTGTTCGGCTTCCTGCGCATGAGCACGCTCGCCTTCACCGCGCAGGCGCTCGGCGCCGGCGAGACGCGCGAGCAGACCGTGATCCTGGTGCGCGGCTTCATCGTCGCCGGCCTGATCGGCGCCGCGCTGATCGCGCTGCAATTGCCGCTGGCCGGTGCGCTGTTCGATTTGATGGGCGGCAGCGCGGGCGTGACGCGCGCCGCAAAGACCTATTTCATGATCCGGATCTGGTCGTCGCCGTTCGCCTTCGCCAACTACGTCATCCTCGGCTGGCTGGTGGGACAGGCCCGCGCCAATCCGGCGCTCGCGCTCCAGGTCGTCATCAACCTCATCAACATGGCGGCGACGATTTTGCTGGTGCTGGTCTACGACACCGGCATCGCCGGTGCGGCGATCGCCGCGCTGCTGTCGGAGGGCATCGGTTTCTTGCTCGGCGTCATCGTCTGCCGGCGCTATGCGCATGGCGGCTTTGCCGTTCCCCGCGCGACGCTGTTCGACCGCACAAAACTGATGAGGCTGCTGGCGGTCAACTCCGACATCATGATCCGCACCGCGGCGCTGATCACCGTGTTCCTGTTCTTCACCGCCAAGGGCGCGCGCGCCGGCGACGTGACGCTGGCCGCGAACTCCGTGCTCAACAATTTCCTGCTGGTCAGCGCCTTCTTCCTCGACGGCCTCGCCAACGCCGCCCAACAGCTCTGCGGCCGCACCTTTGGCGCCCGCGACGCCAGGGGATTTGCGGATTCGACCCGGCTGGTACTGCTGTGGGGCCTCGGCTTCGCCATCGTCGTCGCGGTGCTGTTCGCGCTGTTCGGGCCGAACCTGATCAACTTCATGACCGCGAGCGAGGACGTCCGCCGCGCCGCGCGCGAATTCCTGCCGTTCATCGTGCTGGCGCCGGTCCCCGGCGTGTTCGCCTTCGGCTTCGACGGCATCTATGTCGGCGCCACCTGGGCGCGCGAGATGCGAAACCTGATGCTGGCCTCGCTCGCGATCTTCGCAGGCGTGTGGTGGGCGCTGCAATCGTACGGCAATGCCGGGCTGTGGTGCGCGCTAATCGCGTTCTACGTCGCGCGTGGCGGATTGCAGGGCGCGCGGTATCCGGCGCAGTACAGAGCAACGTTCCCGAAATCTTAGAAGAGTCGTAGCCGGGATGGAGCGAAGCGAAATCCGGGGTCTTCGTGCGAGTGGATAGAATCCCGGATTGCGCTTCGCTCCATCCGGGCTACGCAGCCTCGGCTACATCCCCGGCCAGTCTTCCGCGGTCAGCGTCGCCGCATCTGCGCCGACGATCTCCGACAGCGAATCCCGGCCCGTGCGCAACAGCGTCGAAGTCAGATCGCGCTTGATCTCGTCGACGAGGCCGAGACCCTTGTAGACCAGCGACGAATAGAGCTGAACAAGGCTCGCCCCGGCGCGAATTTTCGTCAGCGCGGCGCCGCCGGAGTCGATGCCACCGACACCGATCAGCGGGAATGCGCCCTCGACGCGGACATAGGTCTCCGCGACCATGCGCGTCGACAGGCGAAACAGCGGCCGGCCGGACAGGCCGCCCTGCTCCTTCGACCGCATCTCCTCGCGCAGCGTGCTCGGCCGCGCGATCGTCGTGTTCGACACGATCATGCCGTCGACCTTGCGTGAGCGCGCGACCTGCACGACGTCGTCGAGCTGGGCGAGGCTCAGATCAGGCGCGATCTTCAGCAGCACCGGCGTGTCGCCGGCCTTCTGCCGCACCCGCTCACGCGCTTCGATCACGCGGCCGAGGAGATCGTCGAGCAGCGCGCCCTCCTGCAGATTGCGCAGGCCCGGCGTGTTGGGCGAGGAAACGTTGACGGTGAAATAGCTCGCGACCGGCGCAAAGGTCTCGATCAGCTTGACGTAGTCGCCGACACGATCCGGCGAATCCTTGTTGGCGCCGACATTGACGCCGACGATGCCGCCGTGCTGCGCGCGGGCGGCCAGCCGGCGCAGCGCGACCTCGGCACCGTCATTGTTGAAGCCCATGCGGTTGATGACCGCTTCGTCGCGCTCGAGCCGAAACAGCCGCGGCCGCGGATTGCCGGCCTGCGGCTTCGGCGTCACCGAGCCGATCTCGACGAAGCCGAAGCCGAGCCGCAGCAGCGCATCCGGCACTTCCGCGCTCTTGTCGAAGCCCGCAGCCATGCCGATCGGGTTGGGAAAATTGAGCCCGAACGCGCGCACCGCGAGTTTTGGATCGTCGGTGCGCGGCTTCACCGGCGGCAAGAAGCGCAGGCCCTGGATCGCAAGCCGGTGCGCGTCCTCCGGATCGAGCCAGCGCAACACCGGCAGCGAGAATGCATCGAAAGCGCGGATCACGGGGCAAGCTCCGGGGTGTCGTGGCCGCCATCGGAGCGCATGTTGAGGTTCATCACCGAAAGCACCGCGCCGAGATCGAGCTCGCCATAGAGATGCGGAAACAGCTCCTCATTGCGCGAGCGTTCCCAGCGCAGTTCGCGGCCGAGCGCGGCGCCGTCGACCTCGACCAGGAACAGCGCGCGCTGGCCGAAATAGTGCTTGCGCAGGGTCTCGGGAACCTGGGCGGCGGTCGAGAAATGGATGAATCCGTCGCGCGCGTCATCCGCGCTGCCACTGTACACGCCCTGCCGTTCCGCCTCGCGCCAGGCCGAGGCCGGACAGATTTTGTAGATCTTGACCACCGCTAGCGGAGCCCTTTGAGTCTCTTGGGGTTTTTCGTCTCTTGCGGGTCTTAAAACCCGGCGCGACCGTAAAGGCCGCCTTCCCTGAACTCAAGAGTTAGAGCCTATTCCGTTCCGATTTCATCGGAACGGGGCTCTAAATTCTTGTTTCGACGCGTTTTCTTGACGCGAACCGGTACCCACTTCGCTTGAAAACGCTTTCCTCGCCACCCCTTGCGCGAAAAACGGAAAACCGGTTGATTTGAGGACAGTTTTCCTGAGTTGCGACGGGCTGGACCTTCCATGGTCAAACAGGCCAAAGCGCAGAGGATGCTGACCCACGACCAGATCTGGGCCGCGCTGGACCGGCTGGCCGCGCGCGCCGGACTGTCGTCGTCCGGCCTTGCCAAGCGGGCCGGGCTCGACCCCACCACCTTCAACAAGTCCAAACGCGTCACCTCCGACGGCCGCGAGCGCTGGCCCTCGACCGAATCGATCGCAAAGGCACTGGCGGCCGCGGAGTCGTCGATCGACATTTTCGCCAGGCTGATCGGCGACGATACCGGCGACGGCCGCGCCGTGCCGTTGCTCGGCTTCGCGCAGGCCGGTGTGAGCGGCGCGTTCGACGAATCCGGCATTCCATCCGGCAAGGGCTGGAGCGAGATCGCGCTGCCGACCGCCGAGGACAACCATGCCTTTGCGCTAGAGATTTCCGGCGATGCGTTGGCACCTGCCTATCGCGACGGCGATGTCATCCTGGTCTCGCCTGGCGCCCCGATCCGCAAGGGCGACCGCGTGGTGGTGAAGACGAAAGCGGGCGAAGTGACGCTCGCCGCGCTCAAGCGCCGTACAGCGAAGGCGATTGAATTGCAGCCGCTCGATGCGACGCAAGGAGAGCGGGCGATGGCGGCGGGTGATGTCGCGTGGATCGCGAGGATCGTGTGGGCGAGCCAGTGAGGGGCAGCGTTGCGGCCCCACATTCAGTGTCGTCCCGGCGAACGCCCTAGGG
>NZ_VSSS01000010.1 GCF_008123425.1 Bradyrhizobium rifense
AGATCGTCGGCAGCGTCAGATGTGTATAAGAGACAGCCGTCGCCGCGCCCGCCGCTTGGCGGCGACGACCAGAACGATGCTCCGCGTCCGCCCCGCGCCCCGCGTTTCGATGCGCCGCGCCAGCCTGGTCCGCCGGAGCCGCCGGCCGGGCGCTCTCCTCCGCGTCGTCCGCAGGACAGCGGACCGCCGCCGCCATTGCCGCCGGCGCCGGGCGTGCGTGGCTTCCGCGACATCACCGCTGACGTCAATGATCTCGGCGGAGCCGCCGCGCAGGCCAACCGCGCCGCGCGCCGCACTTATGCCAATGTGCCGTCGCCCTCGCCGGAATTCGACCGGCTCGAGCCGAGCCTGGAAAACCGCGCCGCCGAACCCGACGCGCCCTATTCCTATGACGAGTCGATGGAGGAGGCCGAGCGCTACGCGCCGCAGACCCAGCCGCCGTCGCCGCGTCCGCGCATCGCAGCCGACCGCGGTGCCAAGAAGCCCAAGCGCACCGGCTCGATCTTCCCGTTCAAGAGCGCGATCGCCATCGGCATCGTGCTGATCCTGGTCGGCGCCGGCATCCTCTGGGGCAAACAGCTGGTCCAGATCGCGACCAATCTGTTCAAGTCCTCGCCCACCCAGGTCGTCGAGGCGCCGAAGGATGCCTCGCAGCCGCAGAGCAAGCCGAAGATTCCGGATCGCGTCGGCCAGCCCTCGGCGAGCGACCAGCCGGCCGCGCCGGTCGCGCAGAAGGTCGTGCTCTACGACGAGGATCCGTCCGACCCCAAGGGCAAGCAATATGTCGGCTCGGTGGTGTGGCGGCTCGAGCCGATCAAGGCGTCGGGCAACCAGAAGGCCGACATCGCCGTGCGCGCCGACATCGAGATCCCCGACCGCAAGTTCAAGATGACGATGTCGTTCCGCCGCAACACCGATTCGTCGCTGCCGGCGAGCCACACGGCCGAGCTGACCTTCATCCTGCCGCCGGACTTTCCGGGCGGCAGCGTTTCCAACGTGCCGGGCATCCTGATGAAGTCGAACGAGCAGGCGCGCGGCACGCCGCTCGCCGGCCTCGCCGTCAAGGTCACCGACGGCTTCTTCCTGGTCGGCCTCTCCAATGTCGACGCCGACCGCGCCCGCAACGTCCAGCTGCTGAAGGAGCGCTCGTGGTTCGACGTGCCGCTGGTCTACGCCAACCAGCGCCGCGCCATCATCGCCATCGAGAAGGGCGCCCCCGGCGAGCGCGCCTTCAACGACGCCTTCGCGCAATGGGGCGACTAGGTCGAGCGTGCTTGATGTTCACCTCTTCGTTCGCAGAGGTGAACCGAGTTCTCAGCAATCCAATCGAGACCTGAACCCGCGTTTACTGCGCGGCCGCTTCCCGCTTGCGCGATGACGCGGCGGCGGCAGCTTCGCGGTCCATCACGGCGCGGCAGCCGGGGCTGACCTGTGCCTTCTTCTGCACCATGCAGGCCCTGATGCGCGGGATGTCCGGGATTTCACTGGAGCACAGCCGCATCGCATCGCCCGAGCACATCTGCTGCGCTTCGGACGAGAAGGCGAAGCCGGGTGAAGTCTGGAACGTGATGGCGGCGAAGGCGAACAGCGTAGCGATGGTGCGTGTCATGAATAATGCGTCCCCGAGTTCGGTGGCTTGAACCACTTGGTTTTGGGGCGCCGCACGCGGCTTGATCTGCCGCATGTCACAGCCTTCACGCCGGGAACTGAATCCCGCATGTGGTCGCTCGATTTCTTGATATTCGAATCGAAAAGTGCTGCGCCGCCCGATTCGAGTATGCGCGATTGTTACGAAGCTGCAATGGGCGACGCGAAGGAATTCGCAGCTGTTGCGCGACCGTCACGCAAAACGCCGGCGCGCAACTTACATGCCGATCTCACATACCGTGGCTTTCGAACACCTTGCTGCACGATCTCGACAGTTTGGCGCGGTTGGCCTGCAGGCAACCCTGCACCGCGCCGTCATTGCCAAGGTCTTTGCGGCAAAGCCGCGAGGCATCGCGCGAGCAGGCGCTCTGCTCCTGCGGCGTCCCCATATGGCCTTGCGCGAAGGCGGGTGGGTTCGACAGGCCGCCGAGGGCCGAGAGGGTGATCGTCGCCAGCAACAACAGTTTACGAGACATCGGCGGCTCCAAATCTGACAGGTGAATTTCAGGTGCAGTCTGAACCCGCCGCCTTGCCACTTGTTCCTCCCAACAGCCCGCAACCCCGCTATCCAAGGTTCCCGCCGCGCTGCTATAAATCCCTCTGCGTATGAGGAGTCCTTGATGAAACGCTATCTGGTGTTCGCGCTCGTCGGTCCGTTCGTGGGCGGGTTTCTGCTTTTGCTGACGACGACCTACCAGTCCGGCTACTGGACCCAGACCAATTGGGGCGAGGTCGGCAAGCTGTTCGTCGTGTTCTTCAAGACGCTGCAATACAGCTATCTGTTCGGCTTCCTGCCGTCGCTGATGATCGGCGCAGTCGACGACATCCTGATCCATGTCAGGCGGGTCGGGCCGGGGCTGCGGATGCTGCTGGTCGGCCTGATCGCCTTCATCCTCGCCGCGTTCACCTACAGCTCGCGCGGGGCGGATTCGGGCGCGGTGCAGTTCATCCTGTACGGCCTGGTTGGCTTCGTGCCGGCGGTGTTGTCATCCTGGCTCGTGCATCGCTATGTCGAGGAGCCGCAGCCCGCGGCGGCGGCGAGCTGAGCGCGCGACCTTCGGACGCGGCGCAGCAACCTCTGCTGCGCTCGCGCGTCCCCAATGGCCATGACCATGCCCGATGACGACATTCTCGCGCCACGCAGATCCCGCTCAGGGACGCAGTCGCGCGCCGATTTTTCGGACCGCGCGGCGCGCGGACCGATCATTGATCAGGACGGCCAGGAGATCCGCCCTGAACAGATCCGCCCTGAACGCCTGGAGCAGGGGTTTCAACAGTTTCGCTTCGAGTTCGGACAAGGTAACCCGTTCGGCAATTTGACGCGCGAGCAGCGCATCGCGCGGCTCGAGGCTCTCGCAAAGCTGCTCGACGTCGCCTTCATCCTGCCCGGCACCAATATCCGCTACGGCATTGACGGGTTGATCGGCCTGATCCCTGTGATCGGCGACATCATCACCACCGCGATCTCGCTGTGGCTGGTGCGCGAGGCCCGCGCGCTCGGCGCGCCCTGGTACATCACCGCGCGGATGCTCGGCAATGTCGCGGTCGACGGCGTGGTCGGCATCGTGCCGTTCGTGGGCGACGCCTTCGACGTCATGTTCCGCGCCAACATGCGCAACGTCCGCCTGTTGCGCCGCTGGCTCGACAAGCAGCCGCGCCTCTGAATCCCGCCCCTATGAAAAGCAAAAAGCGCGACAGCCTTTCGGCCGTCGCGCTTTCCGCGCACATCGGAGTTTTGCGAAATTTACGCCGCGTCGGCGTCGGTCTCGGCGACCGGTTCCGGCTTGCGGTGGCGCGGCAGCGGGAAGGCCTCGCTCTCATAGAGCGAGCGGATGCCGTTCTGGTCGAAACGGGCTTCCTCGACCTGGAGGTACGCGCCATTCAGCGAATCCGTCGGCAACTGCTCCATCGCGAACTGCACGGCCTCGGCCGCGGTGCCGAACCGCCGATAGGTAAAGCCCGCGCGCTTCTTCTTGCGGATGGCGGCGGGGAAGAGCTCGGCGGAGGTGTTGAAGTTGAACGGACGCAGTGGACGCATGGTCAAAGACCTCGTGATCTTGTCTGGGGCTTTAAGCGCGTGGGGTTTGGGAGGGCGGAGGCCACACTCGGCTGGGCCCGCCGCACATCATTTTCGTCCACTAATATAAGCCGTTTTGACAGAAATGCGACCCCTGCGATGGGAGATGATGAATCCATGCATGGCAGGTCCGCAACCGCAGAAAATTAAATAATTTCAGTGACTTATATGATTTACAGCTTGCCAAGCAGCAGCAGGACGAGCAGCACCACCAGAACAACGCCGCCGATCCCCATGCCGGAATGGCCCATGCCGTAGCCATAGCCGCCGATCCGGCCGGACCAGCCGCCCAAGAGATAGATGATCACCAGGATGATCAGGATGGTCCCGAGTGACATGGCGTCCTCCCTGGCGGTCGCCGGATTACGCTCAACGGCTGCACCGCCAGATAAGAAAAGCACATCGCGCCGCCGGGTTCCATTGGGGAACCCGGCAACGCGCAATCTTATTTCGGCTCCAGCTTCAACGCCGCCGAATTGATGCAGTAGCGCAGGCCGGTCGGCCCCGGTCCGTCCGGGAAGACATGGCCGAGATGGCCGCTGCATTTGGAGCAGAGCACCTCGGTGCGGATCATGCCGTGCGTCGCATCCCGCTCTTCGTCGACATGGCTCTCGACCGCAGGCGCGGTGAAGCTCGGCCAGCCGCAGCCGGAATCGAACTTGGCGTCGGACTCGAACAGGACGTTGCCGCAGCCGGCGCAGACATAGGTGCCGGCACGGTGGTCGTGCTCATATTCGCCGGAGAAGGGACGCTCGGTCGCCTTCTCGCGCAGCACCGCGTACTGCATCGGCGACAACTCGCTGCGCCACTGCTCTTCACTCTTGATGACCTTGTCGTCGTTGGTTTTCGTCTTGGTGTCGGGCATGGGTCTCCCGTTTGTCTGATGAACTTGTTGTCGATGATCTCGCGATCAGTTGGTGGCCTTGCTGGCGCTCACCAGCGTCGGCTTCTCAATGTAGTTATCCGCGAACAGTTTTTTCAGGTTCTCGACCTTGGGGATGTCGTTATAGGCGATGTAGGGCTGGTTCGGGTGCAGCGTCAGATAGTCCTGATGATAGCCCTCGGCCGGGTAGAACGCCTCCAGCGCGCCGACCTTGGTCACGATCGGCTTGCTGAACACCTTGGCGCCGTCGAGCTGGGCGATATAGGCCTCCGCGACCTTCTTCTGCTCGTCGGAGGTGGTGAAGATCGCCGAGCGATATTGCGTGCCAGAGTCCGGTCCCTGGCGGTTGAGCTGGGTCGGGTCGTGCGCCACCGAGAAGTAGATCTGGAGGATCTTGCCGTAGGAGATCTTCTTCGGGTCGAACTTGATCTCGACCGACTCGGCGTGGCCGGTCCGGCCGCTCGATACGGTCTGGTAATCGGCGGTCGCCTTGGTGCCGCCGGCATAGCCGGAGACGGCGTTGACGACACCGGCCGTGTGCTGGAACACGCCCTGCACGCCCCAGAAGCAGCCGCCGGCGATCACCGCGGTCTGGATGCTATTCGCGGGTGCTGCGTCGACTGTGGGGGCAGGGATCACGATGGCGTCTTCCGCGGCCCGGGTCGGTGCGGCAAAGGCCAGCGTCAGGGCGGTGGTGGCGGCGAGCAGGGACAGGACGGAGCGGCGCATGGCGGATCCTCTTTCGGAAGGCCTGACAGTTTAGGGCGATTGAGGGCGGGCGAACAGCCTGCCCGGCGTTTTCAGACACCGAAGATACGGACCGACCGGGCGATTGTTACGGGGAGAGAGACACGAGTCCGTGAAAAAAGTCGCAGCCCCTGGCCCGACTTGGCGGGCTGGGGAACTCCGGGCTAGATGAACCGGCGCGATCGCTGATCGACTTAAAAATGTGGTGGCTGGAGCTGATCTGACAACATGCTGCGCGTCGTCCCCCTGATATCAGTCATGCTCGTCTCCGGCCTCGCGATCGCCGCGGCCGAGCCGCAAGCCGGCGACGACCTCGCTATTTGCCGCGACCGCCAGGCCGATGCCCAGGCACGGACGACGGCCTGCGAGAACCTGCTCAACGCCGACCGCGTCACCGGCAAGGACAAGGCGGTCGCGCTGTCCGTGCGCGGCAATAATTTGATCAACAAGCGCGACAATGTCCATGCGATCGAGACCTTGTCCATGGGCTTCGATCTCGATCCCGACAATGCCATCATCCTCAATTTGCGCGGCATCGCCTATGAGCGCACGGGCCAGGACGACCTTGCGATGGCGGACTTCAATCTTGCGCTCCAGAAGCGGCCGACCTACGGCGTGCCCTACAACAATCGCGGCGTCATCCAGCTGCGTCGGAACGCGCTCCAAAGCGCGCTCGACGATTTCAGTCTGTCGATCAAATACACGCCCAAATTCATCCTCGGCTGGACCAACCGGGCTCGCGTGCGCACGCTGATGAAGGATTTTGACGGCGCGCTCGCCGATTTCGCCGAGGCTGAGAAGATTGATCCGACCGCGCCGCAGATCGCCGGCAACCGCTGCATCACCTACGGCCTGATGGGCAAGTTCGACCAGGCCTTTGCCGATTGCAACGGCATCATCGAAAAGCAACCGAAGAACACGGGTGCGATCAACAATCGTGCTTATGTCAGCATGATGAAGGGCGATCTCGACGCCGCGTTGAAGGACTACAATGCGGCGCTTCAGATCAACCCGAACAACATCCGCGCGCATTCCGGCCGCGGCCAGGTCTACGAGCGCAAGAAAGATCTCGCCCAGGCCCGCGCCGACTACCGCTCCGCGGCCTATTCGCTGACGAAATTCGATGAGCTCGACGTCGCCCGCGCCCGCACCATCGCGCAGGAGCGGCTCGCCGCGCTGACGCCGCAAACGCCGGGAGGCGCGCCCAGCGGGCGCCGCGTTGCACTCGTGATCGGCAACGGCGCCTACAAGAACGTCCATGCTCTGCCCAATCCGCCGCGCGATTCGAAGATGATCGCGAGCGTGTTGAAAGATGTCGGCTTCCAGACCGTGATCTCCGTCAGCGACCTCACCCGCGACAAGTTCTTCGACGCGCTGAAGACTTTTGCAGACGAAGCGGAGAAGGCCGACTGGGCGGTGGTCTATTACGCCGGCCACGGATTCGAGATCGGTGGGGTGAACTATCTCGTTCCTGTTGACGCGAAGCTCGCCGTCGACCGGGACGCCGAGACCCAGGCCGTCGCGTTGGAGCAGGTGATCGCAGCGGTGGGCGCGGCAAGAAAAGTGCGTCTGGTGATCCTGGATGCCTGCCGCGACAATCCGTTCGCGCCGACCATGCAGCACACGCTGTCGCTGAAGCTGGTCGACAAGGGCTTTTCCAACATTGAGCCCGGCGCCGGCTTCATGGTGGTCTATGCCGCTAAGCACGGCGAGACCGCGATCGACGGCGACAACGGCGCCGACAGCCCGTTCTCCACCGCGCTCGCCCGCGAGATCAAGGTGCCGAAGGTTGAGATCCGAAAGCTGTTCGACATCGTCCGCGACGACGTCTGGTCTATGACCAAGCACGAGCAGCAGCCGTTTTCGTATGGCTCGCCGCCGGGGCGGGAAGATTTTTATTTCGTGGCGGGGAAGTGAAGGCAGCGTGTGGGACGCGACGGCGAAGCCCGCGATGTGCTATTGAAGGTTTAACAAAGGAGTTTGTCAGAACCCGCGGCTCACACTGAGATGGGTGTTCAGATGATCACAATTCCAGAACTGGTAGCGCAGAGTTTAGCATCGTTCTTGACCTCGGATACACGAGATCGGTTTGGTTATTCGCATGCCCGCCTGGCTGAAGTTCTTCCCTTCGCGGCCAGACTCACATTGGAATGCATCGGTAACAGCGACGCCCTGTATCACAACATAGAGCACTCAATGTTCGTGACTCTTGCCGGGCACGATATCCTGATGGGACGAATGATGTTGCGGCCCACGACAGTCATCGACTATGCGAATTTTATTTTGGCGTGCCTCACCCATGATATCGGGTACGTGCGCGGAGTCGTTCAAGGGGATAGTGATGATTCCTATGTAGCAGACTTGACTGGTCGCATGGTTCGTCTCCCGCGGGGGGCCTCTGACGCCGCACTCGCACCTTATCATGTGGACCGCTCAAAATTGTTCGTCCTGGAACGCTTCGACGACATCGAAGATATCGACGCAAGCCGAATTGCCCGATCCATAGAGTACACCCGCTTTCCCTATTCGGAATCCTCAAACGACAGCTTGATGGAAGAGGAGGGGATGTTGCTGCGCGCTGCCGACCTTATTGGTCAGCTTGGCGATCCCAACTACCTGAGAAAGTCAAATGCTCTGTTTCACGAGTTTGAGGAAATCGGTCTAAACAAAAAGCTCGGCTATGAAACGCCTGCCGACGTCGTTTACAAGTACCCGCAGTTTTACTGGAATAACGTCGCTCCACAAATTCAGACCGCGATACGCTATCTCAATATCACATCGAGCGGTCGGCAATGGATCGCAAATCTTTATAGCAATGTTTTCCGGGCCGAGCGCGAGCCGGGTCTATCGGGTCCGCAACCCTGATGACGTCGATCGGACTTTGTTGAACGCGAGCCCTGTGAGACGCGCGACGTCTACCGCCTTATGAGTTCACGCCCTCGTCTTCGCCAAACGACTCACTGTGGTCACGGAGCGGGGATCGGCGTCAAACCACAATGCTCAGCCGCTTCGCCGCGCGCGTAATCCCCGTGTACAGCCATCTTGCGCGACTCTCCCCAAACGCAAAGCTCTCGTCGAACAGCACGACGTCGTCCCATTGTGAGCCCTGCGACTTGTGCACGGTCAGCACGTAACCGTAGTCGAACTCGTCATAGGGCTTGCGCTGCTCCCAGGCGATCGCCTCGACGCCGCCCTCGAAGCAGTCGGCGCGCACGGAGACCTTTGTCACCTTGTGCCCAAAATCTTCGTCGGGCGAGAGCCGCATGCTGAGGATGCGCGATTTCGAGCGCGAGGTGTTGCGCGACTTCACGCGCCACAGGCCGCCGTTGAACAGGCCCTTCTTGCGGTTGTTGCGCAGGCAGACCAGCTTGTCGCCGGCAACCGGAAAGACGTCCTCAATGTTCTGCCGCTGCCGCACCCGCATGTTGTAGGCGCGTCGCGTGTTGTTGCGGCCGACCAGCACCTGGTCGGCGCCCATGACGCGATCAGGGTCGAGCTCCTTGCGCGACACCACCTCGCTCTCGCCGTAGCGGCCGATGTCGAGCTCGCGGCCCTCGCGGACGTCCATCGACATCCGCACGATCGGATCGTCCTGGGCCTGGCGATGCACTTCGGTGAGCATCGCATCGGGCTCGGTATTGGTGAAGTATCCGCCGCCCTGGATCGGCGGCAGCTGCGCAGGGTCGCCGAGCACCAGCAGCGGGCAGTCGAACGACATCAGGTCGCGGCCCAGTTCGGCGTCGACCATCGAGCATTCGTCGATCACGATCAGCTTGGCTTTGGACGCGGGTGCGTCGTCCCACAATTCAAAACTCGGCTGCTCCTCGCCGGATTCGCGGGCGCGGTAGATCAGCGAATGGATGGTGGAGGCGTCGTCGCAACCCTTGTTGCGCATCACCAGCGCGGCCTTGCCGGTGAAGGCGGCGAACTTCACCTCACCGTCGACGCCGTCGGCGATGTGCCGCGCCAGCGTGGTCTTGCCGGTGCCGGCAAAGCCGAACAGGCGGAACACCGGCGGCGTACCGTTGCGGCCGGGTTTTGCCTTCAGCCAGTCGTCGACGGCCTTGAGGGCGGCATCCTGGTGCGGGGTGAATGTGGGCATGTCTGCTTTGAGGAGGGGCGAAACGAGGCGATTCGCCGTTCCCCAAAACTAACCATTCGCCCCGCCGGTTCAAGCGGGGCCAGCCTGTTGCCGCTGGGATCATCAGCGCAAGTTGAGATTGTGCCCGCGCCGAGCCGATGCGAGAATTGAATGTCAGAGGGGACATCCGAGTTGTGAACGCAATGGGGCTCACGGCCATCGATCTCGGGCTTCGCGGCGCGGCAAGCGGCGTGTTCCTGTTGATCGTTCTCGCGGCGCTCCAGCGTCGCCCCGCCAATCAGAACGTCTTGCTGGGCATCGCGATGTGCGCAGGCGGCATTTTCTATGCGATCGTGACCGCACCCAACTTCCCCAAAACGGCTTGGTGGTGGACGTTGCCGATCCTGTCCGCGCAGCCCGCCGTATTCTGGTTGTGGGCGCGCGCGGCGTTCGACGACGATTTCGTGCTTAAGCGGTGGCACGGCGCCATGTGGCTGAGCGTCGTGGCCTATGGATTTGCGATCACGCTGGGCTGGGCGTACTGGCCCGCTTTGGCTGGCGCTGGCGGTCGAGTCCTGGCGTTGGGCACCCTGGTGCTGGCCCTCGCTGCCGCGGTTCAGACGATCAAGACCTGGCGGGCCGATCTGGTCGCGCGGCGCCGCCGACTACGGCTGGCGATCCTTGCGATCAATGTCCTGCTCATCGCGGCCGTCGCCGTCGCCGGCTTCGCCGCAATTCCTGTCGCGGTTCCCGGCGCGCCCGGCAGCTTCCCGACCGCGCTCGGCCTGTTCCTGGTGGCCATCCTCGCCGGACTGGGGGCTTTCGCCACGCAGCCGGCCGTGCCCGTCAACGACGCTACGGCGGCAATTGCATCCAGCGATGCGCGCGAGGCCGATCGCGCCACCGCGGGGCGGGTGGTCGTCGATCCGATCCTGCTGCGGCGTCTTGACCATCTGATGACCGTGGAGCGAACCTACCGGCAGGAAGGTCTTGCGATCGGCGCGCTGGCGGCACGGCTCGACGTTCCCGAGCACCGGCTTCGCCAGGCCATCAACGAAGGGCTGGGCTATCGGAACTTCAATGCGTTCCTCAATCGCTACCGCATCGAGGATGCCAGACTGGTGCTGTCCGATGTGACGCAACGGGAGGTCCCGGTGCTGACCATCGCCATGGATGCAGGCTTTCAGTCGATCGGCCCCTTCAATCGCGCCTTCAAGGCCGAAACCGGCGTCACCCCGACCGAATTCCGGCGCGAGGCGCTGAGCCGGCCGGAAACCGACTGCGATCCCGGGATCGGCGGCGATCCCGGGATCAACCAGCCGCGCCGAGAAATCGGCTAGCCGATTTTTGGATCGGGCGAGAAGGCCGTGACCCGATGGGGCAGATTGGCGGGCAGAAATCTCTGTCAGCCAGCACGAGCCCACCCATGTCTCCTTCGACCGCCGCCGCCCCCGTATCGGAACGATTGCACGCTCTCGATGCGCTCAGGGGTGGCGCCCTGCTGCTTGGCATCGTCCTGCACGCGGCAATGTCGTTCGTGCCTGCCACGCCCCGGTTCTGGTTCATCCAGGACACCGATCCAAGCCTGCTCCTCGGCCTGCTGTCCTTCACCGTCCATGTCTTCCGGATGACGACCTTCTTCCTGATGGCCGGCTTCTTCGCCCGTATGAGCTTTCATCGCCGCGGTGCCTCGGGCTTCGTCCGGGACAGGCTGCAGCGGATCGGGGTGCCGCTGGTGATCAGCTGGCCGATCCTGTTCACGCCCATGAGCCTCATCGCGATCTGGGCGTCTCATTTCCCGAACGGCGGTTGGTCCCGCAGCTGGCCGCCGGTGCTACCGAATTTCCCGCTGACCCATCTCTGGTTCCTCTACGTGCTGCTGGAGCTCTATGTCGCGATGCTCCTGCTGCGCGGCGCCGTCGTCTGGCTCGATCCATCAGGCACTTGGCGCGCGGCTCTTGACCGCGGCTTCGCACGGATCATGCGCAATCCGCTGGCGCCGCTGCTTCTTGCGATCCCGATCGGCATCGCTTTCTTTCTCGACCAACGCTGGATCAATGTGATGGGCGTGAGGACGCCGGATCAATCGCTCATCACCAACGCCCAGGCCTGGATCGGCTTCGGCGCCGCCTTCGGCGTCGGCTGGCTGTTGCATCGGCAGGTCGATCTGCTGCGGCTGCTCGAGCGGCGCTGGCTCCCGCATCTTCTGATCGCGCTTGGCCTGATCCTGATCAGTTTCGTGCTTGTCGGGGTGATGACGTCCGCGCCGGGTGCGCCGAAATTGCCTTTCAGCTTCGCCACGCTCAGACTTGTCTCCGCCATCCTCTATGCGCCGGCGATCTGGATTTCGACCTTCGCTGCCGTCGGTCTCGCGCTTCGCTTCATGTCCGGCTTCAGTCCGACCTGGCGTTACCTCGCCGATGCGTCCTATTGGCTCTATCTGATCCACATGCCGATCGTGATGGCGCTGCAGGTCGCGCTGTCGCAACGCGACTGGCCCGGGCTGATCAAATTCGCCATCATTCTCGTCGTCGCGATTCCGCCGATGCTGGCGAGCTATCATCTCCTGGTGCGTTTCACCTTCATCGGTGCGGTCCTGAATGGCCGCCGCGCCGAGAAGCGCGTTCTCCCGCAAGGCGGAATTGCGACTGCGTAGACAGCGCCGCCTCACGCATTAAGATGCCCGCAACAAAAAATAAGCGGGAGAGGCGTCATGAAGTTCGGCATCTTCTATGAGCTGCAACTGCCGCGGCCCTGGGTGGCCGGCGACGAGCTCAGGCTCTACCAGAACGCACTCTCGCAGATGGAGCTCGCCGACAAGCTCGGCTACGACCACGCCTGGGTGGTCGAGCATCACTTCCTCGAAGAATATTCGCACTCGCCGTCGCCTGAGTCGTTTCTCGCCGCCGCGAGCCAGCGCACCAAGAACATCCGGCTCGGCCACGGCATCCTCCAGCTCACCACCAATCATCCGGCGCGCGTTGCCGAGCGCGTCGCGGTGCTCGATCTGCTCTCCAATGGCCGCTGCGAATTCGGCATGGGCGAGAGCGCCTCGATCACCGAGTTGACGCCGTTCGGCCGCGACATGGAGACCAAGAAGGAAGTGTTCGAGGAGGCCGTCGCTGCGATCTTCCCGATGTTCAGGGACGCGGGCTCCGAGCACCACGGCAAATATTTCGACATCCCCTTGCGCAATGTTGTGCCGAAGCCGGTGCAGAAGCCGCATCCGCCGCTGTGGATGGCATGCTCGCAATTGCCGACCATCGAGCGTGCCGGCCGCCACGGTTTTGGCGCGCTCGGCTTCCAGTTCGTCAGCGCCGATGCCGCGCATGCCTGGGTGCACGCTTACTACAACGCGATGACCAAGCGCCTCGCGAAGCTCGCCGACTACGAGATCAATCCGAACATGGCGCTGGTGTCATTCTTCATGTGCGCGAAGACGGATGAAGAGGCCCGTGCGCGCGCCGACGGCGCCACCTTCTTCCAGTTCGCGCTGCGCTTCTACGGTGCCTCGCAGAACCGCCAGCGGCCCGCGCCCTACACCGTCAACATGTGGGACGAGTACAACAAGTGGAAGCGCGACAATCCGGAAGCGCAGGAGGCGGCCTTGCGCGGCGGCCTGATCGGCTCGCCGGAGACGATCCGCAAGAAGCTCAAGCGCTTTCAGTCGTCGCATATCGACCAGGTCATCCTGCTGAATCAAGCGGGCAAGAACAGCCACGAGCACATCTGCGAATCCCTCGAGCTGTTCGGCCGCGAGGTGATGCCCGAGTTCCAGAACGATCCGGCGCAGGCGGCCTGGAAGCAAGGCGTGATGAGCGGCGAGATCAAGCTGGAAGAGATCGATACCGAGGCTTTCACCGACCGCTACGGCAAGCTCGCCATCAACGTCGCGCCGGCGAAGGCGGCGGCGGGGTAGGCGGTTCGTGTCTTTGGACATGGGGCCCGGCTCAGCAGCGCGTAGCGTTGTGACGCAGAATCGGGATCCATGTTGCAGCAAAGCGCGTCAAATGCCCCAGGGGCGCGGATGCTGGTGCACGAGGTCGGCATCGAGATAGCCGCGCTCGTCGAGCCATTCGATCGGGCAATAGGCCATCGCCTTCTGGTCGACCAGGTGCCCGTCGCGCTCAAGGGCCGTCCGCGTGCCCGTGAGTCCGGTCCACTCTGAAGCGCCCGTGGCCGGCTCCACGTGCATGACGTCGAACACTTCGATGAAGTTGAGCATGTCGGAAATCCAGCATGCTCAGGCGGCGGGCGGGGAAGGGGGCCCGACCCCTTCAAGCGCGACGCCTCTGCGGACGAGCTCCGATTCGATCATGTCGAACATGCATTCGACCGGCGCCAGCCAGACGTTGACCCAATAGATGATGCAATCGCGAGCGAGCAGCAATGCCGGGGTCATGCGAAGCCCTGTCGGTTGGCGGCTTGCCGCGTCGGCGCCGGCTCGCGATCGGCGAGCGCATGCACCCAGGCGAGTACCGAAATCGCAATGCCCAGCAGCAGGCTCACGCCCACGAGCGACACGGCCACAACCAGATTGAGCGACGCGACGGCAATCCCCGGCCAGGGATTTTCCCGTAGCAGCGCAAGGAACAGGCTTGACATCTTCCATCTCCTAAATAAACTACACCGTATATTTCATATACAGCTTGGATCGCGGGATGTGTCAAGAGCAGAAGCTAACAAGCCCGTGTTCTTCCTGGTCTGCTGGCGGGGACTTCGGAGTGAGGCCGAGGTTTCCGTTCGTAAAGCTGATGCCTCAAGTTCGGAAAGGGATTCGACATGTTCAAGAACCGGCTGCTGCTTGCAGCCCTGACGTTGGTTTCGCTGAGCGCCGGGAGTGCCTTCGCGCAGGAGGATCGCGGCACACCCGAGCAGAGGGCGGCATGCGCGCCCGACGCGTTTCGTCTGTGCGCCAGCTACATCCCTGACGCCACGAATGTGGAGGCCTGTCTCAGGCAAAAGAAGTCAGACCTGAGCGATGCTTGCAGAGCCGTCTTCGACCATGCAGCACCTACAGCTTCACTCAGGACCATAAGGTCGCAACGGTATCGCGGCGCCGAAGATGAGGAATGACCGGATGAATACGATCTATGCTCCCGCTTTCGCTGCGTTTGGTGGCTCCGCCTTCGGAGCCATTTCCACGATCGTGACGGGGTGGGTGACCCGTCGCCGCAGGGTCCGTGAGCGTCATCATGCCCACACGGTCTCCAAGCGTGAAAAGCTGTATCGAAGCTTCATCGAGGAGGCATCCCGGCTCTACGCGGACGCGCTGACCAGCGACAAATCCGAGATCCCGGCGTTGGTGAATCTATATGCGCTGGTCGGGCGCATGCGAATCCTGTCCGACGATGAGGTGGTCCATGCCGCGGAGCGGGCGGGCCGGCTGATCATCGAAATCTACCTTGCGCCGAACAAATCGTTTGTCGACCTGCCGGGCTGCATGGAGGAGATGGATCCGTTGCGTGAGTTCGGCGAGGCTTGCCGGCGTGAAATGCACGCGGTTCCGGCGCGTTGAGGCCGACCATGCCGAACGCGCAAACTGCCCGTCGGCTTGAAACGTCGTGTACGCGTAAACGAATCGTGCTGGTGGCGGATCGCTCGCTCACGGCGTCCAGTCCGCCTCACAGGCCGCAAGGAAAAAGCCAACCCGCTCGCGCACGAAAGACGGCAACTCTCGTCTCAGCTCTTTGGGTGTTTCTCCTACCAACGAGCGAAACAGCATTGGCAGCAGGATCAGATCCAGGAAGATTTGAGCCGTGGCAAGGCTACGTTTGCCGCTGAAAGGGCCTTTCGGAGAGCGCGCCAGTTTCTGCGTCGTCTCATTCAAGAGCTGGGAGATCGCGTTGACGGAGCGATCGCGCGCGGCATCGTGGACGTTGCGGCTCAACTCGGGAAAACGTTGCGCTTCGGCAATCGTGGCCCGAACCATGCCCAATGATTCTTCGATGACCTTCTCCACGATGGTGGTGCCGAGGCTCGAGAACTTGTCCTGAAGCGTGCGCCCTTCGGGCTCGAACCCGCCGAAGTCGGTCAGGCCGCTGATGGTGCGGGCGACGACCGCCGCGAACAGCGCGTCCTTCCCGGGAAAATGAGCATAGATGGTCGGCTTGCTCGCCGGCGCCAGCTCGGAGATGTCATCGATACTGGCACTACGGTAGCCCTTCTCGAGAAAAAGCTGCTGGGCTGCATCAAGGATCCGGGCCTGAACGTCACCGGCGAGATCCTTGGGCGGTCTGCCCCGTTTCGGGGTGTTTTTCTTCGTCATCCGTCGGTCTCCAAATCACGAGCCTGTGGGCGCGCAGATCGCACTTGACACGCCCGGTTGGAAAAGGCAATAAAAAGAAAATATACGGTATAGTTTATTTAATCGCCGCGGGGGATCTCTCAGGACCTGCGGCGGCCCTCCGGATGGTCGGGGCCCGCCAAAATGCACGTTGGCCCCGATCATCAGGTCCACCTCAGGAGAACACAGTGACGATGTTGAGTCCGGACCCGCACCACCCAGAAGCTGGCGTCCTGCTGCGCGAATTGCACCACAGGGTCGATAAAGGGATCGCCTCGGCGATCGACCTCGTCTCGGCTGCTGTCGTCCGGGCCGACGGGGCGGAAGCCAAGGCGGCCTTAAGCGATGTGGTCGAGCTGCTGTACGGACATGCCGAGTTGCATCGCTCGCTCGCAACGCCCCGGGGCGAAGCCCTCAATGACGCCGCGACCTACATCCGCAGGCTGGGCGGCGCTATGCGTGAAGCCCTGTTGGATCGAATGGGAATCCGGCTGGCATTCACCACCGAATCTCTCCCGCTTCAGTCAGAGCGGTGCCATCGGCTTGGCTTGATTCTCCATGACCTCATCCTCAACGCAGCGAAGCATGCGTATTTCGACGCGCGCCCCGGCGAGATCAAGGTCAAGCTGACACGCGTCGGCACGGTGGCGAACTGCGTCGTGCTGGACAACGGCTCGCGTTCGGCGCGGGCGGCCCTGGGGCGGGAATTCCAGATCAGCAGTGACCTTGCCAAGGGGCTCGGCGGACGGATCGAGCACGGCTTCGCCGCCGAGTTCACATCCGTCGTTCTCTCGTTTCACTTGAGCGAGCGTGAGCGGCGGGCGAACTGGTCGATGGCGAAGCGCCGCATCAGGTCGCCGCGTCGGCTGAAGGCCAGGTCGTCCGTGACGCCTCGCTCGGGCTCCGGCCTCTCTGATCAGGTCGGGAGCCCGGCCGCGATCGGAGCGGATCCAAATCTGTTGCGAGCGCATCCGAACGATCCGGCCTCGCCTCGCAAGGGCTCGGACGTCTTGGGCGAGCTGCTGTCCCCCTCTCACCGCATGGACGCGTTATGAAACCACGCTACTCGAACCGCCCCACCAACGATTCAATCGGGCGCGCGCCGAAGCCGCTCGCGGGCTTGGCGCTTGCGCTTATCGTAGCCGCGCTCGGCGGCTGCAACGATCGCACCGACGCTCCGCCCGCCCACGCCGCGTTCGTGCGCACGGAGGTCGTCCAGCCGAAGGACCGGCAAGATTCGATCACCCTGACTGGCGAGGTCCAGCCTCGCTTCCGTGCCGACCTGTCGTTCCGCGTCAGCGGACGTGTGATCGCGCGCTATGTCGAAGTCGGGACCCACGTCAAGGCCGGCGAAGTGCTGGCCCTTCTCGACCCCGCCGAGCAGGAGGCCGATGTCGATGCCGCGACCGCTGCCGTCCTCGCCGCAGAATCCCAGCTGCGTGTGGCAAAGGCCACTTTCGAGCGGCAGAAGGCGCTGATCGCAAGCGGCTTCACCACGCGTACGGCCTACGATCAGGCGCAGGAAGGATTGCGGACCGCGGAAGGCGCGCTCGAAGCAGCAAAAGCGCAGCTCGGAACGTCGAAGGACGCTCTCGGCTACACCGCGCTGCGAGCCGAAGCGGACGGCGTCGTCACCGCACGCAATCTGGAAACCGGTCAAGTCGTACAGGCTGCGCAACCCGTGTTTTCGCTGGCGCAGGATGGGGAGCGGGACGCCGTCTTCGACGTCTACGAGTCCATTTTTCTCGGCAATGCCGACGACCGCGGCGTTTCGTTGGTGCTGGTCTCCGACGTGGGCGTGACCGCGAGCGGCCAGGTTCGGGAGGTTTCGCCGGCCGTCGACGCCAAGAGTTCGACCATTCGGGTCAAGGTGGCGATCAAGGACCCGCCTGCCGCGATGACGCTTGGAAGCCCCGTCGCAGGCTCTGTCAAAGTAAAGGCCCAGCGACAAATCGGATTGCCCTGGCGTGCATTGATGGCGGTGGGCACCAGGCCCGCGGTCTGGACCGTCGATCCGGCAACGCGGACGGCCTCGCTGAAGCCGGTCACAGTCGGTGGCTACGAGGCCGGAGAAGTATTGATCAAGGCGGGTCTCGAGCCGGGCGAGCGGGTCGTCGTCGACGGCGGCAAGCTTTTGAGCGTGGGGCAGCCCGTGACTTATGAAGGAGACCGCTCATGACGAGCCGCGCAATGATTGTGGTGGGCCCGCTTGCATGCGCGCTCGCGCTCGCCGGGTGCCAGCTGGAGACCAAGGCGCCGGAGCCTGTGCGGCCCGTTCAATCGGTGCTTCTCGAAGCGGGCCGCGCCGACGATGCGATTGCGGTCGGCGTTGTCGAGCCGCGCTACAAAACCGATCTCGGTTTCCGCGTGCTGGGACGCCTGACGACGCGTCCGGTCTACGTCGGTGATCTCGTGCATGAAGGACAGACAGTCGGCATCATTGACCAGACCGCCCTTGAACTCGCCGTTCGCGCGGCCAAAGGGCAGCTTGCCAAGGCCGAGGCGCAGTTTGCCACCGTCCGAGCGACGGAGGAACGGCAGCGAACGCTCATCACCACCGACGCGACAACAAAGCAGACGCTGGATAACGCCGAGCAGGCGCGGGCCGGCGCCGAAGCCACGGTCGCGCACGAACAGGCAAACCTGGCCAAGGCGATCGAGCAGCTCGGCTATTCGCAGATCAAGGCCGATTTCGCCGGTGTGGTCACCGCAGTCGGCGCGGAAGTCGGGCAGGTGGTGTCTCCCGGCCAAAGCATCGTGACGATCGCTAGGCCGGATGTTCGCGAGGCTGTGGTCGATATCGGCGAGGACTTTCCGTTGCCGTTGGAAGTCGGCCTGCCATTCACGGTCAGCTTGCAACTCCTGCCGGCAGTTCAAGTTGAAGGCAGCATTCGCGAGATTGCGCCGCAAGCTGATCCGGTGACGCGCCTGCGCCGGGTCCGAATCGCGCTGAGCAATCCGCCTGACAATTTTCGCCTCGGCGCAACCGTTACGGCAAAGCTCGACAAGCAGCAGGGCACCATTCTGCGCCTGCCTGCCTCCGCGGTGCTCGCCAAAGACGGCGCGAATTTCGTCTGGACGGTCGATCAGCACGACAGCACGGCTACGCTGCAAAAAATCGATGTGGTTACTGACCAGGCGGGCGCGCGCGTCACCGGCGGGATCGCTCTCGGCACGCGCGTCGTCACCGCCGGAATCCACAGCCTCAAGCAAGGACAGCGCGTCCGCATTGAACAGGATGAAAAACCATGAAGTCGTTCAACCTCTCCGACTGGGCGCTCGGCCATCGTTCGCTCGTCTGGTATTTCATGATCGCCTTCATGGCGGCGGGCCTGTTCGCCTATCTTCAGCTCGGCCGGCAGGAAGATCCGGACTTCACCATCAAGACCATGGTGATCCAGGCGCAGTGGCCGGGTGCCTCGCCTGAAGAGATGACGCGCCAGGTCACCGATCGGATCGAGAAGAAGCTCGAGGAGCTGGAATCGCTCGATTACACCAAGAGCGTGACGGTCGCCGGCCAGACCACTGTCTTCGTTTATCTGGGCGACAGCACCAAGGCTGCCGACGTGAAGCCCACCTGGATCCGGGTCCGCAACATGATCGCGGATATCAAGGGCGACTTCCCGAATGGAGTGATAGGGCCCGGCTTCAACGATCGCTTCGGCGACGTGTTCGGCAACATCTATGCCTTCACCAGCGACGGCTTGAGCCAACGTCAGCTGCGCGACGAGGTCGAGGACATCCGTGCCAAAGTCCTGACCGTGCCCGATGTCGGCAAGGTCGACATCCTCGGCGCGCAGGACGAGGTGATCTATCTCGAATTCTCCACGCGCAAGATCGCGGCGCTCGGTCTCGACGTCCACTCCATCATGAATTCCTTGCAGGGGCAGAATGCGGTCGCGCCGTCCGGCGTATTTCAGGAGGGGCCGGAGCGGATCAGCGTACGGGTGAACGGACAGTTCACGTCAGAAGCAAGCCTGAAGGCGGTCAATCTGCGCATCAATGATCGCTTCTTTCCGCTGACCGACGTCGCAGCCATCACGCGCGGTTATGCAGATCCGGCCAGGACCTTGTTCAGGTACAATGGCGAGCCGGCGATCGCGCTCGCGATTGGCATGAAGTCCGGCGCCAACCTGCTGCATTTCGGCGAGGCGCTGAAGGAGGAGATGTCGAGAATTACTGCCGATCTGCCGGTCGGCGTCGGCATTCACCTCGTCGCCGATCAGCCCATCGTTGTCGAGCATGCCGTGTCTGGCTTCACCGAGGCGCTGTTTGAGGCTGTGATTATCGTTCTCGGCATCAGCTTTCTCAGCCTGGGGATGCGCGCCGGACTTGTCGTGGCGATTGCGATTCCGCTGGTTCTCGCCATTACCTTCGTCGTGATGGCCTATGCCGGCATTTCGCTTCAGCGAATTTCGCTCGGCGCGCTGATCATCGCGCTGGGGCTCCTGGTCGATGATGCAATGATCGCCGTGGAAATGATGGTGGCGCGGCTCGAGATCGGCGATCCCCTCGAGAAGGCAGCAACGCACGTTTATACATCGACGGCTTTCCCGATGCTGACGGGCACGCTGGTGACCGTCGCTGGCTTCATTCCTATCGGGCTCAATAGCAGCAGTGCGGGCGAATTTACCTTCACGCTGTTCGTTGTCATCGCCGTCTCGCTGGTCGTCTCCTGGATCGTCGCGGTGCTGTTCACGCCGTTGCTCGGTGTCACCATCCTGCCCACCAAAATGAAGGGCCACCATGGGGAGAAGGGCCGCGTAGCGCAGTGGTTCGCGCGTCTGCTTCTGTTCTGCATGCATCACCGCTGGATGACCATATCGGTGACGGTTGCGGCCTTCCTGCTCGCCCTGTTCGGCATGCAGTTCGTGCAGCAGCAGTTCTTCCCGTCCTCGGATCGCGCTGAACTCGTGATCGACTGGAATCTGCCCCAGAACGCCTCCATTGCCGATACCAATGCGCAGATGGCGCGGTTCGAGCGAGAACAGCTGCAGGGCAGCGATTCGGTCGATCACTGGTCGACCTATGTCGGCACCGGCTCGCCGCGTTTCGTCCTATCCTTCGACGTGCAGACGTCCAACACCTGGTTCGGTCAGCAGGTGATCGTGACCAAGGGCGGCATCAAGATGCGCGACCAGGTCAAGGCACGATTCGAGGACTACCTGAAGAAGACGTTCCCCGGGACCGACACCTACGTGAAGCTGCTCGAGGTCGGCCCCCCGGTGGGGCGCCCTGTGCAGTACCGCTTGAGTGGACCTGACATTGCGAAGGTGCGAGATCTCTCGCAGAAGCTCGCTGGTATTGTTCGGAGCAACCCAGACTTGGGTAACGTCGTGTTCGACTGGATGGAGCCGGCCCGTGTCGTCAAGGTCGACGTTCTCCAGGACAAGGCGCGCCAGCTCGGCGTGACCTCGGAGGACATCGCCACCACCTTGAACTCGGTGCTCGAGGGCACGCCGATCACGCAGGTGCGCGACAGCATCTATCTCGTCAATGTCACGGGACGTGCGACCGCGCCGGAACGTGCTTCCATCGACACCCTGCGCGATCTGCAATTGACCGGGCTCGGCGGTCAATCCGTGCCGCTCGGGGCCGTGGCCAATTTGCGTTACGAGCTGGAGCAGCCGACGATCTGGCGACGCGCGCGGATCCCCACCATCACGTTGAAGGCCGGCATTGTTGGCAACGTGCAGCCCAAGACGATCGTGGACCGCCTCGCGCCGAAAGTCGCGGAGTTCACCAGGGAGCTACCGGCCGGCTATTCGGTGAAGCTCGGCGGCTCCGTGGAGGAGAGCGCCAAGAGCCAGGCGCCGATCGTCGCCGTCGTTCCGCTCATGCTGTTCGTCATGGCGACGGTGCTGATGATCCAGCTGCAGAGCTTCCACCGCTTGTTCTTGGTGTTCGCGGTCGCGCCGCTCGCCGTGATCGGCGTCGTCATGGCCCTGCTGCCGAGCGGTGCCGCGCTTGGCTTCGTCGCTATCCTCGGGGTGCTCGCCCTGATCGGCATCCTGATTCGAAACTCCGTGATCCTCATCGTCCAGATCGAGGATCTCCAGAAGGAGGGGCGGCCGGCCTGGGACGCGGTGGTGGAAGCGACCGAGCATCGCATGCGGCCAATCCTGCTGACCGCAGCCGCCGCAAGTCTCGCGCTGATTCCGATTGCGCGCGAGATCTTCTGGGGGCCGATGGCCTACGCGATGATGGGCGGCATCATCGTCGGCACTCTGCTGACGCTGCTGTTCCTGCCGGCGCTGTATGTGGCCTGGTTCCGCATTCACCCTGAGCCCGACGATAACTCATCCACGCACGAGCCCGCCGCGCCCGCGCACGGCACGCTTGTCCCGGAGGCGATCTCCGTAAACAAGCCCGTGCCAGTTCTCGAAACACAGATCTGAACAGGAGAAAGACTATGTCCCAAAAGATACTTCCAATGTTGCCGCTTACTGCAGCGCTCGCAATCATCATCTTGTCTTCCAATGCAGCGTTCGCGCAGTTCCCTCCGCCGTCCCCGATGGCTGGGCCTCCGCCGATTGCGGCCGGCGGGCCGCCTCCGCTGGCAGCTGGAGGTCCTCCGGCCTTCGCGGCTCGTCCTCCGATGGGCGCAGGCGGTGCGCTCCGCGTCGGCCCCGCTGGCCCGGCGCCTCGTCTCAGTGCCGGACCCGCACCGCGCGGTGCTCTGGCCGGGGCCGGGCGGGGCGGACCGGCGGTGGCGAACGCTACTCGCGCCACATCGATGGCCTCGGGCCGCGTCGGAGGCTACGGCCGCTATGGCGAAGCCCGACACGGCTATCGCGCCGCCTATGCCGCAGGCGCTTACGCCGCCTACGCCTATAGTGGCTCACGCTATTCCCCCGACAGTGACTGCTACTACGTTTACAGGCGTTATCGGCGCGCTATGGTGTGCGAATAGACCGCACACCGACCGCTACGGCAAGCTCACGATCAACGTCGCCCCGGTGAAGGCTGCGGCGGGGTAGGGCCGCCTTCCGCGCCGCCGCCTTTGCTGATAGGTTTCGGCAAAACGCGGCAGGGAGAGGACGATGCGGCCCCACGGGACAGGCTCAGGCTTGGCGGCTGGCGACGTCACGCCCGCGGTGCTCGCCATTGGCCGTCCGGACTTCCCAAACATCCTCATCGACACGCTGCGCCGGCAGGCTGGCGTCGGCCATTGCATGGTGTTTGCGCTGACGCGCGCCGGCGCGGCGAGCTGCCTGCTCGATGTCGGCAACATCCCGACCGGCGGTGATCTCGGCGCCGCCTATGCCGGGCAGTTTCACCAATCCGATCCCAATCGTGATGCACTGTTCGAAGGCGAGGGCAGCGGGCCGATCGTGCTGCCGTCGTTCGCGCCGCGCATGTATGGCGCGCGCTACCGGAAAATCTTCTTCAACGACTCCAACATTGTCGACAAATGCGCGACAGCGATCTGGACTGGCGACACCTGCTTCTACGTCAATTTCTATCGCATCACGGCCCAGGGCCGATTTAGCGACGCCCAGCGTGCGCGGCTGCAGGCGATTGCGCCGGCGATTGGCGCCAGCGTCGCGCGTCATTTCCAGCAGGCCGCGACTGCAACGCCTGACCAGAATCTCGCTGCGCTGTTTGCGACGCGCGCGCCGCTCTCCGCGCTGACGCCGCGCGAGCAGGAAGTCTGCTGCCGCATCCTGCTCGGTCTCTCATCCGAGGCGATCTCGCAGGCGCTCGGCATCAGCCTGCATTCGACCCTGACCTACCGCAAGCGCGCCTATGAGCGGCTCGGCATTTCCGCGCAGAACGAATTGTTTGGAATCGTGCTGCGCCTGCTCGCGGAGCCTGGTCGCCTGAACTGAGGGCACGCGAAGTCCGCGATCTCTGCTTCCGGGGGTAAAGCGGACACCTGACCGCGCTCCGTGCATCTCGCTCTGAGCTAGTAGGCAGAACCGCCACCAGCTAACATTGAACGGGGGTAAGGTTGGAGCAGGTATCCGGGCCGCCTCTTGGATTTCCGCGAAGGTCGAGGGGGTGTCTTGTGGACGGGCTTGGAAACGAGGAAAAGTGGCCGGAGCCGATCTGGCAAATGACACTGCCCGAGGCCGCGGGCTGGTCCCCAAACGCGCTCGCTCATGTAGACGCAATCGCGGATGAGATTGGGACTGCTGCTCTGATGATTATCGAACGCGGAGCGGTCGTTCATCGGACGGGCGCGGTCGCTCATCGCTTCATGTGTCATTCGATTCGTAAGAGCCTCTTGTCGGCTCTGTTCGGCATCTACATTGCTGAAGGAAAAATTGATCTGTCTTCCACTCTTGCGTCACTCGGAATCGACGACAAGGAGGGATTGACCGATCGCGAGCGCCTGGCGTCCATAAATTCGCTGCTCATGGCGCGCTCCGGTGTCTTCCATCCGACGGGGTACGAAACCGCTTTGATGATCGCAAGGCGGGAAGCGCGTCACAGCCACGGTCCAGGAACGTTCTGGTGCTACAACAACTGGGACTTTAACGCGCTCGGCACGATATTCGAGCAATGCGCCGGTCTTAGTTTGTATGAGGCCTTCCGGGATCGGATCGCCATACCCTGCGGTATGGAAGATTTTCGCTATGGGCCAGACGCGAAGGACGGCGATTACGTGGAACTCGAAAAGAGCATCCACCGCGCCTATCCGTTCCGTCTCACGGCCAGGGATCTCGCGCGGTTTGGGCTGCTTTACCTCCGTGGCGGACGCTGGGGCAGTCACCAGGTGGTGCCGAAGAAATGGGTGAAGCTCAGTGTGCAACCCTACTCAGATGCGGGCCCGGCCGGAGCCTATGGTTACATGTGGTGGGTGGTCCGCGACGGTATCCATTTCCCGGCAACGATCATGCCTCCCGGCTACAGTGCTCAAGGAGCCGGTGGTCATGTGATGATGGTACTGCCGGAGCAGGACCTCATCTTGGTGCACAGGGTCGATACAGATGCAGGCCGAGTCGTTTCGCCTCTGCAGCTTGGCCGCTTGTTTGAAGCGATTCTCACCGCAAAGTATGACGCATTGTACCAGGCATGATCGATCATCAGCCTGCGTGGCAGTTCCCGGACCGTCGGTAGAATCTTGGCCGGGTTGTTGACGGCAGCTTCTTTGGTCGGAAGCCAGCCTATCGCGTCATTTCGCGCGGGGGCAGCTTCTCGGCTGAACATCGCAAGAGTCTGCGCCACTTCCGCTATCCGGGGAAGACGCGACGTTAGGGGGCGTTGGATCGACCACCGCTTCTGATCCGAAGCGGGCATTGCGCATGGCTCGAAATCCGTCGAGCCATGCGATCCTGTGTCTCGGGCGGCGTGGACTAGTGGCGGCCCTTGATTTCGGCGACTCGATTTTCGCCGGCCAACTTGCCCGAGGCCATCAGGCTGCTGCAAAGCCACCGCGATTCCCTGGAAGTTGCGCCCAGGAAGGTTTTGGTGTCGATGCACTGCGCGTAGGTGTTATAGGTCAGTGTGTCTCGGCACGTCGACGAGAAACTTCCGATCCAAGGGTCGCCACTCTGACTACATCCAACCCAGGGCGCGTTGCCGACCCTGTAACTTGTTTCGCAGCCGCCGTTGCAAGTGCTGGCGGATTTCTCCAGCCTGGCAAGCCGCCCCAATGCTGTATTCGGCGCGAAGACTGACGTTTGCGCGGTTGACGAGCCGGATGTCCGGTGGGCTGTCGATGTCGTTGACTTGCGCGGTGACGCAATCGTTGGTTTTGCCATCTGCTTCGGTGCTTCGACCGAGACGGCGGGAAGCGAGGAGCCGGTTGTGGGTTGCGACATTGCCGGACCGCTTGCGCTGCATAGCAAGACGGCTGACAAAATAGCGACGGCTGACGGCACGGCGAAGCCTGAAGACAATTTCATGAGACAGCTCCCCAAATGCGGGACGGAAAAGCCATCCCGTCAGCTCCAGGTTGTACCATGGTATTCCGAAACCGGCAATCCGGAGGCGAAAGAGCGTCTGACGATTTGTCGGCATAGACATAGTGGTCAACGGAACGCCCGCCGCTCGCGCCGTTGCGATCGCTGCTTCCGGTCCATAACGAACGTCGTTCATGTGATCGTCGCCTCGTGGCCCGAAGCAGGCGCGTCCCGAATTCTGCCCGAATGCTCAGCCCCACTCACAAGGGATTGTTTCCGAGGTGTATCGTGATCCGCCTTTTAATAATCGCTGCCGCCGTTGTGATTGCGATGAACGTGCCTGCGGGCGCCGATCCTTTCCTTATGCGTCCAGTCATTAGAACTGGTCAGCCGGTGCGGATAGCGTTTCCTGACTTTTCCGCTTGCCGAAGGATGGACGGCCTGACTTGGTTCTAAGCGGGACAACGCAGCCAACGCATGACGTGTGGCGAGCGAGTCCGACCGGATCTGGGAGTGGTCGCCAATGAGGCGTTGGATCCACTGGCTGCCTGGAATCGAAACTCTCCATCGATATGAGACGGCGTGGCTTCCGCACGATATCTTCGCTGGACTCGTCCTTGCGACGATGCTGGTCCCGGTTGGAATTGCCTACGCGGTAGCATCGGGCTTGCCTGGCATCTACGGTCTGTACGCAACGATCGTACCCCTGTTGGTTTACGCGTTGTTCGGCCCTAGCCGCATCCTCGTGCTGGGGCCCGACTCTGCGCTGGCAGCTGTCATCCTCGGCGTTGTCGTTCCGCTGTCTGGTGGCGATCCTCTTCGCGCCGCAACGCTCGCTGCCATGATGGCGATCGTTTCGGGGACGGTATGCATTCTAGCCGGCGTCGCGCGCCTGGGTTTTGTCACCGAGTTGCTCTCCAAGCCGATACGCTACGGCTATATGAACGGAATTGCGTTGACCGTTTTGATCAGCCAACTGCCAAAGTTCTTCGGTTTCTCAATCCGGAGCGAAGGACCTTTGCGGGACCTATGGGCGATCGCCGATGCAATCCTTGAAGGAAAGACAAACTGGGTCGCATTCGGGATTGGGCTCGGCACGCTGGTGGTCATCCTGCTGCTCAAGGACAGCAAGCGGCTGCCGGGCATTCTGATCGCGGTAGTTGCGGCGACCGCGCTCGTCGGCGCGCTTGATCTCGGCAGCCGTTACGGCGTGGCGGTCATTGGTCCCCTTCCAGAGGGATTGCCAGGTTTCGCAATCCCCTGGATCTGGATCACCTTCGGCGATATCGTCCCGGTACTGGTCGGCGGGTGTGCCATCGCCCTGGTTTCGTTTGCGGACACCAGCGTACTTTCGCGTTCCTATTCCGCACGGTTGGGCACTCATGTCGATCCCAACCAGGAGATGGTCGGGCTTGGCGCCGCCAATCTGGCAACCGGCTTTTTTCAAGGTTTCCCGATCAGCAGCAGCTCTTCGCGGACTCCGGTTGCCGAAGCCGCCGGCGCCCGTACCCAGCTAACCAGCGTCGTCGGCGCGCTTGCCATCGCCGTCCTTCTGCTGGTGGCACCAAACCTGCTTCAGCATTTGCCCTCCGCTGCATTGGCGGCCGTCGTCATCGCCGCTGCGATCGGCTTGTTTGAGGTCACCGACCTCAAACGAATCTATCGGATTCAGCAGTGGGAGTTCTGGCTAGCAATGGTCTGCTTTGTCGGTGTGGCCGTATTCGGAGTGATTCCAGGGATTGGGCTCGCAATCGCCATCGCCATCGCCGAGTTCTTATGGGACGGCTGGCGCCCCCACTCCGCCGTGTTGGGTCGCGCCCACGGCGTCAAAGGTTATCACGACATCACAAGATATCCGGATGCACGACGAATCCCCGGGCTGGTCCTGTTTCGGTGGGACGCGCCTCTGTTCTTCGCCAACGCTGAATTCTTCAAGGAGCGCGTACTGGACGCCGTGGCAAAATCGCCGACGCCCGTACGCTGGCTGGTCGTTGCGGCGGAGCCGGTCACCAGCGTGGACGTCTCCGCCGGCGATACAGTCGCCGAATTGGACAAGGCGTTGCACGCTAAGGGTATCGAGTTGTGCTTTGCTGAACTGAAAGATCCAGTAAAGGACAAGCTGAAGAGATTCGGACTGTTCTCGCAGCTTGGCGAGCAATATTTTTTCCCAACCATTGGCGCGGCCGTTTCCAGCTACCTGGAAAGCAATGATGTGGAGTGGGAGGACTGGGAGGACCAAGCCAAGCGCTAGTGACGTGCCGGACTTGAATGCGCACGCCGATTGACTTCCGACTTTGGCCCGCAAGCGAAGTGGCAGCAGGCCTCATTCAGGTTCGTTCAATGGGGCTAGCTGACTGAATTTGCTCACGTTGAGTTTTTTCGCATCTTGACCCTGGCTGTGTGAAAACGGCGAGCTGCTGTTATGATTCTCCTGTGATTCTTTTGGGGGAATCGATGAGGCGCTTCGTTGAAGAGGCGGATCGTGGGCAGCGGACGCTGTTGCCCGAATGCCTCGATGACTTCATTGATGAGACTAACCCAGTTCGCGTGATCGACGGATTTGTCGATGCGCTCAGTTTGGCTGAGATGGGCTTTGAGGGTGCGGAGCCGGCGGCCACCGGTCGGCCGTCGTACCATCCCTCGGTTCTCCTTAAGCTTTACATTTACGGCTATCTGAACCGAGTGCAGTCGAGCCGGCGGCTGGAACGAGAGGCCGGGCGCAATGTCGAGGTGATGTGGCTGCTGGGTCGGCTCGCTCCCGATCACAAGACGATTGCGGACTTCCGCAAGGACAACGGCCTGGCGCTGCGCAAGGTATGTGCGCGCTTTGTCGAGCTCTGCCGCGGGATGGGTCTTCTCACGACGTCCAGCGTCGCCATCGATGGGAGCAAGTTCAAGGCCGTGAACAACCGGGACAGGAACTTCACGCGCGCGAAGGTGGAGCGGCGTCGCGCTCAGTTGGAGGAGAGCGTCGCGCGCTATCTGAGCCAACTTGACACAGCCGACCGACAGGAGCCGAGCGAGGCGCTGGCGGCGAAGGTGACGAGGCTTACCGAGAAGCTGACGAAGTTGAAGGAGGAGATGGGCAAGCTTGCCGCCTACGAGAAGCAGATGCTTGCTTCGCCGGATCAGCAAATCTCCCTGACCGATCCGGACAGCCGTTCGATGGCAACCAGCGGCCGCGGATCCGGCGTTGTCGGCTACAATGTCCAAGTCGCCGTCGATACCGACCATCACCTGATCGTCGCGCATGAGGTGACGAACAGCGGCTCAGATCGGGCACAACTTGCCAATATGGCCATGCAGGCGAAGGCTGTTCTGAAGACTGAGACGCTCGAGGCCGTTGCCGATCGCGGCTACTTCAGCAGCCCGGAGATCCTCGCCTGCCACGAGGCCGGCATCACGGTAACTCTACCCAAGCCGATGACTTCGGGCGCCAAGTCGGACGGACGCTTCGGTAAGCAGGACTTCGTCTATTTGCCTGAGGAAGACGCCTATCGTTGTCCGGCCGGGGAGCGATTGCCGTATCGCTATACAAACGAAGAAGCCGACAAGATGCTGCGGCGCTACTGGACCAACGCCTGTAAGAATTGTTCGATCAAACCCCAGTGCACGCCCGGGTCAGAGCGCCGGATCACGCGATGGGAGCACGAGGATCTACTCGATGCCGTGCAGCAGCGGCTCGATGCGAACCCGCTCGCCATGCGCCTTCGTCGCGAGACCGTCGAGCATCCGTTCGGCACGATGAAGGCACGCATGGGAGCGACGCACTTCCTGACCAAAACTCTGCCAAGGGTAGCCTCCGAGATGGCGCTCTCGGTTCTGGCCTACAATCTGACCCGAGCAATGAATATCCTCGGGATTAGGCCGCTGATCGCCGCGGTCGCGGCCTGAGGCCGGCCCAGTTTTGGCTTCAGGCTAACGACCCTGTTAGGACGTTTTTACACGGCCAAGACCCAACGCCGACATTTCTGCGGGAGATGGCGAAAAACGGGCTGCAGGATGCCCTTCCCAGCCTGGGGGCCCGTGTTGAGCCAGATCAATGCCGGTCCCGCGACGGGGGCCGAATCTTCCGCCATCGCATCCAGTATGGAGATGGCGTCCGCATGAAAAGTCTGCTCAACGAAATCCGGCGCACCCCGGTGCTCTGGATGCTGATCTTCGTGCCGGCCGTGCTTGTGGCGGAAACGGTCGCACCGCATTCCCATACGCTGCTCTTCGTGCTTTCGGTACTCGCCATCGTGCCGCTGGCCGCCCTGCTCAGCCACGCGACCGAAGCGGTCGCCGCCAAGACCGGCGATGCCGTCGGCGGGCTGCTCAATGCGACGCTGGGAAACCTAACGGAGCTGATCATTGCGATTACCGCGCTGCGCGCCGGCCAGTACATGCTCGTGAAAGCGTCGATTGCCGGCGCGATTGTCACCAACGCCCTGTTCATGCTCGGTGCCTGTCTGCTGCTCGGCGGCCTGCGCTATCACGTCCAGGAATACAACCGTGCCGGCGCGCGGCTCTACTCCGGTCTCTTGCTGATGGCCACCGTCGCCTTGCTCGCCCCGTCGGCCGTCGCCGACCTCGATCTCGTGCAGGGCGAGGCCGTCATGCGGAGGCTCAGCGTCGGTCTCGCCATCCTGCTCATCATCGCTTACGCGCTGGGCCTGCTGTTCTCGCTGAAGACTCACAAGGAATTGTTCGCAAGCGCCGAGCATGGCGAGGGCGAGGAACACTGGCCGATTGGCCTTGCGGTCGGCACGCTGCTCGTCGTCACCGTGCTGGTTGCACTGGTGAGCGAGATTTTTGTCGAGTCCGTGCAGAAGGCGGCGGAAACTTTCGGAATGAGCCCGGCCTTTGTCGGCTTCATCATCGTCTCATTGGTCGGCGCCGCCGCCGAGTTTGCCGTGGCCTCTTCTGCGGCGCGCAAGGACCGCCTCGACATGAGCGTCAGCATCGCGCTCGGCAGCGCCTCCCAGATCGCGCTGTTCGTCGCACCCGCGCTGGTGTTGCTCAGCTATGTCGTCGGACCGTCACCGATGAGTCTGCAGTTCTGGCCGGGCGCCGTCACCATGGTGATGATTGCGACCGTGACGGCGAGCTTCATTACGAGCAGCGGGCGCTCGGCTTGGTTCGTCGGCGCCCTGCTCATCTTCATCTACGCGGTCTTTGCGCTGACGTTGTATGTGGTTCCGCCGACTGGCCAGGGGACGGGGTGAAGCCAACGCCCCTTTTGCTCGCCGTCCGCCAGCCCCGCCCGTTTACTCGTTCATATGAGGTAGCTGAGCGGGGCCGCTGTTGGCCCTTAAACACGTCGCTCATGCGTTTGTCGGTCTCAGCTGTCGTGGGCCATGTGGACCCGCCATCGTGCGCGCGCGCACCCGACCCGCGGAGACACCCCCTGATATTGTCTGTCCCTATCGCTAGGGACAGACGTCGGCACCTGAGTTCGCTATTCTGGCCCGGATCACACGCGAATCCAGGGAAGACCGCCTTGAGCACCGCGCCGCGCATCGACATCGACCCTGTCGCGTTCTGGGCCGACCCCTATCCGATGCTTGCAAAAATGCGCAAGGAGGCGCCGATCGCCTTCGTGCCGCAGCTCGGCTCGACGCTGCTGACCAGCCGCGACGACATCTCGATCTCCGAGAAGCAGATCGACGTGTTCTCCTCGCACCAGCCCGCCGGCCTGATGAACCGGCTGATGGGCCACAACATGATGCGCAAGGACGGCGATGCGCATCAAATCGAGCGCCGGGCGATGTTCCCGACGGTGTCGCCGAAGACGGTGAAGGCGCACTGGACCGCGCTGTTCCAGGCGCACGCCGATCGCATCATCGAAGGCATCCAGCCCGGCAGCCGGATCGATTTCATGCGCGACTTCGCGCTGCCGTTCTCCGGCGAGTGCCTGAAGTCGATCACCGGCCTTACCAATATCGGCTTCGCCGACATGGATGGGTGGTCGCAGGGCATGATCGAGGGCATCGCCAATTACGGCGGCGATCCCGCGGTCGAGGCGCGCTGCCATGCTGCGACGTCAGGCATCGATGCTGCGATCGACGACATCCTGCCGGTGATGCGCAAGCATCCCGATCAGAGCATTCTCGGCGTCCTGCTCGCCTCCGACATGCCGATGGAGAGCGTGCGCGCCAACGTCAAGCTTGCGATCTCCGGCGGCCAGAACGAGCCGCGCAAGGCGATCGCCGGCACCGTGTGGGCGCTGCTGACGCATCCCGATCAGCTCGACCTCGTGCGCAAGGGCGAGCAGGGCGAGGTGACCTGGCTCGAGGCCTTCGAGGAATACGCGCGCTGGATCTCGCCGATCGGCATGTCGCCGCGGCGCATCGCAAAACCGTGGTCGATCCGCGACGTCACGTTCGAAACCGACGAGCGCGTGTTCCTGATGTTCGGTTCCGCCAATCGCGACGAGAAGCATTTTGAGCGCGCCGACCAGTTCGACGTGCGGCGTGATACCTCCAAGAGCGTCGCCTTCGGTGCCGGTCCGCATTTCTGCGCCGGCGCCTGGGCTTCGCGCGCGATGATTGCCGACGTCGCGCTGCCGACGGTGTTTGCGCGTGCCAAGGGAATCGAGCTTGCCGATGACGAGCCGGTGCGGATCGGCGGCTGGGCGTTCCGGGGTTTGCAGAATTTGCCGGTGCGGTGGCTGCAGTAGCGCGGCGCGGGCGGTCCATCCGAACGCCGCCATCATGCCATCCTGCGCCTGTTTTGCCCGACGTGTCAAATTTATTTCGGATAATTCGTATTCGATTGTTTTTGCACGCCCCGGCTACTGTGCATGGGGTTGTTTTCGCGCTTTTTGTTCCGGCCGCGAGTCTGGGGCTGGATCCGCGCGGCGTTCACATCCGCGTGCAGAAAAATTCCATCTTCATTCGCTCCGCCGTTTGAAAGATTAATCATGCGCTCTGCCACAAGGGCAGTGCATGCATCGCTATTTTCCCGCACGTCTCGACAGCTTTCCCGCCCCGCACCATCATTCCCCGGACATGAATGATGACGGCCGCCTGCGGCCGGGAGTTTGGAATGCAGCGTCGTGATTTTCTGAAACTGTTCGCTGGAACCGCGGCCGCAGCGGCGTTTGCTCCGCGCGCGAGCGCGCAGGGCGCGGTGAAGGAAATTCGTATCGGCTACCAGAAGACCGGCGTGCTGGTCATCACGCGCCAGCGGGCTACTCTAGAAAAACATTTCACGCCGCAAGGCATCGACGTGAAATGGGTCGAGTTCTCCTCAGGCCCCCCGATGATGGAGGCAATGAATGTCGGCAGCGTCGATTACGGGGCGGTCGGCGATTCCCCGCCGGTGTTCGCCCAGGCCGCGGGCGCGGCGATCGTTTATGCCGCCGGCCAGCCCATCACCAACGGCCAGGGCATTCTGGTGCCCAAGGATTCATCGATCCGCTCGATCGCGGACCTGAAGGGCAAGCGCATCGGCTTCACCAAGGGCTCGAGCGCCCACAATGTCGTGGTGCAGACGCTGGAGAAGGCGGGCCTGACCTACGCCGACATCACCCCGGTCTATCTGACGCCGCCGGATGCCGGTCCCGCCTTCGCCAATGGCAGCATCGAGGCCTGGGCGATCTGGGATCCTTATTTCGCGATCGGCGAGACCAGGCAGAACGGCCGCATCCTGATCAATGCGCGCGAGGTCACCAAGACCAACTCCTTCTACATCGCCAACCGCGAGTTCGCGAAGGACCACGGCGCGATCCTGCAACAGATCGTCGACGTCACCACCGCGACCGGTCAATGGGCCGAACAGCACCGCGACGAGGTCGCCAGGTCACTGGCCGCGATCACCGGCGTGCCCCTCGACATCCAGGCCGTCGCGGCCGAGCGCGCGAATTTCGTGATCGGCCCCGTCACCGACGACATCGTCGCGACCCAGCAGGGCGTCGCCGACCGCTTCTACAAGCTCGGCCTCATTCCGAAGCCTGTCGTCATCCGCGACATCGTCTGGCGCAGCACGGCGACCTGATCGTGCCAACCAACCTCCCCATTTCAAAAGGTTTGAACATGAGGCGTATCATTCAGCGTCTGATCGCGGCGATCGTGCTCTCGATCGGCATCGTCGCGGCTGCGGTCGGCACCTCCTACGGTCAGGACAAGGTGGTCCGCATCGGTTACCAGAAATACGGCAAGCTGGTGCTCTTAAAGAGCAAGGGTACGCTGGAGCCGAAGCTCGCCGCTGACGGTTACAAGGTGGTGTGGACTGAATTTCCGTCCGGGCCGCCGCTGCTCGAAGCGCTCAATGTCGGCGCCATCGATTTCGGCAACACCGGTGAGGCCCCGCCGATCTTCGCGCAGGCCGCCGGTGCGCCGATCCAGTATGTCGCCTACGAGCCGCCGGCGCCGAAGGGCGAGGCGATCCTGGTGCCGAAGGACAGCCCGCTGAAATCGGTCGCCGATCTTAGGGGTAAGAAGGTTGCGCTCAACAAGGGCTCCAACGTTCACTATCTCCTGGTCAAGGCGCTGGAGAAGGCGGGCGTCAAATATTCCGAGATCGAGCCTGTGTTCCTGGCACCGGCCGATGCACGCGCCGCCTTCGAGCGCGGCGCGGTCGATGCCTGGGTGATCTGGGATCCGTTCCAGGCTGCGGCGGAAGCGGCGACCGGCGCGCGCACGCTCGCTGACGGCACCGACACCGTCGCCAACTACCAGTTCTATTTCTCCTCGAAGAAATTCCTCGACGCCAACCCGAAGATCGTCGACGCCGTGCTCACTGAGCTGAGCTCGGTCGACGATTGGGCCAAGGGCGATATCCACGCGGTGGCCGAGCAGCTGGCGCCGGCGATCGGCCTGTCCGTCCCGGTGGTCGAGGTCGCGCTGAAGCGGCAGTCCTACGGCATCAAGCCGCTGACCGATGCCGTCATCGCTGATCAGCAGCAGGTTGCCGACGCATTCTTCGCCCTCAACCTGATCCCCAAATTCATCAAGATTTCCGACGTGGCGCGGAGGCCAGGAACATGAGCAAGCAATCCAACGCCAACATCCTCTGGTTCCTGCCGACCCACGGCGATGGCCGCTATCTCGGCACCGGCATCGGCGGCCGCGAGGTCAATTTCAACTATCTGCGCCAGGTCGCGCAGGCGGCGGATCAGCTCGGCTATTTCGGTGTGCTGTTGCCGACGGGACGGAGTTGCGAGGATTCCTGGGTCGTCGCCTCCTCGGTCGCACCGTTCACCGAGCGGCTGCGTTATCTCGTCGCCGTTCGTCCCGGCCTGCAATCGCCGACCGTGGCGGCCCGCATGACCGCGACGCTCGATCGCATCACCAATGGCCGGCTTCTGATCAACGTCGTCACCGGCGGCGATCCCGTCGAGAACAAGGGCGACGGCATTTTCCTCGACCATGACGAGCGCTACGAGGTCACCCGCGAGTTTCTCAACGTCTATAGCGACCTGCTCGCCGGCAAGACCGTCAATGTCGAGGGCAAGCACATCCACATCGAGGACGGCAAACTGCTGTTCCATCCCGTGCAGTCGCCGCGCCCGCCGCTTTATTTCGGCGGTTCGTCGGATGCCGGCATCGACGTCGCCGTCGACGCCGTCGACAAATACCTCACCTGGGGCGAACCGCCGGCGCTGGTCGCCGAGAAGGTTGCGAGGGTGAAGACAGCCGCGGAGGCACGTGGCCGCAAGCTGTCCTTCGGCATCCGCCTTCACGTGATCGTCCGCGAGACCAACGAAGAAGCCTGGCGGGCCGCCAACGAGCTGATCAAGCATGTCAGCGACGACACCATCGCCACCGCGCAGAAGAACTTTGAGCGGATGGACTCGGTTGGCCAGCAGCGCATGGCGCAGCTGCATGGCGGCAAGCGCGACAAGCTCGAGATCGCGCCGAACCTCTGGGCCGGTGTCGGCCTGGTGCGCGGCGGTGCCGGCACCGCGCTGGTCGGCGACGCGCAGACGGTCGCCGCGCGTATCAAGGAGTATCAGGATATCGGCATCGATACTTTCATCATGTCGGGCTATCCGCATCTGGAGGAAGCCTATCGCTTCGCTGAGCTGGTGTTCCCGCTGCTCTCACTCGACCTGCCGAACAACGTGACCAAGCTGCACTTCAATGGCGGTCCTTTCGGCGAGACGGTCGGTAGCGATTACCGTCCGCAGCATCGGGTGTCGCAATCATGAGCCTCATCGACAGCGTTTCGCTTCCACGCAACTTCCGCCTGCCGCGCGTTGACGGCCTGGTCCAGTGGATCGTGCCGCTTGCCATTGTCGCGATCTGGCAGGTGGCCAGTGTCACCGGCTTCGTCCCGGTGCGCGTGCTGCCGGCGCCGAGCGATGTGGCGCTCGCCGGCTGGAAGCTGCTGCTGTCGGGCGAGCTGATCCGCAACATCTGGGTCTCGTTCTGGCGCGCCTCGATCGGCTTCCTGATCGGCGGCAGCATCGGTTTTGCGTTCGGGCTCGCCAACGGCCTGTCGCAGCTCTCCGCAAAACTCACCGACACCACGTTGCAGATGGTGCGCAACGTGCCGCATCTGGCGCTGATCCCGCTGGTCATCCTGTGGTTCGGCATCGACGAGAGCGCAAAGCTGTTTCTCGTGGCGCTCGGCGTGTTCTTCCCGATCTATCTCAACACGCTGCACGGCATTCGCACCGTCGATCCGCAGCTGATCGAGATGGGCCGCATCTACGGCATGAGCGACAGCGAATTGTTCCGCCGCGTCATCTTCCCCGGCGCGCTGCCCTCGATCTTCGTCGGCATCCGTTTCGCGCTCGGCATCATGTGGCTGACGTTGATCGTCGCCGAGACCATCGCGGCGTCCTCAGGCCTCGGCTACATGGCGATGCAGGCGCGCGAATTCATGCTGATCGATGTCGTCGTGCTCTCGATCCTGATCTACGCCCTGCTCGGCAAGCTCGCCGACAGCGCCTCCCGCGTGCTGGAGCGCCTGACGCTCTCCTGGCACCCCGCTTTCCAGAAACGCTGAGAGTGACATGCAGACAGCCCTTCGGACCTCCCTTCCGGAAACCGAGCTCGCCAGCCGCGCCAACTTTGCGCCGGCGGCCCGCGTGGCGCGCGAGGAGCGGCCGCTGCATGTGAGCGGCCTGCCGCTCAGCATCCGCGGCCTCCAGAAATCCTTCGGCGACAACGAGGTGTTGCGCGGCATCGATCTGCACATTCCGGCGGGCCAGTTCGTCGCGATCGTCGGAAAGAGCGGCTGCGGCAAGAGCACGCTGCTGCGTCTCATCGCCGGCCTGGAAAAGATCGACGCCGGCAGCATCAGCTTCGGCGATGCGGCGATCCAGCCCGAGGATATCCGCGTGATGTTCCAGGAGCCGCGGTTGCTGCCCTGGGCGCGGGTGCTGTCCAATGTCGAAGTCGGGCTCGGCCGCGATCGTTCGTCCAGCGATGCGCACGCGCGTGCCGAGAAGGCGCTGACCGAGGTCGGGTTGACCGACAAGCGCGACCAGTGGCCATCAGTGCTGTCGGGCGGACAGAAGCAGCGCGTCGCGCTCGCCCGCGCGCTGGTCTCCCGTCCGCGCGTGCTCGCCTTCGACGAGCCGCTTGGCGCGCTCGATGCGCTGACCCGGATTTCGATGCAACGGCTGCTGGAGCGGGTCTGGCGCGACCAGGGCTTTACCGCGATTCTGGTGACCCACGATGTTGCCGAAGCCGTCGCACTGGCCGACCGGGTGCTGGTGATCGACGAGGGCCGGATCGCCCACGACGTCATGGTTAACACCGCCCGGCCGCGCGAACGCGGCTCCGCCGAGCTTGCGAGCCTCGAGGGCTCGATTTTGAGCCACCTATTGTCAGCGGACGATCGTACCTAGATAAAGAGGAACCCCATCTCGGGGAGCATGCCATGAATGTAGTCCCTCGCGAGCTCATGACCGAAATACCCGTCTCGTCCGCCGATTTCCGCGGCGCCATGCGCCATCTCACCGGCGGCGTCAGCATCATCACCGCCGGGCGGGGCAAGGACATCACCGGCATGACGGTTACGTCCGTAACATCGCTATCGGTCGATCCGCCGACGCTGATCGTCAGCATCAACCGCGATGCCTCGTCATTCCCTCTGATCCGTCGCTACGGTGCCTTCGGCGTGAACATCCTCGCAGCCGATCAGCTCGATGTCGCCGAACGCTTTGCCGGCAAGGGGGGCCTGAAGGGGGCCGATCGTTTCGCCGGCGCCCAGTGGGTCACGGCTGTCTCCGGCGTTCCGCTGCTGGTCGGCGCACTGTCTGCCGTTGATTGCGAGGTCGAGGAGATCGTCGAACGCCACTCGCACGGCATCGTCATCGGCCGCGTCAGGGACATCAAGAACTCCACTCGAACGGCCGCGCTCGCTTATTGGCACGGTCAGTATGTGGCGGTGGATCAGGACGAGGACGCGGCGAGGCTTGCGGACGTCAGCGTTCCCGCGCGCAGCAGCCGCGGCGTTTGATCGCCGCAGGCTGGCCTTTTCCCCATCATCGCTCTAGAAGCCGTTCCTGAGCCTCCCGTGTTGGGGAGCAACGGAGCGAGATGATGAAGCGCGTCGGGACCTGGGCCTTCTATGCCGTCGGCGCGCTGGCGATCGCATATCTCGCGCTCTACGCCTATGCGACCTTCCGCGGCCAGCCGTTCGTGCCGGGCGATCCCATCCACATTTTTCGCAAGCCCGACGCGCCGAGTTATTCGTGACGGGATTCGTAGGGTGGGTTAGCGAAGCGTAACCCACCTCTTTGGTATCCGCGGAGACAGAAGTGGTGGGTTACGCCTTCGGCTAACCCACCATACGAGATCAGCGCACCTTCACCCCCGCAAGATCGCCAGCGCTAGCGCCTGTGCGCGCGGCACGATGCTGTCAAGCTCGAGATATTCCTCCGGCGAATGGGCGAGCCCGCCGACCGGCCCGACACCGCAAATCGTCGGCGTGCCGACCGCGGCGGTGAAGCCGGAATCGGCGCAGCCGCCGGAGAACTCACCTTGCAGCGTGGTGAGGCCGGCCTGCTTTGCGGCGGCTTGATAATTTTCGAACAGCGCCTTCGAGCTCTCGCTCTGCACCACCGGCACGAACTCGCCCTTGATGGTCAGCACAGCACTGGTGCCGGGCACGTAAGGCGTCGCGACAATCCGTTCGATCTCGGCCATGACAGTGGCGCGGTCTTTGGGATCGACATAGCGCATGTCGATCTGGCCCTCGGCATAAGGCGCCGTCGTGTTGACCGACTGGCCGCCCGAGATGAGGCCGACATTGAGCGTAATGCCCTTGGTGAGGTCGGTCAGCGCGTGGATCTGAATGATCTTGTGCGCGAGCTCGCCGATCGCGCTGATACCAGCGGCGAAATTGGCGCCGGAATGCGCTGCCTTGCCGGTGACGGCCATATGCATGAAGATGCCGCCCTTGCGGCTGGTGACGACATTGCCGGTGGGGCGGCCCGGCTCGGAGTTGAACACGGCGCGCGCAGAGCGCCCCTCGCGTTCGATCACGGGCCGCGACGAGGGCGAGCCGATCTCCTCGTCCGAGGTGATCAGCAGCTTGATCGGATGCGGGTTGCCCCCGAATTTGTGGAAGGCTGTGGCGACGAAGATGTTCATGACGAGCCCGGCCTTCATGTCGGCGACGCCCGGCCCATAGGCGCGCTTGTCCTTGATCGTGAACGGGCGACGTCCGGCCTCACCCTTGCCGAATACGGTGTCGCGGTGCCCCATCAACAGCACCGGCTTCTCGTTGCTGCCGGGCTTTGCGATGTCCGCGTGGAGTGCGTCGCCAAACGTGCCGTGGCTCTCCCTGCGCGAGGGAATGCCGTGCTCGGAAAAGTGCCGCTCGAACCGCGCACCGACCGCATCGACGCCTTCCTTGTCATAGGACCCGGAATCGATGTTCACGACCTCGCGCAGCAGATCGATCATCGCCTGCCGCTGTGACGCCAGCCAATCCGTGATTTGTGTCTCCGACATCGTCACTGTCCCCCCAACTGATGCTATGCTGCGCTTATAGAGCCCTCGTCGGCGATGAGGTAGGCGCCGAACGCGGGTGCTGTGCGCAGAAACGCGCGTCGGGTGACGCAGGGGCGAAGTCGTGCGACCGCTTAACGCTTCGGTTCCGCCATCGCTTCCACACCGCGAAGTTGCGTCGCGACGGTCAATGCGCCGATCTTTCGGCCCATGTCCTTGCCGACTTCGGTCGAGAACCGGTAGTGAAAGCCGGCCCAGATGCGGGCGTTGGAAACTTCGTCGCTGTAGTCCTGAAGTCGCGACCACTTGCGTGTGACCCCCGGTGCAGTCGGACTCGTCAACGAGAACTCGCCGAAATCTCCAACGACAGTCTGAAGCACGGTCGAGATCGCTGCCGACACGATGCAGTGAGCGCACGGATATTCCGGGTGCATCGGCGTTTCCCCCAGCGGTAGCCAGGACGGATCGCGAGGCATCGACGCATTCGACGTCAGATCGGCGTTGCGTATGGCCGTTATCGGCCGCCAGAAATTGTAATGGTACTTGGCTTCGAACACGGCGACGATGGCGTCGTTGCCCGCAATTGACGTCAACGCATAGAGTCGGGCGCAGTCCACGAGATCCATGCCCTTGGCCATTGCTGCCTGCCTCACGATCGGATTGTAGGTGCGGGCGCCGACCAAGAACCAGAATCGACCGATCGTCGTTTGCTCAGGGGTCCGGGTCGGGCTGCTTCGGCTACCGACCTCGCGGATTTCATTAACGTCCCGGGTCCAAACCTCCGAACCAAGCGCCGGCGGCGGTCCCGGGCGAAACTGCGATCCGGACGCCATGACCCACGGTGTCGTCGCGCCCGTGGTCGAGGAAAGCGGGACGGTTGTCGGAACGTAGGCGCCCGGTGTCGTCAGGGGGCGGTAAGTCTCCGGAGCGGCGCTGCCATCGTTGGCACGAAGTTCGATGATCTGCATCGCAGCCGCTTGTCCTAGATTGATGCCGGCAATCTTGGACTCGCCATCGGCAATCGGCGCAAGAGAGTTCGTCAGCGTCGCATCCAGATCTGGCTTGATGTCCGGATAGATCGACAGCAGCACGTCGTGAGCCGCAACTGCTGCCGCAGCTTCCCGCGAGGTCGAACGATCCGCGGGCAGGGAGATTTTGTAGGGCGCGTACCGGCGATCAATCGCGTTAACCGCCTCGAACATTGCGATGTGCATCATGGATAAGGCGCGGCTGTGCGGTGCTGGCAGAATTTGCTTCTCGGCAGCGATCGCGTCGGCCTTAGCATTCCAATCCATAATCACGTCGGCGCGCGCAAGCGGTGTCGAGGCTACGATCAGCGTTACAATCAGCGACAAGCGGGAGATGGTCCACGACGAGTATTTCATGGCGTGCCCTTTCGATTTCGAAGGACGTTTCGCGAGGCCGATGCGGCTCTGGCCGACGTCATGTCGCGCTGCGCGAGGACTCTAGCTGTCTTGATGTGTTTTGATTGTGAACTGCTTCACTCACCGACCGCGGCCCATCGAAGCAGAGTTGCCCGGTCGGCGGAATAGTCGAGGCTCGAATGGGTAGGCTTGGCTTACCGTTCGCGCTGCATTGTGGAGTCGGCTATAGTCAGCTCAAGCTGCCAGTTGGATGTGCCGAAGTCCGAAGCTCGATTTTTTCAGGGCAGCTCGCATGCCGTCGGCAGGTAATGCCTTGCGCTCGTTTCAGAGCTCTTTTGCAAGACTGCATTGTCGTCGCTGTAACCTCAACGGAGAGAAACATGCCGTTGTTCATCTCGTACGTCTCGTACTCAAACGCGGGCATCAAGGGAATGGTCGACAAGCCGATCGATCGTACCTCAGTCATTGGTGCGCTGGTCGAAAAGGCTGGCGGAAAGCTCCAGGGAGCCTTCATGACGACTGGTCAGCACGATGCTGTCCTCGTCACGGAGTTTCCCGACGGCTCCGATGCTATTGCGATTGGAATGGTCGCCGCCGCCAGTGGCTCCATCTCCAAGATCGAAACCGTGCGCGCCTGGAAGATGGGTGAATTCAAGAGCATCGCGGAAAAGGCCGCGAAGCTCGCGAGCTCCTACGTCCCGCCGGGCAAGTAACTCGGACCGATCGCGACATGATCAGGCCCGGAGCGCTCCCGCGCTCCGGGCCCTTTGCGGACGTGGAGCTTGAAGATCAGCGCTCACCCCATCGCGGGCATGCGCGGATATTCGCCGGGCGTGCCGGCGGGGGTGATCGGGATGCCGCCGTCGGAATACTCGTTGAGCTTGTTGCGCAGCGTGCGGATCGAGATGCCGAGGATGTTGGCGGCATGGGTCCGGTTGCCGAGGCAGTGTTTGAGCGTCTCCAGGATCAAATCGCGTTCGACGTCTGCGACGGTGCGTCCCACCAGCGCCCGCGTCACCTGCTCCGCGGCCATGGTGGCGTGCGCCACCGCCGGCACCGTCTTGGCGAGGTCGAGGCGGTCGCCGTCCGGGGTGAGGATCGCATCGGGTCCGATCTCGTCGCCCTGCGCCATCAGCACCGAGCGGTGCATGGTGTTTTCGAGCTCGCGGACGTTGCCCTGCCAGCGGGTGGTGGAGAGCACGCGGCGCGCTTCGGTCGAGATCGGCCGCACCGGCACGCAGTTGGCCTCGGCATATTTCTTCACGAAGTGCTGGGCGAGCTCCAGGATGTCGGCGGGACGCTCGCGCAGCGGCGGGATCTTCAAATTCACGACGTTGAGGCGGAACAGCAGGTCCTCACGGAACGTGCCTTCGCGCACGGCGTCCGCCAGATTGCGGTTCGAGGTCGCGAGAATGCGGATGTCGACCGGGACCGGCTTGGTGCCGCCGACGCGGTCGATCACGCGCTCCTGGATAGCGCGCAGCAGCTTCGATTGCAGGCGGACATCCATCTCCGAGATTTCGTCCAGCAGCAGCGTGCCGCCGGTCGCTTCCTCGAACTTGCCGATGCGGCGGGCGATCGCGCCGGTGAAGGCGCCCTTCTCGTGACCGAACAGCTCGGATTCCAGGAGATGCTCGGGGATCGCGGCACAGTTGATCGAGATGAACGGGCGCTTGGCGCGCGCCGAGCGGGTGTGGACGTAGCGCGCCAGCACTTCCTTGCCGGTGCCGGATTCGCCGGTGATCATCACCGAGGCGTCGGAGCCCGCGATTTGCTGGGCGAGCTTGACAACCCGCGCCATGGCTTCGTCGCGATAGATCAGCTCGCGGGAATCATTGGCCACCGCGGCGAGCACCGCGGCGATCAGCTCCGGATCCGGCGGCAGCGGAATGTATTCCTTGGCGCCGGCGTGGATCGCGGCGACCGCGGCGCGGGCGTCGTTGGTGATCCCGCAGGCGACGATTGGGGCGTGGATGTGCTCGGCCTCGAGCCGCATCACGAGGTCGCGGATGTCGAGGGCGACGTCGACCAGCAGAAGGTCGGCGCCCTTGCCGCCGCGCAGCACGCGCATCGCCTGCTCGTGATCCTCGGCATGGGTCACGGTGGCGCCGTTCTCCATCGCGATCTTGGTGGCGGTGGTGAGCTGGCCCTTCAATGTGCCAACGATGAGAAGCCGCATGTCAGTCTCCTGTCCGTCTGTTCGCGCTGCCGCGCTTTATTCCTGTGCGTGCGCTAGCCGCGTTCCGTCCTGATGATTTCCGTCATGGTGACGCCGAGCTTGTCCTCGACCAGCACCACCTCGCCGCGGGCGACGAGCTTGTTGTTGACGTAGATGTCGATGGCCTCGCCGACGCGGCGGTCGAGCTCCAGCACGGTGCCGGGTCCGAGCTTCAACAGCTCGCCGACGTCCATCTTCGAGCGGCCGAGCACGGCCGAGACCTGCACCGGCACGTCGAAGACGGCCTCGAGGTCGGCGGCGACGCGCGAGGCATATTCGTCCTCGTTGTAGCTGACCTCGGCGCCGGTCGGTGGCAATGGGCCGTTGAGGTCGGGCAGCGGGACCTGTCCGTCGTTGTCGCTCATGGCTTAATTCCCCCTGCGGGACGCGATATAGCGTCCGACCATGTCGTCGATCTTGGCCGCGATGGCGCTGCGCTCCAGCACGACGCCGCCATCGGCCCATTCGATCCGGCAGTCGCCGGTGGCAATTTCGGGCTCGGCCAGGATCACCAGCCGTCCTTCGAAGCCGCTCTGCTTGGCGAGCCGCTCGATCTTCTCGCGCGCACTCTCATAGAGCGCGTCATTGATGCGGACGACGAGATGCGGCGTCGCGACCAGATGCGAGAAGCAGTCCTTGACCAGCGCCATGATCTCGCCGAGCGGCTCGGCGGCGACCAGGTCGGCGCAGAGCTTGCGCGCCACCGCGAGCGCGACGTCGACCGCCTCGGTCTCCATCTTGCTCTCGATATTGCCGATGCCCGCCGCGATGCCCCGGATGCCGATGTTGATCTCTTCCATGGCAAGCGCGACGCGGCGGTCACTCTCGGCCTTGGCTTCGCGCTGGCCGGCGGCAAAGCCGTCCTGATAGGCGCGCGCTTCGGCTTCCGCGACCTTCTGCGCCATCTCGGCCGCAGTCGCGGCCTTCTCGCGCGTCCGGTCGGGCGCGGCGAAGTCGGTATCGAACAGGAATTTGGCGGGAGCGCCCATCAATACACCAGCTCGTCGTCAGCGCGATTCTTGGTCAGCATGATCTCGCCCTTGGCGGCGAGGTCTTTTGCGAGGTTGACCAGCAGCGCCTGGGCCTCGTCGACGTCGCGCAGGCGCACCGGGCCCATCGCCGCCATGTCGTCCTGCAGCATCTTGGCCGCGCGCGAAGACATGTTGCCGAAGAAGAAGTTGCGGACGTCCTCGTTGGCGCTCTTCAGCGCCACGCCGAGCTTGTCCTTGTCGACGTTGCGCATCAGCGTCTGGGCCGAGCCGGAATCGAGCTTGACGAGGTCGTCGAAGGTGAACATCAGCGCCTTGATGCGTTCGGCGGATTCGCGATTGTCCTCTTCCAGCGAGGTGATGAAGCGGGTTTCGGTCTGGCGGTCGAAATTGTTGAAGATTTCCGCCATCACCTCGTGGGCGTCGCGGCGGCGGGTCTGCGAGAGGTTGGACATGAATTCGGTGCGCAGCGTCTTCTCGACGCTCTCGATCACTTCCTTCTGGACCGCTTCCATCTTCAACATGCGGTTGACGACGTCGAGCGCGAGGTCCTCGGGGAAGATGCCGAGCACGCGCGCGGCATGCTCCGGCTTCAGCTTCGACAGCACCACCGCGATGGTCTGCGGATATTCGTTCTTGAGGTAGTTCGCGAGGACCTCTTCCTGCACGTTGGATAGCTTCTCCCACATGTTGCGCCCCGCAGGGCCGCGGATTTCGTCCATGATGCCGTTGACGCGCTCGGGCGCCAGATATTGCTGGAGCAGGCGTTCGGTGGCGTCGAAATTGCCCATCAGCGCGCCGGAGGCCGACATGCGCGAGACGAATTCGAGCAGCATGTCTTCCACCGTGTCGACCTCGACGGTGCCGAGTGTCGACATTTCCAGCGAGAGCTGGCGCACCTCGTCGTCGTCGAGCAGCGACCAGATCTTGCCGCCATATTGCTCGCCGAGCGCCAGCATCAGGATCGCAGCGCGCTTCGGGCCCGCCACCGCTTCGGTCTTGGCGCCGCCCGCGCGGCTGCCGGCGCGCTGACCGAGCGTGGAGATCACGCTGGTGATGTCGTTCGAGTTGGCGTTTTGCAGATTGCCGGCCATGTCAGGTCACTTCTCGAATCATTTCGCGGGTTCGGTCAGCCATTGACGAATGATGGCCACGGTTTCGTTGGGGTTGCGCTCGGCGAGCTCGCCGACGCGATGAACGGACTGGGCGTGGACCTGGCCCTGGACGGTGGCGACGTCGATCGCGCTCGCGGTGCCGCCCGGCAGGAGCGCCTGGCCGCTGGCCGGCGCGACCTCGTCCGAGGCGGCGGGGCCGGTGAGGGCGCCGGAGATGGCGGCGGCAACCTCCTCGGAGGCCAGGATGCGCTTCACCAGCGGACGGATCACCATGAACATCACGACCAGGCCGAGCAGCATCATCACGCCGAGCTCGACGAAGTACATGACGTCGTCCTTGGTGAACTGCAGCATGCCGAGGAAGCCGCTTGGCTCGACGATCGGGGCGCTGGAGGGTGCGTCGGCAAAGCGCAGATTGACGACCTCGACCTGGTCGCCGCGCTTCTGGTCGAAGCCGATCGCCGAGCGCACCAGGGTGGCGATGCGGTCGAGCTGCTCTTTGGTGCGGTCGGTGTAGGCCAGATCGCCCTTGTCGTTCTTGGTGTAGATGCCGTCGACCAGCACCGCGACCGAGATGCGGTTGACCCGGCCGGCCTCGGTCACCTCGGTCTTGGTGGTGCGGGAGATCTCGTAATTGTTGGTCTCTTCGGTCTTCTTGCTCTGGTCCTTCGCCGCCGGGCCGCTGTTCTGCTGCTGGCCGGGGAGCTCATTGTTGACCGTGACCTGGCCGTTATTGTCGGCGGTCATGCTCTGCTCTTCGCGGGTCTGGCTCGAGCGCAGCACGCGGCCTTCGGGATCGAACTTGTCGGAGGTCTGGGTGACCTTGTTGAAGTCGAAATCGGCGGAGAGCTGGACGCGGGCACGGCCTGAGCCGACCACGGAGGAGACGATGTCCTCGACCTGCTTGCGCAATCGCTTCTCGTAGGCGGTGCGACGTTCGTCGCCGACCTCCTGGTCCGGATCGGTCTGGGCGCCGTCGGCGAGCAACGAGCCGGCCTCATCGACGATCGAGACCCGCTGCGGCTTTAAGCCGTTGACGGCGGAGGCGACGAGGTGGCGGATGGCGCGAATCTGCTGGGCTTCGAGCGAGCCGCGGACCCGGACCACGATCGAGGCGGACGGCTCCGGTGCCTCGCGCGAGAACAGCGGACGCTCGGGCAGCACGAGGTGGACGCGGGCGGCCTGGATCCGGTCGATGGCGCGGATGGTGCGGGCGAGCTCGCCCTCCAGCGCGCGCAAATGATTGATATTCTGGACGAAAGAGGTGGTGCCGAGCGCGTCCGACTTGTCGAACACTTCATAGCCGATGCCGCCGCCCTTGGGCAGGCCGCCCTCGGCGAGCTTCATGCGGAGCCGGGTGACCTTGTCCTTGGGCACCATGATGATGGTGCCTTCGTTGCGCAGCTCGAACTGGATGCCCTGGCGTTCCAGGTCCTTGATAATACTGGAAGAATCTTCGACCGAGAGGTCGGTGAACAGCGTCGTCATCTGCGGTGTGGTGACGCGCATGATGACGAAGGCAAAGAAGCCGATGAGCGCGGCGGTGACCGCGATCATCGCCCCGAAGCGGGCGGCGCCGATACCTTTTAAAAAGTCCGTAAGACCTTGCAAGCAACCGCCCCGAAGCTTCGACCCGCATTCCAAGAGCGGCCGAGTGGGCAATTATTGCCTAGGTGATGGTTTCGATATGGTTAACGAAGGTTAAGAGCTCGGACAAAAGTAGCGCCAAAACGAAACATGAAAAAAATCGGCCTCGCAACGCGGGGCCGATTTTCGTCAAAAGCAGCAGATTTCCGGATTGCTTACTGGCGATATTGCTGGATGCGGGTGGTGCGAAGACCCGCCAGACCGTGCTGGTCGATGGAAAACTGCCAGGAGAGGAATTCGTCGACCGTCAGGGTGTACCGGCTGCAGGCTTCCTCGAGCGAGAGAAGTCCGCCACGAACTGCGGCGACGACTTCAGCCTTGCGGCGGATGACCCAGCGTTTGGTGCCGGGTGCGGGCAGATCTGCAATCGTCAGCGGACTGCCGTCCGGCCCGATGACGTATTTTACCCTCGGGCGATGGGGTTCTGTCATGGCGTACTCACAAACTCTCAACCACTGAACTCACTTCGCAACCGTACGCATGCGGGCTTAAAAATCCGCTAAGCCTAAGGCTTCAATACAATTCTCCTTGAAACTTGCTGGAACGCTGCCGGCCCTGCGGGCTGAAAACACAATTTCAGCCGGCCGAGCGGGGGTTCTTCGTAAATACTTTACTAACGAACGAGGCCTGCGCGGGATGCTTGCCGGGGCCTCAACTGTCGTCCTGGCCTGGTGCGCAATTGCGCAACGGGAGCCAGGACCCATACCGCGTGATCTATCGACGACACGCAGGTGGTAGTCCCAAAACTTTCTAACCACGGGTCTTCGCCAAACTTCTCCCTGTGGCTATGGATCCCGGCTTTCGCCGGGATGACACCGTATGTTTAGCGCCAGCGTGCGCCGCCTCAGCTGCCGGAGCTGCTGCTGCTTGCCACCACGCTCTTCACCTGGCTCAGCGTGTAGCTCTGGCCGTCGATGGTGAGCAGCGGCGGCGACTGGGTCAGGTCGACGGACGACACCGTGCCCTGCACCTGCGCCGAGATGCCGACATTGTTGTTCGAGGCGTCCTTGCCGGTCGCCGTGATCGTGTACTTGCCATCAGGCCATTGCGTGCCGTCATTGCCCTGGCCGTTCCAGGTGAAGGGAATGTCGCTGCCGGCGCCCGCGCTATATTGGCCGGTGAACACGGTCTGGCCGGTGGAATTGGCGATCGAAATGTTGACGGTGGCGCTCGAGGGCACGTTGAGGTGCCAGGTCGCCGAGGACTGCGACATGGTCGCGGTGGTGCCGTCGACCACTGCGGTCTTGCCGACGTAATCCAGCGCCTGGGTCGCCTGCGTGGTCTGCTGCAGGGTGACGAGCTGCGACAGAGAGTCGTTGGTCTTGAGCTGCTGCTCGACGCCGGCGAACTGCACCAGCTGCTGGGTGAACTGGTTGGTGTCGAGCGGATCGAGCGGGTTCTGATTCTGCAACTGCGTGGTCAGCAGCGTCAAGAAAGTCTGGAAGTTGCCGGCGAGCGTCGCGCCCGTGGACGAGCCCAGGCTCGAGCTCGACGAGGAGGACGACGAGGTCTGCGTGGTGCCGGAGACGACGGAGGGCGCGGTGGCGGAATTCGTGGTGGTCATGTCGAATTACTCCTCACACTCTGATGTCGACGCCGCTGCTCGATCCGAGCATGCGGCCGTAGCTGCGGCTGACGGGCGCGGCCGCGGCAGATTCGTCTTCACTGATGATAAGCCGGCGGGAATTGCCGGAATTGTCGTTGTTCTGGCCGCTGTTCTGCCCCGACGAATTCTGGTCGCGCAGGCTGAAGGAGAGCCCGTTGCTGCCGGTCTTGAGGCCGGCATCGTCGAGCGCGCGCTGCAATTGCGGCGCGTCCTGCCGCAGCATCTGCAGCGTCTCCGGCTTCTCGACGGTGAGATGCGAGGTGACTTGGCCGTTGCGGTCGACATTGATGCGGACGTCGATGCGGCCAAGGTCGACCGGATCGAGGCTGATGTCGAAGCGGGTCTTGCCGGAGCGCGCGGCGGCCGCGATCTCGACGGGGATGCCGCTGATCGGCACGGCGTTCGAAGTCGCTGCGGTCGCGGTCAGCGTCGCGGTGGAAGCGGTGGCCGTCGATGTGGTCGTCGTCAGCGGCGCCTGCACGGCGTTGGCCGCTTGCGTGCTGGCGTCGGTCGTCGCGCTAGCGGCGGCTTGCGTGTCGGCATGAGCGTGCGTGGTCGGCGCGGCCGGCGTCGCATCAGCCGTGCGATTGGCAGCATCGGCCTTGGCATCGGTCGCGGCTGCATCAGTCTGCGGCTTGGCGGCTTGCGGGTGCGCGGTGGCGTTCGCCGTCGTCGCGGTCGCGGGATTTTGTGCAGTGGTGGCAGCCTGTGCGGTCTTGCCGGTGTCCTGGCCGATATTGGAAACGTCGGTCTGGCCCTGCGCGGTCGCGGCGGCCTTGAACGACGTCTTTGGCGTGCCCTGGTCGACCGCGGTGAGCTGCGCGGCGTTGGCCGTGGCGTCGGTTGCAGTCGCGTCGGTGGTCGCGGTTGCCGCATCGGCGAGCGCGGCCTTGGCGTCGGTGGTTTTGCCGTCGGTTTTGGCGGTCTTGCCGGTCGCGTCTAGCTTGGCGCCGGCGATCTGCGCCGCGGTTGAGGCGCTGGCGGCGATGCCGGCGGCTGCGATCGTCAGCGGCGAGGAGGCGGTGTTGGCGGCCTGGTTGGCCGCCGCGTTCGGATCGACCGGCACCACGGGCGCGGCGACGGGGACAGCGGTCGGATCGGGCGTGGCCGCCGGCGTCGCGGCGGCCTGTGCTGCGGCAGCGGCGTCCACCGCGGCGGCGAGGCCATCGGTAGTGCCGTCGGTCTTGTCGCCCTTGGCGTCTTTGGAATCCTGCGACTTGTCGCCCGCCTTGGTGGTGGAGGCGTCGCTCTTGTCCTTGGTCTTGGCCGGCGTCTTGGTCGGATCGGTCGTCGTGTCGCTCGTGGCTTGCGTCGAGGAATCCGTGCTGTCGCTCGCATTGCTCTGCGAGGACTGATCGGTCGAGGACGAGTCACGCGTGCTTCGATCCGACGAGGAGGACGACGACGAAGACGACGACGACGAATCGCTCCGCCGCGGCGTGTTGTCCTGGCTCGAGGACGAGGCGCTGTTGCTGATCGCCTGGGTGTTGCTGTCGACCAGCGACCCGAAGGAGTCACTCGGGGTCGTGTCCTTGGTGCTCTGCGACCGGGCAGGCTTTTGCTGTGCGCTGGAAACCTGCGCGCTTGCCGCTACGTCTGACGTGACACCAACCACAGGCGACCCCTTGAAAACATCTTCGGACCAGAAGGTCAGCAAGGAGCGGGCCAACCCCTCGGCTCGTAATTTTATATAGTAAAATCAATGGTTTGATAAATTGACACCACGTCTGCGGTCCCCTATTGGCCCCGTCATTTCTGCCGCCCCGGCAAGAATTGCCCTAAGCGTGCGGCCCGCGCGATTGCTTCACCGGAATGCGGCCTATATTAAAGGGTGCTCTCAGCCGCTTTCGACCGGGCAAGCCAGTCTCCGGGGGAACCTAGGTTCCCGGGGACCGTCTACGTCCCGGTCAGAGGCATTATCGCGGACCACCGAACACCGCCGTCACAACCGCCAAAACCCATGCTCAACAGTCTGGATCTCGAAGGCCGTCCTGAGGACACCAGGGTCGTCGTTGCCATGTCGGGCGGCGTCGATTCCTCGACGACGGCTGCGCTGTTGAAGGCGGAAGGCTATGACGTCGTCGGCATCACGCTGCAGCTCTACGACCATGGCGCGGCGACCCACCGCAAGGGCGCCTGCTGCGCCGGCCAGGACATCCACGACGCCCGCGACGTCGCCGCAAAGCTCGGCATTCCCCATTACGTGCTCGACTACGAAGACCGCTTCCGCGAGTCCGTCATCGACAATTTCGCCGATAGTTACGCGCTCGGCGAGACGCCGGTGCCCTGCATCGAGTGCAATCGCTCGGTCAAATTCCGCGATCTGCTGAAGACCGCGCGCGAGCTCGGCGCCACTGCGCTTGCCACCGGCCATTACGTCGCCTCGCGCCGCCGCGACGACGGCTCGCGCGCGCTGGTCTGTGCCGCCGACGCCGACCGCGACCAGAGCTATTTCCTGTTCGCGACCACGCAGGAGCAGCTCGATTATCTGCGCTTTCCCCTCGGCGACATGACCAAGCCCGAGACGCGCGAGCTCGCGCGCCGCTTCGGTCTCTCGGTCGCCGACAAGCACGACAGCCAGGACATCTGCTTCGTGCCGACGGGCCGCTACACCGACATCATCACCCGTCTGCGTCCCAACGCGATGGACCCCGGCGATATCGTCGATCTCGATGGCCGCGTGCTCGGCCAGCATCACGGCATCGCCAATTTCACTATCGGCCAGCGCCGCGGCCTCGGCATCGCGGCCGCAGCACCACTGTTCGTGGTGCGGCTGGAGGCCGCCAACCGCCGCGTCGTCGTCGGCCCGCGCGATGCGCTCAGGATGCACCGCATCACCTTGCGCGACGTCAACTGGATCGGCGGCGGCGACATCGACCGCGCCATCGGTTCTGGCCTCGAGCTGTTCGTCCGCGTGCGCTCGACGCGCGCGCCGCAGCCGGCCTCGTTGCGCGGCGCCGACGGCCATTACGAGGTCGAGCTCGTCGCCGGCGAAGAGGGCGTCTCGCCGGGACAAGCCTGTGTGTTCTACGACGCGCCATCGGGCCAGGCGCGCGTGCTCGGCGGCGGCTTTATTCAGAGCGCTGCCGCGAAGGTCGAGAGCAACGCAGTACGGCCGCTCGTCGAAGCCGTGCGCGGTTAAAAAAATTAGGGCAGGGGGCATGGCAGCAGACATCTCGCGGGCCGGGGTCGAGAAGGCCTATGGCCGCTGGGCGCCGGTCTACGATCTCGTGTTCGGCAAGGTGTTCGATGCCGGCCGGCAGTCGACCATTGCGGAAGCCGACCGCATCGGCGGCCGCATTCTCGACGTCGGCGTCGGCACCGGGCTGTCGCTCTCCGATTATTCGCGCACCACAAAAATCTGCGGCGTCGACATTTCCGAGCCGATGCTGCGCAAGGCGCAGGCGCGCGTGCGCGCACTCCGCCTCAGCAATGTCGAAGTGCTCTCGGTGATGGACGCCAAGAACCTCGCCTTTCCCGACGCCGCCTTCGACGCCGTGGTCGCGCAATACGTCATCACCGCAGTGCCCGATCCCGAAGGCACGCTCGACGAGTTCGTGCGCGTGCTCAAGCCCGGCGGCGAGCTGATCCTGGTCAACCACATCGGCGCCGAAAAGGGTCTTCGCAAACTCTCCGAGCTGGCGTTCGCGCCGCTCGCCCGCCGCCTCGGCTGGCGCCCGGAATTCCCGTGGCAGCGCCTCGTCAACTGGGCCGCCAAGCACGGCGGCGTCACGCTCGCCGAGCGCCGCCCCATGCCGCCGATGGGGCATTTCTCGCTGATCCGCTACCACAAATCGTAATGTTCAGGGGTTGGAACAGGGCGCGCGCCTCGCGCGTTTCCTGTCCATGCGCACCACATCAAACATCATCCTGGCCAGCCTCCTGATCGCCGGCACCACTGCCGCGATCGCGCAGGCCCCGCCCGCCCCGGCAACGCCGCCGCAAGCGACCGCGCCGCCATCCACCCAACGCGCCGCCGACTGCGCGCCGCAGGACCGTCCGAACCGCGCCGCCGCGCCGGACGGCACCACCACCGGCCAGTCCCGGGAACCGCTCGGCGACAAGCTGGCAAAATCCGACGGCGTGCTCTGCCCGCCCTCCGGTGTCGACCCCGAGATGCACGCTCCGGCGCCCAGCACGGACGGAAGCATGCCCGTCATCCCACCCCCCGGCAGCCCCGGCGGCGACCCCACGGTCCGGCCGAAATAAGAGAGAATCTTCGCCTCTCCCCGCCTGCGGGGGGAGGCCGAAATCCGCGATAGGCGCGGATTTCGGGTGAGGGGGACTCTCCGCGAGTCTGGTGTGGGAAAATCACGAATCCTGCGCCCAAAAATCGCCGATTCCGGTGCGAAATCAGCCCCGGGCGGCCTTGTCGCGCCGAAGCTTTTAGCGAAGGCGGATTGACTTCCCGCCGCCCCCTTCATTATATGCCGCGCGTTCGCGAGATCGGCCTGTTTCGGCCCTCGCGACCCTGTGGCGGGGTAGCTCAGCTGGTTAGAGCACGGGAATCATAATCCTGGGGTCGGGGGTTCGAGTCCCTCTCCCGCTACCAAACCTACGCTTTCGCACGCCGCCCTACGATATTCTGCGACCGCATTCTCTCAGCAGAGCGGATGACCTTCTTCATAACCGCAGGAAACCAGACTGGCGAGATTGAGCTCGCCGGTGAAGCCGTTGTCGCGCTCTGGGGGGAGAACAACGATTACGGCTCAACCCGCAGCTTGCGAGGGCTATGAGACTGTTCCGCGGCCTCGAACTGCATGTCGGTGCAGCGACTGACGGAAATGAAATCGCGCAGTTCGGGCTTCATACGGTGCCGCGCACGTCTCTTGATAGAGGCGCGGCCAGCTGTGTTCGGATGCGCGAAGGCACACCGTCATGCCGGCCATTTCGTGCCCAGGATAGTGAGCTCTCTTCCCGAAAATCGGTAAGAACAGCAGTTCAGTTACAGCAACAGGTCCGTGTTGGACGATATTCATCGAGTCTACACATACATGACGAAGTTATTGGTGTGTCCGCCTTTGCAAGAGCGGCTGCCAGTTTTGACGAGGCGAGTGGCAGTTCGACCGTTGCCTCTCGCCTTTGCAGGCATTCTACCAGGCCGTGAAGGGCCCACACGTTGTCCGGATGCTGAGTGCAGCGTTGCACTCTGTTCGTAAGCCCGAGATCATCGCGGTAGATATCTTCCGCTTCGGCGTGGTGGCCCTGCTCCATCAGGAGGGCGGCGAGCGCGTGGCGCGGCGGATGCATCCAGGCCCAGGGCTCGGTATAGCCGAGATTGTCGTCGCGCCGGACGGCCTCCCGCAGATGGCGATAGCCGGCCTCGTGATTTCCCTTGTGATATTCCAGCTCGCCCTCGAGCATGGCTTCAGCGACCGACAGGACGTCCAGCGCAAAATTGCTGAGAAAGCGTCTAGACGGCGGCACGCGGCTCTTGGCGAGCTGGAACAGCCGTCGCTCCTCGTCGGCTTTCGCAAAGTCCTTCAGCGTCGCATGCGCAATTGCGCGCGCGTAGTGGTGCATCGGGATCGTAACCAGGAAGATGTTGCCGTCAGCCGGGATTGGCTCATCGATGATCTCCTGCCAACGTCCGAAGCGGATCAGAACATGCATCTTGACCGAGTAGTAGCCTTCGGTTGTATTCGCTAGTTTGGGTCGATTGCGGACGCCGAGAATGTCGGACGTGAGCATCTCGCGTATCTTGTCGGCCGCAGCGATGGCGGGCGCAAATTGGCCCAGGAACATGCAGGTGAACATCATCAGATGCAGGTCGTGACAGCGTGCGGTTACGTAAAAATTCAATGAACCGGCGTAGTCGGCGTACATGTCGTCGGCTTTGATGGCTTTCTCGCTTGCATTCCTGGCCCGCTCATAGTCGCCGCAAAGAACGTAGATGTGGCCCGGCATGTGGTTCATGTGCCCGGCGTCAGCGCACAAATTCGACAAGACATCGGCCGATCGCAAGGCCCGTTCGGGTTCGTTCGACATCTCGAGCAGGTGAATGTGAAGATGAACGATGGCCGGATGCAGAGGAGTGCCCTGGTTGTCGGCCAATGCGATCGACCTGTCGCAGATCTGAAGAGCCTCCACGGTGTCCGCGTTTCGAGCAGGCAATCCGGATTTGACGTCCCAGAGCCTGCGCGGCGTCCGCGTGATCAGCGCCTCGACGAACAACGCCATGATGTCGTGGTCGTCGGGAAACGCATGGTGGACCCGTCGCATCGCGGCGGCGTAGTCATCGTCCCAGCGATCGTACTGCTCCGGTTCGACGTGGTGCGGCTTCTGAAACCGCTTCGCGAGGGCTTCGACCAGATGACGTTCGGCATCCTCCCGTCCCTCGCTTAGTGCGAGCGCGCGCTGGACATGATGGAAAGCCACTTTCGTGATCTGGTCGGCCTCGATCTCTCCCAGATCGCGCCAGATCAAATTGTAGAAGGGGCCCGATCCATACGCGACACCCCAGTGGGCCATCACGCAATCCGGATCGAACGCAAGCGCGTTGTGAAAACATTTCACGCCCTCTTCCTGGTTGAAGCCGAGACACCAGTTCAGCCCAAGATTAAACCAGCGCTGCGCCTCAGGCGAAATCGTCGCGATCGTCCGGCCGTGAGATCCAAGATCGAATGGATACGCGTCAGCGGATTGGGTCGGAAAGGGTTGCAGCGTCACGAAGGTTCCTCAGTATTCTCTGGGCTCGTCCTTCGCTTTGTCTTATCGAAGACTGGCGCGACCATTCCGGGTATATAACTGTCGGAGATGAATGAACGGCAGTGGCTCTCGAACGCTTGGATCAACCGCGATTTACTCACGGTTTTCAGGGTTGCTGTGCCGATCACCATCGGCCGATTGTCTCCAATCAGTCTCACGCGTTTCAGGCGTTTTCCGTCCAAGGCCTGATCGGACCTCGGTCTGATGTTGAGAAGCGAGTATCCCAGTCCGTTGGCCACCATCGTCCGGACAACCTCGATGTGCTCTGAACGCGCATAAATGTTCGGCTCGAGATCTTCCTTCATGAACAAGGCAAGGAAATATTCCCGGCTCAGCGGCAGATCGAGCAGGATCATCGGATGACCGACCATCTCCTTCAAGGTCAATGCGGTTCGGCTGGCCAAAGGATGAGACTCGCCCAACAGGACGTGCGGAGGTAGCCGGGCCAGCGGCAGGAAATCGATATCGGCAGGGACCTGCAGGTCATAAATGATCGCGACGTCGATCCGCGACCGTCTTAGATCGTCGAGAAGTTGATCCGGATTTGCTTCCCTGTGCGCGACCTTCGTTGTCGCGAAAGCAGTGGTAAAAGAGTGAACCAATTCCGGGACTAGCATCGGGGCGAGTGTGACCATGCACCCTAGCGATAACGTGCCACGGATCTGGTTGCTGGTCTCGGATGCGAAGACATACAGGCGCTGGGCTTGCGCTACCACATTCTTCGCCTCGCGCAGCAAGTCCCGCCCGGCGGGAGTGAGCGACAGGCCTTGAGCATGGTGTCGGATGAAGAGTTGAACACCCAGCTCCTTCTCCAGGAAGGATATTGCGGTTGAGATCGACGGCTGGGAGATATGAATTCGCTCGGCTGCCAAGGTGATGCTCAGCGTTTCACCTGCAGCGATGAAATACTCCAATTGGCGAAGCGAATACCGCATGGAACTGACTCTATTGGCCCAAGATGGGCCGTCAAGTGCCGGCATCTGCGCGGAATCCTGCGGGTTTGGCCGATCCCGGAGCGGGGGTGGCCAGAGTTGCAGTAAAGGGTTGTCGCCAGGGACTCTGGCCGAGCTTCGCGCGCCGCGTCTCAGGCTTAAGTCTGGGACGGCGCTGTTGGCGGATCGCGCGGGGGGAGGATCGACGGCGATCGATGATGTCGCGGCGGCCATTCCTGACGTTTCCGAAGCCGTGCCCGGCCGTCACGAGCCGCGCCGCTTTCCCTGAGGGGAGTGCAGGTCAATCATTGGACACCAGAATATCTGCCTAGCGGACCGTCGATAAAGAAAAGCTTTGTTTCGGTCTGCTTCGGTTTTCTTGAACCGTATTGTTTTCGATCATGCTCCCACGCGCCGCCTCCAGATTGCGCACGCGGACCGCGCTCAGACCAGATCGGCTGGTTCAAAAATCGCGATCCAATGAAGAGCAAAATACTGTCCCCCATTTTTCTCGAATGCACCGGTCAAGCTGGCGATTGCCAGGGATACGGTGCAGCATGCTCCCTTGACTTCAGAATTATGTCTATACAAAATTGTGGCCGTTCTTCAGGGGAGAGCATACCGAATGGATCGTCGACAGTTCTTGGAGCTGGCTACCGCGGGTGCAGCTTCGTCGCTCCTGGTTCTTCCCGCTTACGGCCAATCCAAATCAAGTCGCATCGTCATCGTGTCGGAGTCCAATTCGAATACGCTGGACGTTCACACGCCGGGGGCAAATCGTGCGTCCTACGGACTTTGCATGATGACGTACGACAGGCTGATCCGGTTCGGTACGAAGATTCTGCCGAACGGAGTGCCGAGCTACGACTACGACAAGCTCGAGCCGCAACTCGCGGAAAGCTGGGAAATCGCGCCCGACAATTCCGCTGTCGTCTTCAAGCTGAAGCAAGGTCTCAAATTCCACGACGGGGCGCCGATAACCGCGCGTGACGTCAAATGGTCGTTCGACCGCTTCGTATCGGTCGGAGGCTTCCCTCAGCGTCAGATGGAGCAGGTTTCACTCACCGACGTCAATCAGTTCGAGGTCGTCGACGAGCGTACTTTCAAGATCAAGCTTCTGAAGCGAGACAAGCTGACGCTGCCCAGCCTCGCGATCGTTGTGCCCGGCGTTTACAACAGCGAGCTTTGCAAATCGCGCGCCACAACCTCCGATCCTTGGGCGCTGGAATTCACCAAGGTCAATTCGGCGGGCTCGGGCGCCTACAAGGTCGAATCCTTCAAGCCCGACGAGCAGATCATTCTGACGCGGTTCGCGGATTGGCAAGGAGGGACCTTGCCGAAACAGGAGCGGGCTCTCTATCGGTCAGTGCCTGCGGCCGGCACCCGCCGGGCCCTGGTCGAACGGGCGGACGCCGATGTCGCGACCGATCTCCCGCCGCGCGACGTGGCCGACATTGCTACTGCCAAGAAGATCAAGATCGAGTCGGCGCCGCAGGCGAACACGCTCAGGTATCTCGCGCTTTCGACGATAACCAAGCCATTCGACGACGTGCGGGTAAGACAGGCGATCGCCTATGCGCTCCCCTACGAAAAGGTGATCGAGAGCGCGGTCTACGGACGGGCCAAGCCGATGTTCGGTGCGTCTACCGATGCGCCTCGGGACGCTTCCTGGCCACAGCCGTTCCCCCATAGCCACGATCCCGACAAGGCCAAGGCGCTGCTTGCCGATGCAGGCCTTGCGGGCGGGTTCGAGACCAAGCTCTACTTCGATGCAGGAGCGGCAACAGTCGACGAGCCGGCCGCGCTCATCATTCAGGATGCACTGGGCAAGCTCGGCGTGAAGCTGACGATCGAGAAAATTCCGGACTTCTTTGCGAGACGAAGCCAGAAGAACTGGCCGATGGCGATCGACGTTTTCGGCGCCTGGTTTGACGGAGCGGACTTCTACTTCCGTTGGCTCTGGCACGGGCAAAATACCGTCTTCAATGTCGCAAGCTACAAAAACCCCGAGATGGATAAGCTACTCGACGCCGCGAGACAGGCGCGAGAAGGAGGCGAGTACGAATTGATCGCGAAGCAATTCATCAAGCTCGCGATGACGGAAGTCCCTTACATCCCGCTCTATCAGCCGGTGCTGGACGTCGCGGTTCAGCAGGATGTCAACGGGTACGTCTATATGTTCCATCGTCAAGTGGATGCGCGCACCCTGGCAAAGGTCTGAAAGTTGTCTGCTCTGCTGCGATCGGTCATCAAGCGGGTCGCATTTGCGGTGCCGACCATCTTCGGCGTCGTTCTGGTTTCCTTTGCTCTCACGCGATTGCTACCGGGGGACCCGGCGGTCTACTTCGCCGGCGCGGCGCCTACTCCGGAAGCGATCGCCGACATACGCAAAGCCATGCTTCTCGATCGGCCTCTGTTGGAGCAATTCGTCTCCTACGTCGTCAATTTGCTTCATGGCGATCTGGGAAAATCGCTGATAACGGGTCAGCCCGTTGTCAAGGATCTGGTGGCGCGAATGCCGGCGACGCTGGAGTTGACCGGGCTCTCACTCCTGATCGCATTGGTGGTTTCGATTCCGCTCGGGGTCATCGGAGCGCTTCGGAAGGGAAGCCTGATCGACCACGCTGCCAGGTTCTTCTCGACGACGGCGTTGTCGATGCCCTCTTTCTTCACGGGCCTGTTGCTGGTCTTCGTCTTCTATTATCTGCTCGGTCTTGCGCCGGCTCCTCTGGGCCGGATCGATCCACTTGGTCTTCCTCCGCCCGTCAGGTCCGGCCTGATAGTCATCGACGGATTCCTTGCGGGTGACTACGAAAGCGTAACGGACGGCCTCGCTCACCTGGTCCTTCCATCGATCGCGCTCGCACTTTCCGGCATTGGACCTCTGACCCGGATCACGCGAGGAGCGATGCTGACGGTGCTCTCCAGCGACTTCATCCGGGCTGCCCGTTCTTACGACATGCCGAGGTGGCGTCTGATCTACGTCTATGCGCTCAGAAACGCCATGCTGCCTGTTCTGACCACGGCTGGTTTCGTGTTCTCGTTTCTGATCAGCGCGAATGTCGTAGTCGAGAAGGTCTTCTCCTGGCCAGGTATCGGATCGTACGCTCTCGAAGCCCTCGTGGCGTCAGACTATGCGGCCGTGCAAGGCTTCGTGCTCAGCGTGGCGCTCCTCTATGTCTTGATCAATATCCTGATCGACGTCCTTTACGGGATCGTCGACGTTCGTGTGCGCCTTGCGGAGTAGGACATGGAGTTTGCGGCAACCCTCCAGGACGGCTTGCGTCGAGACCCTCTGACGGCGACCACGATGGCGATCATCGCGATCATCTGTCTCGTCGCGATCTTTGGTCCGTTCGTAGCGTCTCACGATCCCCTGGCTACGAATCCTTCGATGGCGCTCAAGCCGCCAACCTGGGAACATCCTTGCGGCACCGATCAGGTGGGCCGGGATATATGTACAAGGATCGTTTACGCGACGCGTCTTGATCTGTTCATCGCGCTGTCTGCGGTGGGGTTGGGGCTCGTCATCGGGGGGATCATCGGGAGTCTCGCCGGCTTCTTCGGTGGGATCGTGGACCGCCTCGCCATGTGGATCGTAGACACGATCATGGCATTCCCGCTCTTCGTGCTCGCGATGGGAATCGTCGCCGCGCTCGGAAACAGCCTCGAGAACATCATCTATGCGACAGCCATCGTAAATGTGCCGTTTTACGCCCGGACTATGCGAGCTGAGATGAAGCAACGCCGCGAGATGGGCTTTGTGGAGGCGGCGAGAGTGAGCGGGAACGGCCCCTTCAGAATTCTAGCCGTTCACCTCGTTCCCACGGCCATACCCCAGCTCATGATTCAAGCGACGTTGACGATGGGCTGGGCCATGCTCAACGCCGCCGCTCTGTCGTTTATCGGTCTCGGGATTAGACCTCCGACGCCGGAGTGGGGGATCATGGTGGCAGAGGGCGCGAGCTTCATCATTACGGGTGAATGGTGGGTCGCGCTCTTCCCGGGGATGACTTTGGTTCTGGTCGTTCTATCGCTCAACCTCGTGGGCGACGGTTTGCGCGACGTCCTCGATGCCAGGGAACGACGCTAGTGCTCGAGGTCAGGAACCTGTCGATCGAATTTTCCACGCGCCGCGGTACGGTCAAGGCGCTGGATCGGATCGATCTGAGCATCGCTCCCGGCGAGATTGTCGGCCTCGTCGGCGAAAGCGGCTCCGGAAAGTCCGTTCTGTCCTACGCGATATCCGGTTTGCTGGATCGGTCCGCCCGAATCGCGAGCGGTGAAATCAGGTGGCACGGAGCCGTCATCGGGCCGATCAGGGAACGGCGGAGCACGCGTACCGCTATTGCCCAGATATTCCAGAATCCCCGGGCGAGCCTGAATCCGATCATGACCGTACGCCGTCAACTTGGCGATGTTGCGGGGCGGGACCGGGTGCTGTCGCTCCTCGAAAATGTCCGCATCGATCCCAATCGTGCGGACCATTATCCGTTCGAACTTTCAGGCGGTCAGTGCCAACGCGTCGGGATCGCGCTCGCTCTTGGCTGTGAACCTGAACTTCTGATCGCGGATGAACCGACCACCGGGCTCGACGTGACAACCGAGGCCGCGATCATGGCTCTCATCGGTGATCTTTCGGAACGGCGCGGGATGGCGACTTTGCTGGTCACGCACAATCTGGCGCTCGCTGCCGCGAATTGCGATCGCATCGCCGTGATGCACGCCGGACAACTCGTCGAGTGCGGGCCTGCCGAGCAGTTGGCTTACTCGCCGATGCATCCGTACGCGGAACAACTGCTTGCATCCGTTCCCCAGCATTCTGAGACCGCCGATGATCTTCGGACCGTATCGGGCCTGCTCCCCGACCTGACTGGGCCTTTGCTGCCCTGTCGCTTTGCGCCCAGATGCGATCGTCACCAACCGGATTGCGATGCATCGCCTCTATCCTTGACCGCCCGTTCTCCGCAGCATTTCGTTGCGTGCAGGCACCCGCTATGTTGAAAGTCTCGCGCCTCACGAAATCGTTCAAGGGGCGAGGATGGCGGTCGCACGACGTTCTCGCGGTCGACGACGTCAATTTCGAGATTGCTCGTGGGGGAAGTCTCGGCGTCGTCGGCGAAAGCGGCTCGGGAAAGAGCACGCTGGCGCGGATGATCTCGCGCCTGATCGACAATACTGGCGGCAGCATCGTATTCGAGGGGATCGACATCGGCGCGGTGTCGCCATCGTCCTTCGTGCACCGTCCAGAGAGACGGAGGATACAACACGTCTTTCAGGATACGGGTGAGAACCTGACGCCGCATCTGACTGCGGGCGCAGCTATCGCCGATCCGATTCGAAGGCTCGTCGGGTTGGCTGACGAACGGCAAATCCGTCTGAAAGTGGAAGCTCTCGCCACCAGCGTTGCACTAAATCCGGAGCTGCTGAATCGCTACCCTCATCAGCTATCGGGAGGACAGAAGGCGCGCGTGGGAATTTCGCGCGCGCTTGCCTCTGCCCCGGATTTGCTCATTCTGGATGAGCCGACCGCCGCCCTCGATGTCTCGGTTCAGGCGGCCATTCTGAAGCTGCTTCATCGTCTGAGGCGTGAATTCGGCCTCGCTTATTTGTTCATAAGCCATGACATCGAGGTTGTCAGACTGATGTGCGAGGATGTTATCATCATGCGCCTCGGTCGCGTCGTCGAACAGGGGCCTACGCGGCAAATTCTCAAGGCGCCCCAGAGCGACTACGGGCGTGAGCTGCTGGAAGCCGTGCCTCGTCTTAACGACCGAAAGCATGCCTCGAGTGCCATGATCGCGCCAAGCTGACGAGAGAGATCAGATGCTGGAGCTGACCGCGAGCCTGCCGATGTATAATCTTCCCGAGTTGGCGGGCAAAAACGCCGCATTCTGGGAAGCGCTGTCGAAAGAAATGCGGGCCCAGAGGCTGGCCTCCATTCCGCCCGATCTTGTGTTCTCGCGTCCCGCCGTTCCGGATGCCATTGGCTCGGAGGTCCTATTTTCCCAGACCTGCGGCTATCCATTGCAGACCATCTACAGCGGTCAGTTCGCCTTTCTGGGCGTTCCGACTTACGACTTTCCGGGCTGCGGTCCGTCGACGCATCGGGCCTTTGTCATCGTAGGCAAGGAATCCCCCTATCGAACCATCGAAGATCTGCGCGGCGCCAGGTTCGCGCTCAACAGCATCCACTCAAATTCAGGGATGAACCTCCCAAGGCTATTGTTGGCCCGGCATGGCATCAAGGCGCCCTTCTTCGGAACGGTCGCGGCGACGCGCTCGCATACTGAGAGTATCAGGCGGGTCCAAGCGGGCGATCTGGACGCTGCCTCGATCGATTGTGTGACCTATGGCTTCTTCAAGGAGCTGTGTCCGGAGAAGGTGAGCGCTATCCGCGTGCTCGCCGAAACGCCCGAGAGCCCGGCCATTCCGTTCGTAACGTCGATTGCGACGCCGTCCGATCAGATCGAACAGCTGCGCGCTGCCTTGTTCCGCGTGGCGAACGATTCCGTATACAGACCGGTGCTTGACGGTCTCCACATCAAGACAATTACCGCTGTCGACCCGGCAGAATATACACGCGTCGTCGCCTACGAACGCGAAGCCGCCGAACGGGGATATGCCGAACTGAAATAGCGGATGATGCTGTCCTAAGCGCGCCGGCGGCGGTCGTGGCAGTCCGCGAGCGGCCGGTTTAGGGCCTACAGGCCGCGGACTGTTCTGTGGATTGGATTTTCCGAGGATGAACCTCCGAAGAACGTTTTGGACGTGCTCATTTCCCGGGAGCATCGTGAGGAGCCGTCTGCTTCCCGGAGGGACCCCGTCTTGGGACATCAAGAGACCGAAGCAAAAGCGAAGACTGTCTGGCGACGCATCTTCGAACTCTTCGAGGAATACATAAAATACATGCCGCCCTGCCACTGAGGCGCGTCAGATGGACGAGGGTCGAGGTCTTCGCCGGCTCTCTACGAGGGAGATCGAAAGCGCGAATCTTGTGTTTGAACACCAATGAGCGCGTCACTGCGGCCATAACCTGCCGTCGCTAACGACCCGATCATCGATGGTTCATGTAGCAGACGGCCTGATCGGAGGTGTTTAGGAGAGGCCTAAGCAATGCGACGAGAAATCATAATTTCCTGCCGCCGTGTTTGCTCCTAAGTGGACTCGTAGCCGTCTGCTGTACGCGCGTCTCGTTTGAACGAGCCGGAAATGGAAACGGTAATGCCCATAGAAGAAGTGGACACGATTGTCGTCGGAGCAGGTCAGGCCGGATTGGCCATGAGCGAGCATCTGAGCGCCGCCGGCATCGCTCACGTTGTTCTGGAAAGGCATCGGATCGCCGAAAGGTGGCGGACAGCGCGATGGGACTCACTGGTCGCAAATGGCCCCGCGTGGCATGACCGCTTTCCCGGCATGGAATTTCCGGGGCATCGGGATTCATTTCCGTCCAAGGAGGTGGTGGCGGACTATTTTGTCTCCTACGCCGAAATGATTGCCGCCCCGGTGCGGTGCGGCGTGGACGTCACATCCGTTTGCCGCCTTGAGGGCCGCGCGGGTTTCCGCGTCGAAACGTCTGCAGGCATATTCGAAGTCAACAATGTTGTTGCCGCGACCGGCCCTTTTCAGATTCCCCTGATCCCCGACGCCATCCCCAAGGACGCGCGCGTCACCCAGATCCACTCGAACGACTATCGCAACCCGGCACAATTGCCGGACGGAGGCGTGCTGGTCGTCGGTGCGGGATCATCCGGTGGGCAGATCGCCGACGAGCTTCTTCGTGCCGGCAGAGCCGTCTATCTTTCGGTCGGTCCGCACGAGCGGCCGCCGCGATCCTACCGCGGGTATGATTTTTGCTGGTGGCTGGGCGTCCTTGGGAAATGGGACATCGAGACAAAGACGCGTGGCACGGAACATGTCACGATTTCCGTGAGCGGCGCCCGCGGTGGTTACACCGTAGACTTCAGGCGGCTCGCCGAGGAAGGAATGATGCTAGTAGGCTCGACCAAGTCTTACAGCGACGGCAAGGTGACTTTCGCCAACGATCTCCGGGAGAACGTCGCCATGGGAGATCAATCGCTCATCTCGCTACTGGATGAGGCGGACGACTACGTCAAACGCACCGGCCTCGAACTTCCCGAAGAGCCCGAGGCCCGTATCATGCCACCGGATCCGGAATGTCTAACCGATCCGCTGCGTGAGCTCGATTTGCGTGCGGCCGGGGTAAATACAGTCATTTGGGCCACGGGCTATTCGTCGGATTACTCCTGGCTTAAGGTCGATGTTTTCGACCCGGCAGGCAAGCCGAGGCATCAACGAGGCGTATCGCGCGAGCCCGGAATATTTTTCCTGGGGTTGCCGTGGCAGTCGCGCAGAGGCTCAGCGTTCATCTGGGGAGTCTGGCACGACGCGAAGTACCTGGCGGATCGGATTTCCACGCAGCGGCGCTATCGCGACTATCACAACGAGAGGGCCGGGGAGATCGATCGCGGCAAAGCCGCGGCGGCGCCCCGGACATCAAACCCGGCGATTGCGGAATAGAGAATAAAAGGAAGAACTGAGTGGCACATCACCGAATCCGGAAGTTCAACACCAAGGATACCTATCCGGAGCAGAAACTGGACAACGATCTCTGTCAGGCGGTCGTCACCTCGGGCGGAAAGATCGTGTGGTTGCGCGGGCAGTGCCCGCAGAATCTGGACGACGCCGTGAACATCGCGAGCCATGACCCCGTAGAGCAAACCCACAAGGTCATGCAGAACATCAGGCAGCTGATCGAAGAAGCTGGCGGCACGATGGAACACCTGGTCAAGGTCGTGGTCTATCTGACAGACGTGCGGCATCGCGAGGCGGTGTATCGAACCATGGGCGAATACATCAAGGACGTTTATCCGGTGTCGACTGGCCTGGTCGTTCAGGCGCTGGCTCGGCCGGAATGGCTGGTCGAAATCGATGCTACCGCCGTGATCCCGGAGTGACCGAATGACGCGCTTCAAGAACATAGATCGCAGACAATTTGCCTTCGCAATGTTCGCGCTCGCAGCATCCGCACGGTGGCCAGCCAGCGCCGCGGCCAAGGAGACCGTGCGCATGGGCCAAGCCACGACGACGTTGGGCTTTCTCCCGGTATGGGCCGCGCGTGCCTACGATACGTTCGCAGCGGAGCAGGTTGATCTGAGCTGGGCAGCCATCAACGGGGGAGATCCCGCCTGCCTGGCAGCGCTCGACAGTGGAGACATCGACATCGCCGCGACAGGTAGCGATTCCGTTCTCGAGGCGGTCGCCAAGGGACAACCCTACCAGATCATCTATTCGCTGATGTCGAAGATCTCGCTCAATTTGACCGTGTCCGAAGCGATGATTAAGCGGACTGGCATCTCCAGAAGCATGCCGATCAAGGAACGCATCGCTTGCCTCAAGGGTGCTACGATAGGGGTCGCCGTGGTCGGAGGCGCTCAGGACCGAACCGTTCGCTGGCTGGCGACGCGCGGCGGCCTCGATGGTCGCAAGGATGTCCAGATCGTCCAAATCGGTTCGGCCGCAGCACTCGGAGCGGCCCTGGAGAACGGGCGTATCGATGCATTCATGTTGTCGCCGCCCGAAGGGCCGTTGGCGGAGGCGGCAGGATACGGCCGAACGGTCATCGAGCCCGATACCGATATTTCGGGCTGGAAGGGCATGCCGAGTCTCGTGCTCGTTGGCCGCTCTGACGCGAACGAAGCCGCGCAGAAGAAGATCGTCGCGACGGTCCGGGCGATGAATTCCGCCAACCATGCGGTGCTCTCCGATCTCGAGGGGAGCGCCGACAAAATTGGAGGCAAGTTCTTCCCGAAGCTGCCGCAACCGGTCATGCGCGTCAGCATCAAGACGCTTGCAGACGGAATCCGCGACGACGGGTTACTCAACGATGAGCGCGCCAAGCTGTTGTCCCAATTCGTCGAAGATTCCGGACGAACCCCGCCGGCGCCGGGCTCTTTCTGGACCAACAAATACGTCGAACTCGCCAAGACTACCAAATAGGGGGCAGCCGCCATGGCTCGTGTCGATTTCCGCTATCTCGATCGGAAGCAAGTGCGCTCGCTTCTGCCTCCGATCAAAGTCCTGCTCTCGCTGATCGAACAGGGCCTGTCCGCGCACGGACGGCGGGACGTTGTCCTGCCTCCGAAGGCCCACATCCAGCTGGATGACCGCTACAACGGCCATTTCAACATTCTGGTGGGCTGGGCAGGCCCGAATGATACGGCCGGCGTCAAGGTCATCGGAGACTACGTCGATAACTACAAACACGGGCTTCCTTCTGAGGTCGCCATGCTCACATTGTACAATCCCAGAACCGGCGTGCCGCGGGCCTTGATGGACGCGACAGATTTGACGACGGAACGAACCGGTGCCGTCACGGGTATCGGAGCAAAATATCTCGCCCCCAAGGGCGCGAAGATCATCGGCCATGTCGGCGCGCGCGGCACTGCGTTCGCGAATATCGCGATTCTCGCCAAATTGTTCGAGATCGCCGAAGTCCGCATCACCAGCAAGAGGCCCGAAACGCGCGAGGCCCTGGCGCAACGTGTTCGGGAGGAATGCGGCATCAAGGCCGTGGCCGTCGCCACCGCCGAAGAAGCCTGTCGCGGCGCCGATATCGTCGTCGAGGCGACCCGTCTGGAGAAGCCCGAGATCCTGATCCGAGACGAGTGGCTGACGCCGCACTGCCTTCTCATTTGCTATGGCTGGAAAATGGCTGTCGATCCGGACACGGTTAAGACAGCTTCGAAGGTCGTCGTCGATGATTGGGAGCAGTGCTGCAAGGGCGGCCAGTTGCATCCGATGATCGAGAGCGGCGAACTCACGCGCGCCAAGCTATACGCCGAGATTGGCGAGGTGACGTGTGGCTCAAAGGCCGGGCGTGCCGATACCGACGGTCGCATCGTGTTCTGGCATCGCGGCTTCGCCATCAGCGACGTCATGCTGGGCGCGCACATTCTGGACTCGGCCGCTTCAAAGAACATCGGCACCGTCTTGAACCTGTTTGACCTTCCGGATGAGTAAGACGGTGAACGAAGCCCTCGTGCCACAGACGACACGTGAAATGAGCGGCGCGGACGCGGTTGTCGATGCGCTGCTCAAGCACGGGTTGAAGTCGCTCTACTGTCTTCCCGGCATCCAGAACGACGCCTTGTTTGTTTCCTTGTTCGATCGCCGAAACGAAATCCAGGCCGTGCACACCCGACATGAGCAGGGCGCCGCCTACATGGCGCTGGGCGCGGCACTGGCGACCGGCAAGCCTGCCGCCTATGCCGTGGTTCCAGGCCCGGGCGTGCTCAATACCGCAGCCGCGCTCGGGACGGCTTACAGCACCGGCGCGAAGGTACTCTGCCTATCGGGTCAGATTCCAAGTCATGCGATCGGCAAGGGACTTGGCTATCTGCACGAACTGCCTGACCAATTGGGAATCCTTGAACGGTTGACGAAGTGGGCCAGGCGGACGAGGGCGCCTGAGGATGTGCCGGCCGACTTTGCGGGAGCTTTTGCAGCGATGCGGTCAGGTCGCCCTCGTCCCGTAGCCATGGAAGTGCCCATGGACGTTTTGTCCCGGAGAGCCGAAATCAAGGCTGCTTTCGTGCGCGAGCCGGACGTTGCGCCGGCTCTCGAGGACGACGCTCTCGCGAGAGCGGCCTCCCTGTTGTCCCGTGCCGAGCGCCCATTGATCTTTGTCGGGGGCGGGGCCCAGGACGCTGGTCTGCCGTTGAGGCAACTTGCGGAAAAGCTCGGTGCGCCCGTTGTGGCTCATCGCATGGGGAGGGGCGTGCTGGACGATAGGCATCCGCTCAGTCTAAATCTGACCGCCGGCCACGCCCTCTGGAAGGGCTGCGACGTCGTCCTTGCAATCGGAACAAGGATGCATTTACCGCTGACGCAGTGGGGATCCGACGAAGAGCTGCAGGTCATCAAGGTGGATGTCGACCGACTAGAGATGTCGCGCGGCCGCCAGCCCGACGTGGCCTTGTGTGGAGAGGCGCTCGATGTCCTGCAGCGTCTCAATGCCCAGATACGAAAGCCCGTTGGGGATCGCGATAACCGGGTCGCATCGAGCCGTGCCTTGAAGGCCGAGATTGCGGGTAAGCTCGATCTTCTGCGTCCGCAGTTGGACTATTTGCGCGCGATCCGAGATGTGCTCCCGGACAATGGCATTCTCGTCGACGAGTCGACACAGGTCGGCTACGTCTCGCGCATCGGTTACGAAACGCGGTTACCCCGGACCTATCTCTCCTCCGGGCATGCGGGAACCCTGGGCTGGGGATTTCCAACCGCTCTCGGCGCGCAGCACGCGTTACCGAATACCCCGGTCGTGTCGATCACCGGCGACGGCGGCTTCATGTTCAACGTGCAGGAGCTTGCTACAGCGGCCCATCACAACATTCCTCTCGTGACGGTGCTTTTCAACGATGGCGCATTCGGGAACGTCCAGCGTATGCAGCGTGAGCTCTACGGACAGCGCGTCATCGCAACAGACCTGACCAACCCGGATTTTGTGCGGATGGCGGATAGCTTTGGCATCGACGCCATGCGCGCTCAAGGGCCGCAGGCCTTGAGGAGTGCCCTGACGAGAGCCATCGAGGCTCGTCGTCCCTCCCTGATCGAAGTGCCATGTCGTCAAATGCCGGAACCTTGGCCGTTCCTTCAATTGCCGCGGGTTCGCGGGCGGAGCTCGGTATGACGATCTCGATAAGTGGACGCTGCAATCAGACGGGGCAGCTTGGAATCGCGATAGCGTCGTCGAGTATGAGCGTGGCGGCGCGATGCGCATATGCCCGCGCCGGCGCCGGTGTTTGCGCCACCCAAAATATCACCGATCCGCGCTTGGGGCCACGCGCTCTTGCCTTGATGGAGCTGGGGCTGGACGCCGATACGATCCTTGCCGGGATTCGCGCAAACACGGAACACATCGAATTCCGCCAACTCGGGGTTCTCGACCATTCCGGGCGGACTGCATGCTATTCCGGACTCCATAGTCTCGGCACTTTCGCAAGTGCCCACGGCCAGGACGTGATTGCGCTCGGCAACCTCCTTGCGAATGCCGAAGTGCCGAAGCGCATGATGTCGGCATTCAACGAGAACGCCGATGCTGAACTCGGCGATCGGCTGATCACTGCCATGCAAGCTGGCCTGGCAGCTGGCGGCGAGGCCGGCCCAATGCTTTCGGCGGGCATGATTATTGTTGATCGCGTTCCCTGGCCGATCGCAGATATCCGGGTCGACCTACATGATGAGCCAATCACCCGACTGTCGGAGCTATGGAAGGCCTGGAGGCCGCAAATGGATGACTATGTAACCCGGGCGCTTAAACCTTCGGCGGCGCCAAAGTTTGGAGTTCCTGGAGATTTGTGAACTCGTTCGGACGGGCTTCGTTTGCCGTATCTCTCAGCCCTGGCGAGTTGTTCTGCTATCATTCTGCGTCGTCTGTGCCCAATATTCCGTCACGTCACTCCGAAAGTCGGAGATAAACTCAGAATCCGCGGGGAGACGGCCAGCACAAAGGCCCCTGACGAGTCTTGAATGGAGCAGGTTCGGACGCGACCAGCTTCGCGGGCCCGATAGCAAATCGAGGAGGCTGACGTCTTCCCGATTGCCCATCTGATTGTGACCCGTGCGACGTCTTAAGAATGGATTACGAAGAAAATGACCGAAGCAGCAAGCGCAAGCGTTCTCCGATTCAGTGCGATTCAACAGAGCTTTGCGAGTCCGACTGGAGATGCGCCAAACGTGGTCATCAGCGATGTCGGCTTCGAAGTGAAGCGGGGCAAGTTCGTCAGCGTTATCGGGCCGAGTGGCTGTGGGAAGAGCACTCTCATCCAAATGGCCGCAGGGCTTCTCAAGCCGTCGGTCGGCATGGTCTTCCACCATGATCGGGAGGTCACTAGCGTGAATCGCACCATCGGCTTCGTGCCACAACAGGCACAGTTGTTGCCGTGGAAGACGATGATCGAAAACATCGAATTTCCGTTGTTGCTGCGCGGCATGGCTCTATCCGAGCGCCGCGCGAAGGCCATGGAGGCTATTAAGCGAGTGGACCTCGCCGGCTTTGAATCGCACTACCCATATCAATTGTCGGGCGGTATGCAGAAGCGCGCGTCCATCGCACGCATGCTGGTCTACAAGCCGGATACAATCTTGATGGATGAGCCGTTCGGTGCGTTGGACGCGCAAACGCGCATGGTCATGCAACATGATTTGCAGACAATGCTGGCTACCGAAGGTGCAAGCGTGCTCTTCGTCACGCATGACATCACCGAGGCGGTTTTGTTGTCGGACAGCGTTGTCGTGCTAAGTCGCAGGCCCGCGCGTGTCATCGCCGAAATTCCCATCGATTTGCCACGACCTCGCGACATGTTCGAACCTTACGGGACCCCCGGCTTTGCCGAAGCGTACGATCGGGTGTGGTCCGTATTTCGAAGCGAACTCAACATCAGGCGTGCGGCATGAGCGACCAGATGACACTGACTTCACTCCGATCGCCATCGCCGAAACAAATCTGTGCGCCCGTATGTCGGGCGTTTTTGTTGGCAGCCCCGGGCGTCACGTTGCTCTGCTTTTGGCAATTTGCATCCGGACGATTGATACGCGAGACGTATGTCAGCAAGCCGACGGAAATCGCATGGCGTCTTATCGACCTGTTCTACACCGGTGAAATTTGGCCAAGCCTCCGTGTGACGGGGGAGGAATTGGTTCTATCATATGTGATCGGCGTTCTGCTCGGGCTGTTGCTCGGATATGCGCTTGGGCGTTCTCCGCGCGCGGCCTCAATCTTCGAGCCCTACGTGATGGCATTCTACGGAATACCGAAAATCGCCTTGGCGCCCTTATTCGTCATTTGGTTCGGTATCGGCATTTGGTCGAAGGTGATGCTGGCCGGCACAATGGTGTTCTTTCTCGTCTTCTATAATGTCTTCGCCGGCGTCCGGTCGGTCGACCGGGATGTCGTTAATTTGGCCCTGGTTTTGGGTGCGAATGAACGTCAGCTGGGTCGACAGATATATCTACCTGCTGCGGCGCCGTTTCTGCTGCTGGGGATGCGCATGGCAATACCCTATACTGTCATCGGCGTGATCGTGGGAGAGTTTACCTCGTCAACCGCAGGGCTCGGTCTGTTTATCAACTATGCGTCTTCGACTTACGATCCGGCCGGCGTATTCGCAGGCATTTTTATCCTCTTGGCTTTCGTGATGGGGATGAATGCGTTGGCCAATCGCCTTGAGCGCAAGCTCCTGAAATGGCAGCCAACCTCCCAGAGGATTGCCTCCGAGCCAAACTAGGCCGTGCGTGCAGCATGCTCCGATCTTTTCGGACTGGTTGGCTCCAACGGGCTCGAAGCGGTCGCTGCGGGCGAATAGGGGCATAGTCTTGGACCCACTCCAACAGACGATCGTCGGCCACATTCCGTTGTGCTGTAAATTGGAAGAGACCGCCTCATGGATCCAATCTATCTCACTTATCTGAATCGCCAGGACATCGAGGCGCTGAAACTGTCCGATCAAGAGGTTCTGGACGCGATTGAGTCGGGTCTCGCGAGACAAGGCCGCGGGGAGGCGGTTATTGAGCCGCGTGTTCATCTCGAACCAAAGTTGGCTGACGGCCATTTCAACGTTCTTCGAGGCGTTCTCGGCACCGCCAACAACGCCGCAGGCGTGAAGATTGTTGGTGACTTCGTCGATAACTACAAGTTTGGAATGCCTTCGGAATTCGGAGTGCTTCTGCTGTTCGACCCGCGCAACGGTGTGCCGAGAGCCATCATGGACGCGAGCGGCATAACGGACATGCGGACGGGAGCTGTGACGGCAATAGGCGCCAAATATCTAGCTCGGAAGAATTCGAAGATACTGGGGCACATCGGGGCGCGAGGCACCGCGTACTGGAATGTCCGCCTGTTGGACCACCTCTTCGCCTTCGATGAAATTCGTGTCCATTCAAGGCGACCGGAGAGCCGGAATGGGTTCGCGGAGCGATTAAGTCGAGACCTCGGGAAAAAAGTGGTTGCGACCGAAGATTGGCGGGCTTGCGTTGAAGGGGCAGATATCGTCGTTGAAGCGTCGCGCCTTGTCGAACCTGAACCGATGCTCCTTACGAGCTGGATTAAGAGCGGAGCCTTCGTCGTTCCCTATGGGACCATGAGCGCGGTCGAACTGTCTCTGACGGATATCATGAGCAAGCTCGTGGTTGACGATTGGGGCCAGTGCAAGTCCGGAAAGTTTGGAAGTCTTCGGGCGCATGTTGAGGCCGGAAAGCTGTCCGAAGAATCACTCTACGCCGAACTCGGCCAGATTGTCGCCGGGCTGAAGCCTGGCCGGGAAAGCGAAGACGAGACCATCTTGCTTTGGCACCGCGGCCTCTCTCTGAGCGATATTGCGCTCGGGCATGCGATGCTGAAGAAGGGAGAGCTTCTTGGTATCGGGCAACGCCTGAGGTACGCTTAGCCGGGGAAATCCAGGGCGAGTTCTCGGGTCCGGACGCGGGACTTTGCCCCGTACTTCTACGGAAGATGTCACTCAACAGCGGCGGCTGGAGCAGCAGGAGTCGCTAGGCGTGATCTCCATTCCAGAGTGAAGGTTGCCAAAGAGACCTGTTTGGGTCATGCGGCCCCACTGGGTAAGCCGGCAATTTACGGTCCAATGGTGTTACGACTTCCCAGGTCTGGATTTGATGTGCGCTTCGCAGCCGGTGCGCGGTGTTGCTGGAAGCAGGCAAATCTCTTGCAATAGCCATCAGGCAAGCACCACGCTGAGGTTCAGAGCACCCATCCCCCGGACACTTCGATACGCTGAGCGTTGATCCAACGATGAGAGGGTGACAGCAGCGCCGCGATAACGGGTCCGATATCGTCGGGCACCCCGGCGCGCCCCAGAGCTGTCTGCGACGCGATGAAAGCATTCACCTCAAGGATGTCGCGCAGCGCCCCTCCGCCGAAATCCGTTTCGATTCCGCCGGGCGCGACGACATTCACGGCTATCTTACGCTCACCAAGCTCCTTCGCGAGATAGCGCGTGAGCACCTCGATCGCACCCTTCAGGGCTCCATAGACGGCAAAGCCCGGCAGAGCGACCCGCGCAAGGCCGCTCGACAAGTTCACGATGCGACCGCCATCGGCGATGATCGGCAGGAGCTTTTGCGTCAGGAAAAACACGCCCTTGAAGTGGACGTTGACAAGGCGATCAAAGAGCTCTTCCGACGTCGTCGCAAATGGGGCATCCAGTCCGATGCCCGCATTGTTGACGAGAGCGTGGATGTTCTCGTGTCCGAGCCGACCGAGCTCGCTGCGCAAAGCGGCGGCGAAGGCGTCGAAAGAGCCAACGTCAGTGGTGTCCAATCGCAACGCGACCGCCTTGCGGCCGAGCCCTTCAATCTCGCCCACGACCTCGGCCGCTGCATCTCCGTTGCTATGATACGTGATGACGACGTCGAAGCCGCTTCTTGCAGCTGATATCGCCGTGTTGCGGCCGAGACCACGGCCGCCACCGGTCACGAGAATGATGTTGGGTCTTGAGTCTTGACTGGACATGATGGTTTTCCTGCGCGACGAGAGAAGGACGTCAGACGAGGGTCTGAAGCATGCTGAGGCTGTAAGGGATCAAAGGCGTGCCGTTTCGGACACGGTGCGGCCAATCCGGGTTGGCGATCAGCGCTCTTCCCACCGCCACAAGGTCGAAGTCTCCGCGTTCCAGCCCTGCGAGCAGCGGGACGAGATTGTTTTCGGGCAAGCTGCCCTCACCGCGCATCATCTCGGCCATCGAGTTGTTGAGCGTGACCGAGCCAACGGTGATCGTCGGCTTTCCCGTCAGCCGCTTCGTCCACGTCGCGAGATTTGCCTCCGTGCCGAACTCACCTTCCCAATATCGACGCTGAGACAGATGGAATGCATCGACGCCGGCGCTCGCGAGCGGGCGAACGATAGCAGCCCATTCGTCCGGGCTGGCCGCGAGCCGCGCGCCATAATCCTGTTGCTTCCAGGTCGACAGCCGCAGCACCACCGGGAAATCCGGCCCGACATTCGCGCGGATCTCCTGAATGACCTCGGCCGCGAAACGGGTTCGGCGGCCGATGTCGCCGCCATACGCGTCCTCGCGCAGGTTGGTTTGATCCCAGAGAAACTGATCGATGAGGTAGCCATGCGCGCCGTGAATTTCGACGCCGTCAAAGCCCGACGCCTTTGCGGTGCGCGCTGCTGCGCCGTAGGCCTCGATCGCGCCGCGAATGTCGTCAGGGGTTGGCGGCCGCCCGACCCGTTCGAGAGGCAGACCGTTTCCTCCGATGATGCCGGAAGGGCTGAAGCGGTCGTCGCTGCCTGGACCACCGTCATAGAGACGCCCCACCCCGTCGACCTGCGGCTTGCGCACCAGCCCGACGTGCCAGAGCTGCGCGAAGATCCGCCCTCCCGCGTCGTGCACGTGCTCAACCACGCGCCGCCATCCGTCGAGAGCGTCATCTCCGTAGATGCGGGGGGCGTTTTCATCGTGTCCCGCGCTGGCATGAGGAATGAACGTGCCTTCAGTAATGATGAGGCCGACGCCGCCCTCGGCTCGCCGCCGATAGTAGCGGGCGACATTCTCACCCGGCACGCCTCCGGGCGACATGGCGCGGGTCATCGGGGCCATCGCGATGCGGTTGCGCAGCTCGAGACCACCGATCCGAGTGGGCTTGAACAGGATGTCGAGAGGGTCAGAGAGTTTCATTTGGACGGTGGACCAATTGTGCTCCTGGACGGCCGTCTCGGATGCGATAGACCGCCTCTTCTAAAATGCACCGATATATGATACATTCAAAAACTAAAATGCAATCATCTCGGATACATTATCACAGAAATGTGTGCGATTGCACGGCTATGGCAAGGTAAGCTAATGATTGATCTACGCTTTTCGACCGCACTCCAGATGGTGCTGAGCGTGGCCCTCGCCGATCAGGATGGCTTCCGGTGCACCAGCCGAACTTTGGCGGAAGGTTTGGCCACCAATCCGAGTTTCATTCGCAAGTTGCTGATCCCGTTGACTCGCGAAGGCATGCTCGTGGCATCGATCGGCAAGGGCGGCGGCCTTCACCTCGGCCGGGCGCCCGAGCAGATCACGTTGCGGGACCTCTATCTTGCAGTGATGGAGGACAAGAAGCTCCTTGTCGGCCGGGAGGATATTCCGGCCCAATGCAGGATCAGCGCCAATATCAACGAGTTTTTTGCGGAGGTCGCCACCGACGCTGAGACAGCGATGTTAAATGCTCTCGGTCGTCGGAACATCGCAGACAGTCTTGCCGAGGTTCTGCGTCTCGACGCCAGCCGCATGAAGCGAGTGAGGAAAACGGCGAACGCCGCCGAATAGCCGGGCGTGGCCGAGCAGTGGCGAATGAGCACATGAGAGAGCGCTCCTTGGGCGCAAGCCGCCAGAGATTTCTAATGTTCGAGATCAGCAATCGGCCCTATGCGACGTCTGGCGCCGCCGCGTTGACTTAGTTGCCAACGGAACAAAGCGAACGTAGCCTCGTCGCGCGGCCCAGTAGTAAGCCCGGTTCTGAGGATCACGACACAGTCTCGGCGCTCCGACCCGAGGGCGACGCTCCGCATCAGGTGGGCGAGCGCCATGCGATGGAATGGGAGGCGATCTGTTTCAACGTCTGTATGGCGGCGGTTTTGCTCATCTTCGCGCCGGCAAAATCTCCCCAGCGAGATGTCCAGTTGTAGCAGGTGAATTCCAGCATCGAACACAAAGCGGATGCCGCGTAATGTGGGTCGATCGTCGGGCAGTAGCCGAGCTTCCTGGCTTTGCCGATAATGTGCGCGATGGCGCCGATGCCTTGTTGGCGGAGATCATGCCAGCGTTTCGCGAAGGCTTCATCGACCATCGACATCTGTAGTGCCGAATTTACGATCGGCCAGTCTTCCATATAGAGCTGCCAGAAGATGCCGAGCTTTTCCTCGAAGTTATCGATTGGATCCTGATTCGGTCGCAGCGGCAGATGGATCTGTTGAAGCAGCTTCTGCCGAAACTCCTCGGTGAGTTCCAGCAGCAACTCATCCTTTGATTTGTAGTAGCGATAGAATACGCCGATCGACCGCTGCGCTTCTTTCATGATTTCGGCAATCGTCGAGTTCAGGAAGCCATCCCTCGCAAAGATCACGCGCGCGGCGGCCTTGATTTGAAGTCTGGTGCGGTCGCCCTTCTTCGCGGGCAAGTCGCTGCTGGCTCGCGACCCGGCCCCAATGGGTTGCGCGGTCTTCGCCAGCGGCAGTTCGCTTTGCCGGGGCAGGCGAGTCTTTTTTAAAGCCCCTGCTGCTTCCTTGATGGCTGGCTTCACCGCGAACTGTCCTGATCTGATGAAAACGGGATGGCGAGCTTGTGCCATATTTTGTCGCTCATCCAAAATACTTCCCTCATTGTCATGGCTTCCGGCACAGGGTGACTTGGCGCGCTGGTTCGGGTTGCGGTTGCGATGGCAGCGCCGCGTTGGGGGCAGTGAACCGCAAAAATTCACAAAAGTGAAGATGATTTCACTTTCATTTCCAGAAGAGGCATGTTAGCCATGGCCAAAATCAAGAGACCATTCAGAGGAGACGTGATGCAGCCATCGACGGCAAAGTCGCCCAGTCGCCTTCCTTGCTGGAAGACGCGTGCCCGCCAACGGCATGCGGCGCGGGCCATGTCCGTTCCGGCTTCGGCGAGGCTTGCATGTCGCTGACCTCGACCGTTCGGCGCGCCGCCCAGATCAACGCGCGGGGCCCCGCGGTGGTTGACGGTGCCGTCCGCACGTCATGGAGTGCGTTTGCCGATCGCGTTTCCCGCGTTGCGGGAGGGCTCGCTGCCCTCGGATTGCAGCCCGGTGAGCGAGTCGCCATTCTCGCCGTGAATCATGCGAGTTTTCTGGAACTGCAATACGCGGTTCTATGGGCGGGTGGCGTTCTCGTTCCGGTGAACTACCGGCTCTCCTCAAACGAGATCTCCTATATTGTCGGTGCCGCTTCTGCCTGCATGATTGTCGCCGACCCGCAATTCGAGCGCGTTGTCCGTGATGTCGCAAACAACGTACCGGCATTGCGGCGCGTCATCTGGTTCTCCGGCCCGGAAGCGCGTGGCGACTCGTCCTATGACTGGCTCGCGTCGCAGAAGGCAATCGAGGATCAGTCGGAGGACAGGGCGGATGACACGGCCGGCATCTATTTTACCGGTGGAACCACCGGGCGTCCCAAGGGTGTCGTTCTCTCGCGGTTGAATTTTCTCAGCCAGGCTGCCGCGATGCAGAGTTCGCTGGAGCTACGCTCGGACAGCGTCTATTTGCACGCCACACCGCTGTTTCATCTGGCGGATTGCGGCATCGGCCACGCGGTCACGTTCGCCGCGGGAGCTCACAGTTTTCTTTCGCAGTTTGAGGCCGACGCTTGCTTGCGGAAAATCCGCCAAGACGGCGTGACGGAGATCAATCTTGTTCCGACCATGCTTGCGACCTTGCTTGATGCCGCCGAAGGCGGATCGCGCGACATGGCGGTTGCACTGGCTGCGGTACGGACGGTGGCGTATGGCGGTGCGCCGATCCCGGCGCCATTGCTGCACCGGCTGCTTGCACGGCTGCCAAACGCGAAATTTCGGCAATTCTACGGAATGACGGAGACCTGCGGCGCGTGCGCGTCGCTTCCGCCGGATTTCCACGTCAGCGGTGTTGACGCGAGCCGGCTGCGATCCGTCGGTCAGGCGATGCCATTCGCCGAAATCAGGATTGTTGCACCCGATGGCACTGAGCGTCCGCGCGGCGAAGCGGGCGAGGTGGCCATCCGGGGGCTCCAGACCATGCGCGGCTATTGGAACGATCCCGGCGCGACCTCGCGCGCGTTGCGAGGTGGCTGGCTTCACAGCGGCGACGTCGGGGTGATGGACGCGGACGGCTTCGTGACCATCGTCGAGCGGCTCAAGGACATGATCATATCGGGTGGCGAAAATATCTATTCCGCCGAAGTCGAGAACGTCATCGCGGCGCATCCGTCGGTGACCGCGTGCGCCGTGATCGGGCTTTCGGACCAGCGCTGGGGCGAACGGGTTCACGCCGTGGTCGTGCGCCGATCCGATGTCGAAAGTGCCGAGCTGCAACGCGACCTCGAGGCGCGCTGTCGCGATCTGATCGCCGGCTACAAATGCCCGAAAAGCTGGGACATTCGGGCTGAGCCGCTGCCGCTCAGCAGCCTTGGCAAGGTCAACAAAGCCAAATTGCGCGAGGAGGCAGAAAGCTATGCCGGCTAAATTGGACGTCCGTGCGCATGGCGGCGCAGAGGCCATCATTTTCGATGCTGTCCGGACTCCCCGTGGTAAGGGCAAGAAAGACGGTGCGCTGCATCATCTGTCGCCGCTGCATCTGATGGCGACGACCTTGCGCGCGCTGGAGAACCGAAACGGCCTCGATACGTCGCAGATCGAGGACGTCATTCTCGGCTGTGCCGAAGGTGTCCATGATCAAGGCGCCAATATCGCGCGCTCAGCGGTGCTCGCCGCTGGCTTTAGCGAGAGGGTCCCGGGAACGACGGTTGCGCGATTCTGCGGCTCCGGTCTGGAAGCCGTCAATATCGCCGCGGCGAAAGTACAGGCAGGGCAGGCCGATCTGGTCATCGCCGGCGGCATCGAAATGATGTCGCTGGTGCCGATGCTGGGGACCGGTGGCCCGATGGCCAGCGACATCTTCTTCAACGACGCGTCCTGGCTAACGCCGCAGGGCGTATCGGCCGATCTGATCGCAACCCTTCACGGCTATTCGCGCGCCGATGTCGATGCATTCGCCGCCGAGTCGCATCGTCGCGCGCATGTTGCGAGCTCGAGCGGCTGGTTCGACCGTTCGATCGTGCCTGTCGCCGACCAGAACGGCGACATCGCCTTGACGCATGACGAACTGATCCGGCCGGACACGACTATCGAGCGGCTGGCGCAGCTGCGTCCGTCGTTTGCTGGATTTGGAAAGGCGGGCTTCGAGACCACCGTCAAGCATCGCTATCCGGAGGTCGATCGCCTCGATTATGTTCACCACGCCGGCAACTCCTCCGGCATCGCCGACGGCGCCGCCGCCATGCTGATCGGATCCGCTGCCGCCGGCGAAAAACTTGGCCTGAAACCGCGCGCGCGCATTCGCGCCATGTCGCAGATCGGCATCGACCCCTGCATCATGCTGACGGCACCGGCGGAAGCGAGCCAGCGCTGCCTCGATCGTGCCGGTCTCACCTTCGCGGATGTCGATCTGTTCGAGGTCAACGAGGCCTTCGCGTCGGTCGTGCTCTACTTCATGGAGGCGACGGGCGCCGCACACGGCCAGGTGAATCCAGTCGGCGGCGCCATCGCGCTCGGTCACCCCATCGGAGCGACGGGATCGATCCTGATCGGCACGCTGGCAGATGAGCTCCACCGTCAAGACAAGCAGTTCGGCATCGCGACGATGTGCACGGGCCTTGGCATGGGCGTCGCAACTCTGATCGAGCGGATGTGAAAGACCAGGCGATGATTCAGACAGCTTTCGAGCCAGAGACCGGCATCTCCGTCATCACCTGGGATGCGCCGAATTCTCCGGTGAACATCAAGAACCGCGCAGCGATCGCGGCCTTTGTTGCTGCTGTTGCGGAAGCGATCGGGAATGCCTCGGTCAAGGGCGTGATCATCACGTCGGCGAAGAGGGATTTTATATCCGGCGGTGATCTCGACGAACTTCGGCAGGCACAAACTCCAGCCGAAGCGGCGGCTCTGGTCGGTGAGATCGGGCGGTGCCTTCGCCGCATTGAGACCAGCGGCAAGCCTTTCGTCGCCGCTCTGAACGGCTCCGCGATGGGTGGCGGACTGGAAGTTGCCCTGGCTTGCCACCGTCGCATCGCGGTTGACGATCCGACTCTGCGGCTTGCGTTCCCGGAGGTCACCCTCGGCCTGATCCCCGGAGCGGGCGGAACGCAGCGGTTGCCCCGCCTGATCGGGATCGCACGCGCGATGCCGCTACTGATGGAGGGGCGTCCGGTCGATGTTCACGAGGCGCTCAAGATCGGCCTGATCGATGAACTCGTCGATCGGACGGCGTTCATGGATGCGGCGCGGCGCTGGATCGCGTCGGCGCCGGAGGCGGTCCAGCCGTGGGATCGAAAGCACTACGTGCTTCCCGGCTTTCATCCGCAGTCGCCGGAAGGCCGCAACTTCTTCTCCGCGGCCTGGCCCGCACTGCGCCGCAAGACATTGGTGGCGGATGCGGCACCTGGCGCGGTCCTCCAGGTCCTGCATCACGGACTCGAGCGCGGAATCGACGCCGGATTGCGGATCGAAGCCACGCATTTCGCAACCGTGGCATCGTCACGCTCGGCCAAGAACAAGATCCGCACGCAGTATTATGCGGCCAACGCCGCCCGCAATCTCAAGGCACGCCCCAAGGATGTCGCGAAGTTCGAACCCGTCCGGGCGGGCGTGATCGGCGCTGGCCTGATGGGCAACGGTATCGCCTATTGCCTGGCGCGGGCCGGCGTAGCGGTGACGCTGGTGGATGTTTCCGAAGAGCGGCTCGGGAAAGCTCGCGATCAACTGCACCGCAACGGGCTCAAAGCGGTCGAGCGCGGTGCGTTGTCACAGGCCAAGCTCGACCAGCTCATGTCGTTGGTCGGAACCACGACGGATGTTGCCAGTCTGGCAGGTTGCGATGCCGTGTTCGAGGCGGTCGTCGAAATCGAATCCGTCAAGCGTGATGTGATTAGCCGGGCGGCTGCGGTGCTTCCGGCCAATGCGCTGATCGCCACCAACACGTCAACGCTGCCGATCTCCAATCTCGCGGGCGCCTCGTCAAGTCCCGGCAATTTGATCGGCATGCACTTCTTCGCGCCCGTCGATAGGATGCCGCTGCTTGAGGTTATCCGTGGCCCGCAAACCACCGATGCAACGCTCGCCCGTGCGCTCGACGTCGCCAAGCTCATGGGAAAAACCCCGATCATCGTTCGCGATGGCCGCGGCTTTTTTACCAGCCGCGTGGTGGCATCCTACACGCGCGAGGCTCTGCTTCTGCTGTCCGAGGGCGTGCCCCCGCAGGTCGTGGACAATGCTGCACTGGCCGCAGGCATGCCGATCGGGCCGTTGGCGATGGCCGACCAGACCTCGCTCGACCTCCTCTATGACATTCTCGGCAGCGTCGCCGGTCCAGACCGGGAGTTGGATCATCACGCACGCTCGCTCGAAGTGCTCAATCGTCTCAGCCATCGGCTGGGGCGACCGGGCCGCAAGGCATCGGCGGGAATCTATGATTACGGCTCCGACGGCAGCCGTGCCGTCTGGTCCGGCCTGTCCGCCGAATACCCGGCGAAAAAGGCGGGATCGGATGTGCAGGAAATTCAGCGCCGCCTTTTGCATATCCAGGCGATCGAAACCATACGCGCGATGGAGGACGGCATCATCGCGAATGCATCCGACGCCGATCTCGGCTCGGTGCTCGGCTGGGCGTTCCCGGCCCATCACGGCGGAGTGCTGTCCTATGTCGACGGCATCGGGGCCGGGCCGTTCGCAAAGGAATGCGAAGCTCTGGCGGAAACGTGCGGCGACAGGTTCGTTCCGCCGTCGCGCCTGCTTGCCATGGCCGGCAGCAAGGAGCGCTTCCATGACCTCTGACAACGCGGCGACGACCGGCCTCACAAAGGCGAATCTCTCGGCCATCCTGGCGGATGCGTTCGCGCCCTGGGTTCAGGATCTCAACCTTTCGGTCGAAGAGATCGGCAGTGACGGAATCACGATGCGTCTGCCGGCGGAGGCCAGGCTTTCGCGTATCGGCGGCATTGTATCCGGTCAGGCCATGACGGCCATGGCCGATACCACGATGGTGCTGGCGCTGGCTGCGCATTTTGGCGGCTTCCGTCCTGTCGCGACGGTCGATATCGCGATGTCGTTCATGCGCGCAATCAAGTCGAGCGATGTCTTATGCCAGGCGCGGGTGCGCCGTGCCGGACGTTCGCTCGCCTTCGTCCATGCAGAATTGCGCGCCGCCGATGACACGCAGATTGCCGCCGTCGCCAACGGGACATTCGCCGTCCCGGACACCGGAGCAGCAAGCGAAACTGACCGTCAACCGATGCGGACACGGAGCAAGACATGAGCGGTCTGCGCGTTGCGGTGATCGGTGGAGGTATTGGCGGATGCTCAGCGGCGTTGGCCTTGCAGCGCGTCGGCTGCATTGTCGATGTCTATGAGCAGGTGCCGGTGAAGGGCGAGGTTGGCGCCGGCATCCAGATTTCGCCAAATGCGAGCCGGCTGCTCAACGTCTATGGCCTGGCTCAGCAGCTCGAGGCGATTGCCGTCAGGCCCTCGATGACCGAAGCCCGGCGCTGGGATGATGGCCGTATCCTTTCCCGGGAGCAGCTTGGCCCGGCAATGGAGCGCGACTTCGGCGCACCTTATTATCATGTTCACCGCGCCGATCTGCTCAACATCATCAGCGGCGCGATCCCGCAGCACTGTTTGCATATGGGACGGCGATGTATCGGCCTCGTGCAGCACGACGACCGCGTCGAGGTGATGTTCGAGGGTGGTTCTACGGTCGAGGCCGACGTGGTGGTCGGGGCGGACGGGATTCATTCTGCGGTCCGGCGCGAGTTGTTCGGGGCAGAACAGCCCAGGTTCTCCGGCAACGTCGCCTATCGCGGCGTCGTTCCGGTCGAACGCATCGCAGATCTCGGTATCGAGCGGAAATCCACCAACTGGATGGGCCCCGGCGGCCACTTCGTCCACTATTTTGTGTCGGGTGGACGCTACCTGAACTTCGTCGCGGTCGTCGAGCAGGCGGCCTGGCAGCGCGAATCCTGGAACGATCGCGGCGACGTAGCTGAAGCTCAGCAATACTACGAGGGCTGGCATCCGCAGCTTCACGCAATCCTGCGTGCTGTCGACGATATCTACAAATGGGCCTTGTTCGATCGCGATCCGCTTCCGTCATGGACGCTGGGGCGCGCGACGCTGCTCGGCGATGCCTGCCATCCCATGCTTCCTTACATGGCGCAGGGCGCAGCCCAGGCGATTGAAGACGGCGCTGTGCTGGCAGCCTGTCTCAGCTCTGTGCCGGACCTCAGTGTCGAGGATGCATTGAAGCGTTACGAGGCCATCCGCAAGCCGCGCGCATCCGAAATCCAGGCGCTTGCGCGGCGCAACGCCCAGACCTTCCATCTGCATGACGGACCAGAACAGCAGGCGCGAGACGGCCGGATGGCCGCACACGCCGGCGGTCGCGACGTGGCCGCGGTCAGCCCGGCGCGCAGCATGATCTTTGCCTACGACGCCATGCAGGAGCAGGTCGGGCCGGCCGCCGGGGATGTCACACCGAAGCGAATGGACCTGTGGACATGATGATCGCGAGTGTCCTCGAGCTGATCTTCAACGGCGTCGCCTACGGCATCGTGCTGTTCCTGATCGCATGTGGATTGTCAATCACGATGGGCCTGATGGGCTTCACCAATCTGGCGCATGGTTCGATCGTGATGTTCGGCGGCTATCTCGTCGTCGCGCTGATGAAGGGTTTCGGCTGGCCGTTTCTGGCCACGATTCCCGCGGCATTCGTCGTCTGCGCGCTCGTGGGAGCCGGGTTTGAGCGTCTGCTGTTTCGCCGGTTATATTCCGCCGGTGAACTCAATCAGGTTCTCCTGACCATCGGGCTGGTGTTCATATCGGTTGCGATCGCGACCTATCTGTGGGGCGCGGGACAGCAACCCCTTCAGATGCCGGCCTATCTGAACGCGCGCCTGTCCCTCGGCCTGTTCGAGGTCAGTTCATACCGCCTGTTCCTCCTTCTGGTGGGGGGCGCAATGACGGGCCTGTTGGCGCTGGTGTTCGAGCGATCGAATCTCGGCGCGCAGGTTCGGGCTGCCGTCGACAACCGGCAGATGGCGATGAGTTGCGGCATCAACGTCGATCGCCTGTTCACGCTGGTGTTCGCCGTGGGATGTGGCATTGCCGGCACCGGCGGTGCGCTGAGCGTCAATTTGCTGGGGCTCGATCCGTCCTTTCCGCTCCGCTATCTCGTGTTCATTCTCATCGTCGTGACGGTCGGCGGATCCGGGTCGATCTGGGGAACGCTGATCGCAGCGCTCTTGCTCGGGATCTGCGACGTCTTCAGCAAGTATTATGTGCCGGAGGCGGGCGCTTTCACCATCTTCGCCCTCGCCGCGGTGATCCTGTTCTGGCATCCGCAAGGGCTGTTCGGGAGAGCTGCGACATGACGATGGTCGCCCTCAGATCGCTCGAACCGGTCAGGCTGCTTGCCGAGCGCAGCCGCTGGCGCGCCGCCGAGTTCGTCTTCTGGTCGTTCGTGGTCGCCAGCTATTTCCTGTTCCCCGGCTATCTGGTGCTGATCAGTCAAATTCTGATCGCTGGTCTTTTTGCATTGTCGCTCGACCTGCTGCTCGGCTTTGGCGGCATGCCATCGCTGGGACACGCGGCGTTCTTCGGCCTCGGTGCCTATACGGCGGGACTTCTGGGGCAGATGGGCTGGGGCGAGCCGATCTCGGGATTGCTGCTGTCGGGGATTGTTGCAGGTGTTTTCGGCCTGGTGTGCAGCCTCTTTCTGAGCCGGCTCAGAACAACCGCCTTTCTCATGGTGACGCTGACGCTCGGTCTGCTGTTGCGTGAATTTGCCAATCGATGGTCGGGTCTGACCGGCGGCGACGATGGGCTCTCGGATATTGCTCTGTGGCCCCTGTTCGGTGTCTTCAGGTTCGGCCTCTCGGGCCATACGGCGTTCTGGTACGGCCTGTGCGTCACTTTCATCGTTTTTCTGCTCGTTCGCCGGCTGGTGCATTCCCCGGTCGGTCTGGCGCTCGAGGCGATGCGCGAAAACGAACGCAGAGCGGTCGCGCTCGGCATATCGCCACGGTTGATGGTGATCGCCATATTCACCCTGTCGTCGGCCATTGCCGGCCTCGCCGGCGCGCTGCTGACCCAGACAACCTCCTTTGTCGCGCTGGAGGTCCTCAGCTTCGAGCGTTCGGCCGGGGTCCTCATCATGCTCGTCCTGGGTGGTGTCGGAACGCTTTACGGCGCGCTGGTCGGGGCTGCCGTGTATCTCGTCGCACGGGATGTCCTGTCCGCTCTCGATCCGGTCTACTGGTACTTCTGGCTCGGGCTCATCATCGTCATGGTGGTGCTGTTCGCCAACGACGGCCTGGTCGGCCTGTCGCAACGCCTTCAGGCGCGGGCCGTCCGGCGATGGGAGGCGGCATGACCGATCCCGTGCTTTTCACCCAAGGGTTGTGCAAGAGCTTCGGCGCGCTTCGCGTGACCAACAATCTCGATCTCCGCATCGAGGCCGGTGCGCGGCACGCGCTGATCGGCCCGAATGGCGCCGGCAAAAGCACGCTGGTCAATTTGCTGACGGGCGTGCTGAAGCCGTCAAGCGGCAGGGTTTGGCTGAACGGCGAGGACATCACCAGGTTGCCGGCGGCGGAGCGGGTCTGGAAAGGCCTGTCGCGGACGTTTCAAGTGTCGACCATTTTCCCGCGCCTCACCGCGTTCGAGGCCGTGGTCCTTGCGGTATGCCGGCGCGAACGCCTGTTGCGAAATCCATCCCGCCTGCTGTCGGGCTGCAAGCCCCAGGCGGAGGAAGCCTGGGACTTTCTCGGACGCTTTGGATTGACCGGAGTTGCGGACCGCCAGATGGGCGAGTTGGCCTATGGTCAGCAACGCTTGACCGAGATCGTGCTGGCTCTCGCAGCGCGCCCCAAGGTTCTGCTGCTGGACGAACCGGCGGCCGGCGTCCCGGCGCAGGATAGCGAGGCGCTGTTCTCAGCGATCGAAAATCTGCCGAGGGATGTCGCGGTGCTGTTCATCGAGCACGACATGGAGCTCGTGTTCCGCTTCGCTGAGAAGATCACCGTTCTTGTCGCCGGCGAGTCGTTTCGAGAGGGCGTGCCGGCCGAGATCGCCTCCGATCCCGATGTGCGTCGGGTCTATTTGGGCGACGAAGATGACGAGTAAGCGGGTTCTTCTCCATATCGAATCGCTTTGCGCCGGCTACGGCGAGTCCATCATCATTGAGGACATCGGCTTTTCGCTCGCAGCCGGCTCGTCGCTGGCATTGTTGGGTCGCAACGGCGTCGGAAAGTCGACCTTGTTCCGTACGCTGCTCGGGCATGCGCGCCAGCGCAGCGGCGTCATCCGCTTCAATGACCGCGATATCAGCGGAACGACGCCGTATGCGCGCGTCTGGCAGGGGTTGGGGTGGGTGCCGCAGGAACGGCTGATGTTTCCGAGCCTGACGGTCGCCGAGCATCTGGCGATCGCGGACCGCAAGGGCGCCTGGACGCTCGATCGTGTCTACGGCCTGTTTCCGCGGCTCAAGGAACGACAGCGCAATCTGGGCGGACAGCTCTCCGGCGGCGAACAGCAGATGCTCGCCATTGCGCGGGCCCTGATGACCAATCCCACGCTGCTCTTGCTGGATGAGCCCTTGGAAGGGCTGGCGCCGATCGTCGTGAAGGAGGTCGGCGATTGCATCCGTCGCCTCGTCGAGGAGGAAGGGCAGGCCATCATTCTCGTCGAGCAGCGCGTGAAGTTTGCCCTGCGGCTGACGGAGGCCGCGCTCGTTCTCGACCGGGGCAGGGTGGCGTACTCCGGCTCCAGCAATGACCTGCTCAACAATGCCCGGTTGCTCGACGATCTGATCGGACTCCGGAGCGGGTCGAATCTTCAAGGTCAACGATCCGGTGGCGAAGTACGCCGAGAGCCCGATGGCATCACAGCGGGAGGACAATCATGAACCAGGTGAACGGCCTGCATGTGGACGGTGAATTGATCGACGTTCCGAACTTCGAAGCGATGCTCAATCCGCATCCGCTCTATGCCGAGCTCGCCGCAATGGGCCCCGTCGTGCGGTTGCGGACCCATCTCGGCGTGGAAGTGTACGGCATTACCCAATGGGACACCGCGATCGCCGTGCTGCGTGACGCCCGCTTTTCGAAGAGCTCGATCAACATGCAGGAAGCGCTCAAGAAGAGCGGGCTGTCCGGACCAGGCTCGGGCTTTCCGATCTCCGGGGCCAAATCAGGCAATCTCCTGAACACGGACCCGCCGGACCACACGCGGTTGCGCAACCTGGTCAACATGGCGTTTTCGCCCCGTCGCATCGAGTTGCTCCGCCTGCGCGTCGAAGCCCTGGTCGACGACCTCCTGTCGCGACTCGTCGGGCGCGAAGATGCCGACATGATCGGTGAATTCGCCTATCCGATCGGCATCACCATGATCTGCGAATTGCTCGGCGTCCCGGACGACAGCCGATCGAACTTTCGTGACTGGGCGACGAAGGCGATGTCGCCGGGTCACGCGGATCAGCAGCAGAGCCTCAATCTTCTGATGCAATATCTTGCCGACCTGATCGCCGCGAAACGAAAGCTGGTGGATGACGGCGCGGCGCCGGATGCCCAGCCCGATGTCCTGTCGGCGATGATCGCCGCACGCCTTACCAATGATGCGCTCACCGAGGACGAGCTCGTCAGCATGTCGTATCTGATGCTGATCGCCGGGCATGAGACCACGGTCGGATTGATCGGCAACGCGTTGCTCCAATTCATGCAGCATCCGGAGCAGATGACGCGGCTCGCCGGTCAGCCGGACTTGATCAAGCAGGCGATAGAGGAGGTCTTGCGCTACGACGGTCCGGTGCACAGGACGACCATGCGTGCCACCGCGGAAGACGTCGACATCGGAGGCCTCACGATTCCGCGCGGGAGTTTCGTTCAAGTGCTGATAGCGGGGTGCAATCGCGATGCGGTGCGGTTTCCGGATCCCGATCGTTTCGACATCAGTCGCAAGCCGTCGCAGAATCTCGCGTTTGGCTATGGCGCTCACTTCTGTCTCGGATTGCATCTGGCCCGGCTCGAGGCGCAAACCGGCATCACACGCGCCCTGAAAGCTCATCCGGAGATGCGCCTTGCCTGTTCGCCGGAGGATATCCCCTGGGCCAGGACGGTCATCCGCGCACCGGCGCGGTTGCCCGTGCGGTTCGGCCGTTGAGGGGATGTAACGATGCCGGTCATGTCCAACAATGAATCGCAGATGCGGGACCTTCACAACCTCAGTGGAGGAAAACATGTCCGCGGTTCCTCCGCCTATTCGGTTTTCAACCCGGCGACGCTCGAAATCGTCGGGCGTGCGCCACTGTCGACGGCTTTCGACCTCGACGATGCCGTCACTGCCGCAACGGCGGTATTGAAAGGTCAATGGTCGCGGGACGAGGCGTTGCGCCGCGAGGCACTCGCAAATTGTGCCGATATTCTCGACCGGCATGTCGATGAACTGGCGCGGCTGCTGAGCCTCGAACAAGGCAAGCCGGTGGTGTCGGCTGCCGGAGAGGTGAGGATCGCCAGCCGGATTTGCCGGCACTATGCCGCGCGGACGACGCGACCTGAGATCATCCGCGACACCAATGCGGATCGTGTCACCGTGCTGCGTGCGCCGGTCGGGGTGGTTGGACTGATTGTCCCTTGGAATTTTCCCATCACGATCCTGTTCATGAAACTCGGCCCGGCCCTGTGGAGCGGCAACACCGTCATCATCAAACCGGCGCCGACGACCCCGCTGACGACGCTGAGGCTGGCCGAGCTGTTCAGTAGCGCGTTGCCCGCGGGTGTGCTGAACACAATAACCGGTGAAGGCGATATCGGCGAGGCGTTGGTCGCTCATCCCGGAATCGCAAAAATATCCTTCACCGGATCGACCACAACAGGGCGCCGCGTCATGCAATCGGCGGCGTCGACGCTGAAGCGTCTGACGCTGGAACTCGGCGGCAACGATGCCGCGATCGTTCTGGAGGACGCCGATCCCGATCTCGTCGCGCCCCGTCTGTTTGCCAGCGCTTTCACCAATGCCGGTCAACTCTGCGCCGCGGTGAAGCGGCTGTATGTGCATCGGCGGGTCTATCCGCAGCTCGTCGAAAAGCTCCAGAGGCTGGCGCGGGAAACGAGGGTCGGTGTTGGCGCGGCCGCAACCACGCAAATGGGCCCCGTCAACAACCGCATGCAATTCGACCGTATTCGGGGGCTGGTGGACGAGGCCAGAGCCGCTGGTGCGAACGTGTGCGACGATGGCGACGCGCTGCCAGATCTCCCCGGATATTTCCTGCGCCCCGCGATCGTCACGGGGCTAGCCGCGGACGCGCGTCTTGTGGTCGAGGAGCAGTTCGGGCCGGTTCTGCCGGTGCTTCCGTTCACGGAGACGGAGGAAGCCATTGCACAAGCCAATGCCTCCGAATTCGGGCTCGGCGGATCAGTGTGGTCGAACGATCCGCAGCGCGCCATCGATGTCGCTGCGCGACTCGAGGCCGGGAGTCTTTACGTCAACAGCCACGCCATTCCGCCCGACCCGGAGATTCCATTCGGCGGAATCAAGGCCAGCGGCTTCGGCTACGAACTCGGCGATTGGGGAATTGACGAATTCAGCATCCGAAGGGTGATGCGGGTCGAACACCCGGCGGGGGCGAAGGCATGAGACCGATGCAGGCGGCGGTATTCACCCAGCCTGGCCGGGCGCTGGACATCGTCGACGGGATCGAGATCGACGATCCGCGTCCCGGTGAGGTTCTCGTTCGCATTCGCTATTGCGGCGTTTGTCATTCGGACCTCAGCATCATCGACGGTACGTTGCCGTTTCCGACGCCCGCGATCCTCGGACATGAAGCGTCGGGAACGATCGCGGCGTTGGGTCCGGGCGTAACCGGATTTGCGGAAGGCGCCCCCGTCGTGCTCTCGATGCGGCCTCCGTGCGGACATTGCTACTGGTGCGTCCGCAACGAACCAGTTCTCTGCGCAGAAACGGCCGGGCCGCCCGGTAGCGGCGAACCGCGGGCGTGGCACGAGGGCAAGCCGATCACGCGCGGCTTTCGTCTTGGCGCGTTTGCCGAATATGCGCTGGTCGAGGCGTCCGGTGTGGCGCTGGTCCCGGACGCGGTGCCGCTCGATGCCGCGGCCGTGGTCGGATGTGCCATTCAAACCGGGATCGGCTCGGTGACGAACGTCGCGAAAACCGAACCGGGTGCGACGGCTGCGGTCATTGGACTGGGCGGCGTAGGTTTGGCCGTGATCCAGGGACTGGTGCTCTCCGGAGCCGCGACGATCATCGGACTGGATCCTGTGGCCGAACGCCGGGACCGGGCCGTCGCGTTGGGAGCGACCCTTGCGCTCGATTCCGCCGACGCCGATCTGATGACGCGCGTCCTGGCCGCAACCGGGCGGATCGGATGCGACTACGTCTTTGATACCGTGTCTTCCACGCAGACGACGCAGCTTGCATCCGGCATTCTGAGGGCAGGGGGCAAGGTCGTTCTGATCGGCGTGACCGGTGAGCCGCAATCTCTCGGCATGTCGTCGATGGACCTCGTGATGCGCCAGAAATCCGTCGTGGGATCCTTTCTCGGCAATTGTCATTCGCAGCGCGATCTTCCGAAGTACCTCGCTCTGTGCTCCGCCGGGCGGCTCGATCTGGCGGCCCTGGTGACGGCCATACGGCCGCTGTCCGAAATCAATGTCGCGATGTCGGAGCTGCGCGCCGGCAAAGGTGTGCGCACCGTGCTGTCAATATGAAACGACGATAACGCACCGATTGAACCTGAACCGTTCCTTGAGGGAGGACATCCATGATCAAGAGCTTCGCGATTGCGGTCGTCTCGGCGGGCGTATTGCTGCAATCCGCTGCGATCGCAGAGCAGGCGCCGTTGCGTATAGGCCTGGTCTACTGCTTTTCCGGGCCGTTTGCGCTCGCGGGCGCTCAGGTCGATGCCGCCATCAACTTGTTCATGAAGCGCCACGGCGACGTTGTGGCCGGACGCAAGGTCGAGATCGTCCGGCGGGATACGACGGGTCCTGCTCCCGATGTCGCGCGCCGGCTGGCCGGAGAACTGGTCACGCGGGAGAAGGTCGACATTCTGACCGGCATCGACTTCACGCCAAACGCCATGGCCATTGCCGCAGTTTCGACCGAAGCCAAAATTCCGGTCTTCAGCATGAACGCCGGTTCGAGCGCTTTTCTGCCGAAGGCGCCTTATGGCGCGCGGTTTTCCTTTAGCGTGCCTCAGCAGGCTGTGCCGCTGGCGTCCTGGGCAGCAAGCAGCGGCATCAAATCGGTCTATTCGCTGGTGGCCGACTACAGCCCGGGCCTGGACGGCGAGAAGGCGTTCCAGACTGAATTCAAGCGGGCCGGTGGCCAGATCGTCGGATCGGTCCGCGTCCCGCTCAACAATCCGGATTTCGGTTCCTATCTCCAGCGCATCAAGGAAGCCAAGCCGGATGCTGTTTTCGTGTTCCTTCCGTCCGGCGGCGGCGATTTGCCGGTTCTGTTCCTGAAGGCGTTCAACGAGGCCGGCCTTTCGGCTTCAGGAGTCAAGATCATCGGAACCGGTGAGACCGATGAGGTGTCGATCGATGCGCTCGGGGACGCTGCGCTCGGGATGGTCACGGCCTCGCATTACTCCGCCGCGCACGAGAGCGAGTTGAACAAGGCGTTTGTTCGCGATTTCGAAGCCTCGACCGGAGGAAAGCAGCGCGTCAGTTTTGCCGCCGTGGCCGCCTATGACACGATGGCCGCGATCTACAAGCTTGCCGAGGCCCAGAATGGCCGGCTGGATCCGGAAAAAACCGTCGAGCTTCTGAAAGGCCTCAAACTCGACAGCCCGCGCGGCCCGATCGAGATCGATGGATCGAGGGACATCGTACAGACCATCTACATCAGGCGCGTCGAACGACGAAACGGACGGCTGGAGAATATCGAGTTCAGCAGTGTCCCCAACGTGCCGGCGACCGAGGCGCGTTGATCACATGAATCGTTGGCTGCGACCGTCGACGTGATGTCCGTCGCCACACAGCGGAAAGGGTAGCCATGAACTTCGATACCAAGCCAATCCCGGGTACGATCGCCGTCTTCGGAGCCAATGCGCACATCGGAAAGCCGCTTGCGAAGTTTTTGCATTTCAAAGCTCCGCACGTGAAGCTGAGGCTCATCTCCAGCAATCCCGCAACGACGAAGAACCTCGGGCAGGAATTTCCGGATGCGCAGGTATGTCGCGCCGACTACTTCGACCGGGCATCGCTGGACGATGCTCTCCGGGATGCGGAAGGGATATTCATCGTCACGCCAACCTACCTGGACGAACAGGTTGCGATGACCAATCTCGTCGCTTCAATCAAAGCGGTCGCTTCAGCGGTACATATCGTTCGGATCGTCGGGCACGAGCCGGAACAGACGATCGACCGAATTCCGCAGAGGCTGCGTGAGTTCGGGAGTGGCACGGCGACGCAACATTTCATCGCGCGTGAGGTGTTGGGCGCGAGCGGACTCCCGATCACGTATCTCAATATCGGGGCATCCTACATGGATAATTTCATCAGGATTGCGGAAATTACCCGGCGGACCAAGTCCCTGGTGTGGCCGCAACGCTATATCCCATACATCGATCCGCGGGAGGTCGGGGAGATTGCGGCCCGCATATTGCTGTCTCCCGATCGTCGGTACCTGCACCAGTTTCTGACCATCAACAACGGTCATGATTTGCTCACGTCAGATGCCGTCGCGGCAATCCTGAGCGATGTTTTGCTCGAGCGGATCTCTCATGACGGATCAAAGGAGACGTTCTTGCGAGAGTTTACCGGGATCTGGGAGAGGCGTTACAACAGGAAGGGAGTCGCGGAGTACCTTTGGGACTTCTTCAAGTACGAGGCCGAAAATTGTGCATTTCAATCGCTCAACGATGTGGCAGAGCGGATCCTGCAACGGAAGCCTATGACCCTGCGCGCATTCTTCCAGGAACATCGGGCGTTGATATACTAGGTTGCTCGACAAGCTTCCGAGTTCAGGCGGACGATCGGAGGAAATATCGCAGATTTACGTCGTGTGGGGAAAGGCGGTAGCGGTCTCCCGCTACCAAAACCGTATCGGCATTTTGCCGAACCGCCCCTCACTTCCTTGGTCCGTACCCTCAATTTGTAGCCCATCCAACGGGGGCAGCGCTGTTCAAGCGTTGCCAAGCCTAAGAAGGACGCGTTGCACAACGCGATAAAAGCCCTCGGATAGGCCTGCCAAACGCTTGTGTTCTGGACCCGCAATCGTCACGATTCTTGCTCGATTCGCTCAACCGCAGGTGTTTTCATGGCTGCTGCCGATCCGGATTACACGGCTTGGCTATCAGTGATTGGGCGGTCGCTGGCGCGCTTGGCATTATTGAAGGTAACCGAGATTGATCGCGACAAATTCAAGGACGTGCTGGCACGGGTCGACTTTCTAGAGACGCTCGGCCTGCCGGCTAAAGACGCTGCCGAAGCGGCCGGGTCGACGGCGGCATCGGTGGCCGAACTCAAGCGCCTTCGCAGGAACAAGAGTAATGGCAAGAAAATCAGCAAGAAGAAGGCCGGCAGCCGTCGCCTCTGATGGCGAGCAACGGGGCTCAGCGGCGCTTGACAAGATCGCAGCGCTACTAGGTCTCCTCGTCGTCAAGGACATGGAAGCCGACGACGCCTCGGTGAGGCTTGGCAACGTCGGCTTCTCCGATCGCGAGATCGCCGCGTTGGTCGGCGTTACTGACGGCTATGTCAGGCTCGCCCGCTTCCGGGCGAAAAATAAGGGCGGCCGCAAGCCCCGCAAGAAGAAGGCGGCCTGATTGGCACAAATCAACCAGGATCTAATCGATCGCATCGCGCGCGACATGGGTATTACACCCCGCGCCGTCTACCCGCACATCTCGCGCGTCGCCAACGAGACTATGCTCGACCGCCACCATGCCGCACTGGTGTTAGCTGCTCGGCGCCAGATCAACATCAACCGCTACTCGACGCCCGAGGAGCGCGCCGAAATCCGGGGCGTCATTCACGCCAGCCGCAACCACCGGGACTCGGATGAAGCGCCCGGGTCGGCTCTGGAGCCGCGCCGGCGGCCTGTCTCGACGAAGCACAAGCCGACGAAGAAGCGAGTGAAGGATAACACCATCTTTGTCGTGCATGGCCGCGACGAAGCCCTGCGCAAGAGCATCTTCGATTTCCTGCGAGCGCTCGGCCTTAACCCGAAGGAATGGGATCACGTGCTTCGCGAGGCTCGCGGCAACAACCCGTTTATCGGTAACGCCCTCGATGAGGTGATGGAGAAGGCGCAGGCCGTCGTCGTCATGTTCACACCCGACGACTTGGTGACGCTGAAGGAGCAGTTTGTCGGCTCCGATGAGAGAAACACCGAGGCAAAATTCCAGGGCCAAGCGAGGCCGAACGTGCTATTCTTACTGCGTCATGGGCGTCGACGTCCGTTGGATGCTGCGCCGACGCCACAGCATGGACATCGCGGCAGGGTTTTGATGAGCATGCGGATCAATCGGACGCGCATGGTTGCTATAGAGT
>NZ_VSSS01000099.1 GCF_008123425.1 Bradyrhizobium rifense
GAGGATACATCGGCAAACAGCAAGCGTCTTTGCGAGCGCAGCCAGAAACCCGTCAAATCCAAGGATGTTGAGCGCACGGGTGAAATTGTAGCAGAGCGCCATCAGGCTCCATTCGCCGCGGACCTTGTCGAAGCCGCGGACCAGGAAATGACGATAGCCGGCACGGCATTTGAGCGTGCCAAACGGATGCTCGACAATCCCCGAACGACGGCGCATCAGTTCGCCTGCACCCTGCATCCGCGCGCGGTGACGTTCGAGAACATCTTCATGCTCCCAGCGACCGATGGTCCGATAGGCGGTGGTCGGTGAGAGACAGCGGACCTTGAGCGGGCAGGCCCTGCAGATTGCTCCGCGGGCCGTGTAGCGGATCTCGATGCGGCCGCTGGTGTTCTTTTGCCTGCTCTTGAGCGGATGCAGCGATTGGCCCGCGGGACAACGGTAGGTGTCGGTTGCGCCGTCATAGTTGAAGTCCTTGAGCGCAAAGCGGCCCTGCTTCTCGAGCCGCGCGTTACCTTCGGGCAGCGGTACATAGGCAATGATACCCTCGTCCTCGCAGGCCTTCAGTTCGACACTGCTGTAATAGCCTTCATCGGCCAGCGCCTGCAGTGTCTCGGCTCCAAGAGCCTCTTTGGCCGCCTTGGCCATCGCAGAGAGCTGTCGAACATCGCTGCTGTCATTGACCACCTCGCTTGCGACTATGAGCTTGTGCTTGTCGTCAACTGCGGTCTGCACATTGTAGCCTGCAATGCCCTGACCGTTCTTGACCAGAAGCCGGGCGTCCGGATCTGTCAGCGACATTTGTGTCTCGTCATTCTCTTCCAGCCGAGCGAGGTCGGTCTCGGCACGCGAACGCTTCGCCATCAGCGCCGCGACCTTCGCACCGATATCGCCGCCATCTCCTCGGCCATCACCGCCCGCGCGATCCTTCCCCGGCTTCTTGGCTTCTGCTGCATCATTGTCTTCAAGAGACTTGCGGTAAGCCTCGATCTCCTGGTCCAGCCTTGCGATCTGCTCGCCAAGCCGCTTGCGCGTGAAGATGGAAGCCTTGCTGGCATCGCCGTGGAACAGGGAGCCATCAATCGCTACGATCGTGCCGCCGACAAGCCCAAGCTCCCGAGCCAGCAGCACGAAACTTCGGCTCGCTGCCTTCAGGGCCTTCCAGTTCTCCTTGCGGAAGTTGGCGATCGTCCGATAACCCGGCCTCAGTCCCTTCAGCAGCCAGATCAGTTCCAGATTGCGGCCAGCTTCCCGCTCCAGCCGGCGTGACGACCTGACCTGGTTGATGTAGCCGTAAAGATAGAGCTTCAGCAGATCGGCAGGATCATACGGCGGCTGCCCGACCTCTTCCGCGCCACGATCGGCGTGGCCGAAGCCAAGCTTTGCAAGATCGAGCGCGCAAACGAAGCTGTCGATCGCCCGCACCGGATTGTCCGGCCCGACATAGTCCTCAATCCGCGCAGGCAGAAGACTGGGTTGCTCCCGGCTCTCGCCGGTCTTGAATGTGCGATTCGCCATAAGACGAATCCTACATCAACTCCCAAAAAACTTGCCCAGCCTCGACGGGTCAAGTGAAATTCGAAAAATAAGAATTTTCGGAAATGCGAAGTCACAACAGGCGCTTCGCTACTGTGCATGGGGTTGTTTTTCGAAGTTTTGGTCTGGAGGCTCTGACCAGGGCGACCTCGGCGACATGCTCAGCTTCGCGGTC
>NZ_VSSS01000100.1 GCF_008123425.1 Bradyrhizobium rifense
CAGCTCGGCGGCGAGCCAGCATAATGCAAGACTGCTCGGAAAATGGATAGTTCCTATGTCAGCAGCTCCTTGCCCGGCGTCAGCAGCCGCACATAGGTCCCGCTTTCGTGCAGCTCGAGCCAGCCCCGCTCGATCGCGTAGCGCAGTCCGGCTCGGAACTCGCTGCCTTTGGCCTTGAGGGTGAACAGGAACGGGGCGTTGATCCGCTCGATGTAGATGCGGCCGTCTTGGACAGCCGGAACGTTCGCGGCGAGCTCGAGGAGCTTGCGTGCGGCGGCTTCCGGGTCGTCGTGGGGACGTGCCTCAGCATGTTTCATGCGGCAGCTTGATCCTCTTTCACCCCTCGTGCCACGTTTCGCAGCGCACCGTCTGCAAAGGGACGCTGTAAGCTCTTGGCTTCATCCCATGGTGCTGTCATCCAGGTCTCAACCTCGTCCGGCGTCGTCAGGATTACCGGCATCGCCTTCGGGTAGCGAATACCTCGGCGTTTGGCTCTGTCGTCAGAAATGCGCAAAGGTCGTTGGTGGTCTCACCTTCCTTGACTTTCCTAACCGAGGTCCAGTTGGCCCAGATGCCGGCGAAGCATGCGAGGGGACGCGACTCGTCGAGCGCGAACCAGACGTCGCCGCCTTCGGCCTTGTTGAACTCGCTGAAGCTGTTGGACGGCACGATGCAGCGGTGCTCCGGTCCGAGCCACCTTGTCCAGTGCTTGCTCTCTACCTTGCGGATGTTGGTCGTGCCGGAGTTCGGCTCCATCCTGAGCAATTCTTTGAAGTCGACCGACTTGCCCTTGGCCTGCAGCTTTCCAGCGCGCTTCTTCGTGGCATCCATGAGCGTCTTGGACGACGACGGCATGCCCCATCGTGCAGTGGTGAGCTCACGGCCGCCTGCGCCAGTCCGAACGATCGGCGCCTTGTAATCAGGGAAAACGCCAGGCATTGGGGCCAAGTTGCCGACGTATTGGTTGACGACGCGGAATAGGGCGCGGATCGCTGCTTGGTTCGTAGTGATGCTGTAGAGGTTGCAGACGGTCAGTGCGGCTTTCTTCGTGCGTCGGGACGGCGCGGCGGCTTCACGACTTTCTAGGACCTATGCTGGATGACTTGGCGTGCAGCGTGGTCCTGTCCCCAGTCATTTCTTCGACGTAGTCGTCAATGGCCTTCATCAACTTTTCTCGGTCGTCGCCTCGCCTGGCCTGCTTGCCACAAATAAGATAGCGGCGAAGGCCGTCAAGCTCGGTAAGGTCGGCCTGCACACGTGCGGCTTCCGCTTCCTCATCAAGTTTGCGCATACGCTCTTGGTGATACGCCTTCGCAGGACGTCAACACATATATGCGCGACGCAACATTCTGGTCTGAGTGGGGTGGCTTCCGAAAGACGCTTCTCGGAATCGGCTACTATCTCTGGTTCTGGATCAGCTATGGGATGTTCTACGGAGCTGCGGGGTTCATTGGCTCGAGCATGCGAGGAACATACGGTTACTGATGGTTGGGATGGGGACCGCAGCACCTCAAGGCGGGATATTCTGTCGGCGCCATCTTTTCCGTCGTGAGCGCAACAGGCAAGCCTGTAGGACCAGCATCGAAGCTTCGCGAAGAACGCCAGCTATCGGTGCCGACTTGGACGCCGTCCTTGCCGACGAGTTTCATATGCTCTCTGATTTCTGACATGTTGCTCCTCCAGGGGTGCACATACCGGGAACAGGTTAGTTGTCAGCGCGTACCGATGCGTTGATGTCGCGAGCAGAAACCGGAAAAATGCTTCGCGTCCAACATCCCCATTGCGTCCGGTTGTCACCCGGCAAGTGCATTCACCAACGCGAGCGTGCTCAGGAAGTTGCAAAAAGCCTTGCGGGGCGGGGGAGGCGCTGAACTGCATTGCTCTGCGCCGTCTTTGTAACCGGCGCAGCGTAGGATCTATGAAAGGCAAGCGACGATGGCGAGACCTACATCGGCGCCGAAGTCACCCGAATAGCCTGGAGCGCCGAAGTAGACGCAGTGAACTGCGGCATCCTCATTCTTCCTAACACCCGTGTGAAGCAACGCTGCAAAAGCGTTACGCTTGTTAAAATAGGTAAAGCTGCAAGGCTATCAAACTGCCGAAGGCTTAGCGGACCAGACCGCAGGCGCGCGCTGCTGGAGTCAACTAAGGGCGGTTATCGGACGCCGCATCCGGACTCTTCAACCGTTATCGCCAGCTAATCAATCACCTCGTCAAGGAGCACCAACAAATAAGGTGCGATTCGAGGGAGTATTTCGCTGTCTCAGGGCTGCGGGAGTGATAGGAGCCTTTGACGGTCTTGGTCGCGTTGACGCTGGCATTCACGCAGCCGTTCCAATTCCTTTTCAGCGCCTGTGAATTGTTGACCTTTCCGTTTCAGGTCGAGAACCAGTCGCTCCTGTTCTGCAAGCTGGCGCTCTGCGGCGACCACTTCGCGCTCAACACGGCTCAACTCATCATAGATCGAGGTTCTGTCCACCGGAGCGCTCCACGATGCCAAATCAACCTGATCCAAGTTTCACCGTTCCTTCTCATTTTTCCGTTTTTCCCGACCGATTTACCCTACGCGGACATTGGGCCGGACGATAGACCGTCGGTAGCCCGGACAATATAGCCCTCGCTTTACTTCCACTTGAGCGTACTGTCGGGCCATTGACGGCAGTCCACAGGCGCCGCTGACTGAGAGTTCTTTGCGCTCCCGCCGCAGCCATGGGAGCGCGCTATGCCGCACAAGGACAACTTGCTTCTCGCATCGCTTTCTCCGGGCGATCTTGCTGCCCTTCAACCCCACCTGAAGCTCGCACATTTCGAGCAGGAGCAGGTGCTTTTCGAGGCCGGCGACACGATCGACGCGACCTATTTTCCGACGAGCGCAGTTGTTTCTATCGTGGTCACACTGTCGAGCGGCCAGGTCGTGGAGGCCGCGATGGTCGGCCGAGACGGCGTCGTTGGCGCGTCGGCCGCGCTTGATGGGAGGCTGGCGCTAAGCCGGGGTGTGATCCAGCTGAGCGGCGAGGCAATGGTTTGCAGCTTGGCCGGGCTCCGAGGTGCGGCCATGCAGAGCCAACCGCTTCTTTCACTGCTGATCAGACACGAGCAGACCCTTTACTCCCAGGCACAGCAATCCACCGCCTGTATGGCGGCGCATCATGTGAACGCCCGCCTTTGCCGTTGGCTGCTCCGATCGAGGGACCTATCGCAAAGCGATACGCTCTTATTCACGCAAGAGTTCTTAGCGGAGATGCTGGGTGTTCATCGAACAAGCGTGACGGTCGTGGCGCACACGCTTCAGCAGGCCGGCATCATTAAATACACCAGAGGCAAGATCCAGATCACCAACCTTGAGGGCCTGCGGGATGCGGCCTGCGAATGCTATGAAGCCGTGAGGTCGCAGTACCAGAGCCTGCTTCGGGAGTAGATGGGAGGCTTGCCGTTTGGCAAGCCCCGATGGGGCTCCCAATTTAAGGCGCTATGTAGGGAACGCCACATTACTGCGCGCGTTTTCCTTTGTGATCTAGCGAGCCGATCTCAAGGGCCTTCCTTTCCGCACCGAATGTTATTGTTCGGCAGAGGGAACTGATCAGGAAATCTACAAATCCAAGTCCCTCGGAGGCTGTCATGGATGGCTCTCGAAGCGAACGCGCACGCGCGCGGGCACGACACCTGTTGGCTCAAATCGCACCCTTACCCGACGACACCGAAGTCCAGCGCTTGCGCGAATTATCCATGGATTACATGCGCGAGGCCGAAAGACTCGATCGAGAACGTGTCACCACCCCGGAGCCCAGCGAACAGATCTCCGCAGCCCTGGATGCGATAGCCCGCGACTATTTTGCTCGTGCTCTTCAAAATTGGTCGAAAGAGTAATCCCTCCGCGCGCCCAGTCGCGGCCAGCGGATTTCGTCCAAACCTTGGCGGAGCTTGTCTCCCGTTCCGACCGGATCGGCGTCGTTGCGTCGGTTACACGACAGACAGTCTAGGCCGCCTCTATTATCTTTGAGGACGCCAGACAATGTCTTGTGCGAGCCACACGAACTGGAGGTCTCGGTCTGAAAGCGCGAGCCAACGGTCGTCTGTGCGGTCGTGACAATTCGGATCGGGTTCAGGGCCTCCAAGACGTGTCGGCGGACAGGTCAGGGATGTCGAAAGATCGAAACCTCGTTTTGGTGGTCGACGATGACCCCGCAATGCTGAGGGGAGTGGAGCGTCTGCTTCGGCAGCACGCATACGAGACTATGCTGTTTTCGTCTGCCGAAGCCTTTGAGAACCACGCCGACTTCGACAAGGCGGTTTGCGTCGTCCTCGATATCAACCTGACAGACGGGTCAGGGATCGAGCTAAGACATCGTCTCAATGACGCAGGGGTTTCCGTGCCGGTAATTTACATGACCGGGAATGCCAACCCTACCGTTCGCGAGGCTGCGCAGGCCTCTGGATGCATCGCATTTCTTACAAAGCCCTTCTCCGCGCAATCGCTCATTGAGCCGCTGAAGAAAGCATCGGCAGGGTGTCTATAGGCTCCGTCGAATTTGCCTCGACAATTTGGCAAAGTGAGAATCTAGTTCCCTTTATCACCGCTCCGCCCCGGCAGTTATCGGTGACTGAGAGTGTTGCGCTCCCGCCGCTGGGAGTGTGTGCCAATGTCTCCCTTAGAAACTCCCCTCTGCCCTAAATGCGATCGACCGATGATACTGGAAATTCAACTCGACGGCGCTCGCGCCTTCCAATGCCTCAAATGCGACGGGATCGACCCCTTGAAATCACCTACCGTGCGCCAGCTTCTGGATGCACTAAAGCCGCCAAGTGCGGGCCAATAAGGCCGCCTCAGCTGGCGGGCTCTTTCATTTCGAATGTCAGCTGTTGGGGCACGTTTCGGAAGTGCCGTGACGTCCGACTTGAGTCCGAAATGCGCACCAAAGCGGACGTCCGCCGACCACTCTGACGGGCGCAGGTGGAGGAGCGAGCGGAGCGGGTGCTGGAGCAGGCGCAGGTGGCCCCCAGAATATTCGTCTTGGACAAGAGTCAGGATCCCACCCGTCGCTGACAATCTCGCGCATCACTTCGTCGAGACCAGCTACGCCGTCGGCGACCGCGCCGGCGACGATTTCATTTGAGCGCTTCGTCCGGTCTGCACGGTACCCGAAGAAGTAGACGGCCGCGAAAAGTGCTTGCGCTCGCCGGTTTTCGCAAGAACCTACAGGCTGCGTCCGGTGCCCCCAGTGCAGCAAGCCAACGAGGAAAGGCTCCGCGCATGGAGCGTCCTTATTCCGATCACCTTTTGGCAGGTGGACCGCTCTTGTTTCCGGGCAACCCCTGAATGTTTGACGGGTCCTGTTGTTGAGACCATTCCCGATTACGGCAAGAACCGCGACGACCGGGGCGCAGGCCACATGCATGTCTGCATCCCGCGCTAACATGGCCTCACCCGCGATGCGATACGTCTATTTCGGCGGCTGCAGGCCGGGAGAGGTCAGCCACTTAATTACGTGGGACGCTATTTCGTCCTGCCGGGCCTTCCTAAGTAGACTGTCTCGCTTGTGCCCGGGTGGGAACGCCTTAGCTTCATCGCGCAGCTGTTGAGCTTTCACATCAAGCCTCGCCTTGAGCGACAGCTTAGGTATGAACCGGCGGCGTTTCATGAACTTCCTCCCTTCATGAAATTCGCGTTGGTTAAACTCTCCAGTAGGCCCTAGCGTTCAATCCAGCGGAACCCCCCGTCGTGACGTGTTTTCTAGGATCGAATTCCTTGATTTATTTCTTGGTTGGGAGGTCGCGGAAACTCGGCCACTGCGAGAACCAAATTCGGACACTGGGGGCGACAACGTGCGCTCGACTCGAAATTGATAAGCGCATGACCTCGTCCGGGTTGCGGTCGCCACGCTAGGCGCTATCGGCTGTTAGGAACTGCGCCTGCCGTAGCGCATTACCGGCACATGCCGAGATACTTCTTTCATATCACGCACGACCGCACCGAGATCGACCGCGAAGGAGCGGAGCTTCCGGACAAGCATGCGGCGTGGAAGGAGGCCACGGTCACGGCCGGGCAGATACTTCAGGGCATCGACGGGGAGCTGGTGCCGGGCCGAGACTGGCGAATGGAAGTGACGGACGAATTCCAGAACACGCTTTACGTCCTGCACATTCAGGCAGAAAGGCTGAAGTAAGGCCTGCCAATAGCCGACGATTGATCCATCTCGCGAGGAGGGAGCCGGCAGGTGGTCCAAAGTACATCGACGACCAGCTGGCAATGGCGCAAAGACTCCGCCGCAAGATGAACTGCGGTCGTCGCGCTCGTCTCTTCCGACAACAGCTTATTTTCTGGTTTGACCAGCATCGCCCGCAGATATCGGTGCAGGCCAAGTAACAAGAAAAAAGGGTCCCCGGAGGCGACCCTTATTCGAAGTGTGGAGCTACGGAGAAATTCGGTACGAGCAAAGCCAGCCCTGGGAATGAAAACCACTACGGATACAAACCCCCTGTTTCCGACCTCAGCGGCCTGATTTGCCGGTTGGAACAAGCGTCCAAAAGTGGGCCCAGCTCCGGGCAATGGGGAGGATGGAGCTGGGGCCCATTAGGGGTCGCCCTTGGGGAGGGGCATTGGGGAAAACTTGGCGCTCCAACCAATGTTCCTCTTCCCAAGGAAAGGTTTTCGAGCCCGCCGGTTCGCGCTGGCAAGTTCTAGCGCTCTGCGCTGCGGTTTTCGGTGGCCTAGTTTGAAAATTCAGTGGTCTGATTTGTAGTGTTCACTTCTGAACCGACGTGAGAACCGGGCGGAGGGTTAGGTTCTTCAAGGCCGGCTTCGATCACCGCCAACTCCTCTTGGATTGCGTTGGCCGCGTTTTCTGGGTTGATGCCCGACACAGATTGCAGATGGGCGAGTACCTTGCGCCGATGCGTCAGCAGGTCCGTCAAGGCGCGGCGGTCCCGCACCTTCACGTAGCTAGCGACGATCAATTCCATGGCCTTTGACACGTTCGCCGTTTCCCACCGGCTTGCGGATTATCGGGGGCGGCTAAGTTCTGTCAGACCGGCTTCGGTCATACGATATTCGACACCTTCGCCGGTTGAGCGTCGCTCCATCCATCCATTTCGTAAAAGAGCGAGCGTCGTTCCGGGATGATCGGGAAGCTTCGAAGAAGACACCCAATCGCGGTCGCGAAGAGGATCGAGCATTTGCCGGTGATACTGATTAAAAAGCGGCTTGCGCTTTTCATGCCGACCGATGTCTTGACGTATCGTTTCAAGCGGGCGTTCGGTTTCCATGGCCGTTTGTTGCCATCGCATCGTTTACGATCAGTTACTGACCGGGAACAGCCGGCAATCTTTTCTAAATGGTTCATGGATATTGTTCTGCGGCATGGATCACGAGGACGACATGCTTGGTTCGTTCCGGCTCTCAGGTGAAGCTACGCTCGTCTAGCAGGGTGGATGACGCGCGGTAATCGTGTGCCTGTGCCTGAGCCTAGCCGCTTGCCGGCAACCGCCACGGGTTGAACGCCCAACCGAATTCCCGAGAAGCTGCGGAGGCCTGCGCATCCGCGTGCCTAAGCCGCGAGAAAAGCGCAACTGCTTTCGCTCATTGCCGATGGCGCCACGGCTGACGATGTCGGAAAATGCTTAGGTCGCACGCGCTAAGCGGTTTACTCTCGCTTGCAGCGCTTTCAAAGGCAGCAGGGCCGAACGAGCAGGACGAGTGGGAAGCTTTTATTTGCTCAGTTGCCAAGGGTGATCTAGCAACGGCGATCAATCTCTAAGGTCGCAAGACCACAACCAGCGGATCGCGGGCCGATCCGATCGCATCGTCCGTTCGCCCGCGCTGAGGTAACCTTCAACCGGTACATCGAAGGTTCAATTGCATCCGCTTCAAAAGGCGCCAAGCTAAGGCGATCGCATTGGGGATCGACTGATGACCAGCCCGACTGATGACGAACTGCGCGCCGCGGTCACCGCCGCCATTGAGCAGTGGAAGAATTCGCGCCAGCTTCCTCACCTGTCGCCGAGCGATTGTGAGACGTTGAACAAGTTGATCATCACCGGACTTCAAACAGTGCTATTTCAGCGTGCGAAGGCCTTCGACAAGCGTTAGCCGCCGAACTGCTAGTCAAGCCGGCGGAATTCGACAACGCGATCTTTAATCGAAGCATGTGCGCGAAAGCCGGCGTTCATCCAAGCCTTTGCTTGCGTGTGACCGACCTTCATGGAGGCTTCGTTGCCCCACCACGCACTGAACTTATGCGCGGACGCGGGTAGCTTTCTCCCCAATGTTTGCTCGATCTCCGCGAACGTCAGCCGAACGACGCTGCCGCGCTCAGTCGACAATCGCTGTTGTAGTGGTACGTAGATAGATTTTCGGAAGGTCATGGTCTCAGCGCGGGTTAGGCAGAAATTCGCTTATCACAAACGGGATCGCTCTCAAAAATTGGCTCTATTCGAGGCGGTGGCTCAGATACCGTAGCTTTGGCCACAGCGTTACCTCTTGACTGCCCGCCGCGCCCGACCAATGATCAGGAAAAAATGGCAATGGGTGGGCCATGAAAGACTACGAAGCGCAGATTGAGAAGCTGCGGAAGGACGCGGCCGAATGCGCGCTTATTCGCGATCTTGCGCCCGATAAGGCCAAACGGGAACTGTTCGACCGGCTCGCCAAACAGCTCACAAATCTAGCGGATCAAGTAACAGTCACGATGCTTGAACAGAGCAAGCCGACAGAAACATAAGGCCGCCTCGATTGGCGGCCTATTCGCTTCGCCGCGAGCGTCTGAAGCCTTCAAAATAGGCCGGCATTACGCGGCGACGTCGAACGATGCGATCAGGCTACGCAGGTCGTTGGCCAACTCGCGATAGTGTTCGCTCGCACGCAGATAAAACTCGCGATTACTTCCATCCGATCGTCTGGCGATCAAGTCGCATTCAGTTGCGAGGCTCTCAAAACGTTCCAATTTGGCTTGAAAACCGATCATGTGGCATCCCCCCAAACTCGTTACCAAAAGGGACGGGGACGATATTCGCGGAATTAGATCAGGGCAAGCATCGTTATATGCCGTACGAATTTACCGGGCCGCGAAATTCGTCGGCGCCAAGCTGTGTGCAGTGCGCACATGTGCATCGAGGGTTCGGATGCTGACCGCGTCACCGCAGAAACAGCGCGAAATGCCTTCCGCGCGCTGCGTGGGAAGCGGCAGTGCTAGATCGTGCATCCGGTCTTTCCAAGCGGTCCAATCCCGCTGGCGCCGCCATGCCTCGAAATTGGCTTCTGTGAGAGTGACCGCTAACTCCACCCAAGCAACCTGGAAGGTGGCCCGTGCATCGTCGAATGTTTCGGCGATCCCAGTTCGATGCTGGCCGGGATCGACGCCGGGATAGAAGCCGCAAGACCAACCCCATTGCGGCGCCGAGCTGGGCACGCCTGCGCGCCGACCCGATGACGCCGATCCGTACGTCGCCAAGGTAGATCAGCCACGTTTCGCGATGGGGATCATCTTTGCTGCGGCGGCGGGTGAGCGGAGACATGCCGCCATCAAAGCGGTAACGGATGAGGCCTGCAAATTGTCAATTGCTTGCGTGTCGAGGTGTGGTCGACACGCTGCCGCTCGTGGGTGTGGACAATGGCCGGCGGGCGTCACTGCCGCCGGCCATCGCTTGCGCTGCCTTGGGCTGGGGGGCAATCGGCAGCGCTGAGGCAAGCCTGCCGAACGCCGATTAACAACTCGCTAACCAATTCGGGCAGGCTCTGGACCATTCAACGGCGAGAGGTCGGCGATCTGGGCCGCCGCTCGCTCGGATATGTGAGTGGACGTTAGGTGCATGCTATCAACTTGTCTGCTGTCGCCATCGGTTCTTACCGTCCTGCTTTTCCTGGTGCATGCTATCAACTTGTCTGCTGTCGCCATCGGTTCTTACCGTCCTGCTTTTCCTTGGGGCACGACCACGCCGCTAAGGTCGTGGGCGGTAACCCAACTTCAACCGTTATGGCCATACGATTTGCTCTCGCGGATTGGTGACGAGTACCGCGGATAAGCATAGGCGATCGGAAACCCGTCATCCCTACGCGGCTGGCTGGTTCTTCGATAAGAGCCCTTGCTGCTCGGCAGAGTGACCGCACGCGTTCTACTGGAAAGAAACAGTGCAGGAACGTCGCAGACAACAGCGCATCGAAACAAACGAGGTCGCCTACATCTTCGGCGACGGATCGAGCACCTCTTGCCGCGTTGTCGACATGACCGAGCACGGAGCAGCAATCGAGCTGCCCTTATCAGCTGGGCATAGTATGAGAGACCGGTTCAAGCTGATGATTGTAAAGGATCGCGTCGAAAAAAATTGCCGTCTAATCTGGCGTTCAGGCAGCCGTGTCGGCGTTGAGTTTACGGATTGACGTGTAGGCGATTGCGGAGCGCTTGGTCACACAGGTCGCCGGCAGCTGCGGGCCGCGAAAGCAGCTGCTCAATTCAGTTTTCGGACTAGCTCTCATCTGACGTGCATCTTCTCGACGATTGTGTAGAGCAGCAGGAAGATCGGCAAGAAGACGAAGAACCAGACAGCTGTCCCATCCTTTCGCGCAAATTCGCGATTCGAATTGTTGTGGGTCGCATGAGGTACTGTGATCGGTGGCCGAGCGGGCCGCCGATGTCTGGCAAAACGACCTAGCAGGCGCCGAACCGTCGTTTCCGGAGGAGACTGGTCCAAGTCCATCTCATAGAGCCAGCATCAGCGGAAACTTGCACACGACCTCAATGTCGACATAGCCGGCGCTATTGATCCATTCGTGCAGACAGAAGGCGAGGGACGCTGTATCAATTTCGAGGCCGTCACGCCTAATCGCGTCGAGCGTGCCCATTCGGCCAGCCCATTCCCTCTCGCCGCTTTCGCGATCGGGACGCATGGCGTCGAACACGGCCGTGTCGTTGGTCATCGGAAATCTCCAAAGGTGCTGAAATCATTCGTGGGCAATGGGACCAGATTATCCGGCGAAATTATCCCCGCAAGCGGGATCGTTGCTGCGGTTGCTCACAGCGCATCCGCTCTTGGTGGTAGGCTTTCGCGGCCCGCCCTCGCGCCGGAAAGGGGCCCCGGTTTGCGGCTGGAGTCGGGGCCGCTCCGCCAATTCTGCGGCGAGCCGGCAGGCTTTAACCTTTGACGAAGTTCCATGTTTCGCAGTCGCATAAAGGGTTGCATGATTTCTCTGTTTGAACATGCGTTTTTTCGACGAGGTTTTGCGATGGCGAACGGTGTCGAAGATCTGCAGATACTGCGCTTGATTAGGGCGTTTCAGAAGCTGACCGACAAGGACGCGCGGCGCATGATCGTCCGTTACGTCGAGGAGCAGGTAGAGAGGCAGATGGCCAAGCCAAATTCACCGCCGGGTGCCGCCTGAGCGCACCAGGACCCCACAACCTCAGATTCGTAGCCGTCGAACGGCAGATGTGCGGAGCTGAGGCATATTTCGCGTCTCCGCAGCCTTCCCAAGCTCTTGGACTGGGCGCTCCTTAACGATCTAGCCGGGAGGGTCGTTTCCCTTCGGCTCTTGCAAGAATTTAGGCGCCTGTCCGCGCTTCGCGATCACGCAGGGCCGGGCGCTCGGACGGGTCGCGGCCAAGCTTGGACTGCAGTTCGACGAGATCGATGAAGACGTCGGCCTGGCGGCGCAGCTCGTCCGCGATCATAGGCGGCTGGCTTGCGATGGTTGAGATCACCGTGACCCGCACGCCGCGGCGCTGCACGGCCTCGACCAGCGAGCGGAAGTCGCCGTCGCCCGAGAACAGCACCATCTGGTCGATGCGCTCGGCGAGCTCCATGGCGTCGACGGCAAGCTCGATGTCCATGTTGCCCTTGATCTTGCGCCGGCCGGAGGAATCGACAAACTCTTTCGTCGCCTTGGTGACGACCGTGAAGCCGTTGTAGTCCAACCAATCGAGCAGCGGACGGATCGAGGAAAACTCCTGATCCTCGATGACTGCGGTGTAGTAGAACGCCCGAAACAGGTCCCCGCGACTCTGAAATTCCTTCAGAAGACGCTTGTAGTCGATGTCGAAGCCGAGAGCTTTCGCCGTCGCGTAAAGATTGGCCCACCATCGATGAAAAGCGCGATCTTGTTAGTCGGAGCGGATGACATGACTTGCGGGCTTTCGGGAGCCGAATCGAAGACGGCCAAAAATACTTTAAGCTTCAAGCAATGGAAAGGTGAGAAGGAACTTCGCGCCACCAATGAAGTTAGACTCTAAGATTTGTCGAGTATTGTGGCGATTTTAGGTGGTTGTTTTGGAGTATGCGTCCCATGAGCGATGCGGATTTCCTTCTCTTTGATAGCTCGATCACGCGGCGCGGTCGTGCCTGGCGTTGGTGTGTTTCTAGCGAAGCCGGTGAGATTGTCTTGCAGGGTATCGAGCGCAGCCGACCAGCGGCGCAGTATAGGGCTGCCTGCGCCACTTTTTCGTTGCTTCTCACCGCGCCGTACTGGAGACGCACAAGCTCTGCTGAGCTAAGTGACTGGCTTGAGATTGCGGCGCTGAAATTCAGTTCGCGGAAAGATTTAGCGAGCCGCGGGGCGAAACCATCTGCCGGGCTGCATTCAAGCTGCCCTTGGCGAACAAATCTTGTAGGATTTGCCACAACCACCTCTGTCAGAAACCAGCGACTTTCGGCGACAGTGGCGGCAACATAGACACGCGCTTCACGAAGTCTCAGGTAACAATCACGATGCTTGAACAGCCGACCGATCGGTAAGGCCGCCTCAGTTAGGTGCCCTCCCGCCGCTCGCGATGCCAGCGGTTTTCTTGGTTAGCTATCGTTGCATCGGATGCCGAAGCCATCGCAGGTGATTGCAAAAGCGTCCTTGGCCTTCGCGTCCTCGAAGCAAAAGCGCGTGCCGACGTCTGCGCGATCAGTCCACCAACCGCTCTTGTTCTCCTTTGCAATGCGAAAGGCTTCTCCCCGCAGAAGATCCAGCTGCCTTCCGGCGGCGTGAACGATCAGGCAAGTTTCCTTGGTCATGAACGCGGTCCTCAAAATGGATTAGATCGTTCAATTCTATTCCGAGAAAAAATGAAAATGGCGTGGCGGCGGATTGCGCAGGAACTTTATGTTCACTTTGGGACCGACGGGCACTCGTCGGCATATTACGAATCGTAAATTCGAGAACCCCACGGTTTAGGACCCGAGGTAGCGTCATGCAGAAGCGCCGACGATTTATGCAAACCGTATCCCTCGAAGAACGCCTTGCCCAAGAAGCCGAACGATTGAGAGAGGAGGCCAAGAAGCTTCCCCACGGGCCAGAGCGCGAAATCCTCCTCCGCACAGCCCAGACAAGCAAAGACCGGCTCTTACATGAGCGAGTGGCTGCGACCGCCTGGACTGTACCCGCCGCAATAATTTCACCGAGGGCCTGATCCGCGCCAAACCAAAAAAAATGCCGCCGGGCTCGAAAATACGCGGTCCCGGCGGCAATAACTTTAGTCCAGCCCCGAGAGGGATTAACAAAATCCCGGATACTGATCTGTCTGGACGGCGCGCGCAAAGGTTCGCCGATCGTTTGATTGCCCACGAACTAGAGGGCCGCCGGTTCACGCTGGCGGGCCTTTTCAGTTGCTAGAACGTTCTCACGGCGCCTAATTTCTTTGACAGGGCTTAAGGAATTTAGTCTCACCGAACAGATTGCGAACGCTAATGTATTCATCAGCGGGCGGCTCAATTTGAGTGGAACCGGCTCCGAGGATTTGCAGTTGAATCGCCGGTTCAATTGTCATGGAGAAAGGCCATGGGATCGCGCCGTAGGTTTAGCCAAATTTCCCCTTTTGAAGAGCGCCTTGCCGAAGAAGCCAGACGCCTCCGCGAAGAAGCCGAACTGCTTCCCCATGGGCCTGTACGCGATGCCGCTCTCCGCAAAGCCCGCCAAGCCGAGACCGGCTCTCACATGACCGAGTGGCTGACATCGCCTGGACTGCAACCACCAAAGCCTTGATGTTCCTAGTGTCGGGAACCCGACATAAGGTTTTTGGTCCCTGTATCACCGCGAAGGCCGAGGCGCCTATCGTTGACTGAGAGTGCTTCACGCTCCCGCCCTCTATGCGAGCTGAAGCCATGTGTGAGAAATGCATTCCTTACGACGACAAGATCGCGCACTACCAGCGCCTATCGTTCGGAATCAACGGCCGACAAACGCTAGACGCAATCGCAGTCCTGATCGCACAGGCGACGGAAGCGAAGGCCGCCATCCATCCTCCCGCGCCGAAAGAGTAAGGCCGCCTCCATGGGCTCCGACCTCAGTTTTCGTATTGCGTTGATCGTTTCGGAACGCTCCCAGTAGCGCTTGCGATCGTTGCCATGTTCATGAAGTAAGGCCGCCTCAGTTGGCGGCCTCTTCGTCTGCGCCGGGTTCACGCTGGCGGGCCTACCGGAAATACGAAGGCCGCAGCGGGAGGTTAAATCGCCGCGCATGCTCAAATATGCCGGGTGAAAAGATCTAGGATTTCGGTGGAACCGAATTATGCCTATCGGGCAAAGAGTTCCATGAGGGAAGGCCCGCCCCGGGGGCTGGCTGGGTGACGGGCCCTCACCCCAAGCACAAGCCGCCATACCCCACGGCCCGTCCCAAGGAAACCATGGGCTCAATTCCTCATTTAGTCCATGAGCTTACTGGATCTTGCGGATTGTCTCGGGCGGGTTAGGATACAGCCTGTTTTAGAATTTTGATTTGGAACAACCCTTGCCAGCGAGTCTCAAAACGCTCGTTTCCGCTTACGTTCGCGCGAAGAATCGGCAGGCTCTCGAGAATATGCGAGAGCTTCGGCGCCAGTTGCTCGAACGACTCCAGTCCACATCAAGCATCAACGCGGCTCAGTCTCGAGCTTCTATACAGGAGGACCTTCGAGTAATTGAGGAGGGGCTAGAGCAACTCCAGCCGAGAGGGCGCGGCTGACGCAGCGAGCACAGGCCGCCGGTTCACGCTGGCGGGCCTCGTCCTCTCGGGAAATCTAGCCTCCTCGAACGTAGGAACGCCGGCCGGCCCCGCGTCGAATCCGAAACTCGGGCCATGGCACCCCAAAGCCCCAAGTCGTTTGGCGGCATATGAATAGGAACAGTGGCTCGCATTGTTGGTTTTCGACATGCAAACGGCCATTTTGTCTATCGGCACCGGACGTCAGAAGCACCCTCGGCCCCGGCTCATCCCTGGGGCCAATTTTTTGTGGGCATCCTTATGCAGTAAGGCTGCCTTAGGCTGGCATTCAGGCATCTGCCGCTGCATATTTCCACCTATGGAGACGCGCGACGACTACCTGCTCCGGCTAGCGACAGTATTGGATGAAATCGCGGCGGACGAGAAACTGACAATTCGGGACCGATACATTGAGCGCGCGTTCGGCGAGACGCGTGCCATCGCGATCGCAGAGGCGGAAGTCTTCGCCCGCGCGCATGGCTGCACCTTTCGTTACAACCGCGTCAAGAACCTGGGGGAGTTCACCCGTTCTTATCCGGCAGGCGGCAGGGCGTGAGGTGGCTCGTCGAGAGCGCGGGCTACTGCCGCTCGTGGGTGTGGGGAGAGCCGCCAGCTAGCCCACAGACGCGCCGGCTGTGGTACACCGCCGGCGGCTGAAGCAGTAGACACGAGGCCCGCCGGTTTACTCGCGGGCCTCCTGCACGCGGGTGTGATGCGCATTGTGTGAAGTAGTTCACAAGCGGCAGGCATCGCCAAGCATAGCGTGCGCGCTTCAACTGGAGGGAAGCGCCATGAATACTCATTGGACGACCTCTCGAATGTTCGCACTGACAGCCGTTGTTCTGGTCGCGGCTGGTGCCACTATGGCAATCGGCACCCCTCGCGGAGTGTTTGAGCCGACTTTGGGACAAGATTGGCAATGCAGCCGAACCTTGGTGCTCGTGACGACGTGTTCTCACTCGAGCGTTCGGCCGGAATAAGCTTATCGTGCTCGGGCCGAACATGACCGGCCCCGAATAGCGGTTGTGCCGCTAGTCCCTAAAAGATACGCCGCCGGGCTCGAAATGCATTGTCCCGGCGGCGCCCTGTCTCAAACTGGGGCCTACAATCCCCAGTCACCTAGATATCAGCAACGCCCGTGCCACAGAGTGCGGCACGGTTCACGCTGGCAGCCTTGTTCCAGACGCGCAGGAACCGTTAACCCGCGAGCGATTGGATCACGGCTTCGGGCTTCGTTTCGCGTACGGTCCGAAGCGAAGGAAGGTAGTCTTGGGGCTAAGGTTTCCTTTCCCGAGGCCCTTTTTGTCGGGTCTTCTTGCCCGGTTCTCGCTGGGGTTATAACTGGCAATAGACCGACTCCGGGAGCATGTTTGGCTAATGCAGGTGCCGTGCCCCAAATGCAACGTGATCGTCGCCATTGGCTCCACCAAGTGGTTCTTTGATGGCGGTGAATGCTGGGAGCTTCGAGGTACAGTTGCCTGCGATGCCAAGGAATACGAAAAGTGCCCGGTCCTGATCGAAGCGGTGTCTAAGGCCGGCAAGAATGCCACTACCTAAAAGAGTGCCATGTCCGCCCAGTTGCCCATGAGCGAACCTCCACAAATCGGTACTGGTCTGTTTTAACCCCTGGTGGCCTAGATTGAATTTGGCAGTCGCCTGATTTGGATCAAGCCATCACCGGCTGGCGCCGTACCTTTGGGCATGGCCAAACCTGATCCTCTTGCGCTCTTGAGCATCATCGCTAAGATTGCATCGCGGCTCCAAACGTATCCTTGGATTTAGCGAGCCCAAGTTCGGCGCCATGTTCGATGAGGGAGCGAAGTTCCGTCGCGAGTATGAGGAGTGCCGCAGACAGGCTGGCGTGACGCGCGACCCGTCCTCGAAAGCTCAGTGGCTCTTGTTTGCCGCCGAATGGCAAGAGCGGGCAGAAACCGCCGAGGCTCTTGCGAAACGCGAGGCTGACACTGCCTCCGCGAAGTGAGGCGGTAGTGTACACTTGCCGCCACAATAGGAACCCTTTTAGGCGCGGTGCATTTTCCCGCTGCTTCCGGCCCGATCCCTTCGCGGGCCTGAGGCTCGAAGTACCTCAGCGCGCGGCTCCAGCTTTCCCAAGGCTGGGGCCGTCGCTGCTTTCGGGAGTTCACGCTTCTCCTGCGCGCGAGCCCTTCTCTGTAGGCTGATAACGCTCGCCATGTTTCATGAGCCAGCCGCCTTCAACCATCTTCTCTGCCAAGGCCTTGGAGCATGCCGGCTGGTTGCTGCCGGGGTAATACAGGCCGTCTCTGCGTTCGACCATAAAGCCGTAGACGCGCACCAGACGAAGCGCTTTCAGCATGCCGGGAATGAGAACTACGGATGTGCTCGTCATTGCTCTCCAAATGACGGCAGCAACCGAACGCTCCCGAAGCTACTCGGCGAACCTGCTCAAATTATCGATTCCTGGCGTCGCGGAACGAGCTTCGAGCTACAGCCTGTCGTGGGTGTGGAAACGAGGCCCGCCGGTTCACGCTGGCGGGCCTCATTCATCCCGCTTCAGCTTGCGCCGTCCCCAATGCGGCTCTTTGCCCTGCGGATTCAACTCCGGGACGTAGTGTCGGTTCAGCGCCCGCATGGCCTGCCATAGAGCAGGAGAATGCCAAGCGCGCGAAAGGCCCAGCGGAATTCAGTATCTATTTCCGTGAAGCAAGCGCCTAGTGGGCCCATCACCGGCCCATCACGGCGGCTATCGGTGACTGAGAGCCCCTGTACTCCCCGCCAAGAACGCGGAGCCATTTATGCCTATGCTCAAGCTCACCACTTCCCTGACAGAACGCCTCACCCAAATGGCGAGCGTCGCCCGGAGCCGCGCAGAGACAACGCCGCCCGGGCCGAAACGGGAAGCTTTGTTAAAGGCCGCGCGAGTGAGTGAGAACGCGTTGCACATTCAGCAATGGCTGAGATCCCCCGGCCTGCGCACCCCAACGTAAGTCCCGACTCGATGAGCAGGCCGCCTCAATGGGCGGCCTCTTCGTATGCGCCCGGTTCAAGCTGGCGGGCGGTCGTGCAGGCCAGGCTCCTGTGCTATGGCTGAAGCACAGCATGAGTTTGTAATGAGCATTGTTAAGCGTCACTTAGCGGAAAATGAAGAGCGTCTGGCCCTTATCGAGGAAATTTGCATCGATAAGGGCGCGCTTATTTTGGACACGGTCACCGATGAAGTCTACTTTTCTGCAGACGATTTCGCCTACAAAAACGCGATCGTGACAGTGTTCCAAGCTTGGGCGAAAGGTACAATCAAGGGCACGGCCGAACAAGTATTTGACGCCACAAAATCGATTCTTGAGGATTAGTCCTGAGCCGCCGGCCTGCGGTATCGTCCCAGTAGAAGTAGACGCTCTCCCGGCCATCGTCGAAGCAAACTTCACAGCTTCCGGTCTGGGGCACGACTTCGTGCTTGTGGATGCGAACGATGGGGGCCATGCGGCCATCAAAGCGGCATCCGAGGCACCTCGCAAAATTTTCAATCCCGTGGGCCTCGGAAGGCGCGCGAGCTACTGGGCGTCGTGGCCAGTGTCGGACGTTTGATTGCGGCAGGATAGCTGGCTTGAACCTGAGCACCATAGGCGCATATTCGACGGATGCTCGAGCAGCGACCAACTTTCATGGCTCGGAAAAATCCCGGACTTGGCTGGGGTATCGATATTCTGTGGCCCGATGGCGAAACGGAAGCAATCAAGGGCTTTATTACGGAAGGCGACGCAGTCAAGTGGATTGCTGAGCACGAGTACTCTAAGCGTTGGCTAGGAAATACAAACCAAAAACCATCCTAGCGCCTTAGAAACCCCGCCCACCCTCCGCAAAAATCGATCGACTGAGAGCACACTGCCTGTGCGACGCGGGGGCATGCGCGGACTCCTAGACTTGACGGCGACCGCGCGGCGGGAGTCAGATCGGCGCCCGTGGGGCGACATCAGCACGACATCGACGAGCGCGCGCGCTGGGCTCTCAATGGATCTCGTCAGTGCCATCGTCAGCACGGCCAGCGCCATGAGGCCGACGATCACGAGAGCGACCCCGCATGCGATCCAGAGATCCAGATAAGCATCTTGCCGTCTCCCAGCTTGATCTGGCGGGGGGACTATTCGGCAGAAGCTTTGCGGTGTGAATCCACGATCGGCCGCGGGGGCGGCGTTACCCCGCGTCTGGACCCAATCCCGGACCCAAAGGCGAAAGTACAGGACAGAACTAGACGACGGGATGAATCAACGGTCGGGTAGGGCCGCTTGATTTCATTACGCAAACGAATTGGGCGGCATCAGATGGTACGATGCCGCCCGTACTCATTTTCCGGATTGTTCTCGTGCGCCTCACGGCGCTGGCGTGTTTCCGAGCGCAGTGCCTAGTTTGATGCGGTGGCTGATTTGAAAAATGGCCCCAGCTCCAGGCTATGGGGGCGATGGAGCTGGGGCCCAATCGGGGTCACCCTTGGGGGAGGGCATCAGGAAAACTTGGTAGCCGTCAAAGCGTTACTGTTATTTGGGAACGGTACCCTATCTGCCTGGGTTTAATGCGGGGCGGACATGGAGGACGCCATGTGGACGCTGCTGATACTGGCCGGAACCGTGTTGATGATGGTCGTCATCACTCGCGGTCTTTTTAAAACCGCTGGGCTGAAGCGAGTTGAAGATTTGATCCCCGCGCCTAAGAAGACGGATAAATGGGATCCGTGTCCACGAAGAGTAAGGTCGCCTTAGTTGGCCGCCTCTTTCATATCGATTGCTCCCGCTGCTCGCGACCCGCGGTTTTCTTGGTCAGTTGTCGCTGCATCGGATGCCGAAGCTGTGTAAGCGCTAATTTCTCCGCA
>NZ_VSSS01000101.1 GCF_008123425.1 Bradyrhizobium rifense
GTCCACAGCGCCTGGATCGAATACATCGCCGAGCCGTCGCCGATCAGGCACACCGTGCGGGTCTTCGGCTTGCCGAGCGCCATGCCGACGGCGGCGGGCAGCGAATAGCCGAGGCCGCCGCTTGCCATCGTGTAAAAACTGTCCTGGCCGCGCATCGGCAGGAATTTCTGCATCGCCGGCCGGTGCGAGGGCACTTCCTCGACCAGTGACGCGCCATCTGGCATCGCCTGCGACAGCGAATGCAGCAGGAACTCGACCGGCAGCGGATCGGCGGCCTGCGGCGCCGGCGGCAGCGTGCGGCCCTTTGGCGCGGCGCGTTTGCTCTCGGGCAGGAGGTCGAGCAGCGCGCTCAGCGCCGGCTTCATCGTCGCGATGATGCTGGTGCCGACGGGGGTCACGGCGGCCGCATCCGGATCATCGGTGATCTGGAAGATCGTCGCGCCGCCATCGAAGATCGCGGCATGGCCCTCGACATGGAAGGTGAACACCGGCGCGCCGATCACGACGACGAGATCGTGCTCGCGCAGTGCGTCGGAGAGTTGTGCCGGCGAGGCATGCAAAAAGCCCGCGAATTGCGGATGACGCTCGGGGAACGAGCAGCGCGCCGAGAACGGGCTGACCCAGACGCTCGCCTTCGCCTTCTCGGCGACGCGCACCATCAGATCGACCGCGCCGGCGCGGTCGACGCCGGGGCCGACGACGAGGGCAGGGTGCTTTGCGGAACCGAGCGCGGCAACGAGTGCCTTCATCGCATCCGCTTCGGGCCCAATCTCGCGGCTGACCTTGCGCGCTTCGATCGGCGCTGTCGCATGCGTCCAGTCGTCGATCGGGATCGACACGAAGGTCGGTCCGCACGGCGCCTGCATTGCTGTGTAATAAGCGCGCGCGATCGCGGCCGGCACATCCTCGGGCCGCGCCGGCTCGACGCTGTATTTCACATAGGGTCGCGGAAACTCGGAGGCCCGCTCGGCGTAGAGAAACGCCTGGAGCGGCAGGATCGAGCGGGCCTGCTGGCCGGCGGTGATCACGAGCGGGGTCTGATTGCGATGCGCGGTGTAGATGTTGCCGAGCGCGTTGCCGACGCCGGCGGCCGAATGCAGATTGACGAAGCCGGCATTGCGCGTCGCCTGCGCATAACCATCGGCCATGCCGACGGCGGAGGCCTCCTGCAGCGCCAGCACGTAGTCGATGTCGTCCGGCCAGTCGCTCAAGAACGGCAGCTCGGTGGAGCCGGGATTGCCGAAGACACGTTTGATGCCGAAGGAGCGCAGCAGGTCGAGCGTCGCCTGCTTGACGGTGACGGACTTGCTGCCGGTCTTGCCGTTCTTGGACATTGGTTTCCGTCCCCTGTTATTGATCGACGCTCCCAGCCCCACCGTCATTGCTTCGCTACGCTCGCAATGACGTCACCACACCGCCGTCCCCTTCATCGTCGGCTGTCCCTCCGCGTTCGCGGTCCACAGCTCCATGCCATCGGCAGTCTCGTTGGCATTGATCGAAAACTCGCTGCCCTCGAACAGCGGCTGCAGGCCGCGATAGGTGAACTTCTTTGGCGGCTTGCCGCTGCGGAGCTTCGCCGCCATCTCGACGATGAGCGCGGCCTGCAAGGGCCCGTGGAAGATCAGGCCCGGATAGCCCTCGACCTTGGTGACGTAATCGCGGTCGTAGTGGATGCGGTGGCCGTTGAAGGTCAGCGCGGAATAGCGAAACAGCAGCACGGGATCGGAGACATGGGTCTCCCGGTGCTGCGCCTTCGGCGGCGGAGGGGGAGCCTTAGCGGACGCCGGCGCGCTGCTGGTCACCTCACGATAGACGATGTCCTGCCGCTCGCGGATGGCAGCGCCGCGCGGTGATGTGACGGTATGCTCGACCGAGACGAAGCACAGCGTGCCGGTCGAGCCTGATTTCACCTGCACATCGGCAATGCGCGAGGTCCGGGTCGCTTCATCGCCGACACGCAGCGGCTGCAAAAACTCGATCTCGCCGCCGGCCCACATCCGGCGCGGCAGCGGCACCGGCGGCAGGAAGCCGCCGCGGGTCGGGTGCCCGTCGGGCCCCAGCATCGACATCGGAAACGCCGGCTGCGCCAGGCACCAATGCACCGTGAACGGCGCAGCGTCGCCCGTTTTGGGCTCGCCGACTTCCTGGAACAGTGTCGCGCGCAGGCCTTTGACGAGCTGTGCGGTGACGATGTCGGTCGCTTCTTCGCTGCGGCCGATCCATTGCCGCAGATGATCGATGTCGAGCTTCCCGGTCATGACGCCTCGCTCTGTTACTTCTTGGATGGACGTTCGCCAATCGCTGGCACCGCGCCGTACGCGCGGGTCTCGCCGATGATGATCGGCGCCGGCGCGGGATAGCTGACGCGGCCGTTCGGCGTATCCACTTCGATGCGGCGCAGATGCGGATGGCTGGCGAGGTCGGCCATGGTGTTGACCTCGGCAAAGGCGATGTCGGCATCCGACAGCCGCTTCAACAGTTCGTCGCGCGTCATCCTGCCGAAGATATTCGCGACCGTCGTGTCGGTGAAGTCGCGGTTGCGCACGCGCTCCACCATGTTGGCGACGCGGGGATCGGAGGGCAGGTTGGGTTGGTCCAGCACCTCGGTGCAGAGCGTCTTCCATTCGCGTTCGCTCTGGATCGAGATCAGAATGTCCTTGCCGTCTTGCGAGGTGAACACGCCATAGGGCGCGATCGAGGGATGGCGCAGCCCCATCCGCTTCGGCGGATTGCCGGCCTCCGCATTGAGCAGCGGCACGGTGCACCAGTCCGCCATCACGTCGAACATGGAGATGCGGATGTCGGCACCCTTGCCGGTGCGCCCGCGCGCGATCAGTGCTTCCAGAATCGCCGCATGCGCGGTCGCGCCGGTCGCGACGTCGACGATGGACATGCCGACGCGCGAGGCGCCGTCGGGATTGCCGGTGATTGAGGCAAGCCCGCTCTCGGCCTGGATCAGGAGATCATAGGCCTTGCGGTGTGCGTAGGGGCCTTCGTCGCCATAGCCGGTGATCGTGCAGGAGATCAGTTTTGGATAGTCCTTCAGTAATCGCTCGCGCGAAAAGCCGAGCTTGTCCATCGAGCCCGGCTTGAGGTTCTGCACCAGCACGTCGGCGCCAGCGATCAGCGTCTCCAGCTCGGCGCGTCCCTCCTTGGTGGCGAGATCGACCACCGCCGATTGCTTGCCGCGGTTGAGCCACACAAAGTAGCTGCTCTGGCCCTTGGCCGCCGCGTCATAGCCGCGGGCAAAATCGCCTTCGGGCCGCTCGATCTTGATCACCTCGGCTCCGGCGTCCGCCAGGCGCGACGAGCAGAACGGTGCGGCCACTGCCTGCTCGACCGCAATTACCCTGATCCCGTCCAATGCTCCCATGGCGCAACCTCAGTACGAGCGGGGCATGCCGAGCACATGCTCGGCGATGAAGGACAGCACCAGGTTGGTCGAGATCGGCGCCACCTGATAGAGCCGCGTCTCGCGGAATTTGCGCTCGACGTCATATTCCTCGGCGAAGCCGAAGCCGCCATGAGTCTGGACGCAGGCGTTCGCCGCTTCCCAGGACGCATCCGCCGCCAGCATTTTTGCCATGTTGGCTTCGGCGCCGCAGTCGAGCCCCGCCTCGTATTTGCGCGTGGCTTCCTTCACCATCAGCTCGGCCGCGCGCATCGAGGCATAGGCCTTCGCGATCGGGAACTGAATGCCCTGGTTCTGGCCGATCGGCCGGCCGAACACAGCGCGCTCCTTGGCGTAGTTGGTGGCCTTGGCAATGAACCACTTTGCATCGCCGACGCATTCGGCCGCGATCAGAATGCGCTCGGCGTTCATGCCCGAGAGGATGTAGCGAAAGCCCTTGCCTTCCTCGCCGATCAGATTCTCCGCCGGCACCTTCATGTCGGTAAAGAACACTTCGGTGGTGGCGTGGTTCATCATGGTGCGGATCGGGCGGATCTCGAGACCGTTGTTCTTGGCCTCGCGCATGTCGACGATGAACACGGAGAGGCCATCAGTGCGCTTCTTGGCCTGCTCCTTCGGCGTGGTGCGCGCCAGCAGCACCATCAGGTCGGAATGCTCGGCGCGGCTGGTCCAGATCTTCTGGCCGTTGACGATGTAGCTGTCGTTGCCTTCCTTGCGCGCAAAGGTTTTCAGCGAGGAGGTGTCGGTGCCGCTGGTCGGCTCGGTGACGCCGAAGGCCTGCAGGCGCAACGCGCCGCTGGCGATCTTCGGCAGGTACTTTGCCTTCTGCTCGTCATTGCCGTGCCGCAGCACGGTGCCCATCGTGTACATCTGGGCGTGGCAGCCGCCGCCATTGCAGCCGGCGCGCTGGATCTCTTCGAGGATCGCAGCCGCCGCCGAAAGCTTCAGGCCCGCGCCGCCATATTCCTCGGGGATCAGCACCGAGAGATAGCCGGCCTGCGTCAGCGCGTCGACGAAGGCTTTTGGATAGGCCATCTCGCGATCGAGCTTGCGCCAGTATTCGCCGGGAAACTGCGCGCAGAGCTTTGCGACGGCTTCGCGGATGTCGGCGTAATCTTCGCTGTGGTGGTCTTCACTCATGGCGTTTCCCGTTCGTAGCGGCAGTTAAGATAACGCCGGCCAATCCCCTGGCGTTGTGAAAACAACGCCAACCCCCTATGCTCATTTGTTATAGCGTATGGAGTAGCCTTCCAGGATTGGCAAGCATGGATTTCCGGCAGCTCAGGACCTTCAGTTGTGTGGCGGAGCTCGGGAGTCTCTCCAAAGCGTCCGACACGTTGCGCGTGGCGCAGCCGGCGCTGAGCCGGCAGATCAAGCTCCTGGAGCATGAACTGCGCGTCGAATTGTTCACGCGCAACGGCCGCGGCATGGTGCTGACCGAGGCAGGTCGGCTGCTGCTGGCGCGCACCTCCGGCATCGTACGGCAGATCGACCAGATTCGCGACGACATCCAGTCCGCCAAGGGGCCGCCGTCCGGCCAGGTCGTGCTCGGCCTGGTTCCGACCGTAAGCTGCGTGCTGTCGGCGCGCTTCGCGCGGCGCTGCGTCGAAAAATATCCCGGCATCTCGCTGCGCATCGTCGAAAGCTACAGCGGCCACATCGTCGAATGACTGCATCGCGGCGAGATGGATCTCGCCATCCTCTACGGCCGCTCGGCCGATCTGCATCTCAATGTGCAGAGTCTCGGCCGCGACAACATCGTCGCGGTCGGCCCGCGCGGCTGCGGTCTCGCGCGCAAGAAGAACGTCGATATCGGCTGGCTGCTGCGGCAGCGGCTGGTGCTGCCCAGTCATTCGCACGGCCTCCGTGCGCTGATCGAGCACGCGGCCGCGCAGCGCAGGATCAAGCTCAACGTCCAGCTGGAAGCGGATTCGTTTCGCGTGCTGACGAGCCTGGTCGAGGAAGGCCTCGGCTTCGCGCTGCTGCCGCCATCCTCGGTCCACGCCGAGGTCGCGGACGGAAGGCTGGAAACCGCTGCCGTCTCCAAGCCGATGTCGCGCGAGCTCATTTTCGCCTCTCCGATCGACCGCCCGGCCTCGACGGCCTCGCTGGCCGTCACCGCACTGTTGCGCGACGAGGTCGCCGCCTGCCGCAAGGAAGGCGTGTGGGACATCAAATTGAATTAGATGCGTGTCGTAGACCAGTCAGGCGCCATCTTGCCTTCGCATCTGGCGCGACCTGTCATGCCGAAATTTTATAGCTGGGCTGTCCGCTCCTCATCCTGAGGAGCGCGTCTTCGCGCGTCTCGAAGGATGAAGGCCCGGCTCTCGGCCTCGCCCTTCGAGACGCCTGCTTCGCAGGCTCCTCAGGGTGAGGGGATAGAGTTGAGCGTGCCGCGACGGCGGCCAGCCGTTACCCCGGTATCCGCACCGGCAGTGCCTCATATCCCTTGATAAAGCTCGAATAGATCCGCTTCGGCTCACCGACCACCTCGATGCGGTCGAACCGTTTCAGCATCTCTTCCCAGACGATCTTGAGCTGGAGCTCGGCAAGCCGCATGCCGACGCAGCGGTGGATGCCGAAGCCGAAGGAGAGATGCGTGCGCGGCCGGGCGCGATCGATGATGAACTCCTCGGGACGCTCGATCATCTCCTCGTCGCGGTTGCCGGAGACGTACCACATCACGACGCGGTCGCCCTTCTTGATGTGCTTGCCGTTGATCTCGGTGTCGGCAAGCGCGGTGCGGCGCATATGCGCCAGCGGCGTCTGCCAGCGGATCACCTCGGGCACCATGGTATCGATCAGGGCCGGGTTGGCGCGGAGCTTGTCGTACTGCTCGGGGTTCTCGTTCAGCGCCAGCACCGAACCGGTCATGGTGTTGCGCGTGGTGTCGTTGCCGCCGACGATGAGCAGGATGATGTTGCCCATGAGGTTGTCGGGGTCCATGAAGCGCGTGGCGTCGCTGTGCGCCATCAGGGACAAGAGATCGTTGCGCGGCGCCGAGTTGACGCGCTCGTTCCACAGCTTCGACATGTAGGCGTAGCACTCGTCCATCTCGCGGCGGCGCTCTTCGGCGGATTCGACGATGCCGCTCTTGGGCAGCGCGGTCGCGACGTCCGACCAGCGCGTCAGCTTGCGCCGCTCCTCCCAGGGGAAGTCGAACAGGGTCGCCAGCATCTGCGTCGTCAGCTCGATCGAGACGCGTTCGACGAAGTTGAAGGTCTCGTTGCGCGGCAGATTGTCGAGCACGGTCTGCGAGCGCTGGCGGATCAGCTTTGCGAGCTCGTCCAGATGGGTCGGCGTGAACATCGGCGACACCGTCTTGCGCTGCGACGAGTGCTTGGGCTGGTCCATCGCGATGAAGCTCGGCCAGTCATAGCCCTCGGGCACGTCACGGATCCCGATGCCGCCGAGCGTCGAGTCCGAGGAGAACAGGCCGTGATTGGTGTCGACATGCATGATGTCGTTGTATTTCACCACCGACCAGTACGGCTCGATCGGCGCGTTGGTGCAGTAGTGCACCGGCTCTTCCTTGCGCAGCCGCTCGAACCACGGCCACAGCGTGTCGTCCTGGAACAGCCTGGGCGCGCCCGGATGAAAATTCTTCAGCGGGGTCGCGTAGGCTTCCTCGCGCGCGCGCCGCATGCGTTCGGCCTTGTCGGCCTTGACCGGGGTCTGAATGTTCATGGGCAGTCGCTCCCTGTGTTCGTTCACCCCGCAGCGCCAGCGGGGTGAGGGCCTCGTCGCAAGTGCCAATGTTATACACTATAATTCTTCGGTTCACGCCGTAATCTTGACCGGCAACGTTTCCAAACCCTTCACAAAACTCGAATACACCCGCTTCGGCTCGCCGACCACGTCGATATGGTCGAACCGCTTCAGGATCTCTTCCCAGATAATCTTGAGCTGGAGTTCGGCAAGCCGCAATCCGACACAACGGTGGATGCCGAAGCCGAACGAGAGATGCGTGCGGGGGCGGGCGCGGTCGATGATGAAGTCGTAGGGCTTCTCGATCGCCTCCTCGTCGCGGTTACCCGAGACGTACCACATCACGACCTTGTCACCTTTCTTGATCTGCTTGCCGCGGAACTCGAAATCGGCAAGCGCGGTGCGGCGCATATGCGCCAGCGGCGTCTGCCAGCGGATCACCTCGGGCACGAAGCTGTCGAGCAGCGCGGCGTTTTCGCGCAGTTTGCGGTATTGGTCCGGGTGCTGGCTCAGCGCGAGAAGCGAGCCCGACATGGTGTTGCGGGTGGTGTCGTTGCCGCCGACGATCAAAAGGATGAGATTGCCGAGGAAGTTCCGCGCATCCATGTCGCGCGTCGCGGCACCATGCGCCATCATCGACAGCAGATCGCTCTTCGGCGGCTGCTCGATGCGCTCCTTCCAGAGCCGCGCGAAATAGCCGGCGCACTCCGTGAGCTCAGCCTGGCGTTCGTCTTCGGTGGCGACCAGGCCGTCGGGGCCGGGAATGGTGGTGGCGACATCCGACCAGCGCGTCAGCTTGCGGCGATCATCCCAGGGGAAGTCGAACAGTACCGCGAGCATCTGGGTGGTGAGCTCGATCGAGACCTGGTCGACCCAGTCGAACACCTCACCGCGCGGCAGATTGTCCAGGCACTCGGCCGAGCGCTTGCGGATGTTGAGTGCGAGATTGTCCAGATGCGTCGGCGTGAACATCGGCGCCACGGTCTTGCGCTGCGCCGCATGACGCGGCGGGTCCATCGAGATGAAGCTCTCGCGGCGCAGGTCGGGGTCGATGTCGCGGATGGTGATGCCGCCGAGCGCAGAGGCCGAGGAGAACACCGCATGGTTGGTCTCGATCTCCATGATGTCGTTATAGCGCGTCACCGACCAGTACGGCCCGAACATCGAGTCTTTTGTGTAGTGCACGGGATCTTCGCGGCGCAGCCGGTCGAAATAGGGCCAGAACGTATCGGTCCTGAACAATTCGGGATCGCCGGGGTCGTATTGCTCCAGCGGAAGTGACGACGCGCGCTCGCGCAATGCGTCGAGTTTCGCTGCGCTCTCGATGGTCCCGTGCATGACCGCTCTCCCTGACATGAACCGCGCGATTTTCTTGAATTCTGCGCTGCGGTATTTGGGGTGTAATTACAGCCCGTTGTCTGCGTCGGAGCAAGGGAGAGTTTTGCCACATCCAACCTTCGAGCGTAGCCCGGATGGAGCGTAAGCGTAATCCGGGATTTGGGCCGCCATAGATCCTGTCCCGGATTGCGCTTCGCTCCATCCGGGCTACCGGACATTCGCCAACGTGATCTTCCGCACGCCTCAGCCAGCGGAATCGTGCGTAAAATCGCTCGAAACCGAGGTAAATCGAACCCGCCCATCTTGGGGATCGACCAATCTCTGATCTATAGTTTGAGCGGATCAGATCCGCATCCCGAGGTTGCTGCCGTGAACGACATGCAATGGGCCCCCCTCGGCCCCTCCGAACCGGTCCCGCCGCCGCTGCCGCCCTCGCGGGTCGACTTCACCGGCAACCGCACCGAGTTCCGCAAAATGGTCACCAAGGGTGCCATGCTGGAGCTCGTCACCTTCGGCTTCTACCGGTTCTGGCTCGTCACCGACATCCGCCGGCATTTGTGGTCGAACACCGCGATCGACGGCGACGCCGCCGAATATACCGGCCGCGCCAAGGAGCTCCTGGTCGGCTTCCTGTTCGCGCTTGCCATCCTGGTGCCGATCTATCTCGCCTATTTCCTCGTCGGTATCGAGTTCGAGCGCTGGCAGGGCTTCGCCTCGACGCCGCTGTTCATCTCCTTTTACGCCTTCGGCCAGTTCGCGATCTTTCGCGCGCGACGTTATCGTTTGACGCGCACGGTCTGGCGCGGCGTACGCTTCTGGATGGACGGCTCCGGCTGGGTCTATTCGTTCCGCGCGATGCTGTGGGGCCTGCTGGTGTTCCTGACGCTCGGCCTGGCGCTGCCGTGGCGCGAGGCGTCGCTGGAGCGCTACAAGATGAGGCACACGCATTTCGGCGATCTGCAGGGCGACTTCGAAGGTGACGGCTGGACATTCTTCAAGCGGGGCTGGTGGCTGTGGCTGCTCACACCGATCGCGGTCATCATCTTTCCGCTTGCGCCGTTCCTCTATGCCGAGTTCAAGGCGCGCGAATGGCGCTGGTGGCTCAACGGCATCCGCATCGGCGGCGTCAGCCTGTCCTCGGATCTGCCGCACAATGCGTTCTACGGCCTCTATTGGAAGATGGTTGGCTGGTGGCTGCTGCTCTCGACCCTGTTCGGCCTCTATCTCGGCGGTGCCACTATGCTCGTCGTCAAGGTGAGCGGCGTGCCGGCTGAGCAGGTGTTCGGGCCGGACCACGCCGCCAAGAGCATCCCGATGCTGGTGATGATGGTGATCGGCTATTTCGCGCTTGCGTTGGCCATCAACATCATCATGCGCGTTTATCTTCAGCGCGATCTCTGGGCCAAGGTGCTGGAGACCGTCGCGGTGCACGATATTGGAGCCGCCGCCGATGTCCGCGCCAGCGGCGAGCTTGCCAGCGCGCTCGGCGAAGGCTTTGCCGATGGTCTCGATGTCGCAGGATTCTAGATCGTGACTGATGTGACCGCCGAGCCCGGCGCCGAGACCAAGCCCGGACAACCGGCGATCTTCTTCGACGGACAATCAAGCCGCCGGCGTCAGGTCATGCTGACACTGGGTGACGCGCTCGATATCGCCGAGCCGAACGATGGACAGGCGGGCGGGGCCGTCACGCGCTGGGCCTATGACGAGATCCGTCGCGCCGACAGTCCGGCCGGCATCCTGCGCCTGACCGCGACGTCCGCGCCGCCGCTGGCGCGGCTCGAGATCCGCGACGCGGCTTTCGGCGCCGATCTCGTTGCACGCTGTCTGCGGCTCGACGAGCACCTGACCACGGGCCGCGGTGTTGCAAAAATCGTCGGCTGGTCGCTTGCGGCCGCAATCTCCATCGTCTGCGTCGTGCTGTTCGGCGTGCCGCTCGCCGCGGATCGCCTGGCGCCGCTGGTGCCGAAACCGATCGAGCGGCGGATCGGCGATGCGTCCGAGGTCCAGGTGAAAACAATCTTCGGCCGCTCCACTTGCAGTGACCCGGCCGGTCAGGCCGCCTTCTCCAAGCTCGTCAACCGCCTGCGCGACGCCGCTGGACTCGACGACGACTCTATGACGGCCGGCGTGCTGCCGAGCTCGGTGCCGAATGCATTCGCGCTGCCGGGCGGCAAGGTCTTCGTGCTCAACGCCCTGCTCGAGAAGGCCGAAGGTCCCGACGAGATCGCCGGCATCCTCGCCCACGAGCTCGGCCATCTCAAGCATCACGACAACATGCGCGGCCTGATCTACAACGGCGGCACTTCGTTCCTGATCGGCTTGTTGTTCGGCGACGTCACCGGCTCGTCCGCCGTGATCTTCGCCTCGCGCAGCCTGGTCGAAGCCTCCTATTCGCGCGAGGCCGAGACCAATGCCGACACCTTCGCGATCGACATCATGCACAAGCTCGGCCGCTCGCCGAAGCCCGCGGCCGAGTTGATGTTCCGCATCACCGGCAAGGAAGGCGGATCAGGCTTCACCATCCTGGCGAGCCACCCGCTGACCGAGGACCGCCTCGCCCGCATGACGAAAGAAGACCGCCCCGCCAGCGGCCCGCCGCTGCTGACGGACAAGGAATGGCAGGCGCTGAAGGGCATCTGCGGCAGCGGGAAGATTTGAGCCGGATGAGCTTTGAGTCGAAGCTATCGGCCGCGGGCTCGTTCTAACCTCTCCCGCTTGCGGGAGAGGTCGGCGCGAAGCGCCGGGTGAGGGTTCTCTCCTCTTGGGGGTTCTCGCTTGTGGAGACACCCCCACCCCAGCCCTCCCCCGCAAGCGGGAGAGGGAGCGCACCTTCTTCGTTGCTGCATCTTGCTCTGAACTATCGCGTCCCGTAAGCGCGGTCGCCGGCGTCGCCGAGGCCTGGCAGGATAAAGCCGTTCTCGTCGAGGCCTTCATCCACCGCGGCGGTCCAAATATGCACGTCCGGATGCAAGCCGCGCAGGCGCTCGAGCCCCTCTGGAGCCGCGATCAGGCAGGCGAGGCGAATGTCCTTGGCGCCGCGCTCCTTCAGCCGGTCGACTGCGGCGACGGCCGTGTTGGCGGTCGCGACGACAGGCGTCACCACGATCGCGAGGCGCTCGCTGAGATCCGACGGCGACTTGAAGAAGTACTCGACCGCGGCAAAACTATGCGGCTCGCGGTAGAGGCCGATATGCGCGACGCGCGCGGTCGGCACCAGATCCATCATGCCGTCGACGAAGGTGGTGCCGGCGCGCAGCATCGGCACGAACACCAGCTTCTTGCCGGCGATCTTGGCCGAGTGCATCGTCGCCAGCGGCGTCTCGATTACGGTGTCAGCGAGTGGCAGGTCGCGAGTCACCTCGTAGCAGAGCAGCATGCCGATCTCCTTGATCAGCTCGCGGAACGACTTTGTCGAGATCGATTTGTCCCGCACCAGCGTCAGCTTGTGCTGGACCAGCGGATGATCGACGATCGTGACGCCTTCCATGATCGGATGCTCTTGCTTTTCCCTTCTCCCCTTGTGGGAGAAGGTGGCGCGAAGCGCCGGATGAGGGGTCGTCTCCGCGAACTCAAATGAGAGATGTGCCCGCGGAAGCAACCCCTCACCCGGCTTCGCTTTCGCGAAGCCACCCTCTCCCACAAGGGGAGAGGGTTTAAAAAACAGTGCCGTCGCTGATCACCTTGAGCGGCGGCGAGCCATCGGGACGGCGCGAAAAGGCAATCGCCCGGCCCGCGGCCCAGGTGCCGCCTTCCAGGATGCTGGCAAGCGGCAGGGACTGCGGCGTACGGCCGAGCTTGACGCGAACCAGTTCGGCAACACGATCGAGCAGCGCGACGGTGAGCGCGCGCCACTCCACCACGAGCAGTGAGTCCACCGCATGCGCACGATCGGCATCCGCAACATCGCGCAGACGCAGCACCTCGTGATCGACGAACAGGCCGCCATTGCGATATTCGGCAAGCCCGGTCAGGCCGTCGATGTCGGTGACCTCAAATCCGGCGCGCTGGAGCGGCTCGATCAGCGAATAGCTCAGCCATTGCGACAGCTTGTGCAGCGGCACGAGGCTGGCGGTCGCATCATCGGCCTTGATCGCCGGATGGCGCCAGCAATCGCCGAGCGGGACGCCGGCGAGCTCGAGCCGCGACGGCCAGATCGGCCCGAGCTGGTTCAGCACCGCAGACAGGATTGCGGGTGCGGGGATCGCGCCGTTCGTTGCCTGCGCGGCGATGTGATCGAACAGGCCGCCCGGTCGTGACGTGTCGTGCATGCCGAAGACATCGGGGTGCGCCGCAACCTGCTTGCCGAGGCGTCGCAGCAGATCGGTGCGTCCCTCGAGGCCGAGCAGCGGATTGGCATCGCTCGCCTGGAAGGCTGAGTTGAGCGCGGCGAGCGGCAGTTTTGCGAGCACATCCGCATCGACCCTGAACGGCGCGCGTGCATCGGCGGAGAAAAGTCCGCCGGCAAACATGTCAAGGCTTGCAATCGCCAGCCCCTCCGATCGGCCGATGCCTTGCCCCGTCACAGCGTCGCGATAGCGCCACGCAGCACCCGCGCCGGCATCGAGCAGCACGCTGACGATGGCGAGGTCGAACTCCGCGCGCGCCCGCGCCGCGCGATCGGGCCACGATGTCGCGTCGGCCAGCAGCGCCCAGCGATCGACGCCGCCGAACACAAAATGCCGCCACCGCGCATGGAAGGGAATGTCCAGCGTCGGATAGGCTTTGCGCGTGACAGCCAGCACGGCCTCCGCAACGCCGTCCATCCGATCGAGATCGATGGTGAAATGCGTGAGCCCGCCGTTCAGTCCGATTGCGAGCATCTCGCCAGCCCGCGCGCGAACCGCCTTTGCGGTGAGGAGCGCGCGTGCTTGCAGTTCCAAAACGTCCGCCATCGCCTGATCAGTATTTTTCCAGCGAACGTCCGACCACGCCGTCGACGTCCTTCTCGGGCGCAATGTCGGTCGTGTAATAGCCGGCGGCTTTCTTGGCGGCGATCTCGACATGCGCGTCAGCCGGAATCAGCTCCAGCGGGATCGGCACGCGCTCGACGATGTCGATGCCTTGCGAGGTCAAAGCGTCGTATTTCATGTCGCTCATCGACAGGAAACGGTCGATCCGCTTCAGGCCGAGCCAGTGAATCGTGTCCGGCATCAATTGCTGGAAGCGCGCGTCCTGGACACCGGCGACGCATTCGGTGCGCTCGAAATAGGCGGCGGCGGCGTCGCCGTCCTCCTGGCGCTTACGCGCATTATAGACCAGGAATTTGGTGACCTCGCCGAGCGCGCGGCCTTCCTTGCGATTGTAGATGACGAGCCCGAGCCCGCCCTCCTGCGCGCCGCGCGCGGATTCCTCGATGCCGTGGATGAGATAGGGCCGGCAGGTGCAGATGTCGGAGCCGAACACGTCGGAGCCGTTGCACTCGTCATGGACGCGGCAGGTGATTTTTGTGCGGTGGTCCGGCAGTTTTGTCACATCGCCGAACATGTAAACGGTAGTGCCGCCGATCGGCGGCAAAAACACCTTCAGGTCCGGTCGAGTCACGAGTTCGGGGAACATGCCGGCGGTCTGCTCGAACAGCGTGCGGCGCAGTTCGGTCTCGTTGGTCGCAAAGCGCTCGGCAAGGCCGGGCAGATACCAGACCGGATCGATCGCGATCTTCACCACCGAGACGCTGCCATTGGCATGCACGACCTCGCCGTCGGCGCGCAATCGCTTGGCTGCAAGCGCCTCGCGGATTTCGGGCAGGTCGAGCCGTGCCCGCGTCACCGCGATGCTCGGGCGGATATCGACGCCCTCGGCGATGTCCTTGCCGAAATTCTCGGCGACCAGATGACCCCAGGGGTCGAGCGCGACGATTTTTGCGGGATCGCGCCACTGCTCGAACGGCCCGATGGTCGCCGCCGGAAACGTGTTGGTGAGATCGGGGCGCCGGATGGGATCGAGCGCACCGGCGGAGACGGCGAGTGCGCGATACATCGCATAGGAGCCGCCATGGCTGCCGATCACGTTGCGATCCCCGGCGCGCGACACCGTGCCGATGATCGGCCCGCGGGCGCGCGCATCGGCAGCACCCCAGTGAATCGGAAAGGCCGCCTTGCGGCCCGGCTCCGGGTGCGAGGTGAGGCGGATGTGGTCGGTACGGTTCGCGCGGCTCATGGCCAAACTCCCAAAAAGCCAACGGCCCGCCGCTCGGACGGGCCTGGCTCTGCGGCGTTACCGGCACAGGCCGGCGACGCAATCCAACATATTGTAGCGGCCGGCCACGACAGACAAGTTAATCGTGCGGGGCGGGCAGGGCTGTTTATCTGCTTCTTATATGGGGATTGTCTGGCCTGACGGAAATGGCGGGGCCGCGCCGGGTGGGCGATCTTCCGGCGGTCCTCTTCATTTAAGATATTGATATAATTGTATTTTTCTAGTTATCGGCCGACCGAGCCCGCAAACCTGCGTCGCGCGCAGGCCAGTCGCGACAGGACCTCGCCGGTCGGCAGCGACGTCACCTCGGCGATTTCCCGGTAGGACAGCTCGTCGATCTCGCGCAGCACCAGGATTTCGCGCAGGCGCCGCGGCAGGGTCTCGATGGCGCAGCGAATTGCGGTCGCATCGAGACCGGCGGCTGCCGAAATTTTGTCCGCACGGTCGTCCGTTCGGAGGACGGAAGCGGCGACCGCATCAGGTAACCGCTTGTGTGCGAATACATCACTTTGCCGATCGCGTCGCCGACGGGTGGTCAGCCATGTCCGATAGCAATTCCGCACGCCCCTCAATAACCGGGTCCGGTTTCGTCGCTCCGTATCGACATCGGTGCGGAGAAACGCCGCCTGCACGATGTGCTCGGCGGCGTCCGCGTCGCCGCTCAGGAAGCGCGCAAAATTATAAGCCGAGTCGAGCATAGGCATGCCGTCCCGTCCCGGATTGACACCGTTCTGCATCGATCGCCCCGCCCGATCCCGTGTTGATGTGCGCGGCTCTCTTCGCTCGCATGGCAGCCGGTCTCAATGGACGGCGCGTGGTCTTTCGCTGGACTCGCAATCCCCCGGGAAGCCTTGTGAAATCATCGGCTTCCGGCCACGCCTCCCCAACGCTGCGACGGGAATTCCATGCTGCTAGAACCGGAATTGATCGACCGACCCGCCGCGGCGTCTGCGGCTCAGCTCGCCAGACGCACCAGGTTCGGCGCGTTCGAGGCCGATCCGCGCAGCGGCGAGCTGGTCAAGAACGGCAGGCGGGTGCGTTTGCAGGAGCAGCCGTTTCAACTGCTCTCGGCGCTGCTGGAACGGCCGGGCGAGCTGGTGACGCGCGAGGAGCTGCGCACGCTGCTCTGGCCGCAGACGGTGGTCGATTACGATCACGGGCTCAACAAGGCCGTAAGCAAGATACGCGAGGCGCTCGGCGATTCCGCGGAGAGCCCGCGCTTCGTCGAAACGGTGGCGCGCCGCGGTTATCGCTTTCTCGCCGACGTCACCGTCGTCATCGATGGGAGTGCGCCGTGTGAACCCGATGCGCCTCCGCCGGCGCCGCAGGTCGCGCCTCCGACACGGCCCGTGATGGGTCGCCGGCATGGCCTGCTCGCCTCGATCGGCCTGATGCTGCTTCTCGCAGCGGCGCTTCTGGCCTGGCTCTCGACCTCACATCAGGGAGCGCAAACGATCCATTCGCTCGCGGTGCTGCCGCTCGTCGACACCTCGGAAGATCCGTCGCAGGATTTTTTCGCGGACGGCATGACCGGTGAGCTGATTACCCAACTCGGCAGGGTCGATGCGCTCAGGGTGATCTCGCGCACCTCGGCGATGACGTACAAGGGCGCGCACAAATCGCTCGCGACCATCGCCCGCGAGCTGAACGTCGACGCCGTGATCGAAGGCAGCGTGATGCGCGCAGGCGGGCGCGTGCGGATCACGGCCCAGCTGATCCACGCAAGCGACGACAGCCGTGTCTGGGCCGACAGTTACGAAGGCGATGTGCGCGACGCGCTGACGCTTCAGGTCCGCGTCGCCCGCGCCGTGGCTGGCCAAGTGCGCGCCACGCTGAACCATGGCGAGCGCGCCGCTTTCGACAAGCCGCGCAGCATCGATCCGGTGGCTTACGAAAATTACCTGAAAGGCCGCTACTTCCTGAACAAGCGCACCGGCGATGGCCTCCGCGCCGCCATCAGATATTTCCGCCAGGCCATCGAGATCGACCGCAACTACGCCGAGGCCCATTCCGGCCTTGCCGATGCCTATGCGCTCGCCGGCGATTGGGAGTACGGCGTGCTCTCGACCACCGAGGCATTCTCCAAGGCGACGGCGGCGGCCAGCAGGGCGCTCGAGCTCGACGGCACGCTCGGCGAAGCCCACACCTCGCTCGCCTTTGCGCTCGATCTCTACGGCTGGGACTGGGACGTCGCTGCTTCCGAATACGAGGCCGCCATCCGTCTCAACCCCAGCTATGCCACGGCGCATCATTGGTACGCCTGGCATTTGATGCTGACGGGCAAGACCAGCGAGGCGCTGCAGCAGTTCAGCCAGGCGCAAAGCCTCGATCCGCTCTCCCTCATCATCGGCGCCGACATCGCCGATGCGCTGTGCATCAACCACGATTTCGACGCCGCGGTCGCGCAGAGCCGCAAGACGCTCGAGCTTGATCCCCGATTTGCCGTCGGCCACTACGAGCTCGGTCAGGCCCTGGTGCAGCTCGGCAGCTTCGACGAGGCGATCGCCGAGTTCCGCAAGGCGATCGAGATCTCCGGCCACAGCAGCGTGTTCGATTCCAATCTTGCCTACGCCTATGCGGTCTCCGGCCGCAAGGACGACGCCGTCAGGATCGCCGCCGACATGGCCGCGCATGGCGACCTTTATCCATCGGCGCAGGCCAACATCGCGCTCATCTATGTCGGCCTTGGCGATCGCGACGCCGCGCTCGACTGGCTCGACAAGGCCTGTGATATCAGGTTCAATCCCTCGATCCTGCTGCGGCCCGCCTTCGATCCGCTGCGCAGCGATGCGCGGTTCGGGGAGCTGATGCACCGCATCGGACTAGGCAAAACCTAGGCAATCGGACATATCGTACAGCTCCGGCCTCGTTCTCGGAGTGCGCCATGTCTTCCACCAGTATGTCCGCCGCCAGCTACATCGATCCCCACAATGGAAAGCTCTATCCGCTTCACGAGCCGCGCTGGTGCTCGGACGAGCGCACGCCGCTGCTGGTGACGCCGGGAACGGGGATATCGCGCGCGGATATCGACAGCCGCACGCGATCGCTCTGGCGCTACCGCGCGGCGCTGCCGGTGGAGATCAGGGATCCGATTTCGCTCGGCGCGGGCTGCACGCCGCTGGTGCAACAGGGGTGGGGCGATCTGCGGCCGTTCTTCAAGCTCGAATGGTTCAACCCGACCGGCAGCTTCAAGGACCGCGGTTCGGCGGTCATGCTGTCGTTCCTGCGGCAGATCGGCGTCGACGCCATTCTGGAGGACAGTTCCGGCAATGGTGGGTCATCGATGGCAGGTCTCGGTGCGGCCGGCGGCATGCGCGTGAAGATTTTGGCGCCGGCCTCGACCTCGCCGGCCAAGATCGCGCAGGTCCGCGCCTACGGCGCCGAGGTGCAGCTCGTCGAGGGCCCGCGCGAGGAGTCGGAGGCCGAGGCCATCAGGCAGTCGAGCCAGACCTTCTATGCCAGCCACAACTGGCAGCCCTTCTTCCTCGAGGGCACAAAATCGCTCGCCTATGAAATCTGGGAAGATCTCGGTTTTCGCGCGCCCGACAACGTCATCGTTCCCGTCGGTGCCGGCAGCAGCCTGCTCGGCTGCGCCTTCGGCTTCCGCGAGTTGCTGAAGGCGGGGCAGATCGCAAAACTGCCGCGTCTGTTCGCGGCTCAGCCGCTCAACTGCTCGCCGATCGATGCCAGCTTCAAGGCCGGCGTCGATACGCCCGTCGCGCGCGAGGTGAACAAGACCATCGCCGAAGGCACCGCGATCAAAAATCCGCTGCGGCTGCGCGAGATCATCGGCGCGCTGCGCGAGAGCGGTGGCGGCACGGTCGCGCTCACCGAGGACGAGATCGTCGCCGCCCTGCGGCGCCTCGCGCGGCAGGGCCTGTTCGCCGAGCCCACCAGCGCCAGCGCGGCTGCGGCGCTGGAGAAACTCTCCGCCACCGGCGCCATCAAGGCGAACGAGACCACGGTTGCCGTTCTCACCGGCACCGGCCTGAAGGCCGCGACCACCGTTGCCGATCTGGTGCAGTAGGGCTAATTCCTCACCGTCACCCTGAGGTGGCCGCTTCTTCAGCGGCCCTCGAAGGGCGACGGCCCGGCTGCATCTCGGCCGTTCATCCTTCGAGGCTCTGCTTGCGATGCGTTCGCATCACAAGCCTCGCACCTCCAGCGACAACCGCTTCGCGGTTGCGCGGGGATGACGGGTTAGCTACTCCGCTAGATTGTTCACCCGCTTCACCCAAATCCGCACGTCGGCGATCACCTCGGGCAGCACCGATCTCACCTCCAGCACGGTCATGCCGGGCTTGATGCGGGGGTCGTAGAGCAAATTGAGGATATACTGGTCGTAGACGTCGAAATAGCCCATCGACACATTGTCGTTGAACATCGTCCACGGCACGCTGGCGGTGTCGTTGATCGGGCCGAGCGACTGCAGCAGCTCCTCATAGGCGCAGTCGAGGAAGGTGAAGTCGCCATTGTCGACGGTGAGGATGACGTCGGAATGCTCGATCTCGAAATTGTCGTTCTTGCGGAAGCCGGACAGGCATTGCGGATCGAGCGAGGTGCGGATCTCGCGCGCCTTCTCCGCGCCGTAGAAGCTTGCAATGGTGCGATTCAGGTCGCGGTCGCGCACGAGCTTCACCCGCACATTCGCCGCTTCGCTGGTGTCGGTCATGGCGATGTCGAGATGCTGCACGCGCGTGCCGATGTCGGCCACGACCTTCGCGAGCTGCGCCTTGCGGTCGGCGCGGTCGCTCTCGGCGAACACGCGCACCGGTCCGTCGAACTTGCGGATGCGGTCGACGCGGCCGGCGAGGTGGTATTCGGCGCCGAAGGCGGTCTTCAGAAAGCCGTCGACGATCTCGGCGTCGGTAAAGCTCTTCTTCTCGGCGCGCTGGCGCGAGGCGATCGCGGGCAGCTCGCCGGCGATCGCTATGGGTGCGGTGTCAGGCACACATGTGAGCACTGCAAACGCCAGCAGGGCAAAGCGAACGGCAACGGAGGGCGAGTTCATTGCGCTCATCGTCGCGCAACGCTGCCGTATTCGCGCGGCGCACACAAGTCCGCATATTCACGCGCCCCGCGGTTCCTGCCGCGGGCGGCCGATCAGTTGTTGAGCACCACCACCGTGGTGCCGACCCCGACGCGGCCGTAGAGGTCGGTGACGTCGTCATTGGTCATGCGGAAGCAACCGGAGGACACGGCCTGGCCGATCGTCTCCGGCTCGTTGGAGCCGTGGATGCGGTAGAGCGTCGATCCCAGATACATCGCGCGCGCGCCGAGCGGATTCTCGATGCCGCCCTTCATGTGGCGCGGCAAGTCGGGCCGGCGGGCGATCATCTGCGACGGCGGCGTCCATTCCGGCCATTCCTTCTTGGCGGTGATCTTGTGCACCCCGCCCCAGCGGAAGCCGTCGCGGCCGACGCCGATGCCGTAGCGCAGGGCCTGGCCGTCCTGGAGCACCAGATAGAGCCGGCGCTCGGCGGTGTTCACCACGATCGTGCCGGGGGCATAATTGCCGTTGTACATGACGGTGGTGCGGGGGATTGGGCTTGAGCCGCCGCCGAGAAAGCCAGTGGAGCTGGTGCCCGTGAAGTCTATCATCCCCGCCGCGGATGCGTCGGCTGCACCAGCCAGCAAGAGTGCCATTGCGGTTATCGGCGCGGCAAAAAACCGGATCATTGCTTCCCCCAGAAAAAATCGATTCAACGAAAGCCAGAGGCCATATTTGCGGGCGTTTCGCAAGCCACGGCCCCGTGAGGGGCGTCGTCCCCCGCGATTGGCGTTACCAAATCGGCAACCAAAAGCATTAGCCAAATCGGCAGGTTGCCATGCGGGGCAGGGCCGCGATGCCGGCTATTGCTTTGACGGGGCCCGCGAACAATGATTGATCCCACGGATCACTGGAAATAAGCCGGTTTCGGGAGCAGACAGAATGAACGGTGCGGAAAGCCTGGTGCGGACGATGGTCAAGGGCGGGGTGGACGTCTGCTTCACCAACCCGGGCACCTCCGAGATGCATTTTGTCGCGGCGCTCGACCGCGTGCCGGGCATGCGCTGCGTGCTCGGCCTGTTCGAAGGCGTGGTGACGGGCGCGGCCGACGGCTATTTCCGCATGAAGGGCACGCCGGCCTCGACCCTGCTGCATCTCGGCCCCGGCCTCGCCAATGGCCTTGCCAATCTGCACAACGCCAAGAAGGCCAATTCGGGCATCGTCAACATCGTCGGCCAGCACGCCGTCTACCACATCGACTACAATGCACCGCTGACCTCCGACATCGAGGGCCTTGCCCGGCCGATGTCGTCCTGGGTCCGCACCTCGCCGAATTCCAAATCGGTCGCCGCTGACGGCGCCGCGGCGATTGCTGCCGCCAAAAGCGCCCCGCCGCAGATCGCGACCCTGATCCTGCCCGCCGACACCGCCTGGAACGAGGCCGACGGCATCGCCGAGGTGCCGGCCGAGCAGCAGCGCGCCAGCTACTCGCCGCAGGCCGTCGAGCAGGCCGCCAGGATTTTGCACGGCGACGGCGAGGGTACGCTGCTGCTGATGACCGGCAGTGCACTGAGCGAAAAGGGCCTGGCGCTGGCCGAGCGCATCGCCAACAAGACCGGCTGCACCGTGATGGGCCCGACCTTCCGCCCGAAGATGGCGCGTGGCCGCGGCTGCTATTCGATCGACCGCATTCACTACGTGATCGAGAACGCGCTGCCGATGCTGGCAAAGTTCCGTCACATCGTGCTGGTCGAGTCCGACGATCCCGTGGCGTTCTTCGCCTATCCGAACAAGCCGAGCATGCTCAAGCCCGAGGGCTGCGAGGTCCATCGCATGACCTCCTGGGGCGAGAATTCGGTCGCAGCGCTCGACGCGCTGGCCGGCGCCGTGAAGGCCAGCGCCAAGGATATCAAGCCGCAGGCCTTGCAGGAATTGGTCAAGCCGACCGGTGCGCTCACCTTCGCCTCGATCGCGCAGGCGATCGCATGTGCGATCCCGGAGAACGCGATCATGGTCGACGAGTCGCTGACCACCGGCCGCGGCTTCTTCCCACCGACTGCGGCGGCCGCGCCGCACGACTGGCTGCAGAACATGGGCGGCTCGATCGGCTTCTCGACGCCGCTGTCGATCGGTGCGGCGATCGCCTGCCCGGACCGCAAGGTCATCACCATGGTCGGCGACGGCAGCGCGATGTACACGATCCAGTCGCTGTGGACGCAGGCGAGAGAGAACCTCAACATCGTCACCATCGTGTTCGCCAACCGCATCTACCAGATCCTGCGCGGCGAGTTCGACAATGTCGGCGCCGGCGAACCCGGCCAGCGCGCCAACGACATGCTCCGCCTCGACCGCCCGACGCTCGATTTCGTCGCACTGGCCAAGGGCATGGGCGTACCCGGCCGCGCCGTCACCAATGCCGACGAGTTCAACAAGGCGCTGGCCGAGGCCGTCGCCGAGCCGGGACCGCGGCTGATCGAAGTGCAGATGTAAGTCTGGTCGATCGCGCCGCGAACTTCGGCTCTCATGTAGCCCGGATGGAGCGCAGCGAAATCCGGGACTTCGTGCGTTTTGCGAGAACCCGGATTGCGCTACGCTCCATCCGGGCTACTTACGATTGAGCCCGGAGGCACGATGCAGACCGAGCTGAACAAGGTGATCGCGGCGCTCCGGGACTTCTACGCCCAGGAAGGATTTTTGTTCGAGAAGGACATCGGCGAGCGTGCCATCACACACCGCTTCGCCGTCTATCTCGAGCGGCAGTTTTCGGGCTGGTCGGTCGACTGCAATTACGACCGGCTCGGGGAGCGCACACTGCATCTGCCGCACGGCACCATCATCTCGACCGACGATCATCTCGGCAAGTCGATCTATCCGGATGTCGTCGTGCATCAGCGCGAGATCCCGAACAATCTGCTCACCGTCGAGATCCGCAAGGCGAGCAATCACACCTCGCTCGAGCACGACCAGCACAAGCTGATGGCGCTGACCGATCCGCATGTCTGGTTCGCCTATTGGATCGGCGTGCTGCTGGTGCTGGACAGGCACAACGTGACGATCTCGGAAGTCTATGTCAGCGGTGTTCTCGATCAGCCGATGTCGCTCTGGTTCGCGGAGCGGCTAAAAGAGAGCGGTCTCGGGGTGGCGCATTAGCGCGTCTCCTTATTGACCCGCAGGCAACCTCCGCGTTCTCAAAAAATAGCAATTGGTGATAAGCATGCGGTTGGGATTCAGGCCTATCGGGGGGCAATAGTGGTCGCAAAGCTTAGCCAGATCGTTCTTCTCGGTGCATTCGGGGTGTTCTCGGCGCTTGGCACTGCTCACGCTGCAACCGTTGTGGCCCTTGGAGCCAGCAACACCTTCGGCAAGGGTGTATCGCGCAGCCAATCCTACCCCGCACAACTGGAAACGCTTCTTCGTGCGAAGGGTCTTAACGTCCGTGTCATCAATGCTGGCGTCAACGGTGACACCACGGGAGGCATGTTGGCCCGACTGGATCGAGTGGTTCCGAAGGGAACGAGCGTTGTCATCCTTCAACCCGGCGGAAACGACCGGAGAAAGCTAGCCGCTGACAACACGCCTGCCATCCAAAGTCGGCTAAGCGCGATGGGAATCAAGGTTATTATGCTCCCGAATGGGATGCTGCACGGACTTCCGCATCAGCCTGATGGACAACATCTCACGCCAGAGGGCTATCACTCGCTGGCAGAGGAGCTGGCTGGCCAGGTTGCCGCGGCACTGGGGAAATAGCGCCAAACAACGTCGCACTCTGAGGGCAAACCGGAAGCGGCGAGTTTGTGAGCGCACGCCCTGTGTGGAAAGGCCGCCCGCGTGACGCGAGCGGCCTTGTCGTCAATCGTCACCCGCTCAATGCAGCGGAGCACCGCCACCCAGCGCGTAGGTCACGAGATCCTTCAGCCGGAAATCGGGACCCGTCACCGGCGCCCAGTTCGGGTCGAGTGACAGCACGGAGGAGGCGTCGCCGAACATCATGCCGAGGAAGACTTCGGCGACGATACGTCCGCCGACCGGCCCGAGCTGCGGCGTGTTGATGCCGCCCGCCGGCGCACCGGTGGCCGGGATCGTGACCGCGGTCTGAAATTGCCGCGCTTCGGCGAGGATGTAGGTCCAGAGCGGGCAGTTGCCCTTGAACACGCCGTTCGCAATCGACGCGATCGGCACTTGCGGATCGCCTGTCGGGTCGGGGTTGTCGACGGCGCGGCCGATGACGATCTGCTCGTCGGTCAGCGGCGTCAGATGCATCGCCTTGGCGACCGCCTGGCCCGAGGGCAGTCCGAGCCGCCAGCTGCGCTCGAGATTGCGAAGCGCCAGCGATGACGGATTGGAGGCGACCTCCGGCGGCAGCTTGCGCAGCGGATCGACCAGCGATGTGTCGATGCGATAGGCGAACTGCAGCCGCCGCTTGTTGGCCGCATTGGTGCTGTCGTCCTCGACGCCATAGGCGCGCGTGTCGATGTCGATGAACCGCCCCCAGTCGATGGCGCGTCCCGGACCCATGGCGCGGAAGCCGGTCAGCGCGTTGGTGTCGGGATTGTTGGGATCTGGGAAGATCTGCAGCAGCATGTTGTCGGCGTCGTTCAGCCGATAGCCGGGCCGGATCATGGAGTGCCCGAGCCGGTAGGCCGCGACCGAAAACTCGACCGGCATGAATGGATAAGTCTTCCAGTGATAGTAGGCGAGCCTGCTGCGGTCGTAATGGCCGCCGGTCCTGAGATCGTTCAGCACGCTGGCATTGACGATGCGCGGCAGGAAGTCGTTCAGCACGACGTATTGATAGTGGAAGCGCACGCGCTGCTGGATCGTTTCGAAGGGGATGCCGTCATTGTCGTCGACCATGCGGTTGTGGAAGCGCAGCATCAGCGCCTGAAACTGCGAGACGATGCTGTTCTCGTCGTTGCGGGGATCGCCGATCAATGCGCGGCCCTTGAAGCGCGGCAGGTCGCTGGCGTTGGACACGCCGGTGCCGGTCAAGGTTTCGCCGAGCAGAAACTTGCCGCTGCTGTCGTACATGTAGGGCTGGTCGTTCGGACCGCGGCCGTAGAGATTGTCGAGATCGAGCGCCGGCGTGCGGAAATCGACGAGCCCGTCCGGATCCTGCTGCTTGGTCAGCGAGCTCACGGGATCGAACGTGATGTCGTGATCGATGAACTGGCCGAAATAAGTGTAGAGCGCGGGAATTCCGCTCTCCTCGCCATCGGGACCGTCTTTGGGCGGGTCGAAATCACCGACCATGTTGTCGGCAAGCGCTGCGAGATTTGCGACGTTGTCGGCCTCGTTCGGGCCGAATTTCGCCGGCGTCAAATTGCGGAACATGCGGCCGAAGCGGCCCTGTGACAGCGGCGAACGGGTGGCGTTCAGACCGCGCGGCGTAATGGCGTGACGACTGCTCATAAAGTACCTCCATGAAAAGTTACGACGGCAAGCAACTAAAGTTAAAATTGTAGATGATGAGATTTGCATGTGAGGCTAGATCGCGGAATTCGGCGTCGCAATGCGCTGCTTCACACATCGCGCGACGTCGATGCGGTTCCATGAGCGAGTGCTGCAATCAAGTTGCGGATGTGCTTTGCAAATTTTTCCCGCATCGATGCCGAATAACATTCTCGTCATCGAAAATCGCGGCGCGAAGCCATGTCAGCTTCGCCGACCTAATTGTTGAAGCGATTTGTCGCAGCGAACATCGTGTTCGCGTAAAAATTGCAGCGGCGTGTGCACGCCGCCCCGTCAGTCGTCGCGGGCCTGGGAGAACGTGTAGCGCGGGTGGATGCCGGCCCTCGCGTGCGCCGGCAGGGCAATGGCATATGGGAGCGAATCCCCTGTGGCCATCCTTCGAGACGCCCGCCGTTGGCGGGCCCTCAGGATGAGGACCGAGTGTGCGGCCATAGTTTTGACGAGCACCGATGCGGCTTAGCCTCATCCTGAGGAGACCGCGAAGCGGTCGTCTCGAAGGACGAGGCGCGCACTCAGGTCGTGCAAAATGCCATATCCGATCGCCCTCGCGCGTGCCGGGACTCGCCCGACACATTGTCGCTCGCGTCCTGGTCTCCGCGCGTGCGCGGCGTTCGGCATCGCCTTATGATGCGCAAGCCGTCGTGGGCCAGGCCTTGGTGGACAATGTGATCTCGGCCACAGTTTGCGGCCAGGGTCCCGCCTATCTTCGGTGCACTTGCACGCGTCGATCCCGCGGGACTACGCTTCCGTCATTGGTGATCAGGCATTTTGGAGGTTCTGATGCAAAAATCATATTTGCTGGCTACGACCGCGGCACTGGCGCTCATCATGCAGACATCGCTCGCGCTGGCGCAGAGCGCGCCCGCCGCAGGCGGCACGCCACCGGCCGCCGCGGCCACCACGACGGCGCCTGCAGCGACCACTGCGCCGGCCGCAACCGCCACGCCGGCTGCGACCACCGACAATTCGACAGCGCCGGCCGGTTCGAAGAAGAGTGCCGAGAAGAAGCCCGCGAAGAAGAAGATGACGCGGCAGCAGGAGATCGACCATTCGGTCGACAGCGGCACCGTTCCGGCGCGCTATCGCAGCTCCGTGCCGAAGCAGTACCAGCAATATATTCCGTTCGAGAAGCAGTAGCCGATCACACCGCGGCGCGACGGGCTCCCCGTCTTGCGCCGCGGTGGAACCGACGGAAGCCATGCGGGAACGATGGCGCGATCTGATCGGCTGACCCCTGTGGCGGTCTGCGGTTCCGGTGTTAGACTGGGCCAAGCCGGGGGGAAGCCGTGATGAGTGACGATGGGAGGGATGCTGGCCTTGTAGCCATGATCAGCAGCATCCTGGGAGGCAACAAGCGCGCAGAGGTAGCCCACCCGCCGCCGCTTGCTGACTTCATGCCGATCGCGCCGGCGGCCGCACCGATTGCGGAATTGGCGCAAATCCCGGAAGCGGAGTCTCCGAAGCTCCAGGACGCGTCCAATCGGGCGGCGGTGGCTCCGAAGCCGGTTGCGCCCGGTCCGCCCCTGACGCCGGACGGCAAGCGGCTTCTGCCGGCGGACGCCATTGCCGATCTCGTGCTCGGCGAGTTGCGTAAGATCGAGGATTTTCCGGCGTCCGGCGTCTCGGTGACGGTCTACGGCTATCGGCACTGGAACGCCATGATCACCTTCGCGCCGTTCTCGACCACGTTCCAGAACGCGACCCGGTTCCGCCAGGCTTTGCCCGATCTCGTCTTCAAGCTCCGCCGTTTCGTCGAACTTGAGATATAATGAGGGACGATCGCCGGCGGCCCGGCGCGGTTCATTTCGGTGGATCGCGGTGTGATGGCGCGGTGGTCACTCCAGAACTATTCGACAGGATATTCGAATTGAGCGTCGCCTTTACCAAAGAAGAAAGCGCCGAGACCGCCTCCGAGACATTGCTGCCGGATCGCCCGATCTCGCCGCATCCGAACCTCGTGACCGAAACAGGCTTGCAGGCGCTGCAGACGCAGCTCCAGCAAGCGCGCGAGGCCTATGAAGCCGCGCAAGCCATCGATGATGTCAACGAAAAGCGCCGGCAGTCGGCCGTGCCCTTGCGCGATGTGCGCTATCTGACCGAACGGCTGCGCACGGCGCAACTGGTTCCCAATCCGGCGTCGAACGAGACGGTCGCCTTTGGCAGCACCGTGACGTTCAGCCGCGCCGACGGCCGCGTGCAGACATATCGTATCGTCGGGGAAGATGAAGCCGATCCAAAGGCGGGGTCGATCTCGTTCGTCTCGCCGGTCGCGAAGTCGCTGATGGGGAAGGCCGTCGGTGACGTCGTCGGCTCGGGAACACAAGAGATCGAGCTTATCGAGATCGGGTAGCGATCCGGGCTTCCTGGTTCATCCTGCTGTCAAGCAAAAACCTTAAGTTGATCAAGATTTGAAACGATCCTAGCATTTGGAGCTGTCGGGCAACTCTGCATGAAGTGAGGTTCGATAATGTCGTTGAGCAAGGCCTTCAATGAGCGTCTAACGGAACTCAAGTTTCATCCCGCTGTTCTCGCGGTCAGACAAATCAAGAAGCGGCTGGCCGATAGCGGGCCTGCACTACGCCTCAAGTTCAATACCCAGAAGCGCGACGAGATCATCGGCGAGTACAAGCGCGGATCGAGCGTGCAGGACGTCATCGACTTCACCAAGCAGCATATGGGCACGGGCTCCTGCCAGATCGAGACGGAGATCTCGTCGGCCCTCGACTACATCGCAGCGTCCGCTCCGAAGCTCGTGGTTGAAATCGGTACGCTGAACGGCGGAACCTCGCTCCTGTTCGGACGATTTCTTCCCACGATGGAGACGATGATCTGCATCGATCTCCACGTGAAGAACAAGGAAATGCTGAAGCTGCTTGCGACGCCGAAGCAGCAATGGACCTTCTTCGACATGCCGTCCTACGCGGATGACACCGTCAAGCGGGTCGAGAAGTTCCTGAACGGCAGGCTGATCGACGCCTTGTTCATCGACGGCGATCACCGCTACGAGGGCGTCAAGCAGGACTTTCTCTGCTACCGGCATTACGTCAGGGAGGGCGGAATCATCCTGTTCCACGACATCTGCGAGTCCAGCGGCAACACCAGCGCCTGGGCCGGCGGCGTCCCGCAGTTGTGGCGCGAATTGTCGCCGTTTTACGAGCACAAGGAATTCGTTCAAAGCCGCAGCCAGGAAGGTTTTGGCATCGGCGCGCTCAAATACACCAAGGCCGCGAATCCGTTTCCGTCGGCGTGATGCTGGCGTGGGCGGATGTACGTAGTCATTGGAGAGGACGAAGCGGCCCCGAAAGACGGGGCCGCTCTCGTTCGTATCTCCAGTCGCGAAGTCGCCGATGTGGAAAGCGGTCGGCGATATCGTGGGGGCGGGCGCGCAGGAGATCGAGATCGCGCCGATCGGGTCGAGCTGATATCGATGGTCTCCGCTGTGTCGCGAAACAACGTATGATGGTCGAATGAGACGATTTCTGTCGGGAGCGTTGCCGTTTTACGCGTTGGCCGGATTGGCCATTTGCATGTACCTCGTCCTGTATAAGACGAACCTGTTCGATTTGAATGCCATCGTCCAGGACGCGACCGGTTCGTCATGGTTTCCGGTCTTCATCTTCGTCTGCGTGCTGCTGGAGTCGGTCTTCCCGTATTTCGGCTATTTTCCCGGAACCGCGCTGATCCTGATGTCCGTGGCGCTCAATCCGAAGCCCGCGGATGTCTCCGTTTTCATCGTGGCGTGGCTGGCCATCATCGTGGGCGCGGTTCTGAGTTACGGACAAGCCCGTTTTTTCAGGCCGCTTTTGCAGCGGGTTGCTTCGAAGGCGGCACTGAGCCGGTGTGAGTCACTCCTCGACGCCTACGGTCCCTACGCGCGCGTTGCCCTGTTCGTTCATCCCAACGCTTGCGCGATGTATTTCACGGCACTCGGACTTCTCGGCCGGAACCTGGCGCGAGAGCTCGGCTATCTCAGCGTGGGTGCTGCGGCCTCTGTGGGTATTCTGTTCGTCGTCGTGACCAGACTCGTGTCGTCGGTCGGCGCCACCGATGATGGGGAATTGCAGGTGCTGCTTGCGGCAGCGCTGGTCGCCATCGGGACCCTCGTCGGTCTCTATGCGGCCTGGCGGCCGGCCCGGGCTGCTTGAGTTTGATCCGTTATTGAGTGAGCCACGTTGCAATCGCTCACTCGACGTGGAGCTTGTCCAGATTGCCTATGATAAATCTGCATCTGGCCACGACGCGCGAGGCGTCGTCGTCAGACGCGTAGTTCTGAAGAGTTCGTTCTATCGCTGATCGATCCACGCCGCCCTTTAACATCGGATTGATCCGATTCAGGATCGGTGCCCGTCCCTGGTGCGGAATGTAGCAGGCGAGCGCATCCAGGGCGACAAGGCTTAGTGGACGGCGCTTTGCAAGCCAGTCCTGGGCTCTGACCCAATATAGATTGGAGAGCGACGCGAGTTGTCCCCATGAGGCCGAGACATTCTCGAATGGAGCATTAGCTTCGATCCAATCCAGCACTTCGGGCGAGCGAAACCAGGAGAGCGCTGCCATGTCATTCTGCAAGTCGCGCCCACGTAAGGATTTCAATGCATCAATGGTCATGTGAAGCCCCTCTGGGGACGGCAAGCATTTGGCAGCAGCCTCGGCCCAAGCGAACAGGGCGTTGTCGCGGCGAGCCCTTTCACATTGTCCGTGCACCCATGGAGCAGCCGAGCTTCCGATCACATTTGCGCACAGTTCAAGGGCCGTCTTCAGGACGTGTCGATTGCCCATCTCGGCGCGCTCTTGAAGGCTCGCGAGAATGTCGCTGGTTGCGAATGGGCCGAACGCTTCGAAATCTGGGCGGCTGAGGCGCCAGCGCGTGATGCAATAGTCAATCAGACGGTCCAGCGACTTGGCGCACATTTCAGGGGTTGGCGCTTCCATCCCTTCAGTCGTGTAGTCGGCAGCGTCCGGTTGGCTTGCGGATCCATCCTGATCGTAAAAATCATCATGTAGCAGGAATTTGTTCCAACCATGTACCGCAGCGAGATTGAACCATTCGATCGGTCGGAGGGCGAGTCGTCGTAGACGATTAGCGCAGTCAGGGCACACTCGGTATGCTTCTTGATGGTCGTCGTCGCCAACTTCCTCCGCAATCGGACTTTGGCGGCATGCTTGGCAGCGCCAACGGTCGAGCATTTCCACGGTCATGCGATACTGCGTGTTGAATAAGCGCCTTGCGCAATGGCGCGAACGCCATCTCGGTGAACTAAGCGCTCCTGAGCCGATAGTACGGCGGAGACGTTAGGTTGTGGCCTCATCGTCCGGTGGACCCCTTCCCGGATCATGCCATCATGCCGGTGTTTTGCCCGACGCGTCAACCGATTTTCGGAAAAGGCGCAACCCATTGATCCGACAGAATTCGGCTACTGTGCATGGGGTTGTTTTCGAGATTTCAACGGGACGGGTGACCAAAAGTCGCCCCGTGCGGGCATCGTCCGCAACCAGTATGGTTCAGGAGGATGGATGGTGGGCGCACAAGGGATCGAACCTTGGACCTCTCCCGTGTGAAGGGAACGCTCTCCCGCTGAGCTATGCACCCGTAACCATCATGCCGACGGCCGGACTTTTCGGCCGGCCGGCGCATCGGAGCCCGCGATTTAGAAGTGCGGGCTAGAAGTGTCAAGTTTTCAGGCGGCTTGAGGCCGGAAAACCTTCGCCGGTGCCCCAATCCGGCGGCGAGGCCGGATTTTGGGCCGCTTACGCGCCCTGCTGGCGGGCGCGGGAGGCGTGGGCCTGCAGCGCGCGGATGCGCTCGGCGAGCGTTCCGCCACCTTCGGGGAGGGGGCTTGCTGCCGCGCCATTGGTCGCGACGCCATTGGTCGGTCGGGCGGCCTGCTTCGGCGGCTGGCCGGCCTCGGCTGCCAGCAGCGCCTCGATCGGCGAGTTCGGGCCCTCGAGCTGCATCGCGAGTTTTGCCACCTCGGCGGCGATGTCGTTGATGCGCTCGCGCAGCAGCGCGTTCTCCATGCGCTCGGTCGCCCAGGAGCTCTCCGCCTGCTGCTGGATCGCATTGATGTCGCGCTGGAGTTTTGCGCGCTCGTCGCGTGCGGTGCCGAGCTGCTCTTCCAGCGCGGCCTTTTCCGCGCGCATCGCCTCGAACGCAGCCGACGACTTGCCGCCGCTCAAGCCGGCGACCTCGACGCGCAATTCCTTGATGGTGCGCTCGGAGCTCTCATTGGTCTGGCGGAGCTGGTTGTTCTCATAGTCGCGCTCGGCGAGCAGCTTGCCCTGCGTGGCGAGGCGGCCTTCGAGATCGGCGACGCGGCCGGACAGCATCTCGGCCTCCTTGACCTGCACGATCAGCTGGCGATCGAGCTCAGTGACGCGCTGGCTCAGATTCTCGACGCGGCCGCGCGCATCGCCAAGCTCGCGCGAGGCGGTCTCCGACTCGACGCGCTCCTGCGTCAGCCGCGCCTGCGTGGCGGTGAACTCTTTCTCGGCATCGCCGACGCGGTTCTTCAGCTCTTCGATCTGGGCGCGCACCGCGACCAGCTCGACCTGGCGGCTCTCCGCCATCATCGAGCGGTCGGACAGTTCGGAGTTGATCTTGGCGAGCTCGCCCTGCTTGTTGCTCAGCGCAATCTCGGCCTCGCGCAAGGACGCGGTCTTGGCGTTGAATTCCTCTTCGGTGGCGCGGAGCTGCTCCTTCACCGCCTTCTCGCGCGCCTCGAGCGCGAAGATCGTGGCGTTCTTCTCGCCGAGCTCGATCTTCATGCGGTTGATGGCGTCGCTCTTCTTGCCGAGCTCGGCGAGCTGGCTCGTGGTCTTGTTCTTGAGCTGGTCGACGCTCATCTCGAGCCGGCGCGCCGACATGGCGAACTCGGCGCGGAGCTGGTCCTTGTCGGCCTGGATCTCCGCCATCGACAGCGGTGTGGCGGCCTCGAGCCGGCGCGTGGTCAGGCGGACCGCGCGATTATGCACCAGCGGCACGATGGCAAGCCCGCACAGCATCGACAGCAGGAAACCGATCGCCAGGTACATGATCGGTTCGACCATGGATCAGAACTCCGAGAGCTAAGGAAAAATTTACCAAGGACAATGCATGGCGGACCGGCAAAAAGCCAGCCCCGCCCTGTTGTTAACGTGAATCCGGAATCGAAGGGGAGGAGCGGACCTAGAACGGGTTCCAGGTCGCCCTCGGCGTGTATTTGAGGTAGCCGATATTGGCGCCCAGGCGCAGCCCGAGGCCGGAGCGGATCGGCACCAGCACGATGTTGTTGGCGGTGAGCGCCGTCATGCCGAAGCCGCCGATGATGTAGGCCGAGCCGTCGAGGCCGGCGAAGCGCTGGTAGATCGCGTTGGTGGCGGGCAGGTTATAGACCAGCGTCATGGTGCGCGCGCCGTCGCCGCCCCAGTCGAAGCCGAGCGACGGACCCTGCCAGTAGACGCGCAGGTCGCCGGCGTTCTTGGTGTAGAGCGTGCCTTCGCCATAGCGCAGGCCGGCGACGAACGCGCCGGAGCCTTCCTCGCCCAGGATATAGCCGTTCGGCAGGCCCCATTGGCTGACCGCCTTCTCGATGATCGAGGCGAGGCCGCGCGAGACGTTGCCGAAGAAGCGGTGGCCGGCGGTGACGAGCTCGTCGGGCCCATAGGTGTTGGGCGTCGGGGTCCGCTGCGGCGGCGGCAGGTCCGGCGGCGGCGCGGCCGTCTGGGCGGAGGCCGGCACGATCCAGCCAGCCAGCGCTACGAGCGCCACTGCGGCAAGGCGTGATGCGAAATTCATAAAAGAACCCCTGGTATCGATTCCGGTCCGCTTCCCTTAACCTGACGCCAACAGGCACGGTTCTAGGTTGCACCGGATGTCCCCTCGACTCGGATGTTATCCGCAGCAACTATGACGGCACAACGGCAGGAAGATAGCCCTTTGCGCCCCGGAATTGCCTTGATCGGCCGTCTGGTCTGCCTGCTGGCAAGCATTTGGCTCGCCTGCTCCGGATTGCCGGCGCAGGCTGCCACCACTGAGCGGATCGTCGTCAATCGCTTCTCGGGTGTCGCCATCGAAGGCTTCGATCCCGTGGCCTATTTCGTCGATGGCAACCCCAGGCAGGGGACGGCGGAGTTCGAGGCCAACCTCTGGGGCGCAGTCTGGCGGTTCCGGAACGAGGGCAACCGCGCCTCCTTCATGGCCCATCCCGAGATCTACGGCCCGCAGTTCGGCGGCTATGACCCGGCCGATATCGCGCGCGGGGTCGTCGTCGCCGGCAACCCGCGCTTCTTCGTGATCGCGGAGCAGCGGCTCTATCTGTTCAGCCGCGAAGACAACCGCGACGCCTTCGCCGCCAACCCCGAGCGCTTCCTGTATGAAGTCGGCAAGCGCTGGCCGGCGCTTCAGGACAAGCTCAGCCAGTAGGCATGACCGCCCCGGCGTCGCCCCAGGCGACGAACGCCGGGATGATGAAGCCAGTGTCGCCACGCTCGCCGAACCGGATCGCGCCGCCCTTGCCGTCGGTCACCTTGCCGCCGGCTGCCGTGACCACGGCGCAGCCCGCCCCGACGTCCCATTCCGAGGTCGGCCCGAAGCGGGGATAGATGTCGGCGCTGCCCTCGGCGATCCGGCCGAATTTGACCGCCGAGCCACAGGTCTTTCTGACGGCGTTGGGGCGGCGGTCGATGAAGGCTTCGCTCGTGGGGTCGCCGTGCGAGCGGCTCACCGCCGCGACCCAGGGCTCGCCGTGCCCGGGCAGTTTGCGGGTCCGGATCGGCTCGGCAGCGCCAATCCTGGTGCCGTCAAATGTCACGCGCTCGGCGCCGCGGCCGACGATGCCGCGCCAGAGCAGCCCGAGCGCGGGCGCGCTGACAATGCCGAGCAGCGGCACGCCCTCGGTCACGAGGGCGAGGTTGACGGTGAACTCGTCGCGCCCGGCGACGAACTCCTTGGTGCCGTCGAGCGGGTCGATCAGGAAGAAGCTGCCGCGAAACGGCGGCGAGGCGAGCTGGCACCGCTCCTCCGAGAGCGACGGCACATCTCCGGCGAGCCGGGCCAGGCCCTCCGCAATGATTCGGTCGGCGGCGAGGTCGGCCTCGGTCACCGGCGAGCCGTCATGCTTGCCGTCGACCCGCATCGCCGTGCGGTTGACCGCGAGGATCGCCTCGCCGGCCTGAACCACCAGCACGGTCAGGGGCTCCATCAGCCGGGATGCGGCTTCGCTGTCGATAATTCTCACCTGCATGCCTCATTCATTGGCAAATCTCGGATTGGCAAGTCTCGCCTCTCTTCACCTGATTCGCCTGCGTGCCTTATGGCCGCTTCGAACCTATCGCAAGCTAGCTGCCACGGGCTGGCGAATGATAGAACCCGCGGCATCCGTCAAGCCATGCGTGATTCGCCGCGTCCGTGCCGTGCAATTCCAGGAACCCTTTATGTCTGACGCTCAGTCGCCCGGTACCGCCACCGCTCCAGATGCGCTCGAACTCGCAGCGCTCCTGTGTTCGCGGGTCTGCCATGATCTCATCAGCCCTGTTGGCGCCATCGTCAACGGGCTCGAGGTGCTCGATGACAATCCCAAGCCCGAGGACCGCGAATTCGCGCTCGACCTGATTCGCAAGAGTGCGAAGACGGCCTCCGCCCGCCTGCAGTTCTGCCGCCTCGCCTTCGGCGCGGCCGGCTCCTCCGGCGCGCAGATCGACCTCGGCGACGCCCAGACCATGGCGCGCGGCCACATCGAGGACGGCAAGTGCACGATCACGTGGAATCTGCCGCGGCTGCTGATGCCGAAGAATCGCGTCAAGTTGCTGCTCAATATGCTGGTCGTGTCCCAGCACACGATTCCGCGCGGCGGCACGCTGACGATCGATCCGATCGGCGAGGGCGAGACGATGAGCTTCCGCATCACCGCGACCGGACACAACGCACGCCTGCCGCAGAACATCTCCGAGCTTCTGAGCGGCGAACGCGGGCCGGCGGCCGATGCGCACGCGATCCAGCCCTATTATACGCGGCTGTTGGCGCAGGCCTGCGGACTCACCGTGACGCTCAGGCTGGAGGGCGAAGCCATCATCATTACCGCTTCGTAAACGCGCCTATCGCTCTTAGACGTTAATCAAATCTTTACGAGGCGCTTCGGCTTGTCCGGAGCGCCTTATCTCTTTGTTGGTTCCGTTCTTTTGCACATACTCAACCATTATTAAACGCTTTGCGGTGAAGCTGGCCCCATTCTGAAATGGCGCATCACAATTCGTGCGTGCCCTCACTGTATGAAGGCCTGTTTTCATGGATGATCTGTTGCGGGAGTTTCTGACGGAGACCAGCGAGAGCCTGGACACCGTGGACAATCAGCTGGTGAAGTTCGAGCAGGAGCCGAACAACGCCAAGATCCTGGATAACATCTTCCGCCTGGTCCACACCATCAAGGGTACGTGCGGCTTCCTCGGACTGCCGCGGCTTGAAGCGCTGGCGCATGCCGGCGAGACGCTGATGGGCAAATTCCGCGACGGCATGCCGGTGACTGGACCGGCGGTGACGCTGATCCTGTCCTCGATCGACCGCATCAAGGAGATCCTCGCCGGCCTCGAGGCGACCGAAGCCGAGCCCGAGGGC
>NZ_VSSS01000102.1 GCF_008123425.1 Bradyrhizobium rifense
TGCGGCGGCGGCGAGATCAGGCCGACGCCCGGGGTCGAGTGACGCACCTTGGCGATGGTCGCGTCGACCTTGTGGCCGGGCAGCTGGCCGCCTTCGCCGGGCTTGGCACCCTGCGCCATCTTGATCTGCATCATGTCGGAGTTGACGAGATACTCCGTGGTGACGCCGAAGCGGCCCGAGGCGACCTGCTTGATCGCCGAGCGCATGCTGTCGCCGTTCGGCATCGGCTTGAAACGGTCGGCTTCCTCGCCGCCCTCACCGGTGTTCGACTTGCCGCCGATCCGGTTCATGGCGATCGCCAATGTCGTGTGGGCCTCGCGCGAGATCGAGCCGAAGCTCATCGCACCCGTGGCGAAACGCTTGACGAGGTCCTTGGCCGGCTCGACCTGGTCGAGCGGGATGGGCTTGCGCTTTTCTTCCTCGGCGTTCTTGATCCGGAACAGGCCGCGCAGCGTCAGCAGACGCTCCGACTGCTCGTTGAGGATCTTCGCGAAGGCGCGATAGCGTTCCAGCGAATTGCCGCGGGCCGCGTGCTGAAGCAGCCCGACCGACTCGGCGGTCCAGGCATGGTCCTCGCCGCGGCTGCGATAGGCGTATTCACCGCCGACATCGAGCGCGGTCTTGTAGACCAGCGCCTCGCCGAACGCGTCGGCATGACGGCGCACGGCTTCTTCGGCGATCTCGGCAAGGCCGACGCCCTCGACGCGGGTGTGCGTGCCGGCGAAGAACTTCCCGACGAAGTCCGCCTTGAGGCCGACCGCGTCGAAGATCTGCGCGCCGCAATAGGACTGGTAGGTCGAGATGCCCATCTTGGACATCACCTTGAGCAGGCCCTTGCCGATCGACTTGATGTAGCGCTTGACGATCTCGTAGTCGTCGAGCGAACCGGGCAGGCGGTCCTTCATCGCGATGATGGTTTCGAACGCGAGATAAGGATTGATCGCTTCCGCGCCGTAACCCGCGAGGCAGGCGAAGTGATGCACTTCGCGCGGCTCGCCGGATTCGACGACGAGGCCGACCGAGGTGCGCAGGCCGGTGCGGATCAGATGATGATGCACGGAGGCGCAGGCCAGCAGCGACGGAATCGGCACGCGGTCCGAGCCGACCATGCGATCGGACAGGATGATGATGTTGACGCCTTCGCGCACCGCAGCTTCAGCGCGCGCGCAGAGCTCGTCGAGCACCTGGTCCATGCCGGCAGCACCAAGGCCGGCGTGGAAAGTGGTGTCCAGCGTGCGCGACTTGAAGTGCGACTCTGCCACATCCGAGATCGAGCGGATCTTTTCGAGATCCGCATCGGTCAGGATCGGCTGACGCGCTTCCAGACGCTTGGTCGTGGCAAGGCCCTGCAGATCGAACAGGTTCGGCCTCGGTCCGATGATGGAGACGAGGCTCATCACCAGCTCCTCGCGGATCGGATCGATCGGCGGGTTGGTGACC
>NZ_VSSS01000103.1:0-728 GCF_008123425.1 Bradyrhizobium rifense
TCTCCATGACTGGATCAAAGCCTGGAACGCCGATGGGCCGGACGGTTTGAACCGGAAGCCCGGACCCAAACCTGGCCCCCGCAAGCTCAGGCCGCTAGCGACGTACGACGACAAGCGCTCTGCCCTCGCACTCGCCAAAACCCGGATCGCCGAACTCGAACGGCTGGTGGGGCGCCAGCAGATGGATCTCGATTTTTTTCGGCAAGCCTTGCGCGCATTGAAGCGGCCGGCAGCGCAAGGCAAACCCGCATCCGCATCATCGAAGTCATCAAAGCCATGACGTCGAAGACAATCGATGCTCATGCCGATGTGCAGCGCCTGTGTCACCTCGCGGGCGTGCCGCGCGCGACGTATTATCGCCACTACGCCAAACGCAGCCGCGAGACGGCCGAGTGCGAGCTGCGCGACGTGATCCAGCGCATTTGCCTCAAGCACGTCTTCTACGGTTATCGGCGGGTGACAGCCACCCTCAGACGCCAAGGCATGATCGTAAACGCCAAGAAAGTTCAGCGACTTATGCGCCAAGATAACCTGCTGGCGCAGCGCAAGACGCCGTTCCTGAAGCCGCCCGCGGAACGGCCATCGGGCTTTCTCGTCGTCCCCAATCTGGTCCGTGGCCTGGTGCCGTCCGCACCCGACCAGATCTGGGTCGCGGACATCACCTATGTGCATCTCGCCAAGACCTTCGCCTATCTCGCCGTCATTCTCGACGCGTTCTCGCGCAAGGC
>NZ_VSSS01000103.1:863-5231 GCF_008123425.1 Bradyrhizobium rifense
GGGCGACGCCCGCCGCCACATAAACAGCTTCATCGCGGAGGTCTACAACAAAGAGCGCCTGCACTCGGCGCTCGGATACCAGTCGCCTCTTGAGTTCGAAACCGCGTTCGCGCAAAAAAAAAGCGCGGTAACGCATCGTGACAACCCACTGTCACTGTAATTATCGTGTCTCACTTCAGGGGTGCAGTCCAGCACCGTCACCGTAATAGCGTGAAAATCGCGTATCCCGTAGGGGAATGTCCGAAGACGGGTTCTTTCTGCCCGGTGGCTTGAATTTCAATCTCTTGAGAAACCAGTTTCCAGATGCCGATCACCTTCTCACGGTCTTCGGCGAAGCTCGGATACGCTGCAATAAGGTACCCAACGAAGGCAACAAGGCATTTTAACTTAGGCATAAGAAGTCCCCTCCAATGCTCTGCCTTTTTGATACCCAATAACCTGATATTAGCGCAGAAGTTGAGAAGCTGGAATGTCCGTTCAGGGTCAACAGCGCCGATTTCAACCGTGGGCAGTCACGTCCGGTCTACCCTCAACTTCGGAAATGGCGGGCAACAGCAGGCACTGCCGCTCGTTATGTCGCTCGCTTGAAAACGGTTTCAAGGGTTACTTCGCGCACAAACGATCTGGTAAACTTTAGCTCGCTGTCGGTTAGCAACGTGATCGTTCGCTTCTCTTCAGGATTGCCAGTGAAGTTCGCGAGAGTGCTGGCATGAATGTCCAGACTGAGGATGTCGGTTGCTTCATCAAGAGAGTAAGTCCCAAAATACGCGATTGATCCGGTGATCACGGCCTTCGCTTCATCGGCAGTTGCTTTTGAAGGTAATCCCGATTGTAGTTTCGGGAGGTCAGCGCGGGCTTGCATCAGAGAAAAGTAGCCGTCGCTCGTGTAAATGACGATACCCTTTGGATTTTCTCCATAAAGAGGACGCCTTGTGCCATCGGCGGCCACTGTATCAATCGAAACCTGAAGCCATGTTCCGACAAGTCTTTCGAGCTTGCTCATTTTGCCTCGTTTCCTCACTATCGAAATTGATGGCGCAGATTGCGTGATGAATTGGTCATGGTCCAGATCGACTGCGTCGTTTCGAGCGTGCCGCACGCCCGCTCAGGGTCAAGATGCGAACAACTCGACCTGAGAAAATCTGGTCCGCCATGCCTCACTGAGCGGACCTCAATGAGCTGCGCCGCTACTTCGCCGAAGGACCAAGTGCGGTCTTTCTAGGGGATTGCCGCAGGGCGCTGATTTGAGCAATCTTAGAAGTTGCATCGGAAAACTGTGCTCAGGAGGGCTGGATATGAAACGGTTTGCGTTCGCGACCGCGCTTGCGGCCACCGTGGTGTGCTGGATAGGCGTCGCCACCGCACAGGCGACGCCGTGTGTGATGGTGACCTTGACTGGCACCGCCGGCGGCCCGCAACAACCATTCAACGGCTTGGCTTCAGCCGGAACGCTAGTGCGCTACGGCGAGGATGCCAACAACTGCGGCGCCGTGACTTTACAGTTCGATGCCGGCCGCGGCACGACGATGCGCTTATCGCAATTGGGAGTCGGGACCGAACAGATCAACGCCGTGTTCTTCACGCACATGCACGGCGACCATACCGAGGGCTTTTTCGATCTCGTGCAGAGCCGCTGGGCATTTCATGGGACCGGCCCAAAAATTGACGCCGTGTGCAGTGCGGACGCCGCTTCAACGCAGGGTTACGTTGTCAGCTGCAAAAAATTTGTGGCGCACCTGGCCGATGCATTCATCCAGTCCGGAGAGATCGCCCAGCGCCACTCCGAGGTGAAGGATCGCACCGCGGGCGGTCCCTCTGAACTGATAAACACGATAACCTTCGAGCCGAGCGACGAGCCACAGACCGTGTGGACCTCTGGCGATGTGAGGGTCAACGCAATACGGGCGACACACATACCGGGAAACGTGGCTTATCGCGTCGAGACGCCCGCGGGGAGCGTGGTGATCGGCGGTGATGCAGTGAATGATGTGCTCGCACCGCCACGCAACTGGTCAACGTCTGACCAAGTCGAGAAGTTGGCCAAAGGGGCTGACATCATTGTGCATTCAGCGATTCACCCCGTTATGGGACCTGGCAAGGGCAGCGGGATGTATCCTTATGCCTATTACCGCCAAAGTACCGCCCCCGATCTCGGCGCCATGGCTGAGCGCGCAGGCGCGAAATATCTGATCCTGACGCACCTGATCCCGCCAATCGGAGCGGACCAGCAATATCCTTTCAAGGTTCCTGGGAAGCCACTGACCGAAGCGGATTACAGGGAAGCAGCCAAGGAAGGCGGCTTTGCTGGGACCGTTGTCGTCGGGACCGACCTTGCCAGTTTGCGCCTGCCCGCGAAGTGACCGATGCGTGGTCCTCGCAGCGCAGATTGCTTCTGGCGAGGAGGCGCGATGTCTGGAGTGGGTCAACAGCGCCGGTTTCGGCCGTGGGCAGTCAGGTCCGGTCTACCCTCAAGTTCGGACATGGCCGGGCACCGCCCGGACGAGTTTGATCGCCCAAGCTATTCTGGTCATTGTCGGAGCCCGACTTGCCATTCATGGGAGAACAGCATGGCGCGTCTCGTTGCCTTATTGGTTGCCCTCTATTGCTATTTTCAGTCTGGACCTGTGTTTGCGGACGACGCATCGAAGCAGCTGGTCGGGAGTTGGAAGTTGACCTCATGGACCATTCAAATTGTCAGCGGCGACGCCACCGAACCGTTTGGTCCTAACCCGAAAGGCAGGGCGCTTTTCACGCCGGACGGATTTGCGGCCTTCATTATTGTCGGAGCAAACCGCAAGCCTGCAACAAACAACGACGAGACAGCGGCGCTGCTCAAGTCATTGCTTGTCTACACTGGCAAATTCACCATCGACGGAGACAAATTCACGACCAAAGTCGACATGTCGGGCAACGAACTCCTCACCGGGCAGGATCAGGTGAGGTTTTTCAAGTTGGAGGGCGACCGGTTGAGCATCCGAACGGCTGAACAAATCAGCTCCGTTTATGCTGGCAAGAAGGTCGTCGGCACTCTGACCTGGGAACGCGAACGCTGACAGCGGTGGGGCATTTAGCGCAATCCTTGCCCATCCAACGAGCCACCAACACTGAATGTCTCCTGTGGCTCATTCGCGTCGATTTTGTCCCTCGCCAGCGGCTTCCGGTCTACGGTTGACTCCGGACGTGCCGTCGCATCGCAGCAAACGACCCCGATGGGCCATGAACTGACATGGATGGCGACGCAAAGCCGTAGTAGGCTTCGTTCTCGCAAGCTCAGCACGGGACGGAATTTGTTCGCGAGATCGGAATGATCCCATGAAACGCCGCGTCGTCATCGCCCTGATCGGCGGAGTTATGTCCGCGCTTTGGCTGCCGCGGGCGAGAGCGGCCGGCAAGGTCTATCGGATTGTCTTCGTCGTTCCGACCGGCCAATATCTCGACGCCAAAGAGGGGGATGCCTGGAAAGGTCTTGTAACTGCCTTTCTGCAAGGTCTGCGAGAGCTTGGCTACGTGGACGGCAAGAACATGAAGTTCGAATTTTACTCGGCCGAGGGGAAATTTGGACAAATCGATGAAATCGCGGCACGGGTCCTTGTAACTTCGCCTGACGTTATCCTGGCTGGCGGAGGCGGCGCCAACGAGGTCGCGCACGCCTTCCAACGGTTGACGCGAACTGTGCCCATCGTCATGGCCAACAGCTCCGATCCGGCCGCACAGGGTCTCGTGGCCAGTCTCGCCCATCCCGGTGCCAACATCACAGGCTTCTCAGGCAACACGGGACCGGAGTTTGAAGCAAAGAGATTGCAGTTGCTGCGCGAGGTCGCACCGAATGCGATCCGCGTGGCCTACCTGGGGCTGAAGCTCGATTGGGAAAGTCCGGCCGCAATTGGCGTGCGCAGTGCAGCGGAGAGACTCGGTATCACGTTGCTTCATGCCGAGCACGCGCCGTCGAATTACGAAGATGCATTCGGGCTGATAACCCGCGAACAATTGCAGGGACTGTTCGTGGCGCGCAATCCCTGGAATTTCTCCAACCGGCGCGGCATCACGGGATTTGCAAGGGATCGACGAATGCCGGCGGTGTACCCAACGCGGGAGTTTGCCGAGGTCGCCGGTTTGATCTGTTACGGGCCGAGCCTTTCCGACCTTTACCGACGCGCCGCAGGCCACGTTGACAGGATATTGAAAGGCGCCAAACCCGCCGAACTGCCGGTCGAACAGCCTACCAAGTTCGAATTGGTAATCAATTCCAGGACAGCGGGCGAGCTGGGGCTGAACATTCCGGCTGCGTTGCTCGCACTCGCCGACGAGGTGACCGACTGAGCGAAAGCTGGCAGTGATCCGACTTCGGCCTGTCTCTTATACACATCT
>NZ_VSSS01000104.1 GCF_008123425.1 Bradyrhizobium rifense
AGATGTGTATAAGAGACAGAAATTGGGGAGCAGGTCAGTCGGTGCAGAGAAAGTGCACCGCGCCATCGCTGGCGCGGCTAGATGAGAGCAGGCGTGATTGTGCATCCCAGCAAATTCGCGTCACGTGTTAAGTCAATTCGATCCGGGTCGAGCGAAAAGCGTGGATGCGCCAATCAATCCTAGCCCCCGCTTTCGGTTACGGCTCCGAAGATTGACCCGCGATCATGAAATCGGCCTTTCGAGCAACACACCGCCCCCTACTCCCACTCAATCGTCCCAGGCGGCTTGCTGGTCACGTCATACACCACCCGGTTCACGCCCTTCACCTCGTTGATGATGCGCGTGGCGGTCTCCCCTAAGAACTTCATATCGAACTGGTAGAAGTCCGCGGTCATGCCGTCGGTCGAGGTGACGGCGCGCAGGCCCACGACGAAGTCGTAGGTGCGGCCGTCGCCCATGACGCCGACGGTCTTCACCGGGAGCAGCACGGCAAAGGCCTGCCAGATGTCGTCGTAGAGGCCGTGCTTGCGGATCTGGTCGATGTAGACGGCGTCGGCCTGGCGCAGGATGTCGAGTTTGTCGCGGGTGATGTCGCCGGGGCAGCGGATGGCGAGGCCGGGGCCCGGGAACGGGTGGCGACCGACGAAGATTTCCGGAAGGCCGAGCTCGCGGCCGAGCTTGCGCACCTCGTCCTTGAACAACTCGCGCAGGGGCTCGACGAGCTTCATGTTCATACGCTCGGGCAAACCGCCGACATTGTGGTGCGACTTGATCGTCACCGAGGGGCCGCCGGTGAAGGAGACGCTCTCGATCACATCAGGATAGAGCGTGCCCTGCGCGAGGAAGTCGGCGCCGCCGATCTTCTTGGCCTCCGCCTCGAACACCTCGATGAAGAGGCGGCCGATGGTCTTGCGCTTCTTTTCGGGATCGGTGACGCCTTCGAGCTCGCCCAAGAATTGCTTGGAGGCATCCACGTGGACGAGCGGGATGTTGTAGTGGTGGCGGAACAGGTCGACGACGGTCTTGGCTTCATCAAGGCGCAGCATGCCGTGATCGACGAACACGCAGGTGAGCTGGTCGCCGATGGCTTCGTGGATCAGCACGGCCGCGACGGCTGAATCGACGCCGCCGGAAAGGCCGCAGAGCACCTTGCCTCGGCCTACCTGGGCGCGGATCTTTGCGATCTCCTCCTCGCGGAAGGCGCGCATGGTCCAGTCGCCGGAGAGGCCTGCGATCTTGCGGACGAAATTGCGGATCAGCTTTGCGCCGTCGGGGGTGTGCACGACTTCGGGGTGGAACTGCATCGCGTAGAATTTGCGCTTGTCGTCGGCGATCACGGAGATCGGCGAGCCCGATGCCTTGGCCACGCCGCGAAAGCCGTCCGGCAATTTGGTGACGCGGTCACCATGGCTCATCCAGACCTCGTAGCGGCCGCCCTTCTGCCAGACGCCGTCGAACAGCGCGCAGTCGTCGGTGATCTCGATGGTGGCGCGGCCGAACTCACGGTGATGGCCGCCCTCGACGGTGCCGCCGAGCTGCTGCGCCATGGTTTGCTCGCCATAGCAGATGCCGAGCACCGGCACGCCGGCGGTGAGAATCGAGAGCGGTGCGGCCGGTGCATTGTCGTCGAGCACGGAGGCCGGGCCCCCGGAGAGAATCACCGCTTTCGGCTTCATCTCTAGAAAGGCCTGTTCGGCCTTGTTGAACGGGACGATCTCGCAATAGACGCCGTCCTCGCGCACGCGACGCGCAATCAGCTGCGTCACCTGGCTGCCGAAGTCGATGATGAGAATCTTGTCATGCGCCGAGGCCACTGAGGGCGTCGACGACTCGCGGTTCTGTGCTGCTGTCATGGCAAGCAGATACGCGACGGGGGCTTTTCCCGCAACCGCGCGAGGCACGCACCCACATTCTTCTTTGGGCATGGACAAACGGATATATGTCAGTACTATTGACCTAATTTGCCCCACCATGAACCAGGGGCCAATCAGGGAGAACGCTCGTGTCACAGCACCATCAGCCATCACAGCTTGCCGCGCTCGGCCGGACCTGGGTCGAGGCCTGGAACGCCCGCGATCTCGAACGCGTGCTCACGCTCTACGACGACGCGGCCGTGATGACGTCCGACCGCATCCCGGCGATGGGATTCGACGCCAGCGGCACCGTGCGCGGCAAGGACGCGCTGAGGGCGTATTGGGGCAAGGCACTCGGGCTGCTGCCGGACCTGCACTTTTCGCTGATCGACGTGTTCGTCAGCCCTGACAGCGTGGTGGTGTTTTACGAGAACGAGCGGGGCAAGCGAATCTGCGAGTATTTGCGGGTGAATGATGCGGGGCTGATCGTGCAGGGATCGGCGAACCATCTGCCGCAGTGAACGCCTTGCAACGCGGCCAATCTCGTCCCGTCATCCTGAGGTGCGAGTTCTGCGGCGCGCAGCGACGCAGGGCGAGCCTCGAAGGATGAACGGCCGAGCTGCCAGCCGGGCCGTCGCCCTTCGAGGGCCGCTGAAGAAGCGGCCACCTCAGGGTGACGGTGATGGAATCGCAATGACGGAGACTGCGGCGGACGCGTGCGCTAACACTGCGTCCGCCGGCACCGACAGGACCCACCCCATGAAGCTCCCCACCTCGCCCTTCACCGTCACCGACTGGAGCAAGGTCGAAGCGACCACGCATCCCGGTGAGACCGGGCACGCGCTGTGGCGCACGCTCAACATCGGCGATCTCCGGGTACGGATGGTGGAGTATTCGCCGGGCTATCTCGCCGATCATTGGTGCGACCGCGGCCATGTGCTGTACGTGCTCGCGGGCGAGCTCGACAGCGAGTTGCGCGACGGGCGCAAGTTCAAGCTCACGCCGGGGATGAGCTACCAGGTCTCGGATTTTGGCGACGCCGCGCACCGCTCATCGACGGCGGTGGGTGCTACTCTTTTCATCGTCGACTAATCGGAACCCCGCTGTGTGCAGCGCAAAATAGCAAAGCTTGCCCGGCTCGCCACGAGCGCGTGGCGCCTTGAAGTTGCCCCAAAAAATCGCTAGATTGTGACCATCGATCCTTGGCCGAACGACTGGGCCGCTCCGTCTCATTTCAATGGGCGAGCACGTTTCAGGTATTTCTCCAAAATCGACCAACCGGGATAATGGGCGCAGCAATGTGCATTTGTCCCCCTGAGTGCATCGTCAATTGAAAGGAAATGACTATGGCAATGGGCACCGTGAAGTGGTTCAACAACCAAAAGGGCTTTGGCTTCATCCAGCCGGATGACGGCCAGAAGGACGTCTTCGTTCACATCAGCGCCGTTGAACGCGCTGGTCTGAGCACCCTCAACGAGGGCCAGAAGGTTTCGTTCGACATCGTTGCGGACCGCCGCAGCGGCAAGTCCTCGGCCGACAACCTCCGCGCCGGCTAGTTGACCGCACAATTCGCGATCTGACCACGGACGTACCGGCAGATCGTAGGATTACAGAAGCCCCGCCACCGGGATCCGGTGGCGGGGTTTTTGTTTGGGAAGATGGTGCCACACCCGCGGTGCCGTAGGGTGGGTTAGTCTTACTGAGTCACTCGGCCGCGCCCGCGAGGGCGGAGAATCAAATATTTGAAGAGATTCAATATTTGGCACACGGAGGGCCAGATGGATCTCAACCAGGTTGAAGACAGCGAGGCACGGTTTACGGCGTATGTAGCGGGACTGGGACGTGTGATTGGTCAGGCGGTGCGGATGAGGCCACTGCGTGACTATTGCACGGGGTTGATGCTGCCGGGTGAACGCAAGAGCGTTGAGCCGATGGCGGCACGAACGGCGCCGGCGCGGACGGCAGCCCAGCACCAATCACTGCTGCATTTTGTTGGTAACGCGAGTTGGTCGGACGCGGACGTGTTGGCCAAGATCCGCGAGATGGTACTGCCCGCAATCGAAAGGAGCGGACCGATCGAGGCGTGGATCATCGACGACACGTCATTTCCTAAGCAAGGCAAGCATTCGGTCGGCGTTCACCACCAATATTGCGGTCAGCTCGGCAAGCAGGCCAACTGCCAGGTGGCGGTGTCCCTGTCGATCGCCAACCATGCCGCCAGTCTTCCGGTGGCTTATCGG
>NZ_VSSS01000105.1 GCF_008123425.1 Bradyrhizobium rifense
GCTCTTGCCCATCTGCTCGACCAGCACGCCGCGCCGCGCCGTCCAGTTCTTCGGCGCAAGCTCTGCGAGCCGCTGCCTGGCGCGACTTGCCAGCGCGGCACCGCCCATCTCTTTGAGCACCGGGATCAGCGCGCGCAGCGTTTCCTTCACATCCGCCTTGAGTGCGATCTCGGCGCCGTAATTCTTGGCTATCTCCCAATCGACGAGACCGACCTGCACGATGCCGAGGCCATCCGGCAGCGCATCGACCTCGCTATAGACCGACATCCGCAGGGGATCGCCGCCGAGCGCGACCAGGAGGTCGTACGGCGCGAGCGTATCGCGCGCGATCTTTTGCACGCGCGCCAGCGTTCCGACGAAGCTCGGGCTTTCGGAGAGGAAGTGCGAACCATAGGGCGTCGAGGACTGGTAGGCGGCAGCACCGAGCAACTCGGCGAGTTCGGCCGCTTCCTTCAGCGCATCGCTCTTGACCACCTCGTCCATGGTGACGATCACCGGAAGCTCGGCCTTCAGCAGCCGCGCTGCAAAAGTCCTGAGCGCTTCGTCCGACGGCTTTACGCGCGCGTCGATGCGGGTGGAGCGGCCGAGATCGATGCCGGCCTCGCTATTGAGGATGTCGCCGGGCAGCGAGATGAACACCGGCCCGGTCGGCGGCGTCATCGCGACCTTGGCGGCGCGGCGCACGATACGCGGCAAATCCTCCAGCCGCGTCACCTCGACCGCCCATTTCACCAGCGGCTCGGCCATGCGCACCAGCGGACCATAAAGCACCGGCTCCATCAGGCCGTGGCCCTGCTCCTGCTGGCCCGCGGTCAAAATCATCGGCGTCCCCGTGAACTGGGCGTTGTAGAGCGAACCCATGGCGTTGCCGAGGCCGGGCGCGACATGGACGTTGCAGGCGACGAGCTTGCCGGAGGCACGGCTATAGCCATCCGCAATCGCGACCACCAGGCTCTCCTGCATCGCCATCACATAGGTGAGATCGGGATGGTCCTTCAGCGCATGCATGATCGGCAGCTCGGTGGTGCCGGGATTGCCGAACAGATGCGTGATGCCCTCGTCCTTGAGCAGCGCGAGAAAGGCGGAACGGCCGGTGATCTTGTTCTTCATGTTTCCTCCAGGCCTCGCGGGCGATGCCGCGAGGCGACGCGCATGATGGCCGAAGTCGCGGGATGCGCGCAAGGAAGCGCGCTCATGGCTGCCTTGCGCGCGCGACGAGAAGCTGGAAGGATAGGCCGAAGCCGGAGGGACCGTCATGGCCTACGACGAAGGCACCGCTGCACGGGTTCGCAAGTTGCTGGCGGGCCAACGCCACGTCGCGGAAAAGAAGATGATGGGCGGCCTTTGTTTCATGGTGGACAACGTCATGTGCTGCACCATCAGCGGCCGCGGCGGCATGCTGTTTCGCATCGGCCCCGAGGCGCATGCGCGGATGCTGAAGGAGCCACACACGAGTCCGATGGAAATGCGCGGGCGCATCATGACCGGGTTCGTGCGGGTCTCTGATGAGGGCACGCGATCCGATGCCGGGCTCAAGATCTGGGTGAAGCGCGCGCTCGATTTCGTGGCGACGATGCCGGCCAAGCCGCCGGCGAAGAAGGCTGCGCCGCGCGCGGCGGCGTCGGCCAACGCGAAGGCTAAAATGCCTCCTCGCGGCCGAGCTCGAACGGATCCTCGCCGCTAGCGCGCTTCTTCTTTTTCGAGCGCTGCCAGACCACGCCGGGAAAGCCCTTCAACGGCACCAGCGGCTCGCCGGTATAGGCCCATTCCTGCAACTCCTCGATCGCGATGTGATAGAGCGGCTGGCGTCCGGTGCGCTCCTTGAAGAGCGCGCGCGGGATGTTGACCATGTGCGGGCCGCGCGGGCGCTCATAGGCGATCGGCGTACCGCAATGGGCGCAGAAGCTGCGCGCAGTCTTTGTCGCCTTGTCCTCGTAGCGGGTCAACGCGGTCTTGCCGGAGATGATGCGAAAGCGCTTCTTCCAGCTGCCGACATAGGTGGCGTAGGCAGCACCATGAGCACGGCGACTGGCGGCGGAATGATCGTGCCAGGCCCATCGCGCGGGGATGTCGATCTCGAAGGTGACTTTGCCGCAGAGGCATTGGCCGGTGGCGGTTCCTGCGGCGACTGCGGCTTTGGCCATGGAAGTCTCTCCGTCGTCATTGCGAGCGTAGCGAAGCAATCCAGAGTCTTTCCGCGGCGGGATGCTGGATTACTTCGCTGCGCTCGCAATGACGGAGTTTGTGGTGCGGTCGGAGCTACACAATAACTCCGTAGCCCGGATGGAGCGAAGCGCAATCCGGGGTCTTTTGCCTCGCGGAACGAAAACCCGGATTTCGCTGCGCTCCATCCGGGCTACGAACGTCCCTACGCCGGCGTCAGCTCGTCATAAACCGGATAATCCGTATACCCCTTCTCCTCGCCGCCATAGAACGTGGCGCGGTTATATGGCGTGACCGGATAGTCGTGCTCCAGGCGCCGTGGCAGATCGGGATTCGAGATGAAGATGCGGCCAAAGGCGATGATGTCGGCGTGGCCGTCGGCGATCGCCGCGTTCGCCGTCTCGCCAGTGAACCCGCCCGCGGTCATCAGCACGCCGCTGTAGTGCGGACGGAATAGCACCATCGCCGACGGCACGTTCTCCCAGTGGACGTCGGCACGGCCGGCGCCGCTGGAGCGCGGCTCGATGAAGTGCAGATAGGCAAGGCCGAGCTTGTCGAGCGTCTTCACCACGTGGGTGTAGAGCGGCATCGGGTCGGGCTCGCCGGAATCGTTGGCGATGCCGTGCGGCGACAGCCGTACGCCGACGCGATTGGCGCCCCAGACGTCGATCGCGGCCTGCGTCACTTCCATCAGAAGCCGCGCGCGGTTCTCGATTCCGCCACCATACTGATCGGCGCGCCGGTTGCTGCGCGACTGCAAGAACTGCTCGAGCAGATAGCCGTTGGCGCCGTGGATCTCGACGCCGTCGAAGCCGGCGGCGAGCGCGTTCTTCGCGCCCTGCCGGAACGCCTCGACAATGCCCTTGACCTCGTCGGTCTCCAGCGCGCGCGGCGTCTCGTAGTCAGAAATCTTGCCGTCGGCGGTCATCGCCTTCATGCCTTCGGCCTTGATCGCGATCGCCGAAGCCGAGACCGGCAGCTCGCCGCCATGAAAGGAGGAATGCGAGACGCGGCCGACATGCCAGAGCTGGAGGAAGATGATGCCGCCCTTGGCATGCACAGCATCCGTCACCTTGCGCCAGCCGGCGATCTGCGCCTCTGAATAGATGCCGGGCGTCGCCGGATTGCCGCGGCCGTGCGAGAGCACGGGCGAAGCTTCAGCGATCAGCAGACCGCCCGGCGTGGCGCGCTGGCCGTAATATTCGGCATTGAGCGGCCGCGGCGAAAAGCTCTCGCGCTCGGCGCGCATGCGCGTCAGCGGCGCCATCGCAACGCGATGCGCGAGCTTGTACGGACCGACCTGCAACGGTCTAAACAACGCCTCGAATTTCATGCGGACCCCGGATGTCTATGAAAGGATGCGGATCATATAGCGAGGGGCGGCCGCCGGAAAAGGCGCCGCCCCCACCAAAAGCAGATATTTCCTCCCCGCGGAACGCGAGAGAGAACAGTTATTACGCCGTCTTGATCCAGACGGCCTTCACGTTGAGATATTCCTCGACATGCTGCTTGCCGGACTCGCGGCCGTAGCCGCTCATCTTGTAGCCGCCGAACGGCACCGCGGGGTCCATCGCCTGGTAGCAATTCACCCACACCGAGCCGGCGCGCAAGCGTTTCGCGACCGCATGCGCCTTGGTGACGTCACGCGTCCACAGGCCCGAGCCGAGGCCGAACGTGGTGTTGTTGGCGCGCTTGACCAGCTCGTCCATGTCCTTGAACGCGATCGCGGAGATGACGGGACCGAAGATCTCTTCCTGCGCGATGCGCATGTTGTCCTGGACGCCCGCAAACACGGTCGGCGAGACGAAGAAACCCTTCGACAGCGCCCCTTCGGTGACGCGGCCGCCGCCGGCGAGCGCTCGCGCGCCTTCCTTCTGGCCGATGTCGAGATAGCTGGTGACGCGCTCGAGCTGCTGCTCCGACACCAGCGGGCCGATCTGGGTATTGGGATCAAGGCCATTGCCGACCTGCAGCTTCTTGCCGAATTCGGCGACGCGGCCGACGAACTCCTCGTAGATCGACTGCTCGACGAACAGGCGCGTGCCGGCGCTGCAGATCTGGCCCGAATTGGCGAACACCGCCATCGCTGCACCTGGTACGGCGGCATCGAGGTCGGCGTCGGCGAACACGATGTCCGGCGACTTGCCGCCGAGCTCCAGCGACACGCGTTTGAGGTTGCCGGCTGAGGCACGGATGATCGACTGACCCGTGACGTGCGAGCCGGTGAAGGCGACCTTGTCGACGTCATGATGCGAGGCGAGCGCGGCGCCCGCGGTTTCACCATAACCGGGCACGACGTTGACGACGCCGGGCGGAATGCCGGCTTCCATCGCGAGCTCGGCGATGCGCAGCGAGGTCAGCGGCGCTTCCTCGGCGGGCTTGAGCACCACGGTGCAGCCGGTCGCGATCGCCGGACCAATCTTCCAGAGCGTCGCGGTGAGGGGGCCGTTCCAGGGAATGATGGCGCCGACGACACCGACGGGCTCCTTCAGCGTGTAGGAGAAGATTTCGCCGGGCAGCGAGTTCTCGATGGTCTCGCCATGGATCGCGGTGGTCTGGCCGGCGTAGTAGCGCAGCATGCCGACGGCGCGCAGGCGATAGGCGCGGGTGCGGCTGAGCGGCGCGCCCATGTCGAGCGTGTCGAGCTGCGACAATTCGTCGAAATTCTTCTCGACGAGGTCGGCGAGCTTGAGCAGCAGGTTCTGCCGCTCGAACGGCTTTACTTTGCTCCAGGGCCCCTCGAAGGCGCGGCGGGCGGCGGCAACCGCACGATCGATGTCTTCCTTGTCGCCCTCGGCAACGGTTGCGAGCAGTTCGCCGGTGGCAGGGTTATGGGTCTCGAAGCGCTTGCCGGACGCGGCATCGACCCACTTCCCGTCGATCAGCATCTGCTTGTAGGACCCGTTGGCGAACGGATGGCGCGTGATCGGAATAGCCTGCGACACAGCCATGGCTGCACTCCCTAGGTAGGATGATTGATTGGGTTCGATCTGGGCGGGATCGTTAGGTCAAACAGAATACAGCGGCGCCTGAAGGGCGTAAAGTCGGCATGGAACGAAGCCCTGCCATGCCGACTTGTGCAGGGTCGCGCGAGCGCCATCTTATAGCCGAGTGCAACGCCCTTCCCGGAGAATAGCCATGCCGCATCCTGTCATCGCCAAGGGCAACGTCGCCGTGATCACCGGGGGCGCATCCGGCATCGGTCTTGCGGCGGCAACAGCGTTTGCGCGCGCCGGGATGAAGGTGTGCATCGCCGATGTCGACGAAGCCCGGCTGGCAGAGGTCGCAACAAAATTGTCATCCGTGACGGCTGCCACGAATGTGATGACATCGGTTGTCGATGTCAGCCGGGCCAAAAACGTGACGGAACTCGAACGCGCCGTGGGCGCGCATTTCGGCGGCACGGATCTGCTGATGAACAATGCCGGCATCCAGCCGGGCAGCACGCTGTTCGGCGAGCCGGACAATTGGCAGCGCATCATCGGCGTCAACATGTGGGGCATCATCAACGGCGCGCGCATCTTCGCGCCCAACATGATCGCGCGCGGCAAGGCCGGACTGATCATCAACACCGGTTCCAAGCAAGGCATCACAACCCCGCCCGGCGATCCCGCCTACAATGTCTCCAAGGCCGGCGTGAAGGCTTTTACGGAAGCGCTCCAGCACGAGTTGCGCAACACGAAAGACTGCCACATCACCGCGCATCTGCTGATCCCCGGCTTCGTCTTCACCGGGCTCACCGCAAAGGGCCGCACCGAGAAGCCGGCCGGCGCGTGGACGCCGGAGCAGACCGTCGATTTCATGATCGCGCGGCTTGAGGCTGGCGATTTCTACATCCTCTGCCCGGACAACGACGTGCCGCGCGCACTCGACGAGAAGCGCATGCTCTGGGCCGCCGGCGATATCGTCGAGAACCGCCCGCCGCTGTCGCGCTGGCATCCGGATTACGCGGATGCGTTCGCGAAGTTCGTGAAGGAGAGCTAGACCGCTCCACCGAGAGCCAGCAACAGCGAGGCTCCAATCGGCACGCCCCAGCCGGAGACGGCGTCAAATCCGGAGCCGGCTTCGAATCCGATACCGGGTTTCGGATTCGAGACGTTGTTGCCGATCGTGATGTCATGGCAGACGAGCCGCCCCATCGCGAGACCGTGCGACGTCTTCCCGTAGAGCAGCGGCGTGAGCCAGCGCTGTCGCTTGCGGGGCGGCAGCAGCGCATTGACGCGTGCGATCAATGAAGCCAGCACGGGCGTCGATGCGCTGGTGCCGCCGCCGGGGCTTCTCTCCCCCTGGAAGATCAAATCGTACATCGGCGGACCGGCCAGCGCCGCAAGATCCGGAACGATACGTCCCTTGATCCCATTCTTGTTCAGCGATGCGACCGAGACCTTCTGCCAGCCCGGCTTGGGGAAGATCGAACTGACCCCGCCGCCGGTGGCGCCGCCCACATCGCGGATGCGCCGCCCCTTGCCGACGCGCCACGTCTGTTCGACGGCCTTGCCGGACTTGTGGCGAATCATGGTTCCGCCGACTGCCAGCGAATAGGGGCTCGAGCTCGGAAAATCGACATGCGCGCGCTTGTTGGTCTGCATATCGCCGGACCCGTCATCCCCCGCAGCACAACAAACGGTGACGCCGCGCAGTGCGGCGAGATTCAGCCGTTCGTTGATCGCATTCAGCGCCGCCTTCGACCAGTCGCCGGAGTCCTCGGCGGCGCCCCAGCTGATCGAAAGCACCACCGGCCGATCCTTGATGGCCTGGTTGAGCAGATCGACCCAGCCCTTCTGATGATCCTTCGCGAAGTAGACCAGGATCTCTGCTTGCGGGCACAACCCTGCAACAATCTGCACGTCCATCATCACTTCGCCGGTGTAGTCGATCTCGTCACGCCGATTAGCTGGCTTCAGGCGCTTCATCTGTGCGAGGTTCCGGATCGGTGCGTCGATCGAGATGCGCTTCACCGTTGGCACGTCACGATCGAACAACTTGCAATAGGCGGAGAGATCGTCGGCAAAATAGCCGCCGCCGAACTCCGCCAGCGCAATCTTCTGGCCGGCCCCGCGCCCTTGCGGAAAACGATAATGATCCTCGATATCACGAGGCGCGAATGGCTTGAGCGGATGCGCGGTCTTTGCAGCCACCTTCGACGGCTTTCTGCCGGCGACCCGCCGTTCGCCAAATCCGAGTACCGCCGTGATGATCTTCTGGAGCTCCGCGGGCACCTCGTACTCGCCCTCGCGATCGCGGAACGTGCCCTGCTTGGCGCTTTCGTAGATTCCAAGGTGAGGGTGGAATGCCGCTTCCATCTCGGCAACAGTGCCGCTCACCTTCATGCTGCGCGTCTCGAGCGAGACTTCGTCGATGCTCAGCCCGAACTCGCGCAACACCTGCGAGACCTTGTTGGCATCGGCCTTCGAGGCTCCGCACTTCGCCCTGAACTGAGCCAACGACGGCGTGCGTCCGGCGAACGTTGCCGCATCCGGCAGCTTCGGCCCACGCAACGTCAGGGTCAGGTCGACCCGCTGATGCGGATTGGCGTCCTTCAGACGCCTGGCGCCCTTCTGGCGCGTACGCGCACTATCGGGAACGCGGACCAGCTGCTTCGCTGCTGCAACTTGACGATTTTTGGCGCTGGCGGCTCGCGGCGAACGCCGCGACGCGGCGGCTCGAGCACCCGTCCTTGTACGTGACACCATAGCAAAGCCCCTGCCCTCGGCACGACCAAGGGTTGCAGGCTATCGCCGAGCGTCTGACGCGTCAATTTTCGGGTTCTGGCTGGCGAACCCGCCAAGCATTTCGCGCTCGTCCTGAGGGCGACCAGCCGCAGGCGGAGCCGGCAGCGGCCGGCCTGAGCGCCTTACAGCGTCTCTTGCTGGTGCCCGCAATTCTTGCAGGCGAATTTGGCGCGGCTCTGGCCTTTTTCCGCCTGAACCCGGTTTGGCGCGCCGCACTTGCCGCAGACGGCCTCGATGCGGGTCGAGCCCTGCTTGACGACGATGGTCTTCTTTTCCATCGATTCGCGGATCAGGCGTTCGGCCTCCTCGCGCAGGGATTGTTTCGACAAAGCTCGTCTCCGCCTCTGAAAGCGCGAGAGCCATATCGCACTTGCGTTGGAATCTCAATCGGCAATGCCGGCTCAGACCTCGACAATCACATAGCTGTCTTCGACATGCACCGGGAACGTCTCGGCGACATACGGGCCTTTCTGCAATTCGTCGCCGCGTTCCACCGCAACCGGATATGACCGGATCTTGACCCGTTTCGGATCGAACCAGGACTGGCCGTTGCGCATGTCGAATTCCCAGCCGTGCCAGGGACATCGCAGCATCTCCCCGACCCGCGAGCGCTCATAGATGCCGGGCTCGGGCGAGGTCAGCCGCGCCACGCAAGCCGCTTTCTCCAGCGGCGCGCCTTCATGCGGACAGCGATTCAACAGCGCGAAGAACTCGTCATTGACGTGGAACACGACGATATCGCGACCCGCGATATCGACGACCTTGTTGCCGCCGGGCGGGATCTCGCTAGTGCGCGCGACGATGTGACGGGCCATGGTGATCAGAACTTGTAGACCGTACGGGCATTGGTGCTGAAGATCATCTTGCGCTCAGCCTCCGTGAGCGGCGTCTTGAACGCAAAGCGCGGATCGTCGAAATCCCAGTGTGGATAGTCCGACGAGAACAAGAGGCGATCGATGCCGACCCATTCGATCAGCGAGCGCAGATGCCGCGCCTCGTCGGGCTCGTCAACCGGCTGCGTCGTGAACCAGAAGTGCTCGCGGACATATTCCGACGGTTTTCGCTTGAGATGCGGCACCTCGGTGCGGAAGCGCTCGAAGTGCTGGTCCATCCGCCACACCGCTGCCGGGACCCAGCCAAAGCCGCCCTCGATGAAGACGATCTTCAGTTTCGGAAAACGCTCGAGCACGCCCTCGATGACGAGGCTTGCGAGCTGCGCCGCGATGGTGTGGGCATTCGAATGATGCTCCTCGACATAATAGGACGGCCAGCCGCCGCCGGTCGGCGCGTGGCCGCCATAGCCCCCCGTGTGAATGCCGAGCGGCAGGTCGAGCTCCTGCGCCCGTTCGTAGATCGGCCAGTAGCGGCGGCGGCCAAGCGGCTCGTTGGCGCGCGGCGAGACATTGATCTGGATGTATTCGCCGATCCTGGCACAGCGCTCGATCTCGGCGATCGCCAGATCCGTGCCGTCCTGCCCGACCAGGATCGACGCCTTCAGGCGCGGATCGCGGTGCGACCAGAACGCCAGCTGCCAGTCGTTGATGGCGCGCTGGATCGCCGCGCCGAATTCGAGGTTCTGCTGCGAGAAGATGAAGAGATCGAGCACCTGCAGGATCCCGAACTCGACATCGAGCGGATCGAGATGCTGCTTCTGCATGAAGGCAAGGTCGGAACCGGGCGGCCCTCCGGTCGGCGGCCAGGCATCGCGCCGCGCGATCAATGGCGAGGAGCGTGGATAGGGCGTGGTAAAGAGATAGGGCGTGCGCAGATGACTGCCATATTCCTTCAGATGCTGCTGCCAGCGCTTTGGCAGGAACTCGTTGAGATCGTCGAGGGAATGCAGGCTCGGATGCACATCGCAATCGACGATGCGCAGCCGCGAGGCGGCAGGCTTCTCGTCGTCACGCAATGGACGGTCGATGACTTCACTCATGCGAAACCTCCAAATTAGTTCAGCAACAACCGCGGAAACGTCTCCAGCGGATTGTCGACGCACATTTTTGCGATGATGCTCTTCGGCAGATGCGGCGGGATCGGATCGTCGCCGTCGAACTGCCAGTGCGGATAGTCGGACGCGAACAGGAACATCTTGTCGGAGCCCATCTGGTCGATGATCTCCTCGACGCTTTTGGCGTCGCCGGGCGCATCGAACGGCTGCATGGTGACGCGAAAATTGTCGCGGATGATCGCGGCCGGCTCGCGCTCGACCCAGGGCACCTCGACGCGGACGCCGCGCCAGGTCTTGTTGGCACGCCACATGAAGGCCGGCAGCCAGCTCACGCCTGACTCCATCAACACGACCTTGAGATCGGGATACTTACCGAACACGCCCTCGTAGATCAGGCTCAGAATCTGGGCCTGAAACGCCTGTGCCTCGACGAAGTAATATTCATAGCGATGCGACGGCCAGCCGGCCGAGCTCGGCGCCTGCCGATATTGCGTGCCGGCATGGATCGCGAGCGGCAGCTTGTATTTCTCGGCGAGCTGATAGACCGGCCAGAAATGCCGCCGGCCCAGCAGCGTCTCGCCCTGCGCCAGCACCAGGATGGAGACGAAGCGATTGTCGCTCGCGCGGCGCTCGATCTCTTCGATGGCGAGATCCGGCGCCTGCATCGGCACCACGATGGAGGCGCGCAGGCGCGGGTCGCGCGAAAGCCATTCGGCGTCAATCCAGTCATTGATCGCCTTGCAGAAATCCGCCGCCATATAGGCGTCGAACACGGCCTGAGCGCCGTAGAGCACGTTGAGGATCGCGTGGCTCGCGCCCAATTGGTCGAAGGCGCCCTTCTGCACCATCGCCAGATCAGAGCCGGGCTTCGTGCCATTGGTCGGCCGCCAGTCGGAGCGACCGGAAAACGGCATACTCGGCGGATAGGAGGTGAGGTCGAGGCCGTCGATCGCACGGCTCACCACCTGCTCTTTCCAGTGATCGCTGAGATAAGGAAGCAGCGTCGTGCGCGTGCCACCAACCGCCGGGTGGATGTCGCAGTCGATCCGCGTCACCGCCATGGATGCTTCCTCATGCCGTCTTTATTGGCGGCGTTCTTTGCACCGCATGCGCAGAGTGCTCCGGGCCAAGCCGGTGCGCAAGGGCACAGGCCTGCGTGATCCGTCATGGCTCGGTTGCATTTCGCAGGCGCGATATAAAGCGCTTCGATCATCGCGCGCAGCTACAGCGCTGCGCAGGCGGCGGATGCTTTCGCATCCACCGCCCATGTTGAAGATGGCGTCGCCCTTCGATGCGCTCTCGCCTCAAGCGGCTTTGGAGACTTCCATCAGCAGCCGCTCGGCCTTGGCATCTTCGATCCGGTTCACGAGCCGGCTGCTTTCGTGATTGTCGCGCACAGTCTTCGTCAAAGTGATGCAGGTCTGGATCAGCATCACGATGCCCATGGTCAGATAGCCCTTCATCCAGAGGTCGATCGGCAGGAAGAAGATGCCGATGGCGACAAGGAACGCGGAGGCTGCGAAGGACGCGTAAGTGAAGGTCACCCAGGCGCCGCTGTGGGGTTGGCCGTTCTGGTTCATGATCGTCTCCTGTTGGTTCGATTGATGATTGGGGTTCAAGTTCAGGCGGTGGGCATGCGCTTGGACTTCAACCGCGCCAGCACATCGTCCGCGGTTGTCTTGAGCCGGGGACCAAAGCCCTGTTCGGCGAGTCGTTCGGCGGTCGCGAGCGGACCGGTGGCCGCATCGAGTTCGACCAGCGCGTCATCGGCGGCCTGGGCCTCAAGCTGCCGTTCGCGCAGCCGCCTCAGGGTGCTCTCCGCTTCCGGCAGCGTGGATTCGTAAGGGCGAGCTGCTTCGATGCCGCTGCGGCGAAGCGAGCGCACCGCTTCCGAGGCGCGGGCGACACGACGGCCGCGATCGAGCTCGGTGATGCGGGCCTGCGCAGTTGCGACGTGCCGCTTCAGCCGGGCGATCTCGGTCGCGAACAATGCACGCGCCGTCAGCGCCGCATCGCGGTCGGCCTCGAGGCCGGCGATGGCTTCGGCCGCCTCCTTGGCGAGATCCTCGCGGCCACCATCGAGCGCCGCAACCGCGCGGGTCTCGAGATCGGCGATGCGGGCGACAGTCGCCTCGAGCTTGCGGCCCTCCTGCTGGTCCTGGGCGATGGCCAGCGCCAGCGTCCGCTTGCTGCGCTCGACGGCCGCGGCCGCATCGCGCATCTGCTGGTCGAGGATCAGAAGGGCCGTGCGGTCCTCCAGCTCCTCGCCCGCGGCGGCCACGCTGCCGCGGAAAAGCGTTACTACGGTCTTGAACATCTGCAGCTCCCTGTTATGAGCGTTGCTCACAAATGATTAGTAGCAGCAATCTTGAACATCGTTCAAGAAATATTTGAGCGGTGCTCATGATTTTGGTTAACGAATGACTAAGGCCTTGGACCGTCGGGAGAAACAGCGCGCGGACCTAGTTCTGTCAGCCGAGCGGATGATCGCGACCCGTGGCTTGGCCGGCCTGAAAACCCGCGATTTGGCCCGCGAGATCGGCTGCGCCAATGGTGCGGTCTACAATCTCGTTGCCGATGTGGACGAGCTGGTCCTGCGCGTCGGCTCGCGCACGCTGCTCCGGCTCGACGACGCGCTCAGCGCGGCGGTGCGCGCCGGCAATCCATCGCCAAAGGAGACGCTGGTCCGCATCGCAATTGCCTATTGCGATTTCGCCGCAGAAAATCTCCAGCTCTGGCGCGCCCTGTTCGAGCACCGCATGGAGACCGAGAAGGCCCTCCCCGACTGGTCGGTCGATGACCAGTTGCAGTTGTTTCGCCACATCTACCAGCCGCTCGCTGCGCTGTTGCCAAAGCGAGATGCGGAGGAGCTCGGCATCACCGCACGCAGCCTGTTCTCGGCCGTGCATGGCATGGTGGCACTGGGACTTGAGCAAAGGCTGGTCGCGGTTCCCCTGCCGGCGCTGCGCAAGGAGATCGCGAGCCTCGTACGCGCGATGATCGACGGGCTAGTTGCGCAGGCGGCGTAGCGGCCGAGAATACGCAGCGAAGCCGGCAGCTGACTAAAATTTCGCCTGTCGCATCGCAGCCGACACGCTTAGCTTTCGCCGCGTCCCATCCCCCTGCTCTTCCCGGAGTTCCCATGTCCCTCCTCATCCGCGGCGGCACCGTCGTCAATCATGATCATTCGCGCCGTGCGGACGTGCTGATCGAGGGCGACACCATCGTCGCGGTTGGTGCGGCGATCGCGGCTCCGACGGGGGCGGAGATCATCGACGCCGGCGGCGCCTATGTCATTCCGGGCGGGATCGATCCGCACACCCATCTCGAAATGCCGTTCATGGGCACAGTCACCGCCGACGATTTCGAATCCGGCACCAAGGCGGCGCTGACCGGCGGCACCACCATGGTGGTGGATTTCTGCCTGCCCGATCCCGGCCAGTCGATGCTCGCGGCCTACCAGGAGTGGCGCCACAAATCCGAGAAGGCGGCCACCGACTACGGCTTCCACATGGCGGTGACGTCATGGTCGAAGCAGATCTATGACGAGATGGAGACCGTGGTCAAAACCTACGGCATCAACACCTTCAAGCATTTCATGGCCTACAAGGGCGCGCTGATGGTGAACGACGACGAGCTCTACAACTCGTTCGCGCGCTGCGCCCATCTCGGCGCGATGCCCGTCGTGCACGCGGAGAATGGTGATGTCGTTGCCTTGATGCAGGAGGCGCTGATCGAACGCGGCGTCACCGGCCCCGAGGGCCACGCCTATTCACGACCGCCGGAGGTCGAGGGCGAAGCCACCAACCGCGCTATCATGATCGCTGATATGACTGGCACGCCGGTCTACATCGTGCACACGAGCTGCCGCGAGGCGCATGAGGCGATCGCGCGAGCGCGGGCCGCGGGAAAACGCGTCTATGGCGAGCCGCTGATCCAGCATCTGCTGCTCGATGAGCGTGAATATCAGAACAAGGACTGGGATCATTCCGCGCAACGCGTGATGTCGCCGCCGTTCCGCGACAAGTCGCATCAGGATAGTCTGTGGGCCGGCCTGCAGTCCGGTTCCCTGCAAGTAGTCGCGACCGACCATTGTGCCTTCACCACCGAGCAGAAGCGGTTCGGGCTCGGCGACTTCCGCAAGATTCCGAACGGCACCGGCGGCCTGGAAGATCGCCTCGCGTTGCTATGGACCGCGGGCGTCGCCACGGGGCGGCTGACGAAGGAGGAATTCGTTGCGGTGACTTCGGCGAACATCGCCCGCATCCTCAACGTCTATCCGCGCAAGGGCGCGGTCGCCGTCGGCTCGGATGCCGATGTCGTCGTATGGGATCCCAAGGCAACGAAGACCATCAGCGCGAAGCGGCAGATGAGCCGGATCGACTACAATGTGTTCGAAGGCTTTGCTTGCACCGGCGGGCCCGCCGCGACGCTCTCGCGCGGTCGTATCGTGTGGAAGGATGGCGATCTGCGTGCCGAGGCGGGCGACGGACATTATGTCGAGCGGCCAGCCTTCTCACCGGTGCATGTCGCCAATTCGACCTGGAAAGAGCTGACCGCCCCGCGCGCAGTGCCACGCGGAGCGGTCACGCCGTAGCGTTCTATCGCATCACTGCTTCAGACCTGCGAGATGCCGCCATCAGCCACGAGATCGATGCCAGTGCTGTAGCTGCTATCGTCGGATGCCAGGAACAGAATGGCCGATGCCATTTCCTCCGGATGCCCGATGCGGCCGAGTGGCGTGATCGAGGAAAAGAACGCGCGTGCGCCATCGGCCTCTTCGCGTGTCTTGAACTGCCCGTCGATGATCGGCGTGTCGATGGCGCCCGGTGACAGCGTATTCACGCGGATGCCGCGATCTTTCAATTCCATCGCCCAAGTCCGCGCAAACGAGCGCAGCGCGGCCTTCGTGGCTGCGTAGGTACCATGCTCCGGCAGCCCCTTCAGATGTAGAAGAGATGATACCAGCACGATCGAGCCGCCCTTGCGCATCAGCGGCACGGCCTTCTGTACCGTGAAAAACGCGCCCCGTGCGTTGATGCCAAAGGTCTTGTCGAAATGCGCCGGCGTGACGTTCTGGGTGAGCACGCGCTCGACGAAGCCGGCGCTGGCAACGACGATGTCGAGAGCGCCTTTTTCGTCCTTCACCCGGTCATAGAGCCGGTCCAGATCGTCAAGATTGGCGACGTCGGCCTGTATCGCAGTGACATTCCGTCCGATCTCAGCCTTCGCCTTCTCGAGTTCTTCCCGGCGCCGCCCTACGATGAAGACGTGGGCGCCTTCAGCCACGAACCTCTTGGCGGCCGCGAGGCCGATACCACTGGAGCCGCCGGTGATGACGGCAATCTTTCCTTCGAGCTTTGACATGACACAGTCCTTTGGTTTGGGCGTGCGGGAGCGTTCAGCGCCTACACGCCGTTGAATGACGATTTGAGGGAGAGAGACCGGCGCACGACCCCGCGCCGATCGTTTCTTGATCAGGCGGCCCTGCCAGCCCGCAACCGGTCGAGCACCGGCAGAAGCTCGGACGGATCGGGACGGTGCGTGTAGTCGGGGTTCACTTCTGCATAAGCGATGATGCCGTCGCGGCCGATGACGTAGCGTGCTGGCATTGGCAACACCCAGGACGGATCGTCGTTGAACGTCGGCAGGTCGTTCTTGAACGATTTGTAGAGCGCGACGAGATCGTCCGGCAGCGCAAAGCGGATGCCGAAGGCGTCGGCCACCTCGCTCCTGACGTCACTCAGGATCGGGAATGACAGCTTGTTGTCGCGCTGCGACTTGCGGCTGTTCGGCGCGATCTGCGGCGAGATCGCAACCAGGCTGGCACCGCGCATGGCGATTTCCGGCAGCGCCGCCTGCAGCGCCTGGAGTTCGAGGTTACAATATGGGCACCAGACGCCGCGATAGAACGACACGACCAGCGGCCCCTTTGCGAGCAAATCCCGCGAGGACACCGGCTTGCCGCCAGGGTCTTTCAGGAGGAATTCCGGCGCCGCGTCGCCGGCCTTCTTCGCGCGCTGGGCCTGACCGCTCGCGATCAGTTCCGCGGTGGCGTGGTGCATGGTGTCCAGCGCCTCCCTGGTCGGCTTGAGGGGGAAGCGGCCGCCTTCGAAATCGGCTTTGAGAGCATCGAGTTTGTCTTGCAGGGCCATGAGAAGCTCCATCGGTTGCTGTTGGCCCGCCCTATCTGGATCATTTGCAAACGAAGGGGTATACAGTCGTTACGGAGAACATTTATTTGGATTTCAAATGAGTGATCGACTGCAGGAATTGTCCGTTTTCGTCCGTGCGGCCGAGAGCGGCAGCTTTTCCAGGGCCGCGCGCGAGCTCGGCCTGTCGCAACCCTCCGTGTCACGCGTCATCGGCGAGTTGGAGACCCGGCTCGGCGTCACGCTGCTGCTGCGGACCACGCGCCGCATCACGGTCACCGACGCAGGTGCACTGTTCCTGACGCGAGCGCGCGAAGTGCTGGCCGACATCGAGGACGCCGAGGACGCCGCGCGTGGCGTCGACTCCCTGCGCGGGACGCTGCGCATCACCATGCCCATCGTCTACGGCACCAGGCACATCATTCCGCGCCTGCCGAGATTCCTGAAGCTGCATCCGCTGCTGCGCGTCGAGCTGTCTGTCGCTGACGAACGGCACGACCTCGTTGCCGAAGGCACCGACATCGCCATTCGCCTCGGCCCGCTCAACGATTCCGGCTTCGGTGCGCGGAAGCTCGCGACCCTGCCGCGCTTCCTGGTCGCCGCGCCGTCCTATCTCGCCGAACGCGGCATCCCGAAGACACCGGCCGATCTCGCTTCGCATGACTGCATCTTCGGCCCAGGCCTGTTCGGGCGCACCACCTGGTCGTTCACCCGCAACGGCACGGAGACCTCGGTCGATGTCCGCGGCCGCATCACCACCGATTCCGGCCCCGGCGTGTTCGCAAGCGTGCTGGCAGGGCTCGGCATCGCGATGACGTCACCAGTGATGGCTGACCCCGAGATCGCGGCGGGCGCGCTGGTGCCGCTGTTGAAGAGTTACAAGCTCGCGCCAGTCGACGTGTACGCGGTGTTCCCGGCGGGTCCACGTCCCTCCACCAAGGTACGCGCACTGGTCGACTTCCTGGCCGAGGAGTTGAGATAGGCAAGGGTGCGGATGCGACGCCATGAAGCGCATCCGATGGCATGCGCTTTGCCTCGTTGAACAGCAAATCGCTCTCAAGGAGGCATCGATGAGCCCATCCTCTTTCGATCCGAGCCGCCGCAGCATCATGCTCGGCGGCCTCGGCGCTGTCGGGATGGCGGCGGTCGCGCCGTCCGTCGCGTGGGCACAGGGGCGCGCGGAGACGCTGCTGGTGGTGCAAGAGCTGGGACCGAACTCGCTCGACATGCAGGGCGTCGGCTCCAACCAGACCGTGAACGGCCTGTCCTGGAACTGCTACGACCGCCTGCTCTCCTACGCCTCGAAGACATTGCCGGACGGCACGCTGTCTTACGACCGCGAGAAGCTCGCGCCTGAACTGGCCGAAAGCTGGGAGGTTGCGGCCGACGGCATGTCCTGCACCTTCCGTCTGCGAAAGGACGCCAAATTCCACGACGGCACGCCGGTCACCGCCAAAGACGTCAAATGGTCGTTCGATCGTGCGGTGAAGGTCGGCGGCTTTCCGACATTCCAGATGTCGGCGGGATCGCTGGAAAAGCCCGAGCAGTTCGTGGTCGTGGACGATCACACCTTCCGCATCGACTATGTGCGGAAAGACAAGATGCTGTTGTTCAACGTCGCGGTCGTCGTGCCCTTCATCATCAACTCCGAGCTCGCCAGGAAGAACGCGACGGCCGAAGATCCCTGGGCACTCGCCTGGCTGAAGGCCAACGAGGCCGGCGGCGGCGCCTACAGGATCGAGAGCTGGAAGCCCGGCAGCGAGACCGTGCTGGCGCGGTTCGACGACTGGAAGAGCGGGCCCCTGCCGAAAGTGAAGCGCGTGATCGCGCGCGACGTGCCTTCCGCCGGCACGCGCCGTGCGATGTTGGAACGAGGCGATGCGGACTTGTCGAGCGGCTTCGCGCCGCGCGATTTCGAGCAGATCATTAAAGAGGGCAAGGTCAAGGTCTCGGGCGTTCCGATCCCCAACGCGCTCTGGTACGTCGCGCTGAACACGGCAAGGCCGCCGTTCGACAATGCCAAGCTACGCCAGGCCATCGCCTGGGCGATGCCCTATGAGCAGATCCAAAGCAGTGCCTTCTTCGGGCGCGCCGTTCCGATGTATGGCGGGACGTCGGATGTCTCAAAGCCGGTGTGGCCGCAGCCGTCTCCCTATGTCATCGATCTCGACAAGGCCAAAGCCTTGATGAAGGAAGCGGGGTTCGAGTCCGGCCTGGAGACGACTTTGTCGCTCGACACCGGCACTGCGACCGTCGGCGAGCCCACAGCCATCCTGATTCAGGAAAGCCTCGCCAAGATCGGCATCAAGGCGTCGATCGAGAAAATTCCCGGCGCGAACTGGCGCACCACACTGAACAAGAAGGAGCTGCCGCTCGCACTCAACCGCTTCAGCGGCTGGCTCGATTATCCCGAATATTACTTCTACTGGAATTTCCACGGCAACAATTCGATCTTCAACATCTCCTCCTACCAGAACAAGGCGATGGACGCGCTGATCGACAAGGCGCGCTTCACCACGGACGCCGCCGAGTACGAGAAAACCGTGAAGGATTTCATCGCACTCTGCATGAGCGACGTTCCCGTCATCCCGCTCAACCAGCCGATCCACGACGTCGCCATGCAGAAGGGCATCACGGGGTACGAATTCTGGTTTCACCGCGAGCCGGACTACCGTCAGTTCGCGAAGGGCTAGTTCTTCTCAACGACGCGGACAGCGCCCGGGGCTGCTCGCGCCTGCTCGAAAGACCCTTTCCAACCGCGCGGCGCTCGCCCGAAGCATCGCCCCGTCAAGCTTACGCTGCCGCGATCCGTCGAGCGCGCATCCAAAGATCCGGTAGAACTGCGCGCCATCATAGGCCACGAGCAGCAGATCGACGCCGGCGTTGATTGCCTCGACAACGGCCTTGCAGACGTCGTGCTGATAGATCGCGCCCATCACGAGATCGTCAGTCATCACCAGGCCCTGGTAGCCCCATTTGTCGCGGATGATCCCATCGACGACGCGCTTTGAATGCGAGGCGGCATGGTCGGGATCGACGGCGGTGAGCGTGATGTGGCCGACCAGGAGCGCGCTATGCGAGTGCGACAGCACTTCGCGGAACGGCAGCCAGTCAGTGGCTTCCAGCTCCCTGACCGGCGTATTGAGGTTGGCGCTGAAATGATGCGTGTCCGTGCGCACGCGGCCGATGCCTGGAAAATGCTTCAGCGTCGCGCCGACGCCGGAGGCCTCCAGGCCGGTCACATAAGCGCTTGCGATCGTGCTGACGACAACGGGATCGGTGGCAATCGCGCGCTGGCCGATCAGCGTATGGAAATCGAGGCGATTGCGCCGAAGGGGCGGCTTGAGATCGAGCACCGGCGCGAGATTGAGGTTGACGCCGAGACCGGCGAGCTCGCGGCCGTGGATGCGGCCGAATTCCACCGCTTTCGTCTGCTGGTCATCAGGAGCAAGCCCGGCGAGCGTCGCCAGCGCCGGCAGCTTGGTCAGCGGCGGCGCGAGATGCCCGACGATGCCGCCCTCCTGATCCGCGGCGACGATCAGCGGCGGCAGGCCGGCTGCACGCCGCTTGTCCTGCAGCGCCGCGATCTCGGCGCGCAGCGCGTCGACCGACCGGCCGCGGATGTTGTGGCGGGTGACGTAGACGTCGCCAATCAGTCCCTGCTCGGCGAGGCGCGCGACTTCGGGGAAGGAGGAATAGCCGACCATGAAGTGGGGGCCGAGTTGACCCGCCTCGGTCACGCTTGCGCTGAGCACATCGTGCTTGCGCAGCTCGAAGCTGAGATGTGCCACCGCCATCAGCATCGGCGGCAGGCACCAGAGCATGACGAGGAGCTTGCCGGCCAGGCTGTGCCAGCGCCCGCGGCGAAGCAACAGGACGGCAACCGCGATGCTCGCGATCGCAAGCGCGATGTTTCCAACGCCGCGCATCGGGACCAGATAGGGATCGTTCTTGTTCGCAGCCGCGAATGCGAGGAGAGGCGCGGCAAGCCAGAGCAGGATGAGGCCGATACGGCGGAGGTATTGCATGATGCGTCACGTCCGAGGAGTGGCGAATGCTTCGCACCGATCAAAGCGATTTGCGCTGTGCGAGAGGCAAAATCGCACCTGCACGAATTCTGCAAAAGACTCCTGAAACCGTGCAGACGTTGATCCCGGCTTCTGCACAAGGGCCGTGCAGATTTCGTGATGCCACCCCTCACGAAAGGTCATCTGCACATGACGAGCCTGGCTTCGACGATCGCCGCGGACATCCAGCCAATCAGGCATTCCTCGATTCCGGCCAAGGTCGGCCTCGCACTGGCGCTGACCGCGCTCGCGGACTGGCTGTTCTATGGCGAGCGGATCGGGCTGTCGCTCTCACTCTTCGCGATCGCGATCGCCGTGGTGTCGGTGCTGTTCAATCACGCCGCACTGGACCTGCGTCGCGCTTGGACCAGCGCAGCCGTTCTCGTCGCAGGCCTGGTGCCGGCCGTCGAGGAGCTCAACCCGCTATCGTTCCTGATCCTTGTCGCCGCGCTGCTCATGGCCCTGCTGCTCGCAACCAATCCGGAGACGACCGAGCTCGTCGAGCGCGCCCGTGCGCTGCGCAACTTCATTCTGCTTGGCCCGTTCAGGTTCTTCCCCGATGTCCTTCAGATCTTCAACATGTCGGCGTTCACCCGCGGTATCGCGCTCTGGCTGCTGCCGGCGGCGCTCGGCACCGTCTTCGTCGCCCTGTTCGCGGCGGCCAATCCGGTGATTGAGCAGTGGGTGTCCCTGCTCAATCCAAAAATCATCCTCGACTATGTCAGCATTCCGCGCGTGTTATTCTGGACCATGATGCTGGCGCTGGTTTGGCCGTTCATTCATGTGCGCTGGCGGCGCAAGAAGGTCGTCACCGCTGATGTCGCCGATGTCCCGCTGCCGCCGCCGCTTCCGCCACTCGTCTCGGCTGAATTCCTGGGCCCGTCGACGATTCTGCGTTCTCTAATTTTGTTCAACCTGCTGTTCGCGGCGCAGTCGATTCTCGACGGCCTCTACCTCTGGGGGCACGTGGCATTGCCGGCCAACATGACTTATGCCGCCTATGCCCATCGCGGCGCCTATCCGCTGATCGCAACTGCGCTGCTCGCTGCCGCTTTCGTGCTGGTCGCGATGCGTCCGGGCGGGCCGGCTGAGAAGTCGGCGGTGATCCGGCCGCTGGTTTATCTCTGGGTCGGGCAGAACGTCCTGCTGGTCGCCTCCTCCATCCTCCGCCTCGATCTCTACGTCGACATCTATATGCTGACCTACTGGCGCATCGCGGCCTTCATCTGGATGGGGCTGGTGGCGCTGGGGCTGATCCTGATCGTGGCCCGCATCGCACTCGACAGGTCCAATCGGTGGCTTGTCAGCGCCAATCTGATCGCGTTAACGATCGTGCTGTATAGCTGCTCGCTGATGAACTTCGACGCGTTCATTGCCGACTATAATATTGCCCACAGCCAGGAAGGTACAGGCAAAGGCGTGCAGATCGATGTCTACTATCTTGCACGGCTAGGACCCCAGGCGTTGCCAGCGATGGAGAAGCTGATCCCGCTGCGTACCGACGTTAATAATCTTGCTCGGTGGCGTGACCAGCTTGTAGAAACCCAGCACCTCGACATGGCTTGGCGGGCTTGGGGCCTTCGCACCTGGCGACTGCAGCGCAGACTCGATGCCGAAGCCAGGGGCCAGTCCGGCAGTCAGCCGGCAGGGTGAGCGGAGAGTTTCTTTGGCGCATCGCATTCTCATCGTCGACGACGAGGGCCACATCCGCGAGGTCATCCGCGTCGCCTTGAAGAAGGCCGGCATGGACGTGATCGAGGCCCGCGACGGCGAGGAGGCGCTCAGCCGCTTTGCCGCCGACAGGCCCGATCTGATCGTGCTCGACATTGGCATGCCGGAGTTCGACGGTCTCGACGTCTGCCGCGAGGTCCGCAAGACGTCCGACGTGCCGATCCTGTTCCTGTCGGCGCGCGACGAGGAGATCGATCGCATCCTTGGCCTTGAGATCGGCGGCGACGACTATGTCACAAAACCGTTCAGCCCGCGCGAGCTGGTGGCGCGGGTCAACGTCATCCTGCGCCGCCTCGCGCCCCGCAATGGCGAGGCCAAGGCCGGCCCCGCCGCGTTGTCGCAAGGCGGCCTGCTGATCGATCCCGAGCAACATCTTGCGTCCTTTGCCGGCGCACCGCTGAAGCTGACCGCGATCGAGTTTGGCATTTTGCGCGCCTTCCTGACCCGGCCGACATCCGTGTTTAACCGCGAGCAGCTGATGCGGGCGGCCTATCAGCTCAACATCCAGGTCTCAGACCGCACCATCGACAGCCACATCCGCAACATCCGCGCCAAGCTCGCGGCGCAGAATTGCGAGAACGTGATCGAGACCATCCACGGCGTCGGCTTCAAGCTCGGCCGCTGCGAGACAGAGGCATGAGCGCCGCGCCCGACAAATGGCGGCCGTCGCTCGGGCTCGTGATCTTCGCGGTGCTGACGACCGTCGCGGTGTTGCCGCTGGTCGGACTGTTCTTCTTCCGCCTCTATGACAACCAGCTGATCCGCCAGACCCAGGCCGAGCTGATCGCGCAGAGCCGCGTGCTTGCGACGGTCTATGCGCAGGAGGTCGAAGCCCGGCTTGGCAGCGGCCTGACGCTCGGCCCCGAGGTGCCGCCGAACGTTCTGCCCGATCCCGGCGACCAGTTCACACCGATCCGGCCCGCGCTCGATCTCACCGCCAATGATCTGTTGCGGCGGCGGCCGGATGCGCAAGCCGCGGCCCAGCCAGCGCAGCCCGCCTATGTCGAGATCGGCGCCAAGTTGACGCCGATCATCCGCGAAACCCAGAAGGTGACGCTGGCGGGCTTTCGCATCCTCGATCCGCAGGGCGTGGTGATCGCGGGGCGGCAGGAGGTCGGGCAATCGCTCGCCCATATCGAGGAGGTCGCGGATGCGTTGCGCGGGCAATACCGCGCCACCTTGCGCAACCGCGTGCCGGACAAGCCGCCGCCGCCGATCTATTCCTTCAGCCGCGGGCTTGGCGTGCACGTGTTCTCGGCGATGCCCGTGATCGTCAACAACCACGTCGCAGGCGTGATCTACACCACGCGGACGCCGAGCAACATCTTTGACCATCTCTACCAGGAGCGCGCAAAATTCGTGCTGGCGGGGCTCGCCGTGATCCTCGGCACCATCGCGATCGGGCTGGTGTTCTCGCGCACCATCACGCTGCCGATGCGCGAGCTGATCGAACGCGCCGCCAGGATTGGCCGCGGCGACCGCGAGGCGTTCCAGCCGCTGCGGCATTATGGCACCCGGGAGTTCGCGCAGCTCTCGCACAGCTTTCTCGGCATGGCCGAGCAGCTGGCGCGGCGCTCCGACTATATCGCGACATTCTCGGCCCATCTGACCCATGAGCTGAAATCGCCGCTGACCTCGATCAAGGGCGCGGCCGAGCTGCTGCAGGATTCATTTCAGGGCAAGCCCGAAGGCCTCACGCCGGCCGAGCAGCGGACCTTCATCGCCAACATCCTCTCCGACACCCAGCGGCTGGAAGCGATGGCGCAGCGGCTGCGGGAGCTCGCCCGGGCCGAAGGCCTGCCGCAGAACGAGCGGACGGAGCTGGCACCCGTGATCGCCGACCTCAGGAGCCGGTTTCCGGCAAGCTCCATCGAGGCCAGCGGCAGCCTGGAGCGTGCGATCGGCATGTCCGGCGAGAAGGCGCTGATCGTGCTGTCGCATCTCGCCGACAACGCGACGCGGCACAAGGCAAGATCAATCAGGATGGAGGCGGTCGACGAGCGGACGACCTTGCGGCTGACGGTGAGCAATGACGGCGAGCCGATCTCGGCGCCAAATCGCGACAGGATCTTTGACGCGTTCTTCACGACCCGCCGCGATCAGGGCGGCACCGGGATGGGACTTGCGATCGCGCGCGCGGTGATGGCGAGCCATGGCGGCTCGATCAGGCTCAAGCCCTCTGAGGCGGGCGTGGCCTTCGAGCTTCAGTTTCCTGCGGCCTAGATCGCGAACACCCAGGCGGCGACGATGGTGCCGATGGTGACCAGACCCGCGATGGTCCAGCCGGCGGCGTATTCCAGTTCAGGATGACCGGTCGCCCGCATGATCTCTGCCGGATCGGCGGTATGCTTCTGTGCCATGACTGCCTCGCACGTGTTTCCCCGTGTCATGGATAAGTCGCACCAGCCGGCATTAGGTTCCATCACGGAGGCGCGAATGGCAAAAAAGTCGAAAACAACCCCATGCACAGTAGAACGGCCCTGTCGGGCCGAGATGGGGTCGCGTCGCGCAACCACTTGACGTGTCGGGACAAAACGGCCGTCTCGCGCAATCGCCACGCGGCTTGCTCCTTGCGTGCAAAATCGGATGGCATGCTAGACTGGATGCACGCAGGTCCCAGGGCAGGAGAAAAGCATGGCCGACGACAAGACCAAGCGGGGCGGGGCAGACCGCAAGCTGATTGCGCTCACCGAGAGGTACGAAGTCGCCTACTGGTCGAAGAAATTCAAGGTGACGCCGGCCAAGCTGAAATACGCCGTCAAGAAAGTCGGCCACTCCGCACGGAAGGTCGAAGAGTACATCAAGCTCCAGAAGCACCGCGCCGCCGACAAGAGCCGCATTGCGCTCGGCGAAGCCTATGAGGTCCGCTACTGGTCGAAGAAATTCAAGATCACGCCGGCCAAGCTGAAGGCCGCTGTCGCCGCCGCCGGCCACTCTTCGAAGAAGGTCGAGGCGTATCTGACCGCCCAGAAGGCGGCAAAGAAAAAGGCAGCCAAGAAGACCGCGAAGAAGACCGCAAAGAAAAAGAAGAAGACATCCGCTTCGCGGAAGTAGGCCCGCCAAAACGTCGGACACCAGTCCTGCAGCCCAACACATCAGCCGGCGTGCATCGCGCCCTCGCGCACGCGCGGCGATTGTGACAATTCAACTGCGTGAGATCGCGATCTATGTCAGGTCGATTGGCTCACTGACGACGCGCGCCTGCGATAAATTGACGCGATTGTGAGACGCGCGCGGCGCATCCCGCTGTTAGGATGCATTACTACATTTTACTATTTTAGGTTTGGTTTACTGACGTGCCGGCGATTTTCTTGCCGGCACACGACTACTCATTTTCGAACACCTGAACCCTTTCGAACGAACAGAACCTCGTTCGCAATTCCCGCTTTCCAGCGCGCCAACCCCGTACAAGGAGGAAATACTATGTCCCCTAGTGCAACACCCCACATGGTCGAACTTCCCAACTCTGTCCATCAACTGCCGACAGGCTCGAAGGCGATGCGCCGAACCAACGGCCAGCGCTGGATCGAGCTGACACTCGGCGTCAAGCGATCCGCCGATTTGCCTGATCTGTCCGACCTGGACAACAAGCTCCCCGAGGCGCGCAACTACATGACGCGCGACCAGCTCGAGAGCAAATACGGCTCCGATCCCAAGGCCATCAAGTCGATCGAGGATTTTGCCAAGGCGCACAAACTCGTCGTCACCCGCAATGAGCCCGCCGCAGCAAGGCTCGGAATCGCAGGCACCGTCGACGACGTCAGCGACGCCTTCGGCGTCACGCTGTTCGACTATTCGCATCCGCATCTCGGCGACTTCCACGCCCGCACCGGTCCGGTGCACGTCCCGACGGAAGTCGGCGATGCCATCACCGGCGTGTTCGGCCTGAACAACCACCGTGTGCTCAGGCGCTCGCGCCATTCGGCACAGAGCGCGAAGCCGGATTTTGCCAGCGCGGTACGGCACTGGTTCGTTCCGACCGAGCTCGGCGCGATCTACAAATTCCCCCAGGTCGACGCCAGCAAGCAATGCATCGGCCTGCTCGAATTCGGCGGCGGCGTGGAGACGCCTGATGTCGCGGCCTATTTCAGCAAGATCGGCGTTCCCGCGCCGGAGGTTGCCGTCATCGCAGTCGACGGTGTCTCGACCGATCCGGCCGGCGATCCCGATTCGACCGGTGAAGTGATGCTGGACGTCGACGTCGCCGGCGCGCTCGGCGGCGGCGCCAAGATCGCCACCTATTTCTCGACCTTCGACGAGAAGGGTCTGGTCGATTGCCTCGCCAAGGTCGTCAGCGACTCCGTCAACGACCCCTCCGTCGTCTCGATCAGCTGGGGCTGGGACGAGAACCAGGCCTTCAACAATGCCGGTGTGATCTGGTCACCGGCGGCGATCGATCACTGCAACCACAGCTTCCTCGCGGCGGCCCATCTCGGCATCACGTTCTGCGTATCCACCGGCGACGACGGCTCGGAAGCACAGATGCAGGATGGCCGGGCGCATGTGAACTTCCCCGCAACCAGTCCTTACGTGCTGGCAGTGGGTGGAACGTCGTTGCACGCGCGCGCGAACGCCAAGAAGCAGGTGCAGATCACCGAAACGGTCTGGAACGACGGACCGGGAAGCGGCACCGGCGGCGGCGTCAGCGACATCACGCCCATTCCGAGCTGGCAGAACGGCATCGTGCCGAAGTCGATCAATCCCGGGCACTTTGCCGGACGCGCGATCCCGGACGTCGCGGCCAATGCCGATCCGGCCACGGGCTATCTGACGATGTCGGGCGGCAAGCTCGGCATCGTCGGCGGCACCAGCGCGTCCGCGCCGCTCTGGGCCAGCCTGATCGCCCGGATCAACGCCGCCAACGGTGCGCGATCCGGCAACTTCAATGCCCTGCTCTATTCCAAGTTCGGCCCGGCCGGCGTGCTGCGCGACATCACTGTCGGCAACAACGACACCGACGGTCTGCTCGGCGGGCAGTTCAAGGCGGGCCCGGGATGGGACGCCTGCACCGGCTGGGGCGTGCCGGATGGCGGCAAGCTCCTCACCGCGCTTCAGGGTGGCCCGACCAGCTAACCTATTCGGTCTCTCCCGCGGGCGAGCGATCTGCCTGCCTGCGGGATTCGCAGATACCTGGCCGCGTCCGTCCGATGCGGCCGGTCGCGTCTTGGCGGCGCCAGAACAGGAGTGAAAATCAAAAGCAACCGGCTCAGATCTCCGTTGGTGTTCGCGTGTCCTCCAACAGCGGTGCAATAGCAGACATGTCGGGAGGTCCGTTGCGGGCCAGAAGGCGACTTAGCTACGCAGCATGATGGTGACAACTACGCATCTATGCCTGACTGAAGCAGCGACCGGGCTCGAAGGCAGAAATTGGCCGACGTATGCCGATAACACCGATTGGATTTTTCATCCCGGTTGACCCGTCGTTTTCGATTTTTGAGCTCGGGATCCTTTGGTCAAGCCGAGATCGCTGCTTGCTTCGCGGGGGCTTCGACGTGACACTGGCCGGATGCAAGCGTCGGCTCCGGAGGCCCCCGTGGTATCGAAATGGCGAATTCTAGCGCTGCTTTTCACGGCGCGTTGCGTAATGGGCATGCAGTTCGAAAGCGTCGGAGCGCTCGGCCCGCTGCTTCGCGCGGAGGGCCTCGATTATGCCCGGCTCGGCATCCTGGTCGGCGCCTATCTGGCGCCCAGCGTCCTAGTTGCTCTTCCTGGAGGAATAGTGGTCCAAAGGCTCGGCGAACGAACTACGCTTCTCCTGTGCGCGGCGCTGATGTTCGCCGGCGCCGTCGTCGATCTGTCGAGCGACTGGAACGCGCGCCTGCTGGCCAGAGTCATCGCGGGCACGGGCGGGGTGGTGTTTACCATCGCTGGCACCAAGATGATCGCCGATATGTTCGTTGGTAGGCAGTTCGGCCTTGCGATGGCGGCTCTCGCCGGCTCGTGGCCGTGCGGGATAGCGCTGGCGTTGATCGCGTTGCCGCCGATCGCGGACAAGTTCGGGCTGATCGGGGCGTCGGTAGCAATGATGATCCTGACCCTGATGGCGCTCATCCTGTTGTTCGCGCTGCCGAAGCAGGCGCGACCGGGCGCGCCGTTGTCTGCGGCCCTCCCAAGCGCGACCGTCACGGCCGCGGTGGCCATTGCAGGCCTGGTCGGTGGCACTGCCAACGCCACTTTCGCCAATGCGTTTGCGTTCGGTCCGTTGCTTCTCACCGAGAGGGGCTATACGGCCGAGATCGCCGCCTCTCACGTCAGCGTCGCGCTGTGGGTCACCATCGCGGCCATCCCAGTCGGCGGCGCGCTTGCGATCCGGCGAGGCCCCGGCATCTGGATCGCTGCCGCATCCCTGCTGCTCGCCGCGGTCGGGATGGCAGCCATTCCGGTGTCCGACCACGACGTTCTCATCTTCGCAGGACTGGGGCTGGTGGCCGGCCTATCCGGAGCGACGTTCGCCAGCCTGCCGACATGGGCGCTTCCCGTCCAGGCGCGCGCGGTCGGAATGGGAATCTTCTTCTCCACGTTCTACGGGAGCATGCTGGCGTTGCCGCCGATCGCGGGCGTCTTCGCGCACCGCGCCGGCGGTGCGGGCATCGCCTTCGACGTCGCTGCGGTCGCTCTTTTTGTCGCCATGCCGTTGCTCGGGGCCTTCGCCGCGCTGGTTTCCGCGCCCCGGTCGGCTCCGGCGGTCGAGGAAGGCGCGGCCTAGAGCCTTTCCCGTTCCGATGGAATCGGAACGGGGCTCTAGATTCTTGTTTTGACGCGTTTTCTTGACGCGAACCGGTATCCACTTCGCTCGAAAACGCTCTAAGGGCCGCGTTCAGTCGGGGACCGCCTCATCAGGCCGCCGCCGGGGCGGACGGTCGCTCGCGGCGAAGCGCGAGCAACCAGATTGCGGCGGCGAGCGCGCCCGCCGTCACGACGGCGCGGGCCGCCGTCGGCAGCGGCAGGCCGAACCAGTCCGGCAACGTCATCGAGGCCAGCGCGAGCGCGCCCAGTCGCACCGTCTCGGCGGCGAAGGCGATCCGACTTCCTTCCAGGACGCCGCCGATGGTCACGCATGAAACCAAGATGACAATGGAATAGGTGACGGAGACCTGCACCGGAAAGGCTTCGAAGCCGGAAAGGAAATGCAGAAGCATCACCATCGTAAGCGTATACTGAACCGCGCCGTAGGCGGCGACCGAGCTCGGCGTCTCGGGGTCGTAACGGCGCACGACCGACGGATCCATCGGTTCCGGCGCCTGCATCCTTCCGAACCAGACGGCTAACTTGCCGGCGAGCCCGCGAGCCGCGCGGGTCTGCCGGATCAGATCCGCGTACACCTGAAGGTTGCTCCAGAGCGGGTTCAGGCTCCGCAGCGGTTTGCGGATTCCGTAGGCGATCTTTTCGCCGTCGCGCTCGTCGACGAAGGTGCCGAACATCCGGTCCCAGAGGACGAAGATCCCGCCGTAATTCCTGTCGATGCAGTAGTCGTTCTGACCGTGATGCACGCGATGGTTCGACGGAGTGACCAGGATGCGGTCGAGCACGCCGAGCCGGCCGACGAGTTCGGTGTGGACCCAATACTGGTACAGCAGATCGACCAGCCCGACGATGAGATACATCACCGGCGGAACGCCCAGCACGGCCATCGGCAGGTGAAAGATCCACGTGAACAGCGCGGCGGTCGCGGGCTGTCGCAACGCGGTCGAAAGGTTGAAATATTCCGACGAATGATGGACCACGTGGCTGCCCCAGAGCACGGGAATCTCGTGGCTGAAGCGGTGGTACCAGTAGTGAGAGAAGTCGTAGAGCAGCAACGCGGCGACCCAGGCCAGGACGCTGTCGCGGCTCCATTCGAAGAGGTGGAAGGCCTCGTAGACCGCGACATAGAGGGCGACGTCGACGAGCTTGGCGAAGCCGCCGATGGCCTGGCTCAGTACGCCGTGGTGCAGGCTCGTGATGGCGTCCGGGACGTCGTATACGCCACGACGCCCCATCCGCCACGCGATCGCCGCCTCGACGAGGATCGTGACCATGAAGACCGGAATCGCGAACATAAGAATTTTCACGTGGCGCCTCCCCTATTCCCTCACGGCGGAGTCATCGATGGCGGTCGCGGCAGGGTATGGCCGACGGGCGGACTCCGTCAATCCTTGGCGCATCGATCCTTGGAAACGCCAAGGATCGGGCAATCGGACGCCATGAAGAGACGTCCTAGCGCGGACGGGGCGCCGCCGAACGGCCTTCGATCATGCGTTCGACGGAAAGGTCCTCGTCGAGATCGGGCCAGTGGATGCCGGTCCGCATCGGGACGTGGTTGTCGCGCTGCTCGGCGGTCGCCTCGCGCATCCGGCAGCGGCTCGTCCTCCTGGCCTCTCATGGTTGCGTGAGGACGGCGCGTCAATCAGCAGAGTCGTTAGACGCTATGCGCTGAATTGTCGGGTCAACAGCGCCGGTTTCGGCCGTGGGCAGTCAGGTCCGGTCTACCCTCAACGTCGGACATGACCGGGCACCGCCCGGACGGTCGCGATGGGCCAAAACCGGACTCACGGTGCCATGCACATGCGTCGCGCGTAGTCTATTGCTGCGATCTGCTTTCAAGCAGCCGGTCGCGGACCTCCTCCGATACAAAGCGCTCCGCCCGCTGCCATGCCTCGTCGTTGTCGCCGCGGAACTGGAAGTATTTCCTAAACACGATGTGTTGGGATTTTGTATCGATAGCAACAGTTTGCGCAAACTGCACCAGCGTGCTCATCTTATGAAAGCCGCCGATGATCAGGATCTGCGCGCCGGCCTGTGACGCCGCGCGCAGCCGATCGCGCAACGTCGGTCCATCGGTCGGACAATTTGAAGCGCAGGAGGACGGCACAAGCTCAAAACGGTGGTCCGCCGTGACATCGTCCCGCAGCGCGGTCATGAAGGCCCGCAATCGCTTTTCATGTACGGCCGTCTGATCGGTAGGCTCGTTCGACGTGTCTCTATATTTGAAATCGTCGACGGAGACAGCCAAGGCTTGGCCGGCGGTCTCGGGGGATGCATCTGAGATGAGGCTGGATCCCAGGAACAGACCGGCTGCGGTAACAGCGTGCAGGATTGAGCTGTGGCGCATGGCGATGACTCGATCTCCTCCGCTAAGTCCATCTTAGAAGATCGATTCTTTCCGTCTCCTGTCGAAGAAATTAATCCTTGGTAACGCTACGCGGCCGCCCATGGCAGCGCAGCGCCAATGTCTGCAGCGGGTCTTGGTCGTGTAAAAACACCTTCCGCGGGAGGGCTGTCTCTTATACACATCT
>NZ_VSSS01000106.1 GCF_008123425.1 Bradyrhizobium rifense
AGATGTGTATAAGAGACAGCCCTAGTGCGTTCGCAGGGACGACACCTGTGGTGTGGCGGCTTCCTACGCCTGCGGCTTGGCCGCCGCCACGACGCCGTTCTGCCGCCGGCGGTAGAACCAGACGCCGAGGCCGCCGATGATCGCCAGCGCCACCACCGTCAAAATCCACATGTGCTTGATCGGGTGCCCATGGTGCGCCCCGAAATATTGGTGGAAGGCCGACACCGCCAGCACGCCCGGCAGCACATGGGCCGGTGCCCAGACCAGGATCGCCGGGATGTTCACCGCATAGAATCTCGCCGGCGTCATGCCGAGCGCACCGGCGGTGACCGGCACGAAGGCGCGGATCGGCGGCACGAAGCGGGCGAAGAACACGGCCCAGCTGCCGAAGCGGTGGAAGAAGGTTTCGCTCTCCTCGACCACGCGCGGATAATTGGTCAGCGGCCAGGTGTTGAGAATCTCGCGCTGCTGCCGGTGCCCGAGCCAGTAGGCCGAGCCGTCGCCGATCACGGCGCCAACGGCGGCTGCGAGCAGCACCCATTGCAGTTTCAAATCGCCGCCGGGAACCAGGGCGCTCAGTGCCAGGATGATGGTCGAGCCGGGGATCACCGACCCCACCACCGGGACCGCTTCGAGAAGCGCCGCCAGGAACAGGGTCAGATAGGCCAGCCACGCATGGACTGAGACGAAGGATATCAGGGGATCAAGGAAAGAAGTCACATCGTCTCTGTGGTGGGCGGGGGCATTCGGGTTCAGACCCTTACACAAGTAGTGAGGGGCGGTGAAAGTGCCATCCGCTTGGGCAGGGCGGCTCTCCGGGGCGAAATTTGGGCGAGATTTGCAGGGCAGCCTTCCAAAAATCGCGTTCCTTGCCTATCTAAATGAAAACACAACGGAACTTTGATTGGCGCGCGGGCTTCTGCCGGCCCGTCGTCTCTGATAAGTTCGCAGTCGCACCCAGCCGCAGCCAACGTGCAAATAACTGGTCTCGGGACCGCCCGGGGCCTCGGAGGATTGATGACGACCGCCGCCCTGTCCAAAGTTGAGGAAGTTTCCGGTTTGCCCGACATGAAGGTGTCGGTGCGCCAGGTGTTCGGGATCGACAGCGATCTCGAAGTGCCGGCCTATTCCGCAGTCGATCCTCATGTGCCTGAAGTCGATTCCGACTACCGTTTCGACCGCGCCACCACGCTTGCCATTCTCGCCGGCTTCGCCCGCAACCGGCGCGTGATGGTGACCGGCTATCACGGTACCGGTAAATCCACCCATATCGAGCAGGTCGCCGCCCGCCTCAATTGGCCCTGCGTGCGCGTCAACCTCGACAGCCACATCAGCCGTATCGACCTCGTCGGCAAGGACTCCATCGTGGTCCGTGACGGCAAGCAGGTCACCGAATTCCGTGACGGCATTTTGCCCTGGGCGCTGCAGAACAACGTCGCGCTGGTGTTCGACGAATACGACGCCGGCCGCCCGGACGTGATGTTCGTGATCCAGCGCGTGCTGGAAGTCTCCGGCCGCCTGACGCTGCTCGACCAGAACAAGGTGATCAAGCCGCACCCGTCGTTTCGCCTGTTTGCGACCGCCAACACGGTTGGCCTCGGCGACACCTCGGGCCTCTATCACGGCACCCAGCAGATCAACCAGGGCCAGATGGACCGCTGGTCGATCGTCACCACGCTCAACTACCTCAGCCATGACGAGGAAGTGGAGATCGTGCTGGCGAAGGCCAAGCACTATCGTACCCAGGAAGGCCGCGACATCGTCAACAAGATGGTGCGCCTCGCCGATCTCACCCGTAACGCCTTCGCCAATGGCGATCTGTCGACGGTGATGAGCCCGCGCACGGTGATCACCTGGGCCGAGAATGCCGACATCTTCAGCGATATCGGTTTCGCGTTCCGCGTCACCTTCCTGAACAAGTGCGACGAGCTCGAGCGCCCCCTGGTCGCCGAGTTCTACCAGCGCTGCTTCAACGCGGAGCTGCCGGAATCATCGGTCAACGTGGCGCTCAGCTGATCTCTCGCAAGATGTCGTCCCGGCGAAAGCCGGGACCCATACCGCGTGATGTCTCGATTGAAGCGACGCCGATAATTTCCCTGACCGACTACGGCCGGTGGTTATGGGTCCCGGCCTTCGCCGGGACGACGGATAGGGCGAGATGAGCACACCCTCCAACTCCAAATTCCGCAACACCAAGGAAGCGCCGACCGAGCCGTTCAAGCGCTCGGTGGCGTCCTGCCTGAAGGCGATCGCGAAATCGCCCGAGCTCGACGTGAGCTTCGCGGCCGAGCGCCCGGGCCTCGCGCCGGGCAAGGCGCGACTGCCGGAGCCGGCGCGCAAGATGACCAAGCGCGATGCGGCGATCGTGCGCGGTCACGCGGACTCCATCGCACTCAAGATCGCCTGTCACGACGCAAAACTGCATCGCAAGCTGATGCCTGGCAATCCGCAGGCGCGCGGCGTGTTCGAGGCGGTCGAGCAGGCTCGCGTCGAGGCGATCGGTGCACGCCGCATGGCGGGCGTTGCCAAGAACCTCACCGCGATGCTCGACGACCATTTTCATCGCGGCAAGTTCGACGAGATCACCGATCGCGCCGATGCGCCGCTGGCGGATGCGCTGGCGATGCTAGTGCGCGAGCGCCTGACCGGCATGGCGCCGCCGACGGCCGCCAAGAAGATGGTCGATCTCTGGCGTCCGATTCTCGAAGACAAGATCGGCAAGCGGCTCGACCGGCTGGATAACCTCGTCGAGGACCAGACCAGGTTTGGCGACGCCGTGCATGATCTCTTGACCGCGCTCGAGCTCGGCGACGAGCGCAGCGCCGACAGCGAGGACAATGACGATAACGACGAGAACCAGGACGGCGACAACGATCAGTCCGGCGCCGAGGGTTCGCCCGATTCCGATGCCGCGCAGGAGATGAGCGCCGACCAGGCGCAGGCCTCGTCGGAAGAGATGAGCGACAGCGCGATGGAGAGCGCGCAGGCCTCGACGTCGGATACCTTCGACGACGGCGAGCTCGGCGACGACGAGACGCCGGGCGAGGCGACGCGTCCGAACGCGCACGGCAAGAACGAGCCGCGCGGGCCGGAATATCACGCCTTCGCGCCCAAGTTCGACGAAGTCATCGCCGCCGAAGATCTCTGCGATCATGACGAGCTGGAGCGTCTGCGCGCCTATCTCGACAAGCAGCTCGCGCATCTGCAGGGCATCGTCGCCCGCCTCGCCAACCGCCTTCAGAGGCGCCTGATGGCGCAGCAGAACCGCGCCTGGGAGTTCGATCTCGAAGAGGGCATCCTCGATCCCGCGCGCCTGTCGCGCGTGGTGACCGATCCCCATCATCCGCTGTCCTTCATGCACGAGAAGGAGGCGACGTTCCGCGACACCGTGGTGACGCTGCTGCTCGACAATTCCGGCTCGATGCGCGGCCGCCCGATCACGGTCGCCGCGACCTGCGCCGACATTCTCGCCCGCACGCTGGAGCGTTGCGGCGTCAAGGTCGAGATTCTCGGCTTCACCACGCGCGCCTGGAAGGGCGGGCAATCGCGTGAGGCGTGGTTGGCCGGCGGCAAGCCGGCCAATCCCGGCCGCCTCAACGATCTCCGCCACATCATCTACAAGTCGGCCGATGCCCCGTGGCGCCGTGCGCGAAAGAACCTTGGCCTGATGATGCGCGAGGGGCTGCTGAAGGAGAACATCGACGGCGAGGCGCTCGACTGGGCGCACAAGCGCCTGCTCGGCCGGCCCGAGCAGCGCAAGATCCTGATGATGATCTCGGACGGTGCGCCGGTCGACGATTCCACGCTGTCGGTCAATCCCGGCAACTATCTCGAGCGGCACCTGCGCCACATCATCGAGGAGATCGAGACCCGCTCGCCGGTCGAGCTGATCGCGATCGGCATCGGCCATGACGTGACGCGCTACTATCGCCGCGCGGTGACGATCGTGGACGCGGAAGAACTCGGCGGCGCCATCACCGAAAAGCTCGCGGAACTCTTCAGCGAGACCAACACCGCGCCCACGCAACCGGCCAATCGCCCGCGGCGCAAACTGCATTCGTGAGCACGCATCAATCCCGCCGCTTCTTTCTCGGCCACGCGGCGGCGGGATTTTCCACTCTCTTGACTGCTCGGCTCGCCCACGCGCAGTCTGCGCCAAAGCTGGTGCAGCCTGAGCACGCCGTCACCGAGCCTGTCGGCATCGAGGTCAATGCGCGGCCGATCCCGAATTTCGAGCCGCGCGAGCGTTCGCGCACGCGCTTCGGTCGGCTGGTCTATCGCAGCGGTCTGGTGCTGACCTCGCCGCATCGCGGCTTTGGCGGCCTGTCCGGCTTCCGCTTCCTCGATGACAAGGGCGAGCGTTTTCTCGCGCTGTCCGATCAGGGCACCTGGTTCACCGGCGCCATCCGCTACACCAGTGGCAAGATGGCCGGGCTCGACGACGTCGAGGCCGCGCCCATGCTCAACGCCGAGGGGCGGCCGATCACGGAGAAGCGGCTCTGGTACGACACCGAGTCGCTCGCGCGCGACGGCTCGCAGGTCTATGTCGGCCTCGAACGCGTCAACCAGATCATACGCTTCGATTTTGCCAAGGGCGGCACCCGCGCCCGCGGCGAGGTGGTGCCGACGCCGCCCGCGGTGCGCAAGTTGCCTTACAACAAGGGGCTCGAGGCGCTGGTGTTCGTGCCCAGGGACATGAAGGGGCAGCCGCTCGCGGGCACGCTGATCGCGATGTCGGAAGGCGGTTTCGATGCCGACGGCAATCTGATCGGTTTCCTGATCGGAGGTCCCTCGCCCGGCCAGTTCAGCATCAAGCGCACCGACAAGCAGTTCATCAGCGACGCCGTGTTGCTGCCGTCAGGCGAGCTGCTCATTCTCGAACGCAAATTCTCCTGGTTCACCGGCATCAACATCCGCATCCGGTCGATCCCCTTGAAGACCATCGCGCCCGGCGCTGTCGTCGACGGCCCCGTGCTGTTCGAGGCCGATCTCGGCCATGAGGTCGACAACATGGAAGGCATCGACGCCCACGTCACCGCCGAGGGCGAGACCATGCTGACGATGGTGTCGGACGATAATTTCTCGCTGCTCCAGCGCACCCTGCTATTGCAGTTCACGCTTGTCGAGTAAGTTGAACGTCGGCTCCCCCTGCGCCGACACACATCCATGCCCCACCGCCGCGCCATCCTCGCCATTCTCCTCAGCTTCGCCGTATCGCCGGCTCTGGCCACGGCCGAGCATCAGTATGGCAAGAATGAATACGCCATCATCCAGGGCGGCCGCGCGCCGAATGGCAAGCTGTCGGTCGCCGCCCATGGCGGCGGCGAGGCCGGCAGTGACGGCTTTCGCATGTACCTGATGGCCGAGCCTGCGCATCGCAAGCTGATGACGCTCGACAACGTCAACGACGACAACATTCTGGACACCGCGCCGGATGCCTTCCACGCGGCGTGGTCGGCGGACTCGCGCACTGTCGCCGTGTCGTTCCGCAGCGAGCGCCACATCGTCACGCTGAACATCTATGCCATCGACGGCAATCGCGCGAAGCTCGTCGATGGGCCGGATCTGTTCCGCGACGTGACCGGCCGCACCGTCGATCGCGTCAACGACGGCGACATGCGCACCTCCGTGCCGGCGCTGACCTGGCTGTCGGCGCGCCGCTTCCACCTCACCGAGTATCGTGTGTTCGTGGAAGACGACACTGCGCTCGCCGATAAACTCGGCCCTCTCGGCAAAGCGAGCAAGCGTGACGGCGGCGGGATCACGATCCAGTTCTCGGCGGAGGCCGATGGCGAGCTCCTGCCCGACGGCCATATCCGCATGGGCAAGCCGCAGCCGGGGAAGTTCGAGACGCTGGATTAGGACGTCCGCAATGCATGGCCCGGCCTGCGGCCATGCCGCCCGCGCAACTGGCAATTCGCGATTCGGCTACTAAACTTCATGCAATCGCTTCCATTCCTCCATCCCCGGATTCCCCGCATGAGCGCCCTGTTTTCCCCGATCAAGCTGCGCGGCCTGACTTTGAAGAACCGCCTGGTGGTGTCGCCGATGTGCCAGTATTCGGCCGAGGACGGGGTTCCCACCGACTGGCATTTCACCCACATCAACAATCTCGCGCTGTCGGGCGCGTCCATGTTCTGCATCGAGGCGACCCATGTCGAGGCGATCGGCCGCATCACGCCGGGTTGCCTCGGGCTCTACAGCGACGCGTCCGAGGCCGCGCTGAAGCAGATCCTCAGCTCGGTGCGGAAACATTCGGGCACGGCGATCGCGATGCAGCTCGCGCATGCGGGCCGGAAAGCCAGCAGCGCGCGGCCCTGGGACGGCGGCCAGCTGATCCCCGAGGCGCAAGGGGGCTGGCAGACGGTGGCGCCGTCGGCGCTGCCGCACAAGGAGGGCGAGGCGGCACCATTGGCGCTCGATGCCGCGGGGCTGACGCGCATCCGCGAGGCCTTCGTCGACAGCGCGAAGCGCGCGGAGCGCATCGGCATCGATGCGATCGAGCTGCACGGCGCGCACGGCTATCTCATGCATCAATTCCTGTCGCCGATCTCGAACAAGCGCACCGATGAATATGGCGGCTCGCTCGAGAACCGCATGCGTTTCCCGCTCGAAATCTACGACGCTGTCCGGGCGGTATTCCCGCGCGAAAAACCGGTCGGCATGCGGGTGTCGTCGACCGATTGGGTCGAGGGCGGCTGGGATCTGGCGCAGACCATCGAATTCGCCAAGGCGCTGAGGGCGCGCGGCGTCGACTGGATCGATGCCTCCTCCGGCGGCGTTTCACCGCAGCAGAAGATTCTGCTCGGCCCCGGTTATCAGGTGCAATTTGCCGAAGCCATCAAGCGCGAGACCGCCATTCCCACCATCGCCGTCGGCATGATCACGGACGCCAGGCACGCCGAAGAGATCGTCGCATCCGGCAAGGCCGACATGGTCGCGCTCGGTCGCGCCATGCTCTACGACCCCCGCTGGGGCTGGCACGCCGCAGCCGAGATCGGCGGCGAAGTCGAAGCCCCGCCGCAATACTGGCGCTCGCAGCCCTCGACGCAGAAGGCGCTGTTCGGCAAGACGACGTTCGGGGCGAGGTGAGGGAGTTAACGGCCACCTCACGCATCCGTAACTCCCCCAACCTTCCACCGGCCGCAAAACAGGCCTAACCTCCGCAGCCGTCAAAGCTGCGCGAGGCCCGCCATGCGATTTCGTGTCCGCAAGACTGCCCATGTGCTGGAACGGATTGGCCTCGCGATGGCCGGCGCTGCGTGCGGGCTGTTCGTCGGCGCCTATGTCGGATCGGCGATCGCCTCGCTCACCACGCAGGGCTTTCTGCTGCTGATGATGCTGCTCGGCGCCGTCGGTTTCTATCTCGGCATCGACACGCCGCAGTTGCCCTTCGACGAAGCGCACAGCCAGATCGACGCCGCGGAAATTCTGAGTTCCGCCGGCACCCTCTGCGCCACGCTCACAGCCCTAGCATCAGTCGCCGTCATCGTGCTGCGGCTGGAGGCTGACGGCGCGGTGAGCTGGCTGGTGCTGCTGGGCTGGATCGCCGGCGTGGCGATGCAGATTGTCGCAGGCGCGAAAGCGCGGATGCGGGCGGCGTGAGGTGCTCCGCTTGTTGTTGTGAAAAATCGAGCGGCAAGCACGACTGCGTTCCCTCCCCCACAAGGGGGGAGGGAACAGAGCGGAGTGCGTGGCGATATTGTTCGATTGAAGTCAGCGCAACAGCGCCCTCTCAAAACACCACGCCCACCCGCGTGCCGCGCTTCCAGGCGATGCGGCAGCGCTTCTTGGTGTTGACGTGCAGCAGCTCGAACCTATCAGGGATCTTCACCTGGCCGCCGAGATCGATGCAGGCGCCGCCCGGCGAATAGTCCACCAGCGTACACACGATGATGGGCGCGCGCGGGTCGGTGATGATCTTGGCCTGACGGGACACCAGGCCTGAGGGTTTCACACGGGCATGTCGGCGCGGATGCATTGGCACTCTCCTCCAATACCGCGGACAGCGCGGTGGCAGGTTCCGATGATGGAGGCGAAGGTGATGCGGTTCGACTAAGGTCGGCGGGAGAATTTTAATGAAAAGTAGCGGCGATTGAAGAAAACGGCGGTAGCGGGGTGCCTTACCCTCCGGGGGAGGGTAAGAGGAGCTCACCCCGTCACGATCTCTCCCGCATCCGCCTCGACACCGGGGCCCGGCGGCACCGGCATCGGTACCGTCACAAAATCCTTCGGCATGTTCACCGGCCGATAGTCCGGCTCCACCGCCATCCGCTTCAGCACGCTCTCATGCACATGCGCGCCCTCGGGGATCAGCCGCGGTTCGCAATCGGGAATGTAGAAGCCCAAAAACACCTTCCGCGCCGGCCATTCCTTGTACGTCGCGCTCTTCGGCAGATATTCCAGCACGCGCCAGGCCGCGCTCATCGAATTGTGCAGCACGCCGGCCTTGCCGGTGAAAGCCGGCGGGACATATTGGAACGGCGAGTTCTTGCGCTGGATGCCCCAGGCGAGCTGGTTCACGGTGCGCGGGTTGAAGTTCAGCCCGCACCTAGCCGCCTCGTCGATCATCCAGATCAGCGGATACTTCGATTCCGCGCTCTCGACCTCGGGATAGCCGCCGCCGACATCGCAATGCACGCCGGCGAACCACACCTGCAGGATATCCTGCGGCTCCTTCCTGTGGTCGGGCACGAAGCGGTTGCTCCAGTATTCCTGCGGCTCCTCGTACTCCTTGAGGCGGAACATGCAGCGCCTCTCGTCGATCGCGATCGCTTGGCGGAAGATGTTGACGCTCGGGTTGCGCAGCGTGAAGGCGAGTTCCTCCAGGCTCGGCCAATAGAGCCGATCGGCGCGCGGCACGATCACGCTCGCCACCGTGTCCCACACGCCGATGAAGTGGATGGTCGGCCAGCGCGACGAGGTGATGCGGGCGAATTGCGCGGCGAGATCGAACTTGCCCTCCGCGATCGGCCCGTCTTCGTCGAAGCCGCCATCCCTGAGGTCGTCGATGTCGTTGCCGCGCCCGGTGCCGGAATATTGCTTGTAGGTGATGAAGCCGCTTCCCGCGAGGTTCGCCTGCTCCGGCGAGATCAGCCCGACCTTGTGGATCAGCCCCGCCAGCACCCGCACGGTATAGGCGCCGCGCGAGAAGCCGAACAGATAGATGCGGTCGCCCGGCGCGTAATGCTCGACCAGGAAGCAATAGGCTGACAGCACGTTGGCATCGAGCCCGTAGCCGGTAGCGAGCCCCAGCACCAGATTGATGTCAGCCTTCCAGCGATTCCAGGTCGACGGCTCCGTCACCGTGCCGACGCCGGGATCGTAAAACACCATCTGCCGCGGCTGCGTCTTGTCGGTCTTGCGCAGGCAGCGATAGAGCTTCAGGACGTTGGAGATGTTTTCCGAGATCTCGTTGCCGGTGCCGTCACAGCAGATGACGAGGTTCTTCGGCTCGGTTGTGCGCGCGTGCTCCACAGGTCTACCCCTCCCGGTAATGCTACCGGGGCGAGCATAGCAAAAAACCGCGACGGCGAGGAGACGGCGATGGGCGAAGGCGGTGCGCTCCCTCGCCCCGCTCTTCGCGGGGAGAGGGTTGGGGTGAGGGGGAGTCTCCGCGAGGGAGGTGAGAGTCGGACTCGCGGAGAGTCCCCCTCACCCGGAATTTTCTGCGCAAATTCCGACCTCGCCCCGCTCTTCGCGGGGAGAGGTGAAGAAACACCGGCTCGGCGGAGAGATTGTAGACCCTACTTCTTCTTCCCCTGCCCGATATCCGGTTGCCACGTCGCATCCTTGCGGGTCGGCGCGGCGGCGACCACCTTGGCTTTGTCTTTCTTCGGCTTCTTGGTTTCGCGATTGCTGCGTTGCTGTCCCTTGGACATGATTTCGTCTCCTCTGGAGGTTTCGAATGAGCTCGGTTCGACCGATGGCAACACGCATCCCGCGGCTCGCGTGCAGGCGCAAATGAGAGGTACGCCTGCCTCACGCCGATAGCGAGGACTAAAACGCCGCGACGATAGTGCTGGCTATTGCAGCGCCGAGAGCGCATGGTTGCAACCAAGCTGGCGTCGGTTGGGCCGCTCGCGCAGGAAGGCAGGCGTGCATGACCATCCGTTCGCGACGGGAAACCGTCACGTTCAGGCATCCTTTCCGCATCCACGGCATCGATCGGATGCTGCCTGCCGGCAGCTATCAGGTGATCGCCGACGAAGAGACGATCGTGCGCGAGATGTTCTCGGCCTGGCGCCGTGTCGGCACCTCGATCGTCGTGCCCGTCGACGGCATGCCCGGTTCCATGGAGACGCTGTCGATCCGCGCGCCCGATCTTGCGAATGCGCAACGCAGCGACGCGAGCGTCGCCCAAGAGCGTCGCCCATGACTGACATTCCCGTCGAACTCGACAAGCACCGCGGCATGGCCGCCCAGAAGGCGACCGATCTGCGTCGCGCGCTGGCCGAGGTCGAGAACAATGTCCGGGAGCTGCGCGAGCGCGAGGCCGATCTCGAAAACCGCCTGATGACGGTGCCCGCCACCTCCTGGGCCGAGGCCGCAGTGAAGGCGCGCTACCTCCTCAACCTCTACGCCGCCAGCCTCCCCACCGAGGACACCCGCCACCGCGCACTGGTCGCCGCGCTGTTCGACGACTTTGCGAGATTAGGCGGAGACTGAGCAGCCGCGGGCGCCGCGGCAACCATGGCTCGCGCGCGGAATACATCTGTCGTCCTGGCCCAATGCGCAATTGCGCACGGGAGCCAGGACCCATAACCACCGAAGCGAGTTGTTACGCAGGCGTGCGCCACAGCGTGCTTCGACAGAGTTGACCGGGCTAATGGGTCCCGTGCGCAATTTGTGCACTAGGCCAGGACGACGTTGGCGCGAGTTCGCGCGCCTCACGCGGTCATCGAGCCCGCGAATCAACCCGCGTCAAAGGAGTAACCCATGACCCTCACCAGCGGCCGTTTCATCGGCCACGAACAGGACCGCGGCATCGTCCAGTTCTCGATGCAGGACGGCGCCAAGGAAATCGCCTGCGCGATCTCGACCTCCGCGATGGACGATCTCGAGCGCGGTCCGCGGACCCGCCCCAGCGAGCGCGAAGCCCAGTTCACCCGCCTCCGCGACCGCATCGAAGCGCAAGCGGCGAGCAAGTACCGGGCGACGGAGTTCGAGGGCACCCCGCCGGGGATCGTGCTGCGGAGCATTGATTTTCGGGGGTAGGGGAGAGCGGCTACCTTGTCGAAGGTGACTCGGCATGCCGGCATGATGCCCCGTGGCAGCATCGGTTGTTGACATTAACCATCTGTTAACCATGCGGTCGCCTAATGTTGGCGATGGGGGGATTCACCATGCCGGCCCATGTGACGCGACCGAAGTTGATGCCTGTCTCGGCCGATCCGGCCATCCGGTCGGTGGCGAGGCTGGCGGTACGCGCCAGGGCCGTCCTACAGGGCAGAACGCCTGTCCTACGGAGCAAAACCATGTTCGCAAAGGACGACTTAGTGGACCATCTCAGCCGCGATCTCGATCGCGCGCGCGGAAGACGCGATGCACTCGCATCCGAAGCCACGACCCTGACGGCCCAGATCGCCGAAATCGAAGCCCGCCTTTCGGAGGAGAAGAAAAGGCGGGAGCGCGAGCGCGTCCTGGGCGAGATCGAAGCGATCAAGACGCGAATCATGCAAGCCGCCGGCGCGTTTGCACCCGTCGTCGACGGTCTCTCCAGGGCGATCGAGCAGGCTGCGGCGGTCGTGCCCGAGGCGCGCGAGCTCAATAGTTTCCTGGTGTCGGTGGCGAGCGAGATCGACAGCGTGCTCGATCCCCTGTTGCGCGAACTGGATCAGCGCGCGGATGCGGTGCGAGCAGGACAGGCAGTCCCGGACCTGCCGAGTTCGGCCAATGAAGCGCCGTCCGTCGTGCTGCCAAAAGACACCAACGAGCGCCTGCTTCGCTTCCCGGCGTGGCTGTCCCGTGACAAGGAGGCGGACAAGACGGAAACCGCAGAGAGCCCGCGCAGCACGGCAGCGTGAAGCATCGGCGGCTGGCTTCGTTGCGCGCATCCTTCGAGACGCCCGCCTTCGGCGGGCTCCTCAGGATGAGGACGGAGTGCGCGGCAGCACTTTCGACAGGCGACGATGCCGCTCAGCCTCATCCTGAGGAGACCGCAAAGCGGTCGTCTCGAAGGACGAGGCGCGCGCTCAGGCCGTCCATATTGCCATATGCGGGAGCCGTCCCGCGCAAGCGGGAGAGGGAGCGCACCTTCTTCACGGCAAACCAGCCTCGCCTGATCTCATCGCGCTCTGGAGCCGGTTAGCGGCAGTCCATGTCCGGCATTGGAGCGGGGTAATCCCTCCCTTCCAGCCACCGCTCAGTTGGCGGCGCGGCGCAGGAAGGCCGGGATATCGAGGACGGCCTCGTCGGGCGCATTGCGCGCGGGGGCGCGGCCGGAGGGATGGAGCGGCTGAATTGCCGCGTGGCGCGCATACTCCAGGCCCGGCCTTGCCGGTGGCCCCACGGGATGATGCGGCTGCGGGCGGAGCGGTGGGCTTTCCACCTGCGGAAGGGGTGCGCTGCGCTCGATGCGATCGGCGATGCGCCGGCCGTCATTTCGCAGCCTTCCGGCGAGTTGGGCGAGGGCGGTTTCCACCGGCAACGCCTGCGCCGCGTCGAGATTGTCTATGCCGGTCGCCACCACCGAGACGCGGACGATGCCTTCGAGGCTTTCGTCAAAGGACGCGCCGACGATGATGTTGGCATCCGGGTCGGCCTCGTCGCGAATGCGGGTCGCGGCTTCGTCGACCTCGTACAGCATGAGATCCTTGCCGCCGGTGATGGAGATGATGAGGCCGCTGGCGCGCTTGATCGAGGGATTCTCGATCAACGGATTGGAGATCGCGGCCACCGCGGCGGCAAGTACGCGCTTCTCGCCCGAAGCCTCGCCCCGTCCCATCATGGCCTTGCCCTTCTCCTTCATGACGGAGAGGACGTCGGCAAAATCGAGATTGATCAGGCCTTCCTTGACGATGAGGTCGCTGATGCAGGCGACGCCGGAATAGAGCACCTGGTCGGCAAGAGCGAAGGCATCGGCGAATGTGGTCTTCTCGCTGGCCACCCGGAACAGGTTTTGGTTCGGGATGATCAGGAGGGTGTCGACCGTCTTCAGCAGCTCTTCGATGCCGGCTTCGGCGAAGCGCATGCGGCGCTGGCCCTCGAAGTAGAACGGCTTGGTGACCACGCCGATGGTGAGAATGCCGAGCTCGCGCGCGGTCCTCGCGATGATGGGTGCGGCCCCGGTGCCGGTGCCGCCGCCCATGCCGGCGGTCACGAACACCATGTGCGCGCCGGTCAATTGATCGCGGATCGTATCGATCGCCTCTTCGGCCGCGGCGCGTCCCAGTTCCGGCTGCGAGCCGGCGCCGAGGCCCGCGGTCACCTTCGTGCCGAGCTGGATGAGGCGGCTTGCCTTCGACATGGCCAGCGCCTGCGCGTCGGTATTGGCGACGACGAACTCGACCCCCTGCAGCCCGGCCGTGATCATGTTGTTCACGGCATTGCCGCCGGCGCCGCCCACGCCGAACACGACGATGCGGGCCTTCATTTCATGGATATCGGTGGTGCCAGTCATTCTTCCCTCGCGATTGCTCCGGCAAGCCGGGGATTAAAGAAAGTTTCGAATGCTACCTGCGGGCCATGCGGTCTGCTTGCACGATCGAAGCGGCCAGATGTCCCAAGCGAAGCGCGGCGCGTCCCGCGAGCGAGCCGCCAGGGCGGCGATCGGTCCGTAGCGCCGCCATTTCGTCTTCCAGTCGTGTTGCCCACGCATTGACTGCCTTCGTCTCGGCGCTCGCCTGCTGCAGCTCGACGGCGAGGCGCTCGGCGCGCTCACGCTCGCGCTCGAACACCGCCCTGTAGGCGGTTGCGACGTCTTCGAGCCGCGCGATCTCAGCCTTGAAGGCCTCGGTCTCAGAAGCGTTTTCGAGCGAAGTGGATACCGGTTCGCGCAAGGAAAACGCGTCAGAATAAAAACCTGGAGCCCCGTTCCGACACTGTCGGAACGGAAATGGCTCTACGGCCTCGATCCTTGCCATGGAGGCCCCGATGGGGTCTGCCCGGCGGCCCGTTCGCGGGCGGGGCGTGTACCGCAGCTCGGAGAAATCAACCCTCACCAGGGCCTTGCCGTCATCCGAACGCGAGCGCGGCAGGCGGCGACGTCTCGCCAGCGACCGCGCGGCCTCGCGCGAGATATTGAGGCGGGCACCCAGATCGGCATACGTCAACAACGCAACGGACATCGGCGCTTCTCCTGGAGCGAACCGGGAAGGCATTTCGGGCTAATGATGGCTGGACGATTACAGCAGGCTAGGCTGCGTTGGTTAATGCATGATTAACACGCGCGCGATGCTGTTTACCGGTGCCGTCACCGTGCCGACCTCCGGGGATCGGAGAGCCGACCCCGGGATCGGAGAGCACCATCTGTCGCGGCTGCGTCCAGTTCTCGATGCAGGACGGCGCCAAGGAAATCGCCTGCGCGATCTCCACCTCCGCGATGGACGATCTCGAACGCGGCCCGCGGACCCACCCCAGCGAGCGCGAAGCCCAGTTCACCCGCCTCCGCGACCGCATCGAAGCGCAAGCTGCGAGCAAGTATAGGGCAACGGAGTTCGAGGGCACGCCGCCGGGGATCGTGCTGCGGAGCATTGATTTTCGGGGGTAGGGGGAGAGCTTTGGATCAGGTCTCGATCGCGAGCGTAGGTTCGTCGCGAGTGTAGTAGCGGCCGACGAGATAGTTCTCGTCGTCAAGCTCTGGGGATATCATCGCTGTTGCGTAGATGATTTGATGATCAACAATCGCTTCTTGCGACTTTCGCAATATCTGATTTTGGAAGTTGTGGCTCCTCTCCGGCTCCATTCCTTTGTCTTCGATCGTGTCTATCATCACAAACCGAGGGTGCCGGAATGATGCATCCTTCGTAGCAGCGGCGAAGAATCCCAGAAAGAAACTGCTCTTGAGGATCACTCGCGAGCTTGCCGAGAAGTAAGTGTGCCCATCCACAGTGATGGTGTTCGACGCGAAATCAAATTGGATGTTGCGAGGGTTCTCAAAGCTGTCCTGCCGTCGAAGGTCGTGCCTTAGCAAGTCTCTGACTTCATCGGCAATGAGAGTCTTTGCGCGTGTCAATTGACGCTCTTGGGATGCCTCAAGTCGATCGTTGTCGCTTCGTAATTGATTGATTTGGTTGTTGAGTGCATCCTTGCGGGTCGAAATATCGGCAACAATACTTGCCAGCTCTTCTTTTCGAACCAAGTCCTCAATCTGTCGCTGAAGGTATCCTGCGGTTCGATTGAGCTCTCGCAATCTCTCGCGCATTTCCGTAGAAGGTAGCCGCTGGGCTGAAGCCAGTTTCGCCGATGCGAATTGCCACTCATTGCGCAACTGAGAAAGCTGCGCTTCGTATTCGGTAGCTCGTCTCGTGCGATCTGTCTGAAGGATAGTGGATTGCTTCAATTGAATCGCTGTCTCATTTATGATTGCCACGATTCGGTCGCTTTGACCTGCTCCCCTGAAACGC
>NZ_VSSS01000107.1 GCF_008123425.1 Bradyrhizobium rifense
GCGTCCGCTGGCGGCGTGGGCATGGCGGGCGAGCTGTTCCTTGCCGGTACCGGTCTCGCCGCGGATCAGGATCGGCATCTTGCGGGCTGCTGCGGTCTCGACCTGCCGCACGATCGCCTGCACCGCCGGATCGTTGGCGACGAAGCCGGTCACCGCCGGCTTGGGCGCCGCCGCAGCCCGCCGCGGCATCTCGGTCGAACGAAGGTCGGTTTGGCTGCTGCGATCCACAACTGCCGCACGCCGGCGCGCGTGCAGCAATATGATGGCACCAATGTCGGAGCTTTCGCTCCTTACGAGATCGAAGCTCGCGTTTGGAAGGATCTCCCTCAATTTGATTGGCCACTCGTCAAAGGGGATCGCCTTCAGAAATTGTGTTGGCGCAGCATCGCCAACAAAGTTGCGCTGACCCCTGACGACGCTCAGGGCATGCTCGGTCGCGTGGACGATCATGCCCCTGCGATCGAGCACGACGCAATCGTCGCTTGCCCACAGCGACCTCTTGGAGAGAAACTGACGCAGTAGATTTTCGTGATCCTGCCGGATCGACTGCGCCAACTCGCTTTCCACATGATGGCCCACGGAAACGGCCAGCGCGAGACTCTGCGGGTTGAAAGTGTTTGCTGGGCCTGAAATATCAACGATGCCCAGAAGTTCGCCGTCGGCGGGATCATGAATCGGAACGGCGGCGCAGGTCCATCGCTGAATTTCCGAGCAGAAATGCTCCGTGCCGCGAATCTGGACGGGCTTCGATTCCGCCATCGCGGCGCCGATCGCATTGGTGCCGATGTCGGATTCGCTCCATCGTCCGCCATGCTCCAGATGAACCGCGCGACCGGCGTCAATGACTCTGGCGTCTCCTTGCGTGTCAATGATCAACCCCGAGGGATCGGTCAAAATCATCATGGAGTTCGCATCGCTCAGGAATGTTCCGGAACTCTCGAGCGCGGAGCGTGCGGCGTGGCGCAACGAGGCGTACTTGGAACGGTGGCGATACAACTCGGCTTCCGGCACGAGCGGCGCCCTGGCGCGATCGATCGTGACCTGATGGTTTTTGGATCTCTGCCATGATGCAGCGACCGGCGATCTCAAACTCGCCGACAGGGCTCCGCGCTCGACGAAGTTTTCCCACGCCACCCGCACTTCTCGTTGGTCCATCCCGGCTCCTCCGAGGTGACGGCATCGGCGACCCGTGTCTAAGGAGGTCGCGCTATCGATCACCTTGATGTGGGTCGCATGTCAAAAGAACCGTCTCCATGATGCACAGGCGCACATCGACCGGAGTCCCGTCCACCCATTTTGGAGGGGCTATTCCAGGATCGAATTTCAAACATTGTCCGGCGCTCTCGTCACGATGATGACGGCGTCATCCGATCAAACCTATCCGCGTTTCACTTCCCAGATCAGCAGGCGTTTCTTTCGTGTCGCCTATTGGCGCAGTCTATACCGTCGTCTGCGTGCCGCAAGGGAGACCACGGCTACCAGGCCCATGTTCCGGTTGGGCCCGTGCGATCCGGAGGCCGGCGGGCGCTGCGATGGCTATGGACCGTCGCGGCGGCTTTGGCCGAGTGCCCGATAGACGGTATTTCGCGAGATGCCGAGGCGTCGTGCGGTTTCACTGATGTTGCCGGCGGTCTCGGAGTGGACGGCGAGGACGCGGGCGCGCTGGATGTCCTGCAGTGAACCGGAGGCCTTGTGCGGGGGCGGGCCAATCATGGCGCCGACCGCAGCCTCGTCGATGAAGCCATCGGTGGCGGCAAGGGTGAAGCGCGCCAACATGTTGCGCAGTTCGCGGATGTTGCCGGGCCAGGGCCGCGTGGCGAGGCTGGCGATGGTTGCCGAGGTGATTTCGCAATCCGGATCGATGGCGCCGAGC
>NZ_VSSS01000108.1 GCF_008123425.1 Bradyrhizobium rifense
GCGCCTTTGCCCACCCGGCACCTGTCGTGTGGTGAATTACGCCGCACCCAGCCCGAGCTTCGCATAAATCCGCCGCGCGTAAGCGCCGAACGCGTCCGTGGTCTTGAGCGGCAGGTCGCGCGGGAAGGGCAGGTCGATCGGGAAGTAGTCGGCCATCTTTGCAGGGCCCGCGGTCAGCACGGCGCAGTGCGAGGACAGGAACACGGCTTCCTGGATCGAGTGCGTGACGAAAATGATGGTCTTGCCGCTCTCGCGCCAGATCCGCAGCATCTCCAGATTCATCTGCTCGCGTGTCAGCGCATCGAGCGCGCCGAAGGGCTCGTCCATCAGGATCAGCTTTGGATCATGGATGAAGGCGCGCGCGATCGCGGTACGCTGCTGCATGCCGCCGGACAGCTCGCGCGGATATTTCTGCTCATAGCCGGCAAGCCCGACCAGATTGAGCAGATCGCGCGCCCGCTCGCGCGCGGCCTTCATCGGCAGTCCCACGATCTCGGCCGGCAGGAGCACGTTGTCCAGGATGGTGCGCCATTTCAGCAGCAGCGCCTGCTGGAACACCATGCCGATGTCGCGGGTGGGATCGAACGGGCTATCGGCATTGCCGATCGTCACCGTGCCGCCGTCGGCGCCGTGCAGGCCCGCGAGAATCTTCATCACCGTGGTCTTGCCGCAGCCGGACGGACCGACCAGCGACACCAGCTCACCTTCCTGCACGTCCATCGTGACGTCGGAGACCGCGAGAAACTCCGCGCCGCCGCTGCGATAGACTTTTCGGACGCCTTGCAGGCTGATGAAGGGTTTTGAGCTCATGCCAGCCATTTGCTCAGATTGTCGGCCACGAAAGCGTCGTCGCTGAGGTCGGCATGCTCGCGATACACGCGGTCGATCTCGTCCTTCTGGCCGGGGCTGAGGCCCTCGTTCGGATCGAGGCACCATAAGCCCTGCATCAGGCCCTGGCGCCGCAGCACCTCGTGGCAGCCGGCGATGCAGCCGTGAAAATTGTTGGCGACGTCGAAGAAGGCACTGTTGCAATCGGTGACGCGGGCATCGAGCGCGAGCAGATCGGCCGGCACGCTATCCTTGTGCCGCGCCGTCTTGCAGCGCTCGAACTGCTTGATGGCGCTCGCGGTCCACACCGACCAGTGGCCGAGCAGGCCGCCCTTGAAATAGGTGCGCGTGGTGACGCCCTTGTCGCGCAGGTCGAACGGCAGCATCAGGTCGAGCAGGATGTGATCGTCGTTGCCGGTGTAGAGCGCGACGCGGTCGAGCGCGCCGGCGGCTGCCACGCCGCGCAGCACATCGAGCGTGCGGTAGCGGTTGAACGGCGCGATCTTGATCGCGATCACATTGTCGATCGAGGCAAAGCGCTGCCAGAACCGGCTCGACAGGATGACGCCGCCGACCGCGGGCTGAAGGTAGAACCCGACCAGCGGAATCTCGGCGGCCACAGCTGAGCAGTGCGTGATGATCTCGTCCTCGGAGGCGCTCTTCATCGCGGCGAGGCTGAGGAGGCCTGCGTGATAGCCGATGTCGCGCGCGGTGCGGGCTTCAGCGATGGCCTGCGGGGTCGGGCCGGCTAGTCCCGCGACCATCGCCAGCGGTCGCTTGGTCCAGTTCGCCGCGGTCTCAGCGGCGAGCTCCAGCACGGGGCGGTAGAGGCCGACGTCGCGGATCGCGAATTGCGTGGTGTGCACGCCGACGGCAAGGCCGCCGGAGCCGGCATCGATGTAGTAGCGCGTCAGGGCGCGCTGATGCTTTTTGTCGAGCTGGCGCTCGGCGGTGAGCGCGAGCGGATGTGCCGGCAGAACGGTGCCCTCGGCAATCAGCTTGCGGATGTCGCTGTTGATCTGGCTGTGGTGCATGATGTTCTATCCGAATTCGGGGCCGGCGACGGCGAATGGCATTTCTTCAGCCATGGCGGTGGCGGGGCCGAACCGCATGCGCTGGAACGGCCGCTCGATGGTCCAGCCGGATGCCGTCAATCCCTCCAGGAACGCGGCCTGCGGGGCGACGGCGTCGATCAGCAGTGGTCCGGTCTCGGAGCGTACGATCGCATGGATCAGGGCCAGCGCTGCCGCGGCATTGTCGGCGAATAACGGGCCGATGTGGCGGGCGGTCCGGCCGTCGCGAACCAGCGCGATGGCTCCGTTCGCGGAGACGATGCGCGAGCCGGAGCGCCGTGCGAAGGCGGACAGCAGGGCGGTGCGATCGAGCCCAGTGGCCCGCCGGTCGCGCGCGCGAAGCGCGTCGAGTGTCGCGGCTGGCGGCGCCGCCGCGGGTGTCTGCGTCGGCCTGGCCAGCTTCAACCGCCGCAATTGCAGCGTCGGCGTAAAGCCGAGCGGCCCGTAGACCGCGACCCCGTCCGGCGTGGCATCAAGCCAGCTGGTCAGGCTGTTTTTGCGCGCGGTTTCCAGGCAGGCATCGACGAGGCGCGTGGCGAGACCGCGCCGGCGGTGGCTGGCTGTCACCAGCACCATGCTGATCCAGGCGTTGTTGCCGGAGTAGGGCAGCAGCGCGGCCGTTGCGACCAGCAGCACGCCGGTGCGGATGCCGAACACGACGCCGTCGCGCAGGAAGACGCGCCAGTCCTCTTCGGTCTGGTTCCAGTGCGCTTCCGTCGAGAGCACGAGCCCGGCCATGGCATCATCCAGGCCAAGCTTGATGACGGCAGGCCCGTCAGTAGCGGCCATCGCGCACCTCGTATTTGGTCGGCTTGCCGAGGCTCGGCATGGCGCGGGACACCCAGTCGGCGGTCCAGGCGATCAGCTGCTCGGTGTCGACCACGGGCAGGCCGAACAGCGCGACGGCTTTCGACGTGTCGGTCAGCCACGCCGTCGGCTCTTCCTGGCCTGTCAGCACCGGCGTGCGGCCGAAGCGCGCGCCGAATTTCTGCGCGAGATCGCGCACCGCCCAAATCTCGTGGCCGCTGACATTGATCGGCGAGGTCGGTGCCGTGCAATGCGCCAGGCACCGCAGCGCCTGTGCCGACGCATCGCCCTGCCAGATGAAATTGACGTGGCCAAGGCTGACGTCGATCGGGGTGCCTGCGAGCACCTTGGTCGCGATGTCGTGCAGCACGCCATAGCGCATGTCGATTGCGTAATTGAGCCGGAACAGGCGGCCCGGCGTTGAAAATCTGTGCGAAAAATACTCGAACATGCGCTCGCGGCCGACGCAGGACTGGGCGTATTCGCCGGGTGGGTTCGGTGCCATGTCCTCGGTCGAGCCCTTGCCGTCGACGGGCACGAAGGGATAGACGCAGCCGGTCGAGAACGCCACGATCCGCGACGACGGGAAGGCCTGCGCGACCAGCGCCGGCACATGCGCATTCATGGCCCAGGTCAGCGACAGATCGCCCTCGGCGCCGAACTTGCGGCCGGCCATGAAGACGATGTTCGGCGCCTTCGGCAACGCCTTGATGGCGGCCTCATCAAGCAGGTCGCAATTGATGGTCTCGACGCCGCGCGCGTGCAGCCAGTCCTTGACGCTGGCGTCGCTGAAGCGGGCAACGCCGATGACGCGGCGTTCGGGGGCCGCGGCTTTGGCCAACCCCGCCAGCGTCGGCCCCATCTTGCCGGCAACGCCGAGGATCATGATGTCGCCTTCGACCTTCTTGAGGTCGTCGATGAGCGCCTGCGTCGGACGGCAGAGGAGATCGTCGAGGGCTGCGATATCAGGAATGGTCTTCGGCAGCGTCTGGCGGGTGAGCAGCATGGGATGGTCCTTCAGCTAAGTCTGCCGTTTTCAGGTTTGTTTTGCATCGCCCACGACGAACATGCGTTCGAGGACGAGCACCAGGCCGTAAAGGGCGACGCCGAGCAAGGTCAGCAGCACGACGGCCATCACCATCGCGGGCGTGTCGAGAGATGACTGCACCTGGATCATGAGGTAGCCGAGCCCGCGCTCGGAGGCGATGAATTCGCCGACGATGGCGCCGGCGACTGCGAGGATGGCGCCGACCTTCATGCCGGAGAACACGTAAGGCAGCGATCCCGGCAGCTGGATCTTGCGGAACAGCGTCCAGCGCGAGCCGCGCAGCGATTTGACGAGATCGAGCAGATCGGGCTCGACCTCGCGCAGGCCCCGCGCTGTCGTGAGCAGGATCGGGAAGAAGCAGATGCTGAAGGCGATCAGGATGTTCGGCAGGATGCCGTAGGAGAACCAGACGATGAAGAGCGGACCGAGCGCGACCTTCGGGATCATGTTCAGCGTCACGAACAGCGGCAGCAGCACCAAGCTGAGCAGCGGCGCCCAGCTGAAGATCACGGCGAGTGCGACGCCGACGAAGGCGCCGAGCGCGAAGCCGCCGAGGATCTCGACCGCCGTCACCAGCGTGTTGGCGCCCCAGGCATAGCTCGCGGTTCCCAGCGTCTGCACTGTCGCGAGCGGTGAGGGGAGGACGAATTTCGGCACATGGAAGGCGTCGACCAGGACCTGCCAGAGCACGAGCACGGCCAGATGCACGATCAGGATGATCGCAAAGCTGCGCGCCGGACTGCTGGCTCCGTCACCTGCCACTGTCTGCTCCCTGTTGCCCGGCCTCACTGCCGCAACGCCGAGCCTAACCGGCCTTGGCGCTAGTTTCAACCAGTTGGTTGATTAGGGCCGGAGCGAATGCATCACCAAATCTGCGACATGCCGGCGGCGGGCTCGGCGCTGGGTGCGGCTCGACAGGTCCTTGCCGAAGATCGCCGACAGCGTCGGCGTGTTGGAGAAGAAGAAATAGCTCAGGCCTGCGATGGAGATGTAGAGCTGGACCGGGTCGATCCCCTTGCGGAACAGCCCGGCGCGCACACCTTCGTGCAGGATGTGGGAGACGCTCCTCACCAGCGGCGAATGCATTGCCTCCAGCCGCGTCGAGCCGCGGACGTGGCGGGCGCCGCCGCGGTTCTCGTCGTTCAAAAGCACGATGAAATCAGGGTTTTCCGCAAGGTGATCGAACGAGGCTTCGATCAGGCGGCGGATCGCCTTGTCCGGCGGTAGGCCCTCGAGATTGAGCTTGCGCTCCTGCTCGCGGATGTCCTCATAGACCCATTCGAGCACGGCGAGGTAGAGCGCGTCCTTGTCGCCAAAATAGTGGTAGACCAGCTGCTTGTTGACGCCGGCGCGCTCGGCGATCTCGTCGACGCGGGCGCCCGCAAAACCGTGCCGGGCGAACTCCAGCCGCGCCGCGGTGAGCAGCTTCTTGCGGGTGGCGACGGGGTCGCGCCGCTGCGGCACGGTGTCGCCTGAACGTTTTGCGGGCATTTCCAACCAAACAGTTGACAAGTGGAGGGCGGGCTTGTTGCATTGGTAGCCTCACACGGGGAGAGCGACAAGCCGGGTCGCGGCAATGGGGAGACAGACGATGAAACGTTTGCAGGCGACTCTTGTGGCTCTGGCGCTGGCTTTGCCGGCAATGCCGGCGAGCGCGGGCGAGGCGGTCAATCTGATCCTGAACTGGACGCCGACGGCCGACCATTCGCCGTTCTATTATGCCAAGGCGCAGGGCTGGTACGAGAAGGCCGGCATCGATCTGACCATCGAGGTCGGCAAGGGCTCCGGCGTGTCCGCCGCCAAGGTCGGCTCCGGCGGCTCGCCGTTCGGCATCGCCGATCTCGCCACCATGCTGGTCGCCAAGAGCAAGGGCGCCGACGATGTCGCGCTGATGAGCATCTACGCCAACACCGGCCAGACGTTCTACTGGCTGAAGAGCTATGGCGTGAACGGCGTGAAGGATTTCGCCGGCCACAAGATCGGCAATCCGCCCGGTGACGCCTCGCGCGTGATGTGGCCTGCCTTTGCCAAGGCCGCCGGCCTAGCGCCTGACTCCGTCAGCTTCGTCAATATCGGGCCGACCGCGAAGATCGCCGCGCTGAAGAGCCACACCGTCGACATCATCAGCGACTTCTACAACGAGCACGATCTGAAGGTGATCGAGTTCGGACAGGACCTCGGCTACGTCAACTGGAAGGACATCGGCCTCAATCCGTACGGCAATTCGCTGATCGTCAACGGCGCCTACCTCCAGAAGAACCCGAAGCTGGTCGAGGAGTTCGTGCGCATCTCGCAGAAGGCCTTTGCCGCCTGCGTCGCCGACGTCGCGCCGTGCCTGAAGGCGCTGCTCGACCAGGTGTCCGGTCTCGACAAGGAGAACCAGGAGCGCCAGTGGGAGCGGATCAAATACCTGATGACCGACGAGTTCACGACCTCGAAGGGTCTCGGCTGGATCGATGGCGAGCGGATGAAGAAGGACTATGAGCTGGTCCAGACGTATCTGGGCATGGAGAAGCCGTTCGACGTGATGAGCGCGTTTTCGACGAAGATGCTGGATCCCGCGATCAAGATGGATGCGAGCAAGGTGAGGAAGTAGGGCCCCGTAGCCCGGATGGAGCGAAGCGAAATCCGGGGCGGTGCATCTGCGGGCGAAAGAGTCCCGGATTGCGCTTCGCTCCATCCGGGCTACGAACCGGTGCTCGTCCAGCCACCCGCCCACGTGACCCCACGGAGAAATTAACCAGCCATTAACCATATCGGCGGCATCGTTAACCATTCAATAACGGGGAACGAGTCGGCCGCTATGGAGGCTGTAGCAAAAGTCCAACGCCAAATGGTGCGCCTGCGCGGGCGCTCCTATGTGGCCTTCGTGTTCGTGCCGACGGTTCCGATCCAGGACTGGCTCCAGGAGATCGACACCACCATCGCGCGCTCGCCGGGCTTCTTCGCCGGCCGGCCCGTGGTGATCGACCTGTCCTCGGTCGATCTCAGCCAGTCCGGCATTGGTCATCTCCTCACCAGCTTGCAGGACCGCAATATCCGCGTGCTCGGCATCGAGGGCGTGGAGGAGGCGCGGCTGACGCCGTCGATGCCGCCGCTGCTTTCGGGCGGGCGCAGTTGCGTCATCGAGCCGAGCGCGCCCAAGAAGCCCGAGGCAAAGGTCGAGACCAAGCCGACCTCGCTGCTGCTCGATAGCCCCGTGCGCTCCGGCCAGACCGTGATCTTCCCCGAAGGCGACGTCACCATTCTGGGCTCGGTCGGCTCCGGCGCCGAGGTCGTCGCCGGCGGTTCCATCCACATCTACGGCGCGCTCCGTGGCCGCGCCATGGCGGGCGTGAACGGTCACACCAGCGCGCGCATCTATTGCCAGAAGATCGAGGCCGAACTGCTTGCGATTGATGGATTTTATCAGACTGCGGACGACATCGACGCCGCCTTGCGCGGCAAGCCGGCGCAGGCCTGGCTGCAGGGGAATACCATGCGAATTACAGCACTGAACTGACCAGCAAAGGAGACATTTCAGATGAGTAAGGTACTGGTCGTGACATCAGGCAAGGGCGGGGTCGGCAAGACCACGACGACCGCCGCGCTGGGCGCCGCACTGGCGCAACGCGGCGACAAGGTCGTCGTCGTCGATTTCGACGTCGGCTTGCGCAACCTCGACCTCGTGATGGGCGCCGAGCGCCGCGTGGTGTTCGACCTCATCAACGTGGTGCAGGGTGTGGCGAAACTCCCGCAGGCGCTGATCAAGGACAAGCGGCTTGAGAACCTCTGGCTGCTGCCGGCCTCGCAAACCCGCGACAAGGACGCGCTGACCGAGGAAGGCGTCGGCAAGGTCATCGACGACCTGCGCAGCCGCTTCGACTGGGTGATCTGCGACAGCCCGGCCGGCATCGAGCGCGGCGCCTCGATGGCGATGCGTTTTGCGGACGAAGCCGTGATCGTCACCAATCCGGAAGTTTCCTCGGTGCGCGATTCCGACCGCATCATCGGCATGCTCGATTCCAAGACGGTGCGGGCCGAGAAGGGCGAGCGGGTCGAGAAGCACATTCTCATCACCCGCTACGATCCCTCGCGCGCCGCGCGCGGTGAGATGCTGACGATCGAGGACATTCTGGAAATCCTCGCAACGCCCTTGCTCGGCATCATCCCCGAGAGCCAAGACGTGCTGAAGGCCTCCAATGTCGGCACGCCGGTGACGCTGTCGAATGCGGATGGCGCGCCTGCGCGGGCCTATATCGACGCGGCGCGGCGGCTGTGCGGCGACACTGTGCCGATGCAGGTGCCGACCGAGCGCAAGGGCTTTATGGATCGTCTGCTGCGACGGAGGGCTGCATGAGCATGGGTCTGCTCCGGCTTCTCCGCGGCAACAAGGCGTCCGCACCCGTCGCTCGCGAACGGTTGCAGATCCTGCTTGCCCATGAACGCGGACTGCGCGGCCAGCCCGATCTGCTCGGCGTGCTGCGTGAGGAAATTCTCGCCGTCGTGTCCAGGCACGTCACGCTGGACCCGACCAAGGTCATCGTTCGGCTCGAGCGCGGCGACGAGGTCTCGACCCTCGAGGTCGATATCGAGGTGCCCAACGACTTCGAGCGCAAGAAAGCGGCGGTCGCGTAGGGGACGCGACTGAAAACGGCCCGTTTTGGGGTGGGTGAGAAGGCGGTCCGCTGGGCATAGCGGGCCGCCTTCGTCGTTTGGGCGTGCAAGCGGAACGAGACGCGCTACCCGATCGTTGTCGAAAACCCGCGGAGCGCCGAGCCGGGCGCCGCGGTTTCCTCAGAACCGGAGAGCGCCCATGATGTCCGAGGTCCAGGTTCACACCGTCGCCCGGCAGATGCTGGAACAGCATGGTTTCGCTGCAATTGCGAAGGCCGCCGAGCAGGCCCAGGCCTGCGAAGGCCGCGGCGATGCGGACGAGGCCAAGGAGTGGCGCCACATCGCCGATGCCATGAAGATCATGCGCGGCCCGCATCAGAGCTGATGGGCCAGCCTGCCAGCGCCTCGACGCCTTGGTAAGCGCCTGCATGCCGCCGCGAGCCGGGTCCTGCTCGGTGGGCCTAGCGCTCGCCTTGCTCGGCGCCTTGCGTCATCGGCTTGTGCTGCGTCTGCGGCTGTGCCCGCTCGCCGGTTTCCTTGCAGGGGAGCTGCTCCCAGGATCCGTCCGCCGCCTGCTGATAGGCGCTGCAGGACGAGGAGACTGCCTTGTCCTCGCCCTTCTGGGCATCGGAATTCTTCGCCAGCGCGGGCGCCGTCAGCACGGCGCCGGCCGCGAGCACGCCGGTGAAGACGAGATGAGTGATCCGCATGGGGTTCTCCGGTTTGAAGACGCCCCGCATGCTGGCCAGGAATGTGACGATTATGGGCCGCGGCGGCGGTTCCGTCGCCGCGTGCTTAACGGTGGGAAGTGCCTAGCCGCCCTTGCTGCGGATCAGGCCGGCCAGGTTGGTCTTCTGCTTCTCGCACCAATTGCTCATGCCGAGCCGGCGCTGGTCGAGATCGGTCGCTTGCGTCGCCACCGCGACCTCGGCCATGACGTCGTCGGGCTGTTTCTCGCCCATCTTGCCGCCGGTATGCATGAAGGCGATCGCCTTGCGCACCTGCTCGGTGGTGCCGTCGGGCAGCTGCATCTGTTGCGCCTTCTGCACCAGATCCTGGTAGACGACGTCCGTCCCCGGACACTGGACCTTGGCGGCGAAGGCTTGCAGTACCAGTGTCACGTAGGTCGAGCGCGGATGGTCGTCAGCCGCCTGGGCTGGAGCGGCGAGCAGCAACAGGCCTGCCATCAGAAAAGGGGTGCGCATCCTTAGTATCCTCCTCGTTTTTTTGAGAGGCTAGCGTCCGGCGGGCCGCTCTGCAATGGCTGCCGGGGCCGATTGTCGCCCGTTCGCGGCGCGCGCTACAGTCAGCCGTCCCCGGTCTCGGAGCACGACATGAGCCTGTTCAGTACACCGTTCGATCCCGCACGCGACAGGGCGCTCGTCACCGGTGCGGGCAATGGCATCGGCCGTGCGATCGCGCTGGGTCTGGTCGGCGAGGGCGTGCGGACGCTGTTTGCCGACGTCAGCGCAGAGCGGGTGAAGACCGCGATCGACGCGAGCGGGACGCCGGATCTGGCGCGGCCCTGTGTCGGCGATCTCGCCAGGCTTGATGCCTGCGACGAGTTGCTTGCAACCGCGAGTGCTGAGCTGGGCGAGGTCTCGCATTTCGTGCACAGCGCCTCTCCACCGCGGCGCGAGGCCGATCATGCACTCGCGGTCGATCGCCGGACCTGGCAGGAGATGCACGCCGTCAATCTCGATGCCGGCTTTCATCTGGCGCGCGAAATCGCAAAACGGTTGATCGCTGCCAAACGATCCGGCTCGTTTCTGTTTCTCACCTCGCTGCACGCGGGCACGCCGCGCAACCTTCCGCATTATTCGACGGCGAAGGCGGGGATGGCGATGCTGGTGAAGGAACTCGCGAAGACCTTTGGTCGTCACGACATCCGCGTCAACGCGCTGGTGCCGGGTGCGATCGCGGCGGGCGGCTTCGTCGCGGATGCTTCGCTGGCGCGGCACATTCCGCTCGGACGACTCGGCGAGGCCAACGACCTCGTGCCGATGGCGCTGACCGTGCTCTCGAACAGGCTGTCAGGCTACGTCACCGGTGCGGCCTTTGTCGTCGACGGCGGATTGTCGCTGACGAACTGGTTCGAAGCGCCGGTGCTGGATGCGTAGCTAGCGACGCCAGGCCGGCACAGGATCGAGCGGCGTGCGATAGACTTCGTTATGATCGCGATCGGTGACGCGCACCGCGCAACCTTTCCGCTGCAACTCAGGCTTCACCTGCGACAGCTCGGTGGCGAGTTGAACGGCGCGATCGGAGGCGACCTCGATGTCTTCGAGGATGATTCCGCCCTGGTTCTTGAACTCTTCACCAACCACGAGATCGAAGGAATAATACGGCATCCGAATTCCCCGGTGTGACGACCCAAATTTCCAAAAGAAGCCTTCAACGGAAGTCTTCAAAACAAGAGGGATCGTACCACTGAGTCGCTATCTATCCGATGAATGGATCGCGGAATCTCTGTGCTTATGGCGCAGAAATGATGTGCAGCATTCGAGCGCATTAAGATTTTATTAAATATATCCGCCTGATCATAAGGTATGGAATTGCAGCAGAACCGGGCTCCGGGAACCGGCAGCTGCAAGAGAAGGCCGGCGGCATAAATCCCGACGGCCTTTTCTCTTGGCGCAAATTGGCGCGTCACCGTAGTTGCACGGACTCACATCATCGCATCGAGTCGGACAGCTTGCTGTTGTCGTCTGATGCAGACCTAGTGCACCGGCATTGGTGGACGCACGACAGGTCCATCATCATCGGCAACAGTTTGCGTCGTCGCGACCGGTGGTGCTACCGGCGGCGGGCTTGCGGCAGCCTGTGAAGGCGACGGAGGCGCGATCGGCGGCGGCGAATAAGCCGGCGTGTAGGTGTGTGACACGACCGGCTTCGGTTTGCGAACAGGCGGCGGCATCGGCGCCGGAGGGCGCGGTTGCAGCGCAGACACGCGCGCGCGCGGATCGACCGGCGGTTTTGCTTCGGCGACCGGCTTTGGCGCGGATGGCTTCGCGATGTCGCGGACCATCTGCTCCTGACCGGCCTTCAACTCGGCGATGTTCGCCTTGAGCTGCTCGATCTGCTGCGCCATCGCGGCGATGTCGCGCGTCATTGACGCCACTGTTTGCGTGGCATCGGCTTGTGTCGGGGCGGGCGCGGCAGCGGCCGTGACAACCGGTGCTGCGGGCGTCGCCGCAGTTTGGTCGGTGGCCTGATCCTGTGCGACCGGCGGCGCGGCTTGCGCGGCTGCGACCGGCGCCGTCTGGGATGTCGAAGGTAGCAGCGACGCCAGAGCCGGTGTCCATTCGGCAAGCATCTGCGTCGCGGTGTCGCCGTGCTTCTCCCAGGCGATCGTTGCGGCAGCGCTACCGCCCGCAAACAGGAACGTGACGAACGCGCCGCGCAACAACTTGCCGGCGGCCGATCGCTTCGGTCGGCTGTGACCCTCGCTCGCGGTCACGCGCACGGCGGTGTCGACCGAGGCCGCAGCCGGCTGCGGCCCCAGGACGGGAATGACCTTCGGCTCCAGATGAATTTTGGGCCCCGGGGCGAATTTCGGCTCCGGACGGGCCGTGAACTCGGGTGCCAGCGTTGGGGCCTCGCTGCTCACGCGCGAAGCCCGCACCATGTCGGGCGAAATCTGGACGGCGTCGTGCGGATCGTTGTTGCTGACCGTGTCTTTCACGATCTCATCGACGATCTGCCGGCTGTTCAACGTCGCGAGCATCGCAGCTCCTCTGAAGGCTGGTCGTCCGCATTGGCGCGAGCCGATCTGTTGCGTGGGCCCATCCCGATCTGTTCAGCTTGGGCCGATGTCGCACGAGTCCAGCCGGGTTTGACCAAAGCAAGGCGAGGCGATGGAGACATCGCGACAGTCTTCCGACGTTTGTGTCGACGGAACCAGCCGTACTGAACACGGGCACGTGTTCCGCGCTGCCTTGTTTTCAGCACGATTTGGGCAGCATTCTCGCGGTGCTGGGGGTGCTGCTATCCGCTATCGGGGGCCGGCGGTGCCAAGATCTCTACTCGCTTTGTTCGTCGTTGCCTTGCTGCCACTCGGCGGCTGCATGCAGACGACTCTCTCGCCATCGACGGATGCGAGCATGACGGCGCGCGACCGGCAGTTGCTGGCGCACACGCCTTACGCCCAGGCCAACGTGCCCGAGCAATATCTCCGTCATATCGTCGATTATCCGCGCAAGGAGCAGCCGGGCACGATCCTGGTCGATACCGATGCGCGCTATCTCTATTACGTGCTGCCCGACGGCAAGGCGATCCGCTACGGCGTCGCGGTCGGCGAGGAGGCGATGGCCTTCTCGGGCGTCGCGCGCGTCGGGCGTCTGGCGGAATGGCCGGACTGGGTGCCGACCGCAGAGATCCAGGCGCGGCTCGGGCCGTATCCGGCGCGCGTGGCCGGTGGTCCCGCCAATCCACTGGGTGCGCGCGGCATCTATCTCTATACCGGCAACAAGGACACGCTTTACCGCATTCACGGCACCAACCAGCCGGAATATATCGGGCAGGCGATCTCCTCGGGCTGCATCCGGATGCGCAACGAGGATGTGATCGATCTGTTCGATCGGGTGAAGCTCAACGCGACCGTCGTGGTGCTGCCGCCCGGACAGAGTGCGCAGGTCGAGGCGGGCTCCAGTTGGCGCGGGTGAGGCAGCAGATCTGACCTGTCGTATCAGCCGTATCACTGAGGCTTGATTGACGAGACCGCGTCGATCGACGACCAGGCCGCTGCAAAAGTGAACTGCTTCACAAGGCGCTAGGCGCGGGTTGCGCTATGTCTCAATGGCTCGTTGCCATTGGAGGCATCATGCAAAAATTTCTTGATCAATTGAATGAGGACGACCGTCGCGTTGTCCGCAAGTGGCGTTTGGCCACGCTTGGCTTCTACGGATCAATCCTGGCCGGATTGGTCGTGTACACCGTGCTGCACTGGAATCCGGAGGTGAATTACGCCTCGGCCGATTCCGCGGCCCATGCGAAGTTCGTGGGCACGCCAGTCAGCGACGGACGCGCGCCGTTCCGGCCTTAATCCTCGGGCCGCGCGACGCGCCATTGCAACGTCGTGGCTGTACCATTGGCTTCGCCCGGCGCCTTGTCGGCCACCGACGTGTAGAGCGGGCGGTAGCGGAAGGCCCACATCTTGCTGCCGTCGTTGCGGGTAATCGGCGTGAAATCGCCGGTCGCCTGGGCATTCGCGGGAGCCGTCAGCGGAATCCAGGCCTCAGCACATTTGCCGTTACAGCTCGACGTCTTGCCACTGGTGTCACGCTCATAGAAGTAGAGCGTCATGCCCTTGAGATCGACGAGCTTGGGACCCTGCTTGGTCAGAACGTAGCGCGCGGGTGCGGGCACCGCCTCGGTCTTCGCCGGAGCAGGGGCTTCGCCGCCGCCGCCATGCCCGTTCGCGAGCGCATGACCGGTGGACAGTGCGATGACCGCGGCGGCAATGACGAACCTGAACATCCGAAACTCCAAACCGGCAAAGTTAATCGCGCGTTAAGCGCAGAATTGGCGCCGACCGTAACAGCCGAAGGTTAGTTCCAGGTTTCGCGGGTCTGCGACAAATACGTACAAAACTGCGGGGTGCGCCTATACCTCGCGCAGGGGGGCGCGACTGAGCTCGTTGCCGGCGGCGATGGCCTTGCGCAAGAGCCGCATCAAATCCTCGCCTTCCTTGGCGCTGAGGCCGCGCAGCATGATCGCTTGCGCGGATTCGACGGCCGGCGTGATCTTGCGCAGAACGCGGCGGCCCTCATCGGTGATTTCGAGCTCGCGGGCGCGGCGGTCGCGGCTTGAGGCGCGCCGCTCAGTGAGGCCCTTCTGCACGAGGCGATCGACCACGCCGGTGATGGTGGTCCGGTCATAGGCGATCAACCCTGCGAGCGTGACCTGGTCGAGCCCGGGATTGGCCTTGATGGTCGCAAGGGCTGCGTACTGCACCGGGGTGAGGTCGAAACCGGCTTCGCCGACCTCGGCCAGAAACACGGCGACCGCGATCTGCTGGAACCGGCGCGCCAGATGGCCGGGCATGTCGTTGTTGTCTTTCACCGAATTCTCCGTGAGAGCAGGACGGTGGACGATTATTGACAAGTATACTGATAGTCAGCATACTGAGCAATATCCAACAAGACGTCAACGGGAGAGGTGCTCATGCAATTCCATCTCAATGGATTTAGGCCGGGCGACCCCGAGATTGCCGATTCCGCCGAGCGCATTCAGGCCTTGGGCGCCGTCGGCGCCGTGCCTGACGAGGTCGATATCCTCATCGTCGGCTGTGGCCCTGCGGGCCTGACCCTCGCGGCCCAGCTCGCGCAATTCCCTGATATCAAGACCTGCATCGTCGAGCAGAAGCAGGGCCCGCTCACCGTTGGCCAGGCCGACGGCATCGCCTGCCGTACCATGGAGATGTTCCACGCCTATGGTTTCAGCGAGCGCGTGCTGAAGGAGGCCTATTGGGTCAACGAGACGACGTTCTGGAAGCCGGACGAGCGCGCCCCCGAAAAAATCGTTCGCAGCGGCCGCGTGCAGGACGTCGAGGACGGGCTGTCGGAATTCCCGCATGTCATCCTCAACCAGGCGCGCATCCATGACGGGTTTCTCGACGTCATGCGAAAGTCGCCGGCCAAGCTCAAGCCCTATTATGGAAGGCGTCTGCTCGACCTCCAGGTCGATCCGGCCGCTGCTACCATCGACCATGCCGTGACCGTGCGCCTCGAACGCATCGATGCTGCGAACGAGGGTAAGGTCGAAACGATCAAGGCGCGTTACGTCGTCGGTTGCGACGGCGCGCGCAGCACAGTGCGCAAATCGATCGGCCGCGAGCTGCATGGCGATTCCGCCAACCACGCCTGGGGCGTGATGGACGTGCTGGCGATCACCGATTTTCCCGATATCCGCTTCAAGTCGCTGATCCAGTCGGCGAAGGACGGCAGCCTTCTCATCATTCCGCGTGAAGGCGGCTACATGGTCCGCCTCTATGTCGAGCTGGCAAAGCTCGACGTCGGCGAACGCGTCGCCAACCGCAACATCACGGCTGAAGACGTGATTGCGAAAGCGCAGCGGATCCTTGCGCCGCACAAGCTCGACGTGAAAGAGGTCGCCTGGTGGTCGGTCTACGAGATCGGCCAGCGCCTGACCGACAAGTTCGACGACGTGCCGGAGGCCGAGATCGACACGCGCCTGCCGCGCATCTTCATCGCCGGCGATGCCTGTCATACCCATAGCCCGAAGGCGGGGCAGGGTATGAACGTCTCGATGCAGGACGCCTTCAACCTCGGCTGGAAGCTTGCGGCTGTCCTTCGCAAGCAGAGTGCACCGAGCCTGCTGCATTCCTACTCGGCCGAACGGCAGGCGGTGGCGAAGGAGCTGATCGATTTCGATCGCGAATGGGCCGGCATTCTCGCCTCTGCAGCGAAAGCCGGCGGTGCCGATGCCGCCAAGACGCAGGATTATTTCGTCAGGCACGGCCGCTACACCGCAGGCACGGCGACGCATTACACGCCGTCGATCCTCACCGGCGCAGCCTCGCATCAGCATCTCGCGCAAGGCTTCGTCATCGGCACACGATTCCATTCGGCGCCTGTGATACGGCTTGGAGACGCGAAGCCAGTGCATCTCGGCCACGCGGGGCAGGCCGATGGCCGTTTCCGCATCTACGCGTTTTCTCCTTCTGAGAATCCTCAAGGGGCGAGCTCGGCCATTCGTGCTCTGTGCAATTTCCTCGCCGAGTCCCGGAAATCACCGATCAGGCGATATACGCCTGTCGGCGCCGACATCGACGGCGCGATCGACCTGCGCGCGGTGTTCCAGCAGGATCATCGCGAGCTCGCCATTGAGGATATGTCGCCGATGTTGCTCCCGAGCAAAGGCCGATACGGCTTGTACGACTACGAGAAGATGTTTTGTCCGGACCTGAAGAGCGGACACGACATTTTCAGTATGCGCGGCATTGATCGAAAGGCCGGCTGCATGGTCGTGGTGCGGCCCGATCAATACGTTGCACAGGTTCTGCCGCTCAATGATTTTGCGGCGCTCGCCGCCTATTTTGACGGCTTCATGTTGCAGCAGAGGTAAAGCGTGGTCCGCCGATGAACGGCGGATGAATATTGAACTGCGTGCGCGGCGCGCCTCTCAGTCTTTTGGCTGATGCGACCTTTGCGCACGGAACGCTTCGTTCCGCTCGCGCGTTCCGCCTCTCAGAGGAGGACTACGCCATGAGACTGAGAACCGCTTTAGTTGCAGCATTGCTGCTCGCGCCGACGGCCGCATTGGCCGCGCCAGGCATCGTCACTGTCTCGACCGGTCTGCGCGCCGGCCCGGGGGCGGGCTTTCCACTTGTCGATCGCGTCCCCGAGGGCGCCCGCGTCAACATCCATGGTTGCCTGCGTGGCAATGCCTGGTGCGACGTGAGCTTCTCCGACGACCGCGGCTGGGTGTCGTCGCAATATCTCGAATATCTCTATCGCAATCACTACGTTTATCTGCCCGATTATGCCGACGAGGTCGACGTGCCCGTCGTCCCGTTCGTGCTGAGCTCGTACTGGTCGAGCTATTATGAGGGGCGCCCCTGGTATCGCCGCCACGCCCACTGGAATAACTACTGGAGTTCGCATGAGCGCTTTGCGACGCGGATGACCATCGACCCGCACGCCGCACGCATCGGACGTGCAGCGACGCGTGACGCCGCGATCGCGCTGGGCCGCGACGCGCATGCCAGGGGTGACGCGCATGCCAAGGGTAATGTCACGGTCTCCGGGCGTGATGCCGCGACGGCGCGGCATGATGCGGCCATCGCAAAGCGCGACGTTGCGGTTGGCGTCGATCGGAATCGTACCGAACGGAGCCAGCGTTTCGTCAACGAGCGGACCGCGGTGCAGGGCCGCAATCCCCGCGATGCGCAGGCGCACATGATGCACGAACAGGCGGCAAGCCGCGCCGCAGTCCACGCGCAGCCAATGGCGCGTGCACATGAAGCGCCGCGTGTGTCAGCCGCGCCTGTGGCCCGGCCCGCGATGCCTCATATGGCTCAGCCGAATGTCAGCCATGGTGCGCCGATGAACGCGCATGCCCAGATGCCGGCGCCGCGAGCGGCTGCGCCTGCGATGCCGCATCCCGGTGGAGGCGGTGGCGCTCCCCATATCAATGCGGCCCCGCACGGCGGCGGCCCGCAGAAGCACTAGCATCGACCGACAAAAGCCCGGCCTTCGCGCCGGGCTTTTGCTCGGGCTGCCCCGGTTCCGTGCGCGTACAATTTAAGAAAGTTCTTCGCCGGCAGATTTCATCGATCGTAATATGTGTATTCAAAGCTGTAAGCATCCACTCGGGGCAGCGGGGCACGGGAGGATGTAGATGAGACAGAGCCAGGCGGAGTCGCGCCGCCAAAATGTCGCGAAGCGGTCGATGACCAAAGAGGCAAGGCAGCTGGCCAACCTGATTGCCGGCTTGCGCAAATCCCTCGACGGCATCCACAAGGAGCGGACGAGCACAAAGCTCTCCGGCGCCGAAATGGGGATGCTCGACGAGCGCCGCAACAATTTGTTGCTCACCATTGCTGCCCTGGACGATCGTCTGTCGGCTGTGCAGGGGCTGATCGATCTCGGCCGTCCACACGTCATCCGCGTCCATTGAGCGGATCGGCTCGGCATTATCGGTTCCGTCGCGGCGGCGATGGGCCGGCGCCCGGCTGGCGGCTCTGCGCCGCACGGGCTTGGCGGCGAGCAAGCTCCCGGCAAGCAAAATCGCATTGATGTTGCGGCGTATCGACCTCCGACGCTCGGCTGGAACCGGTGCCGGCGCACAATGCTGCCGCGGACGGCACCAAATTGCCACGCTCCCGGCGAATTGCCGCCAAAGCCCGCTGCCACGAGGGGAACGGGTGCAGGGCAACGCAAGGGGACAAGCATTGGCCTACAAAATGGTCGCAGAACGCGACAATGAGAAGTACAGTTTTGCCCGCGAGAGCCGCTTGCTCATCGTGGCGAAGGCGAAGGTTTGGGCGAGCGAAGGATGGCGGGTCGTCATCACCGATCAGGACGGCAAGGCCTATGCGCCGCCGGAGTTCGATCAGTTGCTGGCGGCGTGATCGCAAGACGGGCTAGGGGACGACATTGAGATCGCACATTCGACCGGGGCGCGAACTCGTCGCGCCTCTGGTGATTCTCGGGGCCATGACTGCTGCCGCGATCGTGCTGACGGCACCGCTTGCGTCCGCGCAAAATCTCGACGCCGGCAAATCGCCCGAAAAGCTGTTCGCCGACGGTTGCACGGCCTGCCATCGCAGTCCGCAGGGGCTTGCGAAAGGGCGCTACAGCCTGACGCTGTCCTGGTTCCTGCAGGACCATTATTCGGCCAGCTCCGATAGCGCCAAGGCGCTCGCTGCCTATCTGGTGTCGGTCGATACGCCGGCTCCAAGCGCTCCGGCGAAGCCTGGCGCAAAGTCAGCGCGATCCAAGCCGCGTCCGCCTAAGCCGGCGCAGAGCCAGTAGTCGCAGCCCGGCTACCCGCGCCGATGGGTTTGCGCGATCAGGCGGTCGTGCACGGCGCGCAAATCGGCGTTCATGCGGGTCTGTCCCGTCGTGACGAAGGACAGCCAGGCGCCGTCGGCGGCCAGACGCACGATTTGCAGCTCTGGCGCCGCATCGGTGGCGCGGTGGCGTTTCAGGCGCGCCTTCATCCAGTCGTTCCAGAGCTTACGCAGTGACGGATCGGTGACGACCACCATGCTTAGCGCCGCCCATGGCGTGGCGAAGCCGAACGCCTTGCCGGTGAACACCGCATTGACATAGGCGCGTGTAAAACTGCCGCGCGGCTTCGGGTCCGCTTGGATGGCCGCGTCGATCTCGGCATCGACGCGGGCGAGCAGATCGGCGAACAGGCCCTCGATCAGCGCCTGCTTGCTTCCGAAATGATGAAACAGGCCGCCCTTGGTGACGCCGGCCGCCGCTGCCACCGCCTGCACCGTGATGCCGGAGACGCCGTGGTCCATGGCGATCGCCGCGGCGTGGTCGAGCAGGGCGCGCCGCACCTGCTCGGGCTGCTTGGCGCGGGTATAAGCACTCGCCGGCATCAATGCGCCGTCGTCTGCGAGAACAGGTTGATGACCACGACGCCCGAGACAATCAGCCCGATGCCGACGAAGGCTGCGGCGTCGAGCATCTGGCGGAACAGCACGAAGGAGACCGTGGCGGTCAGGATGATGCCGACGCCGCCCCAGATCGCATAGGCAATGCTCAGGGGAATGACCCGGATCGCGACCGACAGCGCGTAGAACGAGGCAACGTAGAACAGCACCATCGCCAGCGTCGGCCAGGGCCGGGTGAACTGCGAGGACTGTTGCAGGAAGGCGGACGCCGTCACCTCGAACACGATGGCGAGGGCAAGCGCGGCATAGGAAGTGAAAGCGGACGTCATGACGATCTCGGGCGTGGTGCGCGAAAGATACCGCGCGGTAGGTATGTTTAGCACGCGCAACATGGCTTTGACCGGCAAGCAGATATCACGTGTGAGTGACGAGCCTGCGACAGGGGACCGCAGGGGCCGACAACACAAAGCTGCCCCGCGAGGGATCGCGCGGCAGCTCCGGACTGTCGTGAACCGTTCGATGCGGCCCTAGTTGATTCGCACGGTGAGTTCGACGTCCTCGGCGAAGGGCGTAGACATGTAGCCGTTGCCGGGCTTGCGGACGCGCGCGAGATAGTCGGGGCTGAAGTCGGCGTTGTCGGCGACGATGATCGCGCCAGGCTTCAGACGGTCTTCGACCAGATCGAGGATATCCGGGTAGAGCGCCTTGGCGCCGTCGAGCAGCACGAGATCGATCTGATCGGGCAGATCCTCGCTCAGCGTCTGCAGCGCATCGCCTTCGCGGATTTCGACGAGATCGATCAGCCCGCCGTCCCTGAGGTTTTCCCGCGCCCGTGCCGCCTTGGATGGCTCGAACTCGCTGGTGATGAGGCGGCCGCCACCATTGTCGCGCAAGCCTGCGGCCAAATGCAGGGTCGAGATACCGAACGAGGTGCCGAACTCGACGATCACCTTCGCGCGCGAGCTGCGCGCCAGCATGTAGAGCAGGTGACCGGTCTCGCGCGAGACGGCGAGCGGTGCGTCCTTCAGGCGTGCGTAGAGGTCGCGGTACTCGGTCTTGCTCTGCATCATCCGAGTGCGGTCGGCGTCGGTCACGTCGGCGAAGGCGGCTCGCGTTACGCCGCGTGCTGCTTCGTCCTGGTCGAACAGGCGATCCAGCAGCGGCGCAAGCGAGGTGATGGTTGGGGTGGTCATTTGGGCTCTCCAGAGTTCGCGGCAAAGCGTGGGCTTGCGTGCGGATTGAAATACGACTAATTCGTCACGTTTCCTATTCGCATTCCCCCGGGCGCATCATGGCCGATCGTCGAAGTCGTTCAGTTTCCTCACGAAAACAGCCCCAACAGGCCCGCTCCAACGAGCTGGTCGCGGCCATTCTGGATGCCGCTGTTCAGGTCCTGGCGAAGGAAGGGGTACAGCGCTTCACCACCGCGCGGGTGGCGGAGCGGGCCGGGGTCAGCGTCGGCTCGCTCTACCAATATTTTCCGAACAAGGCGGCGATCCTGTTCCGCCTGCAGAGCGACGAGTGGCGAAGCACGAGCGAGCTCCTGCGCGGCATTCTCGCCGATCGTGCGACGTCGCCTCCGGCGCGGCTCCGCGCGCTGGTCCACGCCTTCATACGCTCCGAATGCGAGGAGGCGGCGATCCGCGGCGCGCTGAGCGATGCCGCGCCACTTTATCGCGATGCGCCCGAAGCGCAGGACGCACGAGCGGCCGGCGAGGGAATCGTCGCGGCCTTCATGCGCGAGGCGCTGCCAAAGGCCTCGGAGGCGACGGGCGAGCTCGCCGGGGAGCTGATCAAGACGACGCTGAGCGAGGTCGGCAAGCGGTTCTCGGAAACGCCGCGCACCGAGGCTGAGATCGTGCGCCACGCCGATGGTTTGGCCGACATGTTCTGCGCCTATCTCGATGAGCTTGCACGCCACGGACGTCATTCCTGACATCTGCGTTTGCGGCCCAATATCGTTTCGGATTCCGTGGGGTCATGGGTTAGCCTTGCATCGTCCTTGGTCCAAGCTCGAGTGCCGCACCATGCATGTCCTTCGGCCCCAGTTCCGCATCGAGGAGCAGCGCGCACTGGAATTTGCGGGCCGGCGCGGCTTCGGCGTGATCGTGGCGGCGGATGCGAACGGCCCGCGCGCCTCGCACGTGCCGTTCGTGCTGGTCGAGCGCGATGGACGCGTGATCGTGCAGATCCATTTCACGGCCAAAAACCCGCTGGTTGAGCTTGCCGACGGCGTCGGGCGCTTCCTGCTGATCGTTGCCGGAGACGATGCCTATATCTCCAATGACTGGTACGCTTCCCCCGACAATGTCTCGACCTGGCTTTACGAGGCCGTGCATCTGTCGGGTGTGGCGCATCTGCGCCGGCACGACGAGAACCGTGGCCATGGCGATGCGCTGCTGGCGGTCGCCGAGGCGCGGCTACCAAAACAGCCTTGGGACCTCCGGCAGATGGAGCCGGGCAAGCGCGAGAGCATGCTGGCTGCGATCCGCGTCGTCGATCTCGTGGTCGATCAAATCGAGGGGCAGGCCAAGCTCAACCAGCACAAGAGCGACGCGGACCATGTCGCGGTGGCCGATCAACTGGCGCGGTCGGTGGAGACCGGGCACCGGAGGCTGGCGCGGAAGATGCAAGCGCTGCGGCCGGGGCTCCGGTACGACGTTTCGTGATCCGGGCTACGCTTGCCACATCCAGCTTTTGACCCTACGGACCTCTGCATGCTCGTCATCTCGATTCAAAGCCAGGTGGTCCACGGCCATGTCGGCAACAGCGCGGCGGTCCACGCGATGCAGGCGGAGGGCGTCAACGTCGCTGCGGTGCCGACGACGCTGCTGTCGAACCATCCGCGCTATCCAACCTTGCGCGGGCGGGTGCTCGACGCTGAGCTGGTCGCCGATCTGCTGCGAGGTGTCGAGGAGCGGGATCTTGTCGATGAGGCGACCGTGCTCGTCACGGGCTATCTCGGCTCGCCCGACAACGCCTTCGTCATCGCCGATTTCGTTGAGCGAGCGCTGTCGCGCAATTCGAAGCTCGTCTATCTCTGCGATCCCGTCATCGGCGACGACGGCCGCGTCTATGTCGCCGACGGCATTTTGGATGTGGTGCGGCATCGCCTGTTGCCGGCCGCACATCTGATCACGCCGAACCAGTTCGAGCTCGAGCTGCTCTCCGGCGTCAAGATCGCAGACACGGACGGCCTGCGTGGTGCAGCGGTTGCACTTGCGGGACAACGCCGGATCGACGTCGTTGCTACCGGCTGCACGCTCGCCGACACGCCAGCGGGGCAGGTGGAGACGATCCTGTGTGCTGACGGACAATTGTCGCGCTTTGCGACGCCGCGGCTGCCGATCCGGCCCTATGGCACCGGCGATCTCCTCACCGGCCTGATCGCGGCGCACCTCGCCAAGGGCACGGCAATCGAGGCGGCGGTGCGGCTTGCGGTCGAGACCGTCTTTGCCGTGCTCGTCCGCACGCAAGCCGCAGGATCGGAAGAGATGCGTCTCGTGCCGTTGCCGGCCTCAGGAAACTGAGCGACGGCTCAGGTCGTTCGCTTCGCGGCGGATTGTGCCGATTTCTGCGGCTTCGCTGGGCTCTTCTGCTCCCGCGCCGCCTGGGCCTTCGGCAGCCTGGCGCGGGCCAATGCGCGCGCCTTCTTTGATTTGGTGTTGGCAGCTTCCTTGCGGTCGGTCGCAATGCCGCGCTTCGAGATATATTCCTGACCGTCGATCGGGCCGACATGCGGCGGATCGCGATCGAGATAGGGCCGGCCGATGCCGAGCGCCTTGCCGTTGGCATCCACCCACTTCCACAACACCTCGGTCGAGACCCAGCGCTGCGCGCGGTTGTCGCCCTTGGTGCTGACGATGTCGGCCGCCATGCCGTGGCCGTAGCCGCCGCGAAGGCTGCCGCCGTGATAGGAACGGTTGGAGGCTGCCTTCAGGCCGCTCGCAATCTCCTGGCGATAGTCGTCACGGAACGCGCTGGTGATTCCCGGCGAGAGGCCGGCGGCTTCGGCGGCGAGCAGCATGCGAAAGAGCTTCTGCTTGAAACTCTTGTCCATGCCGCCGATGACGTAATCCATCAGCGCCATCTTGACGTGGTCGGCCGCCTTCGGATCCTTCCAGGCAAAATCCTCGTCGACGAGTTTCGTGAAGCTGCGCATCACCGTGACCATCTTGCCCCTGCGCTTGATGGTGACGGCGCGGCGGTCCTCGACCTTGATCGAGTCTTCCTTCGGCGTGCGCTGATAGAGTGCCCAGAGATAGCGGTCGATGCAGGCATCCATGGCGAAGCATTCATCGAGCACGGCCACGGTATCGGCGGACGGCGATGCCTTGCTCTCGGCCACGGGCCCGCTTGCGATCGCCGCGGGTGACAGCGTTTCCTGCGGCACGACGTCGCCGGGATCGGCGGATGCAAGCTTGATGGTGGGCTCGGGCGTGGGCGCTGCTTCGCTCTCGACGGGGGCTGCCTCGCTGATGACTGCGGCAGCCTCGCTCGCGACCGGAGCCGGTTCAGGTGCGATCTGAGGCGTGGGTGAGGAGGCCGCAACCATGTCAGTCGGATCGGCTGAGGCGAGCTGGACGGCGGGGGCGGAAGTCTCGGGCGGTGGTGCTTCGACCAGTGCCACGCTCGGTGTCGCAGCTGCGGCGGCGGCGATGTCGGCGGTCAGGGCGATGCCATCATCGATCGTCGCCGCGCGCGGAATGTCGGCAAGCTCGAGGCGGGTGAGATCTTTGGCGCGCGAGACAGCGGCTGCATTGGCGCCGCTGTTCTCGATCAAGGCAGGGGCATAGGCGGAGAGGGAGAGCGCCAGCCAGCCGACCATCACGGCCGAGGGGCACGAGACCGCCACTAGAAGAGACCGCCGATCATTCATGATCCCTGCCTCCAAGGTTCGTCAGCGAACCAGATTGCACAGCCAAGCACGCGGCGCGTCAATTGTTCGGAGGACGATGTGGCGGCGCAATGGCGCAAAACCCCTGAAAAGGGCTTTTCACGCGAGTGTTGCCCGAATGCAACTTTGGTTCCCGCGCGGTTCCAGCGGCCATGGGCAGGGAAAAGCAGGCAAAATCGCCCTCGTATGTTCATTAAATTGAGCTATCCCGATTTACTCAATCTTGGATTGTAATGGTGCATTGCTCGCGTGCCGGCAACGTCCGGTAGATCTGGGAAGGACCTGCTTGTGAAGTTGAAATGCTTGTTGGTTGAGTTCGTGGCCGATGAATCCGGTGCCACAGCGATCGAATACGGCCTGATCGCAGCGGGCATTGCGCTCGCGATTATTGAAGTCATTTACGCGCTCGGCACCAATCTCGTCGCAAAGCTGCAAGCATTGGCGACTGCTTTGAAATAAGGGGGCCTCGTGGGCTGTTGAATCCAGCAGCCGCCGAGTGGGAACCCCTCCAGAAGGCCGGGTGCGTTAAACATATCGCTATGCGCGGCGTGCGATATTGCATTGCAGCAATGCATGTCGCAATGCAGCAAATCTGACTTACATGGGCTCCGAACTACTCTTTGGAGCATCACCATGAACAAGAAGACTTTGTCGATCGCAGCCGCCGTCCTCACTCTTGTGGGCACGACTGCCACCTCCGCCGCCGAGCTGCCGGCCTATGAGGCCAACGGCATTCCGGCCTCGCCCGTGCAGGTTCGCGTGCTCGGCGCCGCCCATGTCGAGCAGCAGGTGACGGCGCCCGCCACCAGCGTAACGGCGCTCCAGGCCGCCGTGCTGACGCCGCGCAAGCTGAAGACTGCGACCGTGGGCTCCGCCCGCTAAGACCGACATTGCACTGGGCCCGGGAGCCCGGTGCCAAGACCTTCACGACATCATGGCCGGGCTTGTCCCGGCCATTTCTTTTTGTCCGCGGCCGTCACGTCCGTCGCGACGAAGTGTTCGCTCAAACCGTGGGTGTGTTCCATCTCATGTCGCGTGTTGATGCGCAGACTGAGAATCCTTTGGCAGAATAATTCCTCGCAACGCGCGACTTGTGTACCGGCGTTCAAAACGAGTGTGATCTCCTTAATACTTGTTTTGCAGATCGCGGCGCTTGATGCGGGCGCCGCATATTGGCGGCCAAGAATCGTTTTCATAATGGAGTCCGTCATGCCTGTTGCGCAAAAAGCCGTTGTTGTCGCCAATTCGCCGCGCGAGTTCATCGTCCGGCATGTTGCAATGTTCGCAGCCGCCGCGCTGTTCGTGTTCGTGCTGAGCCTGACTTACGGGCTCGATCTCAGCCCCGGCTTCTTCTGAGCGATGACACCCTCCGCACTGTGCGCAAGCTCGACGGCGAACGGCCATAGAGCTCGGCGAAGGCAGCGTTGAAGCGGCGCAGGCTGCCGAAGCCGGACTGGAACGCGATGTCCGTCATGGTGCGCTCGCCGGCATCGAGCAGGCGCTTGGCGCGCTGGACGCGAAGCGTCTTGGCGAGCTGCTGTGGCGTCGCGCCGACGTGGCGCTCGAACAGCCGCGCCAGATGACGCGATGAGATGCCGAGCCGCGTCGCAAGCGTCACCACCGAGTCCTCGTCAAGCGCACCTTCATTGATGAGCCTCATTGCGCGCGCGACCGTCGAGCGCGTGCCGTTCCAGGCCGGGCAGAACGGCGCGGTCTCGGGACGGCAACGCAGGCAGGGCCGGAAGCCGGCAGCCTCTGCCGCAGCCGCCGTCGGGAAATAGCTCACGTTGCGCGTCAGCGGATGCTTGGCCGGGCAGACCGGCCGGCAATAGATCCCCGTTGTCTTCACTGCCGTGAAGAAGCGGCCGTCATAGCGGGGATCGCGGCGCAGCCGCGCGGCGTTGCAGGTCTCGAAACTCAACATCGGCAGATGATAGCGCATGCCGGCGCGGGCGAAAGGGCCGCGAGATGATCGAGTCCGAATGTGGCGAGCCGCGCCGCGTCTCAAGGCCTAGAAGGCGCCCTCACATCAACGCAAGCAAGGGGAGCGCATCGTGACCAGCCCGAAGGACATCGTACTCAACGCCTGGAAAACCTTTTCGTCAGGCGATGTGGATCGCATTGCGGCGCTGTTCACGGACGATGCCGAGTGGATCGCGCCGAAGGGCAACGCCACGGCCATCGCGCTCGACCACACCGACCACATGGTCGGCGCGAAGCAGATCGCGCGCTTCATCGCGCAGGAGATGCACAAGATGTTTTTCGGGATCGATATCGCCTTTCGCGGCGTCTATGCCGACGGCGACACTGTGATCGTGGAAGAGCGAATGCGTGCGACGCTTGCCGGCGGCAAGGCTTACGAGAACGACTACTGCTTCGTGTTCACTGTGGCCGGCGAACGCATCCGCGAGGTCAGGGAATACATGGATACGCGCAAGGGATGGCGCATGGTCTTTGGCGAGGAGGCACGATGATGGGATCATCGCGTGCCAGCCCTGCAACCGCGTGGGTTGAGCCGATGTGCGCCCTGACATAAGGCTTGGCCCATGGATCAGCGGACGAGCGGCGCTGACGCTCTCACTCAAACGAACGATGCGACGCAGGCGCTTCTCGGCGTCGTTTGCGGGCTGTCGGCTGCGCTGTTCTGGGCGCTCGGCTTTGCCGGCACGCGGCACGGGCTGAAGGTCGGCTTCACGCCGGTCGATCTCCTGGTGCATCGCTACGTCTGGTCGGGCATCGCCTTCCTGCCGCTGGTGCTGCGCGCCGGCATCTCCGATCTCTGCGGCATCGGCTGGGCGAGGGGCCTTGCGCTGATGGTGCTCGGCGGCCCCGTGATGTCGCTGATCTCCTACACTGGATTCCTGTTCGTGCCGCTCGGCCATGGCAGCGTGATCCAGCCCTCCTGCGCGACGCTCGGCGGCTTGCTGCTGGCCGCTCTGTTCCTGAAGGAGCGGATCTCCGCCTCGCGGGTTGCGGGCGCGATCGTCATCGTTTGCGGGCTCGGCGTGATCGGCGCGGAGTCGATTGGCCATATCGGCATCGACGGCGTGCAGGGCGATTTGATCTTCGTGCTGACCGGCTTGATGTTTGCAGGCTTTGGCGCGCTGCTGCGCTACTGGCGCGTCTCGGCGGTGTCGGCCGCGCTCGTCATCAACGTGCTGTCGCTGCTGCTGCTGCCGATCTATATCGCGACGGTCGGTCTCGCCCACGTTGCCGCGATCGGCATCACCGAGAACGCGATCCAGGCGCTGGCGCAGGGCGTGCTTGCGGGCCCTGCCGCGCTCTATCTGTTCGCCGTCTCGGTGCAGCGCCTCGGCGTTGCCCGCGCGGCCGTGTTTCCGGCCTGCGTGCCGGCGCTGACGCTGCTCACCGGATGGCTGCTGCTTGGCGAGCCGCCGACGGCGCTGCAGGCCGCCGGCCTCTTCGCGGTGTTGTGCGGATTCTACCTCGCGCAGCGGCAGAGGTAGAGCGCGCCGCGACTAACCGCTCTTGGCCTGCGGGCTGCAGGTGACGGTGCAGCTGTTGAAATCGCAGACCAGCAGCTGCGATTTCGCCGGGCATGCCTTCAGGCTGCGGATCGGCTTGGGCTCGCTACCGGGGACGACCATTTCGAGCGTGGTGCAGCTGCCGTAGCGGGAGCAGGCACCGCTCGGGAAAACGATGTCGGTACAGCGACAGCTCTGGAAGGCGTTCGCCGGCGTGGTGCCGATCAACGCCAGGGACGCGGGGGCCACGATGAGCGACGCGGCCAGGATGAGCTGACGGAAATGCATGACGACCTCCCTATGATTGTAAAGTATGCGGCAAGTTACCACAGGGGAGGTGCGGCGCTTGTGAAGCGCCTCACAAGGCCGCTCGCGCGACGAAGTCCTAGTCTCCGACCTGGACCAGCCGCGATCCCCTCATCGGGGATTTCGGCAGCTTGCCGGGTTTCTTCTTGGTTTTCTTGACAGTCGCCTTCGCCAGCGCCGGTGACTTCTCGAGCCGGTGCAGGATGTGCTTGATCAGCTCCTCACGATCGGACTTCTTGTCCAGGGCGTAGTGCTTGATCGTGATCTCGAGGCGATCCTTCTTCGGATGATAGTCGTGGTCGAGCGACGGCTTCTTCGACATGGACGGAACCCCCTCATGATACAGCCGGGCTGCGCGCCCTGGCCCGACAAAATCGCGAAAACAACCCCATGCACAGTAGAAATTCCTACGGAATTTATCGTTTCGACAAAACCGAATAACATTTGACCCGTCGAGGCTGG
>NZ_VSSS01000011.1 GCF_008123425.1 Bradyrhizobium rifense
TTGCTCAGCCTGGTCGGGCAACCCGTCAGTACGGATTGTAGTAGCGCGGTCCGCCGTAATAGCCGTATCCGGGACCGGGACCATAATAGCGCGGGCCGCCGCCATAGTAGTAGTTGTCGTAATATTCCTCGCGCCGGCTCTCGGCAATCGCGCCTCCGATCAGACCGGCCGCGACACCCATAAAGGCAAGGCCCGCAGCGTTCGGTCCGCGTCGATAGTAGTGACGACGCCGCGCAGAGCTGAAATCGGTCGCATTGGATGAGCCTTGCCCTGCCACCGGAGCCGCCGCGGGCGCTGCCTTGGCTGGTGCCGGCGACGCAGCAACCGACGGCGATAGGGACGCCACGACCAGCGCGAGACTGGTGAACGCGGCCAGCGCAGCGCTGCGGCCAACTTTCGAATTCACGGACCTGTCGCTCATCTTAACGTCCTCTGTTCTCGCCCAAAAAAGAGATATGGAAACAGTAGATAATGCGCAAAGCACCGAAATGGTTTCGTGATCGCGGCAATCTGCCACGCTTGGAACGATTGTAGACCGAACTGGCAGATCCAGCTTGATCCATTCAACCTGAGCGGATAATGAACAGCCGCGCCGCTTTTCCGGCCGCCGTAAGCGTTTACGTGAACCAACGCATCAACCGACGCCGTCGGGATCGATGCCAATTTCAGGGTTCAACGTGACTGACGCGTCTTTCCATGAATGCCATTCCCTTGGATCAAGCTTCCACACTTCCCGCTTCGTCCGTCGCGCTGTTGCGACATCCTCCGCTGCTGCTCTACATCGCCTCGCGCACCCTGTCGGAATTCTCCTATCAGGTCACAACGGTCGCGGTGGGCTGGCAGATCTATGCGCTGACTGGCAGCGCCTTCTATCTCGGTCTCGCCGGTCTGGTGCAGTTCATTCCAAGCGCCCTGCTCGTCTTCGTCGCCGGCCACGCCGCTGACCGTTACGACCGCCGCCGCATCGTCCAGCTCTGCGAGCTGACGCAAGGGCTCGCCGCCTTCTATCTCGCCATGCGGCTATTCATGGGCACGTTGACCGCGCCCGAGATCTTCGCGGTACTCGCAGTGTTCGGCCTCGCCGGCGCCTTCGAAAGCCCGGCCTCGTCTGCGCTGCTGCCAGCCGCTGCGCCGGAGGGCATGCTGCAACGGGCAACCGCGCTGGCAACCGGCGCCTGGCAGGTCGCGACCATCGGCGGCCCGGCCGTTGGCGGTCTCGCTTACGCGCTGTCGCCGAGCGCGCCATTCGCGTTGATGGCGGTGCTGTCGCTGATTGCGTGCGGCCTCAGCGGGCTGATCCGGGTCGAGCGCGTCGCCCCTTCCGAGCACGAAAGTGTCGACGGGCTGTTCGCCGGCCTGCACTTCGTCCGCAGCAATCCCGCGATCCTCGGCACGATCTCGCTCGACCTGTTCGCGGTCCTGCTTGGCGGCGCCACCGCGCTGCTGCCGATCTATGCCAAGGACATCTTGCAGGCCGGTCCCTGGGCGCTCGGTGTGATGCGCGCGGCGCCCGCGGTCGGAGCGCTCTGCATGACCGCGATCATCGCACGCCATCCGATCGCGCGGCGGGCGGGCTTGCGGATGTTCCAGGCGGTGATCGCCTTCGGGCTCGCGACCATCGTATTCGCGCTGTCGCAGAACATCTGGCTCTCGGTCATCGCGCTCGCCGCGATGGGCGCGGCCGACACTATCAGCGTCGTCGTCCGCGTCGCGCTGGTGCAGTTGGCGACGCCGGATACGATGCGCGGCCGCGTCGGTGCCGTGAACTTCCTGTTCATCAACGCCTCCAACCAGCTCGGCGAGTTCGAGAGCGGCATGGCGGCGGCCCTGCTCGGCGCGACGCCGGCCGCCGCGCTCGGCGGTCTCGGCACCATCGCGATTGCGCTGCTATGGATGAAGCTGTTTCCAGTGTTGCGCGAGGTGGACCAGCTAGAATGACGCAGTTCGACCTCAGGCTCTGTAGCTCCAGTACTTCCGGAGCGCATCGCCTGAGGCCTGGAGGTCGAAGCGCTGGTCGGGTGCGAGCTGCTGCGCGATCAAATTGAACATATCATTCAGGATCGAGCGCTTCTCGCCGAAATAAGAGTGGTGCAGGCCGACCAGGCTGGTGTCGACCAGCGACGCATCGATCGTATCGATGCCGTCGACGACCGTCAGCGCATCGCCAGCCTCACCCGCCCGGGGATAGCCGTGCACGAATTTCGAGGCCAGCAGCGCGACGTCGCGGGACGAGGCATAGAGCGTGACGCGCGCGGCGCAGCCTTTGAACTTAGCGGCGAGCTGGACGAAACGGTCGCGGTCGATGTCGGGCGCGGCAAAGATGATTTGACCGAGCTTTGCGGCGCCGGCCGGCAACTGCCAGGAGGTCGCCCGCTCAAGCGTGTTGATCACCGCGCGGTTACCCATGCTGTGTGCGATGATGTGAACCTTGCCGGCGCCGATTTCGCCGAGCGCGAGCTGGAGAAACGCCTCGAAATGATCGCGCGACCAGTCGATCGTGCTCTCGTCCACGGTGTACTTCTTGGTGTCCGCCGCCGACGCCCAGCTATACAGCAGCGTCCGGCCTGCGAATTTCAGATCCACTGCAAGTTGCCCGGCCCGCCGCGCCGCATCCTCGAACGTCACGTTGTAGCCGTGCACGAAGATCAGGACATCATGCTCGCCCGCAGCGGCGAGCGAGTCCTTCAGGCTCGTGACGAAGGCGTCCCGCGCAAGCGCCGCGACAGTTTTGAGGATCACGTGCTTCTCGGGATTGGCCGAGAATTCGAGACGCCACCAGCTCGGGCTGGTCAGCTCGCCGAGGTCGCGGTCGCGTGTGGGCACGCTGACCTCCGCGACGCCGAAGGACAGCGTTCCGCGCGCCCCGCCAAAATAATGCGCCGGCGTGTCGTCGCCGCGGGCGCGGTCGGTGCCGTAGAAGACGGGGATGGTGACGACGCCCGTCGTCTCATCCGTGCTTGGCTGGACGGTGTTCGGGACGACGGGCGGCGACACCCGACCGCGACGGATCACGGTTTCCCTGGTGGCAACGGGCGCCGCCATGTCTGCCATCACGCGCTCGACGAGTTCCATGGCCGGCGGCTCCGCCAGCAGCCGTACGACCAGCAGGTCGAGCGACTGGCGAAGCTTGTCCGGATCTTCGCCGTCGCCGGCGCGCCCGGCGAGGTCCTGCAATTCCTCGCCGTAAGGGGGCCATTTGTCGCCCAACAGATCCTTCAACCGGGGCCCGAGTTCGAGCAAGGCAAGCAACAGGCGAAGCGTGTCCGACATCGCACGTCCCTCGTCGTTGAATGCGGCCAGGCACCAGCCCTGCCGTCCGTCTCTAGCCTAGAGGTTGTGAACGATCTGGCAAGTCCGCTGCGCGTGCCAGCGTCAACTTGCTCGAGGCGCGCTTTACGACAAAGCGCCCAACACCCCGCGCGTGGCCTTGTCGATCTCCTCGACATAGCGGCGACGGGCGGTGGTCTCGGTCAGGAAGCCGACGACCTTGCGGCTGTCGGTGGAATCGACCACCGCCAGCATTTCGGCTTCGGCCTCGTCGAATACCGCCATCGCACTCTTCACGTTCATTTCCGGGATCAGCACGATCTCGGTCAGGCGCGCGAGCTCGATGATCTGGATGTCGTCGGCGATGGTGTCCAGATCGCTGGAGAACAGATCATGCAGCAGGACCAGACCGACGTATTCGTCAGTATTGTTGACGATGACGATGCCCGGCCGCGATCCCAGCGGAAACTCGCTTCGGGTCGCAGCGATCGTCGTGGTTGACGGCACCTTGCCGACGTCGGAGCGCATCAGGCGCTCGACGGTGAGGTTGCGCAGCCAGCCGACGTCGTTGGCGCTGCGAATGGTCTCGCCGCGCAGATGCAGGCGCCAAGTCGAGAAGGAGTGGCCGAACATGAAGCGGACGCAGATCGAGGTGACGATGCAGCCGGCCAGCACCACGGCGGTGACGTCGACATTGCGCGTCATCTCGAGCACGAGGAACGACATCGTTAGCGGACCGCCGACGATGGCGACGCCGAGCGTCGCCATGCCGGTCAGCATCGCCACCAGCGGATCGATAACGAAGTTCGGGCTGATCAACAGCAGCACCGCCGAGAAGAACTTTCCGATCAGGCTGCCGACGAACAGCGAGGCGAAAAAGAGTCCGCCGCGGAAGCCGGACGCGAGCGAGATCAGGCAGGCCGTCACCTTCAGCGCGATGATGATCGCAATCAGGCCGATGGTCATGTCGTGGAAGAGATCGAGCACCATGGCGCCGTGGCCGGCAGCCAGCACCTGCGGCGTGACGATCGCGAAGCCGCCGACGATCAGGCCGCCGATCACCGGGCGCAGCCAGACCGGCAGCCATTTGAACAGCCGCTCGAACATCGATGACGAGCGCATCACCGCAATGCCGACGCCGCTGGTGACGAGCGCGAGCCCGATCAGCGCCAGATATTGCTCGACGCCGACGGCGCTGACTTTCGGGATTTCGATCGAGTACGGCGCACCGCCGAGCCATTGCGCGGTCAGTGCGCCCGCAAGCGAGGCCGCCAGGATCGGCGCGGCGCTGCCGACCGAATAAACGCCGACGATCAGCTCGCAGGCGTAGAACGCGCCGGTGATCGGCGCGCCGAAGGCCGCCGCGATCGCCGCCGCAGCGCCGCAGCCGACGATCAAGCGGAGGTCGTTACGCCGGAGATTGAAGAACTTGCCGAACAGTGAGGCGACGCCCGAGCCGATCTGGGTGTAGCCGGCCTCGAGGCCGACCGAGGCACCGCAGCCGTTCGAGATCAGCGTCTGGCTCGACACCACCATGCTGTCGCGCATCGACAGATTGCCGCCGCGTAGCGCATTGGCCTCGATCGGGTCGACGGCGCTGGAAATCTTCCACCGTCGCCGCCACCACTCCATGATGCCGAGCACCAAGCCGCCAAGCGCCGGCGCGATCAGCGCCGCCCAGGGATTGATATAGGTGTTGGCGGAGAGGCGCACGTCGATGGGAATGCCGTAGATCACGACATGGGCGATCTGCGCGATCTCGGCCATCAGCGTCACGATCGCGCCGGCCAGCGTGCCGATCACGAGCGAGAGCGGGATCAGGTAGAACTCGTTGCTGCGCAGCAGTGCGCGCAGCCGGACCATGGTGCGGTTCGTCCCCTTGCCGTCGACGAAATATCTGATCCGCGCGAACACCGTCTGCCCGTCCTACCCTTCCGACATGCCGTAGCCGGCCATGCGATGGCGGACCCGTTCGATTTCGGCGCTCGACAGCAACGGCGGTTTGCCGATCTGGAGACAGCCGTGATATTGCCGCGCCAGCGTCTCGACCTCGACGGCGAGCCACATCGCCTTGTCGAGCGTCTTGCCGACCGCGATCATGCCGTGATGGTCGAGCAGGCAGGCAAGCCGGCCGACCAGCGCGCTCACCGCATGCTCGGACAGCTCCGCCGTGCCGAAAGTGGCATAGGGCGCGCAGCGGATGTTGTCGCCGCCGGCGGCCGCGATCATGTAGTGCACGGGCGGGATGTCCAGGCCCATGATCGCCAGGATGGTGCAATAGGTCGGATGGGCGTGCACGACGGCGTTGACGTCGGCGCGCGCCTTCAGGATGTCCAGGTGGAAGCGCCACTCGCTGGATGGCTTCTGCTCGGGGGCATGCGAGCCGTCCATCGCCATGAAGACGATCTGGTCCGGCGTCATGGTGTCATAGGGCACGCTGGTGGGCGTGATCAGGAGCCCGTTCCCATGTCGCAGGCTGATATTGCCGGAGGTGCCCTGGTTGATGCCGAGCGCGTTCATGCGGCGGCAGGCGTCGATGATGGCCTGTCTCTTGTCGAGTTCGTCCGCTGTCATCGACATCCCGATTTCATCTCGACCTTCTTGGCGATGGGCGTTTGTTAGACCCGAAGTACGTCAAAGCAATATGGCAGTGCAAGCGAAAGCGGACCTGTTCAGGCGCCGTCGCGCCGGCGGCCCTGCCGTGCCACGAATTATATCGTAAAATCAATATATTAACAGATTTCAGCAGCCCCAAGGAAACCCTATGACAGGCTGGCCCGGACGGCCGCAATCCCGTTGATCACGAATTGCACCGAATAGGCCGCCAGCAGCATGCCGAGGACGCGCGACAGCACGGCATTTCCGGTGCGCCCCAGCGTCCGCGCGATCAGGCTCGCCGAGACGAAACAGAGCATGCAGAGCAGGCAGACCGAGAAGACGACCGCGATGATGATCGCGAGCCTCGCCCCATAGCCGGCATCGCCCGTCAGCAGCAGCGTGGTCGCGATCGCCCCGGGGCCGGCCATCATGGGGATGGCGAGCGGAAACACGGCGACATCGGAGGCATGCTCTGCGGTCGCCTTGTCGGCCTCCCGCGCCTCGCGATGCGGCCGGTCACCGAAGATCATCTGGTAGGACACGCCGAACAGCAGCAGCCCGCCCGCGATCTGGAACGCGGGGATGCCGATCCCGAGTTGGCGCAACAGCCAGTTTCCGACGAGCGCGATCACGACCAGGATCGAGGCCGCGATGAAAGGGGCGCGCAGCGCGACCGCCCGCTTGATCTTGTCGGGCATGCCCCCGGTCGCGGCCAGAAACGCCGGCGCAAGGCCGACGGGATCGACCACCAGCAGCAGCGTCACGAAGGCGGACAGGGCAAAGTCGAGCATGCGGGGTGTCTCACGCGAGGTGCTGCTGCCATCCATAACGGCTCGACACGGCCCTCGCGAGGAACATTTGCCCTCGCCGCGTCTTGGTCGCGCGAGGATTGAGGACGGGATTGCCTTCCCGTGCCCCTCAAGAGGAGGATTTATGGCTAAACAAGCAAAGAAACGTGCGAACAAGAAAAGCGCCGCGACGCGCCGCCCGCGTCAGGCGCCGAAGATGCTGAGCGACCTGTTTCTGGAGACGCTGAAGGACATCTATTACGCCGAGAACAAGATCATCAAGACGCTGCCCAAGATGGCCAAGGCCGCGCATTCGAAGGATCTCGCGGCCGCCTTCAACAAGCATCTCCGCGAAACTCAGGGCCAGGTGAAACGGCTGGAGCAGATCTTCAAGATGCTGGGCAAGCCGGCGCGCGGCAAGCCGTGCGAGGCGATCAACGGCATCACCGACGAGGGCGCCGAGATCATGAAGGATTTCAAGAACGCCCCTGCCCTCGACGCCGGCCTGCTCGCAGCCGCACAAGCCGTCGAGCATTACGAGATCTCCCGCTACGGCACGCTGCGAACCTGGGCCGAAGAGCTCGGCATGCCGGACGCCGCAAGGCTGCTCCAGGCCACGCTGGACGAGGAGGAGGCGACCGACCACGCGCTGAGCGAGCTGGCCACCTCCGTCATCAACCTCGAAGCGGAAGAAGAATACCGCGCCGCCGCCTGATCTGCGGACCGCGCCCCACTAATGCCTTCGACGCCGCGGAACATCTCCGCGGCGTCGATGCGTCTGAGCGCAAGGGCCTCCCCTCCTTCGAGGGCCAGGCATGCTCCAAGCGCGCGATGCTGGAATTTGCGGGAACCATCACCATATCCTCGTTTTCCAACCGCAGCGCCTTCCCCGAGTTTTGCCATGCAACCCAAAAATCCCTTCGACTGGATGCTGTCCGAAGCCCTGGACCAGCTGACCCGCGGCGAACGGCTGCGCCAGCAGTTCGGCCGTCAGGAAGCCTGCTGGGAACCGCCGATCGACGTGCTCGAAACCGAGCATGAGCTCCTGATCCTCGTCGCGCTTCCCGGCGTCAATCCGGACAATGTCGAGACGGTGATCCAGGACGGCGTGCTGATCATCTCCGGCCAGCGCACACTGCCGCCGGAGCTTCGCAACGCCCGCATCCACCGGCTCGAGCTGCCGCAGGGCCGCTTCGAGCGGCGCATCGCGCTTCCCCTTGGCCGCTACGCCATCAGCCGCTTCGTGATGGACGGCTGCGTCGCACTGCGCCTCGCCAAATCCTGAGGTCGATCATGGCCACCGAACAGATGAATACCGCACAGACCAATCCTGACGTGAAGATCCCCGAAGACGCACTGATCATCATCCCCGTGCGCGAAATGGTGCTGTTTCCCGGCGCCATCGCGCCGATCGCGATCGCACGGCCGAAGTCCGTCGCCGCCGCGCAGCAGGCGCTGCGCGAGCAGCGGCCGATCGGCATCGTGCTGCAGCGCAGCCCCGAGACCGAGGAGCCCGGCCCGGACGATCTCTATCGCGTCGCGACCATCGCCAACATCGTACGCTACATCACCGCGCCCGACGGCACGCATCACATCGTCTGCCAGGGCGTCCAGCGCGCGCGCATCCTCGACTTCCTGCCGGGGACGCCGTTTCCGGCTGCGCGCATCCAGCAGATCCCCGAGCCGACCACGTCCTCGCCCGAGATCGAGGCGCGGGCGCTGAACCTGCAACGCCAAGCCATCGAGGCGATCGAGCTGCTGCCGCAGGCGCCGCCCGAGCTGGTCGCGATGTTCCAGAGCACCACCGCGCCCGGCGCGCTGGCCGATCTGGCGACCTCGTTCATGGACATCAGGCCGCAGGACAAGCAGGAGGTGCTGGAGACCATCGACCTCGCTTTGCGCGTGGAGAAGGTGTCGAAGCACCTGGCCGAGCGGCTGGAGGTGCTGCGCATCAGTAACGAAATCGGCCAGAAGACTCGCGCCAGCTTCGACGAGCGGCAGCGCGAGGCGATCCTGCGCGAGCAGATGGCGACCATTCAGCGCCAGTTGGGCGAAGGCGACGGCAAGGCCGCCGAGGTCGCCGAGCTGACGGCTGCCATCGCCAAGGCCAACATGCCGCCGGAAGCGGATGCGCACGCCAAGAAGGAGCTGCGCCGCTACGAGCGCATGCCGGAAGCTGCCGGTGAATCCGGAATGGTCCGCACGTATCTCGACTGGCTGATCGAGCTGCCGTGGGCGCTGCCCGCGGAGAAGCCGATCGACATCAAGGAAGCGCGCCGCATCCTGGATGCCGATCATTTCGGCCTGGAGAAGATCAAGAGCCGGATCATCGAATATCTGGCCGTGCGCAAGCTCGCGCCGCAAGGCAAGGCGCCGATCCTGTGCTTCGTCGGTCCGCCCGGCGTCGGCAAGACCTCGCTCGGCCAATCCATCGCGCGTGCGATGGAGCGCCCCTTCGTGCGCGTCAGCCTCGGCGGCGTGCATGACGAGGCGGAGATCCGCGGTCACCGGCGCACCTATATCGGCGCGCTGCCCGGCAACATCATCCAGGGCATCAAGAAGGCGGGCGCACGCAACTGCGTCATGATGCTGGACGAAATCGACAAGATGGGCCGTGGCGTGCAGGGCGATCCCTCCGCCGCCATGCTGGAGGTGCTCGACCCCGAGCAGAACGGGACGTTCCGGGACAATTACCTGGGCGTGCCGTTCGACCTGTCGCGCGTGGTGTTCATCGCGACCGCCAACATGCTCGACCAGATTCCGGGTCCGCTGCTGGACCGCATGGAGCTGATCAGCCTTGCCGGCTACACCGAGGAGGAGAAGCTGGAGATCGCAAAGCGGTATCTGGTGCGGCGGCAGCTCGAGGCCAACGGCTTGACCGCCGAGCAGGCCGAGATCGAGCCGGAGGCGCTGAAGCTGGTCGTCAAGGGTTACACCCGCGAGGCCGGCGTGCGTAACCTCGAGCGCGAGATCGGCAAGCTGTTCCGCCATGCCGCGGTGCAGGTCGCCGAAGGAACGGCTGCGAAGGTCGTGGTGACGCCGAACGACATCGGCACCGTGCTGGGCCAGCCGCGCTTCGAAGGCGAGATTGCGCAACGCACCAGCATTCCCGGCGTGGCCACCGGCCTTGCCTGGACGCCGGTCGGCGGCGACATCCTGTTCATCGAGGCCTCGCGCGTGCCCGGCCGCGGCGGCATGATCCTGACCGGCCAGCTCGGCGACGTCATGCGCGAGAGCGTGCAGGCGGCGATGACGCTGGTGAAGAGCAAAGCCACGCAGCTCGGCATCGATCCGCAGCTGTTCGAGAAGAGCGACATCCACGTTCACGTGCCGGCGGGTGCAACCCCGAAGGACGGACCGAGCGCGGGTGTGGCGATGTTCACGGCGCTGACGTCGCTGCTCACCAATCGCACGGTGCGGAGCGACACGGCGATGACCGGCGAGATCTCGCTGCGCGGGCTGGTGCTGCCGGTCGGCGGCATCAAGGAGAAGGTGGTGGCTGCGGCCGCCGCCGGACTGAAGCGGGTGATGCTGCCGGCGCGCAACAAGCGGGACTACGACGACATCCCGAAGAGCGCCCGGGACAAGCTCGAATTCATCTGGCTGGAGCGCGTCGACGAGGCCATCGCCGCAGCGCTCGAGCCGGCGGAAGCCCAAGTCGATGCGAAAGTCGAAGCGGCGGAGTGATGCAATGAAGAAACTGCTGGAAGAAGCGAAGCGATCGCGGAAGACGCAGAAGCTGCGCCAATTGCTCGATCGGGCCATCGACCGGGTGCGCGATGCGCTTGCAGGACCCGAGCCACGGCTTCAGCCGATCCCGGTTCGGGTCAAGCGCCGCAAGGGCTGAACCCCTCCGTATCGGCCCCTGCGGTCACTCGATACAAAAGGCCCCCTCTCATCGAGGGGGCCTTTGCGTTATCAGGCCACGGCGTCCTTGGCGGCCTTGACCGGGCGGGCGCGGACGATCTTCCGGGCCGGCTTGGCCTTGAACATCATCTCTTCACCCGTGAACGGGTTGGTGCCCTTGCGAGCCTTGGTCGCGGGCTTCTTGATGACCACGAACTTGGCGAAGCCCGGCACCAGGAACAGGCCGTTCTTCTTGAGCTCCTTGTGGCCGACGTCCGTGAGCGTCTCCATGACGCTCTTGACGTCGCGCTTGGAAAGCTCGGTGGCGGTCGCGATCTTTTCGATCAGCTGCGATTTGGAAAGTTGGGTCGGCATCGTGTCTCCTCTGATTCGTTGCCGGTTGCATATTAGACCAACCGGCGAAGGCCTATAGCCTTCTGCACAGTTTTGTCGCGGTTTTACGGGCTTTTTTGGCCCCTTGAGGCAAAAAACCCTGCATTTTAGCTACTTCCTGAACGGAAGGTGCCTCGGGCAGCGGTTTTTGCCTTGTTTCAAAGGCCCGCAAGCAGCCTTGCTAAAGCTGATTCGATGCTTTCGACAAGCGACGAGCGGCCTCTTTGCCGGAGCAGGAGCGCGATTCACCCTGAAAAATAAGGCTAGATACGCTCGATGATGACCGCCGGAGCCATGCCGCCGGCCGCGCACATGGTGACGAGACCACGCTTGAGGTCGCGCCGTTCGAGCTCGTCGAGCACGGTGCCGATCAGGATCGAGCCGGTCGCGCCGATGGGATGGCCGAGCGCGATCGAGCCGCCATTGACGTTGACCTTGGCGCGGTCGAGCTTGAGATCGCGGATATATTTTTCCGCGACGACCGCAAATGCCTCGTTGATCTCGAACAGATCGATGTCGTCGATGGTGAGCCCGGCCTTCGCCAGCACCTTGCGCGTCGCCGGCACCGGTGCGTTCAACATCAGGGTCGGCGAGTCCCCCATGTTCGCCATCGCCACCACGCGGGCGCGCGGCTTGAGACCATGCGTCTTGGCGTAGGACGGTGACGCCAGCAGGATCGCAGCCGCGCCATCGACGACGCCGGACGAGTTGCCGGCGTGGTGCATGAAGTCGATGTTGAGATCAGGATATTTCTGCAGGATCAGGCCGCGATAGGTCGTGCCCTTGTCGTCCAGCGCATAATCGGCAATCGCGGGAAACGCAGGCTTCAGGCTGCTGAGCCCTTCCATCGTGGTCTGCGGCCGCGGATATTCTTCGTGGTCGAGCGCAAGGCTGCCGTCCTCGCGGTGAACAGGCACGAGGCTCTTCTTGAAGTGGCCACCGGCCATCGCCTGCGCTGCACGTTTCTGGCTCTCGAGGCCGAGCGCATCGACGTCCTGGCGCGTGATGCCTTCCAGCGTCGCGATCGCATCGGCGCAGACGCCCTGGTGCGACTGCGGGTGCCGCGCACGCAGGCGCAGATTGCCGCTATCCATCATCATCGGACCGCCGCCGCGACGTCCCTCCATCGACATCATCTCGCATCCGCCGGCGATGACGAGATCTTCGGCGCCCGCCATGATCGAGGATGCCGCCATGTTGACGCTGGTGATGCCGGAGCCGCAAAAACGATCCAGCGTCACCGCGCTGGCGCGTACGTCATAGCCGGCATCGAGCGCCGACATCCGCCCGAGATCGCCGCCCTGCGTCGCGACCTGCGCGCTGCAGCCCCAGACGATGTCGTCGACATCGGCGGTGTTGATGCCGGTGCGATCGGCCAGCGCGCGCAGCACGGTGGCGCCAAGCTGCTGCGGATGAATGCCGGAGAGAGCTCCCTTGCCGGCCTTGCCGACGCCCCGCGGAGTGCGGCAGGCATCGATGATCAGCGCGTCGGTCATAGGCGTTGTCCTCTTGTTCTTGACTGTTGAGGACGGTTTTGAATCACGGGGACAACGGAGTCAATCGGCGTGCCGCACGCCCGCTTCCCGCCCCCTCCGCAAAAAACGCGAAAACAACCCCATGCAAAGTAGGGATTGGGGTGCCGGGTACTCCATCGCCCATTCGTAGAGCAATTGACACGTCGGGCAAAACAGGAGCAACAATCTATGATCGCACAATCAGCGGCTGAGGAACATCGCCCCATCGGCTAACGATGGACATGCGGCGGCCTGGGTTCGTCGGTCGGCGACGCCACAGCCGCGACTTCGACGCGCGACGCCATCGGCGCAACCGTGCCGGGCTCCGAAAAATTCAGGACGATGGTCTGCTGGTCGCGCGCGAACGTCGCCTCGCGGCCCTGCACCGCACGCAATCTCCAGCCCTGATATTCTTCGCCTATTCTCAAACGCAGGGCAGCCTTGGAGGTCTGGTCGACGAAAATGCCGAAGCGCCGGTCGTCGCCGCTGACGGTGCCGACCAGCAAAAGCTGCGGAGGACGCTCCTCCTGCGTCGGCTTCGGCGGCGGTGGCTTCGCGACTGCGACCTCAGTCACCGCAACTGGCGGCGGCCGTCGCGAGGGCGAAAACACCGGACGGTCGCGCGTACCGCTGAGGATCTCAAACGGGATTTCCCACAGCGGATTGCCCCTTCGCGCGGGCCCGCTTGGCTGCTCGGCAGGCGCACTCGGCACACGCACGGAAGCCGTGGTGGAAACCTCAAGCGATGGCATCGCTAAAGCACCGGCGCCGCGCGCCGCTTCATCATCGAAATTGTCCGCGGTCAACGCCGCATTCGAGGCGAGAACGCAGAGCGCGGACACCAGAAACAGAAACCAGGTCAGCTTCGGCATCGTTGCCCCGCCCCGTCATCCAGCGTGCCCGTGCCGATATCACCGAGCTGGAACAATTCGCAAAATTCTCGCGACAGTGACTCAAGCCAGAGCGTCGTCAAGTTCCAGCCGATGATGAGCCGGCCCAACGCCATTCGGTGATTGATCGCGGGCCGGCGTTATTGCATGCGACCTGAACCTGATCAAGCAGATCGACCAAGTCGACACCGCAAACAAGCGTCGTTGTCTTTCGCGAAGCATACGACGCCGTCGGACGCTGCTTGCGATTTCTCGTCGCCAGCAAACCACTGATCGTCGCCTGTCAGAGTTCCATCGACTCCGAACGTGCGTGTCATCGTCGTGTAAACAACCTGTCAGAGAGCAGGTGATACAAAACTACCCGCGTCGATACGACGCAGCAATCGTCATCTCCTTGTCATGCCTCAGCGAAGCGAGATCCGGGTCTGTCTATGATTGAATCCGGAGCGCGCTCATGTGGTTGGCTTGGTCGGATCAGCCGCAATCAATCGACACGACGATGGCCGCTTGGCGTGTTCGCTGTCGTGGCCTGGTTCGCAATGTCGGGGCTTGGAGCGATCAGCTTCGTGACGTTGCTCGGAACCAGCGGATTTACTCAGCCCTCACAGCCGCAACGCGAAGCCTGTCAGCGGCCGACGTCCGGAAGCGCGATACAGGAACCGCAGGACCTTCGCAGCCACGACGGCGTCCTACAGGTCGATCTGGCCATTCACAACAGCAAGCAGCCGGACGGCTCGACCCGTTACTGCTACCTGACGCCCGATGGGGAGATGTCGCCGACATTGCGGGTCAAGCCGGGCGATCTGCTGATCGTGCGCTTCAAGAATGATCTGACCGAGCTTGCGCCGGCACGCCCGGCTGCGGAACAGCCGCAAGCGCTGCCGTTCCCCGCGCCGTTGTGTGTGTCAAAAAAGATCTCGGATCCGTGCGGCAGCGACGCCATGCGAGCGACATCGGCCAACCTGCACTTTCACGGGCTGACGGCGCCGCCGGTATGCCATCAGGACGATGTGCTGAAGACCTCGATCCAGCCGGACGATCCGCCCTTCGAATACCGGTTGCGCATTCCCGCCGACGAGCCCCCCGGAGTCTATTGGTATCACCCGCATATTCACGGCTACAGCAAGGCGCAGGTGCTCGGCGGGGCGTCGGGCGCGCTGATCATCGAGGGCGTCGAGCGGGCTGCGCCGGAATTGGCTGACCTCCCCGAGCGGGTCCTGGTGATCCGCGACCTCGACCTTTTGAACCCCGATGCACCGCCCGCAAAATCCGAGCCGATCGTCCCGAAAAATCAGCTCGACAGTGACGGTGACACCACCAACAACGGCACCGGCTTCGGCAGGCCGGCGAAAGACCTGTCCGTCAACTTCGTGCCGGTGCCTTATCCCGATTATCCGCCGGCATCGTTGAAGATGAAGCCGGGTGAGCGACAGCTGTGGCGCGTTCTCAACGCCTCGGCGATCACCTATCTGAATCTCGCCGTCGTGTTCCGGCGCGCGCCGCAACCGCTCGGCATCGTCGCCATCGATGGCGTGCCGGTCCATTTCAACGGCAGCCCGGCGCCTGCGGTCGAGTGGGTCAATCGCATCGGTGTGCCGCCCGGCTCCCGCGTCGAATTCATCGTCGAAGGTCCGCCGCTCGGCGTACCGGCACTGTTGGTGACGCGAACGGTCGATACCGGGCCGGCCGGTGAAAACGATCCCAACCGCGCACTCCTGTCGATCACGGCCGCGGCCGATGCGCCCGAACCGCAATCGAGGCTGCCGGCAAATCCGCAGCCGCTGCCATCAGCCGTTCGACCCTGGATCGGAGACGTTGCGCCGGCGCGCGTCAGGAAACTGTACTTCTCCGAGCAACCGACCAATCCGGACGATCCCAACAGCCCTGTGACGTTCTACATCACCGTGGATGGCGAAAAGCCAAAACCGTTCGATGCGGGTTCCGACATTGCGGACATCGTCGTCATGCAAGGCGACGTCGAGGACTGGATCATCGAGAACCGCTCGACGGAATTGCACGACTTCCACACCCACCAGCTTCACTTCGAGCTGCGCGAATGGTCGGGCTTGCAGGTCAACGAGCCGTTCGTGCGCGATACCGTCAACGTCCCCTATTACAACAGCCGCATGCTGCAATATCCGAGCGTGCGGCTGCGCATGGATTTTCGCGACCCGAACATCGTCGGCACCTTCGTCTACCACTGCCACCTCCTCGAGCACGAGGACAACGGCATGATGGGACGAATCCGCGTCGAGCCGGCCCGCACCGCCGTTTCCACCCAGTCGTCAGATCAACAACTTTACCAAAGGAGAGCAGAATGAGCCAAAATAGGCGTAAGTCACGTTTGCTGAATGGTTGCCGCGTCGGGCTGAGTGCACTGGCGATGGGGCAATTCTGCATGAACCCGGTGCTTGCCGGCGGCGTGCCGACCCCCGCCGATCAATACACGCGGTCGCCGATCAAGCACGTCATCGTCATCATCGGCGAGAACCGCAGCTTCGACCACGTGTTCGCGACTTACGTGCCGAAGGAGCGTCGTCACAGCGTCGACAATTTGCTCTCCAGGGGCATCATCAAGCTCGACGCCAACAAGAATGCGGTTCCAGGCCCCAACTTCGAACAGGCGCATCAGCTGGCCGCAAAGGACATCGGTTCAAAGGACGCGTTTCTGCTGAGCCCGCCAAAGCAGACTTTCCCCAACGACCAGCTGCCGGCCCCGCTGGTCGGCGGGCCCCAGGTCTCCTACATCCCCAACAAGTGCGGCAGCACGCCGATCTCGCAGTGCCAGGCGAGCCTGACGCTTGCGCAGCAATCGGAAACCGGCTTGGACCCGAGCTACTATCCTTCACTGTTGACCGGTGGCACCGGCCAGACCTCGAAGACGCCGGACCAGCGCATCACCTCCGTCAACAGTCTGCCGGCCGGCCCGTTTCAGCTGACCAACGGCAACACGTTCCTCTACGAAAGCTATGCAGCGAGCCCGGTGCACCGCTTCTATCAGATGTGGCAGCAATTGAATTGCGCCAAGGGCGCCGCCAGCCGGGACAATCCCTCGGGCTGCACCGGCAATCTGTTCGCCTGGGTCGAAGTGACCGTCGGTGCCGGTGCCAACGGCGCCGCGCAGCCCGAGACCTTCAGCACCCAGTATGCGCCAGGTGCAGTGACCACGGGAGAAGGTTCGACCGCGCTCGGCTTCTACAACGTACAAAAGGGTGACGCGCCCTATTTCACGAGCCTGGCCGACAAGTACGCGATCAGCGACAACTTCCACCAATCCGTCAATGGCGGCACCGGCGCCAACCACATCATGTTCGGCCATGCCGACGCGCTCTGGTTCAGCGACTCCGACGGCAAGCCGGCGGCGCCGCCGAACGGGGTGCAGGTCTTCGGCGGCACCCCCGATGCCGGCATCGTCCATATGATCGAAAACCCCAATCCGGCGTCCGATACCAACAACTGGTACACCGAGGATGGCTACGGCAACAGCTTCAACTCCGGCTTTCCGCCCCCGTTCTCTGTCGCGCCGGCCTCCGGCGGCGGATCGTACAGCGACTGCTCCGATCCCAACCAGCCCGGCGTCAAGCCGATCCGGGACTATTTGCAGTCACTGCCTCGCCCGATTGATCCCCACTGCGAGCCCGGCCACTATTACCTGCTGAACAACTATAATCCGGGCTGGTTCGGCAACGGCAAGAACGCCTACATCGACCACAATCCGTCGAATACGCCCTTCACCATCCCGCCGTCGTCGACCCGCAGCATCGGCGACCTCCTCAACGACAAGAATATTTCGTGGAAGTACTACGGCGACCAGTGGGACAACTACGTCGACGATCCGTACCAGCTCAATTGGGGCGCGGCGGGCCCGACCGCGGATGAATACTGCAACATCTGCAATCCGTTCCAGTACGACACGTCCATCATGTCGCATCCGGACCAGGTTGCCGAGCACCTGCACGACTCGACGAAACTGTACGCAGATATTTCCGCTCGCACCCTGCCTGCAGTCTCGATCGTGAAGCCGAGCGGCTTCGTCGACGGCCACCCGGCATCCTCCAAGCTCGATCTGTTCGAAGGCTTCACCAAGAAGATCGTCGATCAGGTCCAGGCTTCGCCCTACGCGCGGGACACCGCCATCTTCATCACCTTCGACGAAGGCGGCGGCTACTACGACTCGGGCTACGTGCAGCCGCTCGACTTCTTCGGCGACGGCACCCGCATCCCGCTGATCGTGGTGTCGCCGTTGGTGAAACCGGGCCACATCTCGCACGACTACGCCGACCACGTCTCGATCATCAAATTCATCGAGCGCAACTGGCAGCTGCCGACCATCACGCATCGCAGTCGCGACAACTTCCCGAACCCGGTCGCCGAGTTCCGCAATCCCTATGTTCCCCTGAACAGCCCGGCGATCAGCGATCTCTTCGACTTCTTCGAGTTCGCGGAGCACGGAGAGCCGGGATTCCCGGGTTTCCCCGGCTTCCCGGGACATTAGTCAGCCGGCGATCGCAAATCGGATATCGAATGATAACGGCCGCCCTTCACGGGCGGCCGTTGCTTTTTGGGGATCAACGAACCGATCGACCGCAACGGGGATGCGGGAGTGAGATCACGCCCCCGCCGCGTTGTTCGCGATCACGTTGCGGTAAAAGCTCGCGCTGAGTTTTGGCGTGCGCACCTGGGTGTCGAAATTGACGTGATAGAGCCCGAAGCGCTTGTTGAGCCCGAACACCCATTCGAAATTGTCCATCAGGCTCCAGAGGAAATAGCCGCGCACCGGTACGCCCTCGGCGGTGGCGCGCTGGAGCTGGGCGAGATAGTTGCGCAGATACATGATGCGGTCGGTATCGTAGATCTTGCCGTCCTGCATCACCTGGTCGTCGCCGGACGTGCCATTCTCGCTGATATAGATCGCATCCGTCTTCCAGATATTGGCAGCCAGCTTCGGCACCCAGTAGATCGTCTCGGGGCCGATGCGCAGCCAGTTCGAATTCATGTGCGGGAAGTCTTTCGGGACCGGCAGCGGCATGAAGCCCGCGCCCTGGTCGGAGGCGACGATGTAGTGCTGCGGTGCGTAGATGTTGAGGCCGAGGAAGTCGACCGGCGAAGAGATGATCTTCAACTCGGCCTCGGTGTATTTCGGCGCATCGGCGCCAGCGTACTGCAGGAACGCATCGGTGTAGCGGCCCGTCATGATGACGTTGAGATAGCCGGCATTCATCTCGCGCAACGCAATCTCGGCAGCGCGGATGTTTTCGGGCGTATCGATCGCGGGACTACAGGCATCGATGTTTTCGGCCGGCCCGACGCGCGTGCCGCGGCGGCCATGGGCGCGCACCGCCTGCACCGCAAGCCCATGCGCGAGCGCGCTGTTGTGCCGGATCTGGTTCACTTCGGCCTGCGGCAGGGTCAGGCCGGGCGCATCGATGCCGACGCCGTAGCCGAAATAGACGAAGCGGCCGCTCTCGTTCAGCGTGAAAACGTTCTTGACCCTATCGGTCAGGTGCTCGGCGACATAGGCCGCATAGTCGCCAAAGATCTTGCAGGTCTCGGTCGAGCGCCAGCCGCCGAAACGGTCCTGCAGCGATTGCGGCAGGTCCCAGTGATAGAGCGTCAGCCACGGCTCGATGCCGTTCTTCAGGAGCTCGTCGATCAGGCGATCGTAGAAGTCGAGCCCTTTCGGGTTCGGCTTGCCGTCTCCGTCTGGAAACACCCGCGGCCAGGCCACCGAGAAGCGATAGGCCTTGCAGCCGAGCTCCTTGATCAGCGCGATATCGTCCTTGTAGCGGTGATAATGCTCGTTGGCGCGGTCGCCGGTGGTGCCGTCCTCGATCTTGCCGGGGATGCGGACGAACTTGTCCCAGATCGAGGCCCCTCGCCCGTCCACGTCGACCGCGCCCTCGACCTGATACGACGAGGTCGCCGTGCCCCAGAGGAAGTTTTGCGGAAAGCCGCCGGCGCTACGCGACACCGCTGCCGGCATGGCGTCGGCGAGCTCCAGGGGGGCCGTCATTCCGGCTGCGGAAAGCCCCGCGATCTTCGCGAACTGGCGACGCGAGAACTTGTCCGGCATTGGTACTGCTCCACTTCCATCGTTTCGGGCCCGGCACAATGACGAGTTCCGGCCGATTTGAGAAGCGATGTCCCTGGTTGTCTCGACTGCAGCCGACGCTCGCATCTGTCGTCTCCGGCGTGGAGCGCCGATAAGGCGTTATCGGACCAAACCATGGTTTAGCTTGAATAGAACCCGGTTCCTGAGGTCTCATCCGGACGGCTCGCGCCGAAGCGGATCGGACGTTCCCCCGTGTGGATACCGGGACTTTTCTGTGTCCAAGGCATGAAACTCGCATGACAAGACACCGGGAGATCCGTAACTTTTCGCTTTGAAGGTGGACGAGGGGACAGGGATGATTCACGCTGGCGTAAGCCCGATGGCGTTGCGTGGTGATCGGCCCGGCCAAGATGTCGTTGCCGGCCTCGCGCCGAGCGTTTCGTTCGCTCTGGTGCATCATGCGCCGCGAGAGATGCTGCGCGTTTTACGGCACGGCCCTACCGTCACCGCTGAGATCCACTGGCCGTCGGGAGAGGCGGGCCTCTTCCTGCGATGCCGTATCGAGCTGAGTTCGAGAGACTCGTCGCCGTTGCGGCATCGGCGGCACGCCCATCAGGCTGCGAACCATCAATCTTCTCAATTGGCGATCCTTGCAATGACATTGCTACTCGCCGTCTGCGGCTGGATCGCCGGCGGAGCCGAGGGCATGCAGCGGGCGCTGTTGGGAAGCACGCCCCGCCCCGACGAAACGATCATCTCGCGCGAGAACGTGTATCGCTGGTTCGGCGCCCGCCTGCTGTCCCCTGCCGAGGTGCCGGACCTGTTCGCCATGCTGACAAAGGTTTGCAGCCGGGCCGGCCTGGTGCGATTGCCGGATCTCTATTGGCTACCGGCACCGCGCGACATGAATGCCTATGCGCTCGGCGGACCGGAACGCAGTGCCATCGTGTTGACCGAAGGCCTGCTACGCAACCTGACGCGCGACGAGATTGCCGGGATATTGGCCCATGAAGTCGCTCATATCCGCAATAATGACGCCTGGACGATGGGCTGGGCGACAGCGTTGCGACACGCGATCGATTGGACATCGCTCGCTGGTCTCGCGCTGCTGCGAACCAGCTATCACCACGGCGGCATGACATCGAGCCGGCCATTGGCGATGCTGCTGAGCGCAGCACCAGCTCTCGGCCAGCTCCTCGGACTTGCTCTGTCGCGCGTTCGCGAACTGGATGCAGATGCAACGGCGCTCGAACTGACCGGCAACTCTCGAGCGCTCATCGCCGCACTCGACAAGCTGGAGCGCCATCACACCGGCTCTGCACCAAGCCGCACGTCCGCATTCGTGCATGATCCGGTGCGTTTGCTTCGCAGTCATCCCGCCACCTACGAGCGCGTCGGCGCATTGCTCAACCTCGCTTACTAAAGCGCGAAGAGATCGGGATGAATCGTCATCGCGCTTTAGATTATTGCTTGAGCATGATCTTTTCGGAAAACCGCTTCTCACTTTTCCGGATCATGCTCTAGCATTCGCTGAAGTTGACACCGATGCACATCGGAAGGCTCGCTGACCAAGCAAAGAGCGCTGACGAAAATCCGCGCGGCTCGAATTTTTACGGAGTTTGATTGCCGCCAAAATATCGCCGCTCTTTCGCGAAACTATTTCGACGCCAGTACGTTTTTTGCGTCTCTGCTCATTTGCAGAACTGGGGAGAAGCCAGCGTAATTGCCAAGCGTCTGAGCGGACGTAAGAGATAAACGATAAATCGCTGGCCACCGTGCCAGCGAGGAAACTCCGCTCCCATATCTCTCGACGGCTAATTAGCCGCTCTAAAGCATCTTACCGTCGGTATGTCTCCTTGAGAGGACGCAACTCGCGCCTCCCAGGCGGAGCGACATTGCTTGCGGCTGAGACTTCCGTGCCAAGCATTTGAACTTGAAGCTCCAACGCCGTCGCACCGGCGTGACGGACAACTATTGCCAGCGAAGGGGTCGCGCATGCGACCGGCCTTGGCAGAATTTTGGGCTGAGGGCACCACCATCGGAGACCAAGCGATGACCTATTATGACACCCTGCAACAGAACCTCGCGCATGGTTTGCCATTCGGACAGTCCGGTCCCCAACAGTGGGGAGCGGGAGCATTCGGTCCGCAAGGCGGCCAACAGCAAGGCGGCCAACAGTATGGAGGAGGCGGTCTTGGATTGGGCCAGGCGGCCTATGGACAGCAATACGGGCAGTTCGGCGGTCAGCCGGCCTTTGGTGCGTCTGGATATGGCCCCGGCTGGGGCGGGCAGACGGGCGGGGGTCAGCAGAACTGGGGCGGACAACAGCGCCAGCTCTCGCCACAGGACGTGAATGAGGTCGTGCGGCAATTGATACCGGCGCTGCCTCAAATTCTCGCGCAAGCTCAGACTCCGTTCGCAGGAATGGGCTATGCGGCTTACGGCCAGACGCCACGGCAGCTAAGTCCGCAAGACGTGAGCGAGGTCGTGCGGCAGATCCTGCCGATCGTGCCGCAGATCGTGGGAATGCTGCAGAGCCAGCCCCAAATGCAGCATTCGGCCATGCACGGCGGTCCCGGTCAGGGTCAGTTCGGAGGCCCCGGTCAATTCGGTCCCACGCAGACTCAGCCTGGGCAGATGTGGGGTACGCAGTTCGGCGCGCCGCAGTTCCAGGCGGCATTCGGCGGTCAGACGGGCTCGGGCCAGCAGCGACAGCTGACGCAGCAAGACGTCGCCGACATCACCCGGCAGCTGATCGGCGTCATTCCCCAGGTTATCGGCAACCTTCAGGCCTACGGCCAGCAGCGGATGATCTGACCGCGCGGTAAGGCGCGACCGCCGCCCAAGGCGGCGGTCGCGCCTGCCGTTGCGCATGCTTCCTCCGAAGGAGAACCCTCATGTCGGATTCCAATCCCTCCGCCGCACCCGCGTCACAGCGCCACTCCCCTGACATTCAGCAGCTCGTAGGCCTGCTCAGCAATTTGATGCCGCTGCTCTTGCGCCTGCAGTCGCACACGCTCGAGCAGCCGTTCCGAACCGTGCCCGGCAACTTCCCGATGCCGAACCCGGTGCTCGATCATCAGGCGGCCGAAAACATGGTCGGAGACATGATCGCAGAATCGCTGCGCTCGCTCTCTGCCTATCTCGAGGCCAACGCGGCACAGCATCCGGGCCTCGAAAACTGTGTCTCGATCGTCACCCAGGCAGCCAACAAGTTTACCGAGCGGGATTTTGCGCAGGCCTTCAACCTGATCTATTTCGCCTATCGCGCGATCGAAGCCGCCCGCGCGGCAGATCCCCGCCTTCCGTTGCTGCGACAGGCCTTGATCGATCGCACGCAATCTTCCATCCACTGAAATCAAAGGAGGCGACGCCATGGCAACAAGTCCAGATGATGCGCGACCGACCTCGAGCGACAATCGACGTAAACCAGCGCGCAGCACTCAATACATGATCGCGCCAGCGGGCCCCGGCGTCAGCGCTCAAACGCTGGCCGAACAACTCAACCAGTTCGGCAACATCCTGTGGACCCATGACCAGCGCGGCGTCAGTGGCCCGCCAATTGCGATCGTGCGCATGCCTGACGAAGCCGCCGCCGCGTTGCGCCGCTCCACGGCCGGCAGCTTGATCATCGAGCCGGACAGCCATCTGCGAGCTGCATCCTTTGCCCGCCCGGCCTCCTCTTTCATCCCGGCGGCCGCGACGATGACCGCGCTCGGGCCGGACTTCAAGGTGACGATCCGGGTCCTCAGCGAAGCAGGTGCGCCCGTGGAACAGGCAACTGTGCAGCTCGTCGGCGAGCAGGCGTCGGTCCAGGGACGGACGGACCGTGATGGCAACATCGATCTGACGCTGCGGGACGAGGTGCCGGAAACCATCGCCGCCATTTTCGTCATCGCACGCTCCGGCCATTGGGGCTGGTGGCAACAGCGGCCCAATATCGAGACCGGTGCGGTGAACTCCTTCACCCTGAGGCCGTTGCCGCTGCCTGGCGGGCTGGATTGGGGTGGCGACGCGATGCGCTTCGATCAGATTCCCGACCACTGCCGTGGAGCCGACGTCAAGATCGCACTCATCGACAGCGGCGTGGCGACCAGCCACAAGCAATTGGCTGACATCGAGCACGGTATCGATGCCCGAAGTGGCGAAGATCGCTCATGGTCAAAGGACGTCACTGGCCACGGCACGCCTTGCGCAGGCATCATCAATGCGGCTGCGCAGGCCGATCACGGCATCCGCGGCTACGCCGCGGACAGCGAGCTGCATGTTTACAAGCTTCCGCTCGATGCCCGTTGCAGCGACCTGATCGCGGCGCTCGATGATTGCCTGCAAAACGGCATCGACGTGGCGTGCGTCGGAGTCGGTTGCGAGCGCGGCTCCGTGCTGGTTGCGCAGCACATTGCCATGGCCAAGCAGCAAGGCGTCAGCATCATTGCCGCTGCCGGCAACTCCGGAGAGGGCGTACTGTTTCCGGCCTGTTCCCCGCATGTCATGGCAGTCGGTGCGGTCGGACGGATGGGAAGCTTCCCGGAAGACAGTCCGCAGGCGGCGCAGGCCGCAGCCGCCAGCGCGGCGGCGGGCGGGTTGTTTGTACCGCCGTTTTCCTGTCGCGGGTCCGAACTCGACCTGTGCGCGCCCGGTGTTGCAGTCATTGCCTGCCAGTCGCCGGACGGCTACGCCGTCTGCGACGGCACCTCGCTCGCAGCAGCTCACGTTGCCGCGCTTGCAGCCTTGATCCTCGCCGACCACGCCGACTTCAAGGGCAGCTTCATCGCCAAGGATGCCCACCGGGTCGAACGACTGTTCCAAATTCTGAAGGATACGGCGCAGCCTGTCGGCCATCCATGGCAGACCGGAGCCGGATTGCCGGATGCAGCCCGCGCGCTCGGTGTCTGGTCCGATCAGCGGCCCCTTGCGATGCCTCTGAATGCGGGATTGCGCGAGATGCGCAGCGCCATTCGGCAGCTCGACCGGATTCCATTCGGAGCAAGCCAGGCGATGATATTCGAGCCGCCGCGCGGCCCGGCCAACGTGACGCGGCTTCCGCTGAATCCGGCCCCTCTGGCGTTCCAGGCCGCCGGCGCGGGAACAGCGACGGTGCACGAACTCAGAACGGCGATGGCGATGGCAGGTCTAACGGAACGACCTTAGGGGATGATCGGGCCCCCGCAATCCTCGAACGTCGCGCGCAAGCCTGCATAAAAGGCCTGCGGCCGCTGAGAGCCCCCTCACCCCGGCTCGCCGCTTCGCGGCGAGCCACCCTCTCTCAGCCGGGTGAAAACGAGCGGACGGGGCGCAGGCGGTTTGAAAAGCGCCGGCACCGGAGTTTGAGGATGCAGAATTGCGCGGCCCCCGGGCGCGACATGTCGATGCAGGCGATGCGGCGGGCCGCGATATGATCAGCGCGGGCGTTTCGGCAGCTTTGGAAGCTTGCCGGGATCGAACGCCGGGGCCTCCCCAGTTCGTTCAGGTGCCACCGGCTGTTCCGCCAGGATGAGCGTTCCCTGGAGGACTATTCCCCCCGCCTGCCCGGCCGTCGCCGTGTAGGTCGCGATCTTGTCGGGGCACGTGCCCTCGATGTCCAGCGTCAGTTCATCATAGACGCCGAAGACGGTGACACGTCCTTCGGTATGACGCTTCGTCGACACGGTTGCGGTGAAGCGATCGCCATCGACCTTGCACGAACCGTGATACGTCATGAGGCTGTCGCGGCCCCAAATCTGGCCGTCTGCGACATGGACGATGCCGGTGCCCTGGTCGAGCGGCGTCTTGTACCAAGCCGCGTAGGTCCCGTCCTTCAGCATGGGAGCAGTCTCCCTTGATCTTTCCGCGCTGATCATCCGCACGGTTAGCGCTAAGGAACGGTTAATCGTGCGGCCCGTGTCATTCCGGGCTCCAACGAACGAGGCGCAGAATTTGGGCGGGCCTCCGCTCCTCCAGCCCGCCTCAGAACGTCACCCGCGCCCCCGCGTAAAACGCACGCGGCCTTGCCGGGCTCAGCGAGCGAGGGTCGTTGAAATTGTTGCCGCCGTTGGCGAAGTTCGGCAGCGCGGTGGTGTCGAAGAATGTGCCGTAGGTCGCGTAGCGATTGTCGAAGACGTTGTCGACCTTGCCGTAGATCTGGAGGTTCTTGGTGACCTGGTAGGACGTGTGCAGGTTGAACACGGCATAGCCCGGTAGCTTGGTCTCCAGATTGGCTTCGTCGCCGACATAATACTGGCTCGAGACCCAGAGCGCATCGCCGCCGACTTTCCAGGCGTCGGTGACGGCATATTCGATGCCGGCCTTGATGCGATGGCGCGGGATGGCCGGGATCTGGTTGCCCGGCACAATCGAGATGATGCCGCCATTGGCGACGGCCGTCGGGCTGTTGGAGGCGACGTCGAGTGCATCGAGGAAACGCGCGTCGACGAAGGCATAGCTCGCGTGGAACTGGACCTCGTTCGACTTGAGGCTGATCTCGGCTTCAAGACCCTGCCGGCGCGTCGAGCCGACATTCTGGAAGAAGCCAAAACCCTGCAGGCCCGCGATCGGCAGCGCCAGGATGTCATCATAATTGGTCGCGCGGAATCCGCCGATCTTCCAGCCGAGCGAGCCGATGGCCAATTCCTTGGTGCCGCGGAAGCCGGCTTCCACGGTCTTGGACACCACCTGCTTCAGATCGGGGTCTGAGACGAGGAAGGCCGCGATCAGGCAGGGATTGTTCGGATCGGCGCAGCCGAGCTCGAGCGGCGTCGGCACACGGTTGGCTTCCGAATAGCCGGCATAGGCGGTCAGCTCCGGCGTGATCTTGTAGGTGCCGCCAATCACGGGATTGAAACGGTTGTAGGTGTGGTCGCCGTTCAGCGCGGTGCCAAGCTGGTCCTCCAGCGTGACACGAGCGGCATTGAAGCGTCCGCCGCCGGTGATCGCGAAGGCGTCCGTCACGTTGAACGTATCGAGCGCATAGAGGCCCTGATACTGGTTGACGGTACGCAGCGACACCGGGCCGATCGAGGTCGGATTGCCCGACTGCCCCAGAAAGATGCCGCTGCCGGTGACGACATAGTTCTCGCCCACCGTCCCGAGCTCGGAGCTCGCGTCGAAATGCGTCACGCTGGCGTCATAGCTGGCGCCGAATACGAGACGGTTCTCGTGCCCGAGCAGCCTGTCGCTGTTGGTCGCCTGGCCGGAGATGCCGAAGGAGGTCGAACGCGTCGTGGTGCGATCGATCTCGCCGAGCACCGTACCCGCCGCGAACGGATTGGCGAGCTGGACGCCGTTGAGGCCGAAGGCGGGCGTGGAGTCGTCGCCGAAGCACAGTGTTGTCGGATCGGCGCAGGGCTGGGCATCGGTCGGGTTGCCGTCCTGGGTCTTCTGATTGAAGCCGCGCACATGCGCGGTGCCTTCGAAGGTCCAGGTCGGCGTCGCCTCGACCTTGCCGGTCAAATTGACGTAGCCGACCTTGTTGGTGGTGGTCTGCGGCGTGGTGTAGGTCGCGCCCCAGTAATTTTGGAGCAGTTCGATCGGCACGGTGCTCGGCCCGGCCAGATGGTTGTCGGCAACGCCCATGTTGACGTGGAATTCGTTGCCCTCGAAGCGGTAGCCGACGTCGCCGTAGAAGCGGCGAATCTCCGACGCGGAGAAATTGCGGAAGCCGCTGTCATGTGCGCCTTCGATCGCGCCATACACCGCCCAGTTGTTGTCGATCTTCTTGCCCCATTGCGCCGAGCCCTGGATACGGCCAAACGAGCCGCCCATGACGTCGATCTCGGCGCCCTGATAGGTGAAGCCATCCTTCATCAGCAGGTTGACGGCGCCGCCGAGCGCGTTGAGACCGAAAGCGGGATTGTTGGTGACGATCGTGGCCGAGCGGATCGCCGCGGTCGGGATCGCGTCCCAGTTCACGGAGTCGGAGAACGCTTCGTTGATGCGCACGCCGTTCTGGTAGACGGCGAGGCCCTGCGGCGTGCCGGCCAGCGGCGAGGCGACATAGCCGCGAAACTCGATGTTGGGCTGGAACGGATTGCCGGTGACTTCGCTGAGATTGACGCCGGGAACATATTGCTGAAGCGCATCGCCGATGTTCAGCGAGCCGGTGCGCTTGATCTGGGACGGATCGACCGCGTTGACGCTCGCCGGGATCTTGTCGACATCAATGCTGCCGGAGGCACCAGGTGAGGTCGGGTAGACGTAGATCCGGGGGGCCGTGGGCTTGCCGACGCTCGCAGCGGTCCGTGCAACCGGCCGCGACGGGGCACGCCGTGCGGCTGGCTGCGGTGCCACCACCTCGACCGCAGGCAGATTCTGGACGTTAGTCTCCTCGTCCTGCGCAGCGCGGGCGTTGGTCCCGAAACACAGTCCAGACACCAGCCCGGTCGAGACCGAGGCCATCAGCAGACGTCGCATGTGCCCCAGCTTGCGCATTCCCATTGTCCCACCCGTCACCTTCGGCTGTTTTGGTTTTCGCCGTTTGGTCGTGACGAGTGTATTCGGCGGCGGCTCTTGGACCAGCCACAAAAGGTCGGGCACTATCCGCTCCCGTTTTCCCGACAAAATCGGGAATTTTTCCCGATCGGGAATTTTCCTCGATTTAGCCGGGTGCAATCAGGCCGCCGCGGTCGGAACCAGCGCCTCCACGGTGACGCCGCCCTCGCCTGTTGCCACGTTGAGCGTGCCGCCCAGCGCCAGAATGCGCTCGCGCATGCCGACGAGGCCGAAGCCGAGTTTTTGGCCGGGCTCCATGCCGTGGCCGTTGTCGCTGACCCGGACCCGGGCGCAACCGCGGCCGTCGCGGCCCGGCTGCTCCGCCGGCTCGATCACCACATTGATCGCGGTCGCGCCGGCGTGGCGGAACGCGTTGGTGAGCGCCTCCTGCACGACGCGATAGATCGTCAGGTCGGCGGTCTCGCCCGTAACGCCAAGCGCCGGCGAGATCGTGGTCTCGATGGTCACATCGGGATGCGATTCCCGCCACAGCCGCGACAGCGATTCCAGCGCCTTGCCGAGACCGAGCTCGGCGAGGCCGACGGGCCTCAAGCGTTCCAGCACGCGACGGGTGAACTGCTGCAGCGCGTTGATCTGTTCAAGAAGCGCGCCGCCGTGTTTTCGCACGGCATCGGCACTCGGTGCGCGTCCGTCGGCGAGCTTCGCCAGAGCACTCGCATGCGCGCGCAGCGAAAACAGATACGGCCCGAACTCGTCATGCAGCTCGCGCGCGATCTCCTTGCGCTCGACGTCCTGGAGCGACACTGCGCGCTCGGCAAGCCGCCGCTTGTCCTCGACCGCCTCACCAAGCGTCGCCGCGAGATGATTGAGCTTGGTGCAGATCGCAGCTAACTCGGGCGCGCCGCCGGGCACCGCACGCGCGTCGTAACGGCCGCCCTCGAGCTCGCCCATCGTCTGTGTCAATGACTGGAGCGGCGCGAGCGCCCGGCCGACGACATTCATCATCACCAGGAACAGCACGATCGCGATCACTGAACCGACCTCGAGCTGCGTGACGATGGCGTCCCAGATCTCGGCGATCTCGTCATTGGGATGCGAGGTGATCACCAGCGAGCCGGGCATGCCATGGACCGAGACTGGCACGCTGACGGCAGTCTGCTCGGGATGAACCAGGCTGACGAACCAGGTCGGCGGCCCAGACGTGTCGTCATCGGCCTCAGTGCGAGGCGGCGTCAGCGGGTTCCCGCCGGCGTCACGGAGCGCAATGCTGACATGGCGGAGCCGATTGAGGTCTCGCGCGATCTGGTTCAGCCTGGCATCGGGATCCGGCGCCTCGTTGAGATCGGCAACGATCATCTCGATGAATTCGCGCGCCAGCCGGATCACGCTCTGGTCCTCGGCCTGCACGCGGGGACCGGCCTCCGCGACCTCGCGGGCGATGTTGACGGCGAGCCCGAGCGCAAGCAGCAGCGCCAGCAGGAGGTTGATGCGCCCACGCAAGGATAGATTTTGCCACATTGCTCTCGCCTGCCCCACGAAGGATCGCACGCGCCCGTCCGATAGCGTTGACAGAGACGAAGCGCCCGATATCTAATCGGAAGCGTACAGCAATCCCGGCCGGGTTGCATGATCCGACATGAGACGCGCTTGTGTCTCGCTTGGCATCATGCGGCGCGAACACAGGCCGGCGCTGTCGCGGGGAACGCCTATGCGCATTCTGATCGTCGACGATCATCCCATTGTCGCCTCCGGCTGCCGTGCCGTGCTGGCCGACGAAGGCGAGATCGAGATTTTGGAAGCCGCCGACGCCGAGGACGGCGAGTGCGTCTTCATCGTCGAGCGCCCCGACCTCTGCGTCATCGACATCAACCTGCCGACCGTCTCCGGCTTCGAGCTTGCGCGCCGCATCCTCGAGCGCGCGGCTGATGCCCGCATCATCATGTTCAGCATGAACGACGACCCGGCCTTTGCCGCGCGCGCGATCGAGTGCGGCGCCAAGGGCTACGTCTCCAAGACCGGCGATCCCGACGATCTCGTCGAGGCGATCCGCACCGTCGGCGGCGGCGGCACTTATCTGCCGAGCGCGATCGCGCGCAGCATCGCCTTCGCAGGGCCGACGCTGGCGCAAAGCCCGCTATCGAAGCTGAATGCGCGCGAGATGGAGATTTTGCGGCTGCTTAGCGCGGGAAAAAGCCTGTCCGAGATCGCCTGGCTGGTGCAATCGTCCTACAAAACGGTGGCCAACACCTCCTCAATCATGCGCCAGAAGCTCGGGGTGAAGACCTCGGTCGAGCTGGTGCGGCTGGCGATCGACAGCGGTGTCGCCTGAAAGCGCGCCACTAATTCGGTCACACAGCATTGCATTCTTGATGTGGTGAGATGCCACGGAGCAAACCGGCATGACGATCCAGACTGTCTCGACCAACACTTCCTATGGCGGCGTGCAGGGCGTGTATCGCCATGCGAGCCAGGCGACCGGAACCGACATGGTGTTCTCGGTCTATGTTCCCCCACATGGCGACGGCGCCAAGCTGCCCGTGGTCTGGTATCTCTCCGGCCTCACCTGCACCCATGCCAATGTCACCGAGAAGGGCGAATTCCGCAAAGCCTGCGCCGAGCTCGGCCTGATCTTCGTCGCGCCCGACACCAGTCCGCGCGGGCCCGACGTGCCGGGCGATGCCAACAACGCCTATGATTTCGGCCTGGGCGCCGGTTTCTATGTCGACGCCACGGAAGCGCCGTTTGCACGCAATTATCGCATGTGGAGCTACGTCACCGACGAGCTGCCAAAGCTCGTGGCGGGAAATTTTCCCGTCGATGCCAAGCGGCAATCGGTGATGGGCCATTCCATGGGCGGCCATGGCGCGCTGACCGTGGCACTGCGCAACCCGCACCGCTATCGCGCGGCCAGCGCCTTTGCCCCGATCGTGGCGCCATCGCAGGTGCCGTGGGGCATCAAGGCGCTGACCGGCTATCTCGGGCCGAACAAGGCTGCCTGGCGCAGCCATGACACAGTGGCGCTGATCGAGGACGGCGCGAAATATTCAGGCTTTCTGGTCGACGTCGGCGAGGCCGACAATTTCCTCAAAGAGCAGCTCAAGCCCGAGCTGCTGCAGGCGGCCTGCAACAAGGCCAACATCCCGCTGACGCTGCGGCGTCAGCCGGGCTATGACCATAGCTATTATTTCATCTCGACGTTCATGAGCGATCATCTGCACTGGCATGCGGAGCGGCTGAAGGGGTGAGAACGCCCTTCTACTCCGGCTTTCCATAATTCGGCGCGAGCAGGCGGTTGCGGATCAGATAGCCCATCGTGCGCGACCAGGATTCGTCGGTGTTGCCGCGCATGTCGGCGCTTGCTGCCGTGATCATATTGCCGGTCTTCACGTCGCGCAGATAGATATTCAAATTGATGATCAGGTTGGAGACCTTCTGCACCATGCCGGTGATCTCGAGGTCCGCTCCTGTCCGGCAAGCTTGAGGTCGCAACCACCGCAGGCCTGCAGATTGGCGTGACGCGCGGCATCCCTCACCGGTGCGATATCGAGCAGCTGGAACCGGCCTGATTCAGCCAGCTCCTTGCGCAGCTGGTCGCTGATATGCGCGAGCCGCGCTTCCTCAGGCTTCGAGCCATAGAACTCGCCCGGCAGACTGGTGTCGATCAACTCGAAATCGAACACGGCGAGCTTTGGCGGATCGGCGGCTGCCTGCGAACCCATCAGCAGCAAAGCCGCGAAACATATCAGCGCTCGCATGATCGTGATTCCCGGCGTGCCCGCGTGGGGACCAAATGCGGGGTTGCAAGCCCGGCCAAATCGGTCATGCTTCAAGAGAGACAATTCTTTACCGACGGTCAAGCCGGGGAGAACGTCAGGAGGAAGCATGATCCGATGGTTGCTCGGCCCGATCGGCCTGTGTCTGGCAGCGATGCAAGCGCTCGCGGCCGACCCGGTCACGATCGGTGTCGGCTATCTCGGTGTCGCCGGCACCCGATCGACGCTGTCGCTGGTCGAGCAGCCCGCGGACAATGACGGCGTCGCCGGCGCGAAGCTCGCGATCGAGGACAACAACACGACCGGCAAATTCCTCAATCAGCGTTTTGTGCTGGAAGAGCGGCGCATCAAGGAAGGTGAGGACGTGGTCCAGGCCGCGACCGCGCTTGCCGAGCACAACGGCTTTGTCATCACCAACCTGCCGGCCGATGCGCTGTTGAAGGTCGCCGACGCCTTGCGCGACCGCGGCACGCTGCTGTTCAACGCCGGCGCCATCGACGAGCGGCTGCGCGAGGCCGATTGCCGCGCCAATGTGATCCACAGCGCGCCGACGCGATCGATGCTGGCCGATGCGCTCGGCCAGTACCTCGTGTGGAAGCGATGGCCGCGCTGGCTGCTGGTGGTCGGCTCGCATGACGAGGACAAGCTCTACGCCGATGCGCTCCGCCGCGCAGCGACGCGGTTCGGCGCCAAGATTGTGCAGGAGCGCACCTTTGAAGACACCGGCGGCGCACGCCGCACGGACTCGGGCGTGACACTGATCCAGCGGCAGATGCCAGTGTTCACGCAGCAGGCCCCCGCCTATGACGTGCTGGTCGCCGCCGACGAGAGCGAGGTGTTCGCAGCCTATCTGCCTTACCGCACCTGGGATCCCCGCCCCGTCGCGGGCTCGGCCGGCCTGGTGCCGCGCAGCTGGGACGCCGCGCAGGACCAATGGGGCGCGACGCAGATGCAGAACCGCTTCATGAAGCTGAATTCGCGGCGCATGACCGCGCTCGACATGCAGGCCTGGACAGCCGTGCGCATGATCGGCGAGGCCACCTCGCGCACCAATTCCGGCGACGTCAAGAAGGTCACCGATTTCATCAAGGGACCGGATTTCTCCGTCGCCGCCTTCAAGGGCACCAAGCTGACGCTGCGCGACTGGAATCTCCAGCTCCGCCAACCGATCCTGCTGGTCGACGGCCGCATGGTGGTGTCGGTGTCGCCGCAGGAAGGATTTCTGCACCAGGTCTCCGAGCTCGACACACTCGGCTATGATCGTCCGGAGAGCAAATGCAAGCTGAAATGAGCATTGTGAGATGAGTTCTAGCTGCCACCGCGACGATGCTGCGCCCCCTCTCCCGCTTGCGGGGGAGGGTCGGGGTGGGGGTGTCTCCACGCGCGAGACCCCCCAAGAGGAAAGAGCCCCCACCCGCATCGCATCTCGCGATGCGATGCGACCTCCCCCGCAAGCGGGGGAGGTGCAACCAACACGCAGTGGAATGTTGCGCATGTGGCGCGTGGGATTGCTGTCCGGATTGGTGCTCGTCGCAGCGCCCGCGCATGCCTTCATCGCGTATGTCTCGAACGAAAAGAGCAACACGGTGTCGGTGATCGACACCGACAGCTGGACGGTGACCAAGACCATCAAGGTCGGCCAGCGCCCGCGCGGCATCGAGTTCACCCGCGATGGCAAATTCGTGATGGTCGCGGTCGGCGACGACGACACCATCCAAGTGATCGATGCCAAGACGCAAGCCGTTGTCGACACCCTGCCCTCCGGGCCTGACCCGGAATTATTCACTCAGGATGCTGCGGGCAAGACACTCTATGTCGCCAACGAGAACGACAATACGGTGACGGTGATCGATCTCGAGAAGCGCGCACGCCTCGGCGACATCCAGGTCGGTGTCGAGCCCGAAGGCATGACCATCAGCCCCGACGGAAAGATCCTGATCAACACGTCCGAGACGACCAACATGGCGCATTTCATCGACACCGCGTCGCGCCAGATCGTCGCCAACGTGCTGGTCGATGCGCGGCCGCGCTTTGCCGAATTCAAGCACGACGCGTCCGAATTGTGGGTGTCCTCCGAGATCGGCGGCACCGTGTCGATCGTCGATCCGCAGAAGCACGAGGTGATTGGCAAGGTCAATTTCGAGATTCCGGGCTTGAGGAAGGAGGCAATCCAGCCGGTCGGCATCGGCATGACCAAGGATGATAAAACAGCGTTCGTCGCGCTCGGCCCCGCCAACCGCGTCGCCGTGGTTGATGTCGCCACGCGCAAGGTGACGAAATATCTGCTGGTGGGACAGCGCGTCTGGCACATGGCGTTCACGCCGGACGAAAAATATCTGCTGGTGACCAACGGCGTCTCCAACGATGTCTCCGTCATCGACGTCGCTGCGCAAAAAGTGATCAAGACCATTCAGGTGGGCGAGCTGCCCTGGGGCATCACGATCGCACCATGACCAGCCCCGCCCCCATCGCCGAACCTCGCGAGACGCCACGGCCCGATCCCGCCGCGGTGCCAGCACTGTCGATCGACGGCGTCAGCCATTCCTACGGGCCGCGCCGGGCGCTGATCGACGTCTCCTTCAACGTGAGACCTGCGAGCTTCACCGCCCTGCTTGGCCTCAACGGCGCCGGCAAGAGCACGCTGTTCTCGCTGATCACGCGGCTGTTCGGCATCCAGACCGGCCGCGTCGGCATTTTCGGCCATGACATCAGCCGCACGCCCGGCGAGGCGCTGCGGCTGCTCGGTGTCGTGTTCCAGCCGCGCACGCTCGATCTCGATCTGTCGCTGACGCAGAACCTGCTCTATCACGCCGCCCTCCACGGCATCAGCCGTCGCGAGGCGGCCGCGCGCAGCGCCGAACTGCTCGCACGCATTGGCCTCTCCGACCGCGCCGGCAGCAAGGTGCGCGATCTCTCCGGCGGCCAGATGCGGCGGCTAGAGATCGCCCGCGCGCTGCTGCATCGGCCGCGGCTATTGCTGCTGGACGAGCCGACCGTCGGGCTCGACGTCAAGGCGCGGGCCGATATCATCAGAATTGTTCGTCAGCTCGTGACCGAGCAAGGCATCGGCGTGCTCTGGGCCACGCATCTGTTCGACGAGATCATGCCCAGTGACGACCTCGTGGTGCTGCACCAGGGCAAGGTGCTGGCGCAGGGCCCGATGGGCCGCGTCATCACCGAGGCCGGCGCGCAGGACGTGAACACCGCCTTCATGCGCCTGACCGGCGCGCAAGTGATGCCGGGAGGCGGCGCATGAGCAGCATCACCTCGCGCGACGTACCGCGCGGCTTCTCGGCCACGGAGTACCTGACCTGCCTCACCGGCATCGTCTGGCGCGAGGGCCTGCGCTTCCTGCATCAGCGCGAGCGTTTCGTCTCGGCGCTGGTGCGGCCGCTGGTCTGGCTGTTCATCTTTGCCGCCGGCTTCCGCCAGGTGCTCGGCATCTCCATCATCCCGCCTTACGAGACCTACATCCTCTACGAGGTCTTTATCGCGCCGGGGCTGATGGCGATGATCCAGCTGTTCAACGGCATGCAGTCCTCGCTCTCGATGGTCTATGACCGCGAGATGGGCAATATGCGCACGCTGCTGGTGAGCCCGCTGCCGCGCGGTTTCCTGCTGTTCTGCAAGCTGCTCGCGGGCACCGCGGTGTCGCTGCTCCAGGTCTATGCGTTCCTGATCATCGCCTGGTTCTGGGACATCACCCCTCCGCCGATCGGCTATCTCACGGTGCTGCCGGCGCTGATCCTGTCCGGGCTGATGCTGGGCTCGCTCGGCATGCTGATCTCCTCCGGCATCAAGCAGCTCGAGAACTTTGCCGGCGTCATGAACTTCGTGATCTTCCCGATGTTCTTTGCCTCCTCGGCGCTCTACCCACTCTGGCGGGTGCAGGAGGGCAGCCCCTATCTCTATTATGTCTGCCAGGCCAATCCGTTCACCCATGCGGTCGAGCTGATACGTTTTGCGCTCTATGGACAGATCAACTGGATCTCGTTGGCGGTGGTCGGAGCTTGCACAATCGTCTTCATGATCGCCGCGATCTATGCCTATGATCCCTCGCGCGGGCTGGCACGGCGCGGGCCTGCGGGAGGCGAAGGATGATGGTTCGGGCACTTGCCATGGCGGCCCTTGCGTTCGCGGTCTCGACCGCCGCCACACGCGCAGCCGATCCGCGCTATCCCGACTGGCCCTGCGCACAGGCCAAGGTACCTGAGATCTCGCTCGCGGCGGTCTGGGCCGGTCCTGCGCTCGACGACGCCGGGACCAAGTGGAAGGACGACAGCAAGATCAGCGCGCTGGTCTCGAAGCTGGCCGCGCGCAAGACGCCGCTGGACGAGGCCGAGAAGTCGGTGAAGGAATTTTTGAGCGGCTCCGCGACCGACAAGACCGCCAACGCAAAACTGCTGTTCGCCGGCCTGTTCGACACGCTGAATGCCCAGCGCTCCCAGGTCATGGGTGGGCTCGAACGCGTCAGCCGCAAGCAGCGCGAGGCCGCCGACAAGATCCGCGAGGAGACCATCCAGCTCCAGGCGCTGCAGGACGCCACGCCGCGCGACGACAGCAAGGTCGACGCGATGAGCAACCAGCTGATCTGGGAGACCCGCATTTTCGAGGACCGCCGCAAGGTGGTGCGATTCGTCTGCGAGGTTCCGACCACGATCGACCAGCGCCTGTTCGCGCTCGGCCGCGTCATCCAGCAGGAAATGGAATAGCGTCAGTCTTATAGCGTCAGTCTTGCTGACAGCTTTCATAAAAGTTCCCGCGATATCAACGCGATCATTCATGTTTGCCGCGCTATCTGCCGGAACCAAATCGATCTAAGATGGCTTGTCCTGTGAATCTCCAAATGCCGGGAGGCCCCGATGGGAACAGCAAAATTCATCCTCGCAGGTGCTGCAGCCATCACCATGCTCGCATCCCCCGCCTTTGCCGACGACATGACCGGAATGGTCACCAGCATCAATCGGCTCAACAGCACGATCTCGATCCAAGAGACGCAGAAGGGCACGGTCGGCGGCAGTGCCGGCGGCGCTGGTGCACTCCAGCAGTACAAGGCCAAGGATGCCGCGATGCTGGATGCCGTGCATGCCGGCGATCGGGTGACGTATTCCGCGACCGACGCGGATGGCACGGGCACGCTGACGAAGCTGCAGAAGCAGTAGGGCGACACTCCACCCACATCGTCATTGCGAGGAGCTCGCGACAAAATTGCACGGCAATTTTGCGCTGATGCGACGAAGCAATCCAGAGTCCCTCAACGGAGAGATTCTGGATTGCTTCGCTGCGCTCGCAATGACGAGGAGGAGGCTGCGCGCCCCTCATCGACACACCTACTGCTCAGGCCGCGGCTCCGGCTGTGCCTCTTCCGTTGGCAGCTTCGCATGCTCCCAGCCGTCGGTCCCTTCGGGATACCAGGCGACGTTGGAATAGCCGTAGGCGAGAGCGCGCTTGGCGGCGTTCCAGGACATCCAGCAATCGGCGAGGCAATAGATCACCACCAGCGCGGCCTTGTCGCCGTGCGAGGCCTGCATGAGACCGCGCTGTAAATAGTCGTCCATCGCCGGCGCCAAGGCACCGTAGCCTGTGTCCGGCAGCCAGATGCTGCCGGGAATGTTTTTCCGGGGCGCATCCCGCCACACCGTGCCTGCGGGAAGGTTCTTCGGCTTCGGCACACGCGGCAGCACGTCGATAAAGATACCGCTCTTCGCGCGCCAGATCGCCTCGGTCTCGGCCGTCGTCAGCACGCGCGCGCCTTCCAGCGTCGCCGGCACCGGCGCGCGGTAATTGTCGGTGCGATAGCCCTCTGGCTCGAACGGCTCCTGCTGCTGCGCCAAGGCCGGCACCGCCAGCACGGCGGCGACGAGCGCAGCGCCAAGCGGCCGCTTCATGGCGCCTTCTTGGCCGTCTCCGCACCGAGCGGCCGATCATTTTCATCCAGCAGCGGCACACCGAAGTCGAGCAGGATCTTGTTGATCTCGCCCTGGTTCTCCTGAATCAGCTTGTTGAGCTGCCGCTTCCAGTTCTGGTCGGCGCCGCGCACGCCCATGCCGATGCGATAGACCAGTTTGGGACCGGTGGTTTCCTTCACCAGCGGCGTCACGTGCAGCGAGCCGGCCTTCTTGGCGTAGTATCCCGCCATCGGTCCCCACAGCACGCCTGCGTCGATCTTGCCGGCAGCGAGGTCGTCGATCATGGCCTGCGCCGAATTGTCGTAGCGCGTGTCGATCATCAACGGATAGGGCTTTGCATCGCCCATCAGACCCGCAATTGCCATGTTGGTCGCCGGTGGCGTGCCGGCGACGATGCCGACATGCTTGCCTTTCAGCTTCGGGTCTTCGAGCGTGTCGACGTCCTCCAGCCCGCTGCCCGCTTTCGCAACCAGCGCGTAGGACGTGCGGTAATACGGATTGGTGCCTTGCACGAGGTCGTCGCCTTGCGGGAAGCCCATGATGACGTCGCAGCGATGCGCACCCAGCGTCATGCGCACGAAGCCCGTGGCCTGCGGGAAGAAGACGTAGTCGAGCTTCTTCTGAAGCTTGTCCGCGAACAGCTCGGCGAGCTTGTTCTCGATCCCCTCGCCTTTCTCATTGGAGAACGGCAGATTGCGCGGGTCGGCGCAGACGCGCAGCACCTTGGGGTCGACCAGCTCGAACGAGAGGTCACCACTATCGGTCGTCTGCGCGCGGGCAACGTCGCCGATCGCACAAGACGCCACCATCACACACAGTGAAAACAACCAGCGACGATGTCGTCCGGCCTCCATCCCGCTTCCTCCTCATTTCATTCGAATGCTATCCATGCAACGCAGGACGCACCATGTTTTGCCAAACTTTGCGTTGGCTTGTTGTGCTGCAGTGCAATGCCGCAACCCCTGAACTGAGGCGGAAAAGTGTCGCATCTCACGTCAAAGATCGCAGCCCTGTCCCTGCTGGGGCTCGCGACGCTAGCACGCGCCGGGGCAGCCGAATTGCCTGTGAGCGAAGTCGCACCGGGAATCTTCGTGCACTCCGGGACCATCGCCCTGATGACCCGCGAGAACGAGGGCGACATTGCCAATGTCGGCTTCATTGTCGGCGAGGATTCGGTGGCCATGATCGATACCGGCGGCAGCCTGCGTGAAGGCGAGGCGCTGCTGGCCGCGGTGCGGGCCCACACCAGCAAGCCGATCCGTTACGTGATCAACACCCACGGCCATCCCGACCATGTCTTCGGCAATGCGGCCTTTGTGGCTGACGGAACCAGCTTCGTCGGCCACAGCAAGCTGCCGTCGGCGCTGGCGACGCGCGGGCCGTATTATCTCGATAATTTCCGGCGCATCATGGGCGGCGAACTGATCGATCCCGTGAAGATCGTGCCGCCGACTGTGCTGGTTAAGGACACCATGACGCTCGATCTCGGATCGCGCCGGCTGATCTTGCGGGCATGGCCGGCCGCGCACAGCGACAATGACCTGACGGTGTTCGACGAGACGACCAGGACGCTGTTCGCAGGCGATCTGGTCTTTCTCCGCCACATTCCGGTGGTGGATGGCAGCATTCGCGGCTGGCTTGCTTTGCTGAAGGAGCTGGAGACCGTTCCGGCGGTCCGCGTCGTTCCCGGTCACGGCCCTGTGAGCGACTGGCCTGCCGCGCTCTCCGATGAACAGCGTTACCTCTCGACGCTGCTGTCGGACGTCCGTGCCTCGAACAGGAAGGGCGAGCCGATCCGGACCGCGGCCGAGAAGGCAGCCGCCACCGAGCAGTCGCATTGGGAACTGTTCGACGACTACAACGCTCGCAACGCAACCGCAGCATTTTCGGAAATTGAATGGGAGTAGCGGACGCGCTACGCTCATTGGGATCAGCTACGCTGACCCAGACTGCTTCGTCCTCGCAGGACCACGACCATGACGGGATGCACACGCCGCCTGCCCCTGATCGCCGCGCTGCTCGGCATTGCCTTCGCACTGCCTGCGAGCGCCGAGGAGGCCTACGATCCCTGGCCTGGCCTGGTGCAGGATATCTTCAGCAACCGTCCGATGAACGATGGCAACGACGTCATCGCCATCGAGATGCCCTATCGCGCCGAGGATGCGGCCATCGTGCCGGTGACCCTGCGCAGCAAGCTCTCACCCGCAGATAGCCGCCGCATCCGATCGATCACGCTGGTGATCGACCGCAACCCGGCGCCGATGGCCGCGAAATTCGAGCTCGGCGCGGACGCCAATGTCAGCGAGATCTCCACGCGCGTGCGCGTCAATAATTACACCGACGTCCATGCGGTGGCGGAGCTCAGCGACGGCCAGCTTTACGTCTCCAAGACCTATGTGAAGGCGTCAGGCGGCTGCTCGGCCCCGGCGGGGAAGAACGCGGAAGAGGCCCAGAACCGCCTCGGCCAGATGCGCTACCGGCAATTCGGGCGCGAGGAGGCGCCGGCGAGCCGCATCCGCGAGGCCCAGATCATGATCGGCCATCCCAACAATTCCGGCCTGCAGATGGATCAGGTCACGCAGCTCTATATTCCCGCCTTCTTCGTCAACCAGCTGAAGCTGACGCAGGACGACAGCCCCGTGCTGTCGATGGAAGGCGGCATCTCGATCTCGGAAGATCCCAATCTGCGCTTCACCTATGTCTCCAACGGCGCGAAGCGATTCCGCGCGGAGGCCAAGGACACGGATGGGCACCTGTTCCGGAATGAATGGGATGTGGAGAAGCCGGGGACTTAGGTCTTCTATCTTCAGCTAGAAACACCTCACCTCCGCCTCGGCCTGCGCCCGCCGCAAATCATTCACGGCCGAATTCGCCTGCTCTGATGTCCGGAACTGGGTGCCGAGATTGCCTTGGACCTGGGACATGCTGAGTGCGGTCTCGGCGGTGACATAGCGCTCGTAACTGACAATCGAGGCGACCACGTCGATCGAGCAGGAGCATTGTTCGATCGCCTGCCGCGTCTCGCCATTGGCCTTCATGCAGCCATAGACATATTCCGCGCGCGCCGACGTCGGATAATCATTGGCCTCCTCGGCCCGCACCGCGTAAATCGTCGCCGCGAGCACGACCATAGCGGCGACAATCGGTCGTACCTGTCCCGCGAAACTCATGAGCGTCCTCCCGCTGGTTGCGATGAAAGCTATGCTATGCCTATTGTCCTGAAAAGCACGCAATCTGCGGAAATGGCTCACAAGGTGATGAGAGTTTTGGGACGAACATTGGCGCTCGCGATGATGCTGGCGCTGGGCATGCCCGCCCATGCTGCGGATATCATTCGCCTGGCGGTGCAGAAGACCGGAACGTTCTCCTGGGAACTGGCGACCATCCGCGAGGCCGGGCTCGACAAGGAGGCCAATCTGGCGCTGGAGGTCACCGAGCTTGCGAGCCCCGAGGCCGGCAAGATCGCGCTGCGCGCCGGCAATGCCGACATCATGCTGTCGGACTGGCTGTGGGTCTCGCGCGAGCGCGCACTCGGCGCCAAGCTCACCTTCTATCCCTATTCCAGCGCGCTCGGCGCGGTGATGGTGCCCGCGGCATCGCCGATCAAGACGCTCGCCGATCTGAAGGGCCGCAAGCTCGGCGTCGGCGGCGGCCCGATCGACAAGAGCTGGCTGCTGCTGCAAGCACGCATGAAGCAGGACGGCATCGACCTCAAATCGGATGCGACGATCGCCTATGGCGCGCCGCCTCTGATCGCCGCCAAGACGCTCGACGGCGAGATGGATGCGAGCCTGAATTTCTGGAATTTCTGCGCCCAACTCGAGGCCAAGGGTTTCCGGCGCCTCGCCGGCATCGAGGAGATTTTGCCGAAACTCGGCGCCAAGGGCGCGGTGTCCGCCGTCGGCTATGTCTTCGACGAGAGCTGGGCCGCGAGCCATCGTGACGCCGTGGCGCGTTTCATCGCAATGACCCGCAAGGCCAAGCAGCTGCTGGTCACCTCGGATGCAGCCTGGGACAAGATCGCCCCGCTCACCGGCGCGACTGATCCAGCCATGCTCAAGACCTACCGAGACCGCTATCGTGACGGCATTCCGCGCCGGAACATCAGCGATGAGGAAGCGGATGCGCGCGTGCTCTATCGCGTGCTGGCCGAGATCGGCGGCCGCGACCTGGTCGGTCCGGCGGCCGAGCTCGATCCCGGCACGTTCTATCACGCCGTCCCCGGAGACTGAGGTGCTGCGCCTTCTGTCGATTGCCCTGCTCCTTGCGATCTGGTGGACAGCCGCGCTGTTCGTCGGCGGCGCAAAACTGCCCTCCCCGCCCGCCGTGCTCAACGTCATCGTTGCGGAGGCCACGAGCGGCGCGCTGTTCCTGCATCTCGGTGCGACGCTGGCGCGCGTCGCGCTGTCCTTCGTGCTGGCGATGTCGCTCGGCAGCGCGATCGGTTATTGGATGGGCCGGGTCAAGCTCGCCGACCGGCTCGGAGATCCCTGGCTGATCCTGCTGTTGAACCTGCCGGCGCTGGTGGTGATCGTGCTGGCCTATATCTGGGCCGGGCTCACCGAGGCGGCGGCGATCGCTGCCATCGCCATCAACAAGCTGCCGACCGCAGTCGTCACCTTGCGCGAAGGCACGCGCGCGCTCGATCGTTCGCTCGACGAGATGGCGACCGTGTTCGCGATGCCGCGCTGGCGCGCCTTCCGCCATGTCGTGCTGCCCCAGCTCGCGCCCTATATCGCGGCCTCCTCCCGCTCCGGCCTGTCGCTGGTGTGGAAAATCGTGCTGGTCGCCGAACTGCTGGGACGGCCGAATGGCGTCGGCTTCGAGATCGGCGTTGCCTTCCAGCTGTTCGACACGCCGCGGCTGCTGGCCTATTCCCTGACATTCGCCGCGGTCGTGCTCGTGATCGAGACGGCGCTGGTGCAGCCGTTCGAGGCCCGCGCAACGCGGTGGCGGCCCCGTGCGGCTTGAGGTCGAGATCACAGGCAAAGCGTTCAAGAACGCGGCGGGCGGGACGCAGGACGTGCTGGCGCCGATCAAGTTCTCGCTAGGAGACGGAGAGGTCGGCGTGCTCATTGGTCCGTCCGGCTGCGGCAAGAGCACGATGCTGCGGATCATCCTCGGACTCGATCCGGATTTTCAAGGCACCGTCGCGCGCCCGCCGAACGCGCGGATCGGCATGGTGTTCCAGGAGCCGCGGCTGTTGCCTTGGCGCTCGGTCGAGCAGAATGTGCGGCTGGCGGCCCCCGCCGTCAGCGACGCCAAACTGTCCGAACTGTTCAGAATCCTGGAGCTGGAGGCGCATCGCAGCCACTATCCCGGCGAGCTCTCGCTGGGATTGGCCCGGCGCGTGGCGCTCGCCCGCGCCTTTGCCGTCGAGCCGGATATTCTGGTACTCGACGAACCGCTGGCATCGCTCGATGACGCTCTCTCCGGACGCCTGCGCGATGAGATTGCAACGCTCGTCGCGAGCCGGCCGGTGATGACGCTTTTGGTGACACACAGCCTGGACGATGCAGTGCGCCTGGGCGATCGGCTGTTCTTCCTGTCGCCGCGGCCGGCGCGGATCGTGGCCGAGGTGCCTATCGGTACCCCGCGCGACGCACGCGGCGAAGCCGAGATTGCGGCGATCAAGGCCGGCCTCGCCCGACGAGCTCAAGGCGACCGCGCCGAGCGAGATGTCTCATAGCCGGTCGCTTGGCGGACGTGCTAGACAGGCCGGCGTCGGAGTTGATGATGACGCGGACGGTCGCCCTCGCAACGCGTGGTCTTGCAACGCTTGGCCTCGCACTCGTCGCGGTGACGGCGAGCGCGCAGGACATGATGCGCGACGTCGACCTCACCTCCCCCGCGATGGTCTCGGCCGAAATGACCAGGCCAGAGGTCGAGGCCGTGCTGGCCAAAGCGAGCGCCGCGCAGCCTGCCGATTTCACCGGCAAGCGTCTGTCGGGCCTCGATCTCTCGGGGCTGGACCTGTCCAACGCGGTTCTCCGCACCGCGCGGCTCAACAAGACAATACTCCGAGACGCCAGGCTTGACCGTGCGATCCTCGATCAGGCGTGGCTGCTGGATGCGGATCTTACCGGGGCAAGCCTGAAGGGCGCCAATCTGTTCGCGTCGCAAATGGCCCGCGCGCGTCTCGACGGCGCGGACCTGTCGGGAGCGCGCATCGCTGCCGACCTCACCGGCGCAAGCCTGGTCGGCGCCTCGATCGCGGACGCGCATCTTGGCGCCGATATGCGCAACCAGTCGATGGGGCTGATGCGCGCGGTGCTGAGATCCGCCAACCTGGAACGGCTGAACGCGCGCAACGCCGATTTGTCGCGCGTCGACCTCGAATTCGCGGCCCTCAGGGGCGCCGATCTGACCGGTGCATCACTGAAAAACGCCCAACTCGGCGGAGCCGATCTGACCGGCGCCATCGTCATCGACGCCGATTTCGACGGCGCCGATCTCGTCTCGGCGAAGCTGATCGCACCGATCGGCCTTGACCGCGCCAGAAATTTCGACAAGGCAAAGAACCGCGAGCGCCTGATCAGGGAATGACGGCGCGCCTTTGGGAGGACTGGCAGATGCGTTGGGTTCTGGCTTTGATCGCGTTGTTGACGCTTGCCGGCGAAGCCGCCGCGCAGGCCAAGGGCAAAGGCATCCGACTTTGGAACCTGACGTCGGAGACGATCTCCGGCTTCCAGCTCGCGCCTAGCGGCAAGACCGACTGGGGCCCGAACCAGTGCCTGAACGACAAGGACAAGGAGGTCGACCACGACGAGCGGCTGCGCATCACCGGCGTCGAGCCCGGCCGCTACGACGCCAAGGTCAGCTATCCCAATTCCCGGCAATGCGTCGTCCGCGACATCGAGATCAGGGCCGATGCGGTGTTCTCGATCGCCGACAAGGATTTGAAGGACTGCACGAAGTAGCGCGAGCCGCTCACGCCTTGTCGTTCGGGTGGGGATATTCGCAGCGCCAGCGCACCGCCTGCCACTTCGGGTGATCACCGACCCATTGCGCGATATAGGGCGGCGCGGCCATTGCACATTGCGTCGGCGACCCCGCGTAGTTGAACACAATATGCTGCTCCTCGCAGGTCGCAGGCGAGAGCACCGCACACACAGTCACCACCAGGTCGATCGGATTCATGCAGGGATCCTCGCGCGGAAGCGATTAAGTCTAGCACAAAGGGATACGTCGCGAGGAGCCGGAAGTTTCAATCCGGCGTGAGGGATGCGCTGGAACCCGCTTAGCTAGAAGTTAATCCCGAACACCAGCCGCGCCTGGTGCCGCTCGAAATTGACGAGGTCGAGATTGGCGCCCGATCCGGCCGGACGGCCCCAGGCCTGCATGCTCCAGCTCAAGGTGAGCCGCGATTGCTCGGAGAGCTGGAAGTAGGCGGTTGGCCCGACGAACAGGGCTTGCCCTGAGAACGCGCCGAGGCCGATGCCTTCATACTGGCGGAAGTAGCGTATCTCCCCGCCGAGCAGCACGTTTGGGCTGACGCGCACCATGCCGGCGAAAGCGGCGCCGATGGTGGAGCTCTTCTCGGACAGCCCGCTCACCTCGAAGCGTGTCCATTCCGGCTGGTAGATCAGATTGAGCGCGCCGATCGCAAAATTCGGGATCAGCTCGCGATCGAAGGCGAGCGTGAAATCAGTGCCGTACATCCGTCCCTTGGCGCCGCTGACCTCGTCGATGCGATCGCCATGGGTCTCGGCGGCGATCGTCATCCCGAACGGGGCGCGCTCACGGTCGAGCAGGCGATAACGCAGGTCGAGCGAGAGGCCCTGGAAGTTGAACTGGCGGCGGTCGTCGATATCAGGGACGCCGGTGATGTCGTGCAGCGTGGCGTTGGCGCCGACTTCAATGCGAAAATTCGGCAGCGGCACGATTTCGATCTCGACCTCCTGGCTGAGGGCGCGATAGGTGCCACCGCTTTTGCCGAAGCGTCCCGTCGTCTGGGTCTGGAATTCGCGCTCGCCGGGATTGCCGACATCGCTGCCGATCATGAAGCCGAAGATGTGCTCGGTGTCGAAGCCCTCTTCGGCGCTAGCGCATATTGGCACGAGCGTGAGCGTGCACGCGATCGCCGTCCAGATTGTGTGGGCTCCAATGCGCATCACGAACACTACCACGGCTTCGACGGTATTCGCCATCGAAGCCGCGGCAGGTCGTCAGTCCTACTTGCGCGCAGCGCAGGCGTACATGTTGATTTCCATGCCGACCGGCACTTCCACGATCTTCGGAGCTTTCCAGGCCATTCGGGTCTCCCCAAGTATTGAGCGCGACATCGCGCCGGGCGAAACCTAGGGCTGCCTCAGCAACTGCGCAAGCCTGGAATGGGACCGCGAACACAGTGAACACGCGTACAGTTCACTCTCGGGCAAACCGCCTTCGCTCCCAGTCAAGCGCGGGTGTTCTCAGCGCAACAGTCGCAGCAATGCGCGACCCGCGCGCGAGTTCAGCTCCTTCGCATCCAGCGTTCCATCCTTGTCGGGATTCGCCGCGTTGAAGCGCTGCTCCACCACGGCGAGATATTCGTCGAGCGTCAGCGTCCCGTCGTGATCGGGGTCGGCGGCGGCGAGTTCTTTCGCCGTTAACCGTCCGCGCAATTCACGCGCGTCGAGCGTGCCATCATGATCGGGATCGAGCTTCGCGAACAGCGCGGCGGCGGCCTTCTTTACCTCGGCGAGATCGAGCGTGCCGTCATTGTCGGTGTCGAACATCTTGACGGCGCCGCCGGATGCCGACCAGGCCGGACCGGAGAGCACGGCAAACGTGAGCGCTAGCGCAACTGAGCGACGCGATATCATTTTGACCTCCCTGACCATGAACCCCGATTCGCGGGGGATCGCGACAACATAAGTCCGCAAGCCCGCCTCGGTTCAAGCCGAATTGCGATGCTTCGCCTGCGACGAACCCGTTCGCGTCAAGATTTTCGCGCTGCGCCAATCTTCGCGCCGTGGAAATTGGTGCAGCGCATTCGCGCAAGACGCGCAAAATTCTTCGAAGATTACCGCATCAAGCCTGGCATCTGGCGTCCAACATATCGGCAGCGCGCTTTCGACTTTCGTATTGACGGGTTTTGCTTTCGGGCGGAGTGTTGCAATCGCAGCGTCAAAAGGCGCGCATATTGGGAGGAACGGATGAAACGCTTTGCGATGGCCGCGAGCCTCGTCATATCCGCATGCTCGGTTGCGAGCGCACAGACGACCGATCAACTGGTCAAAGGCGCAACCGATACGTCGAACGTTCTGAACTACGGGATGGGCTACAATCTCCAGCGCTTCTCGACGCTGAACCAGGTCAACAAGGACACCGTCAAGAACCTCGTCCCGGTCTGGAATTATTCCTTCAACGACGATCGCAGCGAGGAATCGCAGCCGCTGGTGTACCAGGGCGTGATCTACGTGACCTCTCACAACGCGACCATGGCGGTCGACGCCAAGACCGGCAAGCAGATCTGGAAATCCAAGATCGAATATCCGGCCGAGACGCCGCGTATCGTCTGCTGCGGCATCATCAATCGCGGTGGCGCGCTCTACGAGGGCAAGCTGTTCCGCACCACGCTCGACGCCAACGTGATCGCGATCGACGCCAAGGACGGCAAGGAGCTGTGGCGGCAGAAGGCGGCCGACATCAAGGAAGGCTATTCGATGACGGTGGCGCCATTGGTCGCCGACGGCGTCGTCATCACCGGCATCTCCGGCGCCGAGTTCGGCACCCGCGGCTTCATCGACGGCTGGGATCCGGCAACGGGCAAGCATCTCTGGCGCACCCATTCGGTCCCCTCGCCGGATGAGCCCGGCGGCGACACCTGGAAGGGTGACACCTGGAAGCTCGGCGGCGGTTCGACCTGGATCACGGGCTCCTATGATCCAGAGCTGAACACGGTTTATTGGGGCATCGGCAATCCCGGCCCGTTCAACGCGGCCGTGCGCCCCGGCGACAATCTCTACACCTGCTCCGTGCTGGCGATGGATCCCAAGACCGGCAAGATCAAGTGGCACTACCAGTTCTCGCCGAACAATCCGTTCGACTATGACTCGGTGGCCGAGATGGTCCTCGCCGACATGAACGTCGAGGGCAAGCCGACCAAGGTGCTGATGGATGCCAACCGCAACGGCTTCTTCTACGTGCTCGACCGCACCAACGGAAAGGTGCTGGCGGCCAATCCTTACGTGAAGGTGAATTGGGCAACCGGCGTCGACCTGAAGACCGGCCGTCCGACCGAGACCGACGTCGTCAAGGATGCGCGCGAGGGCAAGAAGGTCACCGTCTATCCGTCGATCCTCGGCGGCAAGAACTGGGAGCCGATGTCGTTCAATCCGCAGACCGGCCTCGCCTACGCCAACACGCTCGCCTTCGGCGGCAGGTACAAGTCGGAGCCGGCCACCTTCAAGCAGGGTGAATGGTATCTCGGCATGGACCTCACCGATCCCTGGGAATGGGGTGACGGCGCGCGCGGCCATCTGAAGGCGATCGATCCGATGACCGGCAAGGCGAAGTGGGAGGCGGCAAGCGACATCCCGCGCTTCTCCGGCGTGCTGTCGACCGCGGGCGGCGTCGTATTCACGGGTGCGCTGACCGGCGAGTTCGAGGCCTTCGACGCCGACACCGGCAAGAAGCTCTGGCAGTTCCAGACCGGCTCCGGCATCGAGGGACAGCCGGTGACCTGGCAACAGGACGGCGTGCAGTACATCGCCGTCACCAGTGGCTATGGCGGCGTCTACTCGCTGTTCTCCGGCGACGAGCGGCTGGCCAAGGTGCCGCCCGGCGGCTCGCTGTGGGTCTTTGCGGTGAAGCAGTAACGGCCAGACACGTTGAGAGACATTGCTCAGAAGACGGTGGCGATCCTCGCCACCGTCGCGGTGTTGACGGTCGCGCTTGCGGCGACCGTTCGCGCCGCGGATGATTCGAACGGCAATCCGCTGCAGGCGCAGATCGACCACGGCAAGTCGACCTATGCCGAAAAATGCTCGCACTGCCACGGCCCCAACATGATGAATTCCGGCACCATCACGCCGGACCTGCGCGCCTTTCCCGACGACAGGACGCGCTTCGTCACCACCGTGAAGAACGGCAAGAACAACAAGATGCCGCCCTGGGGCGACATTCTGAACGACGACGAGATCGGAAATCTCTGGGCCTTCATCTCGAGCCGGAGGAAGCCATGAGGGGCCGGCTGGCAGTACTCGGTCTCGCCGCGATGCTCGCGGCTTCGGCAACGGCGGCGTGGGCGGCAGATCCGCTGAGCATCTGTCTCGACGAGGACCGGCCGCCACTCTCGGCGCATCACCGCGGCAAGCCGGATTCCGGCTTCGACGTGCTGCTGGCGCAGGCGATCGCGGACCGGATCGGACGCCCGCTCAGGATCCAGTGGTTCGAGAGCAAGCTGGACGAAGATTCGAGCCCGCAGCTCGAGGCCAATGCGCTGCTCTCCGACGGTCGCTGCTCCCTGGTCGGCGGCTACGCACTGACGACGGATTCCCTCGTCAAGCCCGGCCTGAAGACGGCGCGCCTGCCGGATTTCGCGGGCGCCACGCGCGATGACCGACGCCGCCGCGTTGCGCTCGGCGTACTCGCGCCGAGCCGGCCTTACGTTTACTCGCCGATGACGGTGGTGCTCGGGCCCAAGGCGCGCGACCGCAAGATCAGCGATATCGGCGACCTCGCCGGTCTTCGTCTTGCGATCGAAAGCGGATCGCTCGGCGACGCCATCCTGATGACCTTCGACAAGGGGCGGCTGATCGACAACATCACCCATCTCGTGCCCGCACGCGACGACCTTCTGGGCGCGCTTGATCGCGGCGATTATGATGCGACCCTGATCGATCTCGCGCGCTACGATGCCCACCGCGCCGCGCATCCCGATACGGCGATATCAGCCTCCGGCTATTATTATCCGATCGGGGCCAATCGCGGCTATGTCGGACTTGGCAACGATCCTGCCTTGATCGAGGCCGTCAACAAGGCGCTGACGGATCTTGCGGCCGAGGGCAAGATCACCGAATTCGGCAAGCAAGCCGGCCTGACCTATCTGCCGCCGCGCGAGCCGGCGATCCTCGGAGACGTCTGGACGAAGATCATTCAGAGGTGAGGTCGTCGCGACCGCCATGCCGCACCGCTCTCCGCTCTCATGCCCCGCGAAGGCGGGCGATGACAGCAAGAATGTGGAGAGCGCCCGCCATAATCCGTCCGCTGGCCGAGCGGCATCCGGAGCCTTATGATCGAGGCATTCATCCGCCCCTTTTTGGTGCCCTGTGAACGCCCCGACCATCCCGCCCTCCGCCGGCCTGCGCGATGTCCTTGCCCGCGAAATCAAGAGCGGCGAGCTGCTGCGCGCGCTGATCGGGGTCGGCCCGTTCGTTGCCGCCTATTTCATCTCGCGCGAGACGGCACTGTTGAATTTGGGACTGATTGCGGTGTCGCTGCTCATTCCGGCACTGCGGCTGCACCTTCCGTCCAAAGTGATCGCGTGGCACTACCTTGCGATCCTCGTGGCGTTTGCGGCTCTCTTTCTCGCCGCTCCGATCAAACCGCTGTTCGTTGTGCTGACGGCGCTGGCCGGCTTCCTTGCGGTGGCGGCAACGCGCTATGGCGAGCACTTCCGGACGCTCGGCAATTGGGCGTTCATTCCGGCCGTCTATCTTGCCTGCGAGGTGCGTGAGGGTGTGAACGCGCCAGAAGCGCTGCGTCATGCCGGCATCATCATTGTCTCCTCACCGGTTGCGCTGGCGCTGGTCTGCGGCATCCAGATCTATAATCAGCGGCGGCAAGACAATATCGCGACCTCGTTCGGACCGCCTGCGGCCGAATGGCTGCTGCCTGCGGCGGCAACCGCCATCGCCGTCTTTGCCGCAGCGGCCCTGGTCGAAATTCTGGATCTTGCGCAGGGGCAATGGGTGATGTGGTCGGCCGCAAGCGTCGTGGTCGGAGATCTCTCCGCCTCCACCGACAAGCTGAAGCAACGTGCCATCGGCGCCTTCGTCGGTGTGCCACTGGGCTTCCTCGCTGGCCTCGCGCTGCCGCAGAACCGCGTCGGTTATGCGCTTGCGGTTCTCGCGGCCACGCTCACGCTGATCTCGTTCTCCCGCTATATCGTCGGCTTCGGCCTGCGCTGCTTCTTCATCGCGCTCGCTGCATCCTTGGCCGGCGGCGCCAGCGGCATTGCGGAGGAGCGCGTCGCCAATGTGATCATCGGTGGGGCGTTCGGCCTCATCGCAGTGGCCCTGACCGACATCGTCTGGCAGCGTGTGGTGCGGAGACGTGGTTCGCCCCCTTCGCATCCGACCAAAGCCTAGTGTCGCAAGCGCCCTGGCCGGCTATGATCGTGCGCTACCGCCGGAAGCCCCTTGCCTTGCCCTCCCGAACGAGAAAGGCCGTTCGCATGAGACCCGATGCCCTCGCCGTGGCCGCCCTGGTCATCCTGCTTTTCCCGATGGGCTATTTCCTGCTGGCGTCGCCTGCTTTCCTGCTGGTGAAGCTCGACATCCCGCCCGTCACGCAGCTCTTGCGCGGGATGTTCAACATCCAGTTCAGAATGGTGAGCGTTGCCGGCACGATCGGGACGGCAGCTTTCATCTTCGCCGGACGGCCGCTGTTCGCCGCAGGCATCGGCCTGATTGCGGTCCTGGCGATCTGGGGCCGCCCGTGGTTCATGCGACAGATGGATGATCAGCTCAGCGCCAGAGATGCGGGCGATGCGAACGCGGTACGCCAGCTGCGTCGTTTGCATTGGAAGGCAATGCTGTGCAACGCAGTGCTGGTCGCCGCTCTCGTGGCCAGCATTCCCTACGTTGCGACAACGACCTGAGAGGATCGCGCGTCCGGCAAGCGGCTCCAGGACGGGCCGCAGCGTGAGGCGCGCCTAGTTCTCGTCCACGGCGACAGCGCCCTGCTGCCCCTTGTGGATCGAGGACGGCACCACACCAAAGTATTTCCGGAACACGCGGCTGAAATGCGATGAGCTGGAGAAGCCCCACGAGAACGCGACGTCGGTGATGGTCTTGCCGCCGTGAGCCTCGAGCTCCTGGCGGCAGTTCTGGAGGCGTGCCTGCCAGATGTAATCGCTCACCGTGGTGCCGCGCTCCGAGAACAGCATGTGCAGATAGCGCTTGGAGCAGCCGAGCTCGGCGGAGATCTGGTCGATGCACAGATCGGGATCGCGGAGGTGCTCGCGGATGAAAAATTGGGCACGCACATACATCGCCTCGGGCCCGACCCGATCGAACATCGTGTCGGCTTCGCGCAGCGGCAGCAGCAACAGGTCGATCAGCGAATCGGCGACACCGACCGCGCTGTTGGCCGACAGCTTCGCCGCCTCGTCGAACGTGGCATGGACGAAATCATGGGCGATCCGTCCCGTCCCCGTCTTCGCCGACAGTTTGCAGGCCGGCATGCGCTGCGACGGGAAGCCGCGATCGCGCAGCAGTGCCTTCGGCACGATCACCACGTCGTGGCGCGTGAAGGCGGGACTGACGATCAGATGCGGGCATGAGACGTCATAGGCGATGATGTCGCCGGGGTTCAGCTCGATGTGGCGGCCTTCCTGCTCGAAATAGGACACGCCATATGTCTGGAAGTGAATCTTGATGTACGGGTGTTCGTTGGCCTTGGCGCGCGCCAGCGTGTGCGCGATGCGATGCTGGCTCACCTCGATCTGGCAGAGCTTCAGGCGCGAGACGGAGGTGTAGTCGATGCGCCCTTCGAGCGAGGATGCCTCCAGCGGATCGACATCAAAGTGTCCGCACAGACTCGTCAGCCCGTCGATCCAGCTCTGGATCTGCCGCTTCGGCGTCAGTCCCGTCGTCGAGAGCGTGTGAATTGTGTCGGACATTAATCCAGCCACTGGCGTGTTCCGGGATTCGATGCGAATCGCGACCAGCGCTTCCGGAGCCCTCAGCCGTGATTGCGTGACGTTTACCTCGAATTTGGGCGGTCTTTTGGAACGAGCGCCATCGCTCCATTGCCACCCTTGAACGTTAATCCTCCGCCTTAGTTGCACCGCCGTCAAGGGGAACCTGTTTGTTGAGCGCTGCACCACGGCGAGCGGAAGCCGCTGAATTCGCTACTGCAAAATCAAAAACTTCGCATCCGTGCGCTATCGAGCAAAGCGGCTTCTCTCTTGGGCAAGTTTCCCGATAGCGAAGTCGTTAGGAATTACGGCAGGAACAAAAAAAACAGGCCGCTCCTGCACGCGGACCTGTAGCTCTCATCCTGAGGAGGAAACAGCACAGCATCGTTTCTGGTCCCCAACGTGACCGCCCTGCACGAGCAGACGCCGGACGAAAAGCCCGGTGATTAAGCAATGCTTCGGAAACAATAAAACGCGACCAACGGAGGAATGACTATGCGCAAGGTGCTACTGGCGACCTTTCTTGGCTCCGCGGCGGCTCTCGCCGTCGGCGGCGCCTCTGCCAATGACGAGCTGAACAAGATGTCGCAGAACCCGAAAGACTGGGTGATGCCGACAGGCGACTATGCCAATACCCGCTACTCCAAGCTCAACCAGATCAACGCACAAAATGTCGGCAAGCTCCAGGTCGCCTGGACCTTCTCGACCGGCGTGCTGCGCGGCCATGAAGGCGGCCCGCTGGTGATCGGCAACATGATGTACGTCCACACGCCGTTCCCGAACAAGGTCTACGCCATTGACCTTTCCAACGAGAACAAGATCGTCTGGAAGTACGAGCCGAAGCAGGATCCGAACGTTATCCCGGTGATGTGCTGCGATACGGTTAACCGTGGCCTGTCATACGGCGACGGCAAGATCTTCCTGCATCAGGCCGACACAACCCTGGTCGCGCTCGACGCCAAGTCCGGTCAGGTTGCATGGACCGCCAAGAACGGCGATCCGAGTAAGGGCGAGACCGGCACCTCAGCGCCGATGGTCGTCAAGGATAAGGTGCTGGTCGGCATCTCCGGCGGCGAGTTCGGCGTTCAGGCCCACATGACTGCGTACGACATCAAGACCGGCAAGGTCGCCTGGCGCGGCTATTCGGAAGGCCCGGATGACCAGATCCTGGTCGACGACAAGACCACCGCACTCGGCAAGCCGGTCGGCAAGGATTCAAGCCTCAAGACCTGGCAAGGCGATCAGTGGAAGATCGGCGGCGGCGCGACATGGGGCTGGATCTCCTACGATCCTGAGCTGAACCTCGTCTATTACGGATCGGGCAATCCCTCGACCTGGAATCCGAAGCAGCGTCCCGGCGACAACAAATGGTCGATGACGATCTGGGCACGTAACCCGGACACCGGTGTCGCCAAGTGGGTCTACCAGATGACGCCCCATGACGAATGGGACTATGACGGCGTCAACGAGATGATCCTCTCGGATCAGTCGATCAACGGCCAGGCGCGCAAGCTGCTGACGCATTTCGATCGTAACGGCCTCGGCTATACGCTCGATCGCGCCACTGGCGAGCTTCTGGTCGCCGAAAAGTACGATCCGAAGGTGAACTGGACCTCCGGCGTCGACATGGACAAGAACTCCGCCACCTATGGCCGTCCGAAGGTGCTCGACACAGCTTCGACCGACAAGGCCGGCGAGGATCACAACGTGAAGGGCATCTGCCCGGCCGCGCTCGGCACCAAGGACGAGCAGCCGGCGGCCTACTCGCCGGACACGCAGCTGTTCTACGTTCCGACCAACCACGTCTGCATGGACTACGAGCCGTTCAAGGTGAGCTACACCGCGGGCCAGCCCTATGTGGGCGCAACGCTCTCGATGTATCCGCCGCAGGGCGATACCAACATGGGTAACTTCATCGCCTGGGACGGCAAGACCGGCAAGATCGTCTGGTCGAACAAGGAGCAGTTCTCGGTCTGGTCGGGTGCGCTCGCGACCGCCGGCGGCGTGGTGTTCTACGGCACGCTCGAAGGCTATCTGAAGGCAGTCGATGCCAAGACCGGCAAGGAGCTCTACAAGTTCAAGACTCCCTCCGGCATCATCGGCAACGTCACCACCTATGAGAACAGCGGCAAGCAGTATGTCGCCGTGCTCTCCGGCGTGGGCGGCTGGGCCGGCATCGGTCTGGCAGCTGGTCTGACCGATCCGACCGCAGGTCTCGGCGCAGTCGGTGGCTACGCCGCGCTCAGCAACTACACGGCACTCGGCGGCACGCTGACCGTGTTCTCGCTGCCCGCGAACTAGCGTCAGCTTCGTATCGCTCCGGCGCGTGGATCAACTCCACGCGCCGGCTCGTCTCCACCTGATGCCTTCGAGGAACACCTCTTGCGTAAAATCTGCTCTGTCATTGCTGCGATGATCTTCGTTGCGTCCGGAGGAATTGCTATCGCGGACGGCTCGGGCGACCCGACCGCCGTCAAGCAGAACGAAACTGGCGAATGGCTCGATAAGGAAGGAAACCCGACCTACAAGATCAATGGCGACTCGGTCGACTGGTACACCTATTCTGGATACCGCCGCTATCACTCGGACTGCCATGTGTGTCATGGCCCGGATGGCATGGGATCGACCTATGCGCCCGCACTGAAGGATTCGCTCAAGACGATGAGCTATGCCGATTTTCTCGGCGTCGTCGCCTCGGGCCGCAAGAATATCTCCACCGCGGCAGAGAACGTGATGCCGGCCTTCGGAGATAATCCGAACGTCGCCTGCTACATGGACGATCTCTACGTCTATCTGCGCGCCCGTTCCAACGAGGCCTGGGGCCGCGCCCGTCCCGGCAAGCATGAGGACAAGAACGACGCCTATACCAAGAATGAAGACTCGTGCATGGGCAAGAAGTGAACGTTTGGGGCCCGGCTGAGACTTAAGTCTCGGCGCCCCGCGAGAATCTGAGGAGTTACCGATGAAGACACGTGCCGCCGTCGCATTTGAAGCCAAGAAACCGCTCGAGATCGTCGAAGTCGATCTGGATGGGCCGAAGGCCGGCGAAGTCCTGGTCGAGATCAAGGCGACGGGCATCTGCCATACCGACGCCTACACGCTCGACGGTCTCGACAGCGAAGGAATCTTCCCGTCGATCCTCGGCCATGAGGGCGCCGGCATCATCCGCGAGATCGGCGCGGGCGTGACCTCGGTGAAGCCGGGCGATCACGTCATTCCGCTCTACACGCCGGAATGCCGTCAGTGCAAAAGCTGTCTGAGCCAGAAGACCAATCTCTGCACCGCGATCCGCGCGACGCAGGGCAAGGGCGTAATGCCTGACGGCACCAGCCGCTTCTCCTACAAGGGCAAGCCGATCTATCACTATATGGGCTGCTCGACCTTCTCCAACTTCACGGTGCTGCCCGAGATCGCGGTGGCGAAGATCCGCGAGGACGCCCCCTTCGACAAGAGCTGCTATATCGGCTGCGGCGTCACCACCGGCGTCGGCGCCGTCGTCAACACCGCGAAGGTCGAACCGGGCTCCAACGTCGTCGTGTTCGGCCTCGGCGGCATCGGGTTGAACGTGATACAGGGCGCCAAGATGGCCGGCGCCGACAAGATCATCGGCGTCGACGTCAACGACTCCAAGGAGGAATGGGGCCGCCGGTTCGGCATGACCGATTTCGTCAACCCCAAGAAGATCACCGGCGACATCGTCCCGCATCTGGTGACCCTGACCGACGGCGGCGCCGACTACACCTTCGACTGCACCGGCAACACCACGGTGATGCGCCAGGCGCTGGAAGCCTGCCATCGCGGCTGGGGCACCTCGATCGTCATCGGCGTCGCCGAAGCCGGCAAGGAGATCGCAACCCGTCCGTTCCAGCTCGTCACCGGCCGCAACTGGCGCGGCACCGCCTTCGGCGGCGCCCGCGGTCGCACTGACGTGCCGAAGATCGTCGACTGGTACATGAACGGAAAGATCCAGATCGACCCGATGATCACCCACACGCTCAAGCTCGAAGACATCAACAGGGGCTTCGACCTGATGCACGAAGGTAAATCGATTCGTTCAGTCGTCGTGTTCTAGCTCGCAAGCGTCACACCCAAGGAGGATCGACCCATGACTGCACTTCATCCCTCGATCGACAACGGTCTCAAACAAGGCACCGGCCACTTTGCCGGCGGCACGCTCGCCTGCAAATGCAAGGACCATCAGGTCAAGGTCGGCATCAAGGGCGACGTGGCGCACAACCACGCCTGCGGCTGCACCAAGTGCTGGAAGCCGGAAGGCGCGAACTTCTCCGTGGTCGCGGTGGTGCCGCGCCAGAATCTCACCGTGCTCGAGAACGGCGACAAGCTCCAGATCGTCGACGCCTCGGCGGTGATCCAGCGGCACGCCTGCAAGGCCTGCGGCACGCACATGTATGGCCGCATCGAGAACAAGAACCATCCGTTCTACGGTCTCGACTTCATCCATCCGGAGCTGTTCCAGGAGCAGGGTTCGCAGGCGCCGCAATTCGCCGCCTTCGTCTCCTCGGTCATCGAATCCGGCGTCAAGCCGGAGCAGATGGCCGGTATCCGGTCGCGGCTGAAGGAAATCGGGCTCGAGCCCTATGACTGCCTGTCGCCGGCGCTGATGGATGCAATCGCCACCCACGTGGCGAAGGCCAAAGCCGCCTGACAAGGCCGCCAGAAGTTTGTCCGTCCCCTCGCTGTTCACCAGAGAGGGGACGGACAGCTCTCGAATGATTTGCGGCGAGTTTGCCGCCTGTGCAATTTGCGTATGCGAGCGCGTTCCGCTCCCTCAGTCCTGGTCTCTGAATGACTGCGCAGTGCCGCCCTCTTCCTGCTTGAAGTCAGCGCGCCTTGCGATTCTCCCTCCCTCGACTGAGGAATACTGCTTCGTCCGCGCAGTCCCTCTGGCGGACGAAGCTTTTTTCGCCGCGCCTCAGATTCTGTAGTCGCCCGACGCGCGACGCGCCCTGCTTTTGACAAGCTTCGTTGCAATCTTTTCCCGTCGAGAACGGCTCGTCAAGAACACTTGGCTGTGAACGCCGGCCCGACGCGATCTCTGCTAAGATTTCGCCGTGATGATGCCGCGCGACATTCAATCAATTAAGAACAAAACGGGAGGTATCGAGCACATCCGCACATGACGATTCGCACTCCAGCTTCCTGCCGGGATTTGCCCGCGGAGGAGAACAGGCGGAGATGCGGCGGCACGACGTACGGACCATTTCGCCGATCGACATCGGCAAATCCTGAATCATCGAGCTTATGAAGAGCGAGGGACGATCATGATCAAAATCAAGATCAACGGCCAGGAACAGAGCTGGGACGGCGACCCGGATCTCCCGCTACTCTGGTTCCTGCGCGACGAAGCCGGGTTGACTGGCACCAAGTTCGGTTGTGGCCAGGCCCTGTGCGGCGCCTGCACCGTCATCGTCGACAAGGAGGCAGTCCGCTCCTGCATTACCTCGATCAACGACGTCGCCGGGCGCGAAGTCACCACGATCGAGGGGCTGCATCCCGATGGCGATCATCCCGTCCAAAAGGCCTGGCGCCAGGTCAATGTTCCCCAATGCGGCTTCTGCCAAGCCGGCCAGATCATGCAGGCGGCTGCGCTGCTGATGGATAACCCCAAGCCGTCGCATGACCAGATCCGCGAGGCGATGGCCGGCAACATCTGCCGCTGCGGCTGCTACCAGCGCATCGAGAACGCCGTCCACCTCGCATCGACGGGAGTGTGACATGAATTTCATCGACAACCCGCGGAAGCTTCGTGGCTTCGAAAAGAATCTGAAGGTCGAGAAGGTCTCGCGCCGCAGCATCCTGAAGGGGCTCGGCGTCACCGGCGGCTTCGTGCTCGCCGCACCCGTGATGTCGCGCCAGGCCTTTGCCTATGAGACCGGCGCCGGCAAGATGCCGCATGGAGTCGTGGTCGACCCGCGCGTCTTCGTCGCGGTCGCGCCTGACGGCACCGTCACCATCCTCGCCCACCGCGCCGAGATGGGCACCGGCGTGCGCACCAGCCTGCCGCTGATCGTGGCCGAGGAGATGGAGGCCGACTGGTCCAAGGTCAAGGTGCAACAGGCCCATGGTGACGAAGTCAAGTTCGGCAACCAGGACACCGACGGCTCGCGCAGCACGCGGCATTATCTGATTCCGATGCGCCAGATCGGCGCCTCAGCCCGCTCCATGCTGGAGCAGGCCGCGGCAAAGCGCTGGAATGTGCCGGCGACCGAGGTCAAGGCGGTCAATCACGAGGTCGTCCACGGCGCCACCGGCCGCAAGCTCGGCTTCGGCGAGCTCGCAGCCGACGCCGCCAAGGAATCGGTGCCAAGCATCGAAGGCCTCAAGCTGAAAGACCCGAAGGACTTCCGCTATCTCGGCAAGGGCCAGGTCAGCATCGTCGATCTCCACGACATCACCACCGGCAAGGCGGGTTACGGCGCCGACGTACGCTTGCCCGGCATGAAGTATGCTGTGATCGCGCGACCGCCGGTCACCGGCGGCAAGCTCGTCTCGTTCGACCCGGCCGAGGCGATGAAAATCTCCGGCGTTGAGAAGGTGATGCAGGTGCGCGGCTGGCCGTGGCCCTCGAAGTTCCAGCCGCTCGGCGGCGTCGCGGTGATTGCGCGCAACACCGGTGCTGCGATTAAGGGCCGCGATGCGCTGAAGCTCGTCTGGGACGACGGCGCCAACGGCAAATACGACTCGGTCGCCTATCGCAAGGAGCTCGAGGAGGCTTCGCGCAAGCCGGGCCTCGTCGTGCGCCAGGAGGGCGACGCGGACGCCGCGCTGAAGACCGCCGCCAAGGTCGTGATCGGCGAATATTACCTGCCGCACCTCGCCCATGTCAGCATGGAGCCGCCGGTGGCGGTCGCAGACGTCAAGGGCGACAAGGCGGAGATCTGGGCGCCGGTACAAAGCCCGGGCGGCACGCGCGAGGACGTCGCCAAGACGCTCGGCATCCCCGAGGGCAATGTCACTGTCAACGTCACGTTGCTCGGCGGCGGTTTCGGTCGCAAGTCGAAATGCGATTTTGCGCTTGAGGCGGCGCTGCTGTCGAAGGAACTCGGTGCGCCCGTCAAGGTGCAATGGACACGTGAGGACGACCTCCACCACGACTTCCTGCACACCGTCTCGGCGGAACGGATCGAGGCTGGTTTGGACAAGGACGGCAAGGTGATCGCATGGCGCCATCGCAGCGTGGCGCCGACCATCGCCTCGACCTTCGCTGCCGGGGCCAATCACGCGGCGGCGTTCGAGCTTGGCATGGGTCTCGTCGACATGCCGTTCGAGATCGCCAACATCTCCTGCGAGAACCCGGAGGCAGCCGCATTCACCCGTATCGGCTGGTTCCGCTCGGTCTCGAACATCCCGCGCGCCTTCGCGGTGCAATCGATGGTCGGCGAGATCGCGAACGCAACCGGCCGCGACCAGAAGGAGACGTTGCTGGCGTTGATCGGCACGCCCCGGATCGTCAAGCCCGCCGTGAAGGACCTCTGGAACTACGGCGAGCCCTATGACAGCTACCCGATCGACACCGCGCGTCTGCGCAAGGTGGTCGAGCTGGTCGCCGAGAAGGGCGAATGGGGCCGTCAGGTCCCGAAGGGCCACGGCCTCGGCATCGCCGTGCACCGCAGCTTCGTCAGCTACATCGCGACCATCGTCGAGGTGGCCGTCGACGACAAGGGCAAGCTGACGGTGCCACGGGTCGACACCGCGATCGACTGCGGCACCTATGTCAACCCGGAGCGCATCGCCTCGCAGATCGAGGGCGCGGCAATCATGGGCCTGAGCCTCGCCAAATATGGCGCGGTCACCTTCAAGGACGGCAAGGTCGAGCAGAAGAATTTTGACGACTTCCAGGTCGTCAGGATGGACGAGGCTCCGCTGGTGACCAATGTCTACATCGTGCCGCCTGGACCCGACACGCCGCCGAGCGGCGTTGGCGAGCCCGGTGTGCCGCCATTCGCACCTGCGCTGATGAACGCGATCTTCGCCGCGACCGGCAAGCGCATCCGCGCGCTTCCGATCGGCAAGCAATTGGAGGCTTGACGGAACAGACGCGGCCTCGCGCCGTTTTCATCGATCGGACAGGAGCAGATCGATGATCAATTTCCCAAGGGCGCTCGCAGTCTCGCTGCTGTCGAGCGCCTTTCTTTTGGCTGATACAGCCGCGTTCGCCCAGAACACCACGACGCCGCCAACCACGGCGACGCGCCCCACCGCGCCGGAGCAGAATTCGCTTCCCAACGCCGGCGCCCCGCCCGCCTCCACGACTCAGACCACCGGGCAGAGCAGCAACGATCCCAAGATTCGGGAGATGAACCAAGCGGAAAAGGACAAGGTGGATAGGCAGGGGAAGTAGCGGCCTTCGCGCACGCAAAATGCGGCGGACGTTGCCGTCCGCCGCACTCGCCACCCCCCTGCTGCTCCGCCGTCTTCGATCCGCCTGCGGAGCTTATTTCTTCAGCGCGAACACCCAGATCACGCCGCCTTGCGGCACGTTGGCCTCTATGCCGATATTGTTGGTCGCGAGTGCGTCCTGGATGCGCTGTGCGTCCACGCCCCAGCCCGACTGGATCGCGACATATTGCGTGCCGTCGATCTCATAGGATACCGGCATGCCCATGATGCCGGAATTGGTCTTCTGCTCCCACAACACTTCTCCGGTCTTGGCGTTGAAGGCGCGGAAGTTGCGGTCGTTGGTGCCGCCTGCGAAGATGAGATCGCCTGCGGTCGCCGTCACCGAGCCGAACAGCTGCGACTTCGGGAAGTTGTGCTGCCACACCTTCTTGCCCGTGGCGGGATCCCAGGCCTGGAGCTCGCCGAAATGATCGGCGCCCGGCTTCGCTGTCAGGCCGATGTCTTCCGGCTTGGTGCCGAGCCAGAGCTCGCCGGGCTTAAGCGCGACCTTCTCGCCGGTGAAGCCGCCGCAGAAGTTCTCGTTGGCGGGAACATAGACGAGGCCGGTCTTCTGGCTATAGGCCGCCGATGGCCAGTCCTTGCCGCCCCACAGCGACGGACAGAACTCGACGCGCTTGCCGATGACCGGCTTATGATCGGGATCGACGATCGGCCGCCCGCTCTCGGCGTCGATGCCCTTCCAGACGTCGGTGGCGACGAACGGCCAGCCGGCGACGTAGTTGATCTTGGTCGGGGTGCGCTCGAGCACCCAGAAAATCGCGTCACGGCCGGGATGGATCAGGCTCTTGATGCTGCGGCCATCGCGTTGCAGATCGACCAGCATCGGCGCGTCGACCTCGTCCCAGTCCCAGGAATCGTTCTGGTGGTACTGGTGATAGGTCTTGATCTTGCCGTTGCTGGGATCGAGCGCGAGCACCGACGAGGTGTAGAGATTGTCGCCGGGATGCGTTTCGCCGGGCCACGGCGCGGCATTGCCGACGCCCCAATAGATCGTCTTGGTGTCCTTGTCGTAATTGCCGGTCATCCAGGCCGAGCCGCCGCCGGTCTTCCAGTCGTCGCCCTGCCAGGTGTCGTGACCGGGCTCGCCTTCGCCGGGAATGGTGAAGGTGCGCCAGAGTTCCTTGCCGTCCTTGGCATCGTAGGCAACGACGTAACCGCGCACGCCGAGCTCGCCGCCGGAGCCGCCGACGATGACCTTGCCGTCGACGATCAGCGGCATCAGGGTCATGTACTGACCCTTCTTGTAATCCTGCACCTTGGTGTCCCACACCACCTTGCCGGTCTTGGCATCGAGCGCGACGACGTGGTCGTCGGTGGTGGCGAGATAGAGCTTGTCTTCCCACAGGCCGACGCCGCGGCTGGTTGGATGCAGCTGGAACAGATCGTCGGGAAGCTGCCGCTTGTAGCGCCAGTATTCATCGCCGGTCTTAGCGTTCAGCGCTATCACCTGCCCCATCGGCGTTGCCACGAACATCACGCCATTGTTGACGATCGGCGGCGCCTCATGGCCTTCGACCACGCCGGTGGCGAACGTCCAGACCGGCGTGAGATCCTTGACGTTGGAAGTGTTGATCTGGTCGAGCGGGCTATAGCCCTGCCCGTCATAGGTGCGGCGATAGAGCATCCAGTTGCCGGGTTCCGGATTCTCGAGACGCTGCTGGGTGACTGGCGCGTAGCTCTCGATCGGGCCGGCGATTGCGGCGGTCGAGACAAGGCACGTGAAGGCGACGAAGCCGGACAGCAGTATTTGCTTCCTGGTCATGGACGTTGTCATGGACGTTCCCCTTTTTCATCCGATTGAATTCTTGTTTTGAATTCTTGTCGTTCGTCCCGACGTCCGCCCCTCGGCGGATGCGGCCTCTCGTGACGCGGGCACACCCCGCACCGTCATCCCTGCTGCACGCCACCTACCTTTCCGATGAAGCCGCCCGCGACGCTGAGCGAGCCGTCAGCGAGCGCCAGCGGCAACGCGGCGAGCCGCCGCGGCGCCGGTCCGAACACGACCTGCGCGCCCGCGCGGGGATCGTATTCGGAGTTGTGGCACATGCACTTGAACACCTCCTTGTCGCCGACATCGCTCTTGACCCAGGCGGTGACGGGACAGCCGGCATGGGAACAGATCGCCGAATAGGCGAGGATGCCGTCGACGGCGCGCGCGTGTGTTTGTTCGTCGAGCTCGGCGGGGTCGAGCTTGATAATCAGGATCTCGTTGAGCCGCGATGCGCTGCGCACCACCGATGTCTTGGGGTCCTGCGGCCAGGCATGTATCGGCGGCCCGCCGGCCGTCAGATCAGCCGCTTTGATGAGCTTTCCTTCGCTGTCGCCTTCGGAGAACACCAGCAAATCGCCCTTCTGCGGACGCTCGTCAGAGCCGGGCGGATCCTCTCCCGCGCGCGCCGGCGCGGAACAGCCGAGACAGGCCGTGGTGGCGAGCGCACCGAGCAGCAGCGTTCGCCGCGTTTGCTCCGCGCTCACATCGGCTACGGGTTCCGCAGTGCTGTCGGAGGATGATGAAGTGACACTGAATGATGCGCGTGACATGCACAGTAGCAGGCGCTGGAACTCTGCCGAAATGAAGGCGAAGAATTGGCGCCGCAGTGCATCATTATGTCTTTACTCGCTTTGATTGAACGCGATTGCACGCATTCAAATGCGTTTTTGCCGTTTCAACGTCATGCCGCGCGATCGGCATGATGATTTTGCAGATCAGACCGATGATGCGGGAATTGGTGCAACGCGCTATTAACAGCGCGATGCAACCACGAAGCGATTCAACTGCACGTTTTGCAGGCAGCCTCGCCGTCGTCAGGACCTGAGCGCGTGGCGAGGCGCGGCAATGCGGCCGGCGATGGTGGCAGACGCCATCTCGAAACTGTCGGCGATACGTCGCACCTTGTCGATGAAGAGTGCGGCTGCTGGTGGCGGGCAGACTTCGCGAGCGGTCTGTTCGAACAGGTCGAGCCAGCGATCGAAATGATCGCCGACCAGGCTCAGCGGCATATGCGCCCGCATCGGCGAGCCATGGTAGCGCCCGCTCATCAGCACCACCGATGACCAGAAATCTTTGAGCTTGGCGAGATGCTCGTCCCAGTTCTGCACGATCGCGAACACCGGCCCGAGCAGCGCATCCTCGCGGACGCGCCCGTAGAAACGGGTCACGAGTTCCCCGATCATCTCCTCGGTGATCCCGGTGCGCTCGATCGCATCCTGGGTGAGCAGGTTCCGCCGTTCGGCCGCAGCTTCCCGCTCGGCCTTAAGTCGATCCGACATGTTCCTTGTTTTCCGTTTCGTTGTTCCCGCGAGCCGCCCGTTCGACATTGTCGGGCCAATTGCGTGCGACGTCTTTGACACAGCGCAAATTGCGGAATGACGACGGGCGTAGAAGCGCCCGCCGCCTGCGCCAAGAGATCAGGCGCCGTAGGTATAAAAGCCCTGCCCGGTCTTGCGGCCGAGATGGCCTGCATCGACCATTTCCTTGAGCAAGGGGGCCGGACGATATTTGGGATCGTTGAAGCCCTTATAGAAGACCTCCATCACCGAGAGCATGGTGTCGAGCCCGACCAGATCGGCCAGCGCCAGCGGCCCGATCGGATGGTTGCAGCCGAGCTTCATGCCGGCATCGATCTCCTCGGCGGTCGCGATGCCCTCCTGAAGCGCGAAGACCGCTTCGTTGATCATCGGGCACAGGATGCGGTTGACGGCGAAGCCTGGGCTGTTCTTGGCCGTGATCGCCACCTTGCCGACACGCTGGGCAAAATCGAGCGCCTTGGCGTGGGTGTCGTCCGAGGTCTGCAAGCCGCGGATCAGCTCCAGCAGCGCCATCACCGGAACCGGGTTGAAGAAATGCATGCCGATGAAGCGATCGGGACGATCGGTCGCGGCCGCAAGCTTGGTGATCGAGATCGACGAGGTGTTGGTCGCGAGCAGCGTGCGCGGCGACAGCGTGGCGCAGAGGTCTTTCAGAATCTTGACCTTGAGCTCTTCATTCTCGGTCGCGGCCTCGATGACGAGATCGCAATCGGTAAGCCTGGCGCGATCAGTCGTGCCGGTGATGCGCTTGAGCGTCGCCTCGCGATCGGCCGCCGACATCTTCTCCTTCTTGACCAGGCGCTCGAGGCTGCCGCCGACGGTCGAAATGCCGCGGTTCACCGCCGCGTCGGAGATGTCGACCATCACGACCGAAAGCCCGGCCGCGGCGCAGATCTGGGCGATGCCGTTGCCCATGGTCCCTGCTCCGATGATGCCAACGGTATTGATCATGACCTGACGTCCTTCTCGTTGAGCGGGCCCGGCCTCTGCGGCGACGTGCCCGAATTTCGACCCGCGGCCGCCCGAGTGCTGCGCCGCATCCAGGCTCTTCCTTAAAGCATCCGTGGCGAGAATAAAGTCGCCTTTCCGCTCGCAAAGGGCATGATTTCGCGGTCTCGCGGCCGTTTTGGCCCGAGATTTGCGGCTCGTTTCGCCCCGGGAATGCGAAGGGCGCAGGGAAGGCCGGGCGCCGGCTGGCGCCCGCGTCCGCCGCAACTCACCGACGTACCGGACGACTCGCGGTCCATCCCTCGCACCGGGCGAGATGCGGCGAAACATACGCCAATTCAGTACCGCATGACCTTGCGGTAGCCCTGCGGATCCGGCTCCTTCATCCACTGCTCTTGCCAGGCGACCAGAAGCTTGTCGTCGTCGATGACGTAAGCGAAGGTCGAGGTATCAAAACCCCTGGGATCGCGGACCGTGACCTCGCCGCAGACCACCTCGATGGTGCGCCCCTCAAGATCGGACGCCGGGCTTATCCACGAAATATGGATTTCTGCGTTTGGCGAGATGAGCTGAGCCGCGATTTTTGGCGAGAGATCGTCGGCCAACGCTGGCGCGCAGATCAATGCGGCGAGGGCCGCTGCCAAATATGTCTTGCAGATCACGTCGCTTCTCCTTCGCTGTCGAAGGAAGCGTATCCGCGATCGGCGCAGCAGCTCTGTGGGCCTGGTCACATTGGCGAAGGCGTCATGACGGTCGCAGCTTCGCAATGATGGCCGAGATCTCGTCGAGCTGGGCTTTGGCCGTCGCCAGCAGATCGATCAGATCGCGCGCCGACTGTGCCGATGCATCGACGCCTGCCTGGTCGATCACGCTCAGGCCCTCGGTGAGACGGGAGATGACACGCACGAGCTCGTCGCGGCGTGCCTCGAGGTCCGCAAGCGTTGCGTCAAAGCGCTCGTCGAGTCTCGCGCCTTGCAACGAGCGGATCGGAACGATCCTGTCTTCCGGAGGATCGGACATGCGAAGGTTCGCCTTGCTGCCCGCATATCCTAAGCGCGGCGGCGCGGAACGTTGCGGCGGTGCTTTGTCGCATGCAGGTTCCCAAGACAGTCGTTTGCCACACGCCTCACGCGTACCTCACGACCGTTGAACCCCGCGTGAGTTGCCGCGCAATCATGTGGGGGCGCGGAATATCGACCGCTTCGCCTGATCTATTCGATAGAACGGTTTGGAGCGTCCCATGACAAAGACAAGCATCGTCGCCGCCCTGCGGATCATTTTGTCGCTTACGATCGCCGGCCCGGCGCAGGCCTAGCCCGGACAGTCGTCGGGCATCGACTGCGCGTGGGGCGGTGAACCCACGGAATGCGAAGCGCTCACCATGGCGCTGGTCCACAAGCGCGCCCTCGCGCATCCGCACATCCGCAAAACCGAGCACGCGGCGATCCCGCGTGCGCCAACGCACCAGCCCGATCGCGACGAAGATCCGCTCGCATCGATGCATTTCGAATGAACGCTGTGGCGCGCGAGGCTGTGCAGATGTTCTGCAATTGGTCCCGCCTAGATTGACAGGGGTGTGACGGCCGGGGCAGTTTTTCACATTGCTGGCGAATCAGCGATTGCCCTTACGGCCCGAGTACCTCTTGGACAACTCCCAGTGCTTTCGAGACTGATATCGTTGCTGAGCCGCATTCCTGCGGTGAAATGGGCGTTCAACCGGCTTCGACCTCTGCCGCACGGCGGCAGTCTCGACGTGGCACCGATTGCTGCGGATGAAGAGCCTGCCCTCATCGCAGAAGCTGCTCCGGCTCTCGATAGCGCCGCCGAACCTGTTGTCGCTGAAAGCCTGTCAGCAGCACCGGCTGATATCAGTGTCAGCGACGATTCATCAGTGGAGACGCTGGCAGAAGTCGAGCCTGTCATCGAGGAAGAATTTTCGGCCTCTTCGGTTGATGTTGCGAGCGAGACGGTCGACGCGCCCGAACTCATCAACAGCTATCCGCCTGCGGAACTCCTGACGGATGTCGAACCTGACGACGTCGAAGCGGCCACAGTCTCCGCTGTCGAAGTCGAAGCAGTCGGGGCGCCTGAGCCCCTTATCATCAGCGATGCATCTCAGGAACTTCCGGCCGATATCGAGCCGGTCGTCGAGGAGCTGGTCTGCATCGCGCCTGTCGAGACGGAGACGGTTTCGGTCGAGCCCTCCGAGCTCATCACTGAAGACGAACCCGCATCCGTCGCTTCGGTGGAGCTCGAACCGGTTGCCATCGATGAGACGCCCATCATCGTGGTCGACGCTGAAGTGCCTACGCCGGTCGTCGCCGCGGCCAGCATCGACAGCGAGCCAGCTCCCAGCGTCACCGCAGCGATCGAGCCGGTCGTCGCCAACGATCTCCCGCCCGTCGCGGCCATTCTCGCTGAGGAGACGATCGCCGACGCGCCGGCTGCCGCCACGGATATCGCGCCGGCGCCCGTGTCGCCCGCCGCGAAGGGCCCCGGCGCGCCGAAGGCTCGTGCAAAAATCGTGGAGCCCGCCGATCGCGCCGCACTGATCCGGCAACGCTGGACCGAGACCGGGATCAGGATGTGGAATCCGCGGCTTCACGGTACAGGCGATGCCACGCTGAATATCCAGGGGCGCATCGGACTGCTGCCGCCCGAGCCGGGCGAGACGATGCCGCGCTACGACAAGCTCGAATTCAAGATGCTCGGCGGCCAGATCGTCTGCGAAGGCGTGATCGTCGAGGCACCCTTGCATGCGGGCCAGCGCAGCTTCACTCGGCTCGCCGAGCCGCGCGGCGCCGACCGCAGCACCAGCGAGCCGATGCGGGAACGCCAGGCCGCCCTCGCCTGATCCTTTTCCTCTGCGATGAGGCGCCCATATGCTAGGCTGACGCCCTGGATATGGGAGATCGCATGTCCGCAAAACTGCAAAGCCTGATCGTGATCGCCGCCCTCTGCGTTTCGCAAGGCGCTCTCGCCGCGTCCGGAAAACGGCCGCGCCACGTGCATGCGGCGCCGCCCGCCACCGATCCGGTTGCCCCCTACAAGGCCCACCGGCTGTCCTCCTCACGCGGCGAGACTATCCTCGACACGCCCGGCCAGACCACCGTGTTGACACGGCAGATGCTCGACGACATGAATGCGACGAGGCTGCGCGACGCCATGCGCTCGACCGCCGGGGTGACGATCGGGCGCTAGGCTCCGCTTCGTGCTCAAGGGATCGGATAGCCCTTCCAGACCCACTCCAGCGCCGACGGCAGCGTTTGTGCGATCGTGGGACGATCGACGTGCTTGGCGTTGCGCACGAACAGGAACTGGTAGTGGTAACCCTTCTCCGCCAGCACCTTTGCCGTCAGCGCGTTGGACAGGGTCCAGTCGTGCATGCCGTCGGGAATGGTCGGATTGGGATAGAACAGATCCTGGTCGCCGCCGAAGAACCAGAAACGGATCGGCTTGGTGGGTGCAGCGACGATCAGCGGTACGCCGGGCGGCTCGGCTGGCGTCAGCACGCCCGCTTTCGAGATGAGGTTGGGCGTGGCCGGTCCCGTCCACGCGCTGTGATATTCCCAGGCGCCGCCACGCAGTGACGGATCGTGCGGCCATTGCTGGTTCACCATCGTCGGCGAGAACGCCAGCACGCGGTGATAGAGATCGGGATAGAACCACGCCATGGTGAAAGCTGCCACGCCGCTCGAGCTCAGCCCCATGGTCGCACGTCCCTCAGGGTTCCTGGTGAGCTTGACGCCGGTGTTCTGCTCGACGAGCGGCAGCACCTCGCGCTCGACGAACTGCGCGTAGATATCCGACACCGCATCATATTCACGGCCGCGCTGGCTGCCCTGCGCATCCTGCCCGCCATTGCCGATCTGGATCGCGATCATTGGCGGCACGCGGCGCTGCGCAATGAGATTGTCGAGCGTGGTCGGGAGATCCTTGTAGGCGGCAGAGCCGCCGTCGCCGATCACGATGAAGGGCGCCTCGGTACCGGGTACGTATTGCGCCGGCACATAGACGTCGATGGTGCGCGACCAGATGCCGGGATGGCTGGTGGTGACGATCATGTTCGACTTGTCGTCCGGCGCGGTCACGGTCGTCATGATCGAGGAGTTGCTGCAGCCGGCGACGTCGTCGCGGATCAGGCCGGGATTGTAGATCGTGCTGTCTTTCGACGACAGCGTGAAGGATTTCGTCGTGCCGCGCGGAACGCCGTCCTTTGCAATGGTCTCGGGCGCCGGATTGTGGGTGGGACCGATGATGAAATTGCCTTCGGCACCCGGCGGCGGCAAGGTGCCGTCGGGTAGCTCGGTCGCGCGCGGATAGTTGGGATTGGAGGGATCGCGCGTCGGCGGCGTGGTCTTGAAATCGAGACCGGTGGTGTCGATGAAGAACGGCGCCGCCTTGCCGGTGGTGTTGGCGCCCGGCGGCACGGCCATGTTCTGGGTGACGCAGGCCGGCTGTGCCAGGGCAATCGAAGCGAAGGAGACGACGGAAATCAGCGTCCCCCCAAAGACTGACAATGAATAGGTCATTTCAGCTCCCGATGTTGACGGCTCTAGCTGGCTCGTCTTGACGCAAAGTATGGCGGCCGGCTCGCACGCGGTCAAACGCGGTGGGCGCAGTGCAACAATCGCCGCCATGCTCAAACCGGACAGCGACGGTTATTCCGCGCATGACGCGGAATTTTTCGAGCATCAGGCCGTTGCTGCTTCACCGCGCAGCATCTAGCGTGCGCCCCGTCGACCAGCGGCCTCGCCCGCGGTTGCAACGACAACAACAACTCGGGAGGACAATCCATGAGAAAGCTTGCGGCCGCGCTATGTGCGCTGGCGCTTTTCGCACCTGTTGCGCAGGCGCAGACCATCAAGGACTTCCTGGCGGCGGTCATGGTGAAGTGGACCGCGCCGTTCGAGCCGTTCCAGCTCATCGACAACATCTACTATGTCGGCACCGACGGCATCGCCGTCTACATCATCAAGACGTCCCAAGGCCTGATCCTGATGGACACCGCGATGCCCCAGTCGACCGGCATGATCAAGGACAACATCGCCAAGCTCGGCCTCAAGGAGGCCGACATCAAGATCATCCTCAACACCCACGCCCATCTCGACCACACCGGCGGTTTCGCCGAGATCAAGAAGGACACCGGCGCGCAGCTTGTCGCGGGCGAGCGCGACAAGGCGCTGCTCGAAGGCGGCTATTATCCGGGCGACGAGAAGAACGCGGACCTCGGCTTTCCTCCGGTGAAGGTCGATCGCACAGTGAAAGAAGGCGACAAGGTCACGCTCGGCGACACCACGCTGACGGCGCATGAGACTCCCGGCCACTCGCCGGGCTGCACCAGCTGGGAGATGACGGTGAAGGACGGTGGCCAGGACCGCCAGGTGCTGTTCTTCTGCAGCGGCACCGTGGCGCTGAACCGGCTGGTCGGCCAACCGACCTATCCCGGCATCGTCGACGACTATCGCGCGACCTTCGCCAAGGCCAAGGCGATGAAGATCGACTTGCTGCTCGGGCCCCACCCCGAGGTCTATGGCATGCAGGACAAGCGCGCGCAGCAGATCAAGAACGCCACACCGAATCCATTCATCAAGCCGGGTGAGCTTCCGACCTACGCCACCGGCCTGTCGGAGGATTTCGACAAGCAGCTCGCCAAGCAGACGGCCGCGCTTCAACCGGCGAAGTGAAGGCCGTCGTCACCTTTGCGCGGCGGTCGTCAGCGACCGCCGCTGTGACAATCAGCGGCACTACGCGGCCGAGGACGCCTATGGTTAGCAGACCGTAGCAGCGATCATTTCGGACGATCGGCCGCGCGAGACAGCGCCTGCTTCCACCGCACATCCTTAACAGCGCCTCACCAATGCACGCGGGCGTAAAATCCTGCGGTAGCGTGCAACCAGCGCTAGCGCATCCTCGTCGAACTCGTCTAACGCGCTCTTTACCCCCGCCGTGCAAGATCGCCCCCGTTTTTGAAGGGATTTGGGGCGCGTGTTGCAATGCCTGCCGTCGATTTGAAAGCTCACCTCGCCGCCGCGATGCGGCTGTTCCGAGTGCCGACCGATCCGGATCTGACGCGCGCGCAATTCGACGCCTTCTCCAAGCAGATCCCGCTGCTGTACTTCATCCTGATCAGCAACACGATCGCGGTCGCGTATACCTACGTCAACGTCGCGCCGGACTGGCTAACGATGATCGTGCCCTCCGTGCTGACCGGGCTCGCTGGCTTGCGAACCCTGTGGTGGCTGCGGCAGCGCCATCTCGTCCGCAGCGACGCCGATATCCTGCGCAATCTGCGCGCCACCAACTGGATGACGCTGCCGATCGGCGCCGGTTTCGCCATCTGGTCGTTCGCGCTCTATCCTTACGGTGATCCCTTCGCCAAGAGCCAGGTCGCGTTCTACATGGCCGTGACCGTGATCGGCTGCATCTTCTCGCTGATGCATCTGCGTTCGGCGGCGCTGATCGTGACGCTGGTCGTCGACGTCCCCTATGTGCTGTTCTTCTGGGCCACCGGCGAGCCGACGCTGAAGGCGATTGCGGTCAACAATCTGCTGGTCTCCGGCGCCATGGTGACGGTGCTGTTCATCTACTATCGCGACTTCGCCGATCTCGTCGCTAGCCGCAAATCGCTGCTGACGCAGCAGGCGGCGACGCAGGCGCTATCGGACGAGAATTTCCGCCTCGCCAATCTCGATTCGCTCACCGAGCTGCCGAACCGTCGCCGCTTCTTCGCCGAGCTGGCCAGCGCGTTCAATGATGCCGAGCGCAGACACATTCACGTCGCGGTCGGCATCATCGACCTCGACGGCTTCAAGCCGATCAACGACAATTACGGTCACTCCGTTGGCGACCGCGTCCTGATCGAGGCCGGCCGCCGCATCCGCGAGGTCTGCGAAGGCTTCGGCCCGCAACCGGTGGAATTCGCGCGCCTCGGCGGCGACGAATTCGGCCTCGTCGTGTGCGGCGACCCCGAGGACGCCGATCTGGTGCGGCTCGGCGAACGCATCGGCGAGCATGTCAAGCTGCCCTACCAGCTCGACACCGCGCACACCGGGCTATCCTGTTCGATCGGCTTCGCGCTTTATCCTGACTCGGCGACGACGTCGGAAGCGCTATACGAATGCGCCGACTATTCGCTCTACCACGCCAAGCGCCACCAGCGCGGCCGCACCGTGATCTTCTCAAGCGAGCTCGAGGCGGAGATCCGCAGCCGCGGCGTGATCGAGAATCTGTTGCGGACCTCCGATTTCGGCGCCGAGATGGAGCTGGTGTTCCAGCCGATCGTCGATGCCATGAGCGAGCACACAGCGGGCTTCGAGACCCTGGCGCGCTGGCACAGCCCTCGCCTCGGCTGGGTCTCTCCCGCCGACTTCATTCCGGCGGCCGAGCGCATCGGCCTGATCCGGCCGCTGACGCAGGTGCTGCTGACGCGTGCGCTCGCGACCGCAAAGAGCTGGCCCGACCATATCCGCCTGTCGTTCAATCTCTCCGCCCACGACGTCTGCGCGGCCGAAGGCATCCTGCCGCTGATCTCCATCATCGAGAAGAGCGGCCTGCCGCCGCACCGGATCGATTTCGAGATCACCGAGACCGCCGTCACCTTCGATTTCGTGCGCGCGCAACAGTCGATCGCCACCTTGAAAGCCATGGGCTGCGGCATTTCGCTGGACGATTTCGGCACCGGCTATTCCTCGCTGAGCCACGTGCACCGCCTGCCGCTGGACAAGCTCAAGATCGACCGCAGCTTCGTCGCCGACATCAACGAGAATCCAGTCAGCCACAAGATCATCAAGTCGCTGACGGGTCTGTGCGACGACATGGAGATCGCGTGCGTGGTCGAGGGCGTCGAGACGCGCGCCCAGCTCGACACTCTGCGCCGCTTGGGATGCGACTTCATCCAGGGCTATTATTTCGCAAAGCCCATGCCGGGCGCTGCAATCGAGGACTATCTCGCGAAGGAACGCGCGCGCCTGGACCACGGCGCAGCCAACAAGGTTGTCGCCTGAGGACGAATTGGCACCCGACTACTTCGGCAGGCTCGGCAGATCGAGCCCCTTGTCCCGGGCGCAATCGATCGCAGTCTCGTAGCCCGCATCCGCATGGCGCATGACGCCCGAGGCCGGATCGTTCCAGAGCACGCGCTCGATGCGTTTTGCGGCCTCCGGCGTACCGTCGGCGACGATCACCATGCCGGCGTGCTGGGAATAACCGATGCCGACGCCGCCGCCGTGATGCAGCGAGACCCAGGTCGCACCGCTGGCGCAATTGAGCAGTGCGTTGAGCAAGGGCCAGTCGGACACCGCGTCTGATCCGTCCTTCATCGCCTCGGTCTCGCGGTTCGGGCTCGCCACCGAACCGCTGTCGAGATGATCGCGGCCGATCACGATCGGCGCTTTCAATTCACCCCGCGCTACCATCTCGTTGAAGGCAAGCCCAAGCCGATCACGATCGCCGAGGCCGACCCAGCATATCCGCGCCGGCAGGCCTTGAAACTTGATGCGCTCCTTCGCCATGTCGAGCCAATTGTGCAGATGCTTATCGTCAGGCATCAGCTCCTTGACCTTGGCGTCGGTCTTGAAGATGTCCTCGGGATCGCCAGAGAGCGCGGCCCATCGGAACGGCCCGACGCCGCGACAAAACAAGGGTCGGATGTAGGCGGGCACGAAGCCGGGGAAGTCGAACGCGTTCTTCAGGCCCATGTCCTGCGCCATCTGGCGGATATTGTTGCCATAGTCGAGCGTCGGGATGCCCTGCGCGTGGAAATCCAGCATGGCCTGAACGTGCTCGACCATCGACGTCTTCGAGGCACGCTCCACCGCCTTCGGATCGGACGCGCGCTTGGTTTCCCAATCGGCCAGCGTCCAGCCCTTCGGCAAATAGCCGTTGATCGGATCATGCGCGCTGGTCTGGTCGGTAACAATGTCGGGCTTGACGCCGCGTCGCACCAGTTCGGGAAAGATCTCCGCGGCATTGCCGAGCAGGCCGACCGAGACCGGCTTCTTCGTCTTCGCGGCCTCCGCCATGATCGCCAGTGCTTCGTCGAGGGTTGCGGCCTGGCGATCGAGATAGCCGGTGCGCAATCGCATCTCGATGCGGCTCGGCTGGCATTCGACCGCCAGCATCGAGGCGCCGGCCATGGTCGCCGCCAGCGGTTGCGCGCCCCCCATGCCGCCGAGGCCGGCGGTGAGAATCCATTTGCCGGCAAGGCTGCCGTCATAGTGGCGACGGCCGACCTCGACAAAGGTCTCGTAGGTGCCCTGCACGATGCCCTGGCTGCCGATATAAATCCAGGAGCCCGCGGTCATCTGGCCGTACATCATCAGGCCCAGGCGATCGAGCTCGTTGAAATGGTCGAGCGTCGCCCAATGCGGCACGATGTTGGAGTTCGCGATCAGCACGCGCGGCGCGTCAGTATGGGTGCGGAACACACCGACCGGCTTGCCGGACTGAACCAGCAGCGTCTGGTCGGCTTTCAGCGTACGCAACGAAGCAACGATCCGGTCAAAGCTCTCCCAGTCGCGCGCGGCGCGGCCGATACCGCCATAGACGACGAGCTCGCTCGGGCGCTCCGCGACATCAGGATCGAGATTGTTCATCAGCATGCGGAGCGGTGCTTCCGTCAGCCAGCTCTTGGCGCTGATCTCGCTGCCACGGGGGGCGCGGATGGTGCGGTCATTGTCCAGTCGGCGGTTCATGCGGACCTCTTCAGGCGAGTCTTGTTCAATCAAGTCTTGGGAACGGATCGGTTGGAAGTGCGGCGAGCGCGACGGCCGGCAGCGCATCGTCTTCGATGAGCGCCGCAGCCTTGGCGAGATCGCCGGCCATGTAACGGTCGGCCCCGAGCGCGGGCACCTGCTCACGCAGCGCCGCGATGACGGCGACGAGCGGCGCGCTGGTCGCATGCGGTGCGCGCAACGTGATGCCTTGGGCTGCGACCAGAAGCTCGATGCCGAGGATCGCGGCGAGATTGTCGGCCATATCGGAAAGACGCCGCGCGGCATGCGCGGCCATCGAGACGTGGTCTTCCTGGTTGGCGCTGGTCGGCGTCGAGTCGATCGAGCAGGCCGCCGCGCGCTGCTTGTTCTCGGAGTAAAGCGCGGCGGCCGTTACCTCGGCGATCATGAAGCCGGAATTGATGCCGGGATCGGGAGTGAGGAACGGCGGCAGGCCGAAATTGAGCGTGGGGTCAACCAGCGTCGCGATGCGCCGCTCGCTGATCGCGCCGATTTCCGACAGCGCCAGCGCGATCGTATCGGCGGCAAAGGCCACCGGCTCCGCGTGGAAATTGCCGCCGGAGACGATCTCGCCGGTCTCGACCAGCACCAGCGGATTGTCGGTGACAGCGTTGGCCTCGGTGATCAGCGTGCGCGCGGCCTGCGTGATCAGGTCGAGCGCGGCGCCCGCAACCTGGGGCTGGCAGCGCAGGCAGTAGGGATCCTGCACGCGCTCATCGCCTTCGAGGTGCGAAAGCCTGATATCGCTGCCGTCGAGCAGCGCAGTCAGCGTCGCGGCTGCGGCGATCTGGCCGGGATGGCCGCGCAGCGCCTGGATTTCCGGGCGGAACGGGGCCGTCGAGGCCATCGCCGCGTCGACCGACAGCGCACCCGTGACAAGCGCGGCACGGGCCAAGCGAAATGCGCGCAGCACGCCGGCGATGGCGTAAGCCGTCGAGAACTGGGTGCCGTTGATCAGCGCGAGGCCCTCCTTGGGGCCGAGTGTCAGCGGCGTAAGGCCGGCAGCAGCAAGTGCCTCGTGGCCTGACACGGTCTTGCCGTCGACGATCGCCTGCCCCTCGCCGATCATCACCGCCGTCATGTGCGCGAGCGGGGCGAGATCGCCGGAGGCGCCGACCGAGCCCTGCTGCGGGACCAGCGGATAAACCCGCCGCGCCAGCATGGTTTGCAATTGCTCGATCACCGCGCCGCGCACGCCCGAGGCTCCGCGCCCGAGCGAAACGATTTTCAGTGCCATCATCAGCCGCACGATCGGCTCGGGAGTCGCAGGGCCGACCCCACAGCAATGCGAGACGATAAGATTGCGCTGGAGCAACGCAGTCCGGTCCGGCGGAATGCGCTTCGACGCCAGCTTTCCGAAGCCGGTATTGATGCCATAGACGGGCGCCGCGGCTTGGGCGGCCTTTGCGACGATCTGCGCCGCCGCCCCGATACGCGGCCAGAATGACGGATCGAGCACGACAGGTTGCCCAGCAAGCACGCGCGCGAGATCGTCGAGGCTGACCGTTCCCGGCTTGACGACGATCTCGGTCACTGGCCCCTCCAGACACGGCGATGCAGCGGATTGAAACCGATGCGGTAGATCAGCTCGGCGGGGCGCTCGATGTCCCAGATCGCGAGGTCGCACCATTTGCCGGCTTCCAGCGTGCCGGTCTCGTCAAGCACGCCGAGCGCCCGCGCGCCTTCGCGGGTTATGCCGGCCAGGCATTCGGCGACAGTCATCCGGAACAGCGTTGCGCCCATGTTCATCGCGAGCAGCAGCGAGGTCAGCGGCGAGCTGCCCGGATTGCAGTCGGTCGCGAGCGCCATGGGGACGCCGTGCCTGCGAAAGCCCTCGACCGGCGGCTTCTGCGTCTCGCGGATGAAATAGAAGGCGCCGGGCAGCAGCACGGCCACCGTTCCGGCCTTCGCCATCGCCGCAGCACCGGCTTCGTCGGTATGTTCCAAATGATCGGCAGACAGCGCGGAGAATTTTGCGGCGAGTGCAGCACCGCCAAGATTGGACAATTGGTCTGCATGAAGCTTGACCCGCAGCCCAAGCCTCCTTGCCGCCTCGAACACCCGCGCCGTCTGCTCCGCCGAGAACGCGATGCCTTCCATGAAGGCATCAACGGCATCGGCAAGGCCCGCCTTTGCAACAGCAGGCATCATCTCGTTGCAGACGAGATCGATATAGCGATCCTTGTCGCCGTCGGCCTCCACCGGCAGCGCGTGCGCGCCGAGGAACGAGGTGCGGATCGCGATCTTCCGCTGGCGGCCGAGACTGCGCGCGGCGGCGAGCTGGCGCATCTCGGTCTCTGCATCGAGGCCGTAGCCGGACTTGATCTCGATAGTCGTCGCACCCTCGCCGATCAGCGCATCGAGCCGCGGCAGCGCGCTCGCGACGAGTTCAGCTTCGCTCGCCTTGCGCGTTGCGGCCACCGTCGAGACGATGCCGCCGCCGGCGCGCGCAATCTCCTCGTAGCTCGCGCCTTTCAGGCGCAGCTCGAACTCGTGCGCGCGGTTGCCGCCATAGACGAGATGGGTGTGACAATCGACGAGGCCGGGCGTGATCCAGCGTCCTTCGCAATCGATCCGCTTGATAGCGTCCGCATCGACCGGAAAGTCACCCGCCCCGCCCGCATAGACGATGTGGCCGCCGTGCGTAGCGATCACGCCATGCTCGATCTCGCCGAGATCGGGACGGTCGGCCCGCATCGTGGCGAGCCGGGCGTTATGCCAGATCCGGTCGAAGCGCTCTGCCATGCGGATGTCCCTTGGTCGTGGGATGCTTGACTTATATGTCTAGACATATAATCGTAAGGTGGTTCTGTCCAGCCGGCGTGTCATCATGTCCCGACTGCATTTCGCCTCCGCGCTCCTGCCCTCGGGCTGGGCCAATGACGTGCAGGTGGTCATCACCGCCGGCGCGATCGCGGAGGTGACGCCAGGCGTTCAGCCTGCCGCCGGCGACGAGCGCCACGCCATCGCGCTTCCGGGATTGGCGAGCCTGCACAGCCATGCTTTCCAGCGCGGCATGGCGGGGCTTGCCGAACTGCGCGGTGACTCGACCGACACATTCTGGACCTGGCGCGAGACGATGTATCGCTTTGCGCTGGCGATGACGCCGGACGATGTCGCTGATGTCGCGACACTACTTTATGTCGAGATGCTGGAGCGGGGTTTTACCCGCGTCGGCGAATTCCATTATCTGCATCATGATCGCGACGGCTCGCACTATGCAGATGTCGCCGAGATGGCCGCGCGCATTGCGCAGGCTGCTGAAGCCTCATGCATCGGCCTGACGCTGCTGCCGAGTTTTTATGCGCACGGCTCCTTTGGCGGCGCCGCGCCGCATGACGGTCAACGCCGCTTTATCTGCTCGGTCGATCAGTTTGCCAAGCTGATGGCGGCCTCGCGCAAGGCTATCGCAAACTTGCCTGGCGCCAACATCGGTATCGCGCCGCACAGCCTGCGTGCGGTGGCGCCGGACGAGCTCACGGCGATCATTCCGCTCGCCGAAGGCGGGCCCGTGCACATTCATGCCGCCGAGCAGGTGAAGGAAGTCGAGGATTGTCTGACCTGGTCGGGACGACGCCCGGTGCAATGGCTTCTGGAGCATGCACCGGTCGATCAACGCTGGTGCCTCATTCACGCGACCCACATGACGGATGACGAAGTCAGCGCATTCGCGAAGACCGGCGCGGTGGCGGGTCTCTGCCCCATCACGGAAGCGAGCCTTGGCGACGGCATCTTTCCGGGGCGAGAATTTCTCGACGCTGGCGGGCTGTTCGGTGTCGGCACCGATTCCAATGTGCTGGTCGGCGTCGCCGACGAGCTGCGTCAGCTTGAATACGGCCAACGGCTCAAGCACCGCGCACGCAACGTGCTCTCAGGCGGTGCTGGCCGTTCGACGGGGCGCACACTGTTCGACGATGCCCTTACGGGGGGCGCCCGGGCGCTGGCGCAGCCGATTGCGGGCCTCACGCCGGGCGCGCGTGCCGACATCGTCACGCTCGACGCTATGCATCCGTCGCTGGCGGGACGCGCGCGCGACGCCGTGATCGACGGCTGGATCTTTGCGGCAGGCAGTGGCGCGATCGATTGCGTCTGGGCCGGTGGCAACAAGGTCGTTGAAGGCGGGCAGCATCAATTGCGTCAGGCCGCGCGCGAGCGCTTCAACGCAGCGGTGCGGAGGCTCGTTGCATGAGCCTTGCCACCGACGCCGCCGACAAGCCGACGCTCTACAAGCGCATCCGCGCTGACATCGAAAAGCGCATCCTGACCGGCGAATGGCCGCCAGGTCATCGCATTCCATTCGAGCACGAGCTGGTCGCGCGCTACGGCTGCTCGCGCATGACGGTGAACAAGGCGTTGTCGGAGCTCGCGCAGGCCGACCTGATCGAGCGCCGGCGCCGCGCCGGCTCGTTCGTCCGCCGGCCACAGCATCAGTCGGCCGTGCTCAAGATCGCCGACATGCGCGCCGAGATCACCGCGCTTGGCCGCACTTACGGCTACGAGTTGATCGGCCGCAAGCTGCGCGCGGCGACTGCCGCCGACCGCGAGCGGCTTGGCGTCAAGAAGGCCGGCAAGGTGGTTGCGATCTCTTGCCGTCACAGCGCCGATAACGTGCCGTTCGCCGTCGAGGACCGGCTGATCGATCTGTCGTCGGTGCCTGACGCCGCGACTGCCGATTTTTCGCGCGAGCCGCCGGGCTCGTGGCTGCTTCATCATGTCCCATGGACAGAGGCCGAGCATACGATCAGCGCCATTATCGCGGATGATCGCACGGCGGAAGCGCTCGACATCGCCGTCGGCGCGCCATGCCTCGTGATCGATCGCTATACCTGGCGCAGCGCGCGCACGATCACCGCGGTGCGCCTGCTCTATCCCGGTGACTCTCACCGCCTTGTCGCGCGATTCAAGGGAGGCTGAGAGAACGATGTCGGCACAAATCGTGCAACGCTTCGGGCAACGGTCCCCCACAGACCGACAGAGATCAACAGGACGTCAAACCATCGATCGGCAAGAGGACGACAATCATGCGTAGTTCGACAGTTTTTGCGACAATCATTGCTCTCGCAGCCGCCACTCCCGTGCTCGCCGACGACGTCAAGGTCGGCGTCGGCATCTCCGGATGGACCGGCTTCGCGCCGCTGACGCTGGCAAAGGAAGCCGGCATCTTCAAGAAGAACGGCCTCGACGTCACCATCAAGAAGATCCCGCAAAAGGACCGCCACCTCGCCATCGCCTCCGGCGACGTGCAGTGCGCCGCGACCACGGTCGAGACCTGGATTTCCTGGAACGCCAACGGTGTCGCGACCAAGCAGATCTTCCAGCTCGACAAGAGCTTCGGCGCCGACGGCATGGCCGTGCGCAACGACGTCACGTCGATCAAGGAGCTGAAGGGCAAGACGGTTGCGGCCTCCGCGCCCGGCACCTCGCCCTATTTCGCGCTGGCCTGGATGCTGAAGAAGAACGGCCTCACGGTGAAGGACGTCACCGTCGTGAACCTCGAGCCGGCGGCCGCCGCGCAGGCCTTCGTCTCCGGCCAGAACGATGCCGCGATGACCTACGAGCCGTATCTGTCGACCGTGCGCGCCGCGCCCGACAAGGGCAAGATCATCGCCACCACGCTGGACTATCCGATCGTGATGGACACGTTCGGCTGCACGCCGAAATTCCTCAGCGAGAATCCGAAGGCGGCGCAGGCGCTGGCCGACAGCTATTTCGAGTCGCTCGACATGATCGCCAAGGACCAGACCAAGGCCTATGAGATCATGGGCGCCGACGTGAAGCAGACCGGCGAGGCGTTCGGCAACTCGGCAAAATATCTGCGCTGGCAGGACAAGGCCGCGAACCAGAAGTTCTTCGCGGGCGACTTCCTCGCGTTCAACAAGGATGCCGCCGACCTCCTGCTCGAAATCGGCATCATCAAGGCGGCGCCGAAAGTCGAAGACCTCTTCGACGCGAGCTTCATCAAGTAAGCCTGGATAAGCTGCTGGTCCCGCCGCGCGGTGGGACCAGCACATGATCGACCATTCGGATAGACTGTTGATGCGTCCCCTGGATTCCGTGACATCGAAGCAGCGCGTGGCCTATGGCCTCGCGTTCTTCGTGCTGTTCGTCGCCCTCTGGTCCTGGGCGACCTTCGGCGGCCATGTGTCAAAGACCTTCCTCGCCAACCCGCTGACCATGGTGCAGGAAGGTTATGACCTCCTGGCCAAGCAAGGCTTCCTGTTCGACATCGGCATGACGATCTGGCGCGTTGTCGGCGGTTTTGCGCTCGCCGCGATCATCGCGGTGCCGCTCGGCGTGCTGATGGGCGCCTACAAGCCGGTCGAGGCCTTCCTCGAACCGTTCGTCTCCTTTGCGCGCTATCTGCCTGCCTCGGCTTTCATTCCACTCCTGATCCTGTGGGCCGGCATCGGCGAGTTGCAGAAGCTGCTGGTCATCTTCATCGGCTCGGTATTCCAGGTCATCCTGATGGTCGCCGTGACAGTCGGCGCGACGCGGCGCGATCTGGTGGAAGCCGCCTATACGCTCGGCGCCAGCGACCGCGGCATCATCCGCCGCGTGCTGCTGCCATCCTCCGCACCCGAAATCGCGGAGATCCTGCGGTTGGTGCTGGGCTGGGCCTGGACCTACGTCATCGTCGCCGAGCTGATCGGCTCGTCCTCCGGCATCGGCCACATGATCACCGACAGCCAGGCGCTGCTCAATACCGGTCAGATCATCTTCGGCATCATCGTCATCGGGCTGATCGGCCTCCTCTCGGACTTCATGTTCAAGGCGTTCAACGCCTGGCTGTTTCCGTGGAGGCTCGCATGACCACGCTGAGGATCGAACAGGTCTCGCGGACCTTCCCGGCGCGCCACGGCAACGCGCCCACAAGAGCGCTGGAGCCGACCGACCTCATCATCGGCAACAACGACTTCGTCACGATCCTTGGGCCCTCCGGCTGCGGCAAGTCCACGCTGCTTCGCATCGTTGCAGGCCTCGACCGTCCGACCAGCGGACGCGTCACGCTCGATGGCCGCGAGGTCACCGGCCCCGGCGCGGATCGCGGCATGGTGTTCCAGTCCTACACGCTGTTTCCCTGGCTCACCGTGCGCGAGAACATCGCCTTCGGCCTGCGCGAGCGCGGCGTGCCGGAGGGCGAGCGCAACAAGGTTGCGGATGCCTTCATCCGCCAGGTCGGACTGTCCGGCTTCGAGAACCATTGGCCGAAGCAGCTCTCGGGCGGCATGCAGCAGCGCACCGCGATTGCACGCGCGCTCGCCAATGATCCAAAGATCCTGCTGCTCGACGAACCCTTCGGCGCGCTGGATAACCAGACCCGCGCCTTGATGCAGGAAATGTTGCTGGGCATCTGGGAGCGCGACCAGAAGACCGTGCTGTTCGTGACCCATGACATCGAGGAGGCAATCTTCCTCGGCAGCCGCGTCATCGTCATGAGCGCCCGCCCCGGCCGCATCAAGGCCGAGATCAATGTAGACCTGCCGCATCCGCGCTCCTACAAGATCAAGACTACGCCCGAATTCGTCCAGCTGAAGGAACGGCTGGTCGAGGAGATCCGCACCGAGGCGCTGAAGGTTGCCGAACATGCCTGATACTCAGTCCCACGCCAATGGCGAGCGCGTCCTCGCCGATCTCAATGCGCTGCGTGCGCTGGGCGCCTACAAGACTGGCGTGCACAAGCCGACCTTCTCCGAGCCGCACAGGCAATCGCTGGACTGGCTGGTGCGGAAGCTGCCCGAGGCCGGCCTTGCGGGCGCGATCGACGGCATCGGCAATGTCCTCGGCACCAGTGCGAAGCCCGGACCGAAATTACTCGCCGGATCGCACCTCGAGAGCCAAAACTACGCTGGCTGGCTCGATGGCCCACTCGGTGTCGTCTATGCGCTCGAGGCGGCGCGCGTGCTCAACACAGATCCCTCGGTGAAAGGCGCGGTCGAAGTCGCCGCATGGTGTGACGAGGAAGGCCATTTCGGCAGCTTCCTCGGCTCGCGCTCCTATGTCGGGCAGGTGACCGAAGCGGAAATCGATGCCGCGCGCGACCGCACCAATGGCCGCACCATGCGCGACGCGCTGGCCGCCATGGGGCTTGCCGGACGCGCCCGTGTCGCCGCCGAGCCGGGACGGCACGTCGGCTATCTCGAGGCGCATATCGAGCAGGGCGACACGCTCGAGAGCGACAAACTCGCGATCGGCGTCGTGACTTCCATCGTCGGCATCTGGCAGTACCGCATCGCTTTCGCCGGTGAGCAAAACCATGCCGGTACCACGCGCATGGCCGTGCGCAAGGATGCCGGCCTGACGCTGGCCAAATTCTGCGTGGCGGTCGACCAGCGTTTCCCGGCTGCATGCGGACCGCGCACGGTCTGGACCACCGGTCGCATCACGCTCGATCCGGGCGCGCCGAGCATCATTCCGGGTGGCGCGGAGATGCTGTTCCAGATCCGCGACGACAACCCGACGATAATCGCGCGGCTGGAAAAGCTGCTGCGAACGATGGCGGACGAGGCCAATGGCAAGGGCCCCTGTACCGTGACCGTGGAGCGGATACGCGTGGGCGCGCCCGCCATGATGGATACACGCTTCCAGGATGCGATCGAGGCCGCGAGCAAGGCCCTGGCCGGCGGACGATCACTGCGCATGCCGAGCGGCGCCGGGCACGATGCTCAGATGCTCGCGACCATCATGCCGGCAGCGATGCTGTTCGTGCCCTCGATCGGCGGTATCAGCCATCACTGGACCGAGAACACCGCCGATGCCGACATTATCACCGGCGCGCAGGTGTTCGTCGATGCCTGCCGGCGGATTCTCACAGGCTAGAACGACGTACCGCCGCCGAACCTGAACTGCTGCACGATGTCGTATTTGCCTTTCGTGAGCGGCACAGCGTAGTCGAAGCGCAGCGGTCCGAACGGCGAGGCCCAGATCAGGCCGACACCGACTGACGAGCGCACCACGCTGCTGTCGTCATATTGCAGTCCGCAGGTCGGGCAAGCCTTGGTATTGACCTCGCCCGTCGCCGCCCATGAGGTGGGCCCCTGATAACCCCAAAGCGAGCCGGCATCGGCATAGACCGCGCCCTTCAGCCCGACCTCCTTGGGCAGGAACCAGAAGGGCATCTGCAACTCCGTGGACGCGCCCCAGTATTTCGTACCGCCGAGCGCATCGCCGGTGGCGCCGAAGCTTGCATAGGTGATGTCACGCGGACCGATACCGTTGGGCGCGAAGCCGCGCACGAGGTTCGGGCCCATCTGGAAGTGATCCAGCATGCGCAGATCGTTGTTGCCGATCTTGTTGAGAACACCGCCCTGGAGATGGATCACACTGATAATCTCTGACACCAGCGGCGTGTAGTATTTGGTGTCCAGCGCGGTTTTCAGATAAGTGACGTCGCCGCCGACGCCGGCAAAATCCTGCTTGAAGTCGATGAGCAGGCCGTCGTTCGGGTTCTTTGTGTTGTCGAGCGTATTGTAGGTCAGCGTATAACCCACGGCCGAAGTCAAGGTCGGGCCGCTCGCCAATTCCTTGCGGATCGGCAGGCTCGATTCGCCGTCAGCGTAGCAGCCGTAGCCGTAGTAACCTGAACTTGTCGAGTTGGTGGGATCCACTCCGCCCAGCACGCTCTGGATGTAGGCCGGCGTCGGGTTGAAGGCCAGCGATGTATTGGCTGCGTTGTTGTTACAATTGTTATAGGCGCTGGGGAGCGTGATAGTCTGCTGATAGAGCGAGTAGCGGAGCTGGAGCGACAGGTCTTCGCGCAGCGCGAAGCCCAGGCGCGGCGAGAAGCCGAGCGTCGTCACCGAGTAGCTGGTATAGCTGTTCGACAAATTCTCGCGCCAGTAGGTGTCAAATCCAAGTGCGACCCGGTAGTCGAGCAAATAGGGCTCGACAAAGGACAGCGACACGCCGCGGGCGTACTGGCCGTAAGTCACCGACGCCTTGGCATAGAGGCCCTTGCCGAACAGATTGCGCTCGGAGACCGAGACCTCGGCGAGCGCGCCGTCGGTCGTGGAGTAGCCGCCAGAGACCGAGAAATCGCCGGTCGACTTCTCCTCCATGTCGACGATCAGGATCACACGATCGCTGGAGGAGCCGGGCTCCGTGGTGATCTTGACGCTCTTGAAATAGTCGAGGTTCTTCAACCGGCGCTCGGCGCGGTCGACCAGGGCGCGGTTGTAGGCGTCGCCCTCGGAGATGTCGAATTCGCGCCGGATCACGTAGTCGCGCGTGCGGGTATTGCCCCGCAGATTGATGCGCTCGATATAGGTGCGCGGCCCTTCGTCGATGTTGAACACGACCGAGACGGTGTGTGATTCGAAATTCCGGTCACCGCCCGGACGCACCACCGCGAAGGCATAGCCGCGGCGCGAGGCTTCGATCTGCATCTCCTCGGTCGACTTCTCGACCGATTCGACATTGTAGAGCGAGCCGACATTGACGCGCGAAAAGCCGCGCAGCGAGCTCGCGTCGAAATTGGCGATGCTGGAGTGAAAGTCGACTGTACCGACGCGGTATTGCTGGCCCTCCTCGATCTTGAAGCTGACGAGGAAACCCTTCTTGTCCGGATCATATTCGGTCAGCGCCGCCACGACCTGCGCATCCGCAAAGCCGTTCTTCAGGTAGAAGCGGCGGATCAGGTCGCGGTCGGCCTCGACCCGGTCCGGATCGTAGATGTCACCGCTGCTGAGGAAGCTGAGCAGATTGCTCTCATGCGTCTTGATCACGTCGCGCAGGCGCGCGGCCGAGAAGGCGCTGTTGCCGATGAACTCGACCGACTTGACGCCGGTCTTGACGCCCTCCTCGACCGTGAAGACGAGATCGACGCGGTTGTTCGGCTGCTCGATGATTTCAGGCGTGACGCGGACGTCGTAGCGGCCCGAGCGACGATAGATCTCGGCGATCCGCAGCGTGTCGGATTGCACCATCGCGCGCGAGAAGGTCCCACGCGGCTTGGACTGGACCTCGGCGGTGAGCTGCTCGTCCTTGATCTTCTTGTTGCCCTCGAAGGCAACGCGGCCGATCACGGCGTTTTCCACCACCGACACCACGACATGGCCGCCGGCCCGGTTGACCTTCACATCCTGAAACAGGCCGGTCTCGATCAATGCCTTGAGGCCGTCGTCGAGGGCGGCCTGGTCGAACTGCCCGTTGGGGCCGGCCTTGAAGTAGGAGCGAACCGTCTCGGCCTCGACGCGGCGATTGCCTTCGACCACGATCGTATCCATGGCTTGCGTCGCCGCGGCCGGCTGCGGCAACAGCACCAACGGAAGTGAGGTTGCAATCGACACGCCACCCACGACCGCCGCGACAAGCCAGGCCCGCAAAAACGACATTCCACACCTCAAGAGCAGCTGACTTGCTCTGAAACGGGAAAGCTGTGGCCACGGTGTGGCTTTCAGATTGCTGTACTGTTTCTGCGGATTGAGTTTGATTGAGCCGCCGACGCACATAGCGCCGTACGCGCGGCGTTTGCGCAAAGAGCCAGCAACATCAGGCAAAACAAGGCTTGTTTACGGGCGGCTGGGGCGAGTTCGGCACCATGTCTCACGCCCGTCACGCCTTATGTTGCGCCCTTCAACCGATCGGCCATGCGCTCAGCGATCGCGACCGTGGTCAAATGAGTGTTGGCGCGCGGCACTTCCGGCATGACCGAGGCATCGATCACGCGCAATCCCGTGCATCCCATCACCCGGCATTCGTGATCGACGACCGAACGCGCGTCGTCCGGCGCGCCCATTCTGCAGGTGCCGCTGGCGTGCTGCGCGTCGCTGCACTCGGCGAACAGCCAATCATCCAACCCCGCATCACTGAACGGCTCGTCCATGGAGCGTCCGCTGGCGCCATAGTCGACGCGGTCGGCGATATCGGTCACCGCAGGCTGCAGACAGATATCACGCAGGCGGCGGACGCCGTCGCGCATGCGCAAGAGATCGCGAGAGTCGGACAACATGCGCTCCTCGATGGCCGGATCGACCTCAGGGTCGGTCGTCACGATGCGGACGTGCCCCTGGCTGAAAGCCTGATAGACGGAAACCGCGATGCGTCCCAGCGTGACTTCCACCATCGATTGCGACGAGCGGGCAAGATTGCCGGCGATCATGATCATGTCGTTGTCGCCTGCGTCTGCGAGGCCCGAAGAGTAGCGCAGGCAACAATTGGTGTGCCGGTGCATCAGCGTGCTCACCTGGCTGCCTTCGCGCAAATGCAGCAGTGCGTTGACGATCGGATGGTCCAGCAAATTCTCGCCCACCGGCAGGTCCGCGCGGATGGGGATGCCGAGTCTCTCCAACAGGGCGGCAGGACCAACGCCGGAGCGCTGCAGGATAGCCGGCGAATGGATGGCGCCGGCGCAGAGGATAACGTCACGCGTCGCGCGGGGCGTGTAGGATCGACCGTTCACGCGGACATGGACGCCGTTGGCGTGCAGCCGATTGCCTTCGAAGGTGATGGTGTCGACCAGCGCGTGACCGACGATGTCGAGGTTGGTGCGATCGCGCGCCGGCTCCAGATAGCCGTCATTAGTGGAGATCCGTAAGCCGCCCTCGCTGTTGATGGCGTAGGGCGAGACGCCGGTGCCGGTTGGCGCGTTGTGATCCTCACACCAGCCATAGCCGAGGCCGAGGGCCGACGCGCGCAGCGCGCGGTCGACGTTGCCCCAATCCGGGATCGGAGCGCGATACACCGGGATTGGACCCCGATCGCCGTGATAGGGCGCGTCGGGGAAATTCTTGTCCGTCTCGAGCTTGCAGAAATAGGGCAGAAGCTCGTCCCATGACCAGCCCGAGCAGCCCGCGGCCGCCCAGCGGTCGATGTCGTCGGGAACAGCACGGATCGCGATCTGGCCATTGATTGTCGAGCTGCCGCCCATGGCGCGGCCACGCCAGAGCAGCAGCGGCTGCTGCCGCTCGGTGCGTCGCGCCAACAGTTTCGGCCAGCGGAAGTCGTCGTCGCCGATGGCGCGCATCGGGTTGGGGATGCGGATATGTTCCGGCGTGGTTGCAGTGCGGAGATCCCGCCCCGCCTCGAGCAGCAGCACACGATGCGATGGATCTTCGCTGAGGCGCGCGGCCAGCGTCGCTCCGGCGGAACCTCCGCCGATGATGATCGTATCGTATTCCTGTTCAATCACGTCCTGCGCGCTCCTCCGACGGCCCAATGGGACGTGGCGATCATTCCTTCAGACCGGTTCCGGCCACGCCACGCACGAAATTTCGGCGCATCAGCGAAAAGAATAGCGCGCTGGGAACGAGAGCAAGGGCCGCCGCCGCGCTGAGATGACCGATATCCACTGTGAAGCCGGTCTGAAACAGCGCCAGCCCAACCTCGAGCGTATACGTATCCTTGTTGGCCGTCACGACCAGCGGCCATGCGAACGCGGTCCAGGCCTGAAAGAACGCCAGCACAGCCAGCGCCCCCAGAGGGCCCCGCATCAATGGGAGCACGATCCGCAGAAAGATCCATCCCTCGCCTGCCCCATCCACTCGCGCGGCCTCCAGAAGCTCGTCGGGGATCGATGTCGTCACATATTGCCGCACCAGGAAGATGCCGAAGCTCATCACGAGATAACCGACCAGAAGTCCGGGCAGCGTGTTCAGCAGTCCCGCGGCCTGAACGTTCAGATAGAGCGGGATCATGTACACTTCAAAGGGAACGACCGATGTCGCGATGATGACGCCGAAGACGGCCGGAAACCAGGGCAGATCGAACTTGCCGAGCACGTAGCCGGCGATGGCGGAAGTGGAGACGATGCTGGCCGTCGAAATCCCTGCAAAGATCAGCGTATTGCCGATCCAGCGAAGCAGCGGCGTTTCGTGCAGCACGCCGAGGATGTTCTCCAGCGTCGGCCGGTCCGGAATGATGGTTGGCGGCCACGCCAGCAATTCCGGCGGCGTCTTGAATGCGTTGCTGATCAGGAAGACGAGCGGCAGCAGCATCATCAGGCCGACAGCAAAAAGAACGACGTCGATCGCGAGGCCGGCAGGCGTGTTCCGATCAACATCGCTGGAGGGATGGTCTGGATCGCTCACGCGCGGCTCCGATCCCGAAACAGTCTGAACTGCGCGCCCGTCAGGACGAGCACGATCACGAGAAGGACCACGGCTTCGGCGGCGGCATAGCCGACCCGATAATTTCGAAAACTGTTTTCGAGCATGTCGAGGACGAGGACGCGAACGAGATGTCCCGGCGCACCCTGGACGTCCGAGGCTAGGACGAAGGCCTGCGCATAGATGTTGTACGACGAGATCAGCGTGATCACCGAGACATACAGCATCACCGGCTTCAACAGAGGGATTGCAACGTAGCGGAAGGCCTGGAACGAGGATGCACCGTCGAGGCGCGCCGCCTCGTACAGCGCCTCCGGAACGTTCTTCAACCCGACCAGAAAGATCAGGACGGCGTAGCCGATCGACTGCCAGGAGCACAGCACGATCAGACACACCAACGATAAGGCAGGGTCGAACAACCAGGACTGGGCCGGGATTCCGAACCATCCAATAAGGGCATTGAGCGGCCCGAGCCGGGCATCGAAAATCCATTTCCAGGCCATCGCCGCCGGCACCAGCGAGACGACGTGCGGCAGGAAGATCGAGGTTTCGTAGAAGCCACTGCGTCGCAGCCCCTGCCGGCTGTTGATCAGTGCGGCGAGCGCCAGCCCGACGGGAATGGTGATCACCAGGACGCCGAAGGCGACGATGGTGGTATTGAAAATCGCTTCGAGAAACAGCGGATCACTCATCAGCTCGACAAAGTTGTCGAATCCGACGAATGGCTTGCGCCGTGAGATGATGTTCCACTTGAACAGGCTGAGACGCAGTGTCTCAGCGATTGGGTAAACGCGCAGGCAAGCATAGAGGCCGAGAACCGGGAGCAGCGCCAGAACCGGAAACAGCCATTTCGGCTTGGAACGCATGGAGTCTCCCGGAGCGGCCGCCGGCTAGCGCTGCAATTGTGTGGTCGCTACCATTGGGGGCGAGCTTACGGTTTGGCCAGCAGATCTTCCCGGGCAAGGATCTTGTCGCTCTCCTCAGCCGCAGATTTCAGGAAAGCGTCGATGGCGGCATCGTTTCCGGCCAGCGATTTGTCGGTGAATGCCTTCTCAAGCCGGGCCGCGAGCCGGGTGAGAATTTCGCTGGCCGGACTGATCGCCGGAACGGTGAAGAAGACGTGGTCGGCGGGGGTGTTAACGAACGCGCCGAGTTGGGGGATCTTGCCGAGGACCGCAGAGTAGTCGAGCCCCTTGCGATTGGGCACCCACGCCGTGTTCTCGAGCAGCCACAGCAAATTCTCCGGCTCGTTGGCCTTCTGAACGAAATCCCAGGCGATCTGGCTTTTCGGCCCCTTGTTGGGGACGTAGAGGTCCACCGGGACCATCAACGTTCCCTTCGGCAACGGCGCCGTCGCGTATTTGAGGTTGGGCGCCTTCTTGGCGACATCGCCAATCACCCAGGACTCCCGGATGAACATCGCGGTCTGGCCGAGCTCGAAGGCTTCAGCGTCTGCCTTCATCTCCGGCAACACCGTCCGATAGGCAACGACGTTGTCGAGATACTGCTTGAGCGCGTTGCGGCCAGCCTCGTTCGCATAGGCCGCGCGCCACTTGCCGCCCTTCTCCTCCAACAGCGTGCCACCGTGATTATAGAGGATAGTCCAGTACTTCTCCGCGATACCGGAGCCACCGCCGCTGAGACGCAAACTCCAGCCGCTGACCGTCGGCACGCCGGATGCGTCACGTTGCACGAGCTTCTGCGCATAGGCCGTGTAGTCCGCCATCGTCTTGGGAGGCGAATTGAGGCCGGCCTTGGCGAACATCTCGGTGTTGTAGAACAGCGCGCCCTGCCCCTGGAACAGCGGCACCCCGTAGATCTTGCCGTCATACATCGCGGTCTTCACCCGCGTCATGTCGTAATTGGCTTTGACGAAATCCACGATCGCGGCCGGCGGCTCCGGAATCAGGCTGGCCTCCAGATATCGGGCAGCCTCGACCTCCATCTCGATCACGTCTCCGGCCGAGCCGGATGGAAGCGAGAGCGCCAGCCGCTTCTCATGCTCGCGCAAGGCGATGGCCTCGACGCTGATGTCGAGATCGGGATACTTCGCCTTCAGCTGGTCTCCGACGCGCTTGTAAAACGGGGCGAGATCAGGCCAGCCGCTCCAGATGGTCAGCTTCTCAGCCGACGCCGGCGACGCCAGCATTGGCAGGGCGACAGCCACCGCCAGCCATCGCGCGGCTGACAGCCATGAACGGCGCTTCTTCTCGGGAGAGGTCGGATATCCGAACGTGCCGACCGATGTCGCGATGAAGGCCATGTCCCCGCTCCCAGAACTACATAAATCCCAACCAAAGGCTGTCATGCAACCGGTTGCGTGTCAATTGCGATCCATTGCCGCTTTCCGAGGCGGTTGACCAAATCGTCAGCGGCTTTTTCGTTTCGCAGGCGCCGGACCGGTGCTCGCGCGAACCACGAGATGTGAGTTCAGCTTGTGGCGGATCTCGCCCGACGCGCCACCATTCATCTGGCTGAGCAGGAGACCAACCGCGACATCGCCCGCATCGGCGCAACGCGCCGACACTGTCGTGAGTTGCGGATAAGTGGTTTCGCCGAGGACATCATCGCAGCCGACCACGCTGAACGATCTGGGCACATCAACGTCGAGGGCGGCAAGCCCCGCGAGCAGGCCTTGGGCCACAAGGTCGTCGAACGCGATGGCCGCGGTCACCCCGCTGGCGACGATCGGGACAGCGGCCAATCGCCCGGTGTCGTAAGATGGCGGGCGGGCCGGAATGGCGATCACCTTGAGCCCGCGTTTCGCCGCTTCCTTGCGGACGGCGTTGCGCCGCTGCTGGTTGGACCATGACGTCGTGGGGCCGCTGACATAGGCGATGTGCCGATGCCCGAGCTCGGCAAGATGTGCGATCGCGGCGGCAACGCCCGGCGCCGTGTCGATCAAGACCCGCGTAATTCCCTCGATGTCGCGATTGATCAGCACCAGCGGCCGACGCGCCGCATAGATCCTGATCTGCGCTTCGTCCAGACGGGATGAGGCGAGCACAAGCCCCTCCACCTGGCCGATGAAGCGACCGAGCAGCAATTCCTCACGGGCGGGATCCTCGTCCGAATTGCCCAGAAAGACGCATAGTCCCGCCCTGTCGGCGTGAAGCTGTGCGGCTCTGATCAGAGGCGGAAAGAACGGGTTCGCAACGTCGGAGACGATGAGCGCGACATTGCCGTGCCGTCCGGTCGAAAGCGCGCGCGCGACCTGGTTGGGCACATAACCCAATTTGTCGGCGACCGCCTTGACGCGCCGGACCGTCCCCTCACTCAGCATTTCCGGTCGCGTGAACGCGCGCGATACGGTCGCGCGCGAGACCCCGGAGACCTTTGCGACCTGACTTATGGTCGGCGCGATCTCTAAGCGCCGCTCCCTGCCGTCGGAATCGCGTTTCACCGGGGGCGCCTCCTGTGCGAGATCTCGACATTACACATGCCTTGATCGTCGCCGGGGCGCAAGCTTGACATGCAACCGATTGCATTACATCCTTGATGCGCAGAGTGACAGGCCCCGACAAGAACCACGGATGAGCATGATGGCTTCGGTCGCTCCAGGGATCGCGATATCAGAGACGCGGGATGCGATGGGCCGGGCTGCGGCGTCTGACATCGCTGCCGCGCTGCGCGAGCGCCTCGCACGGCAAGATCGTGTGAGGATGGTGTTCGCCGCCGCGCCGAGCCAGGCAGAGATGCTGGACGCGCTTGTGACCGCGCGCGATATCGATTGGCGACGCGTGATCGCCTTCCACATGGACGAATATCTTGGGCTTCCGGCGCACGCGCCCCAGCGCTTCGGCGTGTGGCTGACCCGCCATTTCTTCTCGCGCGTCCCTCTGGGCGCGGTCCATTTGATCGGACAGGAATCAGATCCGGACCGCGAAGCGGCGCGCTACACCGCCCTTCTGGCCGGAGCCCCGATAGACTTCGTATGCCTCGGCATCGGCGTCAACGGGCATCTGGCGTTTAACGATCCGCCCGTCGCAGATTTGCACGACACCAAGCAGGTCAAGATCGTCGAGCTCGACGCGATCTGCCGTCAGCAGCAGGTCGACGACGAGTGCTTTGCGACTTTGAGCGACGTCCCGACGCACGCGATCACCCTGACGATCCCGCGATTGCTCGGCGCTCATCAGCTGTTTTGCGTGGTGCCCGGCGCAGCCAAGCGCGCCGCCGTCGAGCAATCCTTGTACGGCCCGATAGGTGCTGCCTGCCCGGCGAGCGCATTGCGTACGCATCCGCGATGCACGCTGTATCTCGACCGGGATTCCGCGCCACCACGGCTGCAAACGCCGGCACGCGCATGAGCCACGCGACGACATCTATCTCGGGCCGCGATCCTGAGACCGGACAGCCTCATGCGATCACCATCGTCGATGGCCGCATCTCAGGCATCGCCCCGGGCGGGGCCGATGACGGACATTGGTTGTCGCTCGGGCTGTTCGATCTGCAATTGAACGGTTTTGCTGGACACGACCTCAATGGCGGCACCGATCCACAGACGGTTCGCGATCTCGCTTTGGCCGTCCATGGCAGTGGCGTATCGCGTTTTGCCCCGACGCTGATCACGGCATCGCGCGCCGCGCTCATCGATGCGTTGAACGCGATCGCACAGGCACGCGACAGCGATCCGCTGGTCAAGCACGCGATCCCCTTCGTCCATGTTGAAGGGCCTCATATCGCACCGGAGAACGGTCCTCGCGGCGCGCACCCGGCCGAACACGTCAGGCCACCGGATCTCGATGAGTTCGACGCCTGGCAAGCCGCCTGCGGAAACCTCATCGGCCTGGTGACGTTGTCACCGCACTGGCCGGAGACGGCCGACTATGTGCGAGGGCTTCGGGCCCGCGGCGTTCATGTTGCGCTCGGCCATACCAACGCAACGACAGATCAGATCTCCGCCGCGGTCGAGGCCGGCGCCACGTTGTCAACGCATCTCGGCAACGGCATCGCGGCCCAGCTGCCGCGGCATCCCAACCCGATCTGGACGCAGTTGGCGGAGGACAGACTCTGGGCGAGCTTCATCGCCGATGGCCATCACCTTCCGCCCGAGACCTTCAAGGCCATGCTGCGCGCAAAGGGGCTCGAACGATCGATGCTGGTTTCGGACGCCGTCGCGCTCGCGGGCTGTCCACCCGCGATCCACGACATGCCCGTGGGTGGACGCGTCGAACTGAAAGCGAATGGTCGGCTGGAAGTGGTCGGTACGCCGTTTCTGGCGGGAGCAGCAGCCAGCCTCGTGTTCGGGATTACGACGGCCAGACGCATGGCCGGCCTGACGCTGGCCGAGGCACTCAGGCTGGCAACAATCAATCCCCGCACACCATTCCAGCTGCCAACTCTGACAGTCGGCGCGCCAGCGGATCTGCTTCGATTTCGTCTCGGAGAAGACGGATCCGTCATTCCCGAGACCGTCTATGTCGCTGGTCAGCCCTTTTCAGCCAAGCATTGAGGAAGTGAGATGAGCCGCCTTCGCATTGGGTTGGTCGGTCCAGGCGCGATCGGTGAAACGCACGCGCGAGCGATCAGGGCGCTCGACGTGACCGTTTTGGCCGCTGTCGCCGGCGGCACGCCCGAGCAGATTGCCGCATGCGTCGATGGCGAACCCGTTCCGACATTTGCAACCACCGACGCCATGCTGGCCGGTGCAGACATCGACGCGGTCGTTATCTGCACCCCGAGCGGCGCTCATCATGACGCAGCACTTGCCGCCATCAGGTCCGGACGCCATGTGCTTGTCGAGAAACCCCTCTGCGTCGATCCGGCAGAGGCCGCGTCGCTGGTTCGTGCGGCCGAGAGCTCGCAGCTGACATGCGGCGTGGTTTCGCAGCGTCGTCTCGAACCGCAACACCAGACGATCAAGACGCTGCTCGACGCGGGCCACCTCGGGCAACCGCGCCTGATCGAGGCGGCGATCCATTGGTATCGTTCCGACGCCTACTATGCGGAGAAGCCATGGCGTGCCGAAGCCGATCACGGCGGCGGCTCGCTCTTCAACCAAGGCGTCCACAATCTGGATCTGATGCTTTGGCTATTCGGACCCGTGGCGAGTGTTCAAGGCAGGACGGCGACACTCGGACACGCGCACGCGATCGAGGACACGACGGCGGCCCTGCTGTCCTTCACATCCCGCACCCTGGGCGTGATCGTGACGAGCACGGCACTGCCGCCGGGACGGCCGGCCATGTTGCGCCTGTTCACTGATCGCGGCAGCTGCGAGCTTGCACACGACAGCATCGTTCGCTGGGATTTTCCCGGTGTCCCACAGCCGGCGAGCGCGACGGGACCAGGAAGTGCCGCCAACGATCCCAAGGCGATCGGCATCGAGGGGCATATCGCGCAATGGCGCGACTTCGTCCAGGCGGTCCGGGAGCGACGGGCGCCCGCCACTCCGTTCAGGGATGGGTTCGAGGCTACGCGCGTGGTCACCGCAATCTATCGCTCGGCCGCGGAAGGTCGCGCCGTTACCCCCAACGACGTCTCGCCGCAGGTGTCGCTCGATGGCCGATAGTACCCCTTCCATGCTCGACATTGCCATCATTGGCGCGGCTCATCCGCATGTCGAATACGTGCTCTCGGAGATCGCTGTCAGGACCGACGTCAGGATCGCGGCGGTCGCCGATCACGACGCCGCGCGCCTCGCCGAACTCGAAAGACGCACGCAGGCTCCCGGCTATGCCGACCCAATCGCGTTGTTGGAGGCGCACAAGGTCGAGGCCGTGGCTGTTTTCACCGAGTTCGGCCTCCGGGCTCCGATCGTGGCCGAACTGCTGCGCCGGAATATTTTTGCGATCGTCGACAAGCCGATGGCGGTGACACTTCCCCAGCTCGCCCTGATTGAGGACGCCCTCGCCGGGCGCAGCCTGCTGACACTTCTGCTCGAGAAGCGCTTTTATCCGGTCACGCTCGCGCTCCGCTCGGTTCTCGAAAGCGGCGAATTGGGAGACATCGTCTCGATCAGTTCGACCGGGCCGCACAAGCTCGTACCAAGCCGTCGTCCGGCATGGATGTTCGAGCCGTCCACCTATGGCGGCATTCTCGCCGACCTGACGGTCCACGACATCGATCTGGCGCTTTGGTTGACGGGACACACCAGCGGCACGATCAGTGGCTGGGTCTCGCCCACCCCGGCTGCCGGCACGACGAGCTTTCCCGCCCTGGGACGCGCCATCCTCGCCTGCGACAACGGCCCGCAATTTTCAATCGAGGTAGACTGGATTCAGCCGGAAGCCTCTCCCCGCCATGGCGACTATGCCATGCGTATCTCGGGGACGCGCGGGCGCGCGGACGTTCTCTTCGCCGAGAACCGGCTGCTCGTTGAAACCGCAACACGAACGAGACGTGAGATCGACCTTCCCCCGGGCGGCTCGCCTCCCGGCTTCGTCTTCGATCATCTCGCGCGTGGCGAAGCCCTGGAGATTCCGGCGAAGGACGCCCTACGCGCCACGCGTATCGCGATCCTCGCCGAAGAAAGTGCGAAGCAAGGCGGCAAACCGATACGGTGGGGCTGAGAGGCGAGGCTCGAACTTACGGCAGGTTGTCCCGCAGAAAAATGTCGATGCGGATGCGCTCCTGGTCAGGGCTGATCGGCTCGCCGGAACAATGCGCGAGCAGGACGCGCGCCGCAGACCGCGCCTCGTGGCCCGGATCCTGGTTGATGATGGCATCGAGCGTGCCGCGGACCAGAAAACGCCGCGTGTATTGAGTGAGCTCATGGGTGATCCAGACCACCTCGCGCGCGCGACCGGAGGCCTCGAGCGCATCGGCGATGCCACGGTTTCCGGCGCCGCAGCAATAGATGCCGCGGAGATCGGCATGGCGTGCGAGCAACGCCGCGGTGAGCTCCCGTGTGCGCGCGCTGTCGTCGCGCCCCTCGATGACCGGTAGCGCGCGCAGGTTCGGATACTCGCTGGACAGGATCTGGTGGAAGCCAAACTGTCGCTCGGTGTGATCGCGCAGCGACAACGATCCCGCGATCACGGCGACCGTCCCCTCGCGCCCGGCAAGGAAGCGCCCCATCAGCGTCGATGCAGTCCGCCCCGCGGCCGGGTTGTCGATACCGACATAATGCAGGCGGCGCGAGCTCGGCGCGTCCGACACCAGGGTCACCACGGCGACCCCGCGCGCGGTGAGCTCGTCGATCGCGGCGCGCACCCTGGGGTGGTCGAGCGCGATGACGGCGACGCCCTGATAGGCCGGCGACAGGTTTTCCAGCGCCACCGCCAGCACATCCGGATCGAACACATCGACATGGAGGATATCGATGAAACCGCGCTGGCCGGCGAGCCAGTCCGCGGTGCGCTGGACCTGTTCGGTCAGGTTGGTCATGAAGCTGTTGCTGCCGGACGGCAGCACGAAGGCGAAGCGAAAACTCTGCCCGCGTGCGAGCCGTGCGGCCGCCACATCAGCGCGGTAGCCGAGCTTGGCGACGGCAGCCTCGACACGCGCGACGGTCTTGGCGCGCACGCCCTCGCGCCGGTTAACGACGCGATCGACAGTGGCGAGCGAAACGCCCGCCGCACGCGCGACGTCCTCCAGCGTGGCGCGAACGGCCGGCTGCGTCGCGCCAGCTGTCATTCACGCGCCGCCCACTGCATGCCGCGAGTCATCAACGTTCGGATCTCCGGGACGTCGAGCTCGTAGGCGCGGTGGCCGAGCGAGGAATAGAACACCCTGCCCGCGCCATATCGCTTCTTCCAGACCACCGGCATCACCACGCCGTCGATCCAGGAGGCGTGCTCGCCGGTAAAGGTCGTCGTCGCCAACACCTCGATGGCGGGGTCGACATGCATGTAATACTGCTCGGAACGATGCTCGAAACTCTTCAGGCCCTTCATGATGGGATCATCCGGCTTCGTCAAGTCGACCTTGTAGTCGATGATGTTGCCCGGATGCGCAACCCATTGCCCGCCGCACAGGAACTGGTAATCGACGGACTCACGGAACGCATCGCACATGCCGCCATGATGGCCGGCAAGCCCGACGCCGCCACGCACCGCTGCGCACAGATTGAGCGCGTCTGCCTTTTCGATCTTCGACATGGTGTAGATCGGGATGATCAACGAGAGATCATGAATCGCCGGATCGCCGAATGCCTCCGTCGTCGTTTCGATCCGGACCTCGAAGCCTTCCGCCTTGAGCCAGCCGCGGATCATCGAGGCACAAAGATCGGGGTCGTGTCCCGGCCAGCCGCCCCATACAATCAAAGCCTTGCGCATGGTCATTCCCTCACTCGATCTGTCCGGTTTCACGTCCGGCCGGCAGCATCGCCGGCTGCTCGACGCGGTTCTCGATCTTGACGCGACGCCCTTCGTCGGCGGAGGTCTGGAATGCCTCCATCACCTCCAGCACATGGAAGGCGAGCGCGCCGCTGGCACGGTGCGGTCGATTATTCAGGATCGCGGAGGCCATGTCGGCGACGCCGATGGAACGGAATTCGCCTTCGACATGACCGTGTGTCAACGGCATCGTCTCCCATTCGCCGCCGGTCTTCGCGACCTGCACCTCGCCGCCGAAGCGGTTCGGATCCGGCACCAGCATGCTGCCCTTGTCGCCATAGATCTCGATCGGCGCGTGCCGGTGTTTCGGCACATCGAAGCTCATCGCGATCGAGACGACCGCCCCGCTCTCGAATTCGAGCGTGCCCGCGACGTGGGTCGAAACCTCGACCGGGATCAGGGCACCGTTCATCGGCTGGCTGGTGACCAGACGCTCGGATTTCGGGCGCGCGGTCGAGCCCATCACGCTCGCCACCGGACCGAGCAGCTGGACGAGATCGGTGATGTAGTACGGGCCCATGTCGAGCATCGGCCCGCCGCCGCGCAAGTAATAGAATCCCGGCGCCGGATGCCAACGCTCGTGGCCAGGGCAGCCGAAGAAGGCGCTGCCGGCCACCGGCGTGCCGATCGCGCCGTCGTCGATCAGCTTGCGCGCGGTCTGGTGGCCGCCGCCGAGAAACGTGTCGGGCGCGCAGCCGACGCGCAGGCCCTTCTGCGCGGCGAGATCCATCACCTTGCGGGCCTCCGCGACGTCGATGCCGAGCGGCTTCTCGGAGTGAACGTGCTTGCCGGCGTTCAGCACTGCGAGGCTGACGTCAGTGTGGGCCAGCGGCACAGTGAGATTGATGACGATTTCGACGTCGTCGCGCTTGAGCAGTTGGTCGACCCGCATTGCCGGCAGCCCGAAGGCGGCGCCCTGCCGCTCCGCGACATCGCTGCGCATATCGGCCAATGCCCTCACCTCCATGACCGGAAAGCGCTGCGCTGCCTTGAGGTAAGCGGTGCTGATAACACCGCAGCCGATGATTCCGACGCCGACTTTTCTCATTGTGATCTCCGTGAGGTACCGTTCATCCCTTAACCGCGCCTGCAGTGAGGCCGGCGACGATGTGCTTCTGTGCCAGCAGGAACAGAATGATCGTCGGCAGGATGGTGAGCGTGATGAAGGCCAGGATCAGGTGCCATTCGGACGAATACTCGCCCTGGTAAATCATGATGCCGAGCGGCCATGGATAGAGCGCATCGGTGTTGAGCATCACCAGCGGCAGAAGATAGGCGTTCCAGCTGTTGACGAAGGTGATGGTGCCGACGGTCGCCAGGATCGGCCGAGACAGCGGCAGCGTCACGTAGCGGAAGAACTTGATGTAGCTGCAGCCATCGACCAGCGCCGCCTCGAGCAGCTCATGGGGAATGTCCCTGAAGAAGCGCCGCAGCAGCAGCACGCTCATGGCGAGGCTGAAGGCCACCTGCGGCAGCGCGACGCCGAAATAAGTATCGAGCAACCCGAGATCACGCACCTTGATGAACAACGGCAGTACCGCAGTCGCGGCCGGAAACAGCAGGCCGAGCGTCAGGTAGCTCAGCAGCATCGATGAGCCGTAGAACTTGACATGCGCGAAGGTGAACGCCGCCATCGAAGCTGTGATCAGGGTCAATATCACCGTCAGCGTCGAGATGATCAGCGAGTTGCGCAGGAGCTGCCAGTAACGCGCGGAGAACAAGATGTCGGCGTAATTCTGCCACTCCCAGTGCGTGGGCCAGCCGAACGGATTCACGCGCAATTCGCCGAGCGATTTGAAGCCGCCAAGCAAGGTCGCAAGCAGCGGCACCAGCACGAAGATGGCAACAACGGCGAGGAACGCCGTCTTGAACAGCACGGCGGGATCGAACGGCGCGCGGGTGACCTCTGCACTACTCATCGCGCATGAACCATCGCTTGTAGGTGAAGGCGAACGTCACGCAGATCACGAACAGGATGACGCCGATGGCGCTGCCATAGCCGACCCGCATGCGCGAGATGCCGTTGTTGTAGAGGAAGCTCACCATGGTGTTGGAGGAATCCGCTGGCCCCCCGCGCGTCAACGGCATGACGAGATCGAACAGCTGCAGCGAGCCGACGATGGCGAAGAACACTGAGAGCCGGATCGTCGGATAGAGCAAGGGGATGACGACATGGCGCAAAGCCTGCGAGCGCGTTGCGCCGTCGATCCGCGCAGCCTCGATCAGGCTCTTGTCGAGGCTCTGCAGCGCCGCAATGAACAGCATCATGTGGAAGCCAAAATACTTCCAGACGATCACGATCAGCACCGCCAGCATCGCCGTGTCGGTCGAGGCCAGCAGATGCGGCGCCTCCGCGCCGAAGGTACGCCAGATCGAGGCGACCAGGCCGTAGTCGCCATCATAGACGAAAGAGAAGATCAGCCCGGTCGCGATCTCGGCCAGGATATAGGGCATGAAGAACAGCATGCGTAGCGCCACGGCGCCACGAAAGCGCTCGGCGAGCATCAAGGCGAGCGTGAGTGCGAGCGGCAGCTGGACCGCGAGCGAAACCGCAATGATCAGCCCATTGTTGCGCAGCGCGAGCCAGAAGGCGCGGGTCTCCAGCACGAAGCGGTAATTATCGAAGCCGATCCAGTTGGTCGGCCTGCCAAAACCGTTCCAGTTGAAGCCCGAGTACCAGGCCGCCTCGCCGATCGGCAGCACCACGAACAATGTGAACAGCAGCAGTGCCGGCGGCAGGAACAGGATCAGGACGGTGAAGCGGCCGTCCCAGCTCGGGCCGCGAACCGCGGCCTGCGGCACCGTCTCGCCGGCAACGCCCATCGGCGATGCAATCGCCATCCGCCGCGCCACCGTCAGTTACCTTGCTTGAACGCCGCTTGGATCGCTTTGGCTGCGTCCTGCGGGCTCATGCTGCCGCCGGCGATCTCCGCGGTGACGTCGTTGACGACGCGGCCGACCGAAGGGCCGAGGCTCTGGTCGTAGAAGTTCTGGTGGTAGTTCGACTTGGCGAGATTGGCCGCGATCAGCTTCATGAAGGAATTGTTGAGGCCGGCGTCCGCGCCCTGCACCACGGGGATGATGTAGTTGCCCGCCGCGAGCCGCGTCTGCACATCCTTGGAGATGAAGTACTTCAGGAAATCGACCGCCTCCTTCGGCGAGTCTTTCGTGATCAGCCAGCCGGTGATGCCCCCGAGCGTATCCGTTGGCGCGCCTTTGCCGCCTGATACAACCGGGAAATCGAACCAGCAGATCTTGTCCTCGCTCAATCCGACCTTGTCGGCGGCGAGCGCGCGCTGCAAATTATAAACTGTGCTGATCGCGAGCGTCATCGCGGCCTTGCCGTCACCGAAATAGCCGACCGCCTGCGGGTTCTTGAAGCCGAGGAAACCGTTCTGGAACGGCTGCAGATCAACGAGTTGCTTGAATAGCTCTCCGGATTTCAGGAAGGTCTCGCCGGCAAAGCCGCCGTTCTCGCCGCGTAGCGCCGCATCGAAAGCCGCCTTGCCGCCGACGCGCACTGCAAGATGCGTCCAGTAGAAGTGCAACGGCCATTTGTCGGCGCCGCCGACCACGATCGGCGTCACACCGGCCGCCTTCAACGTCTTCACCGCGGCAAGCAGATCGTCCCAGCTCTTGATCCCGGCGGGATCGACCTTCGCCTTGGCCATCAGCTCCTTGTTGCAGAGGAAGCCGACCTGCGACAGCGCGATGGGCAGCCCATAGACCCGCCCATTGCTCGTGAACGCAGCGAGCGCCGCCGGCGTCAGGCTGTCGCTATAGCCCTTCACCTGATCGGTGATGTCGTCGAGGACGCCGGCCTCGATCTGCGTCTTCAGGACGCCGCCGGCCCAGCTGTAGATGATGTTCGGTCGGTCCTTGGATTGCAGGATGGTCGGCAGCTTGGCCTTGTAGGCCTCGTTCTCGAGGAACTGCATCTCGACCTTGACGCCCGGATGCGACGCCTCATAGCTGCGCGCGACTTCCTCCCAGATCTTCACCTGGGCCGGATTGGCCTCGATGTGCAGCCATTTTACCGTGGTGTCGGCTGCGGCTACGTTGGCGCCAAACAGGCATGCGGCCGCGGCGAATCCCAGCTTCCCGAGCAGTCTCATCACATCCTCCCAATCGGCTCTTATTCATTGGCTGCAATCCTGCCTTCAATTTTTGAGGTACGCAACTTAAAATCTGACCTATGCACCTCATGATAGGAATGGCTAAGGTCCGGAAAAGAGTCGGGCGGCCCATCGCGCGGCCCGCAACAAACTGGGAGGTGCCCATGGCTGCCATCTATTCCGACCTCGCCGGCAAGGTCGTGCTTGTCACCGGAGGTGCGGCGGGAATTGGCGCTGCGATCGTGCGGCGCTTCGCGGAGCAAAAATCCAAGGTCGTGTTCTTCGACATCAAGGTCGATGAAGGCCAGCGCCTGGCGCGCGAGCTATCCGATCGAGGACTGGCTGCGCATTTCCAGCACGTCGACCTGACCGACATCCCCGCGCTGCGCGCCGGCGTGACGGAGGCACGCAAGGCGCACGGCCCGATCAACATCCTGATCAACAACGCCGCGCATGACGAACGGCACAAGACCGAGGAGATGACGCCGGAATATTGGGACGACCGCGTCGCGGTAAATCTGAAGCACCAGTTCTTTGCGTCGCAAGCCGTGCTGCCGGACATGAAGGCTGCGAATGCCGGGGCCATCATCAATTTCGGCTCGGTGTCGTGGATTGCCGGACAAGGCGGCATGGCCGCCTACACGGCCAGCAAATCGGGCGTGATCGGCCTGACGCGCTCGCTGGCGCGTGACTACGGCCCCTACAATATCCGCGTGAACGCGATCGCGCCGGGCTGGATCATGACCGAGCGCCAGCTCGAGAAATGGATGACGCCGGCGGGCGAGATCGAACTGCAGCAGCGACAGTGCCTGAAGCGCAGGCTGGTGCCGGACGAGGTCGCGAAATTCACCGTCTTCCTTGCCTCCGACGAGGCCTCCGCCTGTACCTCTCAGAACTATATCGTCGATGGTGGCTGGGTGTGATGCTCTGAGGATGGCGGGCGCACCCGCGCCAGGCTGGAACGCGTTGATGATGAGGCGTGTTGACTTGTCTGGTGGGCGACAATACGCCGTACAACTTTCGCCGTCCCGGCAACGTCAAAGGTGGCCACTATGATCAAGCGCGTCCTACCGTATGAGGGGTTGCTCCACGAGGTTGTCGAGCATAACGGCGTGCTCTACATCGGCGGGATCGTCCCCGAGGACACAAGCCTCGATATGGCCGGTCAGGCAAACGACGTACTCGACCAATTGTCGCGCTTGCTGGAAACACTGGGATCTGACCGGTCACATGTCCTGCAAGTGACGATCTTCGTTACGAAGCTCAGCGAGAAAGCCGCATTCAATACGGCCTGGAAAGCATACTTCGCAGATGCCTCCCTGCCGGCGCGTGCGGTCATCGGAGCCGCCGACCTCGGCCCCGGCGTCAAGCTCGAGATGACTGCAATTGCGGCTCGTCGAGCTTCGAGCTGAAGACCGTCGACGGACTCGATTCCAGCACTGAGTCGTTGCGACACGCAGAAGATACGCCGTCCGGTGCTAGTTCTGCATTTTTCCGCGTGGCTCGGCTTGCGGACAGGGTCCACCTGTGCCGTACGGGTGGGGGTTATTTTGGTGGCTGCAATTCCTGTGATGAAAGCCATTTGTTTGTGCGCAAGGCGTCCGCCTGCAGGGCCTTTCGCCGGGCCCTCTTGAAGAGGGTATCGCGCTCCTCACCGGGTGGTAGATTCTCCGCCTCCTCTCGAAGATGCTTGGCTTCTTTGGTAAGGCGAAGGCGGTCGACTAATGACCTCCTTCACAAGACGGCGGTTAGTTCCGGCAGCGGAACACCGTACTTTCCCGGAATCCAGCTTGGCTGTGGAAAACTCTAATCTAATTTTTGCCGGGGCTAGCTTTTCATTCCGAACAAATTTTCAGACTAACCGGCAAGGGGCCGCGCTCGCAGCGGCCCCTTTCGATTCACGAAGTAGCGCGAATAGCCGCCAACTGAGGCGGCCTCCTTCTCGCTATTCTTTTCAGTCGGTGGCGGCTACTTCCGGCGCCGCCGATCCTGTCGGCTCGCTCGGATTTCACCGCGTATCGTCACTATAAGTGCGACGAGTCGCCAAGGCGAGCGACACCTCGGTCATCGGCGATATTGTCGGCTTCGACATCCTGCCGGGATCGGACGATGTCTATAATTCCAAGACCGGACAGTAGGACAAGCTCGCGAGCGGTCCGAACCACGCGCCGAGCTGCGCCTATCTCGGTTGGGGCGTCTATGTGATGGCCAGGGTCAATGGCGACGAGAAGAAGCACAAGGCCGCTTGGAGCGCGGCTGCGCATCTCGGCGGCAAGGATCTGTCGCTGTGGATGGTGATGTATACGTCGGGCTTCCAAGCCCACCGCACCAGCCACTTCCAGTTCGACGAATGGGTGGCCGCGGGCTATGACCGCAAATACATCACCTCCTACCTCAACTCGCAGCTTGGCTCCTACAATCATCCGAACCGGGCGGTCGAGCCACGTATCCCCGGCATCTTCCAGTACTACAGCATCGCGGAGGATGAGCTGACGAAGATTTTTGCCGGCAAGGTCGACGCGCAGACCGGCGCGAACAACATCGCCGCCGCCTGGGAGAAGCTGACCGACCAGATCGGCCGCGAGCTGCAGATCGCACTCTACAAGGCCTCGCTCGGCGTGTAGCTGCACGAGCATCACGAAGACCCTCGGCTGGCAACGCTCTCGCGGTGCCAGCCGAAAACTTGCCCGGCGGCCGACCGGTCATTCAGGATCGGCAGAGTTCGATTGCCATGCAGAATTCAGCTCCGGTGACCGACGACCTGCACCACCAGCCCGCGGTAGCACGCGCGCCGGCCAGGCGGAAGACCGCCGGCCGCGCGCTTATCGCGCTGGCGTCGCTCGGTTTCCTGCTCGTACTCCTCGTTCAGATCCTACAACGGCCGGCGCGACCGCGGCCGGGTTCTCCGATTGGCGACTGATCCTCATCGCCTATCTCATCTGGTCCGTCGCCTTCGCCATCGCTCAAGTGCTGATCCGCGGCGAGCGCGGCCAGCGCTCGCTGTTCCTGCTGCCGGCAGTGTTCTTCACCATTGCGGTGGTGATCTTCCCGACCATCTTCGGGATCTATATCGCTTCGCTCGACTGGAATCTCAGCTCGGTCGAAGGCCCGCGTTTCAGCGGCTTCGACAATCTCGTCGGGATGTTCCACGACACCTATTACTGGAACGCGCTGGGCAACATGATCTTCTAAGCGGTCGCAGTCCTCGGCGAGTACGCGATCGCGTTCGGCCTCGCGCTCCCGCTCAGCGCCGAGATCCGCGCGCGAAAATTCTTTCGCATCGTGTTCCTGCTGCCGATGATGCTGAGCCCCGTCGCCGTGAGCTGGATGACCGGAAAATCGCTGCTCGAATATCGCTTCGGCCCGGCCGCGACGCTGGCGCGCTATCTCGGCTGGGACAACCCGGCCTTCTTCGCATCTCCTTGGATGGCGCGCTTCACCATCCAGGCGATGGATGCCTGGGTCTCCATTCCCTTCATCATGATCATCCTGCTCGCAGGCCTACAGGCGATGCCCAAGGAGGTGCAGGAGGCCGCCACGGTCGACGGCGCGAACGGCTGGCAATCGTTTTGGCACGTGACCTTTCCGATCATGCTGCCGGTGAGCATCACCGTGCTCATCATCCGCATCATCTTCAAGCTGAAGTTCGCCGACGTCGTGATCAACGTCACCGCAGGCGGCCCCGGCGGCGCCACCGATACCGTGTCCAGTTTCATCTATCGTGTCTACCGCGACCGCTCGAACTTCGGCTACGGCACCGCACTTGCCATGGTCTATCTGCGCCTGATCATCGTGCTGCTGACGCTGATGTTGCGGTTGTCCAAACGATGGACGCAACGGGTCACCTGAAGGAGTTGCACGCTTGTCTGTCACGCCCCTGGCATCGCGTCCCGCCCGTAGGGCCCTCGTCGCACCGCGCGCCAAGCGGATGCTGAGTCGCGCGCTGATCTACGCCGCGCTGCTGCTTTGGACCTTCATCTGCCTGTTCCCGATCTACTGGACCGTCACGACCTCCTTCAAATCCGCGGTCGACGTAACCCAGGCGCATTTGATCCCTTGGGTAGACTTTCAGCCGGACTGGAAAGGATGGCGCTCGCTCGGACTGTCGCCGGATACGTTGTTCGGAACTCCACTGCGCAGTCTGCGTTCGTTAACCGCTTCGTCAACAGCATCATCACCTCGGTCGGCGCATCGGCGCTGGCCTTGATCCTCGGCTCGCTCGCCGCCTACGGCCTCAGCCGCTTTCGCTACAAATTCGCATGGATGCGCAACGACGAAATCCTCTTCTTCTTCATGTCGCAGCTGATCCTGCCGCCGGTCGTGCTCGCCCTGCCCTTCCTCGTGCTCTACAAGGCGTTGGCGCTCCTTGACACCACATTCGGGCTGATCCTGCTCTACACGCTGACGGTGCTGCCGATCGTCATCTGGATCATGCGCGACCAGTTCAATGCCATACCGATCGAACTCGATGAAGCCGCCTATGTCGACGGTCTGTCGAACTGTGGCGCGTTCCTGCATCATCCTTCCGCTTGTGGTCCCCGGCATTGTCGCCGCCGTTATGCTCTCACTGGTCCTGTGCTGGAGTAAATATTTCTTCGCCGCGTTGCTCACCAGCACCGATGCCAAGACATGTGATGGTAGCAAGCCAGACCGGCTCGCAAGGCATCAACTGGTGGTCGATGGCCGCGCTATCGACGGCCGCGATCGCGCCGCTCGTCGTCGTCGGCATCTTCCTCGAACGCTATATCGTCAGCGGTCTGACGACGGGTGCCGGGAAGTAGCGGCGAACCATCGGATGAGATCGAGTACGGCCGGTCGTCGCGCTCCACCTCTCCCAGTGGAGAGAGGCGAGTTCTAGGCTCGTATCGATTCAACCAAGATTCATCCCCTCTACCCCGGAACAGGCGCTTCCGCATCCAGCAGGCGCGCGGCCTTGAGATCGCTCCAGAGCGCGGCTGGCACTTTGGTGGTCAGCGCTGCCACGTTGCACTCGACCTCCTGCGCATTGTGAGCTCCAAGCACCACGCTAGCGACGGCGGGATGACCGAGCGCGAAATGTAGAGCGGCCGTCGGCAGCGCTACGCCATGAGCTGCGCAGATACGCTGGATCTCGGCAACCTTCGAAAGGATCTCGGGCGACGCATCCTGATAATTGTACTTGGCGCCCTTGATGGCGCCCGTCGCAAGAATCCCCGAATTGAAGACGCCGCCGAGCAGCACCGCGATGCCCTGCTTCAGCGCCAGCGGCATGAATTCCTTAAGTGCCGGCTGCTCCAACAGCGAATAGCGGCCGGCGAGCAGCATCACCTCGAAGGATCCGGCCTGTGCAAAGCGCACGCACATCTCGGCCTCGTTGACGCCGATGCCGATGCCCGCGACCACACCCTCCCCGCGAAGCTTGTCGAGCGCTACATAGGCCCCGGACATCGCTTCGCGAAACCGGTCTTCCATCGCGTCCTTGCCATGGGTCCACACATCGACGTCATGGATCAGCAGCAGGTCGATCCGGTCGGTGCCAAGCCGCAACAGCGACTGCTCGACCGATCGCATGGTGCCGTCATAGGAATAGTCGACCACAGCCCGGTGCGGCTGTCCGCCGACGAATCCGGATCGAGTCTCCGGCTGGTGAAACGGATCCATCCAGCGACCGGTCTTGGTGCAAAGCACCACGTCCCTGCGCGGCACGCGGCGGAGCGCCGTCCCGCAGCGATGCTCCGACAGGCCATTGCCATAGTGTGGCGATGTATCGAGCAGATTGACGCCGAGCTCGAAGGCGCGGCTTGCGGCGGCAATCGCAGTCTGGTCGTCGAGTTCGAGAAAGAGATCGCCGAGCGGCGCGGTTCCAAATCCGAGGATGGAGGCTTCGAGCCCGGTCCGGCCGAGGGGACGGCGCGGCAATGCTGATTGTGAAACCATGGTGGATTGCTGCCCTTCTCCGCGCCTCGATGGCGCGCTGGTCTCGTTGGCGGTGCGCGCAGCGTATGACTTTGCCGTTACGTGTCAACGCGAAGAATGCGTCCACTGCGCAAAGCAGTTCCGCTGCCACGATTGAGTTGCCAAGCATAGCCGAAACCAGCATGCGGGCGCCTCACGACCTGCAGCAATAAGGAGGAACTATGCTCCCCCATGTCACGCACGATGCGCGCTTTGAACGCCTGGTCTTCGGTCATGCCAATCTCGAAAAGCACCGGCTGGGCGCGGTCAAAGCAGTCAGCGCGACGAGCAGCGCCCGAGCCAAGCCACCTACCGTCACGGCGCGAGGGCCAAGCGTCCACCCAATATTCATCAAGTCTCCATCTTGGTTCAGCGACGTTCCTGGCTGTTCCTCACCAACGGCAATGATAACCGCAAAAGTACGCCTTCCCGTGCTCAAGATTCTCGATCTGAGGGTGGATCAGGGAGAGGGCGCCTTGGTCGGCGTTATCGAACGTCTCGCCGGCATCAATTGAAACTCTCCATCGACCTTCACCGATTTCTCGATGGTGATAAGGTACTTACAATTCGGCGACTTGAGTTCCGTCATATATCGTCGGTTGCCATCCGTGCTGCTTTCGAGAGAGCCGCCGAAATTCTTGTTCGGTCCGCCCCCCTCAATCTGATCGGGAATGACATGGATCGGCATGACAAAGCGCATTTTGTCATTCGAGTAATAGAACATTCCAGTCGCAGAAAAGCAGGTGTCCTCAGAATCGGAGAATGTCCCCATCCATATCCGAAGCTCCGGGCTATTCACCTCTACCGAAGGCTTATTGTCGAATGGCACGATTTGATAGTCTCCGCCTTTCCGAATTGTTTTTTCTACAGTCGCCCGGTAGATGCAGCTGTCGGATTTGATCTCAAAGATCAATTGTCGGCTGTCATCCGTCAGCGTGGCCCTCGCCCCGGCCAAGTTTTGATTGGATTCGCTGCCGGCGAGCGGCATGACAAAACGAATACGATCGCTGGAGAAAAGGAACATTCCGGTTCCATAACCGCAAGCTCCATTCGGTTCGTCGTAATAAGGTCCCCAAGAAACAAGATTGAACCCAGGAGTCTCGGTACTGGTCCCGGCGCTCCGTTCCGGAGATCGTTGCGGCGCTAAGAACTCACGGAATCGCATATCTTGGGCCGCCGCCTGCGAACACACGCTGGAAGCGATGAGTGTTGCCAACACCCACGCGCCTCGCAGGAGCCGCAAAAGACGCTTCGAGCGAACGTCTCGTTCATCCGTGCGCAAGGCCACTTTCTCCCTCTCGACCAAGGAACGGAATTACCAAGTAACAGAACTCCAGGATCAATATCAGGCTCACGTCCGAGAGCAGATTTATGCCACACCCCAATCGGGCATGCTGCAGAATGCTGCTCGATAGATTTCATATTTGCATCGCGCGATGGGGCAGGGATACGAACCGGTACGCGCGCCGAAGCGAATTGAGCACAAGCGTTCCGATATGGATGACGACATTCCGTTCTAGGTCGCGCCGTCGGGGGCGCCGCACGTTCACGATACCCGGCGTTAACTTGGTCAAGGCGACGCGGGAAGGAGGGTGACAATCTAAGTCACTGAAATCTCTGGAGCTCCACTCAGAATAAAGCTGCGAACTCTTATGTTGTTGAAATCGCGATCTGATTTGTAGCGTAGGCTCACGCTAGTGCGGCGTTCGCAATTTCCGGGTTGGAAGCAGGGCTAAACTTAAGACGTTGAGGCCCTTAGCGGTCGGCGGAGTGTCGGTTCATTTCCTCCAGGAGCTCGCGCATTGCGTCGAACTGCGTACCAAAGCCTTTCCAGTCGCCGGACCTCAATCGTTCAACGGCCTGATTGTAGCGGTCGAGCGCCTCCCGTGCCTGACTTGCCGACGGGCGTGTGACAGGCATTTCCTCCGTCCTGCTCGAGGCGACCGGCGCCGAACCGGATTCCGTGAACAGGGCCGACAACGCCTCAGTGAGCGTTTCCTTCATCACGACGCGCTCACCATAAGCTGCGATCACGCGCTTCAGCTCCGGCAGGTGTCCGTGCTCCGCCCGCAGATAGAGTGGCGATACATAAAGGATCGAGTTGTCGATCGGAATCACAAGCAAATTCGCGCCGCGGATCACCCGCGAGCCCATCTGGTTCCATAGCGTGAGCTGTTGCGAGATCTCGGTGGTCTGATCGATCCGCGCCTCGATCTGGAACGGCCCGTAGACAAGCTTGTCCTTGGGGAATTCGTAGACGATCAATTTGCCGTAGTCGGGCGCGTCGCAGCGCGCGGCGAGCCACGCGATCATGTTGTCGCGGCGGCTCGGTACCATGGGAAGCATGAGGAAGAACTCGGCCTGCGGTTCGCCGGGCAATCGCATGATGATGTAATAGGGGGTCATCGTCGAGATGCCGTCGCCGCCCGGCTGACGCGGGAATTGCCAGAGATCCTCGCGGTTGTAGAAAACGTCGGCCGCTTCCATGTGGTAGGCTTGGTACAGTCGGGCCTGAATCAGGAACAGGTCTTCCGGATAGCGAATGTGCTTCCGTAAATCCGGCGGCATCGTCGTGAACGGCTTGAACAAGCTCGGAAAGATGCGCTGGTAGGTCGCCGCAATCGGGTCGCCGGAATCGATCAGGTAGAAGTCGACAGTCCCGTTATACGCATCAACGACAACCTTCACCGAATTGCGAATGTAGTTGAGATCGAGACCCTGTGTGGGCTCTGCATACGGGAAATAGGAGTTCGTCGTATAGGCGTCCTGCATCCAGAACATGCGCCCACTGCTGACGACCAGATAAGGATCATGATCGAGCCTGAGGAACGGAGCGATCGTGCTCACCCGCTCCTGGATATTGCGCCGGATCATGATTCGGCTGTCGATCGTAATGTAGTCTGAAAGAACCAGGTTCGGGTCGTTGAAATAGTAGGCAAACAGCATTCTCGTGGCCATTCCCCCGATCGGGATGCCGCCGGCGCCGCCATAGGCCGCATAGGCGTTCTCTTTCCCCTTCGGATAATCGAACTCCGGCGTGCTGCTCTTGACGATGACGTAGTCGTCGGTCTGCTCGCCGAAATAGATGCGCGGCTCGTCGAGCCTGGGACCGACGTCTGCGACAGGAGGAATATTCCGCAGATAGAAGAGCGGCAGTCCCTCGGCACTCTTACGTGTGACCGGACTCATGACCGCACCGTTGCCGTGGGTGAACAGCACATGGCGGTTGACCCAGGTCTGCGCGTTCGGCGGCAGCAGGGAGGACCGCAGTTCGCGGGCAGAGAGCATCACGCTCTGGTAGGAGCCATCGAGCCAGTAACGATCGACGTCGAGGTCATGGAATTTGTAGTAGGTGCGGATTTCCTGCAGTTGCGCGTAGGTATCCGACAGCGGCAGCCAGTCCCACAGCCTGATATTTTCAATTGTCGCCTTGTTGGCTTCGAGCACCTCGGGGGAAAGCTTCTGCTCGGCGGTAAACGGCTTGGCTGCGATCTGATCGAGATTATATGCCTGCCGGGTGAGCGCGATGTTGCGCTCAATGTAGGGCTTCTCCAGCTCCAACTCGCTTGGTTTGACGAAGAACTGCCGGAATAGCCCAGGGACGACGCCGGACAGCACGAACGTGCCGACGCCGACGAGCACGATCGCCACGGCCGGAAGCCGGTAGGTGCGAACCCGGATGTTCGCCCAGGCGGCAAGCGCCGCGATGATCGAGAGTCCGACCATCAGCCACAGCGCTGGCAGCCCCACATGCACGTCGGTGTAACTCGCGCCGACGACGACGCTATTGTCGACATAGAGCAACAGATAGCGGTCGAGAGCATAGGACCAGGCTTTTACCGCGAAGAGAAAACCAAGCAGAGCGGAACCATGAGCGATCGCTGACGGCGATATTGATCGGCGGTAAACGTCGTATTCGATGTCTCCGTGCACCCAGTAGATCGCCGCGGCGAAAAGCCCGTTCAGAACGAGCGCGAGCATCATCCAGTTCTTGATGAGGATGTAGGCGGGCAGCGAGAAGAGATAGAAGCCGATGTCCTTGTTGTAGAGCGGATCGTCTGCGCCATATGGCACCTGATAGACGAACCGCAGGAAGACGCCCCAGTTGCCGACTTCTGCGGCAGCGATAAGCAGAGCGAGCAAAGCTGCCCCGCCTGCGATCAACCAGGGCCACCGCAGTCGATCGCGCACAAGCGCAAGCAGATCCGGCGGCGCGTTGCCCGCGGCGCTCCACCCCGGAGCGGCGACAAGCTGCGTCGACCGCCGTCGGGCAAAGCGCAGTGCGAGCCATCCGTTCAACCAAAAGATGACGGTGGTTCCCGTCCAGACTGCAAGAAAGATGACGGCTTCGGCGCCGATTGTTGTCCAGAAAACCTGCGGATAACCGATCGAGGAAAACCACAGCCAGTCGACCAGGAGGTCGCTCGCGAGCGCGAGCAGGATGAGGCAAGTCCCAATGACGACGGCCGCAACCAGGAGCCCGACCACGGCACTTTGCCTTGGTACCTTCCGTTTGGGTCCGGTAATCCGGATCGTCATGGTTTCAGTATAGCGGAAATGAGAGACGCCCGCCGCTCGATTTTCGCGGTCGGGCGCGCCACACTGAATATATTTGCGAACCCGTATATAATTGCGGATGGAAGACCTATGTTGGGTCTATAGTCAGGCAGCCGCCCATCGTATGGCGAGAGTCTGCAGGGAAGATCTCACGGTGGATGGTTTGCATTTTGCACCGGAGGTGATGTCATGGCCATTGCTCCCACGCTCCAGAAATACCTAGCCGCTGAAAACATCCAATACGAGGTGATCCCGCACGAACTCAGCATGACGTCCACGCGAACGGCCGAGGCATGCCATATCTCGGGCGACCGCCTCGCCAAGGGCATCGTGTTGCGGCGTGACGGCGAATACATGCTGGCCATCTTGCCCGCATCGCATCACCTCCGCCTGTCGGACCTGAGGACAAGTCTCGGCGACAATGTCCACATGGCCGATGTAACCGAGATCAATCGGCTGTTCAGCGACTGTGCACACGGTGCAGTTCCTGCCGTCGGCAAATGCTACGGGTTGGATATCATCGTCGACGACAGCATCGAGGCACAGCCGGACATCTATATGGAAGCCGGCGATCATGAGACGCTGCTTCATATGGGTCACGCGCAGTTTGCGCGCCTGACGGCCAGCGCGCCGCACGGGCGCTTTAGCGCGCACGACTGAGGATTTTGTGCACCGCCCACTGCCTTTGCGATGCTGGGCGGGAACTCGGGTCGCGAAGTCGCAGTTAAATTGTTCAGGAGAGTTGCGGCGACAGAGTCGGCGTGCGTCTGGTCGGATCGCCAAGGAATGATGCTTTCTCCTGCGACCTCGCACCCGATCGGTTGTACAGTTCAGAAACTGGGGGTGCTGCTGCATTGCATCAATGCACCTGAAATCCAGGATCGGAGGCTCGCCATGAAAGTCAAAGACGTGATGCACAAGGGCGTCGACTGGGTCAGCCCCGACACCCCTCTCACCGAGCTCGCCAAATTGATGCGGGCGCATGACATCGGCTGCATTCCGGTCGGCGAGGACGACAAGCTGGTCGGGATGGTGACCGATCGCGATATCGTCTGCAAAGGGCTCGCGAGCCACAGCTTCGATGCCGGCCGCGCGACGGCGCGCGATGTGATGACCGAAGGCATTCATTGCTGCCGGGACGACGATGACCTCGCAAAGGCGATGCATCACATGGAGAAGCTGCAGGTCCGCAGGCTGCCGGTGATCAACAAGAGCAAGCGGATGGTCGGCATCATCAGTCTGGGTGACGTCAGCCGTTCCGCCTCGGGCGACATGCTGACCGAGACCGTCAGGAGCGTCTCGGCGCATCACTGAAATTCAGCCAGGGAAATACGGCCGGGCTCCTCTCACGATCGCCGCCGATCAGACGTTGAGCGGAGCCCGAGCCATGCGTTTATCGTGCGGCGCAAAAGCACAATCGCGGCTGCGATCGGACGGCCCGGCAAATGGAGGACACTATGGCTTGGCGTGACGATACAGCCCGTTCAACCCTGATCCGGGATGCAGCGGGAAGCGTGCAGCCGTCCAAGGCTCCCCGGTTTGCCGAGCTTCTGTTCGGCTACACCAATGTCGAGGACCTCGCCAATCACGATGCCTCGTCGCTGGCCTTCCTGGCGGAACAGTCCTGGGAGCACGTGCAGCGACGCACGGCCGGCAGCGCCGATATCCGCGTCGTCAATCCGATGATGCCGGACGGGCGCGAGATTTCCGTGGTCGAGATTCTCAACGACAACATGCCTTTCCTGTTCGATTCCACCATGGCGGAGCTGGCCGAGCATGGCATCGAAGTCGCCCTCGTCGCTCACCCGATCATCGCGGTGGAGCGCGATGACCAAGGCAAGCTCCTGCGTTTCTACGGCGAAACGCTGCCGGAGGGAGCAACGGGCGCGCGCGAAAGCCTGATTCACCTCCACATCACCCGCTTGGACGCCGACGCCGATCGCCAAAAGCTGATCGACGGCCTCACCAGAACGTTGAACGACGTGCGCGCCTGCGTCATCGACTGGCGCGCCATGCGTGACCGCGTCGAGGAAGCGATCAAGACGTTCTCTTCCAATCCGCCGCCGCTGCCGATCGACGAGGTCGCCGAAGCCAACCAGTTCCTGCAATGGCTCTGCGCGGACAATTTCACTTTCCTCGGCGTGCGCGAATTTCGCTTCTCGCCCGACAGCGAGGCGTCGGACGACATCACGACCGGTGAAGGCCTCGGCATCCTCCGCGATCCGGATACGAAGGTCCTGCGCCGCGGTAGCGAAATGGTGGTGATGACGCCGGAAATCCGCGAGTTCATGCACGAACCCACCCTGCTCATCGTTATCAAGGCCAACGTCTCCAGCCGGGTTCATCGTCGCATCCGCATGGATTATGTCGGCATCAAGCTCTATACGCCCGACGGCCGGCTGGAGGGCGAATTGCGGGTCGTCGGCCTGTTCACCTCAGGCGCCTATACCCGCTCGGCACGACAGATCCCTTATGTCCGCCACAAGGTGACGCGGGTGCTGCAACGCGCCGGCTTCGACCCGAACGGCCATTCCGGCAAGGCGTTCATGCATATTCTCGAAGAATATCCGCGTGACGAACTGTTCCAGATCGACGTCGACACGCTCTACGATTTCGTCATGGAGATCCTGATCCTCTACGAGCGCCCGCGCGTCCGGGCCCTGGCGCGGGTGGACAAGTTCGATCGCTTCGTCTCCATTCTCACCTTCATTCCGCGCGAGAAGTACGACACCGACGTCCGCACGCGCGTCGGTGCCTTCCTGTCGCAGGTCTACAAGGGGACGCTGTCGGCTTCCTACGTATCGTTCCCTGAAGGCGCGCTTGCGCGCGTCCACTTCATCATCGGGCGCTATGAAGGCAAAACGCCCGTCGTCGAGCGCGCCACGCTCGAAGCCGGGATCAGCGCCATTGCCGCGACCTGGGCCGACAAGCTGAAGGCCGCGCTCACCGCGTCGACCGACGGCATGCGGGCGCGCATGCTCGCCAATCGCTATGCCCAGGCCTTTAGCGGCGGCTATACCGAGGTGTTCGGCGCGGAACAGGTGATCGCCGATATCAAGACCGTCGAAAAGCTCACGCCGGCCCGCCCGGTGACGATTTCGGTTCACCGCTTCGAAGGCGAGGACGATCCCAGGCGCTTCGGGCTGAAGGTGTTCTCCGACGCCGCACCGCTATCGCTGTCCTATCGCGTGCCGGTGATCGAAAATCACGGCCTGCGCGTGGTCAACGAACGCACATATCAGATCGTGCCCGGCAACAGGCCGGAGCCGGTCTGGCTCCACGAGATGACGATCGAGACCAGCGACGGCCAGCCGATCGAGATCACCCCGGAATTCAGCCATCGCCTGGAAGCCTCGATCATGGCGGTGGTCACCGATCGCGCCGAATCCGATGGATATAACGCCCTGATCCTGCGCACGGCCCTGGGCTGGCGCGAAGTCTCGACCATCCGGGCGCTGTCGCGCTATTTGCACCAGATCCGCGCTCCGTTCACCCAGGATTATATGTGGGAGACCTTGCGCAAGAACGCCGCGATCACGGCCAGCCTCGTCGCGCTGTTCCAGACCCGCCTCGATCCACGCCTCGCCTCCACGGATGCCACGCGCTCGGCACGCGAGACGGCCCTGCTTGCCGAGGTCGAGGAGCAGCTCAAATCCGTTGCCTCGCTCGACGAAGACCGCATCCTGCGCCGCTTCACCAATCTGGTGCAGGCGACCATCCGCACGAATCTGTGGCAGATCGGCGAGGATGGACATCCGCGTCCGGTGATCTCCTTCAAGTTCGACGCGCGCAAGATCGAGGACCTCCCCCCTCCCCGACCGCTCTACGAGATTTTCGTCTATTCACCTCGTCTCGAAGGCATTCACCTGCGCTTCGGCAAAGTTGCGCGCGGTGGCTTGCGCTGGTCCGATCGGCCGCAGGATTTCCGCACCGAGATCCTCGGCCTGGTGAAAGCGCAGCAGGTCAAGAACGCCGTGATCGTGCCGGTCGGCGCCAAGGGCGGCTTCGTGCCCAAGCGCCTGCCGCCGCCTTCCAATCGCGACGCCTGGCTCGCGGAAGGCACCGAGGCCTATCGCATCTTCGTTCGCTCGCTGCTCGAACTCACCGACAATCTCGACGGCGACATCGTCGTGCCGCCCGAATCCACCGTGCGCCATGACGGCGACGACCCCTACCTCGTCGTGGCCGCCGACAAGGGCACCGCAACCTTCTCCGACATCGCCAACGCGATTTCGGCCGAGAAGAATCATTGGCTCGGCGACGCCTTCGCCTCCGGCGGCAGCCAGGGCTACGACCACAAGAAGATGGGGATCACGGCGCGCGGCGCCTGGGAAGCGGTCAAGCGCCACTTCCGCGAGCTGGGCACCGACATCCAGACCGTGCCGTTCACCGTGGTCGGCGTCGGCGACATGTCCGGCGACGTTTTCGGCAATGGCATGCTGCTCTCGCCGGCAACGAAGCTTGTCGCGGCATTCGATCACCGCGACATCTTCATCGATCCCTCGCCGGATCCTTCGATCAGCTTCGCCGAACGGCGGCGCCTGTTCGACCTGCCGCGATCGAGCTGGCAGGACTACAACAAGTCGTTGATCTCGCAAGGCGGCGGCGTGTTCTCGCGCACGCTCAAGGCGATCCCGCTCGCACCGGAAGTGCGCAGCCTGCTCGATCTCGACAAGCCGCAGGCCACGCCGTTCGAGGTGATGACCGCGATCCTGAAAGCGCGCGGCGACCTTCTGTGGTTCGGCGGCATCGGCACCTATATCCGCGCGTCGGCGGAAAGCGACGATCAGGCCGGCGACCGCGCCAACGATCCGATCCGCATCGCAGGAGCCGATGTTCGCGCCCGGGTGATCGGCGAAGGCGCCAATCTCGGCGTCACCCAGCGTGGCCGTATCGAAGCCGCGCAGAAAGGTGTCAAGCTCAACACCGATGCCATCGACAACTCGGCCGGCGTGAACACGTCCGACGTCGAGGTCAATATCAAAATCGCGCTAGCACGCCCCGAACGCGAGGGACGCCTCAGCCCCGCCGACCGCAACAGCCTGCTAGCTTCGATGACCGACGAGGTCGGAACGCTGGTGCTGCGCAACAACTATCTGCAAACGCTGGCGCTCTCGCTCGTCGAGCGCAAGGGCGTAGCCGAGACCGGCTTCCTGACCCGCCTGATGCAGTCGCTCGAGCAGCGCAGTTTGCTCAGCCGTGCTGTCGAGTTCTTGCCCGACGACGCAGCGCTGACCGAGCGTACACGGCGCGGCCAAGCCCTGACACGGCCTGAGCTTGCCGTATTGCTCGCCTACGCCAAGCTGACGCTCTACGAAGACCTGCTCGCGACCGGCGTGCCTGATGATCCTTATCTCGCCCGCAGACTGTCCCTCTATTTTCCGCGCGAGGTGCCGGCCAAATTCCCGACCGCGGTCGAGCTCCATCGCCTTCGACGCGAGATCATCGCGACCAGTCTCGTCAATGCCGTGATCAACCGCGGGGGGCCGGCCTGCATCGTGCGCCTGACCGACGAGACCGACGCCGATATCTCGACCATCGTCATGGCGCAGGTGGCGGTGGACGCGATCTACGAGCTCAGGCGACTCAATGACGCGATCGACGCGCTCGACACCCGCATCGACGGGCAGTTGCAACTCGGGCTTTACGCGGCGATCCAGGACCTCCTGCTCTCGCGCATGGTCTGGTGCGTGCGCAATGTCGATTTCAAGGATGGGCTGGAGGCCGTCGTCGCGCGCTTCGGCCCGGCGATCCGCCAGATCGTCACCGGGCTCGACACCACCCTGCCGCCGGACTTGCAGGCCGCACGTGCCAAGCGGCGGCAGGACCTGACCGACGCCGGTATTCCGGTCGGCCTCGCCGGCGAACTCGCCGATCTCGACGCTCTGGTCTCGGCACCCGATATCGTGACGGTTGCGGAGCGCACCAGCCGCCCGATCGGCGATGCCGCCGCGACCTTCTACGCTGCGGAAGCCAATTTCCGTCTCGACCGCATCATCGCCGCCGCGCGCAGCGTGCCGGCAAACGATTATTTCGAACGTATGGCCATCGATCGTGCCGTTGAGCAGATCGCTGGCGCCGAAAGAAGACTGGCCGCGGATATGCTGGCAACCGGCCAGTCCGGCCAGCATGCCGTCGAGACCTGGCTCGCGGCTCACCCCGAAGCGACGCGCATCCGCCGCTCGGTCGAGGAGATTGCCGCCAGCGGCCTGACGCTCGCCAAGCTGACTGTGGCGGCGAACCTGCTGGGGGATCTGGTCAAAGCCTGAGGGCGTGCGAGGCAGCGATGATAAACTTAGCCGGCGAACGGAGGGATCCCATGATCCACGCGACGTGCCACACCGCCGATAATGTCAGCTGTATCGAGTTCGATGCCACACCTGGAGGACCCAACCTGGGAACCTTCGCGTGCGTCGTCGATGGACCCGACGCAGTGGCCTGGCTCGAGACGAAGAAGCTGCCCCGGACAAAAAGGCCATCGATGATCAGTAATATCTTGGCGCTCCCTGGCGAAATCGGACCCCTGTTTCAGCCTTGAGAGGGCCAAGTCGATCCGCTCGATGATCATCGTGAAGGGAGTTCGGCGACGGAGGGCACTTTCACTTGGTCGTCAGACCCCGCGGAAGGATCGACCTTGCGTTGCGGCGGCCATGCGCTCGTAAGACGATCACAATGCGGAGAGCGAACCCTTTGACCTGCACACAAAAACACCGTTTGAAAACCGTTTTAGTTCGGTCGTCTCAAACGGTTCGCGAGGGTAAGTCATTGAAAGACTTGGTGGGCGCACCAGGGCTCGAACCTGGGACCCGCTGATTAAGAGTCAGCCGCGGGTTAGGAGAAATCAATGACTTACCGATCGCATCTTGGGGCTTGTCCGGCAAAAAATGGGCATTCGTCGCACGTGCTATTGGGCCTCGTCAGGCCTCACCGCAGCCTATGGCGCAGTGGCACGCTATGTCTTCGATGTGGGTAGCTGGGACAACAGCGCCTGGGTCGTGTTCCACGGCGCGTCGGGGCACCCCGCGAGCCCGCATTTTGCCGGTCAGCATGCGCTTTGGGCCGCCGTGCAAATGGTTCCGATGATGTACGACTGGAGCAAAATTACTAACGCCGGCGACCAGCTCGTGCTGGAGCCTTCCACGTAGTCCTTCGAGCCCCACCCTACCCGTCGATCAGGAAAAATTGGTCAACGGTCTCGGTAACGTTTCGCGGTAGATCGCTTTGATGCCCTCAAAAGCTTGACGGATGCACCTCAGCTCCAGGGCCGCAAGACGGATCCCGAGCCCCGCCTGCGCTGGCGACGCGCTCGCGGCTCCATAGAGCCCTCGGATTCCCTCCAGCGCTGTTGCCAACTTCTTTTGGATCTCCGCAAGGTCATGACCTGGGGGCAGCACCATGAATGCTGATCCAAAAGCTCCATAGCCACGAAAGATGCTACGCTCTGGCCGGTATAGACGGGTCCGCTCAATCAGCAGCGGCTCGCTACATGATCTCCTCAGGCAGAACGTCGATTCCAATTCACGGAAATGGCGCCCTATGCCGATGGGGTCGTGCATCGTGAACGCATCGAAGATTAACGCATAAGCGTCGATCGCGCAGTCGAGTTCGATGGTCTGTGACAATGCCGCGTCGGGAAACAGAATACGCGGCTCAGGCAGGTATTCGAGGCTGGCGCCATTCTCCACATGAAGCCTTACACTCTCCCTGGCGCGCGTGGCCGGCTCCGCACGATGCACCGATGTCGCGCCCTGGCTGGCCAGGCATACGGCCGTTCCGGGCCCAAGCGTGAGACGCTGCGCGAGATTGTCCTCGCCATGAACTGCCCCGCTTCCCGTCTGGACGATCACGGTGAGGCGATCCGGCCGGTCCCGGTCGACGTGAAAGCTGCGCGTGAGAACAAACGGCCAGGCAAACAGACGCCGGTCGATCACGGTGCGCCCGCCGCGGCGGACGAAGCTTAGATCGAGCAACGCACGTTCTCCCGCTGCAACGACCCTCATGTCCTGAAAAGAACCTCGCGCTCAAGCAGATCGACCACGGTATCGATGCCTTCGCCGCGGCGGCAATCGGTGAGCAGAACCGGACGGTTGTCCCTGACCCCCAACGCCTCTTGGTGCATGCGCGCTAAGTCAACGCCAACATGTGGCGCCAGATCGACCTTGTTGATCACGAGGAGATCGGCGCGGATGACGCCGGGACCGCGCTTGCGCGGGATATCGTCGCCGCCCGCCACGTCGATGACGAACATCCAGAAGTCAGTCAGGTCGCGCGAGAAGGTTGAGGCGAGGTTGTCGCCACCGCTCTCCAGCAGGATCAGCTCGACGCCCGGGAAACGCCGCTCCAACTCATCCGCGGCCTCGATGTTGAGTGTTGGATCCTCTCGAATGACAGTATGCGGGCATGCCCCCGCTTCGACCGCCGAGACACGGGCCGGGTCGATCAGCCCGGAGCGCCTGATCCGTTCGGCGTCCTCCGCCGTCACGAGGTCGTTGGTGATGACGGCAAGGTCGACGCCCCGCTTCAGAAGTGCCGGGATCAGGCGCTCCACCAGCGCCGTCTTGCCCGAGCCGACCGGTCCGCCGATCCCGACGCGCGCGGCCGCAATGCGCGAGTTGGCGATCGTGCCGTTCAGCGAAAGCCTGTTCATCGCAGCATATACCGCCTAGCCAGCGGGACCCTGGTTGCAGGTGGGCACATCAGAAGCTTTCCGTCGGCGCGGACCTCAAAGGTTTGCGGATCGACCTCGACATGCGGCATGGCCGCATTTCGCACCATGTCGGTTTTTCTCAGCTTCCGCACGTTCCTGATCTGCAGGCAATCGCGGGCCAGGCCATGCCTGCGCCCGACATCGGCCTCCATCGCGAGTTTCGACATGAAGTTGACGCCAAGCCGCTGCGGCGCGGCGCCGAGCGCGCCCCACATGCGTTTCTGAATCATTGGCTCCGACAGACCGAGACTACCGTTGCCGTCACCCATCGCCGCCCAGACGACGAAGCCGTTCTTGATCACCATGTAGGGCTTGATGCCAAACGAAGCGCGCGGCCAGAGCACCAGGTCAGCCATCTTTCCGACCTCGACCGAGCCGACCACGTGATCAATGCCGACCGCGATGGCGGGGTTGATCGTGAGCTTCGCAACATAGCGCTTGATGCGCTCGTTGTCCGCACCGGCCGTCGTTTCCTCGGGCAGGCGCCCGATGCGGTCCTTCATGACGCTGGCGAGTTGCCAGCATTTCGCGACGTTCTCGGCCAGACGCCCCATGCCTTGCGTGTCGGTGCCGAAGATCGAGATCGCGCCCATGTCGTGGAGAAAATCCTCAGCAGCCATCGATTGCGCCCGCACGCGCGCTTCGCCGAACATGACGTCTTCGGGCGCGTTGTAGTTGAGCTGATGGCAGATCATCGTCATCGGCACGCCCTCCTCCATGCCGTAGGACGTATAGGGATTGGTCGGATTGGTCGACGACGGGATGACGTTCTCCCACGACACCACCTTCAGCAGATCGGGCGCATGACCGCCACCGGCGCCCTCGACGTGATACATGTGGATGGTGCGGCCATCGACGGCGGCCATCGTGTCTTCGCAGAAGCCGTATTCGTTGATCGAGTCGGTATGGAGGTGGACGGCGAAATCGTTGCGATCCGCTGCAACCAGGCTCTTGTCGATCACGTCGGGAGCTGCGCCGAAATCCTCGTGGATCTTGACGGACATGGCGCCGGAGGCCACGGCCTCCTCGATGGCCTCGGGATTGGACCCTCCGCGTCCGAACAGGGCGTAGTTGAGAGGCGAGAATTCGATCGCCTGAAGAAACCGCCCGAATGTTGCGGCCGCGCCGCTGCCGACATCGAAGACCGGACCCGACCCGTTCCCGACCAGCGTCGTGGTCCCGCCGGCCGGGGCATGGTCGGACTGCTCCGGTGAGATCAGATGGGCGTGCGACTCGATCGCGCCGGCTGTGACGATGAAGGGTCCTCCGGCAATCGGCGCCGTCGAATGACCCACGACCATATCGGGATGGACATCCGGCATCACGTCGGGATTGCCGGCCTTGCCGATGCCGACGATGCGGCCGTCGCGGATGCCGATGTCGGCCTTTATGATTCCGGTCACCGCATCGACGATCGTCGCGTTCTTGATCACGACGTCGAGGGCCTTGTGCGACGAGGTGCGGTGAGCGTTGACGCCCTCACCGTCGCGCAGGTTCTTTCCGGCCCCCACCAGCAATTCATGTCCGTACGTGGTGTAGTCGTGCTCGATTTCGGCAAGCAGGCTGGTGTCGGCCATCCGGACCAGATCGCCCTTGGTGGGACCGTAGAGCTCGCCATAGGCGCGACGCGTCAGTGTGGCCACGGTCAAGCTCCCTGATAGCCGCGATCGGCAGCGAGCTTGAGCGCCCGCTCCAGCGCCGACGGCGCATCGAGCGAACCGTTCACGAGACCGGCCTGCCCACGCACGACCCGGGCTCCCGCAATCGGAACCAGACGCACCGACTTGGCGACTCCCGGCTCGAAGCGCACGCCGGCACCGGCCGGCCGGTCGACTTTCATGCCCCAGGCGGCAGCGCGATCGAAGCGCAGGGCGCGGTTGACCTCGAAGAAATGGGTGTGGCTGCGGACCTGAACATCGCGATCACCGGTGTTCAGGACGTCGATCGTGATGGCCGGCAGATCGGCGAATAGCTCAATATCGTCACCGCCCGCGATGATCTCGCCGGGGACGATGTCCTCGGCGGCGGCATCGTCCGGAGCGATCGGCTCGAACACCGCCATCACCTTGGTGCCTTCGGCGAACATGCATTCGATGTAGAGCATCGGAATCATCTGCGGGACGCCCGGCTCGACGTCGTCCGACGTCAAGAGACGGCCGGCCATGTCGCGAATCTCGGCATAGGGGATGTCGCGGCGTGCCGCCGTCATCACCTCGTCGGTGATGTAGGCGACCGCCTCCGGGTGGCTCAGTCTGATCCCCAACGACCGGTTGCGGCGCGCCATCTGTGCGGCGTTGAAGATGACGAGACGATCCATTTCCGTCGGCGACAGATTCATCATGGCGAGGTCACCTCTCTCAGGTCGTGAACATGCGAACGTGCCGAAGCGGCCCGCGCGAGACCGCGATGTCGATGAAAGGCGTAAAGCTCGCCGGCAAGGCATCCGCGCCCGGCGTATCCGCCAGCAACTCGCCGAGCAGGCCGCGCGCCGCAGCTTGGCTCTGCTGCGCCTCGATATGACCGATGATCCCGAGGCGCACGGCCGCGCTGACGAGGCCGGTCACCAGCGTCCAGCCCGAGACCAGCTCGGCCGCATCCAGGCTGAAACCCGCATCCCGGCCGACGACGGCTTGGGCGATCGGCAAATGACCAAGCCGCGCATCCGCCGAGACCTGATCGCGATACGCGATAGACAGCGGCCCTTCGAGCTTGACCCAGACGCCGAGCAGCGCCCTGCCCGCGCGGCGCGACCCGTCCCGCATCTCGGCCGACGGCGTCCCCGCCTCGGTGAGGCGATCGACCTCCGCGATGGCCTTGCAATTTCTCGCCCGGAAGGCTTTGCGCAGCAGAATGCGGTCCATCGTCGCCCAGCGCCGCGTGAGCTGGTCGGCGATGACGCGGTCGAGCTCATTGCGGTTGGCAAGCATGCCGTCTGCTGCGAGGCCTTCGATCCCCCAGGAGAAGGCGAAGCCGCCAGCCGGATAGGCACTGTCGCCGAGCTGCAGCAGTGCGAGCGCCTGCAATCTATCGAACAGCATCGCGCTCCACCACTTCGCCGGACTCCAGCAGCGGCCTGATGCGCGCGCGGTAGGTGTCGAGAGGCCCATCGAGCAGCACGACGAGACTGTCGCCGTCGAAACGCACCCTCCAATGCAAATTGCCCGCGTTCCATCCGAGCCTGAGCGCCGCTGCCTGATCGACCGGCGTCAACCGCCAGCTCTCCTGCTCGCCAAAGCGCGCGATGATCGCTCGGTCGGGCGCGAGAAACAGCAGCGCGCCATCGGTCAGCTCCTCGTCCCGATCGAGGCTCACCGCGCAGTCGGTTCCGCGATCGGTCGTCAGCCGAAAGCGCTTGCGGCCGACATCGGCGGGAGGGACGAACAAGAGCTCGATGCCGTCATGATGTTCGAGGTGATGCAGACGGCGGGCAAAGGCCACGTCGTCAGATCTCCCCAAAATGCCGTGAAGCCGCATCGTCATGATGCCCTCCCGCTGTTAAACCGCCTGCGCGCTGTTCGGATCATGCCCTAGCGAAGCGTGGCCGAGACTTCTTGCGACGTGACCAGGATCACCTCGCCATCCAGGATCGGCTTGGCGATCCCGAAGAAGGTCGCGACGACCGCCGAACCGTTGTGGCGATCCATCGCGGCCTTGTCCGCAAAGCGCTCATATGTCGTAAAGACGCGAGGATCGCCCTCGCTCTGCGAGATGAAGAACCCGATCGTTTCGGGCTCATTGGCTGCGACATTGGCCGCGACGGTCACGAGCGCATCGCGCATCGTGACCTCATGGCCGGCTTTCGCCCTGATGACGGCGGTGATCGTGATCATCAGAACTTCTTCCAATCACCGTCGGCCTCAAACGCGCTGGCCGCCTGGTAGATCGTCGCCTCGTTGTAGTCCTTGGCGATCAGCATCAGGCCGACCGGCAGGCCGTCCGAGAGGCCGCAGGGTATGCTCATCGCGGGATGCCCGGTGACATCGAACGGACTGGTGGTGGCCGTCATCTCGAAGGCACGCTGGACGACTTCGGAGAGCGGCGCGTCCTTGGCGGGGATCGGCGTGGCGACACAGGGCAAGGTCGGCATCAGCAACAGATCATAGGAGCCGAACACTGCATCATAGGCGGCCTTGGCAGCGATCGCGATGTTACGCGATTTGGCATAGTAGCGGCCGCGATAGTGGCTGACGCCCCACTGCCCGACCAGCATGGTGAGCTTGAGGGTCTCCGACAAATCGTCGGCGCGGTTGCGCCAGCTGGAATGGGCGTCGAGAAGACCGACGTCATAGAGCCCCTTCCAGTTGAAGCCCATGCCGTTGCCGATCATCATCTGGACCAGAAAACCTTCCAGCGTGATCGGATTCCAGGCGGCGAGCGCATGCAGGTGCTCCGGGATCGAGACCTCCGACACGCTGGCGCCGAGCTTTGCGAAGCGTTCCGCGCCGGCCTTCACTTTGCCGGCCACGCCCTCCTGCATGTTTGCAACGGCAAATCCCTCCTTGAGAATGCCGATCTTCATGCCTTTCACGCCTTTGCGGAGCATCTCCGTGTAGCTCGTGACCTTCGGCGCATATTGGCGCGGGTCGAGCCCGTCTGGACCGGCAAGTACCTCCAGCAACAGCGCGTTGTCGGCGACGTTGGCCGTCATCGGGCCGGTGTGGTCGATGGTCGACTCGATCGGCATCACGCCCGTATACGGCACGAGCCCGTGCGTCGCCTTCATGCCATAGATGCCGCAATAGGATGCCGGGATACGAATCGAGCCACCCTGGTCGCCACCGATCGACATATCGACCTCGCCGGCAGCGACCAGCGCGGCGCTGCCCGACGAGGATCCGCCGGCCGAATAGCCCATCTTCAGCGGATTATGGACCGGTGCCGGATGGGAGGTATGGCTGCCGCCCGACAAACAGAAATGCTCGCACACGGCCTTCCCGACGATGGTGCCGCCGGCATCGAGAATGCGGGTCACGATCGTCGCATCTGCCGCGGGAATGAAGCCTTCGAGCGTGGTCGAGCCGTTCATCATGGGGACGCCGGCGAGTGCGACATTGTCCTTCAGCACAACCGTGCGACCGGCGAGCTTACCGCTCGCTGCGCCCTTGACCTCGGTCTTGATTGCCCAGGCGCCGTATTTGTTGTCCTTCGGCATCGGCTTGGAGCCCGGCGTGCGCGGATATTTAACCGGCGGCAGCGGGTTCGGCAGTTCGTCGACGACATCGTAAGCATCGAACATCCCGCCCATCAGCGAGAGATAGCTTCCGGCCTCTTCGACCGTCATGTTCATGTGCAGGCTCGCAGCGAGTTCGGCGACATCCTCGGCGGTTGGACGCTTGATAGACATGAGTCATCCTTTCTTGTGAAGACAAGCTGGCAGAGAAGACATAGATCGCATTCGCAATGGCCGGCGCGGCAGCGCCGAAACTGGCTAGGCTGGGTGCATGGTCGCATCCCGCGCCAGAAGGCTTTCACGGTCGAGCTCTCCCGTGATGCGTCCCTTCTGGATGTTGAGGATCCGGTCGGAGAGCGAGGTGATGAATTCGAGGTTCTGCTCGACTACGATCAGCGACATGCTCCATCGCTTCTTCAGCGCGAGCAGCGTCTCGATGATCTCCTCGATGATCGACGGCTGGATGCCCTCGGTGGGCTCGTCCAGCAATATGAGCTTCGGCCTGGTGCAGAGGCAGCGCGCAAGCGCGAGCAATTGCTGCTCGCCGCCCGACAGTGCTCCGCCACGCCGATCGAGCAGGCGCACCAAGCGCGGGAAATCCTCCAGCACGGTGTCGATGACCGAGCGGTCCTCCTTCGGCGCCGCCGCAAGGCCCATGCGCAAATTCTCAAGGACGCTCAGGTCGGGAAATATCTCCCTGCCCTGCGGCACGAGCCCAATTCCCAGGCGCGACCGCTCGTGCGGCTTGAGATGGGTGATTGTCTTGCCTGCGAAGGCGACCGTGCCGCCGGTGGTCGGCAGATGCCCCATCAATGCCCGCAGCGTCGTGGTCTTGCCCATGCCGTTGTGGCCGAGAATGCCGAGATACTCACCGTCCTGCAGCGTCATGTCGATGCCGAACAGGATCGGAATGCGGCCGTAGCCTGAGCGCAGGTCCCTGACCTCGAGGAGCGCGCTCATGCCGCCACCTTCTTGCCGAGATAGACATCGCGCACGCGCTGGTCGGCCATGACCTTGTCCACGGTGTCTTCGATCAGCACGCGCCCCTGATGAAACACCGTCACCTTCTTGGCGATCTGCTTGATGAATTCCATATCGTGCTCGACGACGATGATCGCCCGGGTCTTGTTGATCTCGCGAATGATCGCGGCAGTGTGCAGGGTCTCCTCGTCGGTCATCCCGGCAGCTGGCTCATCGAGCAAGATCAACTCCGGTTCGGCCGCCAATACCATGCCGATTTCGACCCACTGGCGCTGGCCATGCGACAGCGTCGCAACGATGCGGTCGGCATGATCGGTCAACCGGATCATCTCCAGCACGGCATCGACCGCGGGGCCTTGCGCCCGAGGCGTCGCCTTGCGGCGGACGGCGAGCCAGATGTTCTCGCGCACCGAAAGACCGTTAAAAACGTTGGGCACTTGCGTCTTGATCCCGATGCCCATGCGGGCGATCTCGTGTGACAGCTTGCCGGCGATCGGCTGGCCACGAAATGCGATCGCGCCCGAGGTGGGCACTAATTGTCCGGTCAGCGTCTTGAAGAATGTGCTCTTACCGGCGCCGTTCGGTCCGATCAAGCAGCGCAGCTCCATCTCCTCCAAGGCGAAGGTGATGTCGTCGTTGGCGACCACACCGCCAAACCGCATCGTGAGGTGCTCGGCCTTGAGCAGAGGGACAAGGTCCGCCATGGTCATTCGGCTCCGGCCATGTGGGACGCCGCAGCCGAAGGTGGCACTTGCCCGTCAGCAAGCCGCTCCTTCGCTTTGGGCGCGGGCACCAGCCGCATCAGGAGGTCGCGTGCCGTCGGCACCAACCCCTTCGGCAGCAACAGCACGAATACGACCAGCACCGCCCCGAGAACAAGGTTCGAATTCAAGGCCTGTTGCGAGCCGATGTAGGCGACGATGTATTCGATCAGGACGCAGCCGACGACAGGTCCGAGCAAGGTGCCGAGGCCACCCACTGTGATCCAGATGATGATCTCCGCTGACAGCGACAGACTGAAGATGGTCGGTCCGACAAATGCGCCCCAGTTGACATAGAGCGCGCCGGCAAGTCCCGCGATCGCGCCGCTCAGAATGAAGGTGAGCAACTTGACCTTGCGCGGGTCATAGCCGAGCAAGGAGGCGCGGGTCTCGTTCTCGCGAACGGCCACGACAATGCGGCCGGCCGGGAGCGCCAGCAGCAAGCGCAGCAGCAGGAAAACGCCAAGCAACGCTCCGCCCGTCACCCACCAGGATTGTTCCGGCGACAGGACCTGGTCCGGATAAAATGGCACGTTGAAGGTCGGCACGGCCGGCATGCCGTTGAAACCTCCGAGCAACGCCTTGCCGATCCTGTATTCGTCGCCCGAGGTCGAGTTGACGCAATTGAACAGGATCAGCGTGACGGTCAGCGTGATCACGCCAAGATAGACGTCGGAGATGCGACCGAAGAAGATGAAATAGCCGAGGATCGCGGCGAACAGCGCTGGAATAATAATGGCGAGCAGGATCGACGGCGTCGAATCCTGGAAGTTGACCGCTGATATCGCGTAGGCATAGCCGCCCAGGCCAAAGAAGGCCGTCTGGCCGAACGACAAGATACCGCCAAAACCCCAGATAAAGGCAAGGCTGAGCGCCAAGACCGCCATCGCCGCGAACAATGTCAGCTGCATCATCGCGAACAGCTCGATCACGCCGGGAATCACCGCGATCGCAACAATCGCGAGAACGACGACGACCGCCTGGGCCACGAGGCTAAAGCGGACGGCCATTACAAATTCCCCTTGAAGAAGCGTCCAGAGATGCCCTGTGGCAGTAGGCGGATCAGGACGATCGCTGCCATGAACACGAGAACCTCGCCATAGACCGGCGTCGTGAAATAGGCGCCGACCTGATTGACGGCGCCGAACAGGCTCGCCGCCGACATCGTGCCCGACAGCATGGCTGCGCCACCGCCGACGACAGTCATGAAGGCCTTGGCGACATAGGCGCCGCCCATGCCAGGCGTGATGCCCGAGACGGGCGCCACCAGGCCGCCGGCCAATCCCGTGATGGCCGCGCCGATCGCAAAGGTGCTCATATAAACCCTGGTCGGATTGACACCCAGCGTCGCCGCCATCGCCGGATTTTGCATGGTCGCACGAGCGATCAGTCCCCACCGGGTGTAACGCATGACGCCGTAGACCAGCGCCATCATGGCGATCGCCATACCGGCCAGGAACAGCGTGTAGTAGCTGGATTGATAGGAACCGATGGAGAAGCCGCCGAGCGGCGTCGGCACACCCTGTTGCGTGTTGCCGTAGATCGTCGTGATGATGCCGATGATCAGGAGGCTCAGCCCCCAGGTCGCCAGCATAGAATCAACGAGACGCCCATAGAGAAAGCGAATGAGACAGCGCTCGATGATGAGACCCACGAGACCGACGAAGAGCGGTGCGACGATCAGCATTGCGATCCAGATATTGACGCCGGCATTGGCCGATATGACGGTCGCGTAAGCACCGAGCATGATGAACTCGCCATGAGCGAGATTGATGATCTTCATCATGCCGAAGATGATCGCCAGTCCGAGGCACAGCAGGAACAACGACGATATTCCGTTCAGGACGTCGAGCGCGACGATGAGGTAGATCGCCATTCTTTTTCTTTCAGCCCCGATATAGCGGGCCCCACCGTTGGGCGGGGCCCGTCACGCCTCAGAGATTAATGATATACTGCTTGGTGTCGGTCGGATTCTTGACGAGATCGCACACACTCGCCGTATCGGCCGGCTTGACGTCGGAGTAGCTCTCCAGCACCGACCATTTGCGATCCTTCACTTCGGCGAGGAACGCGTTGCGGGTGGTGTGATGGGTCGGCTTGTCCAGTGAGACCTTGCCGCTCGGACCGTCGAAAGCGATCCCGCTCTCCAGGGCCTCGATCACCTTCATGCGGTCGATGCTGGCGGCCTTCTTCACGCCTTCCGCCCAGAGCATGGCGCCCTCATAAGTACAGGCGGCAAGCTCGCTGACATATGGCGAGTCCGGATGTGCCTTCTTGATCTTCTCGACGAAGCTCTTGGAGGCGGGCGTGGTGAGCTCCTCGAAATAGCCGTACGAGCCGAGGATCGAATCGCTCTCGGCGGCATCGAGCGTAGTCGGCTCGTTGACGAGACCGAAGGTGGTCGACGCGATCGGAATCTTGCCTTTCATGCCGGCCGAGGTCCATTGCCGGTAGAAGGCGGTGTGGTTGCCGCCGACCAGCGCCGACAGGATGAGGTCGGGCTTCGCCGCCTGGATCTTGGAGATGGTCGTGCCGAAATTGGTGACGTCGAGCGGGAAGAAGTCGGTCGACAGCACTTCGCCACCATTGTCCTTGACGTATTTGGTCATCCACTTCGCGGTGATCTGCCCGTAATTGTAGTCGGCGGCGATGATGTAGGCCTTCTTGCCGGCCTTCTTCATCGCGCTCGGCACCAGCTTCTCCACCGTCTGCGCGGGTGTCGTACCGGTGCAGAACGTATTGCGATCGCAGACGCCGCCTTCGTAGAGCACGTTGTAGAAGTAGAGCACCTTGAAGCGGTCGAAGGTCGGACGCACCGCCTCGCGCGACGCCGAGGTGATGCCGCCGTGGACCACGTCGACCTTGTCTTTCACAGCGAGCTGCTGGGCGAACTGCGAATACATCTGGATGTTGGACTGGGTGTCATAGTGGATCACCTTCAACGGCCGGCCGAGCAGGCCGCCGCCGGCGTTGATCTCGTCCACGGCGAGCTGCAGCGCGTAGACCATCGGCGTCCCCGAGGCCGCGATCGGCCCTGACTGGTCGTGCAGACTGCCGACGACGATCGGGTTTTCCGCGCCGAACGCGCCAGAGCGGAAGACCGCGGGCGCGGCAATCAATGTCGTCGTGGCTAAGGCCGAGTGCCGCAAGAAGCGGCGACGAGAGAAATTCATAGACGTCCCCATACGTTTTTGATACGGAAAATATTAAGAATACAATATTTGAAAAAGCAAGCGTTTTATCGCCGCGTGACGATTGAGAAGTCGTAGCCGTCGACTTGGGCGAGATAGATGGGGTGCCGCCCGCCGACCACGGATCGCACTTGATCGCCTCGCGCCGTGCGCTGCTGGAATGTTCGGCCGTAAAGGCGCATCAACTTGCGCGCATCCAGGCTCTCAGCTTCCTCCATCAGAGCTGCGAGCGAATAGATTCCTTCGTAGCAGGATTCACCGAAGGCATTCACGGGCGGGGGACTGTCGCCGAACGCCGTATGATAGCGCTCAAGGAACGCACCATTGTTGCGCGAGCGGATTGACGCATAGTAGCTCGAGGTAGCGTAGAGGTTTTCGGTCTCGCGGACATCGAGTCCGTACGCCACGGTCTCGTCGATCGCCGAAGAAAACCGCAACACGCGCGAGCTCAATCCCGCAGCATAGAACGCGCGATTGAATGCGATGCAGTCGAACCCCAGGAAATACGGAAGGACGACGTCCGAGCGGGTGGCTTTGATCCGCTCCATAATTTCATCGAAGTCGTGCCGACCGATAGGCAGATAGTGCTCTCCCGTCACCGTTCCCCCGAAGCGAGCGATCAAAGCGCGCGCGATCCGTAAGGATGAGCGCGGCCATACGTAGTCGTTGCCGCAGAGGAAATAGCGGCGCGCATGCTTTGCTTCCGAGAGCCATTGAATCGCGGGTGCAAGTAGCTCTTCGGCTGTCTCGCCAGTCGCCATGACATCCGGCGTCGGCGAGTGCCCCTCGAACTGCGGAGTATAGATGAAGGGAACGCGGCCACCGGTGACACGCGCCACGAAATCGCGCGCAAAGCTGGGCAACATCCCGACGATACCGTCGACACCATCGATTTCGATGACATCGCGCGCGGCCCGGCCCGCGCTTGCGCCGGTTTCTCCCGCGTTCACCACGCTTAGCTCGACCGGACGCCGCAGGATGCCGGACATCTTGTTGATTTCGTCGACAGCCAAGCGACCGCAGGCCTCAGCCGACGGGGCCCAAAGTCCCGCTGCTCCGCTCTGCGGGATGAGCAGACATATTCGGACGCTACGCAACGACGGTGTCTCCGCGCTTTCAGACACATACCACTCACGAATCGTGCCAAAGGCAGTCCGGCCCTGTAAGGCCGGTTCTGCCGTAAAAGCACCCCGTCTCGGAGCCGGACTGCCCCTTTTTCCGGCGCAGGCGACGGCATCAGCCCGCCCATTAGGCAATTAGAGCAAAAACGGCTTTCCACTTGCTCGACTTTACATTCCAAGGCAAAGGTTGAAATCTCAACTAATCCGCCGAGGGCTAACAACGTGGATCTACCTGACCTCATCCGAGGCGTGAACCGCCGACTCGAGCAGGTGTTGGAGGCAGAGCTCAAGCCAAAGGGCGTGTCTCTGCACCAGTACCGTGTGCTCGAGGCGCTAACTGAGCGGAATGGGCTGCCGATGGGCGATCTGGCAACGCGACTCTTTGTCGATGGTCCGACGCTCACAAAAATCATCGATAAGATGGTCGAAGCGGCCGAGGTTTATCGCGGACCCGACCCGCATGACCGGCGCAAGGTTCTGATCTTCCTCTCGCGCAGAGGAGCAGCGCATTTCGAAGACGTTGGCCCACTGATAACGTCCATTCAGCAAGAAATTTTAGACAGGCTTGGCAAATCAGATGCCGCAGCCTTGACTAACCTGCTCTCAGAGCTGCTCAGCGGCACTGTTTCTTGGCGTTCACTTGCGTCTCGCGGGCGTGAAACGCTAGACCACAAATGATCGGTCACATGCGATTAGATGGTCGGGCAAACTGAAATCGCCGGAGCGCCCGGCTCCGGTCGCCTAATCAGCGAAGTTGCAGCCCGCTCCTAAGCGCAGATCGGCGCAGACGCCTTCACAGGAGCCGGTGTCTTTCCTGAGGCGGCGCGGGAGCGAGATTCACTATTGGCTGGCCATTCTCGTCGTCCGTGCGGCTGCGACAAGCTTGGCCGATATCGGTGTCGAATATGCGAACGCGAGCTACGCGACGCTCTCCGTCTTGATTGCGGCAATTCTGGTGGTGTTCCTTGCGGGTCGCAACGCTTTCATCTCTAAACGAGAGATGCCGCGAGCTTCATATGCAGATGGTAACTATTGGGGGGCCATGTTGCTTGCCGGCACGCTCGGAACTATCATAGGCGACGGCATCGGCCACGCGATTCATCCGGTTACGGTCGGTGTGCCAATCTCTGCAACGATCACTGGCGTGGCCGTTGCCCTCATTCTTGGCGCGAGGCCGCGTCGCGAAGCGTCGGTCGGGACTGCTACCTATTGGGTAGGCGTTGTCGCGATCCGCGCCTTTGGCACCAACCTCGGCGACATCGCAGCTTACGTGTTGTCGCTCCCTTTCAGCATCGCGATCAGCGCTCTGCTGTTAGCGACAACGTTGATGATGTGGTACGAGCCCATCGATTCCGAGGTCACGGAAGCAAGACGAGGCCCGCTTGCGTGAGCACAGCATCGGCCACATGTCAGCAAATCCGCACTGACGCGGCCACTTACTCCCGCTCTGCAACTATGTGCCTCATCGCTTGCGGAAGCGCTCGTCGAAGTGAGTTGATTTCGCCGCAACAACCGCACTTCAAGCCCGCCCGAGCAATTCTGCTCCGCCGCCCCGCGCCGGCGCGGCCGTTGGATCAAAATCGTCCGGCTTCTTCGCGATCAGTGTCTGCGTCGTCAGAACCAGTCCCGCGACCGATGCCGCATTGCGCACCGCGCTGTAACTTACCCTGACGGGATCGATGATTCCGGCCTGGACGAGGTCGACCATGCTACCGGTGCGGGCATCGAGGCCAACGCCGTTATGCGACTTTGCGACCTTGTCGACATAGGCCGCGCCGTCCAGACCGCAATTGGCAGCGATGCGGAAAAGCGGCTGCGTCAACGCCCGCTGCAGAAGCTGCGCACCTTGCCGTGCGCTGCCGGTGAGGCCGGCGATCAGCGACTCCAGCGCTGGTGCAGCACGTATCAGCGCAACGCCACCGCCTGGTACGACGCCCTCTTCGAGCGCGGCACGCGTTGCATTGATCGAATCCTCGATCAATTGCACACGCCGCTTCTGCTCGACGGGAGTTGCCCCACCGGCGAGAATGATGGCCGTACCGCCGGCAAGCTTTGCCAGCCGCTCCTGAAATTTGTCGCGCTCGATGTTCTCCGGCGCGGCCTCATATTGGCGCTTGATCTGTTCGCGCCGGGCGTCGACGGCCACCTGATCGCCGTTACCGGCGGTGATCAGCGTCCGCTCTGCCGAAATTCGCACTTGACGCGCACTGCCGAGATCCGCGAGTTCGCATTTATCGACGCTGCCGCCAAGATCACGGGCGATCACCTTGCCGCCCGTCGTGATCGCGATATCCTCGAGCAGCGCTTTGCGCCAATGTCCGTATTCCGGTGGATGAATGGCAGCAACTTTGAGCTTGTCGCGCTCGCGGCGCGCGAGCATGTCGATGATGCAGGCCGGAGCCACCTCATCGGCGATCAGCAGCAGCGGCCGCCCACTCTTCGCTATCAATCCATAGACCGTCGTCAACTCGGCCGGCGACAGGATCTTGTGGTCCGTCATCAGGATAAAGGGATTATCGAGCACGGCCTGCATCCTCTCGACATCCGTCACCATGTGATGGGAGAGATAGCCGCGGTCGAACGCCATGCCCTCGACCACCTCCAGGACAGTCTTGACGCCGATGCCAAACTGCACGTCGACGATGCCCTGCGACCCTGCCCGTTCGAAGGCTTCAGCGACGAGGTTTCCAAGCGCGACGTCGTTGGCGGCAACGCGCGCGATCGCCCGCACACCCTCGCCGCCCTGAAGCTGCTTTGCCTCCGCTTTCAGCGTTGTGACGGTCGCTTCAACGGCGGCTTCGATGCCGTGAACCAGTTCCACCGGATTGGCGCCACCTGCGAGGCACGCCAGCCCCTGCTGGACGAGCGCATCCGCCAGCACCGTCGCGGTCGTGGTGCCATCGCCGGCGACCTCATTGGTCTGCCGGGACACCTCGCGCACGATCTGCGCGCCCATGTTCTCGAACGGACATTCGAGTTCGATCTCGTCGGCTATGCTCACGCCGTCGCGGGAGACGATCGGCGTACCGATCGGCCGATCCATGATCGCGTTCATACCCTGCGGTCCAAGCGTCGCCGCGACGGCCCTCGCCAATTTCGCAACCCCGCGGCCTAGAGCCTCGCGCGCGGCGGCGTCGTGCAGCATCATCTTCGGCATTGCTTTCCTCCCGATTTTTGTTGTCGTTGGCTTCCGTCGCTAGGATGGATTCATCTTGGGGCGCTCGGGCAAGGGTGTCGTCATATCGAAGCGCACCGACAATAGGCCCCTGCACAACGCACCGTTGAACTCAGCGTTGACGCCGACGCGCCGCAACCCCCTGACATAGGCTTCGAGGCCATCGGCCGGGAGACGCCATCCCTCCACCGACAAGAACGCCGGTGCATCCGGGCTGCACGGCCCGACGATCTCTCGCCGCTCCAGATAGCGCCCGACCAGGTCTTGTCCCTGCCTTTCGACCAACAACACCTCAAGCTCGGCGAGACTCATGACCACAAGTTGTTCCGGCCGATAACCCCTGGCCAGGAGTTGGCTCAGCAGCGCCTCCTGGCGACGCTGAAACGCCTTCAGCAGAAAGGTGCGACGCACCTCACTTAGATCTCCGTTTGCTTCACTGCCAAATGCTTCCTGGAACGATTGGCCCTGCGAAATACCGCGATTGATCTTGTCGGCATACATATGTTCGCCGAGAACGACGCTCACACCGCTTACCCAGGACACGGCGCTCACCGCGGCACGCATATCGTCCGCCATCATGAAGGCGAAGTTGGCGGCGCACCAATAGGTCGGCAGCCGAAACTGGATATGGACATGGTCGACGGCATCCACCTCGACGGTGGTGACGAAGCCAAGCTCCGTTACCGACTCGTCGAGTTCCGGGTCGGTTACATGACGTAGCCGATCCCAGATCTCGGACATGCGACCTTCGTATTGTCGGCCACCAACGGTCATGATGCGGCCGCCAGCGGGGCCATCAGCTTCTGCTTCTGCGCCGAGATATCGACGTCGTAGAGACGAGCCGCATTCAGCCCGAGGATCTTCTTCTTCGCCGTCAGCGACAACGAAACGCCGGTCTCCTTGGCCACATCGTCCGGCAGTTCGAAGGCCATGAACTTCTCGATCAGCCATTTCGGCGTCCAGATGCCGTAATCGCTGCCGTAAAGCAGCTTGTCCTCGCCGAGCCAGAACAGCAGTTCGGAAATGACGTGGGCAAAATAGCCCGGCCGCGTATGAATGAACGGCAGTGCGACAGCGAGCCCGCCATAGACGTTGGTTTCCTGCGTGGCGATCCAGCAGAAATCGTCCAACCGCGGCAGCCCGCAATGCTCGATTATGAAGTTCAGGTTCTGGAAGGACGTCGCGACATCATCGACATCAGCGACATCGAAGGCGTCACGGTTCAAGGGCAGAATCGTCGGCCCCTTGTGAACGTGAATGTTCTTGATTCCTAGCTTTTCGGCTTCTTCCAGGAAGCGGTAGGATTCCGGATCGGTCAGCTTGTAGCCCTTCGAGTCCCCCTTCCATTCGGCGGTATACAGCTTGACGCCCTTCAGGTCGTATTTCTCGGCATCGGCGCGCAGCTGATCGAGGCCCCGTTCACCATCCCGCGGATCGAATGCGCCATTGATGATGAAGCGATTGGGATAGGCCTTCTTCATCGCATAGTTGCGTTCGATGTTGTTGAAGCCCTTCTTGTAGAAGTCGGACAGGTAGGTCGATTGCAGGATCGCCATGTCGTCGTAGCCATGCACGAAAAGATCATCGTGCATGGTCTGTGCATCGTACTTCTCAAACTTCTCCTTCGGCCACAGCCACTCCTTTGGGCTGAGATTTGAATGATAGGCATAGAAGCAATCGATGAATTGCTTGCCGTGAACGTTCTTCTGGTTTTGCGGGCTGCCGTCCCAGAAATGGGTGTGCCCGTCGATCACGAAGATCTCTTCGCCGTCTTTGGTCCTGAACATGATGGTTCTTTCCTGATTTTGACCCGACCGATGCGGTGTTGCCGGGCGAGCCGATCAACGCCGCGTCAGCCGGTCGCCAAGAATGCCTATTCGTAAGCAAGGGCGTCGTTCATGTCGCCGAACAGCGCGACCGTGTTGTCGTCGATCATCACCATCCGGCCGTAGTGCGTTGAGGTCGAGATCTCGAACAGATGCGGGGTCATGACGCGGCCGAGCGCTTCGGAAATCTCTGCCATGTCGAACAGAATTTTGCCGTCGCCATCGATCCGGATCATCGCCGGCATATAGGTGACGGTTATTCCCGTCTTGTCCGCCATCACCTCGGCGATGACGCGCGCCTCGACACTGTCGTTCATGGTGACGCCGCATTGATGGGAAATCGTCCCCTCGAAACGGACGTCCTTCATCGACTTGAAAATATTGGCCTGGTGTTGGGACATCGCTGCCTCCTTCTCTGCTGACGGACTTTTGCGGGTTTGATCAGGCGGTGAGCGAAGCAGGCGCCCGGATACCGACCTCGGTGGTGATGGTCTTGATACGATTCTTGGCGGCCGCCAGCGCATCGGCAAAGCTCGATACCTTCACCCGTGGCTGCGACCAGATCGGCTGCAGGTTCTTCGCGGCCTCGAGCGCCAGCGCCCCGTGTTCGGCGAGCCAGCCGTTGAATACGCCCTGGTTGTGCGCCGCGTGTTCCGGCTCGTGGGCCAGGATATGGAACAGCTCCACCGCGTTGGCGAGATTGCGCTCGTAGTCGGCCTCGGCAGCGGAGACCACCGCCGGCGTGATGAAGTCGCCCTGCGCGGCAGCGAGTTGCATGATGAAGCCGCTACGGAACAGTTCGCCGACCAGCGGCTCGAACACCAGATTGATCGCGAAATACTGTTCGAGGTAATCGGTCGCGCCCATGATCGACTCGACAGACTTGCGCGCGCCCTGCCAGACCGGATCCTCCAGCCAGTGCTTCTTGCCCGCGGCGGTATCGAGGGTCGCACCGATGTCGATCCCTAGTTCGGCCAGATAGAGCGTGAGATCCTGGGCAAAGCGCAGCTTGTAGGACGAGTTGGTCAGCACCGCATTGTTGATCATCTGGGTGTAGCCGTAACGCTGCGCCTGCATCGTCGCGGTGCCGAGGCCGAATTCGGCGTGCTTGTAGGCGCCGAGATGATCCTGCAGAACCTTGACCCAGGTCTTGTCGAATCGCGACGCGGCACCTGACTTGCGGCCGTTGTCGATCACGTTCTGGATCATGCCGCAGATCGTCGACTGACGCTGGTAGTGGGTCCGCTCCCACTCCTGATCGATAGCGCGGAACTTGTGCCAGTTCGAGCTTTTTGCCGCAGTCGAGTCCTTTGAATAGGCGGGGCGTCCGTCGCCGAAAGAGATGATCCAGTCCTGCAGCAGATAGCGTTCAGGGTCGGGTTGGACGTCGACCGTCATGTCTTCATAGTGCGTCGCCTTGCGGCCCTTCGGTTCGTAGTAATTGTACTTCCGGCTTTCGGAACCGGCGAAGACGGCCGCACCCGCGGCCCCCGACTTCAGTTGTGCAGTTTGGACTTGGGCGCTCATGATATCCTCCTCGGGCTTCTGGTTGTCGTCGGTATATGGTCTTGTGTGCGTGATATCGGCGTTCAGGCGGTCTCATCTCGTCGGCTGGGTGAACTTGTCGAAGTAGATTCGGTCCGGCTCGACCCCGGCCATCTGCAAAACCGGCAGAACGGCGTCGATCATCTGCGGCGGACCGCACGAATAACTGTCGATCTCGCCGGTCATTTGTTCTTCCCGAAGATGCCTGCCGACCGCTGCGTGAATGAAACCGGTCTCGCCCTGCCACGCGTCGGCGTCCGTTGCGTGCGACAGCGCTGGAATGAATTTGAAGTCGGGAAGCTTGCCCGCAATGGCCGCCAACTCGTCCAGCAGGAAGAGGTCGGCGCGCGTGCGGGCCCCGTAGAAGAAACGGATCGGCCGCTGTTCGCCGCTCTCGATATGATCGGTGAGGATCGACCATAACGGCGACATGCCCGACCCGCCGCCGATCAGGATCATCGGGCCGGGACGCTCCTCGCGGCGAAAACAGGTGCCGTACGGTCCCTTGGCGACGAGCTGGTCGCCAGGCTTCAGGTCACCGTCGAGCAGCGAGGAGAATGCGCCGTCGGGATACTTCTTGATGATGAAGTGAAGCGTCGTCGGACTGTTGGGCGCGCTCGCCATCGAGAACGCGCGCGTGATGCCCTTATCCGGAACCGTCAGGTCGACATACTGCCCCGCCCAGAAGCGCAGCGGCTTCTCAAGCTCGACCTCGAGCCGGCGGATATCGTGGGTCAGCGCGCGGACGGCTGTGACCCGCGCGTCGAATTCCTTGACAGCGATGGAGCGGCTCAACAGATCCTCGTCGTAATTCAGCAGTTCGACGGTCAGATCGCTGAAGGCGTGCGTCCGGCACAAGAGAACGTGATTGGTCTCGCTTTCATAGTCCGGCAGCGCGAACGTCGAATATTTCAGCAGCTCGATGTCGCCGTCGAGCAGGCGGGACTTGCAACTGCCGCATTGACCTTCCTTGCATCCGTGCATCAGCGAGATGCCCTGGCGGAACGCCGCGTCGAGCACGGTCTCGCCCTCTTCAACTTCCATTTCGACGCCGAGCGGCTCGAAGCGGACGGTGTGCACTGCTGGCGGCGGCATATCGTCTCCTGGGATGGTGCTTGATGGTCTCGACGCGGGTCGAGGATATCCGCCTCGGTAGACCCGGGAGCCGCCGCTTTGGCGGCTCCCGGTTCAGCTTCAGTTCAATCGCGCGTCAGTTGAACGAGCGGATCTTGAAGCCCTTGCGATATTCGGCGAGCGACTTCTCACGATCCGCCGGGCTCAGCTCCCGCAGCAGCCGCAACGGGCTCTGTAGGGTGTGACCGCGCACGTGGTCGAGCGTCCACATTTCCTTGTCGTCGAAGCGCAGATGCGGTTGCGGCACCAGCGTCTTGCCGTCGGGGCGGACGAAGCCGAGGTCCTTGATGGCGTCGGCGAGATCCCAACCGTGGTAGCAATCCTCCCACTCGCGCCGACCGCTGAAGCGGCCCATCGCCGGCGTCGGACGCCCCTCGTACTCAGCGGCAAACGCCACCTTGTGGGTCCAGGCGCATTGCTTGGAGCAATAGGTGTAGATCTTGCCATCGACCTCGTCGCAGACGATGTCTTCGCGGATCAGGCAAGGCACCATGCAGCTCCAGCACCGGTGCGGGTAGACGTATCCGTTCTCCTGGTCGAACAGGATGTTGGTCTCGCCCGGCTTGCTCTTCTTGCCGTACCACTTCCAGTAGTCGCCGAACTCGGCGTACCAGCCCGGATATTTGTGCTCGAACCACTCGAAGTCCTTCTCGGTCTGAGCCTCGATGCGCCAGAAATTGACCGGCCAGCCCACCGAAAAGAACTGTGCGACCTTGTGGACGTAGTTCTTCTTGACGATCCGATCCCAGGCTTCGGCAACGTCGTCATGGTGGATCTTGATGCCGTACTTCTCGAGCGGCAGCATGTAGGTCCGGTAGTAGTCTTCGTAGATCCAGCGGTGCCAGAGCTCCGCATAGGATTCCTTGTTCTTGTCGCGATTGGTGGTTCCGTACTCGATGAAGGTGCCGATCGCGGCATCGACGATGGCATGGTTCTGCCAGAACGCGTATTTCAGATCCCGCTCGAGCAGGAGATGGTTGTCGGGATTGTTGATCATCGACATCAGCATCGAATGCCCGTTGCCGATGTGGCGCGATTCATCCGACTGCACCGACAGGAACACGGTCGGCAACGCATAGTCGCCGTTACGTGCGGCCTCCGAGGGCATGGCCACGAACAGCGTATTGGTGAAAGCCGTCTCGGCGACGACGGTCAGATAGACGTTGGCCGAGGTGATGGCATCGCCGGTAATGAAGCCTTCGGCAAACTGCCGACCGATCGTGGTCGCATAGCACTTGCCGAAAGCAGCTTCGGTGATGTCGAAGCCTGCCGGGTCGATGTAGTTCTCCATGTACCATTTCTTGAGGTTCATCTGGATCGTCGAATGCCGGAATTCGTCGACCATCTGCATGGTGAAGCCGGTACGCAGCTCTTCGCCGGGAGCGAGCCGTCCGACCATGGCCATCGAACGCGCTGCCGAAATCTCCGGGAACGGAATGATCGCCAGGAACAGCTTCATCCACTCGACCCAGCGCGGTTCGACATTGCGGAACATGTCGCCGCGCAGTGCCGCATCGAGCGCACCGTAGACGCGGTTGTCCTTTTCCTCCTGCATCGGGAAATATGACCGCAGGACCTGTTTCATCGGATCCCTGGCGACTTTCGAGATCTTGTAATCGGTCGGGAATGTCATCGCCTCCTGAACGTAGCTCGGCGTCCAGCCGAGATCGGCGACCCGGTTCGCGGCCTCCGTAATACCGATACCCTTCTGCGCCGTGATCTTGTTGAGCGTGAGACTTGCCGTCATTTAGCTTCTCCCTATTCTCTATTCTCTGGCGTTAGCGTCGTTTCCATATGAGATCGTTGTTGCGGACGACGTCCGCGGTATCGTCACCGATCGGCTTGCGGCCGCACGGCTTTGTTCGGCCGGCCGATCGTCATCCCGGCTTCGCCCCTTTCATCCACTCGCCAATGTTCGGTTCCGATGGCTCGGCGAGCTCTTTGCCTTCGACAAGAAATCGCGCCAGCAGCACCAGGGCCCCTATTGCGAAATCCTTGCCGTGGACGGCAATCATGTCTTCGCCGATTACGGCGAGACGCTTGAAAAATTCGTCCTTCGAACGCTCCTCGTCGGTCAGAACGGGAGCTTCCATGGTGTTGGCGTCAGCCATTGAAATCCTCCTTGGCGTTCGGCTCGTCGGCTGCGGCGTCGTATGCGGCGAGCGTCGCGGTCAGCCAGTCCCGCTCCGCAGCAAGCCTGTGCTCTTCCTCGTCGATAACCGCCAGGCGCCGGTCGCACTCCGCAATCGCCGCCTGTGAAGACGATGGCGCATCGGGGAGTGCCGCTGCACGAACCGCCAGTTTTCGTTCGATGTCGACGCCGTGCCGCTGGTTGTCGCAGCGCAACTGGCGCGCATTGTTGTCGATCAACCCCATCACCATCTCGTGCCGTGCCTTCATGCGCGCCTTGTCATCACGTTGGGATTCCATCCGGTCAGCCTCCGGGAGGGCCGGGCTGCGCACCAGGAAGCAGTTGGACGATGAACTGCACCGCAGGACGCACTCCGGCGCCGTGTTGCTCGCGATCATGGGACAAGCACCGCGCGTCCGGGCACGCGGCCATGATGAAGATCATGGAGCGCGTCGTTGGCTGCGCTCAGCGGATATTCGCGTGTTTTCAGATCGACCAGACCGCGGTCCGCCAATGCCATGAGTTCGACAAGCTCGGCGTAGGTCCCGACCAGATTGCCGACGATGGTCTTTTCGGACGTGATCATGTCGATGGTTGGAATGTCGATCCGTCCGCCGTAACCGACGATGTAGTAGAATCCGGCATTCCTCGTCATCGCCAGGCCCTTGGCGATCGCATCGCCCTCACCGACGAAGTCGATGACGGCTTCCGCTCCACGGCCGCCGGTCAATGACAGGACGGCTTCGACCTCATTGCCGTCCGCCTTCACCACATGATGGGCGCCGCAACCTCGGGCGAGCTCGAGCGCGCCCGGCGCGCGATCGAGCACGATGATTTCGGCGGCGCATAGCGCCTTCAGGACCTGGATGCCGATATGCCCGAGTCCGCCGGCGCCGATAATCACCGCGTACTGGCCGGGCAGCAGATGGCGCGAGGCTTTCTTGGCGGCGCGATAGGCCGTGAGACCGGCGTCGGTGTAGGGAGCGACGTCCTTGGGCGCCAGTGTCTTCGGGAGCTTGATCAGGCTGCGCGCGCCGGTCAAAAGAATCTGGGCATAGCCGCCATTGGCGTTGATCCCTGGAAAGACGCTCTCTTCGGCGTGCATGTCGTCGCCGCGACGACACGCCAGGCAATGGCCGCTGGTGACGAGCGGATGGCAGATCACCGGGTCGCCCTTCTTGAAGCCAGTGACGCCCTTGCCGAGCTCTTCAACCCATCCGGCGTTCTCGTGCCCCATGATGTAGGGAAGATTGACACTGGATTTTTCGCGCCAGATGCCTTCAACAATGTGGAGATCGGTTCTGCAAACGCCGGCACCACCGATGCGCACGATCACATCTGTTGGATTCTCGAGGCGCGGATCGACGACATCTTCGAAGCTGACGAATTCCTTGGCGGTCAGGGTTTCGTCGTAGCGATGCAAAACGGCGGCTTTCATCTCCCGGGTCCTTCTTTTTTCCGCCGCCTCAGCGCGGCTTCGATCTTTTCTCCTCCCTGATCAGCAACTGCCGTGCCAGCGCTTCAACGCGTTGAAATTCCAGCGCAATGCTGAAAGGCGGCCGGCGGCACTGTTGCACCGATGAACAATTTTCCGAGCAACCATGTTGAGCCGCGGAACATCATGCGGCGCAGCATATTTCGGCCTTTGATATCTCTCTCGCGCGCGTAAGGTGACGACCGCGATATCCGGCCGAGACCCAGAAGATTGGCGTACGAGCCAACGCGGTCTTCAGAGAGAGCCGCGGAGGAAACATGCTGTCCACGGAGGAACGCGTCGCACTTGCGCGTCGCGAGCTAGAACGCCAAGGCGCGGTTTCGACCGACCTGCTGCCGCCCGATATTCTGGAAAGCTGGAAGCGCTGCGCCAACGTCCAACTGGATCCCCGCCGCCCGCCGCCGCTTCAGATAGAGGGCGCGGCTGTGCTGCGGGCCGCGCGACAGCGGCATGACCTCGTGTTGCGGTTCGCCATGGCGGAGATGCACAGTCTTTACAGCCAGATCGCCGGCACGAATTTCGTGATCGCTTTCGCATCGCCCGACGGCATGTTGCTGGATATGGTTGCCGACGACAGCTTCCGGACGTCGGTACATGGCGCATCGATCAGGCCTGGCGCCGTCTGGTCAGAAGCACGTTGCGGAACCAATGCTCTGGGGACCGCTTCCATCGTGCGCCGCCAGGTTCTTGTCCACGGCGCCGAACATTACTTTCCGCGTTTCGGTGGACTTACCTGTCTCGCCTCACCGGTGTTCACGCCGAACGGATCATTGGCGGGTGTGCTGGACGCTTCGTCAGACTGCCGATCGCGTCAGGAACACACCCAGGCGCTGGTGGCCATGGCAGCCGCGCAGATCGAGAATGGCCTGTTTCGCCGCCAGCATGAGAACGACCTCCTGATCGCATTTCATAGCAGAAGCGAGTACGTGCATACGCTCAGCGCCGGGTTGCTCGCGGTCGATCGCGAGGGGCGGCTGCTTGCCTTGAACGGACGCGCCAAGAACCTGCTGCAGGGTCTAACCACCGCCCCCGGACAGCGCTTCGAGGAATTGTTCCGGACACCGTTCCAATCTTTTCTCTCGGAGAGTCGTAGACAGGAGCGCCAGCGGTTGGAGGATACGGTAGGGAGCACATTTATCGCGACGATCGAGAACCTTCGTTCGACCGAGATGCCGCGGCGGGCTGCGGCGGCGCCCAAGCCGGCGGCGACCGGCTTCGTCGCCCACGATCCGGCGGTGCAGGCGATCGTGCGTCAGGTCGAGACTGCGGCAGCCCGCAAGATGCCGATCCTGATCCGCGGCGAGACCGGTACCGGCAAGGAACAGCTCGCCCGCCACGCCCACGCCGCCAGCGGACGC
>NZ_VSSS01000109.1 GCF_008123425.1 Bradyrhizobium rifense
TTTTACACGACCAAGACCCTTAGCGGAAGTTTGCTCTAGCCGGAGCCAACCTGTCGTGCTCTTAATTCAGGACTGGCTTTATCTTTGGCCGCGCGGTCGCTTACTTCGTAGCGCGCTAACCCCGTGGAGTCGCAGCCATGGTGCAGAATCTCATAGCCGGATTTGTCGTAGTGGCTTTGATTATCATGGGCGTGCTTGCTTATGCCCAGAAACATGAAGGGTGCTTGCGTGGGCGCTCGCTCCAAACCTTCCAGCCCTGCGGATCAATCGGCTCTGACATATAGCGCTGCCCGCGACGCCGCGGCTTGCCTCGCGAGACTGTGTTTCAACAGCCTAGGTCTGGTTGTGGCCGCAACGCCCCCCGACGATTCTCCTCTGCGCGTTGCTTTCAAGAGCACAGCGGACATCAGGCCCGCCTAATCTGAGCCACAAGAGCGCGCTCGGCTCTGCTCGGCAAGATCGAGGAGAGCCTCGACCTGATCCAGGCCAGCGAAGACGCGAACGCCAAGCATAGAATCGCCCGCGCGTGGTGCCAGCCCCGTCATCCTGAGGTGCGAAGCGCGCGATGAGAAGCATCGCGCGGGGAGCCTCGAAGGATGAACGGCCTCGATGCAACCGGGCCGTCGCCCTTCGAGGCTTGCCCAGCTGCGCAATGCGCCGCAGGGCAAGCACCTCAGGGTGACGGGGATGGGTCCAAGTCGCCTTGTCTACGCCGTCACTTCGCGAACGACCGCGTCGGCGGCAAATGCAGCGCCCAGGCGTCGACCTTGTCGCTCGCGCGCGGATAGATCTCGGTCACGATCGGATCGTGGCCGGGAATATAGCGGTCGGGATGGCCGGCGAGACGTTCGATCGTCTCCCAACCAACGGCCATGTCGCCGACATTGTAGACGATCGGGAATGGGTTGCGGCGCTGCAGATTGGCGTAGTAATGCGCGGCGTCGGACGCCAGCACCACCGGACCGCGCGCGGTCTCGACCTTGACCACCTGCAAGCCGTCCGAATGGCCGCCGACACGATGCACGGTGACACCGGGTGCAACCTCGCCGTCGCCGGAATAGAAATTGACGCGCTCGCCATAGACGTGGCGCACCATCTGGGTGACGTGCTCGACCGAGAACGGATGTCGCAGCAGTCCGTTGCACATGCAGCGGCCCGTGGCGTAAGCCATCTCGCGCTCCTGGAGATGGAATCGCGCATGCGGGAAGCGGTCGAGATTGCCGGCGTGATCGTAATGCAGATGCGTCACGATAATGTCGCGGATGCTCGACGCGGCGACGCCAAAACGCTCCAGCGCATCGACCGGATTGAGCGTCAGCTTGCGTGCGCGCGAGGTCGCCTCCTCGGCATTGAAGCCGGTGTCGACCAGAATCTCGCGGCCCTGCCCGCGGATCAGCCAAACGAAGTAGTCGAGATCCTGCGCCGCGCTGTCATGCGGGTCGGGCGCCAGGAAATTCATGCTGGGGGTGCGCGGCGACATGGTCGCATAGCGCAGGGCGTAGATTTCGTAGGCGTTTCCCATGACTTTGATCCCGGCTTTTGCTTTTCTGAGTGGACCTGCCGCGCACCAAGCCATTGCCCACCGTAAAGGTCAAACGTCTGAGCCTGCGGTGGACGCAGGGTGCAATGTGAGACCAATCACATTTTCGTCGCGAGTACCGGCCTAACATGACGGCCGGAACCCTGAACGAGAACGCGTCGAGGAGAACCGTGACCGCAGATTTATTCCCCTTGCGAGCTGCTTGTGCGTCGCGGTCAATTGTCGCGATAGTGCCGAATCTCCAAGCGGTTGACGCCCCCACTCGCCGGTTTGATAATGCACATTGCGTAAGTTAAGGTCGCCGCGGCGCAAGCTGGGAACGGCGCCTTTTTGGCTGGACCGCGCTGACTATGAAAATTCGCCTGCTTTTTCTTCTGCCCTTACTTGTCTCGCTCATCCCGGCCGCGCCGTCGCACGCGGCCGGCGACCGCTATGCGCTGGTCATCGGCAATGCCAAATATCCGGACGCGGACAGCCCGCTGAAGGAGCCGATCAACGACACCCGCGACGTCGCCGACGAGCTCAAGCGCGACGGCTTCTCGGTCGATGTCGGCGAGAACCTCACCGGCGACGGCATGCGCCACGCCTTCGACAAGCTCTATGGCAAGATCAAGCCGGGCTCGGTGGCGCTGATCTTCTATAGCGGGTTCGGCATCCAGTCGGCGCGCCAGAGCTACATGATCCCGGTCGACGCGCAGATCTGGACCGAGTCCGACGTCCGTCGCGACGGTTTCAGCATCGAAGCGATCCTGGGCGAGCTCAACACCCGCGGCGCCGGCGTCAAGATCGCGCTGGTCGACGCTTCCAGGCGCAACCCGTTCGAACGGCGGTTCCGCAGCTTCTCGGCGGGCCTGACCCCGGTCATCGCCCCGAACGGCACGCTGGTGATGTATTCGGCGGCGCTGGCGTCGGTGGTATCGGACGCCGGCGGCGACCACAGCCTGTTCGTCCAGGAACTGCTCAAGGAAATCCGTGTCCCCGACCTGATGGCGGAGGAAACGCTGAACCGCACCAAGATGGGCGTCACCCGCGCTTCGCGCGGCGAGCAGGTGCCGTGGATCTCGTCCTCGCTCGCCGAGGATTTCTCGTTCATTCCGGGTGCCGCTGGATCGCGCCCGACGGCGACCACCCCGCCACCGGCGCCTCCCGCACCGCCGCCGGTCGCCAACAACCCGCCTCCGGCTCCGCCAGCCCCGCCAGCACCACCCGTGGCCGCGAACAATCCGCCGGCGCCGCCTGCACCTTCGTCACCGCCGCCGGCACCGAAGCCGCAGGTTGAGGCCGCGCTGCCTCCGCCGCAGCCGCCGGCTAAACCGGCGGACCCAGCCCCGGCGCCGAACGCGGATGGCGGGCCGAGCGCGGCCGCGCTGGCTGAAGATCCCACGATCAAGGGCCTGACGGCCAAGATCGCCTCCAATCCGGACGACGTGAATGCGCTGTACCGGCGTGGCCAAGTCTATGCCAGCAAGGGGGCCTACAGCCTCGCCATCAGGGATTTTGACGACACGCTCCGGATCAATTCGAAGGACGTCGAGGCGCTGAACAACCGCTGCTGGACCCGTGCCGTGATCGGCGACCTCCAGGGCGCGCTGAAGGATTGCAACGAGGCGCTGCGGCTGCGGCCGAACTTCGTCGATGCGCTGGACAGCCGTGGGCTGGTGAACCTCAAATCCGGGGCGGCGAAGAACGCCATCGCCGATTTTGACGCCGCGCTGAGGATCAACCCGCGCCTGACCTCCTCGCTCTATGGGCGGGGCGTGGCGAAGCAGCGCAACGGCTCAGCCCAGGAGGGCGCGGTCGACGTCGCCAATGCCAAGGCGATGGACCCGAACATCGTGCAAGAATTCGCAAGTTACGGAGTGCGTTGATATTTTTTTTGATTTGAGGCCGACGGCGCCTCGAACCCGCGGCGGTCCGGCAAGACTAACAGAACGGATGCCGCAGGCGGCCTTGCCGTGGGGCCATTTGCAGGAATTTTGGAACCGCGCGGGCTCGCGCAGGAGGGACTGGCAATGAGATTGGCTGCAAAGGGACTGACCGCGATCATTTCCGTCATTACCATCGGCGCGGCGCTGTCGCTGACGCTCCCGCCGGCCTTCGCAGGCGATGACGGTAACAGCAAGAACGTCACCGAGGACGAGATCGTCCGCGCGCTGGCGCCGGCGCCGAAGAAGCCCCTGACCCGCGGCCTCTCGATTGCCCCTCAGGCCGATCCGGCGCCGAACCCGGCGGAAACCAAGCTGATCCAGTCCGTCCGCGGCCGCGCCACGCGCTCGCTGTCGTCGACCGAGCGTGAGGAGATCGCCTCCGCCGCCAAGGACAAGCCGAATATCGATCTCGAAATCACCTTCGACTACAACTCGGCCGATATCAGCTCCAAGTCGCTGCCTTCGGTGCAGGCGCTGGGCCGCGCACTGACCAGCCCCGATTTGAAGGGCTCGACGTTCGTGGTCGCCGGCCACACCGACGCCGCCGGCGGCGAGGGCTACAATCAGGAGCTGTCGGAACGCCGCGCGGATTCGATCAAGCGCTACCTCGTCGAGAAGTACAGCATTGCCGCCACCGACCTCGTCACCGTCGGCTATGGCAAGAGCAAGCTGAAGGATCCGAACCAGCCGATGGCGGAGGTGAACCGCCGCGTGCAGGTCGTGAATATGGAAAACAAGACCACCGCATCGAAGTGACCACGACGTAATCCGTTGAAGTGCCAAGTCGTGATGTGGTGTAAAGTCCTGCTCCCAGCGCGCGTCCCGCAGCCCTGCGGGACGCCGCTTCGTTTCAGGGAAACGATCCCAGCAACCCCGAGCCAGGCCAGGATGATCCGGCGATGAACATCTCCGAATATCTCAAGCCTGCGGGAACCGTGGCGTTCATCATTGCGCTCGGCGTCGGTTATTACTGGTTCGAGCATCGACATCGCCCCGAGGCGAAGGAGACGCCGGGCGAGGCGCTCGTCATCGTGACGAAGTCGACCAATGCCTGTTTCTCCGATCTGGTGCGGGTCACCGGCTTCTTCGTGCCGCGGCGCGAGGCCGTGGTCATGGCCGACCAAGAAGGATCGAAGGTCACCGACATCTTCGTCACTGAAGGCGCGGTCGTCACCGACAACCAGGAGCTGGCGCGCCTGACGGCGCCGCCGCAGATCCCGGGTCAGCCGCAACGACCGGGCCCGCAAGGCCCGATCTCGCTGAAGGCACCCGCGCCTGGTCTCATCACGGAAGTGCGGACCATTGTTGGTGCGCCGGCCTCGCCGCAGGCCGGACCGATGTTCCGCATCGCCGTTAGCGGCGAGATCGAGCTGGATGCGCAGGTCCCGGCCGTGCACATGCCAAAACTCAGCCCCGGCGCGACGGTACGGATCAGCCGGGATGACGCCGCCGACCTGATCGGCCGGGTCCGGCTGGTTGCACCCGAGATCGACCGCGCGACGCAGCTCGGCCGTGTCCGCATCAGCGTCACCAACAATCCATCACTGAAGGTCGGCGTGTTTGCCCGTGCCTCGATCGACGCCAAGCGAAGCTGCGGCGTCGCGGTTCCCAAGACGGCGATCGACCATCTCACCGTGCAGGTGGTCAAGGGCAATACCGTCGAGACACGCCGGGTGCGCGTCGGGCTGACATCCGACAGCCAAACCGAAATCCTTGAGGGGGTCGACGTCGGCGAAATCGTCGTGGCCGACGCCGGCTCTTCGCTCCATGACGGCGACCAGATCAAGACCATGTTCGCCGATGAACTCGATCGCACGCGGGTACGCTGATGGCTCTCAATATCTCGGCATGGTCGATCCGTAATCCACTGCCGTCGGTGGTGTTTTCGATCATCCTCCTGATCCTCGGCTGGACCTCCTTCAGCAAGCTCGCGATCACGCGACTGCCCTCTGCCGACATTCCCGTGATCTCGGTCGCGGTGGCGCAGTTCGGCGCCGCCCCGGCAGAACTCGAATCCCAAGTCACCAAGACGGTTGAAGACGCCGTCTCCGGCGTCGAGGGCGTGCGGCACATCACCTCCTCGATCACCGACGGCGTTTCGGTCACCACCATCCAGTTCGCGCTGGAGACCAACACCGACCGCGCACTGAACGACGTCAAGGACGCGGTGACGCGCGTGCGCTCGAACCTGCCGCAGAACGTCACCGAGCCGCTGATCCAGCGCGTCGACGTGATCGGCCTGCCGATCGTCACCTATGCCGCGATCTCGCCCGGCAAGACGCCGGAGCAGCTCTCTTATTTCGTCGACGACGTGGTCAAGCGCGCGCTGCAAGGCGTGCGCGGCGTCGCCCAGGTCGAGCGCATCGGCGGTGTCGAGCGCGAGATACTGGTCTCGCTCGATCCCGACCGCCTGCAGGCGATGGGGCTGACTGCCGTCAATGTCAGCCAGAGCCTGCGCGGCACCAATGTCGACGTCGCCGGCGGCCGCGCCGAAATCGGCAAGAACGACCAGGCGATCCGGACCCTGGCCGGCGCCAAGACGCTGAGCGACCTCGCCGGCACCATGGTCCCCCTGTTCGGCGGTGGTGAGGTCCGTCTCGACGATCTCGGTACCGTCACCGACACCATCGCCGACCGCCGCACCTTCGCCCGCTTCAACGGCGAGCCGGTGGTCGCGCTCGGCATCAAGCGCTCCAAGGGCGCCAGCGACGTGAAGGTCGCCGAAGCCGTGCAGAAGCGCATCGACGCCCTCAAGGCCGCCTATCCCGACGTCGACCTCAAGCTGATCGACACCTCCGTCGAATACACCAACGGCAATTACGAGGCGGCGATCTCGACCCTGTTCGAAGGCGCCATCCTCGCCGTGGTCATCGTGCTGTTGTTCCTGCGCGACCTGCGCGCCACCATCATTGCCGCGGTCTCGCTGCCGCTGTCGATCTTCCCGGCGTTCTGGGCGATGGACATCCTCGGCTTCTCACTCAACCTCGTCAGCTTCCTCGCCATCACGCTGTCGACGGGTATCTTAGTCGACGACGCCATCGTCGAAATCGAGAACATCGTACGGCACATGAACATGGGCAAATCGCCCTACCGTGCCGCACTGGAAGCCGCCGACGAAATCGGCCTCGCCGTGATCGCGATCTCGCTGACCATCATCGCGATCTTCGCGCCCGCGAGCTTCATGTCGGGCATCGCCGGACAGTTCTTCAAGCAGTTCGGCATCACCGTCTCGGTGCAGGTGTTCTTCTCGCTGCTTGCGGCACGCTTCGTGACGCCAATGCTGGCGGCCTACTTTCTCAAACATAGCAATCACGAGGAGCCGCCGCCGGGCCGGGTGCTGCGAGGCTATCACAAGCTCGTCTCGTGGTCGGTGAAGCACTATTTCATCACCGTGATGATCGGCTTCGGCATCTTCGCCGCCTCGATCTGGAGCATCACGCTCCTGCCGCAGGGCTTCCTGCCGGCGCAGGACAGCGCCCGCTCGCTTCTGGCGCTCGAGCTGCCGCCGGGCACGCAGCTCTCCTATACCGAAAAAGTCACCGAAGACATCGTCGCACGCCTGCGCAAGCGGCCCGAGGTAAAGAGCATCTTCGTCGACGGCGGGCGCGTCCCGCCGGGCACCCAGGAAGTCCGGCGCGCCGCCCTGATCATCAATTACACGCCCAAAAACGACCGCAACATCACCCAGCGCGAGCTCGAATTCTCGATCAGCCAGGAGCTGGAGAACGTTCCCGATATCCGCTTCTGGTTCCTGGACGAGAACGGCCTGCGCGCGATTTCGCTGGTTGTGACCGGTGTCGACCCCAACATCGTCAACAACGTCGCCAGCGAGCTCGCGACGCAGATGAAGCGGATTCCGACCATCTCCAACGTGATCTCGGAAACCTCGCTGGAACGTCCCGAACTGCGCATCGAGCCGCGCGCCGATCTTGCCGCGCGACTCGGCGTCTCGACCGAAAGCCTGTCGCAGACCATCCGTGTCGCGACCATCGGCGACGTCGGTCCGGCGCTCGCCAAGTTCGACGTCGGCGACCGTCTGGTGCCGATCCGCGTGCAGCTCGAGGACGCCGCGCGCGGCAATCTCAAGACACTCGAGCAGTTGCGCGTGCCGCTCGGCGAGCATGGCGAGAAGGGCGGCGTGCCGCTCTCCGTCATCGCCGACGTCAAGCTCGACCAGGGTCCGACCAGCATCAACCGCTACGACCGCGAGCGACAGGCCACCGTTGCCGCCGACCTCGTCGGCGCCGCGGCGCTCGGCGATGCCACCAAGAAGATCTACGACCTGCCGGTCATGAAGAGCCTGCCGAAGGGCGTGAAGGTCTCACCCTCCGGCGACGCCGAAAGCCTCAACGAGCTGTCCGACGGCTTTGCCACTGCGATCACGGCCGGCCTGATGATGGTGTATGCGGTGCTGGTGCTGCTGTTCGGTACCTTCCTCCAGCCGATCACCATCCTGTTCTCGCTGCCGCTCTCGATCGGCGGCGCCATCGCCGCCCTGCTCGTCACCGGCAAGCAGCTCACCACGCCCGTGTGGATCGGCATCCTGATGCTGATGGGCATCGTCACCAAGAACGCGATCATGCTGGTGGAATTCGCGATCGAGGCGATCCGCGACGGCAAGCCGCGCGACGAGGCGATGATCGACGCCGGCATGAAACGCGCCCGCCCGATCGTGATGACCACGATCGCGATGGCCGCCGGCATGATGCCGAGCGCGCTCGCGGTCGGCGCCGGCGGCGAGTTCCGCTCGCCGATGGCACTCGCGGTGATCGGCGGCCTGATCTTCTCGACCATCCTGTCGCTGGTGTTCGTGCCCGCGATGTTCATGGTGATGGACGACCTCGGCGCCCTGATCTGGCGCTTCGGCAAGCGGCTGATCGTGCACAGCGACGATGCGGAGACCGACGGTCATCACGAGGCTGCGGAGACGGTGCCGGCGCCGAAGAGCATCGTGCATCCGGCGGCGGAGTAGACCGAGCCCGGTAGCGGAAGTCGTCGTAGCGAAGTGAAACTCTTCGCCGCGACCGCTTGATCCTACTCGTTCCGCGCGATCGCCGTCAGCTTGGTCATGTTCCGCAGCAGGATGCGGCCGCGCTGGAGATCCAGGATCGCTTCCTTGCGCCAGGCCTGAAGCTGGCGGTTGACACTCTCGCGGGCGGCGCCGACGAAGACGCCGAGCTGTTCCTGCGAGATGTGCACCTCGGAACCGAAATCGGCGGCGAGCGCGCAGAGCCGCCGCGCCAGCCGCACCGGCAGCGGCTGCAGCATGGATTCCTCCATGCGCTCGCTCTGCCAGCGGATGCGCTGGCACAAGAGCGCGATGATCTTGATCGCGACCTTGGGCTCGCGCTCGAGGAAGGCGAGGAAGTCTTCGCGCCGCAGCACGAACAATTCGCTCACCTCGCCGGCGGTCGCGTCCGCGGTGCGGCTTTGGCCGTCGAGCACCGCGACCTCGCCGAACAGATCGCCCGGCCCCATGAAGTTCAGCGTCAGCCGGCTGCCGTCGGAGGCGCCGGTCTCGATGCGGACCTGGCCGCGGCGCACGCCGTACAGCGCGTCGCCCGCATCGCCCTTCTGGAACAGCACCTCGCCATTCCCCAGATGCTGGGTGTGGCAGAGGTTGGACAGCCGCTGGAGTTCGTCCGTCCCGAGGTCGGCGAACATGGCATTCATTTTCAGAATGACCGCAAATTCGGCCTGCTTGCTCATTTCAACGTCCTTGTGAATTTACTCGTCAATTTCCTGGGCAAATCGCTTGGAAGCATCGTCGTCAGAATCGCGTAAAACCGCGCCGGGGAAGTGTGTCATAAGTCACATAACTTTGCAGCACCTCCCGACTAATTTTAGCCGCTTGGAGCGGCTTCCCGTCCCGGGATAAACTCAGGCGTGAAGGACGGGCAATCTGCCGGATTCGACGCCGCTCGTCCGTCGTTGGAAAGTCGACATGAGAGCAGTGAAATTCGTCGGCGCAGCTTTGGTCGCCGTCATCGTCGTGATCGCGCTCCTGCTGGTGATCGGGATCCCCTCGGGCTTCCTGACCGCGACGATTGCCTCCCGCGTCGAGCAGGCGAGCGGCTATCGCCTGTCGATCGACGGAACCACCAAGATCAGCCTGTGGCCGACGCTGAACGTCACGCTGAACGACCTCACGCTCCAGGACCCCAAGGACCGGAGCGGCATCACGCGCGTGACGATCGACAGCGTGCAGGCCGACATGTCGCTCGCAAGCGTGTGGTCGGGTCACCCGAAGATCAGCGAGATCGACGTCACCCATCCGGTGCTGTACCAGCCGCTGCTGCGCGAGCGCCTGCCGAACGCCGATGCATCGCCGAAGCCGCTTGCGCTCGACATAGACGGCGCGACCATCGACCGCGTCAAGATCATCAACGGCGAAGTCGTATTCTCGCGCGTTCGCGATCGCGTCGACGGCCGCATCAGCGCGATCAATGCCGACGCCGTCATGGGCCGCGACCGCAAGGTCAATGTCGCCGGCACCGCGCGCGTCGGCGAGCACCCGACCAAGTTCGACATCAAGGCGACCACCCCGGCGCCGCCGGTCGAACGGCAGACCATCCCGGTGGATTTTGCCATCGATATGCCCGACGTGCTGAAGTCTCAGCTCGCCGGCCATGCCGAGCTGCGGCTCAACGGCGCGGTCGTGATGGTCAACGGCGTCAACGGCACGCTCGGCGACGGCGCCTTCAACGGCTGGGCCTCGGTCGATATCGCGAGCAAGCCGCTGGTGAAGGTCGACCTCGACTTTCAGCGGCTCGCGATCCCTCTGGCGAAATCGCCTGACGGTGCGGCCGGACAGCCCTGGAGCGATGCGCCGATCGACGTGTCCGGACTCAATTATGTCGACGCGCAGATCAGGGTCTCGGCCAACGAAGCCGTCATCGGCGACGCCCGTCTTGCGCCGCTGGCGCTCGATGCAAAACTCGCCGGCGGTATCTTGAAGGTGGGCACAGCGAATCTCGGCGCCTATGGCGGCCAGGTTTCGGGCGAGGTGATCCTGGATGCGACCAGCGGCGCGCCGAGCTTTGCGATGCATTCCGACCTCCTCGGCGTGCGCGCGCTGCCGCTGCTGCAGGGCCTTGCCGAATTCGACCGGATCGACGGCAAGCTGCAAGCCAAGCTCGCTTTGCGCAGCGCCGGCACCAGCCAGCGCGCGCTGATGGCGAACATGCAGGGCACGGCCTTCGTCAGTCTCCAGGACGGCGCGATCCGCAGCATCAATGTCGCGCAGATGATCCGCTCGCTGACGTCGGGCACGCTGTCGGGCTGGCAGGACAGCGAGGCCCAGAGCACCGACCTGTCGCAGCTCTCGGCATCCTTCCGCATCGACAAGGGCCAGGCGGTGACGACCGATCTCAATCTGATCGGGCCGCTGGTGCGCGTCACCGGCGCCGGCACCATTGCGCTCGACACCAAGATGATGGGTTTTCGCGTCGAGCCGAAACTGGTGATGACGACCGAAGGCCAGGGCCGCACCGCCGATCCCGTCGGCTTCGGCATTCCCGTGATGATTACCGGCGCGTGGTCGCAGCCGCGGATCTATCCTGACATGGCCGGCATGCTCGACAATCCGGATGCCGCCTATGCGAAGTTGCGCGAGATGGGCAAGGGCCTGTTCGGACCGGATGGCGCCGGGCTCGGCAACATCCTGAACAGTTTTGGCCTCGGCGGGGCCGCCGCCCCAGGTGGCGGCAACGCGGCCGGCAACACCAATCCGCAAGCCCAGCAGCCGGGGCAAGGACAAGGGCAGAACAATCCGCTCGGCGGCCAGCTCGGCGAGGCGATCGGCAATCTGATCCAGCAGGGGCTGTCGAGCGGCGCCGGAAACGGCACCGGCCGAAGCCGCAGCCTGCCCGGCGCATCGGCTACCCCGGCCCCCCAGGCTTCGCCGACCCCTCCGACCCAGGACCCGCCTGAGGCGCAGCAGGATAGCCAGCCGATGAACGACGTGATGCGGCAGCTGTTTAATCGATGATTGGCGGACCAAGGCGGCGAACTCCGCGCGCAGCCTTACACCGCCTCGTCACACAGTTCTTCCTCCGAACGGAGGAGACGGCCTGCCTGCTGCGGCAATTCACCACCCTGCCGCCACCCACGTCCCCTGCGGGTAACCACACCCGCCCCTTGCTGGTCCCTTGCCGGTCCAAAAGCCCAAATTGTGGTAGAACAGCCGCGGGGCCCGTACGGCCCATAGCGCCGGCGTCGGTCGCGGCGCAAGAGGATCCGGATGGCGGGAGCGAAAGACAAGACCTGGTTTCTGCGCGAGGGCCTGTTCGCCAAATATGTCGTCTCCCTCGTCGGCCTCGTCGTGTTCGTGCTCGCCGTCAACGGCGCGATGGAGACCTGGATCTCCTATCGCGCCACCAAGACCTCGCTGACCGACGGGCTCGAGGACAAGGCGCAGGCCGCCGCAAGGCGCATGGAGCAGTCCGTCTCCGAGCTCGAACGCCAGATCAGCTGGGTGACGACGGCAAGCCGGGACACGCTGGAGAAGCGCCGTGCCGATTACGCCCAGCTGCTGCAGCAGGTCTCCGTCGTCTCACAGCTATTCCAGCTCAACGGCGACGGCCACGAAGTGCTGCGCGTCTCGCGCCAGTCGACCACGACCGGCAGCAATGCCGACCTCGCCCGCGACATGCGCTTCACTGACGCGGTGGCGCGCGGGGTCAGCTATTCGGCGGCCAGTTTCGTCGATCAGAAGCCGGTGATGTCGATCTCGGTGGCGCATTCCGGTTTCAATGCCGGCGTCACGGTGGCCGAGATCGATCTCAGCTTCCTCTCCGACCTCCTGTCCGACGCCCAGGTCGGCAAGGCCGCCTTCGCTTATGCGGTCGACGCACGCGGCCGCGTGCTGGCGGCCTCGTCGAAGGGGCCCGATGTCGGCAAGGACCTGTCGAAACTGCCGCAGGTCGCGGCGGCGATCGCGCCCGGCCGTGAGCCCGAGACGTCAGGCACCGACTTCAACGGCCATTCTGTTTTGACTGCTGCGAGCACCGTACCAAAACTTGGCTGGAGCGTGCTGTTCGAGCAGCCGACCGTGCAGGCGCTGACGCCGATCCGCGACCAGCTCGTCCGCATCGCGCTGCTGATCGGCATGGGCCTGCTGGTCGCGATCCTCGCCGGCACGCTGCTGGCGCGCCGCATGATCATCCCAATCACGGCGCTGCGCGACGGCGCGCACAAGCTCGGCGAAGGCGACTTCAGCCACCGCATCGACGTGCACACCTCCGACGAGCTGGAAGAGCTCGCCGGCCAGTTCAACCGCATGGCCGGCCAGCTCCAGGAGACCTACACGGACCTCGAAACAAAAGTCGAAGAGCGCACCCGCGACCTCGCGCAGTCGATCAACGAGCTGAAGGTGCTGGAAGAGGTCGGCCGCGCGGTCGCCTCCTCGCTCGACCTCAACGCCGTGCTGCCGACGATCGCCGCGCGTGCGCTGGAGATCAGCCACGCCGATGCGGTGCTGATCTACGGCTATGACGCCGAGCAACACCGCTTCAACCTGGTCGAGGCCGACGGCATCGACAAATCGGTCGAGGGCGCCCATGTCACGATCGACGAAGGCGAGAACATTTTGAGCGAGGCCGCCGCGCGCGGCGAGCCGATCGCGATTGCCGATCTCGATCACGCCGCCGGGCAGCCGCTGCGCGACGTCGCCGTCGATGCCGGCTTCCATTCGGTGCTGGTGGTGCCGCTGGTCGACCAGCAGGGCACGCTCGGCTCGCTCGTGGTGCTGCGCCGCTTAAGCGGCGCGTTCGAGGGCAGCCTCACCGGCCTGATGCGCACCTTCGCCAACCAGGCGGTGCTGGCGATGCGCAATGCGCGCCTGTTCACCGAGGTCGACCACAAGAGCCACGCGCTCGAGACCGCGCACGAGACCGTGCGCGCCCAGGCCGACAAGCTGCGCGAGCAGACCGAGCAGCTCAAGGACTGGAACAAGTCGCTCGAAGAGCGCGTCGAGACCCAGCTCAGTGAGATCGAGCGTATCCGCAAGCTCGAGCGTTTCCTGGCGCCGCAGGTGGCGCAGCTGATCGCCTCCTCCGACAGCCCCGAGGGGCTGCTCACCAGCCAGCGCCGCGAAGTGACGGTGGTGTTCTGCGATCTGCGCGGCTTCACCGCATTCACGGAAGCGACCGAGCCGGAAGAGGCGATGAACGTGCTGCGCGAATATCACGCAGCGCTCGGCAAGCTGATCTTCAAATATGAGGGCACACTCGACAAATATGCCGGCGACGGCGTGATGATCCTGTTCAACGCGCCGATCCAGTTCGAGGACCACACCACACGCGCCGTGAAGATGGCGGTGGAGATGCGCGACACGATCGGCCCGCTGACCGAGCGCTGGCGCAACCGCGGACACAGCCTCGGCTTCGGCATCGGCATTGCGCTCGGCTATGCTACGCTCGGCCAGGTCGGCTTCGAGCAGCGGCTGGAATATGCCGCGATCGGCAGCGTCACCAACCTCGCCTCCCGCCTCTGCGGCGAGGCCCTCGCCAACCAGATCGTGGTGAGCCGCCGCGTCTACGGCATGGTCGAGCAATCCGTCGAGGCCCGCGCGCTCGACGATCTCCAGCTCAAGGGTTTTAATCATCCCGTGCTGGCGATGGAGATTTTGTCCTGGCACGAGGAAGTCAACAATTTGGTGGATGCCTCCGCGGCGCGGCGGAGAGGCTGACCTCCAACACAAAAGTCGAAAACAACCCCATGCACAGTAGCCAAGGCACTGGCGGCGTTGCGAATCTTCGTGACCTCTACGGATTTTAAGAAATTACCTTTGACACGTCGGGCAAAACACCGGCATGATGGCATCATCGGGCGTTTGCGCCTGATCCCACCAAGCTCTGATGTGCTTGCTCGTCGGGTCAACTGATCCGACGACTACCTTTCCATTGCAACCCTGACCTCGCCCACGAACCACATCCCTTCTCGCCGCGACTAACCCTCGCCTCAACGGCGAGACTGGAATTCGAATGGGAGAGACCCGTGGCGTTTGCGTCACCTTCGCGTGCCTATGATTTGCAGATGCTGGACCGTCCCACTGAGCGTGCGCGCGACCATGGCTGGGTCTATGGCCTGCCGCCGGGCATCGAGAGCGAGCAATGGCCGCTCGATCCCGTGACTGGATTCCCGCTGATGCACGGCTTTACGCTGAAGCTGCCGGACGACTACCGCGTGCATGGCGACGATATTGTCGCGGTGTCGTTCTTTGCGACCGCGCCTGACCACAATGATGGCGGCGCGCCCGATGATCCCGAGATCCGCGAAGCGGTAGCGGCACGGCCCTCGCATCCGCGGCTGTCCCGCATGACCGACATTCTCGATTACGAATATGCCGCGCTGCTGCTGACGGCACGCGAATATGACGGCGCATTCGCAACGCCACCGGCGCCACTTGCGCTTGCCACCGCCGACCGGCCGCGCTGGTTCGACGTCGGCGGCGCCAGCGCCTTCTTCGAGGCCGCCGCGCCCTACGCGAAGAAGATGTTCGCCGCCCCGCCGCGCACCGACCTCGCCGAGAACCGCGCGATTGCGCTTGTCCCGCGCGCGACCGATCCCAACGCCGGCAAGGGTCCGCAGGACGAACACACCAGGCGCAAGGCGCCGACCGGCTATCAGCCGTTTTACTACTACGCCGGCGGCGTGCCGAGCCGCGACAATTTCCGCCTGCACGATTGGGGCAAGGACCACGCCCCAAATCATCTCGGCGGCACCATGCGGCCCTGCCAGGCCGTGCCGGAGATGAGCCCGTTCTACATCGAGTTCGAGGAATATTTCGGCGGCTACAATTTTGGTGGCGGCAATGCGCAGCTCGATTTCGGGGACATGAAGTTCGACTGGGCGTGCGGGTAGCGCCTCAATACCGCTCTTCCCTCCCCCTTGCGGGTCGCCACAAGGGGAAGGCAAGCGCCCCCTCACTGCAGGGTCAAAAACTCCACCCAGTTCGGCTTCTTGCCGGTGGCGTAGGATTTCAGCTTGCTGAGCGCGCCGCTGCTCTGGTCGATGGCGTAGACGGTCATGCCGTCGGATAGCTCGCCGACCGCGGCGAGGTAGCGGCCGGTCGGATCGATGTTGAAGCCGCGCGGCTGCTTCTCGGTCGGCACGCTGCCGATCGTGGTCAGCTTGCCGCTTGATGCATCGACCTTGTAGGCGGTGAGCGTGTTGGTGGTGCGCTCGGAGGCGTAGAGGAAGCGGCCGTCCGGGGTGATGTGGATGTCGGCGGCCCAGGGTTTGCCGCTGAAGCCCTCAGGCAACGCAGTCGTGCGCTGGATCTCGCCCCAGGCCCCGCTCCTGGCTTCATAGCTATAGGCTGCGACGTCGCCGTTCAGCTCGTGGATGAGATAGACGAACTTGCCGTTGGGATGGAACACGAAGTGCCGCGGCCCGGATTTCTCCGGCGTCTTGATCGACGGCGGATCGCTCGGCGCCAGCGTGCCCGCAGCGGCATCGAACGCAAAGCTCAGCACCTGGTCGGAGCCGAGATTGGTCGCGAACACAAAACGGTTGTCGGGCGCGGGCAGGAAGGCGTGTGCGTTCAGCCCGGTCGGGATCACCTGCTTCGGCTCGCCGACGACGCCGTTCGCTTGCAGCGGATTCAGCGCGACCTTGTTGCCGCCATAGGAGGCGCTGAACAGCACCTTGCCGCCGCGGTCGGTAGCGATGTTGGCCATGCTGTCGGCGAGCGGCCCGTTGCCGATATGGCTCAGCTGACCCGTCTTGGGATCGATCGCAAAGCTCACCGCGAGGAACGGCTGCGAGCGGATTCCGGCGATCAGCACGCGATGGTCCGGCGTGATCGCGAGCGGAGTCGAGGCGCCAGCCTTTTCAACGCCGGTGAAGGCGGCGGTCTGCACCGGTGTCATCTCGCCGCTCTCGGCGATCTTGAACACGCTGATGTCGTTGCTGTCGGCATTGCCGACATAGGCGAAGGTTTCGGCCATGCCGGCACGGACTCCGGAAACGAGGGCAAGGGTGCTGACAAGAGCGGTGAAGAGTGTGGTGGCGATCGCCGCGCGGTGTGCGGGGCGTGTCGGTCTGATCATGGGCCGTCCTCCTTGAGCCGGTTTGGCTTGTCGTTTTGCGGCAGAGGATAGCGGCTGGTGTTCCCTTGCACCAAATTCCAATTGGGATTGATCGATGCTGAAATGGTATCGGTTCGGTTATGGGCGCTAGCGCACCGCGGCCGTCAGGTCGCGCGAGGGCAGATGCGGGCCGGCCGGATGGTCGGGCGGACCGAGCAAAGTCCAGACGGCGACGGCCACCAGGGCCGAGGTCAGGATGGTCCAGGCGACCAGTTGTTTGCGCATCAGGCCAAATCCGTCCATCGAAGGTTCGGCCATCCTGCACTGCAAAAGGCGGCAACCGTATGAACTCGTTCACAGCCGAATAGCGCGCGCGTAAATTACGAACCATTGCCGGCCGCGTGCATTGACCCGGCATGCCCCGCGAAAACGACCTCGAAGGCGAACCTGACATGGGCGGCAAGCATGGCGGCCAATCCGGCCAGCCCAAGCCCCCGCCGCGCCCGCGTGAAGGCCCGCGAGATGAAGACGTCGTGGCAAAGCGCCACACCGGTCAAACCCATCAAACCGATCGTAAGGCCTCGCCGACCAACACCAGAAAGCGCTAAGCTTTGCCTGCTATTGCTTAAGGCCCCGGCCACGGGATCTCCAGGGAACGGCAGCCTTGTCTCGCCGTTACTCCGGTCTCGCGGGCGGAGGACGCCAAAACGGAGGCTGACAAACGGAGGCTGGAAGTGTTTTGGATTTATTGGGACACCGCCTGGTCGCTGATCATCAGCGGTATCATGTTCACCACCATCGTCACGCATCCGGACGCCGAGTTCGTCGAGATCCAGGCCGCCAGACGGACGAAATGAGCCGCGCGACCTGAGGCAGCTATCGTCCCCAGCCACAAATTGGGCCTGGTGCGCGCGCCGGACGCGCCCGTGGGCGCGTGTGGTGAACCAAATCTTAGGGGCAGGCCGGTATTTTTCGGCATCTTTTTCAGCGATCCGGCGCACCCCATGGCATTGTTCGGCAATCCCTCCATCCGCTCGGTTCTCGGCGCCATTATCGGCGTCCTTTGCCTATTCCTGATCGGGCAGCTCGCGACCGGGCTTTTTGGTGCGATCGAGCGGAACGGCGCCGCGCAGAAGGTCGAGCGCTTCGCCAGCACCGACCAGCAGCTTTTCACGGCCCTGCTCGGCTTCCGCATCGAACGCGGCACCTTCCTGTCGGCGCTGGTTGCCGAGGAGCCGGCCGCCGCCAGTGCCGACGATCGGATCGCCACCAACCGGCAATTGTCGGAAACCGCCTATAAGAGCGTGCTCGAACGGCTCGATGGCGTATCCGATGCCCGTCTGACCGGTGCCCTGAGCAAGCTCGTTGCGCTCCATGATGCGCTTGTGCCGCTGCGGACGAAGGCAGAAGCCCTCATCCACCAGCCGAAGGCGGCACGCGATACGAAGGCGGCCGACGAGTTTCGGAAAGCGGCGCAGGACTATCTCGACTCCCTGTTCGTGCTGACCTCCGAGCTGGAGAACGCACTGAAGCTGACCGATCCCGTGGTCGATCACCTCCTGGGCGTGAAGCAGTCGGCCTGGGCCGCGCGCAATTTCGGCGGCCTCGTCGCCATTCGCCTGGAAGCCGCGGGCGCCGCCGCAAAGCCCTGGACGGCCGTCGACATCGTCGGGGCGGCCGAGGATACCGGTCGTGCCAGGCAGGCCTGGAGCCAGGTGCTGGATGCGGCAGGCCGCGCCGACGCCCCCGCGAACCTCATCGACGTGATCACGCGCTCGAAGCAAAGCGATGCCACCGCCATGATCGAGCGCCAGCAAGGCCTCATCAAGGCACTGAGCAACAACCAGACGATCGACATCAAGGGCGTGGAGCTCGCCAAGCTCAACACCGCCATCCTCAATTTCTACGTCGAGGCCGGCCACGCCGCGCTTGCCGAAATGGTCGCCCGCGCCGGGCAGCAGATGACATCGGCGAAATGGAGCCTGGCGCTCAATGGCGGGATGATGCTGATCGCGCTCGCTATCACATTGTTCGGCTTCATCCTGGTGAACCGCCGCGTCAGCGCGCCGATCCGCAAGCTGACGCAGGCGATGCGCTCGCTTGCCGAGCGTGATTATGCGATCGAGCTCGCGGGCATCGAGCGCGGCGACGAGATCGGGGAAATGTCGCGCGCGGTGTCGGTGTTCAGGGAGAACATGATGACCGGCGATCGCCTCGCCGAGGAGCAATCGGCAGAGCAGGGCCGGAAAGAACGGCGCCAGCTCGCCGTCGACGGGCTGATCCAACAGTTCGAGAAGACCGTCACGGAATCGCTGCACACGCTGGCCTCGGCCTCCGGCGAGCTCAACGCCACCGCGCAGTCGATGTCGTCGACCGCCGAGCAGGGTTCGTCCAAGGCAGCCTCGGTCGCGAGCCTGTCCGGCGATGCCTCCTCCAACGTGCAGACGGTTGCGGCGGCGACGGAAGAGCTCTCGGCCTCGATCACCGAGATCAGCCGTCAGGTCGCGGAATCCTCCAGCATTGCAGGTGCCGCCGCCAGCGAAGCCGATCGCACCAATACCGAGGTGCAGGCGCTGGCCGATGCCGCCCAGCGCATCGGCGACGTCGTTGCGCTGATCACGGGCATTGCCGAGCAGACCAATCTGCTCGCGCTCAACGCCACCATCGAGGCGGCGCGCGCGGGCGACGCCGGCCGCGGTTTTGCGGTGGTCGCGTCCGAGGTGAAGAACCTCGCGACCCAAACGGCGAAGGCGACCGAGGAAATCACCGGCCAGGTCGCTGCGATCCAGGGCGCGACCAAGTCGTCGGTGACCGCGATCCAGTCGATCGGCACCACCATCCAGCGCGTCAACGAGATCGCGGCTGCCATCGCGGCCGCCGTCGAGGAGCAGGGTGCCGCAACGCGCGAGATCGCGCGCAACGTGCAGCAGGCCTCGCAAGGCACCAACGAAGTCTCGCGGCACATCTCCGGCGTGTCGCAGGCCGCAGGGCAAACCGGTGCAGCCGCCGGCGAGGTGCTGGATTCGGCCAAGATGCTGGCGCGCCTGTCGGACGATCTCAAGCGCGACGTCGACCGCTTCGTCGGCGATCTCCGGGCGGCGTAGAGTCAGGTCCGTAGGGTGGGTTAGCCCTGCGGCTGCGCGCAGCGCAGTCCGCCGGCGTAACCCACCACTGTTCGTCTCCGCGAAGGCAGAAGAGGTGGATTACGCCTTCGGCTAATCCACCCTACTAAGCGTGGGCGAAATCACTGCATCATCGCGGCTGCGATCTTCTCCGCCGACATCAACACCGGAAAATTGGTGTTGGCGCATGGCACCACCGGGAAGATCGAGGCATCGACGACGCGCAGGCCCTGGATGCCTTTGACCCGGCCCTGGGCATCGACCACCGCCATCGGATCGTCGGCCCGGCCCATACGGCATGAGCACGAGGCGTGCCACACGCCGATGGTGGCCTTGCGCACGAAGGCTTCCAGCGCCTCGTCGTCGTTGATCACGTCATCGAAGGTGAAACCTTCGACCACGAAATTGTCGATCAGGTAGTGGCGCAGCGCCGCCGGTCCATCCATCAGGGTCGCGGCGATCTGGGTCAAAATCCTGTTCCTGGTGTTGACCACGCCAATCTTGCGGACCTTGTCGGTATAGGCGGCCGGGAACGGCTTGTCGGTCACCGCCTTCACGATGTCGCTCATCTGAATGGCCGCCATCTTGCGGAAGCCGCTCATCAGGCGATCGAGGTCGCGGCGGTCGGACAGCAGATTGAACTCGACGATCGGCTCGGCTCCCGGGTCGCGCGAGGCGAGCTTGACCTGTCCGGTCTCGGAATAGGTCTTGTTGACGAAGGTGAGCAGCGAGCCGATCTGCGTGCCGACCGCGTGCCAGGCCGATTTACTGAGCACGATGACGAACATGTCGCCATTCGGCACACCCGGCAGCCCCGACGAATAACGCAGGCCAAGCTGCATGTGCCGCCTGGTATGCTCGTTCATGCGCGCGCCGCGGCGGACGAACGACGACAGCGAGATCGAGGGATGATCCATCAGGCGTTGGCCGACGCCCGCGAGCCCCATCAGCACCGGGATGCCCATATCCTTGAGGTGGCCGACCGGGCCGATGCCGGCACGCAACAGATGCGCCGGCGAATGGATGGCGCCGCTGGAGAGGATGATCTCGCGTCCGCGGAATTCCTGCTCGCGACCGTCGACGACAGCTTTTACGCCGACGCATTGCGTGCCTTCGAACAACAGCTCTCTCACCTGCGTGTTGGTGGAGATCGTCAGGTTCGAACGCTTGCGGGTGTCGCGATCGAGATAGCCCATCGCGGCCGAGACGCGCTGCTCGGCCTGGTTGGAATGCGTCACCGGAAAATAGCCGTCGACGAATTCGCCGTTCTGGTCGGCGACGAAGGGATGGCCGGCTTGATCGAAGGCGTCGGCGAAAGCCTGCGAATGCCGGGTCCAGTGCTCGCGCGGAATGCGGCGCACGGGAATGCGGCCGTCCTTGCCGTGATACGGTCCATCGAAATCGAGGTCGCGCTCGACCCTCTTGAAGAACGGCAGCACGTCGTTCCAGGTCCAGCCCTCGGCACCCCGCGCGTCCCATTCGTCGTAATCGGTCGGTGCGCCGCGATTGGCCATCTGGCCGTTGATCGAGGAGCCACCGCCGAGCACGCGCGCCTGCTCGTATTTGCGCAACGGCGGGGGCGCTTCGTTTGGATTGTTGTGGCTGACGACCTGGGTCGTGACCTTCAATTCCGTCCAGTGGAAGCGAGGATCGAAATAGGCGGTGCCCGGATAGCTGTCCCTGATTTCGGCCGGCTCGTTGCCGGGTGGTGTGTCCTGTCCGGCTTCGCACAGCAGGACCTTGTTGGCGCTCCTGGCGGAGAGCCGGTGGGCCAGCACGGACCCCGCCGAGCCGCCGCCCACGATAATGTAGTCGTACACGATTGGCGTTTCCTCTTGTTCTTGTCCCAAGAGGGTAGCGTGGTTTGATCGCGAGGTCACCTCGGCTGAATTTCGCCTAGCGGTTTGCCTTGAAAGCCTCCCAAGCCGTGCATCCGCATAAAGAGCTCGCGCAGGATCAGCACAGTCCAACGATCACCCACGACGCTCTCGGAGCGGGCGACGGGCAAAGTGTTTGGTCAGCCAGGTTGTCTTTCATCGGCTTCATCACGCTTTCTTCATCCGGCAGCGCTGCGGCGCGCCGCCACGGCACACGGCGATCATGAAAGACGGAGCGGCGAACACGATGCAAATTGGCCGGACTGGTACGCCGACCACATCATCCACGAACAGACCGGCCAGAAATTGCCCGAGTAGATTCCATGCAATCAGCCACATGGCTGCTCAAGGAGGCGACAATGGATACGATCGACAATGACAGGCGCAGGCTGCTGATCGGCGCCGCCATCGGGTTTGCTGCCACGAGTGCCACGAGCCTCCTTTCGGTTCGTCCGGCGCCGGCCGCCACCGCCGGCGAGATTCGTCCCTTCCACATCGATATTCCCGAAGCGGATCTTGTCGACCTTCGCCGGCGTCTGGCGGCGACCCGCTGGTCGGACAAGGAGACGGTGGCCGACGATTCCCAGGGGGTGCCGCAGGCGATGCTCCAGGAGCTCGTCCGTTACTGGCAAGCCGATTACGACTGGCGGAAGGTCGAGGCGCGGCTGAACGCGCTGCCGCAATTCACCACCGAGATCGATGGTCTCGACATCCACTTCATCCATGTTCGCTCGAGGCATCAGAACGCCCTGCCGATGATCGTGACCCATGGCTGGCCCGGCTCGGTCATCGAGCAGATGAAGATCATCGATCCCCTCACCAACCCGACGGCGCATGGCGGCAGCGCGGAGGATGCCTTCCACCTCGTGATCCCCTCGATGCCTGGTTATGGATTCTCGGGCAAGCCGACCACGACCGGTTGGGATCCGCAGAGGATCGCACGCGCGTGGGTCGTGCTGATGAAGCGTCTCGGCTACGAGAAGTTCGTCGCACAGGGCGGCGATTGGGGCTCGCCCGTCTCGAACGAGATGGCCAAGCTCGGCGCCCCGGAGTTGATCGGCATCCACGTCAATCTGCCCGGCGTCGTTCCGCCGGAGATTCTCAAGGCCGTGGCGTCGGGCGAGCCTGCCCCGGCCAATCTGTCGGATGAGGAGAAGCACGCCTTCGCCCAGCTCATGGTTCAATTCACGAAACGCCGCGCCTACGCGCAGATCATGGGCACGCGCCCGCAAACGCTCGCAGCCCTGACGGATTCCCCGGCCGGTCTTGCGGCCTGGCTGCTCGACCACGGCGACGGTTATGCCCAGCCGGCCTCGGCGATGCAGGCCGCGGTGCTCGGGCACGCGGTCAACGGATACTCAGCCGGCGCGCTGACACGCGACGACGTGCTGGACAACGTCACCCTGTACTGGCTGACCAACAGCGCGATCTCTTCGGCGCGGCTGTACTGGGAGAACAAGGCCAATCTCTATCTGCCGGCGAATGTCGAGATACCGGCCGCCGTCACCGCGTTTCCCGGCGAGAGTTTCGTGGCACCGCGGAGCTGGGCCGAGAAGGCCTATCACAAGCTGATCTACTTCCATCAGGCCGAGGCCGGCGGACATTTCGCGGCGTGGGAGCAGCCAGGGATTTTCAGCAGGGAGGTTCGCGACGCGTTCCGGCCTCTCCGAAGCCCAAGTTGAAGACACCGGCGCGCAGCGAGCCGCCCTCGTGCGGGGAGACCATCCCCTATTGCAGAACCTTCGGCATCACGACCACGACATCGACCTGTCGCTTCAACACACGCGCTGCGACACCGGCGATATAGATCGAATAGCCGTCCTCGATGTCGGAGGCGATCTCCTCGTCCTTGGCGAAGGCATACAGCATCGTGCCGTCGAGCTTGTCGAAGCGGATGCCTGCAAAGAGGCGATCGAATGTCTCGGCGCCGACGGCGCCTGCCATCAACGCCTGTATCGCCTGGTCCTGGACGAGTGTGAGCTGCATCATGCCGGTGAGATATGGAAACACTGCGCGAATACAAGGTGCGGACGATCAGGACGAACGTAACAGCCTTTGTCTGAGCGGACGCTGAACGAGCGTCCCGGCGTGATCGTGTCTGGGACTAACCCGGCTCCTGGTTGCCCTCGCCGCCTGGCTTGTGTCCATCGGGCCCGCGGTCGAACAGACCGTAGTGGCTGGAGCGGCTGCCATCAGCCTGCACCGGCCTGGCCGCGAGCCCCAGTCCGAGCAACTCCCGAATGGCCGCCGCCCGGGTCGGCATGCGGTGGGCAAACCTGAAATCATCAATCAGCGAAAGCTCTTCCGGGGTGAGCATGATCTGAAGACGTTCTCCGCGAAGGTCCTGCATAGCCTTTCTCGCTGCAGTGGGTTGGGATGGCGCGTGAGTAAACTACTCAATCTACTCATTTCACTAAAAGTTCCCCAAGCTCCCTGAAAACGGGCTTATGAGCATAATATTCTTGTGAAAACAATGGGTTGAACGTCACGCGGGGTGAGCGATCCCGACGAGCCCTGATCACGCACCTGCGCGTCCACTTCCTGAGAGTTTGCCAATGCGTTTTAGCCCTATCTTATGGGCTGCATCCCTAGATTGCGGCCGATTTGCATGTCGGGAGTTACCGCAATGGCGTTCGGCAAGCGTCAATCCGGAGTTGGTGCGGCTGCACAATCTCTCAATGTCGACCCGCATGTCGCATCAAGCCGGATTGCGACCGAGACGGTCCAGGGGCCCAGCCCGTTTCGCTGGTTCATCATGCTCGTTGCCTGCGCCGCGGGGCTTTACCACCTGTTGGCCAGCTACGGTCCGGACCTCCTGCGCGACCATCGGCTGGCCGGGACCTGGCAGCCGGCGTACGATCTGCAAGCCACGGAAGGAAAGTGCGAACGAACGAACTTCGTGATCACCTTCTGCAGTACCAAGATCAAGTCGGTCGCCAGGCCTGATCAAGCGCCGATGACTCATAGTTTCCTGATGTTCTTTTCGAGCGGTGGCGGCGAAGCGCTGGTGCCGGTGCGCTCGACGACCAACCGCTCGGCGGTCTCGATCTTCTACGCCGCGGAAACAAAGCTCTGGAACCGCACGCTGTCGCTGATTTTCGCAGCGGGCATGATGGCCTTGCTCGATCTCGTCGCGCTGTTCGGTTTCTGGAACGCAGTCAATTCGTGAAGGCCTCCTTCCCACTGATTGGTCGTAGACCGTGACACTGCTCAAGACCCTCGTCTGCATCGGCTGCATCGTGATCGTCTGGGCCACTTTCCAGATGCCGTCCGGCTCCGGAGATGTGGCATCTCGACAGACCTTGTCGATCAGCGAGGAGCCGGACCGCATCGTGCTCGGCTGGAGCGGGCCCGTGCAGGAGCCGATGAGCGAGCGCGTCGCCGCCGCGCTCGATCGTTACAGGATGGATCAGCGCCGGCTCGTCCTCATCCTCAACTCGCCGGGCGGCTCGGTCGAACACGGGCGCAAGGTCGTCGCCGCGATCCGCGGGCGCGACCGCGCGATCGACACGCTGGTCCAGAAGGCCGGCGTCTGCGCGTCCATGTGCGTCCCGATTTTTCTCGCCGGCGCCGAGCGCAAGGCCGATCCCGAAGCCTATTTCATGTTTCACCAGGTCAGCCTGGACCGGAGTGCAAAGGAAAATCTGAAGCGGCGAGAGCTCAGTGACTCCGAACGAGCTGCCGTCTCGCAAGTCGTCAAGACCATCGAGACGCAGGTCACGGACGATTTCTTCCACAGCGATTTCGCCATCCGCGGCGTCAACGCGGCCTGGCTTGCCATGATGCGGCGAAAGATCTCCGACCGCGATGTCTGGATGAGCGGCCAGCAGCTGGTCGACGAAGGCTCCGGCATCGTCGACAGTCTCGTCCGCACACCCGCCGGTTAGCAGGTCTGGTTTCCCATCCGAAGCGCGCGCCTTACGATGTCGAACAGCTATCGGCTATCGCGCCACGCAGCCAGGTACAATGGAGATCTGCGCACTTCTTCAACGGTGGTCCTCGACAAGCCCATGTCTGCGAGCAGACGATCGTCAAGTTCGAGAAGCCGCCTGTACTGGCATCGTCGTTCCCACTCCCGTGCTATTCCAACGAGCCACGACAACGGGCTGCTCCAGGACCATCTGGAAACCCGAAAGGATGGCGATCCTGCATCAAGAGTGTTTGTTGAATGGCCGCAAGGCATGTTTCACCTCCGTATTGGAGCGAAACAACGCTTGGCTGCGGAGGCTCATCGGGCGGTTGTCAAAGGCCCGAGGAATTTGTGTATCACGTGTCTCTCAGGGGCTCAAGCGATCGTAAGCGGACGTCGACTCATGAAGTCGCCGTGCTTCACTATCTGAGAGCGTTCCCGCAGACCCTCATCACGGAGCGCGAAAGATCAGTGCCGTTACGATCAGCGACAGGCCGGCGAGCAGAAGTAGCACCAGCACGACCTTGCGGAAGGTTTCGTCATCAATTGTTCCAAAGAGCTTGAATCCGATCCACAGACCCGCGAGCATGAATGGGAAGCCCAGGACATACAGTTCAAGAGCTTCCGACGTGATGGCGCCAGCGGCCGCGGATCCCCGGTCTTCAAACAGACAGGTTGATCAAGTTCCTCTGATCCTAGCTCTTTGTACTGGCTGTCTTGTCGAGCGCTGCGCGAAGTCCTCGGGCAAGCTTCATCGCGTCGTCATTGGCCCAAAAGTGCAAGAAGAACAGCCGCGGCTGTTCGTCCAGCATGTGGCTGTGGACGGCGGTTACGTCGATACCATTCGTTCGTAATGCCTTGATCACCGGATTGACCTCGTCGCTGGAAAGAACGAAATCGCCTGTGATGGCTGCCTTGCCGCCCCCCGTGGGTTGAAAACCAATGGCTATCGCAACGCCCATCGGCCCGACTGGGCTAATCTGCATGCCTTTTTCCGTGACGGGATCACGGCGCGGCACGGCGAACTGATAAACACCGTTGTTCGCCTGTCCCTTGACGCCGATGATCTGATCGAGCTGTGCGGTATCGAGGTCGATGGCTGGCGGAGACGACGCGGCAGGTGTCGCGAGCGGTGTCCTGCTCTCCGCCAAGGCATCACGAATGACGGCGGCCATCCTGGCAGGATCGCCGTGGCCTCCGACATGCATGTAGAACGTGGCCGGACTGGCGCGCAGCAGGTGATTGTGGACGGCGGTGATCTCGAGGCCGCCTTCGATCATCTTGAGCATGACGGGATTGATTTCGGTCTCGAGCAGAACGAGGTCGCCCATGATCATGGCCTCGCCGCGCATCGGCATGAACGCGATCCAGCCGCCGAGCGCCAGGGCGGGCTTGATGGTCACCCCGTCGAGGGTCACGGTCAGGTCCGTGCGGGGGAAGCCGTAGCGATGCACCTCGCCCGACACTACCGCTTTCCTTCCGAGCGTATCATCGACGTTTTTCCAGTCGGTTTCCTGGGCGGTCGCAATCGTGGTGAAGGAGGCCGCAACGATCGAGGCGACGAGCCAGAGTTTGTTGCTCATCTAGGTATCCTCCTGATTTGGCGCGGGTTTGGTCGGCCCGGGATCGGCCGGCAGAATGCCTGCCTCAACTCCCATCGCGCGTAGCGCAATGGCGAAGCCTTTGTTGATTCTCTGCGAACTGCCGAAATAGACGACTGACGAGTCATCGACGACAGAATCGGCCGCCGCGTCAGCGTCTGACAGACCGCAAGGGGTGCGCTGTGAAATTGGAAGTTTTCGGTCGTCCATGCGCAATCCCCTCGACATGTCGAGCGTTGCGCAGAGCTTGGACGGGGCCCGTCTAACGGGGAGTCTGCTTGTCCCCTCGACTACAGACTAGTTTGAAAGGACGCGACCTGCAAGGTCCGTAGCGTCCGTCACGCGCTTGCATGTCCGCTTCCGGGGGAACGTGTGGACTTCGCCGATAGAGGCGCTCACGCTGCGGCGGCCTGCTTCGACAGCAATTGCTTCAGCTTCGCCGCCGGCACCGCCGGGCTGAACAGCCAGCCCTGCATCTGGCTGCAGCCGAGCTGCCGCAGCACTTCGCGCTGCGCCTCGGTCTCGACGCCTTCGGCCGTCGTTGCCATGTGACGCGCGGCGGCCATATGCACCACGGCCTGGACGATCGGCGAGGAATCTTCTGGTTCGCCGATGCCGCTGATGAAGCTGCGGTCGATCTTGATCTTGTCGAACGGGAAACGGTGCAGGTAGCTCAGCGACGAATAGCCGGTGCCGAAATCGTCGAGCGCGATGCGCACGCCGAGCTCGCGCAGCTGCTGCAGGATGGTCAGCGCCTCCGCGTCGTCGCGGATCAGCACGGTTTCGGTGATCTCGAGCTCGAGCCGCCCTGGCGCGAGGCCTGACTCGGCCAGCGCGGCGGCGACCTTCAGCGCCAGCGTCTTCGACCGGAACTGCACCGGCGAGACGTTGACCGCGATGTGGATGTCGCCGGGCCAGGAGGCGGCTTCCGTGCAGGCCTGCCTCAGCACCCATTCGCCGATCTCGCTGATCAGGCCGGTGTCCTCAGCAACCGGAATGAAGTCGGCGGGCGAGACCATGCCGCGCTCTGGATGATGCCAGCGCAGCAGCGCCTCGCAGCCGGTGACGACATTGGCGGAGAGATCGACCAGCGGCTGGTAGTGCACCTCGAATTCGCTGCGGGCGAGCGCCTGGCGCAGATCGAGCTCGAGCTGGCGGCGCAGCCTGGCCTTGGCGTCGTATTCGGGCACGAAGATGCGGAAGGTGCCGCGTCCCTCCGATTTCGCGGCATACATCGCCAGATCGGCGCGCTTGAGCAGGTCTTCGAGATTGTCGCCGTGGTCGGGCGCGATCGCGATGCCGATGCTGGCGTCGCTCGCGATCTCCTGGCCCTTGCAGTCCACCGGCGTGCGCAGCGAATTCAGTATCTGTTCGGCGAGTGCACTCAGCTCGGTCTGGTCGCAGGTCCCGGCCTTGATGATGGCGAACTCGTCGCCGCCGAGCCGCGCCACCAGATCGTTGCCGCTGACGCAGGCGCGCAGGCGGTTGGCGACCTGGCGCAGCAATTCGTCGCCGACCTCGTGCCCGAGCGAATCGTTGACGCCCTTGAATTCATCGACGTCGATATAGAGGATCGCAAACGGCTTGCCTTGGGCAAGCTCCGCCACGCGCCGTTCAAGATGGCCGCGCATCAACACGCGGTTGGGCAGGTCGGTCAGCGCGTCGTAATGCGCCATATGCGCGATGCGCTCGTCGGCGCGGATGCGCTCGGTGACGTCGTCATGGGTGGCGAGCCAGCCACCGGCCGCGCCGGGCTGGTTCTTGATCTCGATCAGGCGGCCGTCGGAGGTCTCGACGATGTTGCTCTGGATGCGTCCGACGCTGTTCAGGATGTCGTCGCAATAGGAATCGACGTCGCCGTCGAACGAGCCGGTGTCGGCGCGATGCTGGATCACGTCGCGGAAATAGGCGCCGGGCTTCACCACCGCGGCCGAGAGCCCATACATGTCGATGTAGCGGCGATTGCAGACGATGAGCCGCTCGTCCTGGTCGAACATGAGCAGGCCCTGCGTCATCGTGTTCATCGCGGTGTCGAGCCGCTGCTTCTCCAGCGAGACGCGGCGCGTCACCTGGCGGAAGATCAGGAACAGCGTCAGCACGAGCAAGCCGATCGACAGCACGGCGACAGTGACGAAGAATTTGGTCTGGGTGCGCCAGGTGGCGAGCGTCGCATCCAGCGATTTGGTGGCGACCACCACCAGCGGCTCGCCGGTCAGCATGCGCGAGGCGACGATGCGGTCCTTGCCGTCGATCGGGCTGGCAAGCTCGGTCGTGACGAAGGTGCGTTCGAACACGGCCCTCTGCTCCGGCGAGCCGGTGCGGTAGTTCTGCCCGATCATGGCGTCGACATGCGGAACGCGCGCAAGCAACTGGCCATTCTGGTGGTGCATCGCGATCGAGGACTCTTCGCCGAGCCCTGTCGAAGCAAAGTACGATTCGAGCTGCTCCGGCGCGATCGCCCGCGTGACCATGCCGAGGAATTCGCCATGCAGGCCGGACACGCGGCGCGCGATCACGATCGCCGGGCCATTGCCGAGCCGGCCGGGCACGACCTCGATCTCTTCCTGTGCGATCGGATCGTTCTTGAGCCGGTTGAAATAGCCGCGGTCGGCGACGGAGACGTCGGGGACGGGCCAACGCCGCGACGAGTTGATCAGCACGCCGTTGGAATCGAACACGTTGGCGCCGGCGATGTCGGACCAGCCGCTCGCCTTCGCGCGCAGCTCTTCGTGCATGGCGAGCGTACTCATCTCGCTGCGGAAGACGTCCGGGGAAGCGATGCCATGACTTTCGAGTTCCGCGATGACGCTCTTCTGGAGCACCGCGAAATCCGCGAATTCGCGGTCGAAATGACGGGCGAGCAGCCGGACTGCGCTCTCGAGGTTGTCGCGGCCACTCTCGATGGCGCTCTGGCGGAAGCGATCGACGGTGAGCCCGGTGCCGATGGCGGTTGCCGCCATCAGCACGAAGCCGCCGACGATCAGCCACGTCAACGGCGCGCCCCGCCATTGGCGAAGCAGCGCGCGCAGTCGCGCGGTCCATCGGATTGAAGCGCCCATCCCGTCCTCCCGTGGGATGCAAGATGCAGCAAAACCGCCAAGACCCCGTTACCAGTCAGGGTTAGGAAAATGTGAATCGGAGCGGAATCAGGGAGTTGGTTCCCCGGCCGACAGGCGATGAAACGTCACCGCTTGATCTCCCAGTTCAGCGCTTCCGCGTTGCCCTTGGCGAACATCGCCGGCACGTCGAATTTGCCGGTCTTGAGGTCATAGCGACATTTCCAGTCGGCCAGTCCCTTCACGGCGACGTTCTTCGGGTGTTTGTCCATCTCGCCCGACAGCGAGATCAGGAGGTAGCGGTTGTTGGGCCAGTCGACGCCGAGCCAGCGATAAGCATCCTCGGTGCCTTTCATCAGATTGGCCGAGATGTGGTAATCGAGCTTCATGTTCCTCGTATCGGGCCGGCTGTGAAAATAGTCCCAGGCCAGATCGCTCAGCGACTTCCTGGTGGCGCTGGCGAAGGCGCCGTTCTCGACATGGTAGAGAAACAGATCCTGCTCGCCCGAGCCGGTCTTCTGCATCCGCACCAGCCATTGCGAGTCGCTGGTGAAGCGGAAGCCGGCGCCATAGCCCTGCTCCGGCTTCAGCTCGGTCATCTGGTCGCCACGCCGGGCCCAGACCTGCCATTTGACGTCGAAATCCCCGCCGTCCTTCATGTACTGCTCGAGCCTGGTGGCGCCGTCGGGCGAGGTGAAGGCGAGATCGGCATTGTCGGTGAGGACGAAACCCGCCGGCGGGCCGGAGGCGGCGAGCGCGGGGGCGGCGGCGAGCGTCAGAGCAAGCACCAGCCATGGCGCGGCGCGATAAAATGCGGTCACGAGGTAGTCCTTAAAAAAAAATGCCGCAGTGCGGCCTCGCCCATTTGACGTAGAGCGGGGCCCGTCGGTTCATCCCATTGACCGTCTTGCTGCCGTAGCCAAAACGGCGCAATTTGCCGGGGTTGATTTGCGACCTGAGGTTTGAGGACTGATGATCACCGCATCCAAGGCCTTCATTGCATTCTGTCTGCTCGCGGTGGCCGGCACCGTGCTGGTGATCGGCCCGACCGAGCTGCGCCGCCTGCTGCCGGGCGGAGCGAGCACCGAGGTCGCGGTCGTCGCCAAGCCTGGGAGCAAGCCGGAGGTGAAGGCCGAGGCCAAGACCGAGAAGGCCGAAGAACCGAAGCTCGCTGCGGTTGCACCACCGGCACCGGCCGACGCGCCGAAGGCGGGGGCGCTCGCCGAGACCCAGAAGCAGGTCGCGGCGCTGGCCGATATCGCGCCGGCCAAGCCGCAGCCATCCGTTGCGGACACCGGTCCCCGCTTCGACGTCGCCCGCGTCGACGACCATGGCGAGGCCGCGGTGATCGCCGGCCAGGCCGCGCCGGGTTCGAAGGTCGAGCTGCTGCGTGATGGCCAGCCGCTCGACAGCGTGGTCGCCGATGCCTCGGGCCAGTTCGTGATGACCCCGCCAAAGCTTCCCGCCGGCAGCTATGAGCTGACGCTGCGCGCCAAGGCGCCCGACGGCACCGTCACGCAATCCGGCCGTACCATGCCGGTGACGGTGGCCGAAACCGCGCCGCCGCCTGCGCGCGTCGCATCGGTTGCGAAGCAGGAAGCAAAGCCTGACGACAAATCCGACGTGGTCGCGTCCCTGCCGGCACCGCACCTGGCCTCCGCGCCGGATCGGTCCGCAGCTCGGCCGCGCATGATGGGCACGCCCAAGCCCAGGTCCATGGCGAGGATGCCTGCGGCGGGTGCGACGGTCGCTTCCGCCTCGCCCGCGGACGTCCTCAACACGACACCGGCGGAGGCCGGCGGCAGCCGGGTGGTCTCCCGCGGCGACAGCCTCTGGGCACTCAGCCGTCTCGCCTACGGCGACGGCAACCGCTACGCGGTGATCTTCAACGCCAACCGCGAAAAGATCCGCAATCCCAATTTGATCTATCCCGGGCAGACTGTTGTCATGCCGCAAAAGGCGCAGTGAGGCTTGCTTCGCCTCTCCCGCTTGCGGGAGAGGCCGACGCGCCCCGGGCGATGCGAAGCATCGGCCCGCGCGCGGCGGGTGAGGGTTCTCGCCATGCAGGGACATTCTCTGCAATCCTCAACAATCCCGACGCGGAGACACCCCCACCCTAGCCCTCCCCCGCAAGCGGGAAAGGGAGCGCAGTGCCGATGCCGCCGCATCGTGCACACCATTGTCTTGCCGCAAGCGGGGAGAGGTAAGCGCCACCACTCTGCGACGCTTTGACCGTCTCGCCGCGGAACATTTGGTTCCCCTGCGCGTCTTCTTCCTGCGACGCGATGCGCGCTTGGCGCTGGAGGAGGGCCAAGAAGTGATCGGCTCGGTGGTCATGTCGAGATCACGCTTGGGACTGGCGCTTACCGGCGCTGTCCTGGTGCTTCTGACAGTGCTGTTGCCGAATACGGCAGAAGCGCAGTTCGGGCTACGCGGCGGGCCGCTCGGTGTTGCGCGCTTCGCCGTCGGCCACGTCATCGGCCTGTCGCGATTGCGCCACGCACGGATGGCAGTGCGAAGCGGCCGCACCCGTGACGCCGCGTTGAGATCGCAGGACCCGCGCGGTGCCGAGCGTGGCCAAGCCGCCAATCCCTACGTGATGCGTGCCGCGCTCACGGCAGGTGCTGCGCTGTCAGCCTGGCATGGCGGCCGCCGTCCGCAGGGCTGGTGGCGTCATCCCGACGGCAGCTATGGCTGGATCGGTCCCGTATTCTGGCCGTTCGCGCATGACGACCTCACCACCGCGATCGTCTTCGGCGATACGACCAGCCTCGCGCTCTATGGCTATGGCGATATCTATGCGGCGATCTTCGCGCCCTATGCGGCGCCGGAGCTCGCCGCCTACACCGCGCCGCAGGGCCGCCGTGCGCGACGCGTCCCTTCGGTGGAAGCGGTCTGCGATGGCAGCGACACCGGCGGCTTGCCCGTCGACCGCATCGCCGCCGCGGTGCAGCCGAACGAGATGCAGCGCACCGCGCTCGACGATCTCAGCGCGGCCTGGGCTTCGGCGCGCGATACCATTCGCGCCGCGTGCCCGGCGCAGGCGCCCATGACGGCGGCGGAGCGGCTCGGCGTGATGCGGGCCCGGCTTGATGCCATGATCAAGGCGACGGACGCGCTGGCGGCGCCGCTCGCCAAATTCGTCGACCTTCTCGATGACAGCCAGAAAGCAAAGCTAGATTCGCTGGCCAACGAACGCCGCGCGGCGCTCGCGTCGGCCCAGCATAAGGACGCGCAGGCCGCCTCAGCCTGCGATCCGAACAACGATCCCCGCTACGATGTGCAGGCCCAGCGTCAATACGAGCAGCTCGTACAGCAGCAATGGCCCGCCGCCGACATCGCATCCACGCTGAAGCTCGACGACACCGGTCGCGCCCGGCTCGACGTGCTCCAGGACACCACGCTGCGCACCATGGAGACGCTCAGTCCCTGTCCGTCGAAATCGGCAGCAACGCCGCAGGCCCGCCTCGCCGCCGTGAAGGCGCGGCTCGAAAGGATGCAGCAGGCGGTGGGCGGCGTCGGCGATGCGCTCGACGATTTCGAGGCGGACCTGAGCGACGAGCAGAAGGCTGCCTTCGAGGCGATCGGACCGAAGCGCGGGATGTGAGCGGCCCGCTCTCTCTGCGTTCCCTCCCCTTGCCGAGCTGGGTAAAGGCGGCGAACCTCTTGGCTGTCGCAGCGACTAAATCAACGGGCGGCATCCCGCCGCCTGCGCTGCGGCATTTCTCATCCGGTCAGCCCATGGCCCGCCGCAAGCGCTTCTGCTATCGATTGAAGCCTTCTTGCGATCAACCGGAATGACCGATGCGTTCATTGCCTGCGCGTTCCTTTTCCCAGACCTTCGTTGCCCTTGCCGGACTGGCGCTGGTCTCCGCCCAGCCCGTGCGCGCTGCCGATGACGACGCGCCCAAGGGGCCGGCGGTCACGGTGCTGAAGGCGGCAAAGTCCTGCTTCTCCGACATCGTCGAGGCCACCGGCTCGATCATCGCGCGCGAGGAGACCTCGGTGCGGCCCGAGCGTCCGGGGCTGAAGGTGACCGAGGTGCTGGCCGAAGCCGGCGAGACCACGACGGCCGGCCAGGTGATGGCACGGCTGGCGTTGCCCGAAGGCGGCACGCTGCAGGTCACCGCTCCCGTCGCCGGCGTCATCGCCTCCTCGAGCGCACAGATCGGCAACCTCGCCTCGGCCAAGGGCGAGGCGCTGTTCACCATCGTGGCGCGCAGCGAATACGACCTCGTCGCCCTCGTCGCGACCAGCGATATCAGGAAGCTCGCTATCAATCAGCCGGCCACCGTGCGCATTGCCGGCGCCGGCGATCTCGACGGCAAGGTGCGCCGCATCGGTCCGACCGTCGAGCCGAACATCCAGCAGGGCATGGTCTATATCGGGATCTCGTCGCAGAAGCGGCTGCTGCTGAATGCGAGCGGCCGTGCGCTGATCAAGACCGGGCAGAGCTGCAACGTCGCGGTGCCGCTGACGTCGGTGCAATATTCATCCGCCGGCACCGTGGTGCAGGTGATCCGCCGCAATCGCGTCGAGACCAAGCGCGTCGAGACCGGTTTGATGTCGGGCGGCAATATCGAGGTACGTGACGGCCTCAACGAAGGCGATATCGTCGTCGCCCGCGCCGGCGCGCTGCTCCGCGAAGGCGATCCCGTGCGCCCGGTGATGGCGAGCGAAGCGGCGAAGTAGCAAGACGGTCTCGTAGGGTGGGCAAAGCGACTTGTCCGCCATAGCTCGTAGAGCGACGGCGGAAGCGTGCCACGTCTCCCATCGAATTAAACCACGGAGAGATGGTGGGCACGGCGCGTTGCGCCTTTGCCCACCCTACGAAACTGTTCGCGTCGAGAGAGAAGTGGTGGATTACGCCTTCGGCTAATCCACTTTACGAACCCAGCGAACTAGCCGCCGGCCTGGTCGAAATGCACATCCTCGAGCAGCGAGGACGAAACCGTCGGGACCTGGTCGCCTTCGGAGGCGCGGGAGATGGCGACGCGGGTCTTGTTGAAGACGCTTTCGGCGCTGCCCTGCGCATTGAGATTGGTGAGGAGCTCGCTGACCAGCGTGCTGTGCTCGCCCTTGCCGTCGTCGACGACCTTGCCGGGCGAGGCCGAGGAGAGGATCAGCGCATTGTCGGGCGTGCCGATCGGCGCGAGACCGTGAGAGTATGAGCGGAAGCGGCGCTCATAGGGATTGCGGCGGGACGCATCGACGACGACGAGCTTGGCCTTGGCGCCCTGCTCCTTCATCATGTTGAGCACGCCCTCGATCGAGACGCCCTGGCGGCGGACGTCGCTTTCCTTCCAGATCACGGCGTCGACCGGCAGCATGTAGCTCTCGCGGCCGGCCTGCACGCCGTAGCCGCCGAAGAACAGCATGACGACGGTGTCGTGCTTGATGCGGGACTTCAGGCGGTTGACGGCGCGGACCATGTCGTCCTTGCTCGCGTCTTCCACCATGTCAACGTCAAAACCGTTCTTGCGCAGCGACGAGGACAGCGCGCGCGCGTCGTTGATCGACTGCGTCAGCGGTGCGGTCGCGTCGGGATAGTGACCATTGCCGATGACGAGCGCGAGACGCGAGGTCTGGCCCAGCGAGCCCGTGACCTGGTCGGTCGAGACGGCCTTGGCAGCGTCGAGCGCGCGCATGTTGAGGGCAGCATGGGCGCCGATCGCCAGCGACACCGTGCCGATGAGGGCGGCGACGAGCGCAATCGAGCGTCGGGAAATGTCGAGCTGCCTTACATTCATCTCGCTTCATTCCTGTGCCAAAGACCGGCCAAGCGCGCGCACACTGTTTGAGTAGCGCGATGGCGGCTTTAGGTTTGAGGGATTGGCCGGGGGAGTGGCCCCGAATTGCGCGCAATTTGCGGCACCGCACCAAACAAACTCTTAACCGGATATCGCCGGCCCGGCAATAGATCGTCCAAAATTTGAACTAAGCCTATGAATATGTTGATTAATTCTCCTACCCAATTCTCCGCCTTTTCGCTTCCCCGTAACCTTCCGGGGTTCGATCATGCAACCCTGGGGCAGGGTTTTTCCGTGACGTTCATCACATTTGAATTTCCTGCGAATCCGGGTAGCTTTTTCAAAGACTTGCGGGGGTGGGTCATCGACCTGGCACCCGGATAAGTCCCCCGCGACCAGGTATTTCATGAGCTTTCATTATTTCGCAGGAGCCGCGTGCCGGGCACTGACGGCGCGGAAAGACGGCCCCTCCCTTTATGACGTCTGCGATCCCGTATTGTCGGGCCAAGCCAGCGGCGATCCGCATCTGGCGAAATTCTACAAGACCGCGCTCGGCAATCCCGCGCTGCGGGTGCTGCTGCGCCGCGCCGGCCTCCCCGAGCTGCGTGACGAGGCCAAGCTGACCCGGCTGCGCGAGGCTTTGGTCCGCGCCCGCGACGATGCCGAACCCGACTGGGCGGCGGTCGGCCAGCCGATTGCCGATCTCGTCGACACCATCACGCTCGACCATCCAAAACCGCCGCCGGCCAATTTCGTCGGCGCCATGCCGGCACAATCGCAGATCGACGGCGTGATCCGCGATTGCGCGCAGCATCTGCTCGGCTCGTACCGCAAGAACGGTTTCCTGCCGACCTATGCCGCCTTCAACCTGATCGGCGATCCCGATTTTCGCGGGCGCGAGCTGATCATGGCGCTCACCGGGCTGAACGCGCGCGGCTACAAGAATTCGTCGCTGCTGTTCAACCTCGCCCGCGTCTTCATTGCGCGCTCGGAAACCCGCGCCGTGGTCAATCCACCCTGGCGCGGGATTGCCGAGCCGATGTGGGAGCCGATGCAGATCCGCCACCGCTCGGCCTATTACGACGCGTTCTTCATCGAAGCACTGCTCAGCTATATCGAGACCGGGCTCGCCTCGCCTGCGGATAAGAGCTCAGCCGAGCGCGCCATCGCCGACATGGTCGATTTCTGCGTCAATATCAGCCGCGAAGAGGTCGAGGGCATTGGCGGCCAGCGCTTCAACGTCATCACCGCGCTGGCGCCTCCGCCGCATCCGCGCTTTTCGCGCTATTTCGCCCAGATCAAGCAGGACCTCGGCTTCGGCGTCTACGTGCCGGATTGCGACACCACGGCGTGCTCGATTTCCGCGGCGACGCAGGCCGGCTGCACCGATCCGATCATCGACCAGCCGCTGCTGGATTTCTATGCCGGCTATCAGGTCCATGCGGGTGTCAACGAGCCGCGCGTGACGGTGCCGCTCAACGATAATATCGACTACGAAGGCGGCGTTGCGACCTGGATCGACAACCTCAAAGGCGAGCGCCCCTACGGCAACGATCTCGATCCGACGCTCAATCTCGACATTCTCGAGGTGAGCTTTCGCAACCTCGCACGCTGGAACATTCTGGAGACGCCGGCGCGGCTCGCGACCGTGCATCGCATCATCGGCTTCCAGAAGCGCTTAGCTGCGAGCGGCGCCTTCGCCAACCCGCGCTCGCATATCTATTATTTGCCGGAGCTCTACAGCGCCTATTTCGGCCGCTGCTATGCGGCCTTTCTGGCGCTGCCGCTGGCCGCCCAGGCCGCAATCGATCCCGACGGCGATTTCGATTTCATCCGCCATCGCGTGCTGTCCTACGTCAAGGGCGAGCTGATGGCCGCGGAGATGAACGTGTTCGACGCGGCGCTGGCGCTGATCGCGCTCGGCCATCTCGGCGCCGACCCGCGCGCCTTTGCACCCGCGCTGAACGTGATCGTCGATGCCATCGGCGAAGGCGGCCGCCGCGGCCCGTTCCGCGCCTATGAATGGAACAAGATGAAGACCCCGACGCGGATTTTGGTCGGCGGACCGGAGGTGACGTCGGCGTTCGTGTTGATGGGGCTGGCGGTGGCGAAGCGCGCGATGGCGGGGCGGTGAAGTTTCGTGCCCCGTTCGATCAATGACGGGAAGTTGAAAGCCTGTCCGTTAGGCATATGCTGGCCGCGTGGCCCAAAGCCGACCACAATTGCGCGGCTTATCAAGGTGTTCCCAAGACAATGCGGACGACAATGCGGACCGGCATGTTGCGAAAATTCCTGATTGCGCTGTCTCTGCTCGCCGTGCCGTCGCTGGCGCAGGCGGCTGACATCACCGGCACCGCCAAGGTCCGTGATGGCGATTCCGTCCTGATCGGCAACACGCGGATCCGGCTTGGCGGCATCGACGCGCCGTCGGGCGACCAGCTCTGCCTCAACAACAAGTCCGAGCGCTGGACTTGCGGCGCGGCCGCGCGCGACGAGCTCGCCAAATACACCGAGGGCAAGAGCTGGGTCTGCCATACCCGCGCGATCGACCGGCGCGGCCGCACCGTGGCGCGCTGCGAGGTCGGCGGCGAGGACATCCAGAAATGGCTGGTGCGCAGCGGCTGGGCGCTGTCCTACACCCGCGTCTCCCACGATTACGATGCGGATGAGGCCGCCGCGCGTGAGGCAAAAGCCGGGATGTGGCAGGGCGCCTTCATCGCGCCCTGGGACTGGCGCGTGCGCAACAAGAAGACGACGATTTTGGGCGCCACCAAGCCGCCCGAGGGCGCCCATTCGATACTGCTCGCCTCGGCCTCGGGGCCGGTCGCGCCCTCGCCGGACTGCACCATCAAGGGCAACGTCAACACCGCCGGCGAGTGCATCTACCACACCCCGACCAGCCGCTGGTACACCCAGATCAAGATGAAGATCAGCAAGGGCACCCGCTGGTTCTGCTCGGTCGAGGAGGCCGAGGCCGCCGGATGCCGCGAGACCAAGCGATAAGAGCCCCAGACCTGCGTTTTGCGCGCTTTTCTCAGGCGCCTGCGCCGCGTAGAAGTGTAAATCAGAACCCACCAGACCGTCTTCAAAACACAAGGAAGATAGCAATGACCGTTCGCGCGGGCCGGGAATTTCTGGCCATCCCCGGGCCCACCACGATGCCCGACGCGGTGCTGCAGGCGATGCATCGTCCGGCGATCGACATCTACTCCAAGCAGATGACCGATCTGACCGAGAGCCTGCTCCGCGACATCTCGAACCTGTTTGCGACCAAGGGCAAATCCTACATCTACATCGCCAACGGCCACGGCGCCTGGGAAGCCGCGCTGAGCAACGTGCTGTCGCGCGGCGACAAGGTGCTGGTGCTGGAGAGCGGACGCTTCGCGATCGGCTGGGGCCATGCGGCTTCGCTGATGGGCGCCGAGGTCGAGGTGCTCAAGGGCGACTGGCGCCGCGCCGTGCGGCCGCACGAGGTCGAGGAGCGCCTGCGCCGTGACAAGGAGCACACCATCAAGGCCGTCGTCGTCGTCCAGATCGATACGGCGTCCGGCGTACAGAATGACATCGAGGCGATCGGCAAGGCCATCAAGGCGAGCGGCCATCCCGCACTATACATGGTCGACACAGTCGCCTCGCTCGGTTGCATGCCGTTCGAGATGGACAAATGGAATATCGACGTCGCGATGTCCGGCTCGCAGAAGGGCCTGATGACGCCGCCCGGCCTCGGCTTCGTCGCCGCCAACGCGCGCGCGCTCGAGGCGCACAAGAAGGCGAACATGAGCACGCCCTATTGGAGCTGGAGCGAGCGCGAGGGCGCCGAGCATTATCGCAAATATGCCGGCACCGCGCCGGTGCATCTGTTGTTCGCGCTGCGCCAGGCGATCGACCTGATTCACGAGGAAGGGCTGGAGAACGCCTTCCGCCGCCACGCCCTTCTCGGCGAGGCCACGCGCCGCGCTGTTGGTGCATGGACCGAGGGCCAGGTGCTCGGCTTCAACGTTGCCGAACCGCACGAGCGCTCCAACACCGTGACCACGGTGACCATGACCACCGGCCACGATCCCGCAGTGCTGCAGCGCTATTGCAAGGAGAAGTGCGGCGTCGTGCTCGGCAACGGCATCGGCGACCTGACCGGCCAGGCCTTCCGCATCGCCCATATGGGCCATGTCAACGCACCGATGCTGCTCGGCACGCTCGGAGTGATCGAGGTCGGCCTCAACGCGCTGAAGATCCCGCATGGCAAGGGCGGGCTCGAGGCGGCGGTGGCGTATCTCGGCGAACAGGTGGCGGTGTAGGCGAAAGCGCGCGCCACACACTCATTGTCGTCCCGGCGAAGGCCGGGACCCATACCGCGTGATTTATCAGTGACCCGCGGTGCACGTACCGCGGGAAGGCCTCTTAACTGCGAGTCTTCGCCAAACTCCTCCTGGGGTTATGGGTCCCGGCTTTCGCCGGGACGACGGCGGAGCTTGAGGTGGTTTCGGCGCCTCACATCGGCTTTGCCGCTTCTTTAAATCCCCCACATTCGATCTGATATAGAGGCCAGACACTCCGCCCATATCGAGGATCGATTTGCCCCAATCCGCCAGCACGACCCCGACCGCTCCCGTCGCCCCGCGCCGGCCGCATTCCTTCACCCGTCACGGCATCACCGTCACTGATGACTATGCCTGGCTGAAGGACGCGAAATGGCAGGAAGTGCTGCGCGATCCCAAAGTGCTGGATCCCGATATCCGCAAATATCTGGATGAAGAGAACGGCTATACCGAGAGCCTGCTCGGCCACACCGCGAGCTTGCAGAAGACGCTGGTGCGCGAGATGCGCGCCCGCATCAAGGAAGATGATTCCAGCGTGCCGTCGCCGGACGGACCGTTCGCGTATTTCCGCAAGTTCCGCGAGGGCGGCCAGCACGAGCTGTTCGGCCGCATGCCGCGCGACGGTGGCGAGGGCCATATCGTGCTCGACGGCGATGCGCTCGCCAAGGACCACAAATATTTCAAATTCGGCGGCAGCCGCCACTCGGACGATCACAGACTGCAGGCCTGGAGCGCCGACACCAAGGGCTCGGAATATTTCACGATCCGCATCCGCGACTGGGCTACGGCTAAAGACCTCGACGACGTCGTCGAGGAGACCGACGGCGGCGTGGTCTGGAGCAAGGATGCAAAATCCTTCTTCTATGTGAAGCTCGACGACAATCACCGGCCGATGCAGGTGTGGCGGCACAGGCTCGGCACCAAACAGGCCGACGATACGCTCGTCTATGAGGAGTCGGACTCCGGCTGGTTCACCCATCTCCATGAAAGCACCAGCGGCTGCTTCTGCGTGATCGCCGGCGGCGACCACGAGACGAGCGAGCAACGATTGATTGATCTCGCCAACCCCGAAGCGCCGCCGCGTCTGGTCGCAGCGCGTGAGGAGGGCGTGCAATATTCGCTGGCCGATCGCGGCGACGAGCTCTTCATTCTCACCAATGCCGACGACGCCATCGACTTCAAGATCGTCACCGCGCCGCTTGGCCAGCCCGAGCGGCAGAACTGGCGCGATCTGATCCCCTATCGTCCCGGCATCTACATCATCGACCTTGATCTCTATGCCGGCCATCTGGTGCGACTGGAGCGCGCCAACGCGCTGCCGGCGATCGTGATCCGCGATCTCGCAACCAAGGAAGAGCACGCGATCGCCTTCGACGAGGCCGCCTATTCGCTCGACACGATGGGCTCCTACGAATTCGACACGACGAATTTGCGCTTCGCCTATTCGTCGATGACTACTCCGTCGGAAGTCTACGACTACGACATGGCCAAGCGCACGCGCACCTTGCGCAAGCGCCAGGAGATCCCGTCCGGCCACAATGCGGCCGACTACGTCACCACGCGCATCATGGCGAAAGCCCGTGACGGCGCCGAGGTGCCGGTCTCGATCCTCTATCGCCGCGGCTTGAAGCTCGACGGCGCGGCGCCGCTGCTGCTCTATGGCTACGGCTCCTACGGCATGGCGATGCCGGCCTCGTTCAACGCCAACCGCCTGTCGCTGGTCGATCGCGGCTTCGTCTACGCCACCGCCCATATCCGCGGTGGCGCCGACAAGGGCTGGGGCTGGTATCTCGACGGCAAGCGCGAGAAGAAGACCAATTCGTTCGACGATTTCGCCGCCAGCGCCCGCGCGCTGATCGATGCGAAATACGCCAGCGCCAAGCGCATCGTCGGCCATGGCGGCTCGGCCGGCGGCATGCTGATGGGCGCGGTGGCAAACCGTGCCGGCGAGCTGTTCGCGGGCATCGTCGCCGAAGTGCCGTTCGTTGACGTGCTCAACACCATGCTCGACGACACGCTGCCGCTGACGCCGCCGGAATGGCCGGAATGGGGCAACCCGATCGAGAGCGAGAAGGATTTTCGCACCATTTTGTCCTACTCGCCCTACGACAATGTCGCGGCCAAGGACTATCCGGCGATTTTGGCGATGGGCGGGCTTACCGATCCTCGCGTCACTTACTGGGAGCCCGCCAAATGGATCGCACGCCTGCGCGCGACCATGAGCGGCGGCGGCCCGGTCCTGCTCCGCACCAACATGGGCGCCGGCCACGGCGGCGCGTCGGGGCGCTTCGACCGGCTCGACGAAGTCGCGATCGTTTATGCGTTTGCGCTGTGGGCGACAGGGATGGCGGAGGCGTAAGCTTGTAGCCCGGATGGAGCTTCGTTCCATCCGGGCTACGAAGTTACCTGCCGTTCTTCTTCCGCCATTCCGCGAAGTCGGTGAGCGTCTGCGGATCGGTCGCGGGATAGAGACCGAAAATGCCGCGGCCCTTGCCGACCTCCTCGGTGACGAAATCCTCGAACGCGGTCATCTCGAAGGTTTCGCTCGCAATCTCGTCGGCGAGATGCGCGGGGATCACGATGACGCCGTCGGCATCACCCAGAATGACGTCGCCCGGAAACACCGGCGCATCGCCGCAGCCGATCGGAACGTTGATCTCGATCGCCTGATGCAGCGTGAGATTGGTCGGCGCTGAGGGACGATGGTGGTAGGCGGGAATGCCGAGCTTCGCGATCTCCGCGGAATCCCGAAAGCCGCCGTCGGTGACGACGCCGGCGACACCGCGCTTCATCAACCGCGTCACCAGGATCGCGCCGGCCGAGGCCGCGCGCGCGTCCTTGCGGCTGTCCATCACCAGCACCGCACCCGGCGGGCAGTCCTCGACCGCCTTGCGCTGCGGATGGGAGTGATCCCTGAAGACATCGATCGTGTTGAGGTCCTCGCGCGCCGGCATGTAGCGGAGCGTGAAGGCTTCACCGACCATGGTCGGCTGGTCGGCGCCCAAGGGGTGCACATCCTGGATCATCTGGATGCGCAGGCCCCGCTTGAACAACGCGGTGGCGACGGTCGCCGTGGAGACGGATTTGAGCTTGTTGCGAGTGGCTTCCGAAAGTTTTGACATGATGTGCTCTCTAGTAAATCGATGGCTCGCCGATCGGCGCGCCGAAATCGGTCTCGAGGAAGTCGAAGTCGCAGCCGTCATTGGCCTGCTTGATGTGCTTGGTGAACATCCAGCCGTAGCCGCGCTCGAAGCGGCGCTCGGGCTGCTTCCAGGCGGCGCGGCGCTTGTCGAGCTCGGCCTCGGGCACATCGAGATTGATGGTGCGCGCGGCGACGTCGAGCGTGATGCGGTCGCCGTTCTGCACCAACGCCAAGGGACCACCGATGTACGATTCGGGTGAGACGTGCAGGATGCAGGCGCCGTAGCTGGTGCCGCTCATGCGCGCGTCCGAGATGCGCACCATGTCGCGCACGCCCTGCTTCACGAGTTTTGTCGGGATCGGCAGCATGCCCCATTCCGGCATGCCCGGTCCGCCCTGCGGGCCCGCATTGCGCAGGATGAGGATGTGGTCTTCGGTGACATCCAGATTGGGATCGTCCACCGCCTTCTTCATCGACGGATAGTCGTCGAACACCAGCGCAGGCCCGGTGTGCTTGAGGAAACGTGGCGCGCAGGCGGAGGGCTTGATGACGCAGCCGTCGGGCGCAAGATTGCCCTTGAGCACGGCGAGCGCGCCCTCCTTGTAGATGGGATTTTCCACGCCGCGGATGACATCGGCATTGTGCACCTCGGCACCGTCGATGTTCTCGCCAAGGGTCTTGCCGCTCACCGTGATGCAGTCGAGATGCAGATGCGGCTTGATCTGGCCCATCAGCGCCGGCAGGCCGCCGGCATAGAAGAAATCTTCCATCAGATAGGCATCGCCGCTCGGGCGGACATTCGCGATCACGGGTACCTTGCGGCTCGCGATCTCGAAATCGTCAAGCCCGATGTCCTGGCCGGCGCGGCGCGCCTGCGCGATCAGATGGATGATCGCGTTGGTCGAGCAACCCATCGCCATCGCGACCGCAATCGCATTCTCGAACGCCTTGCGGGTCTGGATCGTCTTCGGCGTCAGATCTTCCCACACCATCTCGACGATGCGGCGGCCGCATTCAGAGGCCATGCGGATGTGGTTGGCATCGGCGGCGGGAATCGAGGAAGCGCCTGGCAGCGTCATGCCGATCGCTTCGGCGATCGCCGTCATGGTCGAGGCCGTGCCCATGGTCATGCAGGTGCCGTAGCTGCGGGCGATGCCGGCCTCGATGTCGAGCCAGTCCTTGTCGGAGATTTTCCCGGCGCGCCGTTCGTCCCAATATTTCCAGCCATCGGAGCCGGAGCCGAGCGTCTTACCCTTCCAGTTGCCGCGCAGCATCGGGCCCGCCGGCAGATAGATCGCCGGAATGTTCATCGATGTCGCACCCAGCAGCAGCGCCGGCGTGGTCTTGTCGCAGCCGCCCATCAGCACCACGCCGTCAACGGGATGGCTGCGCAGCAGCTCCTCGGCTTCCATCGCAAGGAGATTGCGATAGAGCATCGTGGTCGGCTTCAGCAGCGACTCCGACAGCGACAGCGCCGGCAATTCCACCGGCAGGCCGCCGGCCATCAGGATGCCGCGCTTGACGTCGTCGACGCGCGACTTGAAGTGCATGTGACAGGGCTGCGCTTCCGACCAGGTGTTGATGATCGCGATACACGGGCGATCCTTCCACTCCTCCGGGGCGTAGCCCATCTGCATGGCGCGGGAGCGGTGGCCGAACGAGCGGAGATCGTCGGGCGCGAACCAGCGCGCGCTGCGGAGCTGGTCGGGTGTTTTCTTCTTTTTGGTCACTTTCCTTCTCCGTCGGGGAATTCGCGCTGCTCTTCTCACGGGACGTCCATCCACCGCAAGGCACCGGACAATCAGTCACGCGAGCGGCTGGTATGCACGGGGGCGTGCGTACATCAAGGTGCAGTGCAATAACCGGTCCGCCGACCCCGGGGGAGATCCGAAGTGCTTGCAGCCCAGGCACGATCCGCGCAACAATTTCGCATTTGATGCTTTGATTTGGGTCACAGGGAACTTCCCTGCCCGACCCGGAGGCTTTTGACGTGGCCAACATCCTGATCGTGGATGACGACCCGGCCGTTCAGTTGACGATCCGGCTGCTCCTGGAGCGGGCCGGTCACCACGTGACGGTCGCCGGCGACGGCCGCAAGGGGCTCGCCTTGTTCGAGGGCAGCCAGTTCGACCTGCTGTTTCTCGACATCTTCATGCCGGGCATGGACGGGCTGGAAACGATGCGCCACGTCCGGGCGCTACAGCCGAATATCCTGATTGTCGTCATTTCCGGCCGCTCGATCACGCCGGATGCCTATGCCGAGCCGGACTTCCTGAAGATGGCGACCAAGCTCGGGGCGGTGGCAAGCTTGCAGAAACCATTCCGGGCCGACGCACTGCTTGCGGCTGTCGACGGCTGCCTGAAATCGGCGCAATCATTGTCCCCGCCGCTGCCCGATGCCGGAGCCGGCAGTCGATGACGGGGCGATCCATGGTGCGCCGGTGCAGAACATTCGGGTCCATTCTCGACGCGGCGCGACGGCCAACATGACCCTCGCAACCCGGCTGGCAATCGCAATGATTCTGCTGGTCGCGGTGACCGTGGCCGCGGTCGACTGGCTGGGCTATCGCAACGTCACGCAAGCCGTCATTCCGCGCGTGCTGGAGCGGGTTGAAGCGCAGTCACGCCTGCTGGCGACCAATCTTGAATCCTACGTGGCCGGAGTTCGCGGCGATTTGATCGGCTATCGCTCCGCCGCGGCAATCAACGGTCTGATCCGCGCCCACATCGGTGGAGGAACTGACACTCTCGACGGCGTATCGGAGCAAACCTGGCGCGAGCGCATCGCGACACGGCTCATGGCCGAGATCGAGGCCAAGCCCAGCTACGGGCAGTTTCGAATCATCGGCCTCGACGACGACCAGCGCGAACTGGTCCGCGTCGATCGCTCAGGCCCGAACGGAGCGGCGCGGATCGTCCCCGACAGCGAACTGGAGCGCAAGGGCGAGCGAACCTACTTCCAAGAGACGATCCAACTGGCGCCGGGCGAGATTTATGTTTCGCCCATCGAGCTCGCGACCCGTCAGGGGGGGACCGCGGACCTGCACGTTCCGACTCTGCGAGTCGCCACACCCCTGTTCACGCCGGACGGCAAGCCGTTCGGTATCATCATCGCCAACATCGATATGCGTCCGGCTCTCGACCGCATCCGCTCGACGACGAGCTCAGCAGGAGAGGTCTACGTCGTGAATTCGCACGGCGACTATCTGGTCAATCCCGATCGTGCGCGGGAATTCGGCTCGTTGCGCGGCCACCCCACCAACTGGCGCAGCGATTTTCCATTTTTCTCAGGCTTGGTTGGCACGCCGGCGGTATCCACGGAGATCATGACCGATCGGTCGGGCCGGCCGAGCGGTGCGGCGATTGCGCCGGCACTGCTCGCGGGCAAGGAATGGGTCGCAATCCTTGTGATCGTTCCCCCGTCCGTGTTCGGCCGCGTGCCGGCCGCCATTCAAAAAACGTCCTTGCTCGTCGGCGTGCTTGCCGTCCTCGCCGCGGCTTTGCTCGCGGTGCTCGTGGCGCGCTCGTTAACGCGCCCGATCGGGCGCCTGACCGCAGCGGTGGAGGCGATCGGCAGCGGACGGCCAGCCGACATACCGGTCGATGCAAGCGGCGAGACCGGCGTGCTGGCGCGGGCTTTTGCCCAGATGGTCGAGGAGACGCGGGCGAAAACAGCCGCCCTCGAGCGCGAGGTCCGGGAGCATCGCCGCACCGAGGCCGCACGAAGCCACCATGAGGCGCGCGAGCGCTTGTTCAGCGCCGCGGTCGAATCATCCGACGACGCAATCGTGATGCAGTCGCTCGATGCCATCATCACGGGCTGGAATCCTGCCGCCGAACGCCTCTATGGCTATTCGGCGAACGAGGCGATCGGAAAATCGACCTCGATCATTGTCCCACCCGACCGCCGCGAACAGGGCAAGGATTATCGGGCGCGGATCGCCCGGGGCGAGCCGATCGAACGTTTCGAGACGGTGCGCCAGCGCAGGGACGGCACGCCGGTCGAAATCGCGCTCAGCCTCTCGCCGATCAGGGGGCCGTCGGGCGAGATCACCGGCATCTCCGGGAGCGCGCGCAGCCTCACCGAGGCGCGGCGCGCCGAACGGGCGCTCGAGCAGCAGATCGAGGAGCGGCGGCAGCTTTTCGACACCTCGCAGGATCTGATCATGATCATGGACGCGCGGGGCGATATCGCGCAGATCAACCCGAGCAGCAAGGCCATTCTGGGCTACCAGCCCGACGAAATGATCGGCCGCAGCGGCGTCGACTTCATCCATCCCGCCCATCTCGACCAATCCCGCGAGGAGATGCGCGCGCTCCGGCGCGGCGGACATCCGAAGCTCGCCGACACGCGCTGCATTCACAAGGACGGCCACGAGGTCTGGCTGTCCTGGCTCGGCAATTGGTCCGATCAGGCCAAGCGCTTCTTCTTCGTCGGGCGCGACATGACCGAGACGAGGCACACCGCCGAAGCCTTGCGTGACAGCGAGCAGCTTGCGCGCAACATCGTCGAGACCGCGCTCGACGCCTTCGTCCAGACCGACGATCGCAGCACCATCCTGAACTGGAGCTCGCGGGCCGAAGAGCTGTTCGGCTGGCGGCGCGACGAGGCGCTGGGCCAGAACGCAGTCGATCTGATCGTCGCCGAGAGCGAGCGCGACAGGGTCAAGGCCGGCCTCGCCCGCTTCCTCGAGTCAGCAGAAGGCCAGACCCTCAACCGCCGCCGCGAGCTCGTGGTCCGCCGTCGCGACGGCAAGGAGTTCAAGGCCGAGCTCAGCGTCACGGCGCTGAGGCGCCGCGAGGGCGTCCTGTTCAACGTGTTCTACCGCGACCTCACCGACAAGATCGCCTCCGAGGAGCGCATCCGCCACGCCGAGAAGATGGAGGCGGTCGGCCAGCTCACCGGCGGCGTGGCGCATGATTTCAACAACATCCTCACCGTGATCACCGGGACGATCGAGATCCTCGCCGATGCCGTGGCCAAGGATCCGGGGCTTGCCGCGATCACGAAGATGATCGACGAGGCCGCCGGCCGCGGCGCCGAGCTGACCCAGCATCTGCTCGCCTTTGCGCGCAAGCAGCCGCTGCAGCCGCGCGAGATCGACATCAATTCGCTGATCATCGACACCGCAAAGCTGTTGAGGCCGACACTGGGCGAGCAGATCCAGATCGAATCCGTGTTCGAGGACGAGAGCTGCGTCGCGGTGGTCGACCCGAACCAGCTCACCACGGCGATCCTCAACCTCGCGCTCAACGCGCGCGACGCGATGCCCAGCGGCGGCAAGCTGATCGTGGAGACGGGCGCCGCCTATCTCGACGAGGTCTATGCCAACGTCAATGACGTCCCGCCCGGACACTACGTGCTGATCGCGGTGAGCGACACCGGCTCGGGCATCCCCGCCAACATGCTGGCCAGGGTGTTCGATCCCTTCTTCACCTCGAAGGGGCCGGGTAAGGGCACCGGGCTCGGGCTCTCCATGGTCTACGGCTTCATCAAGCAGTCCGCTGGCCACATCAAGATCTACAGCGAGGAGGGCCACGGCACCACGATCAAGATGTATCTCCCGCCCGGCAAGACGCCGACGGTCGTCAACGAAGGCGTGACACCGGCGTCGATCGAAGGAGGCCATGAGACCATCCTCGTGGTCGAAGACGACCGGCTGGTGCGCGACTACGTGCTGGCCCAGCTGCATTCGCTCGGCTACGTCACCCTGCAAGCCGCCAATGCCGCCGAGGCGCTCACGATCGTCGCAAGCGGCAAGCCGTTCGACCTGCTGTTCACCGACGTGATCATGCCCGGCAAGATGAACGGACGGCAGCTCGCCGATGAGGTGTTGAAGTCGCGCCCCGACCTCAGGGTGGTCTACACATCAGGCTATACCGAGAATGCGATCATCCATCACGGCCGGCTGGATTCAGGCGTGCTGCTGCTGGCAAAGCCCTATCGCAAGTCCGATCTGGCGCGGATCATCCGCAAGGCGCTGCAGGCGTAAGGCGCGAGAAAACCAGCCGCCTTACGACGCGCGCTGGGCCGCGGTCATCACGATGCGGATCAGATCGGCGGCATTGCGGGCGCCGAGCTTTTTCATGATGTTGGCGCGGTGGTCCTCGATGGTGCGCGGGCTGATGCCGAGGGTGCGGCCGGCTTCCTTGTTGGAGGCACCGGCAGCGAACTGCTCCAGCACCTCACGCTCCCGGCGGGTCAGCGGCTCGCGTCCGGGGAAATGCAGCGAGCCGAACTTCGGCGACGCATTCTCCGACTGCCTGCGTGCATAGGCGCCGATCGCCTCGTCCAGCCGGCCGACGATCTCGCTGCCGCGGAACGGCTTCTCGATGAAGTCGAGCGCGCCGCTCTTGATGGCGCCCACCGCCATCGCAATGTCGCCCTGGCCGGAGATCATGAAGATCGGCGCGGGATAGTCTTCGCCATGCAGCTCCTTGAGAATATCGAGGCCCGACTTTCCGGGAATGTTCACGTCGAGCAGCACGGCAGCCGGCGTGCGGCTTCGCGCGACGGACAGCAGTGCTGCGCCGTCCGCAAAACAGATCACTTCATAGCCCGCCGCCTTCAACACCATCGACAGGGTGTCGCGAACAGCCGGGTCGTCATCGACCACGAAGATCTCACCACGGGAGGTTTGTTCGACCATGTGCCATGTCCATTCGCCAAGGCGATTGCCAAGTCCGTTCGGCATCCTAGGACTCGCGTCCGCGCCTTAACGTTATGGCTTTCGGCGCAGATTCGACCCACCCGCATTTGTACGGGACATGAACTTAACGCACAAGTAGCGCTGAGGTGCCTTATTGCGGGGGACGGAGAATATCCATGCTAAATTACGCTGGCACACCCCCGCTCGCCGCGATGGCTGAAACGGACAGCCGTCAGTTGATCGCGGCCGAACTTCGCTCCCTGATCGCGCGCATCGAGATCAGTGTGCGTCTGGTCGACGCCGCGATGGAGCCTGAAGACGATAGCGCTATCTTGAGTGCTATCTCGGGTTCCACCGAGATTGTCGTGCTCGACGACGTCACGCCCCGTTATGCCACAGTGGGCGCGGCTCTCAATGCCTGCCGGGCGGAGCTTGGCAACGCCCTGCAGAACCTGTCGGAATCTGGCAATCCCGCATAAGCAGCAATCAGCGCGGCCGATTTGCCGCAGCCGATTGCATGGCAGCTCCGCGCCCTCAGACGCGGTGCCGTTCCACGATCGCGTCGGTGGCGACGCCGCCCCAGGTATGGATCGTCGGCAACCCCATCGCCGTCTTGCCGAGATTGGCGAGGCTGATGCGCAGCGCCGCGAGATCCAGCGGCTTCGGCAGGCTCTGAAGCTCGATCCCGACGGAGCGGGCGAAACTGCGGGCGGCGCTGCGGCGCTTGCCGTCCATGCCGCTGATGACGATCACGGAGCCCGTGAACTTCGCCGCCGCCATCTCGCGCAGCACGTCGATGCCGTCGCCATCCTCCAGCACGAGATCGAGCGTCACGCAGTCGAAGCGCGCCGCGCGCAGCTTTTCGATGGCCTCCGCAACCGACGGCGCAACCGCGACTTCGTGGCCGGCCTGCCTGGCGGCGACCGTGATCAGGCTGCGCTGCGTGGCGTCGTCATCGACCACCAGGAGCTGAAGCGCGCGCCGCTCGGCGACGTCGGGCAGGTTTGACGTGACGGAAGAGAGAGAGCTTCTTGGCATGGCCGGACCCTGAAATTGCGACCGGCCGTTGATACACGGTACGCGCTTAGGCCACGTAAAGCCGGGTCGACGAATTCGTTCGGATGTTTTCAGAAAATGTGAAGCAACGCGTCAGCAAAAGGCAGCCGCGCGTGGCGATCACGCCACCGCATCATGGCCGTTGGCCGCGCCGCGCTTCTTGCGGTTCTTGCCGCGCAGGAACTGGATGTCCATCTCGGCGCCGTTGACGCGCACCAGCTCGCAGCGGCGGTAGGCAAGGCCGGTGGACGACAGCAGCAGGAAGAACTCCTTGAGGTTCAACCCCTGGATCGAGCCCTCCACCGTGAGAATGGCATCGGTATCGGAAATCGCATTGAGGGTGCAGTCACGCCGCCACGTGCCGTCGATGGCCATGATGCAGACATCATAGCCCCGACTGAACGTGACGCGCTCTACGCCCTTGCCATCCTCGGCCATTCTTATCGTCCTGCCATCGCGGCCATCCGCGGCGCTCCGGCACCGACCGGGGCCGCGGCACGCGCATCGTTCGGCCTGTAGAGGCCGCGGCGATCCGCAAGCGGCCTGAACGTATCGGTCAGTCCGACCACGGTTTCAGCCGCGCCGAGCACCAGGAAGCCATCGGGCTCGATCTGGCGGGCCAGGCGGTTGAAGATGTTGATCTTGGTCTCCTGGTCGAAATAGATCAGCACGTTACGGCAGAAGATGACGTCGAACGTTCCGAGGTGGGAGAAATCCTGCAGCAAATTGAGCTGCCGATGCTGGATCATCGCCCGCAGCTCGGGATGGACTTGCCAGGTCTCGCCGGTCTGCTTGAAATACTTCATCAACATCTGGATCGGCAGACCGCGCTGCACCTCGAACTGGCTGTAGACGCCGGCCTTGGCCTTCTCCAGCACTTCCTGCGAAAGGTCGGTCGCGATGATCTCGACGCGCCAGCCGGTCAGGGCCGCGCCCATCTCCTTCAAGGTCATCGCAAGCGAATAGGGCTCCTGCCCGGTCGAGCCTGCGGCGCACCAGATCCGCACGCTGCGGCGGCTGGCACGGGCCTTGAGGATTTCCGGCATGATGGTGTCGCGGAAATGGTCGAACGGGACCTTGTCGCGGAAGAAGAAAGTCTCGTTCGTGGTCATGGCTTCGACCACACTGGTGATGAGCGCGCTCGAGCCGCCTTGCAGCTTCTGCACGAGCTCGGGGATGCCGGAGAGCCCGGCCTTGCGCGCCAGCGGCAGCAGGCGGCTTTCGATCAGATATTGCTTGTCGGCGGACAGGTCGAGACCGGAGCGCTCTTTCAGCAACTTACGCAGATACTCGTAGTCGGGCGGGTTCACAGGATACCTCTTGACGCTACTAGCAGGTGTAATTTCAGGCAGCTGTCTCTTCTTCGCGCGCGACCAGCCCGACCTCTTGGAACTTCGCCAACACGATTTCCTTGTCGAAGGGCTTCATGATGTACTCGTTGGCACCGCCGCCCATCGCCTTCGTGATGTGGTCGATGCCGTTCTCGGTGGTGCAGAACACCACTTTGGGTTCTTCGCCACCGGGCATGCGGCGCAGCGTTCCCAGAAACTGGAAGCCGTCCATGACGGGCATGTTCCAGTCGAGCAGGATCGCTTCCGGCATGGCCTTCTTGCAATGAACCAGCGCTTCGACGCCGTCTTCCGCTTCAATAACGTGGAAGCCCAGCGCTTCGACGATGCGACGGGCAACCTTGCGAACGATGCTGGAATCGTCAACCACCAAACAGGTCTTCATCTTGGTTCTCCGGCTTAAATGTCTTTCGTGAAAGTTCAGGCAGCCATTTGCACTTCGGTCTTGAGCTCGAGGACGCGATCGACGTCGAGGACGACCATGAGCTGTCCGTCGAGGCGGTGGACGCCGCCGGCGAGCTTGGCCATGCGGGGGTCGAGATTGACGGGGTTCTCTTCCTTGCCGTCCTCGGACAGCCGCAGCACCTCGCCGATCTGGTCGATCAAGAGGCCATAGGATTCGCCGCGCAGGTCGACGCCGACCGCCATCGCCGTCTTGCCGTCCTCGGGCTTGGGCAGGCCGAGGCGGGCACGCATGTCGACCACGGTGACGATGCGGCCGCGCAGGTTCAGCACGCCCGCGATCTCGCGCGAGGATAAGGGAACGCGGGTGACGCGC
>NZ_VSSS01000110.1 GCF_008123425.1 Bradyrhizobium rifense
TTTCACACAGCCAGGGTCAAAGGCCGAAGAATTCACTTTGAGCACAAGTGGTCCGCTGCGCTCTCGGAAGCGGACTTCCGTCCGACCCCTTGTGAGTACACAGCAAGTGACTTCGCCACGCTCATCTCTTCCCAGACTGCGACTATAGCCCTCCCCGAGATGGGAAATCTGTCATAGGCTGTGCCGTCTTGTGGCGGCAAAGCCGTGCCCGGAGAGGAGAAACGCCAATGAAACTCGCGATCTCGGCCTGTCTCGCTGGCGCTGTCCTTGTCGCTGGCGCGGCCCACGTCGCCGATGCCAATGGCGCTGGCGCTGCGCCCTCCAAAGTCTCGGGCTCCACGGCGCTGGCGCTGGCGGGCGTGATCGCGCCGCTATCGCCGATCCTGTCGGGCGCCGAGAAGAAGGCGGTGGCGATGCTGTTCGCCGCCAACGCCGACATCCCCTACAAGAAGCCGATCATGGTGACCGCGGATAGAATCGTCTGCCGCACCAGCAATGTCGACATCACCTTGCGCAACTGCGAAGTCACCTTCGGCAAGAAGGTCAAGACCGTGAACGGATCCACGGCCAACGAGATCTTCGCGACCGAGGCCCTGGCGGGCATTCCGCCCGATGGCGCGGCGGGATCGAATTTCGAGAGCCTGAGCAAGCTGAGCTGCACGATCGACCCCAATGCGATCAAGCAGAAGGACGGCAGTGGGGCGGATTGCACGTTCCAGCCGGCAAATTGAACCGGGCGTGCGAGGGCGAACCAAAGGTGCCGTGAAATCGCCGCAAGATGAACTGACAAGACGACGTAATAAGGCGAATTGAGAAGACAGGCCAAACCGGCGCACCAATATCAAGCGCCCAAAGCCGGCCCCACGATGATGAAGAATTATCTCGCATTTTTGCTTGTTCTGACCGTAACGGCGGCCTCCGCGCATGGCCCGCTTCCGGCACGACCGACCGTGCCGTCCGATCTGGTGCCGGTCGGCCTCACCGATAACGACACGACGGCCGGCGGCGTCGCACGCCTGTGCGAGCAGGTCACCTTCTCGCGCGGCCTGCGCTATGGCGATAGCGAGGCCAATGTGCTCGATGTCGCGATCAGCGAGAGCACCAAGGCGGACACGCCGCGGCCGGTGCTGCTGTTCGTGGCCGGCGACACGTTTACCGGCAACCGCGGCGCGCCGGACCTGGCTCGCGACATCCAGGACGAGGCGATGTGCTTCGCCGCGCGCAACGGGATGATCGGGGTGCGCGCGAACTACCGCCTGGCGCCCGCAGCAACCTGGCCGATGGGCGCAACCGACGTCGCGGCGGCGCTGTCCTGGATCCACGGCAATATCGACCTGTTCAACGGCGACGCCCGCGAGATCGTCGCGGTCGGCTATGGCGCCGGCGCCTTCCATGTCGCGAGCCTTTTGGCGCATCCCGAGCTCCAGACCGACCGGGCCGATGTCGCGGCGATCGTGCTGGTGTCCGGCATCTACCGCGCCGGCAAGGACGCCAGTGACAGCGAGAAGGCCTATCTCGGCACGGATGCCGCTCAATACGACAAGCGCTCGGTGTTTCCCGGCATCCTCAACGTCGACGTGCCGATCGTGCTGGCCTGGTCCGCGGACGATCCCGCGAACCTCGTGGCGCAGGGCGAGACCCTGAAGAAGACGCTGTGCGGCGCCGGCCACTGCCCACGCGCGACGCTGCTACGCAGCCGCGACAGCATCGCCGCCGCGTTCGGGCTGGATGGCTCGGGCGACAGCCTGGCCGAGCCGACCCTGCTGTTGGTGAAGCAGCTGGAGGCGCGGGGGCTGCCGTAGCGGGCGACGCGACGACTATTCGCACCATTTTCCGAGCTACCCCTCTCCCCCGCCCTCCCCCACAAGGGGGGAGGGAGCGCAGTGTGCCGTGCCGCGAGATCTGCGCTCATCGCTCGCGCGTTTTGGATCAAGTCATTCGCCACAACGAAGGTGCGTTCCCTCCCCCCTTGCGGGCAGGGCTAGGGAGAGGGGTGCTACACGGCATACTCTCTCAATTGACGGCGTGTCAGCACGCCTGCCGCTTCGACCACGCCACTCAGCCACAGGATTGACAAACGATTGACGTAGATCAACTCGTCTGGGTGCGGAACGAGCCGACTTCGTTGGGGGCCAACGACAAGGTGTCGAGCATGCGCGTCACCGGCAGACTGCTGTTCGTTTTGATCGCCGCTCTCGCCTCGCTCGGGGCGATGTCGGAGCAGCGTTCCGATCAACCCGCGCCCGACAACGAAATCCGTATCGGCAATCTCATGCCGTATTCGGGACCGCTCTCGGAATTCGGCGCGATCGGCCAGGCAGAGGCCGCCTATTTCGACATGATCAACGATCGCGGCGGCATCAACGGACGCAAGGTCCGCTTCATCACCCGCGACGACAATTCCGACCCGACGACCGCACTGGAGCTGACCCGCAACCTGATCGAGAAGGATGACGTGCACTTGATGTTCGGATCGTTCGGCACGCCCGGCAACCTGGCCACGCGCTGGTATCTGAACGAGAAGAAGGTCCCGCAGCTGTTCGTCGCCTCCGGTGATGAGGAGCTGAGCCAGGCCAAGGCGTTTCCCTGGACCATGGGCTGGCAGCCGGCGTTCCGATCAGAGGGGCGCATCTACGCCAACTACATCCAGGCCTATTATCCGCATCGCAAGATCGTGGTGCTGTGGCAGAACGACCAGTTCGGACGCGCGCTCCTCAAGGGCATCGAGGAAGGTCTTGGCAGCCTGAACCGTCTTATCCTCGTCGACATCGCCTTCGACATTGCCGATGAGCATCTCGAAGGGCACGTCTCGATCCTCAAGCGCACGGGCGCCGATGTTTTCGTCTTTCTCGGCGTGCCGTCGACGGCGGCCCAGGTGATCAAGCTGGCTGCGGCGCTCAACTGGCACCCGGTCATCATCGTCAACGATGCCTCCGCCTCGATCGCCAATGCGATGGCTCCTGCCGGCCTGCAGAATTCGGCCGGCGTGATCTCGACGGCTTTCCTGAAGGATCCGAGCGATCCCGCATGGAAAGACGATCCTGCCATGAAGGACTGGTTCGCCTTCATGGATAAGTATCATCACGTCGAAAGCACCAACAACAGTGCCGCGCTCTATGGCTACGCCGCGGCCGAGGCGATGACGCAGGTGCTGAAGCAATGCGGCGACGACTTCTCGCGCGACAACATCATGCGCCAGGCCGCTTCGCTGCGGGATTATCACCCCTCCGTTGCTCTGCCCAGCATCAGGATGAATACGTCACCCGACAGCTATCTGCCGATCAAGCAGACGCGGCTGGTCCAGTTCGACGGCCGTTCCTGGCAGCCGTTTGGGGCGGTGATCGAGACAGCGTTCACGGAAGGCGCGGCGCGGTGAGCTCTTTCACGTGCACCTTTTGCTGAGCCACCCCTCTCCCCTGTCCTCCCCCGCAAGGGGGGAGGGTTAGGGAGAGGGGTACCACACAGGGACTCTCTCGATCAGAAAAGCGACGACGCAAGCTCGCGCCTCACGCCGGCTTCAGCGAGGCCAGCGCGCTTTCCAGGAGCGACCGGACCCGCGCGGCGTCGCCGGACTTCACGACCGCAGGATCGAGGGTCGCGGCAGACACCTTTTCGTTTCATGATGAACGTTTAAGATCGCGCATGAACCTGCATTCACCCCGCCGGGAGATCCCATGACCGAGACCATCCGCATCAGGCGCTTCAACGCGCGCCCCGTGATCGCGCCGATGAATTTGCCGCTCAAAACCTCGACCGGTGCGGTCACGAAAGCGCCGCTGGTGCTGATCGACTGCGAAACCGACCAGGGTGCGGTCGGGCACGCCTATCTGTTCTCGATCACGCCGTCGGCCCTGAAGCCGCTGACCGCGATGGTCACGGAAATGTCAGAGCTGCTGGCGGGCGACGAACTGCTGCCGTTCGACATCGAACGCAAGCTGACCCAGCGTTTCACGCTGCTCGGGCTCGCCGGGCTGCAACGGCTGGCGCAATCCGGCATCGACATGGCGGCGTGGGACGCGCTGGCGCGGGCCCGCGGCCTGCCGCTCGCGCGCCTGCTCGGCGGCGCGCCGAAGCCGGTGAAGGCTTACAATTCGAAGGGGCTCGGCATCATGCCCGCGGGCGCCGCGATGGAGGAGGCCCAAAAGCTGCTGGCCGAGGGCTTTCACGCCGCAAAGATTCGCGTCGGCCGGCCCGAGGCGCGCGACGATCTCGCCGTGGTGCGCGCAGTGCGCAAGGCCGTCGGCGACGAAGTGACGCTGATGTGCGACTACAACCAGGCGCTGACGGTAACCGAAGCCATCCGCCGCGGCGAGATGCTCGACGACGAAGGGCTGACCTGGATCGAGGAGCCGATCCGCCACGACGACTATGAGGGCTGCGCCCGCATTGCGGACGCGCTGCGTACACCGGTCCAGATCGGCGAGAATTTCGACAGCGCGTTTTCGATGCAGACCGCGCTGTCGGCGGAGGCCTGCGACTACGTGATGCCCGACGTGCAGCGCATCGGCGGCGTCACCGGGTGGCTGCGCGCGGCGTCACTGGCGCATGCCGCCGGCATCGAGATGTCGACTCATCTGTTCTCGGAGGTCAGCGCACATCTGCTCTGCGTGACCCCATCAGCGCATTGGCTGGAATATGTCGACTGGGCCGACGCGGTGCTGGCCACGCGGTTGAAGATCAAGGATGGGTTTGCGCTGCCGGGCGAGGAGCCGGGCAACGGGATTGAATGGGACGAGACGGCGGTGAGGAAATATGCGGTGGCGTGATCTACGCGATTTCCTTGCGGCCATCCTTCGAGACGCCCGCTTTCGCGGGCTCGTCAGGGTGACGGGGAGAGGCCGTTGCCGTGTTGCGAAAGCGTGTGGCACCGATTAACGATGCTCCATGACCACATGGCGCCCTCATCCCCATATCCGGGTCGTCGCGATCGGCCTGCACTGGCGGGGCGGGCGGCTGCTTGCGGCTGAAGTGCGGGACGATGCGGGAGGGATCAAGGGCGCGCGCCCGCTCGGCGTTGAGATCGAGTTCGGTGAGAGCTGGCGGACTGCGCTCGTGCGGGAATTCAACGAAGAGCTCGGCATCGAAATCACCATCACAAGCGAGCCGCTGACGATGGAGAACATTTTTGTCCACGAAGGCGCGACCGGGCACGAGGTGATGTTCATCGCCGAGGTCGCGTTTCCACAACGCGCGTTCGCCGGCCAGGACCGCATCGACTTCCGCGAGGACAACGGAGAGGAGATCGTCGCCCGCTGGTTCGACCTCGCCGATCTCGACGTGCCGGGTGGACCGAGCCTCTATCCGAGCGGGCTGAAGGATTTGCTGCTCAAGCGCGACTGACTGCCGCCTCTACCACGTCTCCGCGCCGGGGATTTTCTTGCGTAGTGCGATGCGCTGGATCCAGATGCAGCGACGGACGGATCGATTGGAGCGCCCCACCGCGGAGATCCCCTCGCCGGCCTGAAGCAGTGGCGCCACGGCCTCGCGCACTGCGCGGCAGCGCTGCAGCTCGGCCTGCCAGTCGATCATCGCCGCATCGGCGCTTGATGCCATCAGCGCGAGAGCCGCCGCGGCAAGACAAATCGTCCGCATCATTCACTTTCCCTTCCTCGATTCGTCCGCAACGCGCCGGTAGCGGAAGTCGCAATGATCGGCACCTTGCATGATGGTCTGCGTCCGCGTGAGCTTGATGTCGGGGCCGAACCCTTCGGCGGTCGCAAAATCGGCGGTGCAGACCATGAGGAATCCGAGCTCCGGCTCGCCCAGCGCCTTGTAGAACTCGGCATAGGCGCACCGCTTCACATCAAAAGCGAAGGCATCCTGAGTCTGCTCGATCACGTCATAGGCCAACGCATCGTCGCGCGCGTAGGTCCTGAAGGCGGAGGCGACGGCCTGGCCGAGATTAGTGTCGTTCTTCGCTGTCCAGAACGCCTCGCCGAAGCGGCGATAGAGATCCCCAAGCGTGTTGCGCACCAGCGCATTCGCGCGCGCCTCGCCGAGCTCGGCCTGGAGCGCCTTGACCAATGGCACCAAAACCTGCGCCTGGATCTTTGCCTGTTCGATGACCGATATGCTCATGGACGGCCTGCTCGTCTTCGATACTTCGATGTGTGCCTGATCGGGCTTGGGCTTCAAGCCGTTCACGCCGATCGTTTGCGTGACTGCGACTCTTTCGCTTGTGAAATGGAACACACTTGAAGCATCTCTTAGGTTGTATCATAATCGGGATGTAACCAAGGCGAACGGGGCGCACGACCCCGTATCTTTTGATCATTTCATTTTTGAACACCCCTTACAAAGCGTTGTTTCGCGCAGGGTGACACCGACGATCCCCGCGACGGACGACGAGCCAGAAGATCGCGATCGGTTTCAAAAAATTCCGACGTCTCGCCGTTCCCGGCGATACGACGGCCGCCTCGCGCGTGCGCGCGGCATGGCCTGAGACAGAGAAGCCATTGATCAGCCCGGATCGCCGGCCCGGGAGAGCGCCGGCATCGACGGTCGCCCTTGCGGCCATCGAAAGGAACGCCCCATGGACGAACCCAAGCCGCTTACCAGCGCCTTCAACAGAACCGCAAACTTCTCCATCCACCAGGTCGACAGCGTGTTCAGGGCTGCCGCACACGCTGCTGCCGTCCCCGCTGCCGTGCCGGTCACCTTGCCGCCGACGCTCGGGCCGCTCTCGGCCTTCGCCGGCACATTCACGGGACAGGGATTCAACACGATCTTCCGGCCCGACAGCGCGACGACGCCGACCCAGATGCCGGGGCCGATCAACACCACCGACCCGCCCGACAATGTGCTGGAGCTGAATCTCACCGATGAGACGATGTCGTTCTCGAACAATCTCGGCTCGATTCCCAATCGCGGCTCGGGGCCGCAGGCGGATGCCTTCCTGAACGGCGTGCCCTATCTGCAGACCATCAACGACGTGACCACAGGCACGCCTGTCGGCATTCACTTCGAGCCCGGCATCTGGCTTGCGGTACCGTCCAGCACCAATCCGCACGAACCGTTCACCGTCGCGCGCATGGCCTCGATCCCGCACGGCACGACGATCACCGCGCAAGGCACCGCGCTGCCGGCGGTGGCCGGCAAGCCGACCATTGCGGCGGTCGACATCACGCCGTTTTTCGGCGGCAATCCGGCCAACAAGTTCACGTTCCAGAATCAGACCGCGGCCAACAAGACCACACGCAGGCTGCCGCAGGACCTCACCGCGCTGATCGCTTCCGGCAAGCTCACCCAGGCCATGATCACCGATCCGAACACGGTGCTGCGCCATCAGATCGCGCATCAGACCATCAGCCAGACCATCATCATCGAGACCTCGACCAAACCCAACTCGCCGCTATCAGGCGGTCCGTTGCCGGCCGTCCCTTCGGCCGGACCGCATCCGCAGGCGCCAAACTTCGCCGGCGGCACCTCGAACATCGCGTTCCTGCTGGGCGTGCCGGCGCCGCCGCCGGGCGGCAATGGTGCCAACGCCAACGCATTCCAGATGGATGCCGTGTTCTGGATCGAGACGGTGATTTACGACATCGACGTGCCGCGCATCGGGTCGGGCGAGCCGCCGATCATCCTCCAGCCGCTGCAGAAGGGCACTGTGCCGCTGGTGCCGAGCTTCGTCGCCACGCTGCCGTTCGTGCCCAACAAGGCTTACGCCGGCGGCCGCGTCCGGGTGGCGACGACGCAGATTCAATACTCGCAGAAGGTGATGCTGGATTTCAACGGCCTGACCTGGCCGCACGTCTCCGTTGCCTCGTTGGTGCCGGCAGCCCCGGTGCCGATCCCGGAGCATTTGTTGCCGCTGACGTGAGAGGGACTGCGATGGGGCGGAGCAGCCCGCCCCATCGCATGTTCGAGGATGAGCGGATCATACTTTAGCGCAGCGGCAAAGACGCGCGCGTTTCCGACAGAATCTCTCTCGAAAACTCGTCGTCGTCGACAATGCGAGCCAGCACCATCGCGCCGACCATCGACGCCCAGGCCGCAATCGCTGCACGACGTCTGGCATGAGACGTGCCGCCATCGACATCTGCCGCCAGATAATCGATCCGGTAGCGAATGGCCTGCGTCATGCTGTGCCGAAGATCGGCTGAGCCTCGCGCCGCTTCCGTCCCGAGGCTCGAGAACAGGCAACTCGTCGCGCGGTTGTTGCGGTGCCGGACGCTGAGATAGCCGTCGGCGTAGTCCGCCGCCGGCCGGCGCGGGTCCGGGCTGTTGGCGACCGACGGCAGCGCGTGCCCGACAGCTTCCGCGATCAAGGCCTCCTTGGACGGGAAGTGCCCATAAAAGGCTCCGTGCGTCAGACCGGCTTCCGTCATCACATCGGCCACAGTGACGTGGTCGAAGCCGCGCTGCCGGAACAGGCGCGCCGCTGCGACCATGATCCGCGTGCGATGCTCCGCCACTTGCTCCTTGCTCACTTTCATTTGCGCACCTCGTGACGAGTCGTCATTTCACATGATACCTATCATGAATATAAACATGATGATTGTCATGATTAAGGGGCGTGCCGGGCAGATCTGGTGCCGAAACAACGAGGTGAACATGTTCCATTCGATGAAATCGGCGGGCCTGGCCGCACCACGGCCGTCGGCGAAACGTCGCAGCGCGCTGGCAGCTGCGATGCTGCTCGCTCTGGTCACGACGATCGGCGCGGGCGCACAAGCGCAGGCCGCCGCAAATGACGCGGAGGCCAAAACCATCTTCGAAAAATTCATTGCCGCGCAGAATGCGCACGACGCCGACGCGGTGAAGGCGATGCTGCTGGATTCGCCCGGCACGCTGCTGTTCGCGAGAAACGTCGATACGCGAGGCCGCGATGCGGTCGCCTCCCGGTTCAAGGAATACTATGAAGGCACCTGGCATCTGGAACCCGACATGTCGAAATTCCGGGTTGCCGTGATCTCGAACGACGTGATGCAGGTTCTGGTGCCAATCGTTTTCACGCGTGGCCTGCCGGGCAAGCCACCGCAGCAAAACACGTTCCTGATCAGCCAGACCTATGTCCAGGACTCGAGCGGCTGGCACGTCGCGTCCATCATGCCGGTCGCGAACACGGAGCTGAAATAGCGACGGTCCTGGTCCCGGCGCTGGCCTCGGTCATGCCGGCAGCGCCGGCGCAGACCGCCCGCATCTCTCCGGGAGGTGCGGGCCGCACAGATGTCATCAAGCCAGCCGGCTCAGCCGACGCCTTGCAATTGCAGGGAGGGATAGTCGGTGTAGCCCTCGGGCCCGGTCGCATAGAACGTCGCCGGCTGCGGGGCATTGAGCGGAGCACCGGCGCGAAGCCGTTCAGGAAGATCGGGATTGGCGATAAAGGCCTTGCCGAAGGCGACGGCATCAGCCCATCCGGCATCAAGGGCCTCTTGCGCGGTCGTTGCGTTAAAACCTTCATTGGCGATGTAGACGCCACCGAACTCCGCCTTCAGACGGGGACCGAGGCTGTCGGCCGCAACATGCTCGCGGACGCAGAGAAACGCGATTCTGCGCCGCCCGAGCTCACGCGCGACGTAACCGAACGTACCCGCCCGGTCGGAGTCGCCCATCGAGTGCACGTCCGCCCGCGGCGCCAGATGCATGGCGACGCGAGACGGTCCCCAGACATCAATCGTCGCATCGACCGCTTCAAGCATGAGGCGCGCCCTGTTTTCGATGGCGCCGCCATACTGATCGGTGCGCTGGTTCGATCCATCCTGAAGAAACTGATCGAGCAAATAGCCATTGGCACCGTGCAGTTCGACGCCGTCGAACCCCGCCGCCTCGGCAAACTGCGCGGCCCGGCGAAAATCTCCGACCACGGCCGCGACGTCCTCCGTCGGCAGCGGCCTCGGCACGACAAAGGGACGCTCGGGGCGCAACAGACTGACATTGCCTCTGGCCGCCAGCGCGCTCGGTGCGACCGGTGCCTGTCCATTGTGAAACTCCGGATCGGAAATCCGGCCCACGTGCCAGATCTGCATGAAGATCCGCCCCCCGGCAGCCTTCACGGCCTTGGTCACGTTGCGCCAACCGCTCACATGCTCCTCTGCCCAGATTCCGGCGACACCGCGATAGCCGACCCCCTGCTGCGAAACCGGAACGCCTTCGGAGATGATCAGGCCGGCGGACGCGCGCTGCGCGTAATAGTCCGCCATGATCGGCGTCGGCACCTTGTTCTGGTCGGCCCGGAGCCTTGTCAACGGCGCCATGATCACGCGGTTCGGAAGCGTCAGATCACCAATTGAAAGCGGGTCGAATAGAGACGGCATCGGCTTGTTCTCCAGGCATGGGGATCGCAGCAGGCTTTGTCCACACTTCTATACTACGTGGTATAGAAATTCGTTTTGAAACGCGGCGGGCGCGCGGAATTTCGATCTACGATCAGGCTCGGTTCGGTGTAAAGATCACCTTGCCCTTGAAGCTTGCGGCCTGGGCGATCGCGTCGGAAAATCGATCGAGGCCATATGTCGCGACGACCGGCGCCGTCAGCGCGCCCGACGTCACCAGGCCGGTCAGGTGATCGTACATTTTACCGATGGTCTCATCCTTGGCGGTCTTTTGCCAATGCACGAGCCAGAAGCCGCGCACGGACACCTCGGCAAAGATCGCGCTGAGACTCGAGCCGGAGAAGGGTTGTCCGCTCATCGCGCTGTAGAGAACAACCACGCCCTTCGGGGCAACGCAGTTCATCAGATTCAGGGTCGACGTGCCGCCGACCATGTCGAGTGCCAGATGGATGGGCGCTCCACCCGTCTCCTTGGCCGCTCGCTTTTGCAGGTCGGGGCCGTCGACGAGCACCACATCCGCTCCCAGAGCGCGCAGTTCCGGCACGACGTCCTCGCGTCGAACGACGTTCACCAGCTTGATTCCCAACGATTTCGCGACTGCGATCACCGCGCGCCCCGTTGCCGAATTGGCGCCGTTCTGGATCACCCAGCCCCCGTTCGGGATCTTCACGATATCGGTCAGCAACAGGTACGCCGTCGCCGGATTGACCCCGACCATCGCGAGCTGCTGAATATCTGCTTGCGGCGACAAGGGTCGCTGCCACGACGCGGTGAACTTCACTCGCTCGGTCCAGGTCGGACGCAGGATCGGTATCAGGGTTCGGTCGCCCTCCTTCAGGGTCTTCACGTTCGCGCCTGTGGCGACCACGCGGCCGACGCCCTCGATCCCGAGGGTACCCGGCAGCGGCGGCAGATATCCGTACCGTCCCGCCATGATCATGAGGTCAGTGGCGTTGATCGGGGCGGCTTCGACAGCGACCACGACTTCATCGGGGCCGGGTGCGCCTACGTCGGGCACGTCGTTCAGCTTCACTGCATCAGCGGGCTTTCCAAACGCTACGACCTGAAGTGCCTTCATCTGTCATCTCCCATCGCTTCATTCTGTACTTTGTAGTACACAACTGGAGAAGCGTCAAGAAAGGCGCCGGATTGATCCGGTCACGTCTCCTTGAGGGCTTAACATCCGCGGCGGAAGTACATAGAAAGATCGCATGGCAAGACCACGCAGTTTCGATCCCGACGACGTGCTCGAAGTCGCGCGCAAGGTGTTTTTGCGCAAGGGCTACCAGGCCGCATCACTCGACGAGATCACGGCGGCGAGCGGCATCGCCAAACCGAGCCTCTATGCGGCGTTCGGCGACAAGAGCGCGCTATTCCTGCGCGTGCTCGATCGTTATCACGACGGCATCCTCGGCTGGGCCGAACGCGTCCTGGCGCAGCCCGGTCCGGCCCACGACGTGATTCGGCAATGGCTCACGGGCTTCGTGCCGTATTGCTCGGGCGCAAAGGGATCGCGGGGCTGCCTGTCGATCAACGCGGCGACCGACGGCTCGCTCGACCAGACAGAAGTCCGCAAAAGCATCGAGCGCTACAACAGACGCCTCGAGCAGCTTTTGCGCGCGCGCCTGCGCGCCGACCGAGCCCAGTTCAGGAAAGGCTTTGATCCCGACCTCACCGCGCACACGATCATGGTGGTGCACACCGGACTGATGACGCTCGCGCACCAGGGTTCCGATGCAAAGCAGGTTCAGGCCGTGATCGACCAGGTGATGACCCTGCTCACCTAGCGATGGGCTGGTGGTCACACGCTTCGCGTTGACCGGTTGCTTGGAATGGCTTGCCTGGCCGAAGCTTGCGGATGCAAGCCCGCCTGCGCCCTTTGGGCTTCGGCGCGGCATCCTTCTCTCGCATCGCGAGCGAAGGATGGTGGGCACGACAGGGATCGAACCTGTGACCCCTACCATGTCAAGGTAGTGCTCTCCCGCTGAGCTACGTGCCCTAATAGTCCATTGACGTCGGGTGGGGTCCCTATAACGGCTCGGCGGAGCCGGTGCAAGGACGGAAGGGGGCCAATTTAGGCCGCCAGCATCTTGTTCACTTCGCTCACCAATTCGCGCAGGTGAACGGGTTTCGACAGCACCTTAGCGTTCTTGGGGGCGTCCGAATCCGAGTTCAGGGCGACCGCGGCGAAGCCGGTGATGAACATGATCTTGATGTCGGGGTCGAGTTCCGAGGCCCGGCGGGCGAGCTCGATACCGTCCATCTCCGGCATCACGATGTCGGTCAGGAGCATCTCGAACGGCTCTTCCCGCAACCGCTGATAGGCGGCCATGCCGTTGTCATGGGACGAAACCTGAAAACCGGCGTTTTCCAGCGCCTTGACCAGGAAACGGCGCATGTCGTTGTCGTCTTCGGCGAGCAGGATTTTTGCCATGGCAGGAACGTCGAATCCCCAAAGAATATGCAGAGGTCACTAAGCCCGACAGAGGGTAAATTTCGGGTGAAAATCTTTACCCTGGGCCCGACCGGCGCGGCCCCTTGTGAACCCGAACGGGCTGCGAATCAATCGACCAGCGCCTGCGCATCCCCGCTTCCCTGCCCGCACGGTTAAGACATGTTCCAGCGCCGATCACATCTTTTCGCTTGGCAGAATGGTTGCGATTCCGGACAATGACGACACATAAGAGCCGCTCGATCGGCCGAATCACTCGATCTGGGGCTTGATGGATTTTGGCCGGATCGTGCGGCGTGAAGGGACGAAGCCTGAGAAGATGACCCGGTTTGACGGCGAGGTGTCGCCAGCCTTCGAGATCGTGGAGCCCGCCGAGTGGCGCGCGCCTGTTATCTTCAACTCGCCCCATTCCGGCTCGACCTATCCGGACGAATTCCTGAGCGCATCGCGGATCGACCTGCCGCAACTTCGGCGGTCCGAAGATTCCTTCATGGACGAGCTGATCGGACACTTGAGCGATCGCGGCTTTCCGACCGTGCGGGTGAACTTTCCCCGCTCCTATGTCGACGTCAATCGCGAGCCCTATGAGCTCGATCCCCGCATGTTCACCGGCCGGCTGCCGAGCTTTGCCAACACGCGCTCGATGCGGGTCGCGGGCGGGCTGGGCACCATTCCGCGCGTGGTCGGCGACGGCCAGGAGATCTATCGCGACCGCATCCTGGTCGACGACGCGCTGGCGCGGATCGAGACGCTGTACAAGCCCTACCATCGCGCGCTGCGCCGGCTGATCAACAAGGTGCACCAGATGTTCGGCACCGTGGTGCTGGTCGACTGCCATTCGATGCCGTCGGTCGGCGTCAGCAGGGACGAGCCGCGCCGGCCCGACATCGTGATCGGCGACCGTTACGGCACGAGTTGCACGCCGCTGCTGCCCGACCGCGTCGAGGAGACCATGACGGGGCTCGGCTATTCGATCGGCCGCAACAAGCCTTATGCCGGCGGCTTCATCACCGAGCATTACGGCAATCCGGCGAGCGGCCTGCACGCGGTGCAGCTCGAGTTCAACCGCGCGATCTACATGGACGAGCGCCGGCGCGAGCGCGGCCCGCGCTTTGCGCAGGTGGCGAGCGACTTCGGCGTCCTCGCCGATGTGCTGGCGACCACGATCCCGTTCGGCGATCTCGGCCCGTTCCAGGCCGCGGCGGAATAGACGCGACTGCTTCTCGAACGATCGTGCGCGCTGCGAGAAGTGCGAATGCGTTTTCGCTTCGCAAGCGTATGCGCGCTAAACTGAAAACAGGCACATAAGAAAAAAGGGCCGCTTCTGATGAAGAAGCGGCCCAAGTCTAGGGAGGAAACGCCCAAGGAGGGCAGCGGTAACGCAAGGAGCGCTACCGCACCGCAACAATATGCGGCCGCGCCGCACAAAGTGCAAGGGCTTTTGAGCCGTTTCCCATGCAAAAACACATGGCTCGTTTGCTCATAGAGAAACCCAGATTCAGTTTCTTTGATAAGGAAATTCAATGGGTTGATAGTCATTTGCATACGAACGAGGCATGTTCGGAACTAAGTTTTCAACTCAATGATCGATATTTGGCCAGCATATGGCTCGGCATGTGGTCCGCTTGGGCAGGCCGGTGCCCGCATTCAAAATACCAGGGTGCAAATCGAGACAGCGCTGCACGCGAGAGGCGATTTGAGCTAGGCAGATGAAAGCTTCACCCGACTTTCGTTTTGAGGATGCGCCGTGACGGTGATCGACTTCTCAGCCTTCATCGGCCGGCTTGCCACCGCCTCCGGCGAAACCATCCTGCCGTTCTTCCGGACCTCGCTGTCGATCGACGACAAGAGCAAGACCAAGGATTTCGATCCGGTGACGGAAGCCGACCGCGCGGCGGAAGCGGTGATGCGGCGGCTGATCAAGGCGAGCTTCCCCCAGCACGGCATCGTCGGCGAGGAATTCGGCAATGAGCGCGAGGACGCTGATTATGTCTGGGTGCTCGACCCCATCGACGGCACAAAGTCCTTCATCGGCGGCTTTCCGATCTGGGGCACGCTGATCGCGCTGCTGCACAAGGGCTCGCCGGTCTACGGCATGATGCACCAGCCCTTCATCGGCGAGCGCTTTTCCGGCGACAACGGCTCGGCCACGTATAAAGGCCCCTCCGGCGAGCGCCGGCTTCAGGTCCGCCGTTGCGCCTCGTTGTCAGAGGCAACGACCTACACCACCTCTCCGCTGCTGATGAACGAGCGCGACCGCGCCATTTTCGGCCGGATCGAGCAGGGCGCGCGGCTGTCGCGCTATGGCGGCGATTGCTACTCCTATTGCATGCTGGCGGCCGGCCATGTCGATCTCGTGGTCGAGACCGAGTTGAAGCCTTACGACATCGCGGCCCTGATCCCGATCGTGACCGGCGCCGGCGGCGTCGTCACCACCTGGGAAGGCAAGCCGGCCCAGGGCGGCGGCCGCATCGTCGCGGCCGGCGACGCCAGGGTTCACGAAGAAGCATTGAAACTGCTCAACCAGTAACAAGCGCCAGCGGGATGCTTGCATGACCATCTCGCGCAGGCTTCTCGTTAGATCGTTCATCGGATTGTTCCTGGGACTGTTTCTGCTGCTGCCGTCGGTGGCCGCGGCGCAGAATTTTCCGGCAAAGCCGATCAAGCTGATCGTGCCGTTCCCGGCCGGCGGCCCCAACGACATCATCGCCCGCGTCATCGGCCAGCGCATGTCGGAACTGGCGGGACAGCCGGTGCTGATCGACAATCGCGGCGGCCAGGGCGGCGTGCTCGGCACCGACGCGGTCGCCAAGAGCGCGCCCGACGGCTACACCATCGCCATCTCCTCCGCCGGCGCGCTCGCGATCAGCCCGAGCATGGAGAAGGTGGCCTACGATACGCTGAGTGACCTGACACCGGTGACGCTGATTGCGACCGTGCCGGAAATGCTGGTGGTGGCGACCAATGTGCCCGCCAAGGACATCGGCGAATTGATTGCGCTGGCGAAAGCGCAGCCGGGAAAACTCAACTTCGCCTCCTCCGGCCCCGGCAGCCTGCCGCATCTCGCCGGCGAACTGTTCAAGCTGACGGCGAAGATCGACATCGTGCACGTGCCCTATCGTGGCGCCGCGCCTGCGGTGAACGATCTGCTCGGCCAGCAGGTCCAGATGACGTTCCTCGACCTCCCGGTGCTGCTGCCGCAGGTCAAGGCCGGCGCCCTGAAGCCGATCGCGGTCGGCTCGGTGGAGCGCGCCCCGACCGCACCCGACGTGCCTACCACGAAGGAAGCGGGCTTTCCCGATCTGCGCATCGAGAACTGGTACGGCATGGTCGCGCCCAAGGGCACGCCGAAGGAGATCGTGACAACGCTGCATGACCTTGCGACCAAGGCCATGGCGGATCCCGCGGTGAAGGACAAGCTCGCCCAGCAGGGCGCAACGCTGATCGGCGACGAGCCGGAGCATTTTCGCGCATTCATTGCGGACGAGACCGCGAAATGGGCTAAGGTCATCAGGGACGCCGGCGTGGAGACGGCGAAGTAACCGCCCCTTACATCGCAGCCGCCCTCAAATGCTCCACCAGCATCTTCGCCGGCCGCGGCAGCGCCTTGAAGCTGCGCGCGCAGATCACAAGCCTCCGGTTGGCCCAGGCGTCGCGCAGGCGGACCATGGCGAGCGGCATCAGTTTGGCGCAGCGGCGGGCGGCGGATTCGGGCACCAGCGCGACGCCGACATCGGCCGAGACCAGCTGGCAGATCGCGTCGAAGTCGCGTAAGCGCGCGCGGAAATGCGGGCGCATGCCGAGCCGGGCCGCGTGCTTTGAAATATGCATCTGAAGCGCGGTGGCGCTGGTCAGACCGACGAACTCGCAGGCGTTCGCCTCCTGGAAATCGATCTGGCGGCGACCGGCGAACGGGCCGCGCCTGGAGGTCACCAGCGTCAGGCGATCCTCGCTGAACACGAAACGCTCGACATGATCAGGCAGCGCGTGCTCGGCAGCGAAGCCGAGATCGGCGGCACCCGCGGTGATCGCGGCCGCGATGTCGGTGCTCTCGCGCTCCTCGATGTCGATGGCGACGTCGCGATGCTCGCGCAGGAAGCCGGCGAGCGCTTTTGGCAGATGCTCCGAGAGCCCTGAGGTGTTGGCAAGGAAGTGCACGCTGGCGCGCACCCCGCTGGCAAAGCCGGCGAGATCGCCGCGCATGGCGTCGATCTGATGGATCACGAGCCGGGCGTGATCGAGTAGGCTCTCGCCGGCCGCAGTCAGCTCGACACCGCGCCGCCCGCGCTTGAGCAGCGCGACGCCGAGCGCCTCCTCGAGCCCCTTGATGCGCGCGCTGGCGGAGGCCAGCGCTAAGTGCGAACGCTCCGCGCCGCGGGTGATGCTGCGCTGGTCGGCGACCGCAATGAAGAGCTGGAGATCGACGAGATCGAAGCGCATCGTTGCTTCCTCCAAACTTAGCTTTCGTCCTGGACGAAGGCTGTCTCCGTAACCTCCAGATTGTGCCCGGGCGCGGCTTCGGTCAATGTGCAGATCATGATTGACCCGCTTCTCATTCTCATCGCCGCCGTCTTCCTGGTCGCCGGATTCGTCAAGGGCGTCGTCGGGCTCGGCCTGCCGACGGTCTCCATGGGCCTGCTCGCGGTGAACATGGCGCCCAGCCGCGCGATCGCGATCGTGATCGTGCCGGCCATCGTCACCAATATCTGGCAGACTTTTGTCGGCCCCCATTTGCGCGACATCCTGAGGCGGCTGTGGCCGCTGATGATCGGCACTGTGATCGGCTGCTGGCTCAATGCCGGCGCGCTGACGGGGCCCTATGCCCGCTACGGCACCGTGGTGCTCGGTATTCTGCTGGTGATCTATGCCATCATCGGCCTCAGCACATTCAAGTTCCACGTCGCGCCGCAGAACGAGAAATGGGTCGGCGGCGTGGTTGGCCTCATCACCGGTGTGATCTCGGCCTCGACCGGCGTGCAGGTGATCCCCTCGATGCCGTTCATGCAGGCGATCGGGATGGAGAAGGACGAACTGGTGCAGGCGCTCGGCGTGTTCTTCACCACCGCAACGCTGGCGCTCGCCTTCAACCTGACCGCGGGCGGCCTGCTGACGCCAGCCAATGCCGTACCGGGCGTCGTCGCCATGGCCACGGCCTTTGCCGGCATGTTCATCGGCCAGTCGGTGCGGGCGAAAATGCCGGCGGAGGCGTTCCGCCGCTGGTTCCTGGTCGCGATGATCTTGCTTGGCGTCTATCTGGCCGGCGGTGCGCTGCTGAAGGAATTCGTCTGACGTGAGATCCACTCATCCGTTCGGATGAGCTACCGCGTCTCCAGCATGGCGACGCGGATGCCGAGATAGATGAAGAGGCCGCCGAGGGTCCGGTTGACCCAGGCGATCACGCCCTCGGACTCCCGCAGCCGGTGAGCGGCTTTCGCCGCAAATGCCGCCAGCACCAGACACCACAGCGTCCCCGTGTAGATGAAGATCAGGCCAAGCGTCAGGAAGGCGAGCGGCTTGTGCGGCGCATCGGCTGCGACGAATTGCGGCAGGAAGGCCAGGAAGAACAGCGCAACCTTGGGATTGAGCGCGTTGGTGAAGACGCCCTGGAGGAAAACCCGCCTCAGCGAACTCCGCTCGGCCTCGTCCTTGACCCTCACCAGGGCCGGTCGCGACCACAGCATCTGAAGCCCGGTCAGGACCAGATAGGCCGCGCCGACCAGCTTCAGGATCGAGAACGCGGTGGAAGAAGCCATCAAAAGCGCCGAAAGGCCGATCGCGGCGCCCGCGACATGGAAAAAGCAGCCGCAACTGATGCCGAAGGCCGCCGCCGCCCCGCCGCGCCAGCCCATCTGCATACTGCGGCCGATGACATAGACTGTGTCCGGCCCCGGCGTAATGTTGAGCAGCACGCCCGACAGGATGAAGAGCCAGATTTCGTGAATGCCCAGCATAAGAGACTCCGCCGCCCGGCCGGGCGATCCCAAGGGATTGGCCTTAATCGGTTCGCACCCCGCCGTCCACCGCCGGAAAAGCTTAGGATTTGCGTCGAATTTGCAATGCGGTTCACACTTTCGCTCGGCCTCATCTGCTCTATAAAGGCAGGGTTCTTGAAATGCGGGATTCGAGGCGCCTGCCACGCGGTGGCTGTCCCCTCTCCCTTGGAGCTCCGAGGATATGGAAAGACGTCTGGCCGCCATCGTCTGCGCCGATGTCGCCGGCTATTCGCGGATGATGGGCAGTGACGAGGCCGGCACCCATGCCGCCTTCAAGGCCCATCGCAGCGCGATCCATCCGATCATCCTCAATCACGGCGGCCGCGTCGTCAAAAACACCGGCGACGGCTTCCTGCTGGAATTCCCCTCCATCGTCGGCGCCGCCGAGGCCGCGATCGCGATGCAGCTGCTGATGGCGGATCGCAATCACCATCTGCCCGCCGAACGCACCATGCAGTTCCGGCTCGGCATCCACATGGGTGACGTCATCGCGGACGAGGACGAGGTGTTCGGTGACGACGTCAACATCGCCGTCCGCCTGGAATCGGTGGCAAACCCCGGCGGGTTCGCGATCTCGGCCAAGGCCTACCGCGAGGCGAGCAAGCATCTCACCGTGCCGCTGGTCGACGGCGGCAACCATCGCTTCAAGAACATCAAGGATCCGGTCGGAATCTGGACCTGGACGCCCGATGGTGCGACTGCACTTGCGCCAGAGCTGAAGGAAGGGTCCGCACTCTCACAGCAATACCGCACTGCCATCGTCGGCGTGCTGCCCTTCGCCAATCTCAGCGACGCCCAGGATGAATATTTCTCCGACGGCCTGACCGAGGACCTGATCCACGCGCTGTCGCTGCAATCGTTCTATCGCGTGCTGAGCCGCAACTCGACCTTCGCCTTCAAGGGCAAGAATGCCAGCACCCGCGTGATCGCGCGCGAGATCGACGCTACCTATCTGATCCAGGGCTCGGTGCGGCGCGCCGGCGCCAAGATCCGCGTCACCGCCGAGCTGATCGCGCCGGAGACCGGCGAGCAGCTCTGGACCGGGCGTTACGACCGCGACATCGGCGACCTCTTCGCGATGCAGGACGAGATCACGACCAATCTGTCCGCGGCCATCGCCACCGAGATCGTCCGGGCCGAGGCCTCCGCACCTGCGCGCCCGACCACCGACATCACCGCCTGGGACCGCTTCCTGAAGGGGCTGTCGCATTATTACCGGCAGACCAAGGAAGATCTGAGCACGGCCGTCGACCTGTTCCGGGAGGCGATCGCGCTCGATCCCAAACTGTCGATCGCGCATGCCTATCTCGCCACGATCCAGATCCAGAGCATCCAGTTCGGCTGGGTCAAGGGCACGCGCGAGATGTGGGCCGAGGCGATGCAGCTTGCCGAAACCAGCGTCCGGCTCGACCCGCGCTCGTCGTTCGCATTCTCGATCCTGTCGTGGGCGCATGCGTTGGAAGGCCATGACGAGGCGGCGATGGACGCCGCCAAACGCGCAGTCGCGCTCAACCCCTACGACATGGGCGCGCGCGGCGTGCTCGGCATCTGCCATTTCGTCATCGGCGAGCACCGCCAGGCGATCGAGCTGTTCTCGATGGCCGCCCAGCGCGACAACAGCGACCCGCGCTATCAATGGGCGGCGCTGAACGCCTTCAGCCACTATCTGGTCGGCCAGTATGACGCGACCCTGTCGTGGGCGCGCGAGCAGCTCTACGTCAACCCGAACCACATGCAGGCGCTCGCGATCCGCGCCGCAGCGCTGGCCCAACTAGGCCGCACCGGCGAGGCGGTCGAGGCGACCGGCGTGCTGATGGGCAACTACCCCACCCTGAATGTCGACCGCCATTTGCGGAATTTTCACTGGAAGCGGGCCGAGGACATCGCGCATTACCGCGACGGGCTCTTGAAGGCGGGCGTCCCGGCCAGCAAGCTCACCCTGGTCCAGAGCGACGTCAGACGCGCCGCCGAATCCTGAGGGCAAACCGCGCGCTCACGTCCACCTTTATTGACACCACAGTGAATTCAGCCACACTTCATCACACGCTGAAGTAGTATTGTGCTTCGACGTCTGCGCTGTCTGTTTGTTAAACTTTCCGCGCTTGATCGGCATGGCCGCTTTTCTCGATTCGTTTCTTTCAGGATTTTGACCGATGGATGCCTCCCGCAAGAAGCCCTTCGATCCCTCGATCGAAGTCTCGCCGAACAATCCCTGCCCGTTCCTGCGCGGACTTGTCGGCGAGGGTTTTGTCGACGGCGGGACCGTCCCGCTCCGGACGCTGTCGCAGACCATCGCAAATGCAAGTGGCGAGGCTGGGCTGAAGAAGACCTCGGCTCGCATCCAGGTCCGCGGCGTTGCACTCATCGCCAATGGTGCCTGTCACATCCTGCAAAGCATCTTCTGGGGCGCGCAGCTCAATGGCTTGCGCGGCGGCCCGCTCGACAAGCTCGGCGCCGGCTCGCGCATCCTCGGCGTCGACGGGCGCGTCAACGAGGACGAGATTACGCGGCTCGCCAGTTTCGGCGGTCCCTATGCCGATCCCGATGGCGGCACCGAGACCGGGCTCAACGCCGCGCAAATCCAGACCTTCATGAACGACAATCTCAAGCGCGCCGGCAATCAGTCGCGCTGGTATTACCCGATCCTGATGAAGTTCGAATGGCCGGTCCTGCTCAAGATCATGGGCAAGGGTCAAGGTGATGACCGCTATCTCAGCGTGGCCGAGGTGAGGACATTGTTCAACGAGCGCAAATTCCCTGACAGGATCACCCAGCGGATCGCCAGCCAGCCGGTCACCCCGCCCTCGCTCATATTGCGCGCTGCCGGCGGATTGGTCGCTGCGCTCCTCGTCTTTGGCATCGTGGCGCTGCGCTTTCCCGATCAATTCCAGCCGATGCTGCCCGGCATCCTCGGGGACCTGGTGGCGCCGCCATTGCCGAAGCTTGTCGAACCCCGGGCCGCGTACTGGCTCGAGCAAAACTGGGCGCTGGAGGACCGGCACTGGTTTCATCACGCCAGCCAGGGCACGGCGACCTTCCCGGTGCCCTATAGCTGGTTCATGGCGCTCGAGCAGCCGCGGCTTCATTTCTTCGCAAAGCCCGGGATGCTCCACGACAGCGACCATCTGCAGCGCTTCGGCTTCATCCCCAGCCCGCAGACGCTCAATACCGACGACGCCACCCTGCGCCGGTTCGGCTACGCCAACGTTTACGACAAGACGAAGCCGGTGCCGGCCCGGCTTTGGGATCCGCCGGTCAACTGGGGCGCCCAGGCTGAAAACGTCGACGGCCTGCCCGTCGGTTTCGCGCGCATGACCGGCGTGCCCGATCCCGCGACCGGCAAGGTCGGCGAGGACCGGATCGGCCTGACCTGCGCCGCCTGCCACACCGGCCAGATCCACTATAAAGGCATCGACATCCGCTTCGACGGCGGTCCGGCGATGACCGACCTCAGAAAGCTCGAGGTCACGACCGGCCTGTCGATCGCCTACACGCTGCTCGTGCCCGGTCGCTTCACGCGCTTCGCCGACCGTGTGCTCGGCCCCTCCGCCAGCGATGCGGATCGCGATGCGCTGAAGCAGAAGCTGAGTGCGATCGGCACATTCCTGAAAGACTGGGAAACGACCTACGACAAGACCATCAAGGGCAAGACGAGGTTCAACGAGAAGACGAAGCGGGACGAGCAGCAGCAGGACACCGAGGAGGGTTATGGCCGTCTCGACGCGCTCAACCGCATCGGCAACCAGGTCTTCTCCCAGGACATGACGCTGAGCGGCCTCAGCGGCTTCGAGAAGAATCTGCATGCCAAGGACGCGCCAGTCAGCTTTCCGCCGATCTGGACGGTGCCCTGGCTCAAATACGCGCAATATGACGCGTCCATCGAACAACCACTGATCCGCAACGCCGGCGAAGCGCTGGGCGTCACCGCGCTGCTCAATCTGTCCGACACTACACCCAAGGACACGCTGTTCCGCTCGTCGATGGACATCAAGAATCTGAACTGGATCGAGGATCTGCTGAAGGGATCGGCGCCCTATCCGAAAAAGCAGCTCTCCGGACTGACATCACCGAAATGGCCGTCGGACATCTTCGGCGATGCTGCGTGGAAGATCGATGGCGACCGCGTCAAACGCGGCCGACAGCTCTATGCGGATATCTGCGCCGAATGCCATCTCGGTCCGGTCAACGATCCCGTGTTCGACACCGAATTTCCGAAGCAAAGCATCTGGTCCTCGTCACGCTGGGAGACCATCGGCGGCGACAAATTCCTGAACGAGGTCCAGAAGAGCGCCAGAGGCATGGGAACCGACCTCGCTCAGGCCAGTGTGCTGGCGACGCGGACGGTTCAGGTGCCGGGCTTTCTCAAGCTCGATCCCACCCAGAAACTCAATGCCTGGTGGAGCTGCAATCTGCCGGATATTTCTTCGACCGACATGCCGTACTCGGTGGGCCTGATGGTGCTCGTCGACATCGTCAGCCGCAAGGCGATGGACGATGCGAAGATCGACCCGAAGGTTCAGAAGATCTGGTGGGGAGAGCGCCAGAACTGCCCGAATCCCGGTCCGCAGCCGTCCGACAAGAACGAGCCGGGGCCCTGGTATCGCGCGCGCCCGCTCAACGGCGTCTGGGCCACCGCGCCTTACCTCCACAACGGATCGGTGCCCTCGCTCTACTGGATGCTGAGCCCCGCAGCCGAGCGCCCCAAATCGTTCTGCATGGGCGGTGGTCGCGACTACGATCCGAAGCAGGTCGGCTTCGCGGTCGCCGATGGCGAGAGCTGCAAGACCGGGCAGTCGCGCTTCTCGACGCGAGCGTCTGATGGCACCGAGCAGTTCGGCAACAGCAATGCCGGCCACTCGTTCGATGGCACGCCGGGCCCCGGCAAGGACGGCACCATCGGCCGCATGCTCAAAGAGCAAGAGCGCTACGATTTGATCGAATATCTGAAGACGCTGTGAGTTGCCTTCTTACCTCGCCCCGCTTGCGGGGAGAGGTCGGATTGCATCGAAGATGCAATCCGGGTGAGGGGGACTCTCCGCGAGTCTCGCTGTCACTGCATTTGCGGAAACAGCCCCTCACCCCAACCCTCTCCCCGTAAGAACGGGGCGAGGGAGCGCACCGCCTTTGCGGAAGCCCCGCTCACTTGAACAACGGCGTGCCCGGCACGAACGCATCGAACGCGGCCCAGAACTGGGAGCGGTAGCGGTCCTGCTCCTGCAGGATCTCGTGCTTGGAGCCGGCGATCACGAGATGGGAGCCGGCGCGCAAATGGTAGGCGAACTCCTCGATCGCCGCGGTCGAAACCACGGTGTCGTTGGACGCAGCCAGCATCAGGATCGGCTGGCGGATCTCGGACGGATAGTTCATGCCCCTGAAGGTGCGCATCGCCGAAAACGCGGTGTCGGCCCAGGCGACTGTCGGTGACGCCAGGCCGAGCGTGGGGTCCTCCTCCAGGATCGCGACATTGCGTGCATAGCGCACGGGGTCGCTGGTCACGGGATTGTTGATGAAGGGCGACAGCCCGGTGAGATGGTCGCTGCCGCCGGGAACGTATCCGCCGCCCCGCCCCAGCATGCGCAGCGTCTTCAGCAATGCCCGCACCGGAAACGAGGTGGCGCGGCCGGGCAGGTCGATCATCGGCGCGGACAGCACCATGCGGTCGAACCAGCGCTTTTGCGCATGCGCCAGCCGCAGCAGCACCGCGCCACCCATCGAATGGGCCAGCGCGAAGAACGGCGGGGGACAATCCGGCAGCACCACCTGCTGCACGAAGGTCTCCACGTCGATCTCGTAGTCGGCGAAGTTGCGCACATAGCCCTTGCGCGGATCGCGCAGACGCCGCGAGGAGTGCCCCTGCCCGCGCCAGTCGAACATCGCCACCGCAAAGCCGCGGTCGCGCAAATCGCGCACGGTCTCGAAATATTTCTCGATCTGCTCGCTGCGTCCGGTGAAGACGCAGACGGTGCCCTTGCGGTTCGCCGGCGGCGCCCAGCGCGCGAAGCGCAGCTCGACGCCGTCGGGCGTCTTGATGGTGCCGCTGACGACGTCTTCGGGCACGGGATTGGACGGAATCGAGACCAGCGTCATGATTGGGAGTGCTTGGGCGCCAAGTGCTGTAGTTCAAGGGCTGCAAATCAAGGGCGGGCGCGCCGAAAAGGCGCGATTAACCGCCCTCTTGAACGCCTTCCCTTGAACCCATATCACCATGGTGCAGGCCGCTACCAGTGTTTCGGAACCGGAACATCAGGCTGCACACAGACTAAAGCCCGGCCCGATTGGCGGGCGGGTTACCTGAACAGTCGCTCAATGGAGGACTAGACCATGCGTACCTACGATCTCACCCCCTTCTATCGTTCCACCGTCGGCTTCGATCGTCTCTTCAACCTGCTCGACCAGACGAGCTCGGACGGCAGCCCCGGTTATCCCCCCTACAACATCGAGCGTACCGGCGAGAACGCCTACCGCATCACCGTTGCGGTCTCGGGCTTCTCCAAGGATGAGCTCTCTATCGTCGCGAAGGAAAACACGCTGACGATCAAGGGCGAGAAAGTCGCCAACGAGAACTCGAAGGCCGAAGTGCTCTACCGCGGCATCGCTGCGCGAGCCTTCGAGCGCGCCTTCCAGCTTGCCGACTTCGTCCAGGTGAAGGACGCCTCGCTCGAGAACGGCCTGCTCCATGTCGACCTCGTGCGCGAGATTCCCGAAGCGAAGAAGCCGCGCCAGATCGCGATCAACACCAGCGCGCAAGGTGCGCAGGTGATCGAGAACTCGGCCGCCGCCTAAGCGCATCGACATTCACCAAGTTGCGAAAACGCCCCGGTGCCCCGGGGCGTTTTTTTCGTTTTGCACCGCATCACAGACCGGTGAGCACGCGTAACACTGTTGCCCCGCGCTCCGTCCTCTGGGTATCGAACCAAAACAAGACGGAGAACGATCATGACTTTCTGGCGCAGCCTTTTCGTCGCCGCGAGCCTGCTGGCGGCCCCCATCAGCCTCGCTCACGCCCAGACCCCGCAGACCGTGAAGGCGAAGAACGTCGTGCTGGTGCACGGCGCCTGGGCCGACGGCTCGAGCTGGTCGGAGGTGATCCCGATCCTTCAGGCCGCAGGCCTCAACGTTACGGCCGTGCAGAATCCGCTGGGATCGCTCGCCGAATCGGTCGAGGCGACCAAGCGCGCGCTGGCCGAGCAGGACGGTCCGACCGTGCTGGTCGCGCATTCCTGGGGCGGCACCGTGATCAGCCAGGTCGGCACCGATCCGAAGGTCACCGGCCTCGTCTACATCGCCGCGCGCGCCCCTGATGCCAACGAAGATTTCGTCGCGCTGTCGAAGCAGTTTCCGACGGGCCCGGCGCGCGCCGGCATCGTCGAGCGCGACGGCACCACAAAACTTTCGGAAGATGCCTTCCTGAAATATTTCGCCAACGGCGTCGCGCCGGAACGCGCGAAGGAGCTCTACGCGGTGCAATGGCCGACGGCAGCGTCGATCTTCGCCGGCCGCACCACTGAGGCCGCCTGGCACTCGAAGCCGAGCTGGTACGCGGTGTCGAAGAACGACGGTACGATCAACCCGGACTTCGAACGCTTCCTCGCCAAGCGTATGAACGCCACCACGATCGAGCTCGATGCCGGCCACCTCTCGCTGGTGTCGCATCCGAAGGACGTGGCGAACTTGATCCTGGAGGCGGCTGGGTATCAGCGCAGCTGAGCGGCGATCGCCCTGACGCAGCGCCCGAGATCCTCGGGCGCTTTTTCGTTTGCTCAGGGCCTAATCCAGCCCCTGTGCCGCCGGCATCTCCTGCGTCGGCAGGATCGTCGCTGCCGGCTTGGCCTGACCGACGGTTGCCGCCGGCGCGGGCTCGGCCGGCTTGGGCTGCACGGCTGCCGTCTGCTGCGTGGGCTGCGCTTGCGGTGCCTGGACCTGCTGCGCCGTCGGCTCGGCGGGCTTGGTGGCCGCGACCGGTGTCTCGACCCGCTGCGGAGCCGCCTTGGGCAGCGGAACGGTGCGACTGGCGACGTGCGGGATCGGAGCCGGCGGGCGCGGCGGGCCGCCACGGACCATGGTCGGCGGCGGCAGCGCGCTTTGCGGCCGGTAAGGTGCAACCGAAGGCTCCTCATAGGCCGGCGCCATGCCATAGGCATCAGCGGCCGGCATGAAGCGGATGATCCGTCCGTCGCGGGCGTCGATCACCAACCGCCCGTCGTCGCCGCGACGGTCGATCACCGCGATGGTGTAGACGGCGCCGCGCAGGCGCGGGATGCCAAGCGGCGAGAAGCCGTTTTCGCGCAGCACCGCGTAGACCTCGGTGGCCGGCAGCAGCGCCGGCGCCGGGCCGCGTTCCTCATAGCCATAGCCGTAGCGGTAACGCGGCGGCGGTGGTGGCGCCGCGTCCGGCGGACCGTAGGGCCCCTCGAAATCCGACACCGCGATCATGGCCCCGCCGGAGATACCGCTCGCCGGAACCTGAGCCTGAGCAGCGGTTGCAGCCAGCGCCAGCGTGGCCGCGGCCACACATCCAGTGAAAAACTTCATGGTCAACACGCTCCTGTCAGGCCCCCGGATGGTCGCGCTCTTTCGCTTCTTGCGGCGTGGCGCGCCTTTCGAAGGGCTGATCCGAAGCTTCATTGGGGATTCGGGCGCCGCTTGGGCCGGATCGCGGCGCGTTTGCTTCAAAACCGGGGCCGCACGCCATGCGGAAAGCGCTGATTGACACTTTGGGAATCGGGACTTTCGCGCGCTTGTGTGATAGACAAAAATTTGGCAAGGTGATGGTTAGGACAGGAAGACTGTCTCAATTTCGCTTGCGATTCCGGCACAGGGATTGCAGCGAAAGTCGGTGCCTTCGAGCGCCAGGAGACAACAGGCAAAGCCGTTCTCGGGGACGAAGAACGCCTTGGTCTGAATTCTTGGCCTGAATTTAAGAAAATGCGGCTCGCAGCGGACGAGCGGTGACCCAGAAGCGGGTGCCGCGGAACGCCCAAGGTGCGCCGAAGATGGCGGTGAGGCAGCTTGCCGCACGGAGAGGATTGGAACAATGAACGGGTCGCAATTCGAGCGCGCAAACATCGTGGCAGAAGAGCTGTCGGCGACGGTCGC
>NZ_VSSS01000111.1 GCF_008123425.1 Bradyrhizobium rifense
GTGTGCATCCCCTAGGGCGAAAGCCGGGACCCATAACCACAGGGAGTTGTTTGGCGAAGACTCGTCGTTCGGTACTCCCACCAGCCGCCACGCTAGATCACGCGGTATGGGTCCCGGCGTTCGCCGGGACGACAGCGGAGTGTGACGCGCTAGCTCGCGCGCCGCCTACCCCGCAATCTCCAATCCCGCATTCGCGTACACCACACCGCCATCCACCGCGATCGTGTTGCCGACCACATAATCCCCCGCGCGCGAGGCGAGGTAGATCGCTACGCCCGCCATGTCCTCGTCGGTGCCGATACGCCGCGACGGAATGCGCTTGGCGACGTCGTCCGAGTGGTCGCGCGCGGCGCGGTTCATGTCGGACTTGAACGCGCCCGGCGCGATCGCGGTGACGTTGATGTTGTCCTTGATCAGCTTGGTCGCCATGCGCCGCGTCAGATGGATCACCGCGGCCTTGCTCGCTGCGTAGGAATAGGTCTCGCCCGGATTGACGAAGATGCCGTCGACCGAGGCGATGTTGATGACCTTGGCGGGCCGTTCGTGCGACGCCGCCGCGCGCAGCGGTTTCGCCAGCGCCTTGGTCAGGAAGAACAGTGACTTGACGTTGAGGTCCATCACCTTGTCCCAGCCGCTTTCGGGGAATTCGTCGAACTCCGCGCCCCAGGCCGCACCGGCATTGTTGACGAGGATGTCGAGCTTCGGCTCCAGCTTGATGATTTCGGAAGCCAGCTTGTCGCAGCCTTCGACGGTCGAGATGTCGATCGGCAGCGCGATGCACTCGCCGTCATATTGCGCCGAGAGCTCCTTCGCCGTCGCCTCGCAGGGACCGGCCTTGCGCGCGGTGATGTAGACTTTTGCAGCGCCGGCGCCGAGGAAGCCGGCCGCGATCATCTTGCCGATGCCGCGCGAGCCGCCGGTCACGAGAGCGATGCGGCCTTTGAGCGAAAATAGATCGTTGGACATGGTGCCTCCCTTGGTTTGCGACGTTTTGAGCGCCGCGGGGAGGGGAGTCAACTCGGTGTTGTCCCGGCGAATCCCGGGACAACAGTCAAGCCGCGGCAAACCGGCGAAAGCCGTTCCACATCGCGGTCGCCGCGCCGGACGTCAGCACCGGCAGAATGCGCGCGTCCTGGTAATTGCCGTTGAGCGAGACGCGTGGCAGCGCGGTCATGTGGCCGGCGTTCTCCGCGAACAGCATGCCGGGCCGTGTCGTCACCGCGGTTTTGAAGCCGGCGGATGCGGCCATCGCGAATTCGCGTTCACCCGCGGCCTCGCGGTCGCCATAGGGGTAGGCGAGATGCAGCACCGGGCGCTCCAGCGCGGTCTCGATCCGCACCCGGCTGACGGCCATCTCCTGCGCGGCGATCTCCTCGCTCTGCTTGGCGAGATTGCAATGGCTGATGGTGTGGGCGCCGATCGTGACCAGTGGATCGGCCGCGAGCCGCTTCACCTCGTCCCAGGAGAGGCAGAGGCTGCGGCACAGGCCTTCCATGTCGACACCGTGCGCGGCGCAAAGCGCCTCGATCTCGCGCTTCAGATCGTGCTCGCCGGGAAGCGCGCGGAGCCAGTCATGCAGACGGTCGAACGCCGCTTGCTTCGCGGCAGGCGTGCTCGCATCGAGGCGCAGCGCGGAATGACCGATCTGCACGTCGACCTGCTCGGCCTTGGCGATGACGGCCTCCAGCGCGGCCCACCACAGCCGTCCTGTGCCCTCAGCAAAGTCGCTGGCGACATAGATGGTCGCGGGCGCGTCAAATTCGCGCAGCACTGGTAGCGCGTGCTCCCGATTGTCGCGATAGCCGTCGTCGAGGGTGAAGGCGGCGATGCGGCGGTCGAAGCGGCCCTGCACCAGCCGCTCGTGCAACTCGTCCATGCTGACGATGTCGATCTCGCGCGAGCGCAGATGGCACAGCGTCGCACGCAGGAAATCGGGGGTGACCTCGAGATGCCGGTTCGGCTGGAACGCGCCCTCACGGGTCGGCCGCACGTGGTGCAGCATGAAAATGGCGCCGACGCCCGACAGCAGCGGCCGCAGCAGATGGTGCGCCCCGCTGAAATAGAGTGCTCCCAGCCCGGCGCGAATGACGTTGTTACGGAGTTGTTTCATGACCGGCTGGCCGCCCCTGGGCATTCCGCCTTCAACTTAGGGTGTGACCCTTGAAGAAAAAGTTATTCCAATTGTCCACGCGTGGCCCCCGAAAGGGCCCCATTTCCGGTTTGACAGCCCGCCAAGGGTTTGTTTTGTCTCCGGTTCCAGAGTTCGGGTCGTCGAATGCAGATGCTTTTCAGGTGGGCCAGCAAATGGTGGCCAGGGCTGATCCCCCTGGCCGTCATGTGGGGATTTGCGGCCTGGAATAACACCTTGCCGGTCGAGGCGGACCTGTCGGCCCGCAGCTCGGCCGCGCTCAAGGATACTGTCCTGGACAAGACCCGGATCGCCGTGGACGGCCGTGACGTCAGCCTGGCCGCGGATGCCTTCTCCGAGGAGGGGCGCCGCGACGCCGTGACCACGGTCGAGATGGTTCCCGGAGTACGGCTGGTTGATGACCAGACCCGCCTTGCTCCCGAAGCCAAGCCCTTCGTCTGGAGTGCCGAGCGTGACGTGGTGCGGGTGACGCTGTCGGGTTCCGCGCCGCTGCCGTCGATGAAGGCGCGCCTGACGGAAGCCGCCCGCAAGGAGGTCAATGGGACCGAGGTCGCCGATCAGATGGGCCTAGCCCGCGGCGCGCCGGCGCGTTTTGAGGCGGCCGCGATGCTGCTGCTCGACCAGATCGGTAAGCTGAAGGACGGCAAGATCACGATAACAGACACTAAGGTCAATCTGTCAGGCATGGCGCGCGACATCGGCGGCCGTGAGGCGATCGCAGCTGCGCTGAAGAACCTGCCCGAAGGCTTTTCGATCGCCGCCAACGAGATCAAGGCACCGCCCTACATCTTCCAGGCCTACAAGGATCCGGTCGCCGCCACCGTGACACTGACCGGCTACGTGCCCGACAACAACGTGCACACCGCGATCGCGACCAGCGCGTCGCGAAAATTCTTCACCGAGAAGGTGGTCGACAATCTCAAGGCCAGCGTCGGTGCGCCCGGCTCCTTCAACACCGCGGTGGTCGCAGCGCTCGGCGCGCTGTCGCGGCTCTCGACCGGCACGCTGGTGGTCTCGGATCGCGAGGTGAAGCTGTCGGGCGATGCGCTGTACGAAGGTGCGGCCAACGACATCCGCGCCGGCCTCGGCAAGGACTTTCCGAAGAATTGGCAATACAAGCCCGAAATCACCGTGAAGCCCGCGGCGGGGCCGGTCGACGGCACCGTCTGCCAGCAATTGTTCTCGGAGCTGCTCGCCAAGGGCAAGATCCGCTTCGCAACCAAGCGCGCCGACATCGATCCCGACTCCGCCGGCATTCTCGATCATCTGATCGAGACGGCGCTGCGTTGCCCGACCACCAATATCGAGGTCGCAGGCCACACCGATTCCGACGGCGAGGATGCCTTCAATCAGGCGCTCTCCGAGAAGCGCGCGCAGGCGGTGATCGACTATCTGGTCAAGGCCGGCCTGCCGGCTGACCGCTTCAGCGCGGTCGGCTACGGCAGCACGCAGCCCGTCGCCGCCAACGACACCGACGACGGCAAGGCGCAAAACCGCCGCATCGAATTTCTGGTGAGGTGATGATGCCCTATCTCGTCTCGTTCCATATAGGCTGGCTGATCGGCTCGGCGCTGCTGGGCTTCTGCATGGGCTGGATCTCGGTGGTCCAGCGCGGCAACGGCACCTCGAAGGTGACGGCGCGCTGCCTCGCGGTGCTCGTGGCGGCCTTGGTCGCGGCCTCGTTCGCGCATGTGATCCCGGGCCGCTTCGGCTATTGGCTCGACCTCGGGCTGGTCCTGTTCGCCTGCTACCTCGTCGGCTGCACCATCGGTGCATGGCTGCGCTATTGGGTGGTCTCGCGCAGCCAGCCTGCGGCCTGAACCGCGATCCGCTGCCGGGCGATCGATCGTCTCAGATTCCGAATAACTGTCTGATCGGTAAGCAGATCGCAGCGGGTGCAAGTCGGCGCTTGACATCAATACGTACGTACGTATTATTTCGCTCATGCCAAAACCCTCGCTTAAAGACGCCATCCTCGACGCCGGCCTGAAGGTCATGTTCCGGACCGGCTACCACGGCACCAGCGTGCGCGACGTCACCTCTGCAGCGGATGCGCCGCAGGGCTCCTTCACCAACCATTTCCGCTCCAAGGAGGCGTTCGCCTCCGAGGTGCTCGACCGCTATTTCGATGTCACCAGGGGGCTGGTCGCCGAGGCCTTGGACGACACCTCGCTGACGCCGCGGGCGCGGCTGCGGCGCTACCTCGACATCATCACCGGCCGGCTCGAGGCCGACGGCTATGGCCGCGGCTGCCTGATCGGCGATCTCAGCCTGGAGGCATCAGGCAGCAGCGAACTGCTGCGTGCGCGTCTCTCGGCGATCTTCGCCGAATGGCGCATGCCGTTCGCCGCCTGCATCGGGGATGCCCAGACCAGCGGCGAGATCGCCTCCGATTTCAAGCCCGACGAGCTTGCCGACTTCCTGCTCGCGTCCTGGCAGGGCGCGATCCTGCGCATGAAGGTCGACCGCAATCCCAAGGCGCTCGAGCGCTTCAAGACCATAGCATTCCAAACCGTGTTCAGGGAGACGACGACATGAGCAAGCCGATCGAGATCGAGATTCGCCTGGCGCCGGTGCTGGGCAGCACGATGGCCTATCGTGAGACGGGTGAGCAGGATGCGCCGGTCGCGCTGTTCCTGCACGGCAATCCGACCTCGTCGCACATCTGGCGCAACATCCTGCCGCTGGTGTCGCCGGTCGCGCGTTGCATCGCGCCCGACCTCATCGGCTTCGGTCAATCCGGCAAGCCCGACATCGCCTACCGCTTCTTCGATCACGTGCGCTATCTCGATACCTTCATCGAACAGCGCGGCATCAAGTCGGCCTATCTCGTCGCGCAGGACTGGGGCACGGCGCTCGCGCTTCATCTTGCGGCACGGGGGCCGGATTTCGTGCGCGGTCTCGCTTTCATGGAGTTCATCCGTCCGATGCCGACCTGGCAGGACTTTCACTACACCGAACGCGCGGAAGAACAGGACCACGCAGAGGCGGCGCGGGCGGTGTTCCGCAAGTTCAGGACGCCGGGTGAAGGCGAGGCCATGATCCTCGAGGCGAATGCGTTCGTCGAGCGCGTGCTGCCCGGCGGCATCGTCCGCAAGCTCAGCGACGACGAGATGTCGCCCTATCGTGCGCCGTTCCCGACACCGGAGAGCCGTCGCCCGGTTCTTGCGCTTCCGCGCGAGCTGCCGATCGCAGGCGAGCCCGCCGATGTTGATGCAGCACTCCAATCCGCCCACGCCGCGCTGGCCGCTTCTTTTTATCCAAAGCTGCTGTTCTCGGGCGAGCCCGGTGCGCTGGTTGCTCCGGAATTCGCCGAGACATTTGCGGCGTCGTTGAAGCACTGCGCGCACGTTCGTCTCGGCGCCGGGCTGCACTTCCTTCAGGAGGATCACCCCGAGGCGATCGGCCGCTCCGTCGCCGGCTGGATCGCCGGCATCGAGGCGGTGCGTCCGCAACTCGCGGCCTGAGGGCGGCGGTACTTCCGAACAGCATGCTCTCCGCCGGCCCCGCGCCGGCGGACGACTTCGACAGCACCTGTATCTGTGATGTCGCGGTGCACCCAAATTGTCAGGGAAAATGCCTCGGCCGCGCGATCGTCGCGCGGCTATTTGTGCTGCGGCCGGCCGGCGCGGCTCGCTCCCCTCTTTCAACAGGCGGGTGCGGCCCATAGATTGATTTCGACTTAAGGCGTGACGGAACATTGTCCGGTCGAAATCATCAAAACTTCATGGCCCCTAAGCAGGATTGCCATGGAGATTCGCGTCAGCCCTGCCGTCGAAAGCGCCAAACCGTGCACCTTGAACCCGCAAACCTGCCTAAAATGTTGAAGGCACGTGATTTTGTTCACATTGGCGAATTCCACTCCACCAAAAAACGCGCTAGTGGAGGGTCGGGGGGCATGCGCGGTGCCGGAGCCGGCGGCAAGGGTTCGTTGAGTGCTTGTTCGTTGAGTGCCTGTGCGTCGTCCGCCTGTTCGCCGGCCACCCTGGCCGCTGAAGCGTTGTTCGAGGTCTAGATGCTGGAAGCCATACGCAGGGCGATGACGTTTCTGCGCCAGAAGCAAATCCTGCATAAGCTGGGAGTTGTGATCAGCGTCGCGGTCATCGGCATCGCTTGCTATGTGCTCTACCACATGCTGCGCGGCATCGACACCAACGAGGTGATCGAGGCGATCAAGAGCACCGAGCCGCGCCAGATTGCGATGGCGGCGCTGTTCGTGATGGCGGGCTATTTCACGCTGACCTTCTACGACCTCTTCGCCGTGCGCGCGATCGGCCATGCCCACGTGCCCTACCGCATCAACGCGCTCGCGGCCTTCACCAGCTATTCGATCGGCCACAATGTCGGCGCCAGCGTCTTCACCGGTGGCGCGGTGCGCTATCGCATCTATTCGGCCTATGGGCTGAACGCGATCGACGTCGCAAAGATCTGCTTCCTCGCCGGCCTCACCTTCTGGCTCGGCAATGCCGCGGTGCTCGGCCTCGGCATCTCCTATCATCCGGAGGCGGCCGCCTCGATCGACATGCTTCCGCCCTGGCTGAACCGGACGTTTGCGATGATGATCCTCGCAGCGCTGGTCGGCTACGTGGTCTGGGTCTGGACCCAGCCGCGGGTGGTCGGACGTGGCCCCTGGACCGTGGTGCTGCCGGGCGGTCCGCTGACGCTGCTGCAGATCGCCATCGGCATCATCGATCTCGGCTTCTGCGCGCTCGCGATGTATGTGCTGGTCCCCGACGAGCCCAATCTCGGCTTCGTCGTGGTCGCGGTCATCTTCGTCTCGGCGACGCTGCTCGGCTTCGCCAGCCATTCGCCCGGCGGGCTCGGGGTGTTCGACGCCGCCATGCTGGTCGGCCTCTGGCAGATGGACCGCGAGGAACTGCTCGGCGGCATGCTGCTGTTCCGGGTCCTGTATTATCTGTCGCCCTTCGTCATCTCTGTAATCTTGCTGACGTTTCGCGAGGTTATCATCGGCGCCCGATCGAAACGGCTGCAACAGGCCGCGCTCAAGCTCGATCCAGGCCCACCGCCTGAAGCCGCTTATGTGAGAAAGCGCAGCGACAGCGGCGCCTGACCGGCGCAAAAGGCAACAAGGAGAAGCCCGCCCCGATGGCGATCGACGCTCCCTCGTCTCCCACGGTGCAGCCCTGGTCCGACCGGCTGCGGCACTCGACCGTTATCCTGATCGCCGCCGCGCTGGCGCTGTCGGTCGTGGTCTCGCTCGGCGAATTGTCGGTGATGCGGGCCGCGACGGTGTTCCTGTGCATCGCCGCCGCGGCGCTGATCCCCTGGCGGCTGCATGATACCGCTGCCTCCCGCGAGGACACCCGCCGCGTCAATCCAGTCGAGAGCGCGGCGGTGGCCGCGGTCGTTGCCGGAATGCCGGATCCCGCCGTGCTGCTCGACCGCGCAGGCCGCGTCATCCATCTCAATGCCGCCGCCGCCCAGCTCGCGCCGGCGTTGCGCAAGAACGAGCTCGCCCAGTTCGCGCTGCGCTCGCCGGAGATCATCACGGCCCTGCGCGAGTCGATCGCGACCTCCGAAGCGCGGCGCACGACCTATCTCGACCACGTGCCGGTCGATCGCTGGATGGAGCTGACCATTACGCCGGTGCCGGTACCGACCAATTTCGGCGGCGCCGACAAGTGCATGCTGATGACGTTCCACGACCAGACGCCGCTGCGCCGGGTCGAGGAGATGCGCGCCGACTTCGTCGCCAATGCCAGCCATGAATTGCGCACGCCGCTGGCCGCCCTGTCGGGCTTCATCGACACGCTCCAGGGTCAGGCCAAGGAAGATCCCAAGGCGCGCGAGCGCTTCCTTGGCATCATGCACAATCAGGCCACCCGCATGGCGCGCCTGATCGACGATCTCTTGTCGCTGTCGCGGGTGGAACTGTCGGCCCATGTCCGGCCGGACACCCTGGTCGACCTGCTGCCGATCATCTTCCAGGTCGCCGACGGGCTCGAGCCGCTGGCCCGGGAACGCCAGGTCGAGGTCGAGACCCATCTGCCGGAAGCGCCGGTCATGATTGCCGGCGACCGCGAGGAGCTGCTGCGCCTGTTCGAGAATCTGATCGAGAACGCGCTCAAATACGGCGCCTCCGGTGGACGCGTCATCGTGTCGCTTACCGCAACCCCGGCCACTGATGGAACTCAGGAAATCCGGGTCATCGTGCGGGATTTCGGCCCCGGCATTGCACCCGAGCACTTGCCGCGGCTAACCGAGCGCTTCTACCGGGTGGACGTCGGCGACAGCCGCTCCCAGGGCGGGACCGGACTGGGATTATCGCTGGTGAAACATATTCTTAACCGTCACCGCGGCCGTCTTTTGATCGAAAGCGTGCCTAAACAGGGCGCCACTTTCACCGCTTGTTTCCCCCAGGCCAAGACTCCGGCTGCGAGCTGAAAATCAAGTGATTTCAATCGCTTGATGGTGTCATCCGACTGTCACTAAACCTTCGTAAAAGCACAGCCGACCGCTCCTAAAGGGGCGGCACGGGGAGCGCGATCGGGCGCTAATGGCGCTTCGCTCCCCTGTATGGAGACCAGCATGAATTTCATCAAAACGATCGTCGCTGCCGGCTTGGTCGCCGCAACGACGACGGCGGCCTTTGCCGCCGATATCACCGGCGCAGGCGCGACCTTCCCGTTCCCGATCTATTCGAAGTGGGCTGACGCCTACAAGAAGGAGACCGGCAACGGCCTGAACTACCAGTCGATCGGTTCCGGCGGCGGCATCAAGCAGATCCAGGCCAAGACCGTGACCTTCGGCGCCAGCGACGCGCCGCTCAAGGCCGATCAGCTCGAGAAGGACGGCCTCGTGCAGTGGCCGATGGTGATGGGCGCCATCGTTCCCGTCGTCAACATCGAGGGCGTCAAGGCCGGCGAGCTCGTGTTCGACGGCGAGACCCTCGCCAGCATCTATCTCGGCAAGATCACCAAATGGGACGACGCCGCGATCAAGAAGCTCAATCCGAACGTGAAGCTGCCGTCGGACGCGATCACCGTGGTTCGCCGCTCGGACGGTTCGGGCACCACCTTCAACTTCACCAACTATCTCGCCAAGGCCAGCGCGGACTGGAAGAGCAAGGTCGGTGAAGGCACCGCCGTCGAGTGGCCGGTTGGCGTCGGCGCCAAGGGCAACGAAGGCGTGTCGGGCAACATCAGCCAGACCAAGAACTCGATCGGCTACGTCGAGTACGCCTATGCCAAGCAGAACAAGCTGACCTACACCGGTCTCGTCAACAAGGCCGGCAAGCCGGTGCAGCCGACCGTCGAAGCCTTCCAGGCGGCCGCTTCCAACGCCGACTGGGCCAAGGCTCCCGGCTACTACGTCATCCTGACCGACCAGCCCGGCGAGAAGTCCTGGCCGATCACGGCGGCGACCTTCATCCTCATGCACAAGGATGCCACCGACAAGGCGGCCTCGCAGGAAGCCATCAAGTTCTTCCGCTGGGCCTTCAAGAACGGCGGCAAGGCGGCTGAAGAGCTCGACTACATCCCGATGCCGGACCCCGTCGTCCAGTTGATCGAGAAGACCTGGGCTGCCGAGATCAAGAGCTAAGCTCCTCGTCTCTGGATGCGGTGCGGCTTCAAACGGCCGCATCGCGGACCACACGACTTTTAGGCCCCGGATCAGCATCGCGCTGTGTCCGGGGCACGAAACCGATAACAAGCGTATATAATTTTGGTACAGGGGATCGGCGTGGCAGAGATGGCCGTTCAGAGCGATATCGTCGACGACGCCGGACCATATGATCGCGCGAAAGCTCTGAGCGCGTTCAAGCTCGGCGATGTCACCTTCTACTGGATCACGCGGATCAGCGCGATCTCGGTGCTTCTCATACTCGGCGGCATCATCCTGTCGCTGATCGTCGGCGCTTTCCCGGCGATGAAGGAATTCGGCTTCGCGTTCCTGTGGACGCAGCGCTGGGCGCCCTCGGCCGATCCGCCCGTGCTCGGCGCGCTCGGACCGATGTACGGCACGCTCGTCACCTCCTTCATCGCGATGCTGATTGCCATTCCGGTTGGTCTGGGCATTGCGATCTTCCTGACCGAGCTCTGCCCGCAATGGCTGCGCCGCCCGATCGGCATGGCGATCGAGCTGCTCGCCGGCATCCCCTCGATCATCTACGGCATGTGGGGCTTCTTCGTGTTGGGTCCGTTCCTGGCCAACACCTTCCAGCCCTTCATGATCAAGATTTTTGACGGCGTTCCCGTGCTGGGCGCGATCTTCGCGGGCCCCCCGTCCTATCTCAGCCTGTTCAACGCGGCGCTGATCCTCGCCATCATGGTGCTGCCCTTCATCACCTCGATCTCGGTCGACGTGTTCAAGACGGTGCCGCCGGTGCTGAAGGAGGCCGCCTATGGTGTCGGCTGCACCACCTGGGAAGTCGTCCGCAGCGTGGTAATCCCCTACACCCGCGTCGGCGTCATCGGCGGCGTCATGCTGGCGCTGGGCCGTGCGCTCGGCGAGACCATGGCGGTGACCTTCATCATCGGCAACTCGTTCCGCATCTCGTCATCGATCTTCGCGCCGGGCACCACGATCTCGGCGGCGATTGCATCTGAATTCGCCGAAAGCGACGGCCTGCACCAGTCCGGCCTGATCCTGCTTGGCTTGCTGCTGTTCGTGCTGACGTTCTTCGTGCTCGCCGCGGCGCGGCTGATGCTGATGCGGCTGGAAAAGAAGGCGGGGAACTGACGCCATGAACCCGATCTATTCACGTCGCCGCCGCAAGGACATCGTCGTCCGCGGGCTCTGCTTCGGGGCTGCCGCCTTCGGCGTCACCTGGCTCGCGCTGATCCTGGTCACGCTGCTCTACAACGGCGTCGCAGGCCTGAACCTCGAACTGTTCGCCGCTGACACGCCGCCTCCGGGCTCGACCGAAGGCGGCCTGCGCAACGCCATCGTCGGCTCGCTGATCATGACCGTGATCGGCGTCGGCATCGGCGCGCCGCTCGGCCTGTTCGCTGGCACCTATCTCGCCGAGTACGGTCGCAACGACAAGCTGACCTCGGTGATCCGCTTCATCAACGACATCCTGCTCTCGGCGCCCTCGATCATCATCGGCCTGTTCGTCTACGGCGCGGTGGTGGTGCCGATGCGCGGCTTCTCGGCGATCGCAGGCTCGCTTGCGCTCGCCGTCATCGTGATCCCGGTGGTGCTGCGCACGACCGAGGACATGCTGCTGCTGGTGCCGAACGCGCTGCGCGAGGCGGCTTCCGCCCTCGGCCTGCCGCGCTCGCTGGTGATCAAGCGGATCGCTTATCGCGCTGCGCGCTCCGGTCTCATCACCGGCGTGCTGCTCGCCACCGCCCGCGTCGCCGGCGAAACCGCGCCGCTGCTCTTCACCGCGCTGTCGAACCAGTTCTTCAGCCTCGGCCTGAACAAGACGATGGCGAACCTGCCGGTCACCATCAACAACTTCGTCCAGAGCCCCTACGCCTATTGGAAGCAGCTCGCCTGGAGCGGCGCGCTGCTGATTACCCTGACCGTGCTTGCCCTGAATATTGGCGCGCGCATTCTTGGCGCCGAGAGGACCGCAAAATGAGTGATCTTTCCGTATCGATGAGCGCGGCCGGCGGCCTGCCTCAGTCGCCGGTGCTGCCCGAAGCCCCCGCCAAGGTGACGGTGCGCAATCTCAACTTCTATTACGGCGAGCACCACGCGCTGAAGAACATCAATATGTCGCTCGGCACCAACCGCGTCACGGCGTTCATCGGCCCGTCCGGCTGCGGCAAGTCGACCCTGCTGCGCATCTTCAACCGGATGTACGACCTCTATCCGGGCCAGCGCGTCACCGGTCAGCTGATGCTCGACCAGACCAACATCCTCGACCCCAAGCTCGACCTCAATCTGCTGCGCGCCCGCGTCGGCATGGTGTTCCAGAAGCCGACGCCGTTCCCGATGACGATCTACGAGAACATCGCCTTCGGCATCCGTCTCTACGAGAAGATCTCGAAGTCGGAGATGGACGACCGCGTCGAGAAGGCATTGCGCGGCGGCGCGCTGTGGAACGAGGTCAAGGACAAGCTCAACGCCTCCGGCCTGTCGCTCTCCGGCGGCCAGCAGCAGCGCCTCTGCATCGCCCGCACCGTCGCGGTGCGGCCCGAGGTGATCCTGTTCGACGAGCCCTGCTCGGCGCTCGACCCGATCTCGACCGCCAAGGTCGAGGAGCTGATCCAGGAACTGTCCGAGAACTACACCATCGCGATCGTCACCCACAACATGCAGCAGGCGGCGCGCGTTTCCGACAAGACTGCGTTCATGTATCTCGGCGAGCTGATCGAGTTCGACGACACCAGCAAGATCTTCACGTCGCCGACCGACCGGCGCACGCAGGATTACATCACCGGCCGGTTCGGCTGAGGAGACGGCACATGGGTTCTGAACATACCGCAAAAGCCTTCGACACCGACCTCCAGGAGCTCACGCGCCTGGTCGCCGAGATGGGCGGCATCGCCGAGCGCATGATCGTCGATTCCGTCGACGCGCTGATCCGCCGCGACGTCGCGCTCGGCCAGCGCGTCGTCACCACCGACGCCGAGCTCGACACGCTGCAGAAGAAGATCGAGGAGCGCGCCGTGCTCACGATCGCGCGCCGCCAGCCGATGGCGGTGGATCTGCGCGAGATCGTCGGCGCCATGCGCGTCGCCACCGATCTCGAGCGGATCGGCGACCTCGCCAAGAACATGGGCAAGCGCGTCGCGGCGCTGGAGACGGATTTCCATCCGCTCAAGCTGTTCCGCGGCCTCGAGCACATGACCGACCTCGTGCAGCAGCAGGTCAAGTCGGTGCTGGACGCCTATGCCGCGCACGACCTGCCGGCGGCGATGGCGGTGTGGAAGGGCGACGAGGAAGTCGACGCCATCTGCACCTCGCTGTTCCGCGAGCTCCTCACCTATATGATGGAGGATCCGCGCAACATCTCGTTCTGCATCCACCTGATGTTCTGCGCCAAGAACATCGAGCGGATCGGCGACCACGCCACCAACATTGCCGAGACCGTGTTCTACATGATCGAAGGCCAGGCCATCACCGACAAGCGACCGAAGGGCGACATGACGACCTTCGCCACGACGGTCCCCAATACTTGAATCCTTAAGGAGCGACGACCCCATGGGCGCACGCATTATGGTGGTTGAAGACGAGGAAGCTCTCACCGAGCTCCTCCGCTACAACCTCGAAGGCGACGGCTATGACGTCGAGACGGTAATGCGCGGCGACGACGCCGACACCCGTCTCAAGGAGCACATCCCCGATCTGATCGTGCTCGACTGGATGTTGCCGGGACTATCCGGCATCGAGCTGTGCCGCAGGCTGCGTGCGCGGTCCGACACCAAGCAGCTGCCGATCATCATGCTCACCGCGCGCGGCGAGGAGAGTGAGCGGGTGCGGGGCCTGGCGACCGGCGCCGACGATTACATCGTCAAGCCGTTCTCGGTGCCCGAGCTGCTGGCGCGTGTGAAGGGCCTGCTCCGGCGCGCAAGCCCCGAGCGGCTCGCCACGGTGCTCGCTTTCGGTGACATCGAGCTCGACCGCGAAAAGCGCCGCGTGGCGCGCTCCGGCCGGCCGATCGATCTCGGTCCGACCGAATATCGCCTGCTGGAGTTCTTCCTGGAGCATCCCGGCCGCGTGTTCTCGCGCGAGCAGCTGCTCGACAGCGTCTGGGGTCGCGACATCTACATCGACGAGCGTACCGTCGACGTGCATATCGGCCGCCTGCGCAAGCTGCTCAATCTCGGCCGCGAGCAGGACCCGATCCGCACCGTGCGCGGTGCGGGCTATGCGCTCGATGATCGGTTCGCGAAGGCCGAGCAGGCCTGAGCACACCGCAAACAAAAAGCGCGCCGAAGGCGCGCTGAACTTTCTCCCGATCGTCCCGGCCGCCGGGCGCAGTTGCGCACCCGGCCGGGACGTTGTCGTTTGGAGCTGAGCTTACCGCGGCGGCTTCGCCGGCGCCCGCCTGCGATCCGCTGCCGGCTGATACGCCACCCGCGAGTGCTGGGCGCAATAGGGCAGGCCGGAGAGCGCCTTGCCGCCGCAGAAGAAGAAATCCGGGCTCGAGGGATCGCCGACCGGCCAGTGGCAGGTGGCCTCGTTCAATTCGAGCAGTGACAGCCGCTGGCTCATCGGCACCACGTTGTCGTAGGTGACCGGCTCGGCCTCGACCTCGACCTCGAAGGCCTGCGCCAGCGCGGTGTTGCCGCGTGCGATGGGCCTGCTCACCCGCATCATGTGCTGCGCCGGACGCGCCTTGCGCGGCCGCGGAGCTGCCGAAGACGGGCTCTTGGCGCGGCCCGACAGGCCGAGCCTGTGCACCTTGCCGATCACGGCGTTGCGGGTGACATTCCCAAGCTCAGCGGCGATCTGGCTGGCCGAAAGTCCGGCCTCCCAGAGCTTTTTCAACTGCTCGACGCGATCGTCGGACCAGGTCAAAACCGTCATTGTAACCTTTCCTTCGCCGCGCGCCTGCCATCGTGGGGCGGCACGACGAATGCCTAAGCCTCGAAAAACCCGTGCCGCCAGAATCCCTTAAGGCTCGCCGGGCGCAATGAGACGCCCGAACGTTTACGCCGGTACATGAGGACTTTTGGGATCAGAACCGCTGCACGAGATGTCGTATCTGACAAGCCAAACGCTACAATATGGCGTGACTCACGCGCAAGAGTCCGCCGACTCGCTTCCACATGTTCCGTGGCCAAAACCCCGCAAATTTGGCACCGCAAGACTACGGAATCAGCGTTTCGCGGGGCTTTCCGGGCGGCATTGACACCAATGGTGCCAGGCATAAGATAGTGGTGCGTGCCGCCCTTAAAAGGCGGCACGTTTCGTTTTCCGGACCAATGATGCGCTGCGCAACGCACGTTCAGGCCGTCCGAAACATCTAAAGAGACCATCATGACCAACAGCGCCGCGCCGCATTTGCTCCCCGTTTTCGCCAGGGCCGACATCGGTTTCGAGCGCGGCGAAGGCTGCTGGCTGATCGCGACCAATGGCGATCGCTATCTCGATTTCACCTCGGGCGTGGCGGTGAACGCGCTCGGCCATGCCCATCCCGCGCTGGTCAAGGCGCTGCAGGAGCAGGCGACCAAGCTCTGGCACATGTCGAACCTGTTCCAGAGCCCGGACGGCGAGAAGCTCGCGAACCGGCTCTGCAACGAGAGTTTTGCGGACTTCGTGTTCTTCTGCAATTCCGGCGCGGAAGCGCTGGAGGGTGTGATCAAGCTGGTCCGCCATCATCACTTCTCCAAGGGACATCCGGAGCGCTACCGCATCATCACCTTCGAAGGCGCCTTCCACGGCCGCACGCTGGCGACGCTGGCTGCGACCGGCTCTGCAAAATATCTCGAAGGTTTCGGTCCGCCGATGGACGGTTTCGACCAGATTCCGCATGGCGACATCGAAGCCGTGAAGAAGGCGATTGGCCCCGAGACCGCCGGCGTCCTGATTGAACCGATCCAGGGCGAGGGCGGCGTGCGTTCGGCTACGCCTTCCTTCCTGAGGGCGTTGCGTCAGCTCTGCGATGAGAAGGGCCTGCTGCTTGCCTTCGACGAGGTGCAGACCGGCATGGGCCGCACCGGCGATCTCTTCGCCCATCGGCGCACCGGCGTCACGCCTGACGTGATGTCGCTGGCGAAGGCGCTCGGCGGCGGCTTCCCGATCGGCGCGGTGCTGGCGACCGCGGACGCGGCCTCCGGCATGGGGCCTGGCTCGCACGGCTCGACCTTCGGCGGCAATCCGCTGGCGATCTCGGCTGCGAACGCCGTGCTCGACGTCATGCTCAAGCCCGGCTTCTTCGACCACGTGCAGAGGATGTCGCTGCTGCTCAAGCAGAAGCTCGCCTCCGTGATCGACCGTCACCCCGATGTCGTCAGCGAAGTCCGCGGCGAGGGGCTCCTGATCGGCATCAAGGCCGTGGTGCCCTCCGGCGATCTGGTCGCAGCGCTGCGCAACGAAAAGCTGCTCACCGTCGGCGCCGGCGACAATGTCGTGCGCTTCCTGCCGCCCTTGATCGTCACCGAAGCCGAGATCGAGGACAGCATCGGCCGGCTCGAGCGCGCCTGCACTGCGCTGTCCGGCAACAAGCAGGCGGCAAGCTGATGAGCAAGACGCCAAAGCACTTCCTGGATATCAACGAGCTGCCGCTGTCGGAGCTCAAGAGCATGCTCGCGGCTTCCTCCGCCATGAAGGCGAAGCAGAAGGCGCATCAGCCGGTCAAGCCGCTCGAAGGCAAGACTCTGGCGATGATTTTTGAGCGCCCGTCGACCCGCACCCGCGTGTCGTTCGATGTCGCCATGCGCCAGCTCGGCGGCGAGCCCATCATGCTCACCGGTGCCGAGATGCAGCTCGGCCGCGGCGAGACCATTGCCGACACCGCGCGCGTGCTGTCGCGCTATGTCGACGCCATCATGATCCGTATCCTCAATCACGAGGCCCTGCTGGAGCTCGCGGCGAACGCAACCGTGCCCGTGATCAACGGCCTGACGCGGCGCTCGCATCCGTGCCAGGTGATGGCCGACCTCATGACCTTTGAGGAACATCGCGGCCCGATCGAGGGCAAGACGGTGGCCTGGACCGGCGACGACAACAACGTGCTGGCGTCCTGGGCCCACGCGGCCGAGCGCTTCAAATTTCAGCTCAACGTCGCAACGCCACCGGAGCTTGCTCCGAAGAAGGTGATGCGCGACTTCATCAAGGCCACCGGTGCGCCGATCGTGCTCGGCACCGATCCCGAGGCCGCCGTGCACGGCGCCGATTGCGTCATCACCGACACCTGGGTGTCGATGGGCGACAAGGAAGGCGAGCACCGTCACAATGTGCTCAAGCCGTATCAGGTCAATTCGAAGCTGATGTCGCTGGCCAAGCCCGACGCGCTGTTCATGCACTGCCTGCCCGCCCATCGCGGCGAGGAGGTCACCGACGAGGTGATCGACGGCCCGCAATCGGTCGTGTTCGACGAGGCCGAGAACCGTCTGCATGCGCAGAAGGGCATTTTGGCCTGGTGTTTCGACGCGGTGAAGTAGGCGCGCTGAAGTCAGTTTGGATCGTCGTCCTGGCTTTTGCCAGGACGACACTGATTCCGTGTTTAACTCGTGCGTTCCAACGCGCGGCCGGGGTACAGGCCGCCCCTTCCATTTTCACTCTCAGACCCCAAATAACGCGCCATGGTTTCCCAATCCCCTGACATCAAAACCGGGCCCGAAGGCCCGGTTCGCGCGCCATCCGCGGTTCCGATCGATGACGCCGTGCTGCCCTACGAGGTCGACGCGCTCGATGTGCGCGGGCGGCTGGTTCGGCTCGGCCCGGCGCTCGACGAGATCCTGACCAAGCACGATTATCCGGCACCTGTCGGCAAGCTGCTCGGCGAGGCCATCGTGCTGACGACGCTGCTCGGCTCGGCGCTGAAGTTCGAAGGCCGTTTCATCCTGCAGGCCCAGACCGACGGGCCGGTGTCGTTCCTGGTGGTGGACTATCAGGCGCCGGATCGCCTGCGCGCCTATGCGCGCTTCGATGCCGAGCGCCTCGGTGACACCAAGGATTCCGGCACGCTGCTCGGCCATGGCCATCTCGCCATGACCATCGACCAGGGTCCGGACATGAGCCGCTACCAGGGCCTGGTCGCGCTCGACGGCGGCAGCCTGGAAGATGCCGCCCACGAATATTTCCTTCGCTCCGAGCAGATCCCGACGCGCGTGCGCCTCGCGGTCGGCGAGGAGTGGCGCTCGAGCGACGGCGGCAAGCATCGCTGGCGCGCCGGCGGCATGCTGATGCAGTTTTTGCCGAAGGCGCCGGAGCGCGCGCGGCAGGCCGATCTGCATCCCGGCGATGCGCCCGATGGCGTCGAGGTGCACGCCGTCGCCGAGGACGATGCCTGGGTCGAGGCGCGTTCGCTGATCGAAACCGTCGAGGACGTCGAGCTGATCGATCCCGATCTCTCCGGCGAGCGGCTGCTCTACCGCCTCTTCCACGAACGCGGCGTGCGCGTGTTCAATCCGCTGGTGTTGAAAGCGCAATGCTCCTGCTCGCGCGATGCGGTCGCGTCCATGCTGAAGAGCTTTTCGCCGGACGACCGCTCGGCCATGGTCAAGGACGACAAGGTCGTGGTGACCTGCGAGTTCTGCAGCTCGGTCTACGAGTTCACGCCGGATGAGGCGGGCGTCGAGGACGCGTAACGCGGTCTCGCAGGGTGGATTAGCGAAGCGTAATCCACCTCTTTTGTTTCTGCGGAAACAGACGGTGGTGGATTACGCCTTCGGCTAATCTTACTGAGTCATTCGGCCGCGCCCGCGAGGGCGGAGAATCAAATATTTGAAGAGATTCAATATTTGGCACGCGGAGGGCCAGATGGATCTCAACCAGGTTGAAGACAGCGAGGCACGGTTTACGGCGTATGTAGCGGGACTGGGACGTGTGATTGGTCAGGCGGTGCGGATGAGGCCACTGCGTGACTATTGCACGGGGTTGATGCTGCCGGGTGAACGCAAGAGCGTTGAGCCGATGGCGGCACGAACGGCGCCGGCGCGGACGG
>NZ_VSSS01000112.1 GCF_008123425.1 Bradyrhizobium rifense
AGATGTGTATAAGAGACAGAGCCTGGATAGCCGTATGCCTGCCAGGAAAGGCCTTCGTCATGATCCAGGTTGGTGCAATCATGCGCTGGCCAGCACCGGTCGCAGTGCGAGCTGCCCTTATTCTGGCACACGGCGGAGAAGCGGGCTTACTTCTACTCACACAGGCGATGCGAGTGAATGCCCTGGAAGCGAGCGTTGGGCAGCCCGCTCTGTTGGCCCTAGCAGTGTCCATGGCGCTCGGCCCACTGTTGATTCAAGCGAGTTCGCGATTTGCGGAACTCGTTTGCGGTGCTTCACATCGCCTCAAAGCACGTGCAGAAGAGGCTGCCATCCGCGAGGAAAGCCAAGATCTCAGCGATCACGCTATCCTGTTTGGCTGCGGACGCGTGGGCCGTCCAGTGGCGCTCGTGCTGGAGGCAGCAAAGGCTCCCTACATTGCGATCGAGTCTGACCTAGTGCGCTTTCGCAGGGCAAAAACCTCCGGACACAAGGTCGTCTTCGGGGACGCGGGCCGCAAACGGGTTATGGAAGCTGCCGGCGTCGCCCGAGCGCGCCTCGTCGTCATAACCTTCGATCGACGTCATTTGATTGAACGCATTCTTCACTATGTGCGCCAGCAAAATCCAGCGGCATCCTCCGTCGTAAGTGCAGCCGATGATCAGGAAATCTCATCGCTGGCGCGGGCGGGAGCCAGCACCGAATATTGCGGCGGGCCTCGAGCTGGCTGACCAAGTGCTCCTTGTTTGCGGTTTCTCCCAGGATGATGCCGCAAGCATCATCACTGCAGTTCGAGCCGAACTCCATCCGGAATTGCGTGGGCACGTCGGCCGCTGAACCGCGAAACCCCGCGCGTTGGAAACTAGACCAGGCACAGGTCCAGCCCGCAACGTTCGGGCAACACTATTGCACAGCCCATGCTGACACGGTGGTTACTCTCGCCGCGCTCGATTTCCTAAGTGCAATTTGGCGCACGCCTCCCAAAGAGCAACGATGCAATGATCCCGCTTGCCAAAAGGATCGCTACGGCACCGAGCGTAAAAAACGTGCTGGTCGGCCCTTCAACCAGAACGTCTTTCAGCAGTAGCTTGATCCCGATCAGCACCAGGAGCAGCCCAAGCGAGGTTCTGAGATAACAAAACCGGTCGACGGCTCCGGCCAGCGCGAAATAGAGCGAACGCAAGCCGAGCAACGCCATGATATTGCTCGTGAACACCAGGAACGAATCGCGCGTGATGGAAAAAATCGCCGGGATGGAATCCAGAGCAAAGATCAGATCAGACGCCTCGATCATGATCAATGCCAGCGCAAGCGGCGTAAGGGCCAGCTGCCCTCGTCGTCTCACGACAAATCGTTCACCCGCAAATTTCGGCCACACAGGAAAGAAACGGCTTATCCATCTAATGATCGGATTCTTTTCAATATCCGGGGGGTGTCCAACCAGTCCCATCCTGATACCGCTGACAATCAAGAACGCGCCGAAAATGTAGAGAATCCAGTCACCGCGCTCGATTAACGCGGTGCCGCCAAGAATCAACGCGGCGCGCATGATCACTGCACCCAAGATTCCCCAATATAGTACGCGATGCTGAGTGACCTGCTCCCCAATTTGC
>NZ_VSSS01000113.1 GCF_008123425.1 Bradyrhizobium rifense
TTCACGGTCGTTTCACTCAATCGGTTGCGATTTCATTGCGGAGCTCTGAGAGAGAACGGCCGTCACTGTTGCATGCCGCGTCTCGTGGAGGGCTGGCGTTCTCTCGATGCCGGGGATCCAACGGCAAAGAGGGATAAGTGGCGTTCGAAACCTGTCCGACGATGCATCAGCGAAGGCGCGTTCGGCGAAAATGCTCCATGCCGTTTCCGACAGAGCCGCCGATTAAGAGTCAGCTAGGGGGCAAGAAGAATCAATAACTTCCAGTGGCCCTGGGAATCGTCCAGTCGGAACCGGGCATCCGTCGCAAGACGATCGTGCCTCGTTACTAGCGGCGCCTGGATAATCCGCTGGACATCTTTTTTGAGGGACATTCCTTCATTAGCCGAGATTTGCTTCCTTTCCACCCGCATTTGGCTCTGCACCCGCAAGGAACCAAGGCCTCGCGGGCGTGTTCGGAATTGATGAACGCGCAAATCAACATTTTTGAAAAACCCATCGAACGGATCAGGAAGACCTGCGATCTGATGGGTCTTGGTCCGGACTTCGAGCAAAGACTACCGGAACTGGAGACTTACCTGGAAGGCCTCGTCGCGGACGGTGAGACCAGTGAGGATCGTCTAACCGCCAACGGCCTGATTTTTCTCAGCGGCAACACGAAATAGCACGTCAGGAAACCTCGTCCGGAAGCTTCCATTCGGGTCTCGGCTCGCATGGCTCGACCTTGGACCCTGTATTGTCTCGCCGCGTCCAGGAGAGCCTTTCTCACCTCATCATCGGCGGTTTCGGCGGCGAGAGCCTCGGCCCGATCGGCTTGGCGTTCCAGAGATTCCCGGTTCACGGCTCGACCTGTTTAACGTGGTATCCGTCCGGCAGGATCTGGCCACCTTCCTCGTCAGCGACCGGAACGTCGGTGACGAGCCCTTCTATCAGCGCTGCCTCCCACACCTCCTTTTCGGTCGGAAATGCAGCTCCGATTTGTCTGTCGCGTTCGAACAATGCGTACATCGGAACTCCCGGTGGGTGGAGTGGCTAAGGTGCCTCGGATTCCGGCGCTAACGACGTGCGCGCGGACAGCATGCCGTCCTTTCTTGCGTCTGGTTTCGTCGAACCCAGATTTTCGCACCAGATGCACGAGAACTCGGTCCGGCCGTCCCTGGACAAAGCCGGGATCAGCCCGTGCCCACAATGCGGGCACCGTGTGATGTGATCCATTGATATCCCTCCTTCCATTTCGTCGGGTTCTCTTCGGGTTAAAGCGGCGGACAAAGTGACGTTCCAAAGAGGATGCCGAGCTTTGCACTCGGTCCCGGCCCGTCTTTAGACAGGAACGCGCGATGACGGACACCGTTGATCGTCCAGTCCTAGCGAGGAACGGATCACAAATGACCAGGGTACGGAAGATCAGGTTTCACTGTTTCGGTGACAACGAGGTGCTCCAGCTCGATGAAATCAAGCAGTCGGGGCCGGACGCTCGCCAAATTCTGGTGGCTGTCCGCGCGGCAAGCGTGAACCCGGTCGACTTCAAGATCCGCTCCGGCAAATATCCCTCGGTGAAAGATGACCGGCTGCCTTATACCCCCGGCCGTGACGTCTCCGGCATCGTTCTGCAATGCGGCGCCCAGGTCGACCGCGTGCGCGTCGGCGATGAGGTTATCGGCATGGTCCCGGTCTGGGGCGGAGGCTATGCCGAGCAGGTCGTCCTCGAGGAGCGCGCAATCGCGATCAAACCCGGTGGTATTGACCATATCCACGCGGCTGCAATACCGCTGGCCGGACAGACGGCGTATCAGGGGCTGTTTAGACACGGCCAATTGCGAGCCGGAGAATCTGTCCTGATTCACGGCGGGTCCGGCGGCGTCGGCCATTTTGCCGTTCAATTCGCCAAAGCATGCGGGGCGCGTGTCCTGACCACGGTATCGACAGAACACGTCGCGTTTGCCCGCTCCCTCGGAGCAGATGTCGTGATCGACTACAAGACCCAACGCTTTGAAGAAGCCGCCTCTCACATCGACCTGGTTTTCGACTTGATCGATGGAGAGACGCGCGAGCGGTCCTGGGCCGTGCTGAAGCAAGGCGGACGGCTGATCTCTACCCTGACGGTACCGTCACAGGACAGAGCTCGCGCCGCGGGCGTGAAGGCGATGCGATATACCGTCGAGCCCGATGGAAACGAACTGTCCGAGATCGGCGCGCTGATCGCGGCCGGAAAAGTCCGACCGCACGTCGAGAAGAGGTTTCCACTCGATCAAGCGATAGCGGCACTTGCGTCGGTCGAGCGCGGGCACTCGGCGGGAAAGGTCGTGCTTGCGGTGTCCTGAGTTTAGTTGAAAGTCCATATGGCACGCGTTCATATTGGCACGTCAGGTTGGCACTACGCATCTTGGCGGGGGCCTTTCTTTCCCAAGGACCTGCCGATCAAGCAGCAGCTTTGCTATTACGCCAACCAGTTTGATACGACCGAGCTCAATGGGGTGTTTTATCGGACACCGACGCCGGAGGCCGTAAAAGGCTGGCGCGAGCAGACCGGCAAGGATTTTGTCTTCGCGTGGAAAGCTTCAAAGTTCATTACGCATTGGAAGCGATTGTCGGATCGGTCGGTGAACAGTCTCGAGCTGCTTGAAGAGCGCCGTTCGCTGTTGGGGCAGAAAGCCGGCCCCATCCTCTTCCAGCTTCCACCGCAATTCGAGGCCGACGCAGATCGGCTCGCCTCCTTTCTTGAACTTCTGTCGCACAAACGACGTTACAGCTTCGAGTTTCGACATCCCAGCTGGTACCATCCAGCCATTCTGAAAATATTGAGGAAGTCAAACATCTCGCTTTGTCTCTCCGATCATCACGATGCACCGGCGCCGTGGAAGCGAACCGCGGATTTCGTCTACATTCGAGGCCACGGACCGGGCGGCCGCTATCACGGTCGTTACCCTCCGGCGGATCTGGAAGAATGGGCTAGACGCATCAGATCCTGGAAGCGGCAGGGCTGCGACGTCTATGTTTATTTCGACAACGACCAGAAAAGCGCGGCTCCGGCCGATGCCAAGCGGCTGAAGGAACTGCTCTAGAGCGTTTTCCAGCGAAGTGGATACCGGTTCGCGTGAAGACAACGCGTCAAAACAAAAAGCTAGAGCTTCCGTTCCGATTCTATCGGAACGGAAAAAGCTCTAGGCTTCATCTGCGGCTGACGTTCGATACATCATGGACCGCCGGCCACAGACCCTGCGATGACCATGACGAGCTCCGACAGGTCGATCTTGCCGTTGACGACCAACTCGTCCGAGCCTTCCACCCTGAGAGTCTGAGGGCTGTTTGCGGCCTGACGCTTCAGCTCACCGATGATTGCTTCCTTGAGCTTCTCCTCAAGCATCTTTCTTCCTCCAGCCGCCGTGCTGTCAGACTGCAGCAGCTTCGGCTTTCACCCGGACCGGGATCGATTTCGCCGCCGGCGTCTTGGCTTTTTCCTCATGGTGCCACAGCGGCAACAGCGGGTTGCATTCCGGAAAGTAGCCGGCGATGCAGCCTTCCGGGATATCGTAGGCAACGACGCGCAGGCCGCTCACCTGACGATCCACGCCGTCGTCGACTGCCGTCGTCAGCGTCACAGTCAGTCCTTCTTTCAATCCCCATCGCTCGATGTCATTGCGATGCATCAGCACCACAAGCCGCGAGCCGTAGATGCCGCGGAAGCGATCGTCATAACTATAAATCGTCGTGTTGAACTGGCCGTTGCTCCGCAGCGTGATCAGCTGCACCACGTCGCGTGCCTCCGGGGACGTATCGATGTCGGTCACGAGCGACGTGGGCACGATGAAATTGGCTTTCCCCGTTTTGGTTTTCCATGATCGTTGCCGAGCCGCGATCGGACGGTGAAAGCCGCCGGGCTTCCACATTCGCTCATTGAAGTCGTGGAAAATGTCTGGATAAGTGGATGCGATGGCGTCGCGGATCCGGGCGTAGTCCGCAATCCAGTCGTCCCACGGAATGGTCGTTCGGCCGGACACCGTGGCCTTGGCGAGCTCGGCAACGATTCTTGGCTCGGACAGAAGGTCAGGACTTGCCGGCCGGGCCTGTCCCCGTGAGCCATGCATGCAGCCGGTGGAATCCTCCACGGCGACAGCCTGCTGACCGGTTTCCTGCAGGTCGATCTCGGTCCGCCCCAAACATGGCAGGATATAGGATATCTCACCATGGACGAGCGCCGACCGG
>NZ_VSSS01000114.1 GCF_008123425.1 Bradyrhizobium rifense
CGCGCCAAAGCATCTCGTTGCCGGCGACATCATTCGAATTGGGCATCTGTGCGCACCCGCATTTTTCGTGCGACGAAGATGTCATAGACTCAGTCGCCGGATCGCCGAGCGGCGAAGTTTGCCGGAAAATTAACTCAATTCACCGACTCGGACGCCCTGCCCAATTGATGTTGGTGTCGGTTTGGACCGCCTGCGATTCGCTCCCGATCCGGCGTCCCATATGGATGCTATCGAGTGACATCGAGGACGGCTTCCAGGCCACCCGCATCAGCTCACGACCGAACGTGGATATCATTTCAGGCTCAGTGTCCTGACGGATGTCGTGGCTCAACCGGTGCTAGCGTCTCAGACATTCGCGGATCGTGGCCGGCTGAAGCGGACAGTTATTGATTTTTCTCGCCGTGGCAGGTGTTCTCGTCCCGTTTTGTTCACGGTCGTTTCACTCAATTGGTTGCGATTTCATTGCGGAGCTCTGAGAGAGAACGGCCGTCACTGTTGCATGCCGCGTCTCGTGGAGGGCTGGCGTTCTCTCGATGCCGGGGGATCCAACGGCAAAGGAGGGATAAGTGGCGTTCGAAACCTGTCCGACGATGCATCAGCGCAGGCGCGTTCGGCGAAAATGCTCCATGCCGTTTCCGACAGAGCCGCCGATTAAGAGTCAGCTAGGGGTGAAGAAGAATCAATAACTTACCAGTCGCGCCCTGGGAATCGTCGGAACCGGGCATCCGTCGCAAGACCATCGTGCCTCGTTGAACCGCGACTAGCGGCGCCTTGATAATCCGCTGGACATCTTTTTGAGGGACATTACTTCATTAGCCGACAGATTTGCTTCCTTTGCACCCGCATTTGGCTCTGCACCCGCAAGGAACCAACGCCTCGCGGGCGTGTTCGGAATTGATGAACGCGCAAATCAACATTTTTGAAAAACCCATCGAACGGATCAGCAAGACCTGCGATCTGATGGGTCTTGGTCCGGACTTCGAGCAAAGACTACCGGAACTGGAGACTTACCTGGAAGGCCTCGTCGCGGACGGTGAGACCAGTGAGGATCGTCTAACCGCCAACGGCCTGACTTTTCTCAGGGGCAACACGAAATAGCACGTCAGGAAATCTCGTCCGGAAGCTTCCATTCGGGTCTCGGCTCGCATGGCTCGACCTTCAGCTGGACCCTGTATTGTCTCGCAGCGTCCAGGAGAGCCTTTCTCACCTCATCATCGGCGGTTTCGGCGGCGAGAGCCTCGGCCCGATCGGCTTGGCGTTCCAGAGATTCCCGGTTCACGGCTCGATCTGGTTAACGTGGTATCCGTCCGGCAGGATCTGGCCACCTTCCTCGTCAGCGACCGGAACGTCGGTGACGAGCCCTTCTATCAGCGCTGCCTCCCACACCTCCTTTTCGGTCGGAAATGCAGCTCCGATTTGTCTGTCGCGTTCGAACAATGCGTACATCGGAACTCCCGGTTGGTGGAGTGGCTAAGGTGCCTCGGATTCCGGCGCTAACGACGTGCGCGCGGACAGCATGCCGTCCTTTCTTGCGTCTGGTTTCGTCGAACCCAGATTTTCGCACCAGATGCACGAGAACTCGGTCCGGCCGTCACTGGACAAAGCCGGGATCAGCCCGTGCCCACAATGCGGGCACCGTGTGATGTGATCCATCGATATCCCTTCTTTCCATTTCGTCGGGTTCTCTTCGGGTTAAACCGGCGGACAAATTGACGTTCCAAAGAGGATGCCGAGCTTTGCACTCGGTCCCGGCCCGTCTTTAGACAGGAACGCGCGATGACGGACACCGTTGATCGTCCAGTCCTAGCGAGGAACGGATCACAAATGACCAGCGTACGGAAGATCAGGTTTCACTGTTTCGGTGACAACGAGGTGCTCCAGCTCGATGAAATCAAGCAGTCGGGGCCGGACGCTCGCCAAATTCTGGTGGCTGTCCGGGCGGCAAGCGTGAACCCGGTCGACTTCAAGATCCGCTCCGGCAAATATCCCTCGGTGAAAGATGACCGGCTGCCTTATACCCCCGGCCGTGACGTCTCCGGCATCGTTCTGCAATGCGGCGCCCAGGTCGACCGCGTGCGCGTCAGCGATGAGGTGATCGGCATGGTCCCGGTCTGGGGCGGAGGCTATGCGAGCAGATCGTCCTCGAGGAGCGCGCAATCGCGATCAAACCCGGTGGTATTGACCATATCCACGCGGCTGCAATACCGCTGGCCGGACAGACGGCGCATCAGGGGCTGTTTAGACACGGCCAATTGCGAGCCGGAGAATCTGTCCTGATTCACGGCGGGTCCGGCGGCGTCGGCCATTTTGCCGTTCAATTCGCCAAAGCATGTCGGGGCGCGTGTCCTGACCACGGTATCGACAGAACACGTCGCGTTTGCCCGCTCCCTCGGAGCAGATGTCGTGATCGACTACAAGACCCAACGCTTTGAAGAAGCCGCCTCTCACATCGACTTGGTTTTCGACTTGATCGATGGAGAGACGCGCGAGCGGTCCTGGGCCGTGCTGAAGCAAGGCGGACGGCTGATCTCCACCCTGACGGTACCGTCACAGCACAGGGCTCGCGCCGCGGGCGTGAAGGCGATGCGATACACCGTCGAGCCCGATGGAAACGAACTGTCCGAGATCGGCGCGCTGATCGCGGCCGGAAAAGTCCGACCGCACGTCGAGAAGAGGTTTCCACTCGATCAAGCGATGGCGGCACTTGCGTCGGTCGAGCGCGGGCACTCGGCGGGAAAGGTCGTGCTTGCGGTGTCCTGAATTGAGTTGGAATTCCATATGGCACACGTTCATATTGGCACGTCAGGTTGGCACTACGCATCTTGGCGGGGGCCTTTCTTTCCCAAGGACCTGCCGATTAAGCAGCAGCTTTGCTATTACGCCAGCCAGTTTGATACGACCGAGCTCAATGGGGTGTTTTATCGGACACCGACGCCGGAGGCCGTAAAAGGCTGGCGCGGGCAGACCGGCAAGGATTTTGTCTTCGCGTGGAAAGCTTCAAAGTTCATTACGCATTGGAAGCGATTGTCGGATCGGTCGGTGAACAGTCTCGAGCTGCTTGAAGAGCGCCTTTCGCTGTTGGGGCAGAAAGCCGGCCCCATCCTCTTCCAGCTTCCACCGCAATTCGAGGCCGACGCAGATCGGCTCGCCTTCTTTCTTGAACTTCTGTCGCGCAAACGACGTTACAGCTTCGAGTTTCGACATCCCAGTTGGTATCATCCAGGCATTCTGAAAATATTGAGGAAGGCAAACATCTCGCTTTGTCTTTCCGATCATCACGATGCACCGGCGCCGTGGAAGCGAACCGCGGATTTCGTCTACATTCGAGGCCACGGACCGGGCGGCCGCTATCACGGTCGTTACCCGCCGGCGGATCTGGAAGAATGGGCTAGACGCATCAGATCCTGGAGGCGGCAGGGCTGCGACGTGTATGTTTATTTCGACAACGACCAGAAAAGCGCGGCTCCGGCCGATGCCAAGCGGCTGAAAGAACTGCTAGGCATTTTCGGCTGACATTCGACGCATCACGGACCGCCAGCCACAGACCCTGCGATGACCATGACGAGCTCCGACAGGTCGATCTTGCCGTTGACGACCAACTCGTCCGAGCCTTCCACCCTGAGAGTCTGAGGGCTGTTTGCGGCCTGACGCTTCAGCTCACCGATGATTGCTTCCCTGAGCTTCTCAAGCATCGTTTCCTCCTCCAGCCGCCGTGGCTGTCAGACTGCAGCAGCTTCGGCTTTCACCCGGACCGGGATCGATTTCGCCGCCGGCGTCTTGGCTTTTTCCTCATGGTGCCACAGCGGCAACAGCGGGTTGCATTCCGGAAAGTAGCTGGCGATGCAGCCTTCCGGGATATCGTAGGCAACGACGCGCAGGCCGCTCACCTGACGATCCACGCCGTCGTCGACTGCCGTCGTCAACGTCACAGTCCGTCCTTCTTTCAATCCCCATCGCTCGATGTCATTGCGAAGCATCAGCACCACAAGCCGCGAGCCGTAGATGCCGCGGAAGCGGTCGTCATAACTATAAATCGTCGTGTTGAACTGGCCGTTGCTCCGCAGCGTGATCAGCTGCACCACGTCGCGTGCCTCCGGGGACGTATCGATGTCGGTCACGAGCGACGTTGGCACGATGAAATTGGCTTTCCCCGTTTTGGTTTTCCATGATCGTTGCCGAGCCGCGATCGGACGGTGAAAGCCGCCGGGCTTCCACATTCGCTCATTGAAGTCGTGGAAAATGTCTGGATAAGTGGATGCGATGGCGTCGCGGATCCGGGCGTAGTCTGCAATCCAGTCGTCCCACGGAATGGTCGTTCGGCCGGACACCGTGGCCTTGGCGAGTTCGGCAACGATTCTTGGCTCGGACAGAAGGTCAGGACTTGCCGGCCGGGCCTGTCCCCGTGAGCCATGCATGCAGCCGGTGGAATCCTCCACGGCGACAGCCTGCTGACCGGTTTCCTGCAGGTCGATCTCGGTCCGCCCCAAACATGGCAAGGATATAGGATATCTCGCCATGGACGAGCGCCGACCGG
>NZ_VSSS01000115.1 GCF_008123425.1 Bradyrhizobium rifense
TTTCGGCATTCGGCCAAGGAGCGGTGGCACTCCTTGATGGCAAGCGTCCGGCGGCGTCAGGCCGTCGGGTACATTTCTGCGGCCTATGTTTTTGCGAGACGGTGTCCTTGCAGGATGTTGTTGGTGAGGGCGTACCAGAGCACGACGGCACGGACCTTCTCGATGCCGCGCACGGTCAATTGCCTGAGGTCCCAGTTCCGCCATCGGGCATGGATGCATTCGCAGATCGTGCGGGCTTGGTACTGTGCCTTTCCGGCTTCGCTGGCCATGCGGGCCCGCCAGGCGGATACTCCGGGACCGTCGCTGCTCCGGGGTAAAAAGGGATCGACACCGCTCCTGGATTTGGGAGGAGGACAGTAAACCTCGATACCTTCGCCATGCGCCCATTCGATGTCTTCGCCACTGCAGAATCCGCCGTCGACGAGGTGGCGGCGTGGGAAGCGCTTCAGCCGTTCGCGCGTCCGCTCCAACATCGGTCGCATCAAGCCGCGATCTGACCCGCTGTTGTCGACATCGATCGCGACCACGATCAGCTCGCCAGCCGCGCTGGCCACCTGCACATTGTAGGCCGGGCGGAAGCCGGCATCCGCCATCTTCATCACCCGTGCCTGAGGGTCTGTGGTGGAGGCCCGAGGTTCTTTCGGCTTCTTGCCGTTGCCGCCCTTGTCGTCGAGCTGCTTTCGCTTGCGCTTGATCTCGGCCAGCGCCGCTTGCGCGGCCTGTATCCGCTCGCTGCGTTCCCGCGCCGCGCGCTCTCTGGCGGCCCGGATCCGCCGATCGCGGGCTTCCGGATCCGCATCGACCTCGCGCTTGAGCTCTTCAACCACGGCCTCGGCTTGTGCCATCTGCCGATCCAGCCTCGCCTCCCGCCGGAACGATCCGGTCCCCGCACTCGCCCGTATCCGCACCCCGTCCTGGGTCAGCTTCTCGATATCGACCAGCCCTGCCTCGTTCAGGGCCACCAGATGTTCGACCAGCAGACGGTCGAGCAAGTCGGCGCAGCCGACCCGGAAGTCCGACAACGTGTGATGGTTCAAAGACACGCCGCCGCAGAGCCAACGGTAGACGTCGTGACTGTCGCAGAGCCGGTCCAGCGCCCGCGCGCTACCAACGCCATCGCTCGTGGCATACAGCCAAAGCGCCAGCAGCAACCGTGGTGATGGCGCCGGATGACCCGGCGTGTTCTCCCGTGCCTTGACGCGATCTTCCAGTTCGCTCAGGTCGAGCC
>NZ_VSSS01000116.1 GCF_008123425.1 Bradyrhizobium rifense
TGGCTGGGCCTTCGAGGACACGCTCGATGCCTCGCTCGCCATCGCCGCGCTGGAGAAAGCCATCGCGGCTCGGGGACCGGCACCGGGCAGCCTGATCCATCACTCCGACCGCGGCGTGCAATACGCTTCCATCGCCTATCGCCAGCGGCTTGCCGATCGCGACATCACCATCAGCATGAGCAGACCGGGAAATCCCTTCGACAACGCCAAGGCTGAAAGCTTCATGAAAACGCTCAAGGCTGAACAGATCAACGGCAAAGCCTTCGCCGACCTGGGCGACGCCCGCCGCCACATCAACAGCTTCATCGCGGAGGTCTACAACAAAGAGCGCCTGCACTCGGCGCTCGGATACCAGTCGCCTCTTGAGTTCGAAACCGCGTTCGCGCAAAACAACGCGCGGTAACGCATCGTGACAACCCACTGTCACTGTAATTATCGTGTCTCACTTCAGGGGTGCAGTCCAGCACTGTCACCGTAACTTTGTACGCCCGTTTTCGGCGTGAGACGTATCTTCCTACGTTCCTAACGGGCGCCGCGGTGACCTGCTCCCCAATTTGCCCCCGGTTATAAGGAGAGTCCGTTCTGGGTTTGGCCCCTGTTGGGGCGGGTTGCAAACTCGGTCGGT
>NZ_VSSS01000117.1 GCF_008123425.1 Bradyrhizobium rifense
AAGGGAACGCGGGTGACGCGCTCGGGCATGAACACGTCCTGGACCCGGGAGATCGGCAGGCCGAACAGCTGGCCGCCGATCATCGCGGTGACGTATTCGACCATGGCGCCTTCGCCAATCTGCGTCTTCTTGTTGCTCATATCGGTCTCTCCTGATCCCTGGTCCTTAGTTCTTGGCCCTTAGTTCTTGGCCCTTACGCCGCTGCCCGGTTCAGCTCGGAGGCGCCGGCGGCACCCGCGGTCTGTTCCTTCAGCGCCGCGATCAGACCGGGACGGTCGAACTTGGCGACATAATCGTGGAAGCCGGCCTGACGGCCGCGCTCGATCGCTGCCGGCGACACCAGCGCCGAGAGGCCGATGATCGGCATCGAACCCAGATTGCTGTCGGAGCGGATCACTTCCGCAAACTCGAACCCGTTCATGTCGGGCATCTCGATGTCGGTCAGGACCACGTCGAAGGTTTGTGCACGGAGCGCCGCGAGGCCCTCCTGCGCGGTCGGCGCGGTGCGGACGCGGTAGCCGGCGGCCTTGAGCACCGGCGCCAGCATGTTGCGGAAGAACGCCGAGTCGTCGACCAGCAGCACCGACTGCGAGTGCATCGACGGCTTCATCTCCTTGCGGGTGAACCAGTCGGCGAACGCCATGGGGAGGAAGTGGCCGACGTCGATCACCTCGGTGGCCTGGCCCTTGATCACGGCCGAGCCCAAAATGCCGCTAGCCGAGCCGCCGACCTCGATGTTGAGCCGTTCCTCGACGATGTCGATGATCTCGTCGACGACGAGGCCCATGGAGCGGCCGTCATCGGCAAACACCAGGATCGGTTGCGCACCTTGGCTTGCGATGGTGACGCCGTCCATGGCCACCAGCGGCATCAGCTGCTCGCGGTACTGCACCATGTAGCGGCCGTTGGAGAACTCGATCTTGTCGGCCGGGAGCTCTTCCAGGCGGGTGACGAGCCCGAGCGGGACCGCCTTGGGCTGGCTGGAGCCGGCGCGGAACACCAGCAGCGAGGTGGTCTGCTCGCCCGAACCGATGTGGTGCGCGCCATTGTCGTCGGCCATGTCATGGGCCGAGGAGCCGGCGGCGCCGAGCGCCTTGGCAATGCCGTTGGGGTCGATGATCATGATGACCGCACCATCGCCCAGGATCGTGTTGCCCGAGAACATGTCGATGTGACGCAGCTTCGTCGACATCGGCTTGACCACGATTTCTTCGGTGTGGAACACGCCGTCGACGACGATACCGAAGGTCTGGCTGCCGACCTGGGTCACCACGATAAAGCCGTTCTCGGGATCGCTGGCCGCGCCGTCGTCGATCTTGAGGAGCTTCTTCAGATGGATCAGCGGCAGCAGCTTGTTGCGCAAGCGGAGGACCGCGGTGTCCTTGATGCGCTCGATGCGGTGTTCGCTGTTGGCGCGGGCACGAACCAGCTCGACGACCGAGAGCTGCGGGATCGCAAAGCGGTCGCCGGCGGCTTCCACGATCAGCGCGGAGACGATCGCCAAGGTCAGCGGGATCTTGATGGTGACGGAGGAGCCTTCGCCTGCGACCGACTTGATGTCGATGGTGCCGCCGATCTGGTCGATATTGGTGCGGACCACGTCCATGCCGACGCCACGGCCGGAGACCGAGGTGATGGCGGCCGCGGTCGAGAAGCCCGGTGCGAAGATGAACTTGTGGATCTGGGCTTCCGACATCTTCTCGAGCTCAGCCTCGGTGACGAGACCTGAGGAGATCGCCTTGGCCTTGATCTTCTCGGTGTTGAGACCGCGGCCGTTGTCGGCGATGCAGATGATGATGTGGCCGCCCTCGTGATAGGCGGAGAGGCGGATGGTACCCTGCTCGCCCTTGCCGGAGGCAAGGCGCTCGGCGGGGGTCTCCAGACCATGATCGGCGGAGTTGCGCACCATATGGGTGAGCGGGTCCTTGATCAGGTCGAGCACCTGGCGGTCGAGCTCGGTGTCGGCGCCGTGCATCTCCAGATCGATCTGCTTGCCGAGTTCGCTCGACAGATCCCGGACGATGCGGGGCAGCTTCTGCCAGGCATTGCCGATCGGCTGCATGCGCGTCTTCATGACGCCTTCCTGCAGCTCGGCGGTGACGTTGGAGAGGCGCTGCAACGGCACCTTGAACTCGGTGTCCTCGTTGCGGCGGGAAATCTCCAGCAGCTGGTTGCGGGTCAGCACCAGCTCGGAGACCATGGTCATCAGATGCTCCAGCGTATCCACGTTGACGCGGATCGACTGGTTGGCAACGCGGTCGCCTTCGGAGGCCCCCTCGTCGGCCATCGACTTCTTCGGCGCGGCCTTCTCCTTGGGAGCCTTCTCCTTGGCGGCAGACGCGGGCGCTTCGGCAACCGGCGCGGGCTCGGCCTTTGCCTCGACAGGCGCAGGCAGCTCGATCGCAGTCTCGCGGAAGGCGCGCTCGAGATCGTCGAGCGACACTTCACCCGGACGCAGCGGGCGCTCCAGGGTCTGGTCGATCAGGGAGCCCGTGGTCAGCTCTTTTGCGGGCGCGGGTGCAGCGGCAGCGGGGGCTTCCGGCACCAGCGGCGGCGCTTCAGCGACGGGAGCAGCGGCGCCGGCGGCCATAGCCGCCATACCTTGCTCGACCATCGCTTCCAGCTTGTCGATGAGATCGCGGTCGGTGCCCTCGGGCTCGGCTTCGGTCGCCTCGAGGCCGGCGAGGATCTCCTTGATGCGGTCGATCGAGGACAGGATCAGCGTCACCG
>NZ_VSSS01000118.1 GCF_008123425.1 Bradyrhizobium rifense
GGTCTTGAATGTGCGATTCGCCATAAGACGAACCCTACATCAACTCCCAAAAAACTTGCCCAGCCTCGACGCGTCAAGCCAATTTCGTAAAATCAGCATTTTGCGGTTTCAAGACCTGGCGGCCTTGAAATTCAACCACTTGGCTACTGTGCATGGGGTTGTTTTCGACTTTTTGTTTACCCGCCTCACGGGCCGCGCTCACCGGGCGTTAGTGACGCTTGAAATACTGCACATCGCGTTCGTGCTTCTCGGCCGCCGCGCGGCTCTTGAAGGTGCCGAGGTTGCGCCGCTTTCCGGTCTTGGGATTCACCTTGCGCGAATAGAGCCGATATTCGCCGGATGCGAGTTTGCGGATCATGGTTGCGCCTCCTGCTTGGTGTGATGTCAACGGCCCCTGCCCAGGCAAGTTCCTTTCGCCTACTACATGAAGTGAGCTGGATCGTTCTCTAGAAGCACAGCGTGGTGACGAGCTTGCCCTGCTTGTCCTTGATCGCATAGGGACAGCGCAGCCGCTCCAGCGCCTTCTTGGCGTCCTCGTCGCCGAGCGCGGAGGCACGCTCGTAATAGGCCTTTGCGGCATCCTTGTCCTTCGGACCGCCGCGGCCTTCCTGCGCGAAGGCGCCCATCCGCTCCAGCGCGCCGGGATGGTTTTGCGCCGCCGCCTTCTCGAACAGCGCGCGCGCCGCGACATCGTCCTTCTCGCCGCCATCGCCGTTGGCAAGCATCAGGCCGAGCTGGTACTGCGCCTCCGCGTTGGTCTCGGCGGCCTTGCCGAGCAGCGTGCGCGCCTGCGCGGGATCGGCGGGCGCGCCACCGCCGGCGTTGCCGAGCGCCGCGAGATTGGAGACGCCGCGGGGATTGCCGGCCTGAGCCGCCTTCTCGAACAGCTTTCGCGCCTGGGCCTCGTCCCTGGCGACGCCGGAGCCGTTGCCGTAGGCGACGCCGAGCTCGACCATCGCAGCGCTCGAGCCCTTGTCGGCCGCTTTGCGCCAGGCAGCGATCGCCTCGACCGTCTGCCGGTTGGCCGCATAGGCACGCCCGAGCGCGAACATCGCACGGCGCGACGATGGGGCTGCCTGCTTGCAGAACTTGATCGCGGTCGCGACGTCGGAGGCTGCGATCTCAGGCACGCCCTTTACGTCGGCCGGCTTGTCGGGATCGCTTGGATCGGCGGCGACACGGTCGCACAGGACGAGGTCGGCCGATTGCGCATGCGCCGCGACGGGCGCGATAAGTGCGACGAGGATGGCAAGGAGACAGGTCCGCATGGTCATCACGTTGCGTCCACGTGCCGGCGATTTCAAGGCTCGAGTCCTGATTGCCGCAGCACGGGCACGACCTCCGGCGATGCCAGATAGCGCAGCAACGCCTCGGCACCTTCGGCCTGTTTCGCGTTCACCATGCGGCCGGCCGAGAACACGGCCGGCGTCTGCAATTCGTGCGGGACCGGGCCGATCACTTCGATGCCCTCGACCTGCTTCAGCTCGCTGATCTGCTGCACGGCGAGGTCCGCCTCGCCGCTGACGAGCCGCTCGGCCGTAAAACCCTGCTCGACGATGGTCGCCTTGGCGTTGATCTCAGCGGCGATGCCCATCCGCACGATCAGCTGGGCGAAGTAGACGCCGCTTGCGCCGAGCCGTGAATAGGCGACGGACCGCGCCGCGAGCAGCGCCTTGCGCAGCGCGGTCTCGTTGGCGATGTCGGGATGCGGCGCGCCTTTCAGTACGGCGAGGCCGACATAGGAGCGCGCCAGGTCAGCCGCGCTGTCCGCGATCACGCGGCCCTCGCCGATCACCTCATCAAGCCCTTCGCGCGTGAGGATCACGAGATCGGCAGCCTCGCCGGCACGCAAGCGCTTGAGCACCGCCAGCGTCGGCGCGAAATCGGCATCGACCTGAATGCCGCTCGCGGTCTCGAACGCGGAGGACAGGCTCCGCATCGCGCCCATCAGGCCGAGCGTCGAGAGCATGCGAACTTTTTCCATGAGCGATTTCCTGTGACGATCAGGCGCGATGCATCAACTTGAGCGCCGCGGTCAGGCGCAGGCTGCGCTTGCCGGCCAGCGCGGTTGCTTCCAGCAGCGCCGCATCGCCGTCATAGCTGCCGGAGAAGCCGATGCCGACCTCGTGGCCGCCGAAGATCGGATCGTCCTTGGCGGGCGTGTGCTCCTGGTTGAGGATCTGCCCCTTCCAGCGGCCGTTCGCGGCGGTGTAGCTGCCGAGATAATAGAACGAGGCATCGCCGCCGAGGATGCGGCCCCGGTTGAGCAGCATCACGCCGGTGAGCCCGCCATCGACACCGTCGAGCATGCGCAGATGGATCGAGTAGAGGCCGTCGACGATGCCGGCTTCTCCGACGCCGCCGGCGATCGGCACCTCGTCTTCCGTGATCGGCGTCATCAGCGACTGGAAGGGCACGCCGGGCAGCTCCTTGAGCTCCCCCTTGAAGCGGTAGAGATCGCCGTCGGCAAAACCCTTCGCGATCAGCGTCGCATCGTCGGTGCCGGCCATGGCGCGGTAGTTCGGATCGGGATTGTGGCGGACGGTCTTGATGACGATGTCAATGCGGTCCGCGGTCTTCTCGTAGGTGCCAATATGGGCGAACGCCGAATTGCCGCCGAGCATCTTGCCGTTGCCGGCATGCATCACGCTCCGGCCGACGCTGTCGCCGAGCTGAAATCTCACCTTGTAGAAGCCTTCAAACACCAGCCGTGTCCCCGGCCCCGCGCGCATCCTGCGCCCACTCTATCCCGGTTTGGGCTGACATGGACAGGCTCCAGGCCGGCATGGCCGCCAGACCCACAACGAGCGCTGTCATCGGCAAGCGCTGTCATCGGAATGCAAAAATCCGCCGGAGCCTTTTGAGCTCCGGCGGATTTGAAAGCCAACCCGAACCAGCCCCCCAGCCCGGGCCGGGAGGATCTTTAAGCCGCGGCCTTCTTGTCAGCCGGGACGGACGCGATCGTCTTCAGGATCTGCGAAGCGATCTGGTATGGGTCGCCCTGCGAGTTCGGACGGCGGTCTTCCAGATAGCCCTTGTAACCGTTGTTGACGAAGGAGTGCGGAACGCGGATCGAGGCACCACGATCAGCAATGCCGTAGCTGAACTTGTTCCACGGCGCGGTCTCGTGCTTGCCGGTCAGACGCTTGTCGTTGTCCGGGCCGTAGACGGCGATGTGGTCCATCAGGTTCTTGTCGAAGGCGGCCATCAGCGCCTCGAAATACTCCTTGCCGCCGATCGAGCGCATGTACTCGGTCGAGAAGTTGGCGTGCATGCCGGAGCCGTTCCAGTCGGTGTCGCCGAGCGGCTTGCAGTGGAACTCGATGTCGACGCCGTACTTCTCGGTCAGGCGCAGCATCAGGTAGCGGGCCATCCACATTTCGTCAGCGGCCTTCTTGGAGCCCTTGCCGAAGATCTGGAATTCCCACTGGCCCTTCGCGACTTCCGCGTTGATGCCTTCGTGGTTGATGCCGGCCGCGAGGCAGAGATCGAGATGCTCTTCGACCATCTTGCGGGCGATGTCGCCGACGTTCGAGTAGCCGACGCCGGTGTAGTACGGGCCCTGCGGCGCCGGATAACCGGAGGCCGGGAAGCCGAGCGGACGGCCGTCCTTGTAGAAGAAGTATTCCTGCTCGAAGCCGAACCAGGCGCCGGCATCGTCGAGGATCGTGGCGCGCTTGTTGGTCGAGTGCGGCGTCTTGCCGTCGGGCATCATGACTTCGCACATCACCAGCACGCCATTGGTGCGGGCGCCGTCCGGGAACACCGCGACCGGCTTCAGCACGCAATCCGAGCTGTGGCCTTCGGCCTGCTGGGTGGAGGAGCCATCGAAGCCCCAGAGCGGAAGCTGCTCGAGCGTCGGGAACGACGCGAATTCCTTGATCTGAGTTTTGCCGCGCAAGTTCGGAGTCGGCGTATATCCGTCGAGCCAGATGTACTCGAGCTTATACTTGGTCATTGAGCCTCTCTGTAGATGATGCGAAAGGTGGGGACGGCTGGTCCCCGCACGATTGTTTACCCGGCCAAGATCGGCCGACCCTTTACAAGCATTTAACGTGCCAAAAGGCCGCAGCGCGGGAGGTCTTCCACCGCGGCCAGAACCGGCTCGCCAGCCGAAAAACGTCCACAGCAACGTGCGTCATAGAAGCGCACCTTCGCGTGAAGCTGCACTGCAAAAATTCCGCGGAAAACGCCCGATTCTGGAGCAGGCGGACCCCTGCTGCAAGTTGCCGATGAAACGCGCATCAACGTCCGGCAACTTTCGCAAAGCCTCCGCCCCCTGCCTAGCAACCTTTGGAATGGCCCAGGCGTTAGTCACCGACACGGTGCCTTAGGGGGTGCAGACCGTCGTCTGCCCAAGAATTGAGCGGAAACTGATTTCCTTTTCAGCACTTTGCATTTGGGAGTGCGAGGCCGATATGGGGATTCCAGTAACCACAATCGAACGAGTCGGGCGCACCATGGAGGCCAAGGCGCTTCGACCCAGGAGCAAATCGAAATGATGAACAATGGTCTGAGTCACGGATCTGCGACGATCTACCAATTCCCTGTCGGGGGCCGCGCGGCTCTCGCCGGGCGCCGCTATGGCGACACCCGCTTTCCCGCCGATCACGCTTCGCTTCCCGCGAACGTCTCGATCTGCAGCGACAGCTGGTACCACCAGGACGCGGTCGACGAAGCAAAGCCCAAATGGGAACGCTAATGCCTATGCCAGGTTTGATACCGCCGCGCACTCTCAAGCGTTCGACGGAAGTTTGAAAAAGGGTCGAAACAACGAGGTTTCGACCCTTTTTATTCCGGACCTGATGAGCGTCGTCAGATCACCGTGCAGGCCGTCACCGGCCGCATCAGATGCTTGACCGTGGTGGCCCCGGTCTTGCCGATTCTCAGCGTCACCCACGCCCCCGAATAGCGCGCGCCCGAAATGGCCAACCGCTTGGCAAGCGTCGCCGGCTCGCCGTCGATCTGGAGGAACGCGCGCTTGTCGCCGTCATAAAACGCAACAATGAACTGCGTACCATCGGCGCAGCGGTAATTCCGGAACGTCTGCGCGTCGGCCTGCCGCGCCCCGGAAATTCCAGCCGCCAGCATGGTGATCCGCAAAAGAATGGCCTTGTGCCGGCCCATGATCGCCCCCTGTAATGGTCCGTCGGCAACATAACAAAAGCAGCTCCGATGTCAGACTCCCCTGCCCGTCACCTCGCTCTGCAAGGCGCCAGCAATTTTCGCGACCTCGGCGGCTACGCCACGAGTGACGGTCGCACCACGCGCTGGCGCCACATCTTCCGCTCCAACCATCTCGGCCAGCTCACCGCCGAGGACATCGCAATCGTCCGTGCGCTCGGCGTCAGAAGCGCGTTCGACTTCCGCGGCGTCGAGGAGCGCGCGGCCGGCGTCTGCGTCGTCAACGAGATCACCGTGCATTCCCTGCCGATCGAGCCGACGGTGGTGGCCTCACTGCGCACCGAGCTCGCCAGGGGTGCGCTGACTGCGCCGGTCGCGCTTGAGCTGATGCGCGAGTCCTATCGCAACTATGTCCGCCACAACACGCACAGCTTCCGCATGCTGTTCGGCCATCTTCTGGAGGACCGCGCCCCGCTCGTGATCCACTGCACCGCCGGCAAGGACCGCACCGGCTTTGCCAGCGCGCTGATCCTGCATGCGCTCGGCGTGCCCGAGAGGGTCATTGCAGAGGATTATCTGCTGACCAATCGCCACTACAAGCGCGACCTGTCGAGCGTCTCCGATCTGCCCGCAGACGTCCTCGACGCCATCGGCTCGGTCAACGCATCCTATCTCGACGCAGCCTTCGATGCCGTCGGCCGCGACTATGGCGATGTCGAAACCTATTTGCGCGACGGCCTCAAGCTCGGCGCAGCCGACCGGACCGCACTGAAGGAGCGCTATCTTCAGGCGTGAGCGACGCCGGGCGTCTCACGCTCCGGGAGTTGCAGCCTTGATGATGGCGTTCTTGAGGGCAAGCGAGACCTGCATGGTGCTCCAATCGCTCTGGTGCAGCAGGTCCCCGTCGGTCGGATCCACCAATTGCTCGAACGACACGTTGTTCTGGACGTGCCAATGCCGCATCAGGGCCCAGCGCTGAAACAGACTGACCTGAGCCTCTTCCGCGGCATTGCGGATCAACCGAACCATCTTGTCCGAGAGTTCGGCGCGGTCATCCCAGAGCATCTTCGTCGTATATTGCGGATCAATCAGCAGAACCTCGAAGCCGCGGGCGCGCAGTTGCGCCAGCCCCTTCCTGATATTCTCGGCGACCACATCGACGTTGTATCGATCATTGTGAAAGACCGCGTTGGTCCCAACCTGCCAGATCACCAGCGTGGGATCATCCTGAAAGATGTCCGTCTCGAAGCGCTTGAGTTCGTCGTCGGCTTCCTCATTGCCCTTGCCCCGATTGAGGACATCGATCCGGATGTTCGGGTGCGGATCTTCGTCCTTGTAGTGCTGCCGCAGATACATTTCGAGCCTGTAGGGATAGGGAACGACGTCGGCTCGCCCGGCCGTCGAGGATGACCCCATCGCCACGATCCGCACCACGCCCCTTCCCTCCAGCGCCTGCCGAAGACGCATCAGGGGGTATTTCAAGTCGACGATCGCAGCGGGAAATTCGATGGTCGGCAAATTGTCGGGCATGAAACAATCTCCTCAACGATCTAAAGTTGCATCTATAGCCCAGTCTTGATGCTGCCGCCATTGCAAGTCCAATTCGCCTCACGCAATAGTCGGTGCGAATTGAGACGACGGAGAGTAACGTGCAGGGAAAAATCATTGTCGTGACCGGCGCGCTCGGCGCGCTTGGCAAGGTGGTCGCAGACGTCGCGCTATCACGCGGCGCGCGGGTGGCCGGCATCGATCACGCGCCCTCTCAAATGCCGGCGACGGCCGAGCGCATCGAGATCGGCGGCGTCGACCTGTCCGACGCGGTGCAGGCGAAGACGGCGGTGGATGCTGCCGCAAAGCATTTCGGCGGGCTGGACGCCCTGGTCAACATCGCCGGCGGCTTTGCCTTCGAGACCGTCGGCGACGGCGACATCAAGACGTGGCACCGCATGCATGCACTGAACGTGCTGACGGCCCTCAACGCGGCGCACGCGGCACTGCCGCATCTTGCCGCTTCGAAGGCTGGCCGCATCGTCAATATCGGCGCGATGGGCGCGCTGCAGGCGGGTGCCGGCATGGGTCCCTACGCGGCATCGAAGGCGGCCGTGCACCGCCTCACCGAGGCGCTGGCCAACGAATGGAAGGGCAAGGTCACCGTGAACGCGGTGCTGCCGTCGACCATCGACACCAAGGCCAACCGCGCCGACATGCCGAAAGCCGACTTCGCCAAATGGGTCACGCCGCAGGAACTCGCCGAAGTGATCCTGTTCCTTGCAAGCGACGCCGCCAGCGGCGTCACCGGAGCGCTGATCCCAGTGAGCGGACGGGTGTAATCAATCCGGCACAAGCAGCCGCAGATTGCCCTTGAAACGGATGCTCTGCTTGCCGGCGAGCGCCATGCCTTCGCCATAGGCGGTCTCGTCGGTGTAGGTGCCGCTGAAGCCGATGGTGACGACCTTGCGACCCCATACCGGGCGCTCGTCGAACGATGGCGAATGCTCCTCGTTGGTCAGCTCGCCTTTCCACTTGCCCTCGGCGGACGTGTAGCTGCCATAGGCAAAGAAAAAGGAATCGCCGCCGCGCATGGTGCCGTCACGCAGCACCATCACGCCCTGATTGCCGCCCTGGACGCCGTCCAGCATCTCGATCCGGATGTGATAGAGCCCGTTCCTGATCGTCATATTCGCGCGCGCCCGCCTGTTCCCCGCGCAGCGGTATAGCTGGCTTGACCGCGTCCGGGCAAATGGCCGGCAGCCCGATCCGGGCTAAACTGGCTGCAACTGATTCTCCGATCGGAAACTCACTTTGGAAACCGCGCTCTATCTCCCCGTCAAACGCTTCCTCGAAGAGCTTGGCTTCTCCGTGAAGGGCGAGATCGGCGGTTGCGATCTCGTGGGCCTGAGCGCCGGCGATCCGCCGGTGGTGGTGATCGGCGAGCTCAAGCTCGCATTCAATCTCGAGCTGATCCTGCAGGCGGTCGATCGCGCGCCGGCGGGCGACGAGGTCTGGATCGCGGCAAAGATGTCGATCCGCGGCAAGGGACGCGAGAGCGACGCACGCTATCGCAATCTGTGCCGTCGCCTCGGCTTCGGTATGCTCGGCGTGACCGACAAAGGCCAGGTCGAGGTGCTGGTGAAGCCACCGACGGCAGCACCCCGCCGTGAACCGAAGACGCGCTCGCGGCTGGTGGCCGAACATCAGCGCCGCCAGGGCGATCCCGTGCTCGGCGGCAGCACGCGCGCGCCGATCATGACGGCCTACCGCCAGCAGGCGCTGGCCTGTGCATCCGAGCTTGCAGGCGGTCCGCGGGCCGTGCGCGAGCTGCGCGAACGTTGTCCCGATGCGGGCAAGATTCTCCTGCACAATGTCTATGGCTGGTTCGAACGCGCCGAGCGCGGGATCTATCGGCTGACCGAGGCCGGCCACGCCGCGCTGAAGCGCTGGCCGCAGACGCCGGTCAAGACCATCGCGCGCGAAGCATCCCTGCCGTAGCGGCAGCCACATTGGGGAATGGCATGATCGTGGTGACAGGGAGTGTGACGGTCCGGCCCGAGACGTTCGAGGAGGCACGGCGCCTCAGCCTCGAACACGTCCGTCGTTCGCGCCAGGAACCCGGCTGCATCTCACATGCAGTGCATGTCGACTGCGAGAACCCGCTCAGGCTGGTGTTCTTCGAGCAATGGGCCGACCGTGCCGCGCTTGCGGCCCATTTTGCGGTACCTGCGTCCGGCGAGTTCGTGCGGGCCGTGCGCTCGCTCGCCACAGGGGCGACTACGCTCGAACTCTACGACGCCAGTAAGCTCGAGAAGCTTTGAGTGCATAGCTGTGATGCCACACCAAATTCATATTGCAATGCAACATGGACCGCACTAGGTATCCCGGCATCAAACCGAGGCCGTTATGAGCGCAGACTGGAATACCAAATATGGCACGCGGCGCGTGCGCCACGATCCGCCCACCCTGGACGAGGCGATCTTCGCCGCCGTCGGCATTACCGACGATCAGGAGCAGCAGGCCGAGATCGCCGCCTCGCTGATGGGGATGCCGCTGGACGTTGTTCAGGCCGAGGTCAAGAAGCAGGCCCGCACCAACAGCCGTATCACCGCAACCCGCGTGATCGCCGGCGAACAGGGTGCGCAGCGCTCGGTCGTGGTCGAACGCCGTGTCGTCCGCCGCTTCGGTAACGACAAGCGCACCGGCACCTGAGCTTTTACCTTCTCAACTTCAATAAAAAAGCGGACCGGCCTTGCCGGTCCGCTTTTTGATTTTGGCCTTTGGATCTCAGGCGGCGCGATTGCCGTACATGCTGGAGATCAGCTTCCAGCAGGTCGAGTTGAAGTTGAGAATCGCGCGACCGGCCTTGAACGGCGCCGCGGCGAGATCGGCGAGCTCAGCCTCGGGCGTCTTGCCAAGATCGATCGTGCCGGTGGATTCACCATGGCGGAACTGCAGATGCGCGCCGAACTTCTTGGCGAGCGCCCGCATGGCGTGATTCTCCGCGCCCGTGGTGATGCGCAGGCGCTTGTAGCCCTTCCAGCGCGCTTCCGCGATCAGGCGACTGAACAGCACCGTGCCGACGTTCTGGCGACGGGCGGAGGCTTCCACGCTGAAGGCGACTTCGGGCAACGAATCGCCCTCCGGCGGATGCAGCTCAGCCGCACCACGGACCATGCCATCGACGATATAGGCGACGATCACGGTGCCATCTTCGGCGCAGCGGGCGGCGTAACGCTCGATGAAGCTGTCGTCGAGAAAACCGTTGAAACGGTCGTGCCGGCTTGCGGCATCGAGCCTCAGCAGATGATCGCGCAACAGCGGCAATTCTTCCTGCTGGATCAGGGTCCGCACATAGCCCGGAGCGGTGCGGACGGTGTCTTCAAGTACCACGTCAAAACTCCTCTTGGTGTCCCTCGAGGAGGCGTTCGAATCCCTAGGGCCCCAATATTGTGCGTCGCAACAAATTTTTCAAGACGGGAACCTGCTCAAGTTTGAGGCAGCGAAGCGACTAATTCGTTAACAAAATCAAAGCCCCGTAGTCTTACAGGACCAACTGCGTCTGGGTCACGATTGCGACCAGCTTGCCATCTTCAGTCTCCAGCCGGGTGGTCCAGACCTGGGTCCGGCGCCCCCGATGGACCGGGGTGGCGGTGGCGATGACCGTGGTTCCCTCCTTGGCGCCGCCGATGAAGTTGGTCTTGCTCTCCAGCGTCGTCGTGCCCTTGGCGTCCTCCGGCAGGTTGATCACGGTTGCGGCCGCGCCAACGGAATCGGCGAACGCCATCACTGCACCGCCGTGGATGGTCTGATGCAGCGTGCAGAGATCGGGCCGCACCATCATTCGCGCCACCACGCGATCCTTCTCGGCCTCGACGAATTCGACGCCCTTGAGCTCGGCGAACGGCATCTTCATCGCTTTAAGTTTCTCGAGCGGCGTCATCAGATCTCCTCCCAATCCCTTGTTGTCTCAGCGTGAATGGCTTCGCGCGGCAAAGCAATGACGTCGGAGGTAATGGCTGCCGTGACATCGGCACTCTCATTTGGGCATATGCTTCTCCCATGCGCCACTTCCCGCCCCGCCGCATCATCTGCCTGACCGAAGAGACGGTCGAAACGCTCTATCTGCTCGGCGAGCAGGACCGTATCGTCGGCGTCTCCGGCTATGCCGTCCGCCCGCCGCAGGTGCGGCGTGAGAAGCCCCGGGTCTCGGCTTTCGTCTCCTCGGACATCCCAAAAATCCTGGCGCTGGAACCGGAGTTGGTGCTCGCCTTCTCCGACCTGCAGGCCGCCATCGCCGCCGATCTCGTCCGCGCCGGCATCGACGTCCACGTCTTCAACCAGCGCGACGTCGCCGGCATTTTGGCAATGATCCGCATGCTGGGCGCGCTGGTTGGTGCGGCCGGGCGTGCGGAGGAACTCGCGTATGGTCTTGAGCAGCGGCTCGCAGCGATCGCAGCAACGCCCCGCCCCTCACCGCGGCCAAAGGTCTATTTCGAGGAGTGGGACGACCCCTTGATCTCGGGCATCGGCTGGGTGTCCGAGCTGATCGAGATCGCCGGCGGTGAGGATTTGTTTCCGGACCTGCGACATCAACAAGCAGCGAAGGATCGCATCATCGCCGCGGACGCGGTGCGCAAGGCCGCACCCGACGTGATCCTTGCGTCATGGTGCGGCAAGAAGGTCGTGCCTGCCCGCATCAAGCAGCGTGACGGGTGGAATGAGATTCCGGCCGTGCGCGATGATCGCATCGTCGAGATCAAGTCGCCGATCATTCTGCAGCCGGGGCCGGCGGCGCTGACGGATGGGCTGGATGCGATTGTGATGGCGCTGTGGGGTGAGAGCGCTTGAACTTGCGGCCACCACCTCTCTAGCCCCGTCATCCTGAGGTGCGAGGCATGGGACGCAACGCGTCCCATGGGGAGCCTCGAAGGATGCGCGGCCCCGATGCAGCCGGGCCGTCGCCCTTCGAGGCTCGCCCAACGGCGCAGATGCGCCGCTGAGCTCGCGCCTCACGGTGACGGTGAGAGATTTTCACGTCACCGCATTGACGACCTGATACTCCGGCCGCTGCCACACCTCACCTGCGATCACGTCCTCGATGATCTCGGCCGCCCGCACGATCTCGTTCTCGCCGATATAAAGCGGCGTGATGCCGAACCGCATGATGTCAGGCGCACGGAAATCGCCGATGAGGCCGCGGGCGATCACGGCCTGCACGGCGGCGTAGCCGCCCTCGAAGGCGAACGAGACTTGCGAGCCGCGGCGCTCGTGCGCGCGCGGGGTCACGAGCTTCAGAGATGGGCAACGCCGCTCGACTTCCGCGATCAGGAGATCGCCAAGCGCCAGCGAACGCGCGCGAACCTCCTTGATGTCAACCCGATCCCAGATATCGAGCGAAGCCTCCAGCGCCGCCATCGCCAGCACCGGCGGTGTACCCACGCGCATGCGCTCGACGCCGCCGGCGGCCGCGTAGCCAAGCTCGAACGCGAAGGGTTTTGCGTGGCCCATCCATCCGGACAGCGCAGCGCGTGCATTATCGGCGTGACGCGGTGCGACGTAAAGGAACGCCGGCGCACCCGGACCGGCGTTGATGTATTTGTAGGTGCACCCCGCCGCAAAATCGACGCCGCAACCGGCGAGATCGACCGGCAGCGCGCCGGCCGAGTGGGCGAGATCCCAGACCGTGACGATGCCGAGCGCATGCGCCTTTGCGGTCAGCTTCGCCATGTCGTGACGGCGGCCGGTGCGGTAGTCGACCTCGGTGATGTACAGCACCGCAATCTCTTCCGACAGCGCGGCCTCGACCTCCTCCGGCGCCACCAGTCGCAATTGATGGCCGCGCCCGAGCGTCGCGATCAGGCCTTCGGCCATGTAGAGATCGGTCGGGAAATTACCGGTGTCCGACAGGACGACCTTGCGCGATGAATTCATGTCGAGGGCAGCGGCGAGCGCCTGATAGACCTTGAGCGACAGCGTGTCGCCGACCATCACGGAGCCGGCTTCCGCGCCGATCAGCCGCGCGATGCGGTCGCCGACGTGGCGTGGCTGGGCATACCAGCCGGCCGTGTTCCAGGCGCGGATCAGCTCGTTGCCCCACTCCGCGGTGATCACGCGGCTGACGCGCTCGGCGACACCAAGCGGCAATGCACCGAGCGAATTGCCGTCGAGATAGATCACGCCGTCGGGGAGATGAAACAGCGCCTTGGTGTCGTCATAGACGCGAAGCCTGGTCATGGGCATCTCTACAAAATGGTGCGCACGCGCCAGAGCTCGGGAAACAGCTCGACCTCCAGCATGCGCTTGAGATAGCTGACGCCGCCGGTGCCGCCGGTGCCGCGCTTGAAGCCGATGACGCGCTCGACCGTCGTGACGTGGTTGAAGCGCCAGCGCCGGAAATAGTCCTCGAAGTCGACCAGCTTTTCGGCGAGCTCATACAGCATCCAGTGCGTCTCCGGCGCCTCGTAGACGATCCGCCACGCCTGCAGCACCCCCTCGCTAAAACTGTGGGTCTCGCGAACATCGCGCGCCAGAACGGCCGCAGGCATTTTCAGCCCATGACGATCGGCAAGCCGCAGCACCTCGTCATAAAGGCTCGGCGTCGCGAGCTCGGCTTCGAGCAACGTCATCGTCTCGGCATCATGCGCGTGCGGCTTCAGCATGGCATGATTGCGGTTGCCGAGCAGGAATTCGATCAGCCTGTATTGCCGCGACTGGAATCCCGAGGACTGGCCGAGTTGCGAGCGGAAGCGCGTGTACTCGCTCGGCGTCATGGTGCGCAGCACATCCCAGGCGTTGTTGAGCTGCTCGAAGATGCGCGACATCCGCGCCAGCATCTTCATGGCAGGCTGCACCTCGTCCTTGGCGATGGCGCGGCGCGCGGCACTGAGCTCGTGGATGGCAAGCCGCATCCACAGCTCGGTGGTCTGATGCTGGATGATGAACAGCATCTCGTCGTGCGCTTCGGAGAGCGGATGCTGTGCACCGAGGATCGCATCCAGCGCCAGATAGTCGCCATAGGACATGCGCCGGGCAAAATCGGTCTCGGCGCCATCGCTTGAGGGATCGTAATCGCTGGACGTCATGACAGGCCCTCTCGATCGATCATCCCTGCTCTCGTCAGTCGAGGCCGATCAGCCGCGCGGTGATCGGCGACGACGGATCCTTGAGCGCGTCAATCACCGTGAAATGGTTCAGGCCGGGATCGACGACGAGGCGCGTCGGCACGTCGAAGCCGGTCCAGACATTGGCGAACAAGTCGGATTGGCGGATGAATTCGGGCCGCTCACTGCCGCCGACCCAGGCGGTGACAGGCGAATGTCCGCGTGGCAGATGCAGCGCCGCGCTTTCGAGCGTCGCCTCTTCCATGGTCATGCGCAAGGTCTCGTTCATCTTGGTCTTGAGCAGCGGCCGCAGATCGTGCAGGCCGCTGATCGAGAGCGTGCCGGCGATGCGGTTGAAGACGGCGGGCTCGAGCCGGCTGTCGTCGCAGAGCATGCGCGTGACGAGATGGCCGCCGGCGGAATGGCCGGCAAGCCGGATCGGCCCCGCGACGAGCGACGCCGCTTTCGCGATCGCGGCGGTCATCTCCGCGGTGATGTCGGAGATGCGCGCGACCGGCGTCAGCGTGTAGCTCGGCAGCGCCACCGTCCAGCCATGGTGCCGCGCGCCTTCGGCGAGATCGGTCCAGGTCGACTTGTCGAAGCGCATCCAGTAGCCGCCGTGCACGAACACGACGAGGCCCTTGCTGTCGCCCTCGGGCAGGATCAGGTCGAAACGTTGGCGCTCACCGGAGCCGTAGGCGATGTCAGGACGAAAACTCTTCAACCCCGCGCGGTAAGCCGCCGCCCGCTCCGCCCATTGCGCCGGCATCTTGTCCGAGCCCGGGATATGGGCCGAATTGGCGTAAGCATCATCCCAATCGCGCATCGTTGCTCCCGAGGACTCGTCCAGCGAACCGGGCGCCAGTCTGCCACCGGTCAGGGCCGCATCCTAGTCTTTCTTTTAAGCTTAAAGGATTTGGATGAGCCCGTGTTTCAGGCAGCCGTGGCCACAACCGAGCTGCCGTAGGGTGGGCAAAGCGAAAGCGTGCCCACCATTCGTCGGAATTGAGAAAGTTGGTGGGCACGGCGCAAGTGCGCCTTTGCCCACCCTACGAGATCTCGGCCGCTACGCCTTCTCCACCCCGCACCACTCCGCGATGAACAGCGCCATCGCCCTGGTGGTCTTCTTCAACGACTCCAGCTCGACATATTCGTTGAAGCCGTGCATCTCCCCGCCGCTGGCGCCAAAGCACAGGCTGGGGATGCCGTAATTGAGCCCATAGAAACGGGTATCGGTGAGCGCGGTGAAGACGAGATCTTCGACCGCGCCGCCATAGACCTTGTTGAAGGCCGTGCCGAACGCGGCTTCCGGCGCCGCGGAATCTGTCAGCTCATAGCCTTCCGACAGGAAGCCCGACCATTCGACCTCCGGCGGATTGTTGGCGAGGAAGCGGTGGTTGCGCGAGGCGGCCGCAACACAGGCCATGATCTCCTTCTGGTGATCAGCCACCGACCAGCCCGGCAGGATGGCGATGCGGCAATCAACGTCGCACCAGGCCGGCACGCTGGAGGCCCAATCGCCGCCCTTGATGATGCCGGGGTTGAAGTTGATGGGATGGTTGAGCGTCTTGAAGTGACGGTCGGCCTTGGCGCGCTCGTTCCACTCGATCTCGAGCTTCTGTAGCGCGTGGACGAGATGATAGGCCGCCATGATCGCATTCGAGCCCGAGCCGGCAAAGGCGACATGGGTCGGATGACCCTTCACCCGCAGGCGAAACCAGATCACGCCGACCTGCGAGCGCACCATCTTGCCGCCGGTGGGCTCGGGGATGAAGCAGGCATCGGCGCGGTAGCCGCGCTGCAGCGTCGAGAGTGCGCCGACGCCGGTGCTCTCCTCCTCGATCACCGACTGAAAGTGAATCCGCGCTGTCGGCTTGAGGCCGGCCGCCTTGATCGCATCCAGCGCATAGAGCGCGCCAATGGTACCCGACTTCATGTCGCAGGCACCGCGGCCGAACATCTTGCCGTCCTTGATGACAGGCGAGAACGGTGGCGTGTCCCACAATTCCAGTGGCCCCGCCGGCACCACGTCGCAGTGGCCCTGCAGGATCAGCGATTTGCCGGCCTCGATGTTCGGACGATAGGTGCCGACCACCGTGCGTGCCTTGGAGAAATCATGCTCGATCGGGCCGAAGCCGCGCAGATCCTTGAGATCGTCGACATTGATGTGCCAGTCGTCGACCTCGTAACCGCGCGCGCGCAGGAGGTCGCCGATCATGTCCTGGCACGGCCCCTCCGCCCCACGGGTCGAAGGGATTGCAACGAAATCGCGCGTGGTCGCAAGCTGGGCTTCGAAGCCGGCATCGACGGCGTCAAGAATCCTCTGCTGCGTTTCGGCATTCATCAGGCAACTCCGGGCATCCAGTTGGTCGAGGGTGCGCGCAGGCTAGCCGATTTCAGCCGTTCGGGTACTCCACAAAATAAGCATCCCGCAATGCATCTTCGAGCAGTCGGCCCTCCGAATAGCCATTCAGCGTCGCCGGCCGGCTCACGCCGTCGAGCAGCCGCGGGCACGGCTCCGGCGCGCCGAGAACGGTGCGAACCGGAATGCGCTCGGCATAGATCGGCAATTCGTAGTCCTCATCGTCGTCGGCGACACCCTTGGCGCGGACCTTTGCGGAAGCTTCCTCGATCTCCATCGCGATAAACGAGGTCGCCTTGATCTCCTGGGTGTTGCTCGCCCGCAGGCCCGCGGTGCGATCCGGGAAGAAGCGATCGACCATCGCGACCACAGCGCGCTCCTTCTCTTGCGCATCGGTCACGAGATAGGCGGTGCCGAACGCCATCACCGCGCGGTAGTCCGCCGAATGGTTGAAGCCGCAGCGCGCCAGCACGAGGCTGTCGAGATGGGCGACCGTCAGGCACACCCGCTCGCCTTTGGTCTGGCTGCGCAGCATGCGGCTAGCGCTCGAGCCGTGCCAATAGAGTTTTGTCCCCTCGCGCCAGAAGAAGGTCGGCGTGCAATAGGGCTGGCCGTCGATGACGTAGGAGACGTGGCACAGCATCGAGGAGTCCAGAATGCGATGAACCGTCTCGTGATCGTAGAAGCCGCGATCGTGCCGGCGCTTCACCTGATTGCGCGCTGAGGTCGGATAGGAATTTGAAGTCTCAGTCTGGCTCACGGCCGCTCCTCATCGGGATTGGAACAATTCCAGGCTAGTTGTAGCCGCGCATTTGGTCTGCGATAGTGCCAATTCCATGCAAAAAATTCCGACCAATTCCCTCGCCCCGGCCAAGGCCGAGCTGCCGCTCGATCTCACCGGCCCACACATCACCGCCGGCGCCTCCTCGGCGCACCGGCTGTACCAGGCGCTGTGCGAGATGATCGTCTCTGGCCTCGTCAAACCCGGCGAGCCGCTGCCGCCGTCGCGCACGCTGGCCAGGCAGACCGGCTTTCGGCGCAACGCGGTCGTGACCGCCTATGAGCGCCTGATCGCCGACGGGTTTGCGCAAGCCACTGTCGGATCCGGCACGTTCGTCGCCGCGCGCATCCCGGCGCGCGCCGCCACACCGAAGAAGCCGAAGGTGATTGTCGAGGCGCCGAAGCAAGGCGCGCTCTCGCTTGGCTGCACCCATATCGACGAGCGCGCGGTACAGCGCTTTCGCGCGTTCGTCGGCCGGCGCATGCGCGCCTTCGGTACCGAGCATCTGCATTACGGCGATCCGCGAGGCAGCCGTGAGTTGCGGGTCGCGATCGCCGATCATCTGCTGTCGGCGCGGGGGCTGCGCTGCGACCCGGACCAGATCATGCTCACGTCAGGCACGCTGCACACCCTGCGCATCGTTCTCGGCACGATCCTGAAGGCCGACGATCAGGTCTGGTGCGAGGACCCCGGCTATCCCATCGCACGCAGGACCATCGCGCAATGCGGCTATCGCACAGTGCCCATTCCCGTCGACGCCCACGGCCTGCAAATCGCGAGGGGCCGCACCGCAGCACCGTCCGCGCGCGCGGCCTATGTCACGCCGTCGCATCAGTTTCCGCTGGGCGTGCAAATGTCGATGTCGCGGCGGCTGGAGCTGCTCGACTGGGCGAAGCAGGCCGGCGCCTTCGTGTTCGAGGACGATTACGACAGCGAGTTCCGATATGACGGCGCGCCATTGATGTCGCTCGCCGGCATCGATCACCTCCAGCGCGTGATCTACATGGGCACGTTCGCAAAGACGCTGTTTCCGGGACTGCGCATCGGCTATTGCGCTCTCCCCGAACGCCTGATCGGCGACGTCACCGCCGCGCGCGCTGCGCTCGACCGTTTTCCCGGAACGCTGATGGAAGGCGCGGTCGCCGATATGCTTAATTCCGGCGCTTTCGCTGCAAATTTGAAGCGCGTGCGCAAGCTTTACCGCGAGGCCCGCGATGCACTGGCCGAAACGCTCGAAGCGGCTTCGGATGGCGCGCTGTCGGTCCCAGTGCCGTCGCAGGGCTTGCACCTGGTCGCGCAGTTCGATCCGTCCGTCGCGCCAGCGGTTGCGGCTGAAGTAAAGCAGGCCGCGGGCGCGGAAGGCTGGCTTCTCGCCGACACCTATGCGCGTGCGCGTCCGCTACCCGGTTTCGTGCTGGGATTTTCGGGGCACGCGGTTCCACACCTCGTCGCCTCCGCCGAACGGCTGGCGCGGGAAGCGCGCGCTGCCTTGCGCAACAAAGGCAAACCGGGCCGGCGAGCGTGACAAAGGTTCACTATGAGAATCGTGTGCCGCTCCCTACATTGCTGCACCGACGCCGGAACCCCTCATCATGCCATTCTGCCGCGCAGCCTGTCTCTCAGTCCTGGTCTCCGCCGCGCTCGCGACGCCAGCGCACGCGGCCACGGTCGGCCGCGACCAGGACATCGTGGATCTCAAGCTGGGTCAGCGCGTGATGGTGGATGACGGAACCTGCCCGGCCGGACAGGTCAAGGAAGTTCGCGGTTCGAAGATGAGCGACAAGGGTGTCGTGCGAACCAGTTCCTGCGTGGCACGGTACGGTCCGAAATCCAAGTAACCCTACGACTTCGCCGGGTCGAACATACACTGCAAGGTCGGCTTGGCGATCTTGGTGAAGGTCGCGCCGATCTCGCTTTGCTTTGCCGCCGGCACCCAATCGGTCTCGATCGTGGGAACGCCGGTCTCGCTGATGCCGCGCAGCAACGCCTCGCGCAGGTCGCGATCCTCGACCACGGCCGCGGCATGGTCATGCAGACAACCGCAGACCTCCTCCGGATGCTCCCAACGCCCGAGCATGCGCGGGGCACATTGCCGCACGAATTCGGTGCGCGGGTCGGGCAGCCGGCTTGGTGCGCGCACTTGCGCCTGGACGGAACTGATCGTCAGAAGGGAGAGGATCGCTGCGGCGCAGAGACGAAGGTTCATGATGGCTTTTGCCGGCTAATTTTCTTGTTGCTGATCAGAAGCGCGCGGCGAGAACGATGGGCTGCGGCGCGGTGGTCGTCACCGGCGAGCCGCTGTACTGGAAGGTGCCGATACCAGGCAGATTGCCGTCCGGGGCGCCGGCGAACGAGGAACCGGCGAGCACGAAGCAGAAAGCAAGGATGAAGCTGAGCGCGCGCATGGATCTGTCCCCGAATTGCGTGGCCGGCGGTGTGCCGTCGTCGTTGTGAAGCTGATAACCATCCGCGGTTTCTTCCGTGATGCGCCCAAAGCGCAAAATGGTTTCGTTCCCGGTGAGAATTGTTTCGTCGCCCGCGAACTGACGAAACAATTCCCGGAAAACCTCAATCATTTCAGATGGGGCGCGTGACGGTTTGAACTCGCATGGGAGCAACCGTCCACGCAGGTTGAGGTGACGCGGTCACATCCACGACGTCAGCGCTTCACATGCATTTTACGGTTTTCTGCTGAAGAGAACCGCAAACGAAGGCCGGTCCTGCCGATGAACCCGGAACTCGCCCGGCTCGACCGAAGCCTTCGAAAACCGAAAGGCCCGTCAACCGGGCACATCTAAGGAATGGCTATCATGGTGGCGCAAGATCGCGCAACGGCGCGCGACGCGGCCGAACGGACCGACAGTGCCGATCAACGCACCGCTTCGCCGGGGGCGATGGCCCTGCAATCAGGCCGCGGCTACGAGGCCGCGCCGCAGGCGTTCGTACGGCTGAGCGGCTCGCACCTTGCGAAAGCGCGCGTCAGCCGCGAACCCGTCACTGAGTGAAGAAGTCGCCGCACTTCTGGACGTTCGCGTCGGCCGGTCCCCACGGCATGATCGGCACCGACGAGGTCGAGTTCTTCGGCGATCCCTCGATCAGCTTGTCCGAATAGACCATGTAGACCAGCACATTGCGCTTGGCGTCGCAGCCACGCACGATCTGCATCTTCTTGAAGAAGAGCGAACGGCGCTTGCGGAACATGTCGTCGCCCTGCTCCATCTTGTCCTTGAATTTGATCGGACCGATCTGGCGGCAGGCGAGCGAGACGTCGGAAACCTCCTCGGCAAGACCGAGCCAGCCCTTGAAGCCGCCCTTTTCCGGTACCGTGAAATGGCAGGCCACGCCCTCGACCTCGGGGTCGTCGAGGCCATAGGTCGCGAGCTTGTCATTCGGGCTCATCCATTTGAACACGGTGGAGCGGCGGAAGATCAGATCCGGCTCGTCGGCGGCTTGCGCGGACGCCGCTGGCATAGCCAGAGCCAGGAGCAATAAAGCGAGGCCTTTCAAGCGGATGCCGGAAAGACCGGGGAAACGAGATGACATGAAGTTCTCCGGTAACAAGTTCCAGCAATGTAGGCATGGGGTGGTCGTTCAGGAAGACGATGGCAGGCGGGCGTTGCCGCCGTTTACCGCTCCGTGAGGCTTTTTTGCTACGTCTTGGACAAAATTAGCTGATGGCAGAACTGCTCTGCTGGTGAACGCGTATCCCCTCTGCGACACTAATGTCTGATTTGGATTGTGGATTCGAGGAATGACTAGCGTGAACGGGTCCCGTTTTGCTGCCGCGCCGGCACGGCTGTGGCAGTTCGCTATCTTGACGGCCGCGGGTGCGATCGGTACGACGAGCCAGGCAGAAGCAGCGTTCTATTACACACCGGATTATTCGGGCACTTCCTACTACTCCCAGCAAGAGCGGCATCCTGAGGAGCCGCGACAGAGGCCGCAAAAGCGCGGCTCGGCTGCCGCCAAGAACAAGAAGGAGACCGTCGCCGAGAAGGAGACCGGCGCGAAGCCGCAAGGTCCGCTCGTCATCGTCGTCTCGATCGACCGGCAGAAGGTGACGGTCTACGATTCCAACGGCGTGTTCGCGGAGTCGCCGGTGTCGAGCGGCATGAAGGGCCACTCCACGCCGATGGGCGTGTTCAGCATCATCCAGAAGCACAAATTCCACCACTCCAACATCTATAGCGGCGCGCCGATGCCGTACATGCAGCGGATCACCTGGTCCGGCGTCGCCATGCATGCCGGCGTGCTGCCGGGCTATCCGGCCTCGCACGGCTGCATCCGCATGCCGATGGCGTTTGCGGTGAAGATGTGGAACTGGACCAAGATGGGCGCGCGCGTGATCGTCACGCCCGGCCAGATGACGCCGCAAAACTTCTCGCATCCGATGCTCGCCTCGCTGCGCGTCCCGCCGCAGCCGGCCGCAAGCCTCGAACCGACAACGAGCGTTGGTGACAAGGCGGACAAGGGTGCGCCTGAAACCAAGGTCACTGAGGCGAAGCCGGTTGAAACCAAAACCGCAAGCGCTGAAGGCGTGCTCGAATTGCGCTCCACGGTGGGCCACACCGTGATGTCGGATGCGACCACGGGCAATGCGCCGGGCCGCGAGGAAGCCGCCAAGACTGAAGTCGAGGCTGATACGAAGTCCGCCGAGGCCTCCGAGCCGGCCAAGCAGCCCGACGCTGCGGCGACGACGGACGAGGCTGCCAAGCCCACTGATGCGGCGAGCACCGAAGCGAAGCCTGCGGAAGCTAACAAGGCGAGCTCGGCCGACAAGCCGGCTGCGAAGGTCGAGGCCGCGAAGTCCGAGCCTGCCAAGTCCGAGCCGGTCAAGGCTGACGCGGCAACGACCGAGAAGAAGCCCGACGCGGCGGTGACGGCAATTGCGCCCGCGCAAGCCGCTTCGCCGGACGCGAAGAAAGACCAGACCCGCGTCGCCGATCCCGCGCCGTCCGTGAAGCCGGACCTGCCGAAGCGGACCGGTCAGATTGCAGTGTTCATCAGCCGCAAGGATTCCAAGCTCTACGTGCGGCAGAATTTTGCGCCGCTGTTCGATGTGCCCGTGACGATCGCTGCAAGCGACCGGCCGCTCGGCACGCACGTTTTCACCGCCGAGGTCGACAAGACCGATGCCAATGCGTTGCATTGGTCCGCGGTGTCCCTGCCCGTCGCCGTCCGCGCCGCTGCGCGCGAGGACGACGGTCACGTCACGCGCCGCCTGCGTGGCGCCGCCGTGATCCCTGTTGCCGCAAAACCGGTGATCACGCCGGATAGCCCGGCCGAGGCACTGGATCGCATCACGATCCCTGCCGACGCGATGGCGAAGATCAACGAGATGCTCACCACCGGCGGCTCGGTCATCGTCTCCGACCAAGGCATCAACCAGGGCGAGACCGGGGAAGGCACCGACTTCATCGTCCGGCTGTACTGAGCCTGGCACCGCGATAACGTGGTGTTGAGCGGGCCGGTCGTCTCGGCGGAGTAAGCTGCGCGCCGGATCACATCCGGGGGACTCCGCCATGCTGAACCGCAGAACCGTACTCACCACGGCGCTTCTCGCTGCAGCCGCCTCGGCAACGCGTGCGAGGGCGGATGCCGGCATGAGCCGGATCTCCGCTTACGCATTCTCGTTTCCCGCTTTGTCCGGCGACGACATTCGGCTGGCCGCCTTCACCGGCAAGCCGGTGCTGGTGGTGAACACCGCTTCGCTGTGCGGCTACACCCCGCAATATGCGGGCCTGCAGGAGCTCTGGAGCGAGTTTCGCGCGCGCGGGCTCACCGTGATCGGCGTGCCCTCCAACGATTTCGGCGGCCAGGAGCCGGGCGGCACCAGCGAGATCTCGGAGACCGCACACCACCAATACGGCGTGACCTTCCCCATCACCGCCAAGGCCGTCGTGATCGGGACGAAGGCGCACCCCTTCTACAAATGGGCCGCCGAGGCACGGCCGAAGGAGGTTCCGAAGTGGAACTTCCACAAATACCTGATCGGCCGGGACGGCTATATTGCCGAGGTGTTTCCGTCGGCTGTCGAGCCTGCCGACACGCGCATCAAGACGGCGATTGCCAGGGCTTTGGCTGACAGCTGACCGATCGCGTCCGAACAGGCTTCTCGAACAGGTCTCTCAAACAGGTCTGGGCACAATTGGGGCGAAGCGCCAAACAGCCGTTGCCATGGCGACGGGCCACCATCTAGGCTAGGATGATCAGGGGCAGGATAGGTTTTGCCGGAGGCGAAAAGCCGCGGCGGAACAACGGGATCAATCTCGAGGACAACACCATGCGTGTGGCGGCAGGACTGATTTTGGCAAGCGCGATGTCTGTTGCGCTGACAGGCGCGGCATGGTCGCAGACCCCGGCCGCGAAACCCGCGGCCGCCACCCAGGCCGCCCCCGCGGCGGCCACCCAGGCCGCCCCCGCGGCGGCCACACCGGCCGCTGCTCCGGCTCCGGCGGCCCCTGCCGCAGCGCCCGCGCCGCAAGCCGCCGCCTTCCCGCCCCCGCCGCAACAGGCACCGCAGCCGGCACGCGCGGCCTGCAACAATCCGAACGCGCTGGGCGTTGCCCGCACCGTGGAGATCGACACCACGGGCGGTCCCGGCTTCGGCTTCGAGCATTTCAAGGAGCTCGACTTCCTGCGCGACAAGGAGGTCGTCTTGACCTTCGACGACGGTCCCTGGCCGCACAACACGCCCGCCGTGCTGAAGGCGCTCGCCGACCAGTGCACCACCGGCGTCTTCTTCTCGATCGGCAAGCACGCCACCTACGAGCCGGAGATCCTGAAGCAGGTCTACGCGGCCGGCCACATCATCGGCACCCACACCTGGTCGCACGCCAACCTCAACAACAAGAAGCTGACCGAGGCGCAGCGCAAGGAAGAGATCGAGAAGGGCATCAGCGCCGTGAAATGGGCGCTCGGCGGCATCTCGCCCGCAGCGTTCTTCCGCTTCCCGGCGCTGCAGCACCCGCCGGAGATGGTCACCTATCTCGGCAACCGCAACGTCGCGATCTTCTCCTGCGACATCGACTCCTTCGACTTCAAGGCCTCGAAGCCCGAGAAGGTGATTGAGACCGTGATGAAGGGGCTCGAGAAGAAGGGCAAGGGCATCATCCTGATGCACGACTTCCAGAAGCACACCGCGGAAGCCCTGCCCGAGCTTCTGAACCGTCTCAAGGCCGGCGGCTACAAGGTGGTGGCGATGCGCGCCAAGGCGCCGGTCGCCTCGCTCCCCGAATACGACCACGAGCTGATGAAGGACGTCAAGCTGCCGACGGTGAGCACGCGCCCGGTCAATTCCGTGGTGACGACCGTTTCCGAATAGACGTCGCTTGTCTTTCCATTTCGAAGGTTACGTCATCGTCTCGGCGGACGGCATGCTTGCCGACGCAAGCCGCGTCATGCCCGACAGTCTGAAGTTCGAAGGCGACAAGCTGTTCTTCGAGCAGGCGCTCGATGGCGCGGCGCTGATCGTGCACGGCCGCAACTCGCATGAGCAGCAGCAAAACTCGCCCAAGCGCAAGCGGCTGATCACCACCCGCAAGATCAAGGCCCTCACCGTCGATCCGGAGATGCCGAACGCGACGCTGTGGAATCCGGATCATGCGAGCTTCGAGGAGGCTGCCGCCTTTGCCGATGTCGCCTCGGGGCGGGTCGCGATCATCGGCGGCCCCGTGGTGTTCGACATGTTCATGGACCGCTTCGACACGTTCTGGCTGTCGGAAGCCCCGCATGTGCGGCTACCCGGCGGCGAAGGCTGTTTTGTCGAGGTGCCCAAGCGGACACCGCACGAGGTGCTGGCGTCGCATGGGATGAAGCCGGGCGCGCCGTATCTGCTCGACGCGGCCAATGACGTGACCGTCACGCCGTGGCGGCCGGCGAGAGGCTCCACCTAAAACCTCGAAAACAACCGCATGCACAGTACCGGTGTTTTGATACCGGCGCGCAACGCGTGGGCTTGCCACGCATAACGCTTACTGCGTGGCGGGTCCGGCCACCCTGAATTTCTCGAGTTCGGCGCGCACGTTCCGGAGGACGCTGGTCCAGTCGCCGGGCTGTATTTGCCGGAATTGCCGCAAGCTCGGATACCAGGGACTGTCGTCGCGGTTGAGCAACCACCGCCAGCACCGGTCGAAACGATTGAGCAGCCAGACCGGGCGGCCAAGCGCGCCTGCAAGATGTGCCACCCCTGTGTCGACACTGATGACCAGATCCAGTGCCTCGATCAGCGCCGCGGTCTCGCCGAAATCGTGGAGATCGTCCGTCCAGTCGTGCAAGGACAGACCCTGCGGCGGCGACTGGCTGGCCCCTGGTCCCTTCTGGAGAGAAACGAAACTCACCCCCGGCAGGTCCGCCAGCTCCGAAAATCGTTCGAGCGGAATCGACCGGCGCCGGTCGCCGCTCATCGTCTGATTGCCGGCCCAGACAAGGCCGACCCGCATTCCATCGAGCTGCCCGACCCGCTCGCGCCAGGCCGCCACGCGTTGCGGATCGGCCCGGAGATAGGACGCCTCTCGCGGGATGGTGTCGAGGGTGGTGCCAAGAACCCGCGTCAGGCTCAACAGCGGACAGTGCAGATCGAAGGACGGCAGCGGATCACCACACGCGACGACGCGCTCGAATCCCGGCAACCCCGTCAGGAGCGGCAGCAGTGGCCGCTGAACCTCGAGAACGACCCGCCGTCCCGCCGCAATCGCCGGCACGAAGCGACAGAACTGGAGGGTGTCGCCCAGGCCCTGCTCCGCATGCAGCAGCAGGACGCGATCGCCGATATCGCCTCCATCCCAGAGCGGCTGGCTGAAGCCGCGGAGATGCGGCTTTTTCATCTCCTGCTTCCACCGCCACTCATATTCGCGCCAGCCTTCGTCGAACTGGCCGGCCAGCAACAGCGTGATGCCAAGGTTGAAATGCGCGTCGGCATAATCCGGTCTTTGCGACACCGCCGTTCGCAAACTCTGAATGGCTTCTTCAACCCGCCCAAGATCGTAAAGGAGTGTGCCGAGATTGTTGCGCGCCTCCGGCCAGGCCGGATTGCGATCGAGCGCTGCCCGATAGCAAGGCTCCGCTTCGTGGAAACGACCGGCCTCGCGAAGCGCGTTGCCCAGGATCAGTTGCGCCGGGACATAGTCCGGCTTCAGACGCAAAGCTTCCCGGCAGCATGCTTCCGCCTCTTCCGGCCGCCCCCGCAGACGCAGCAAGTCGCCGAGATTGTTCAAGGCCTCGGGGAAATTCGGCCGCAGTTTGCAGGCTTCGCGAAGATTGACCTCCGCCTCATCCAGGCGCCTCAACTTGATGAGAAGGCCACCAAGATTGTTATGGGCCTCCGCAAATCCCGGGTTGAGGCGTAGCGCCTCGCGATAGCAACGCTCGCATTCCCCAAAGGCGGCGAGATCGAACAGCACGGCCCCAAGATTGCAATGGGCCTCCGCAAAATCCGGCCTCTGCCGCAGCACCTGCCGAAACTCGCTGATCGCATCGTCGAATTGCTTCCGTCTCACCAGCAGATTGGCGAGATGGAAACGCGCATCGACCTGAGCGCGAACTGCGGCGAGGTCGAGGCCAACGGGATGTCGCAATACGAGCCGGTACTGGGCCTCCTCGCTTGCGACCTCCCCGCACTCACCCAGCAGCAGACCAAGCTGAATGTGCGTCTCCAGATTGCCGGGCTGATGCAGCAGCGCGTCCCGGTAGCTCGCGATGGCCTCGCCCCTGCGTCCGAGCGCGCGCAGGGCGACAGCCATGTTGCTGTGATAGGCGCTGTTGCGAGGCTGGAGCTGGACGGCACGGATGAAGAAATCGAGCGCCCTGTCGGGGTGACCGGTCTGGAGCGCAGCAACCCCCAGCAGGAAAACAGCGTCCGCGTGATCCGGCCGGGTTGCCAGTAGCTGCCGATAAATCGCCTCTGCTTGCGCCAAGCGCCCCGCGCGATGATGCGCGAGACCGGCCTCGAGCGATACAGACCCTGACGACGCTTCGGCATACATGACGCGGGGGCCCTATCATCGACGCGATGACTCGCTCCCGATCATTCTGCAGCAACGACCTTGCGCGAAGCTGGGCACAGCGCGAGCGTCGGCCGCTCAGGCGACGATGACGTAGGGTGGATTAGCCGAAGGCGTAATCCACCACTTTTGTATCCGCAGTGAGAGGCGTTGGTGGGTTACGCCCAGCGGCCGCGCTTCGCGCCGCCGCCGGGCTAATCTTACTGCGTCATGGGCGTCGACGTCCGTTGGATGCTGCGCCGACGCCACAGCATGGACATCGCGGCAGGGTTTTGATGAGCATGCGGATCAATCGGACGCGCATGGTTGCGATCGAGTTTGGGATGTGGCGCTCAGGCCGC
>NZ_VSSS01000012.1 GCF_008123425.1 Bradyrhizobium rifense
AGGCGTAACCCACCGCTTCTGTCTCTGCAGAACCCAAAGAGGTGGGTTACGCTCTGCGACTACGCTTCGCGCAGCCGCAGAGCTAACCCACCCTACGGCATCTCAGCTCAATCACACCGCCGCACACACGAACGCGTTGCCCTTGCGCTTGATCTTTCCCACCGACGGTGACGGGAAATGCGCGGTGCAGCACAGCGTGTCGGTGTCGCAATAGCGCTCCAGGAAGCTTCGGCGCGTGGTGGCCGCCTTGGCCGGGTCGACGTCGAACTTGATCGACAGCTCCGGATAGAGCGTCTGCAACGGCGAGTGCATGAGATCGCCGGAGAACACGGCATCGTCCTTGCCGCGTCCCATCGCGACGGCGATGTGGCCGGGCGTGTGGCCCGGCGTCGGCACGATGCGGACGTGATCGCCAATCTGGTGATCGTTGCCGACCAACTCGTGCCGCCTGGCCTCGACCACCGGCAGCACGCTATCGGCAAAGGGTGGGATCTCCGCCTTCGCATTCTCCGCGAACCAGTGGTCGTATTCCTGCTTGGCGAAAACGTAGCGCGCCTTGGGGAAGGTCGGCACCCAGCGGCCGTTCTCCAGCCGCGTGTTCCAGCCAACGTGATCGACATGCAGATGCGTGCACATCACGAAGTCGATGTCGCCGACGGAGACACCAGCGGCATTGAGTGCGCGCGCGTATGTGTCGTCGGTCTTCATGTTCCATGCCGGCCGCTGTGGCCGCGGCTTGTCGTTGCCGATGCAACTGTCGATCAAAATGGTGTGGTGCGGCGTCTTCACCACATAGGACTGGAAGCACAGGATCAAGACGTCCTGATCGTCCAGTGCCTTGGCTTCTCGCATCCAGGCGCGGTTCTCGGTCAGCACCTCCGGCGTCAGGCCGGGTATGAAGTCCAGCGCCGGGATGAAGGGGGCTTCCTGCTCGATGATTCGATGGATGGTGAGATCGCCGACGGAGTATTTCAGGCTCATGCTCGCTTCCCTTGTTCGCTTTCCTTGCGCTCAGTGCGCATCGCGCACGGATGGAATGACGATGTTGGAGAGGATGTCGATCGCGGCCAGCCCTTCCTTGGGTTGGCCGTATTGGGCCGCGGTGGTCATCATGACGAGATCAAGCTCGGGCACGATGAAGATGCGCTGGCCGCCCCAGCCGAAGGCGGCAACCCATTTGATTTCCCTGTTGCCGGCGAGCGAGCGGCCCATCCACCATTGATACCCATAGAACTGCGTGCTGCCGAAAAAGCCGATCGCCTGAAAGCGCGGTGTGGTCGATTGCGCAATCCAGTCGGCCGAAACGATTTGCTGGCCGTTCCACTGGCCGCGATCGAGCACGAGCTGGCCGATCTTCGCGGCATCGCGCGGCCGCAAGCGCAGGCCTGAGGCCGCTGCGATCTTGCCGTTCTTATAGGCCTTCCACTCGACATCGGTGATCCCGAGCGACTGGAACAGCGCTTCGCGCGCAAATGTCTCCAGCGGCTTGCCCGAGACGCGTTCGAGAATGTTGCCCAGCAGTTCAGTCCCGCCGCCATTATAGGTCCAGAGAGTGTCCGGCGGCGCAGCGATCGGCCTTGCGAGCACATAGCCGATCGGATCGGCTTCAAAGGTGAGATGCGGCTCGTCATTCTTCGGATCGGTCCAGGCCCGCGCCTCGTCCCATTGCATCCCCGAGGACATCGTCAGCAGATGGCGCAGCGTGATGGCGTCCCAGCCCGCCTGCTTCAACGCCTGATGGTCGGGGAAGAACTTGAGCACGGGTTCGTCGACTCCTGCGATCAGCTTGCGATCGATCGCGATGCCGACGAGCAGCGAAACGACACTCTTCGATGCCGAACGCAGGTCGTGCTTCGTCGTCGCGGAGAACACCTGCTGGCCGTCCGGTTGTCCCCAGGGTTCGTCGTAGCCGGGAATATACTGCTCGAAGACGAGCTTGCCATGGCGTGCGACGACAACCGAATGGACCGAGGTCGCGCGTTGCGCTAGTCGTGCAGCGATGCCGCAGAGTTGCGCGCCGTCGATGCCGACGCTGTCGGGTGACGCAGTGGTCCAGCCGTCGTCGATTGACGATGGCGATCCGCAGATATCTGCCTGAACGGACCTGGCTGAGACGGCGAACGCGAGCACGAGGCTCGCGCCGAGAATGCTGAGGCGGGAGAAGCGGTCGCGCATCGTCTTTCTCCCCGCCATCCGGATGCTACGCCGCCGGCGGCACCGAGATTTTCACCGAGGGTCGCTCCAGCATCTTCTGATGGAAGGCGTCGAGCTTCGGATAGGCCTTGCGCCAGCCGCAATCGGCAAAGCGGAAGTCGGCATAGCCGAGCACGCAAACGAGGCCGATCTGCGAAATGTCGAACGGCCCATTCAGCACATCAGGCATGTTCTCGAAGCGCGCCATGCCGGTCCAGGCCCGGTTCCAGTGGTCGTCCGACCACGCCTGCCATTGCAGGCCCTGCGGCCGCACCATCTTCTCGTAGCGGCACAGCAGCATGGAATCGAGCATGCCGTTGATCAGCGAGTGATTGGTCTTGGTCTTCCAGCGCTGCGGGCCGTAGTCCGGGATCAGGCTGCCGCCGGCCATCTCGTTGAGATATTCGACGATGACATAGGAGTCCAAAATCACGTCACCGTCATTGGTGATCAGCACCGGCAGCTTCTTCAGCGGCGTGATGCGCGAATAGTCCTCGTTGGCCTGGCCGGGCGCGACGGTTGCCGGCGTGAATTCGATCTTGTCGATCAACCCAAGCTCGATCGCGGCAATGCGCACCTTGCGGGCGAAGGGCGAGGCGGCGGAGAAGGAGAGTTTCATGGGGAATGACCTCTATCCAAACATACAGACCTCATCCTGAGGAGCGCGCCGCTTGGCGCGCGTCTCGAAGGATGGGCAACGGGAGGTGTTGTCTCGTCACCCGGCGCGAACGTCGGGGGACGGTGTTTGTGGCGCATCCTTCGAGACGCGCGCGTTGCGCGCTCCTCAGGATGAGGCCGGAGACCTTACGCCGCAATGATCTCCTGGCGCTGCTCGCCGAGGCCTTCGATGCCGAGCGTGATGACGTCGCCGACATTGAGGAAGGTCGGCGGCTTCATGCCGAGGCCGACGCCGGGCGGGGTGCCGGTGGTGATGATGTCGCCCGGCAGCAGGGTCATGAACAGCGAGACGTAGGAGATGCATTTGGCCATCGAGAAGATCATGGTCTTGGTCGAGCCGGTCTGGCGGCGCTGACCGTTGACGTCGAGCCACATCGACAGGTTCTGCACGTCCTTGATCTCGTCCTTGGTGGCGAGCCAGGGGCCGACCGGGCCGAACGTGTCGTGCGACTTGCCCTTGGTCCACTGACCCAGGCGCTCGGTCTGGAAGTTGCGCTCGGAGACGTCGTTGCAGACGCAATAGCCGGCGACGTGGTTCAGCGCATCGGCTTCCGAGATGTATTTTGCCTGGGTGCCGATGATCGCGGCGATCTCGACTTCCCAGTCGAGCTTGGTCGAGCCGCGCGGCTTCTCGACCTTATCGTTCGGGCCGGACAGCGAGGTGTTGGCCTTCATGAAGATGATCGGCTCGGTCGGAATCGCGGCGCCGGTCTCCTTGGCATGGTCGCTGTAATTGAGGCCAATGGCGACGAATTTCGAGATGCCGGTGACGGGCGCGCCGAACCGCGGCTTGCCGGAGACGGCAGGCAGCGAGGCCGGGTCGATGGCGGCTAGCTTCTTCAGCGAGTCCGGTGAATAGGCCTCGCCGGTGAAGTCCTTCACATGCGCCGACAGGTCGCGCAACTGGCCGGATTTGTCGATCAGGCCGGGCTTTTCCGCACCCTTTTCGCCGTAACGAACAAGCTTCATTCTGGTTTCTCCCTTGGGATGGACTGATCGGTTGAATAGCTTCATGGAACAGCGCGGCGGGAAATTCAACCGCTCAAAAGGGAGCGCATTGCAGCCCCGTCAATTCAGGCGATCGTAGGGTGGGCAAAGGCGCGAAGCGCCGTGCCCACCATCTCTTTCAGCAGGCCCGGGATCGTGGGCACGCGGAGCCTGTCATCGGGCGCGCATTCGCGTGACCCGGTGGCTTTGCCCTCCCTACGAAGCCTGTGATTGCAGCGCCTCGAACCTGAACGCATCCCCCTCGCGCCGGATATGCCCGGCCGAAAAATGCCCGCCGATCACCAGCGTCGGCGTATCGGCAAACCGGCCGAACAGCGCGACCCGCGTCGCGGCTGATTGTTTCTGGTCGAAATCCGCCGTCGAGGACCAGTCGAGATGGGCCATCTGGCAGGGGTGATGGGCGACGTCGCCGGCGAGCAGCCCCTGTTCCCCCTCGGACCGGATCAGGACGCTCATGTGGCCGGCACTGTGGCCGGGCGTCGGGATCATGCTGATCTCGTCGCTGAGCCGATGGTCGCCCGGGATCAGGTCGGCCCGATCGGCATCGACGATCGGCTTCACGGAATCGTTGAACACGGCCTGCTTGTCCGGCTCGGTCGAATGGTCGCGCCAATGCTCGTATTCGGTGCGGCCGAACAGGTAACGCGCCTTGGGAAATGTCGGCACCCATTTGCGGCCGACCAGCTTCGTGTTCCAGCCGACATGGTCGACGTGAAGATGCGTGCACAGCACGGTGTCGATGCTGTCGGGCTCGAAGCCCGCCGCCGCTATCATCTCAAGAAACGGCGTGTTGCGGTTATTCCAGACTGGGACGCTGCGGCCCTGCTTGTCATTGCCGAGCCCCGTATCGACCACGATCCGTTGCGACGGCGTCTCCAGCACCAGCGAATGGATCGACATTTTCAGCCGGCCTTCTTCGGTGGCGAAATGCGGGATCAGCCAGGGTAGCTTCTGGATCTCGTCGTTGCTGGCCAACGGCAGGATGAAGCGGGTCGAGCCGACCGTCTCCAATTCCACGATCTTGGTGATTTTGACTCGGCCGACCTTCCACTGCATCGGGCGTATCCCCATTTTCTTGCTTTCGCGAAAGATGCGGCCTTCCGCCGTCGAACGCAATGGATCATCTGTCGTGATGTTGCGTTATCGGAGAAGCCGGAACCAGCCAAGGGGGAGCCCATGCCAGAGCTCGCGATTTCCGCCGACAAGGTCGCCTTCATCATCGAGAAGGCCCGCGAATTCGACGTCAAGGAGGGGGCGTCCGATCCGGATTCCGGTTCGAATGCTGCCGATGACGACGAGATCGACGTGCTCGAGGACACGACGTCCGATCCGGTTGCAGCCGAACTCGCCGGCTTCATCCGGGCGCTGAACGAGGACGAGCAGCTTGATCTGGTCACGCTGATGTGGCTCGGCCGCGGGGATGGTGATTTGGACGAATGGGACGATCTGCGCGAGCGCGCCGTGGAAGCGCGCAGCGAGTACAAGGCGCCCCGGCGCGAGACGGTGCAATATCTGCTGGGCGAGCCGATGCTCGGCGATCTCTTGGCCGACGGCATGGATGAGCTCGGCATCGACTGGAGCGACGAGCGGACCACGCCGGTCTCGTAGTCCTTAGCGGGCGCAGTCGACGATCACGGTGCCGAGCTTGTCGCCCTTCTCGACGGCGAGATGGGCCTGCGCTGTATCGGACAGCGCGAACTGCGCCGCGACGTTGTGAAGTCGCGGGGCCGCCGCCAGCCATTTCGAAATGTCGGCCTGCGCCGCCGCGAGCAGCGCCGGCGGCAGCGCGAACAGCACCAGCGCGCGCAGCGCGATGCACTTCTCCATCAGCTCGCGCATCGGCAAATTTGGCGTGCGGTTGCCGTTAGTGGCGTAGACAGCAATCGTGGAATTCATCGCCATGAGCTTCAGCGTGGTGGCGATATTGCCGCCGAAATCGACGTCGACGACGCGATCGACGCCGCGTCCACCGGTGAAGGCCATCGCTTTGGCGACGACGTCCTCGTTCTTATAATTGACCGCGAGATCGGCGCCCGCGCGCCGCGCCTGCTCGCCCTTCATCGCCGAGCTGACGGTGGCGATCACCTGCGCGCCGCCCCATTTTGCCAGCTGCACCGCATAGTGCCCGACTGCACCGGCGCCGCCGGTGACAAGCACGGTCTTGCCGACGATCGGCCCGTCCGCAAACAGGCTGCACCATGCCGTCATCGCTGGAATGCCGAGCGTTGCGCCTTCGGCGAAGGAAACACTATCCGGCAGGGGCGTCACCAGTTGCTCGGCGAGTGCGATGTATTCCGCTGCCGTGCCGAAAGCGCGGCCGTTGCGCTGGCCGTTGAACAGCCAGACCCGGTCGCCGATCTCAAAGCGCGTCACGCCGTCGCCGATCTGATCGACAAAGCCCGCGCCGTCACTGTTCGGAATCACGCGCGAAAACTCCATCGCGCGATAGGAGCCGCCGCGTCGGCCGACATCAGCCGGATTGACGCCGGAGGCTTCCAGGCGAATGCGAACTTCGCCTGGGCCCGCGACCGACGTCGCCATCTCACCATAGGTGAGAACGTCGACCGCCGGCCCCGTCTGCTCGTACCAGACCGCTCTCATCTGGGGCCCGCTTTCCGAAGTTCGTGATCCATTGCTGCTACCTCGAACGCGAACTTCGGAAAGCGCGCTCCAGAAAGAAATTAAAAGCTCTAGTGCCGCTTATCGATTTGAAGTTCCTGAAAGGACTCGCGGCATACACCGCAGGAGCTTCAAATCGGCGGCGCTAGAGCGTTCCTGGGAAAGCACCACCATCGAGCAGGATGTTTTGCCCGGTGATGAAGCCGGCCTTGGCCCCGCACAGGAAGGCGCAGGCATAGCCGAACTCGTCGGGCTGGCCGAAGCGGCCGGCGGGGTTGAGTTTGGCGCGCTCGGCCAAAATCTGCTCCGGCGTGGTGCCGCGCTTGTCGGCTTCGGCCTTCGCGGTGCCGGTCAGGCGATCGGTCTCGAACGGGCCCGGCAGCAGGCCGTTGATGGTGACGTTATTGATCACGGTCTTGCGCGACAGACCGGCGATGAAGCCGGTGAGGCCGGCGCGCGCGCCGTTGGAAAGGCCGAGAATGTCGATCGGTGCTTTCACGGCGGCCGAGGTGATGTTGACGATGCGGCCGAACTTGCGCGCCATCATGCCGTCGACCGTCGACTTGATCAGCTCGATCGGCGTGAGCATGTTGGCGTCGATCGCCTTGATCCAGTCGTCGCGGGTCCAGTTGCGGAAATCGCCGGGCGGCGGGCCGCCGGCATTGTTGATGAGAATGTCCGGCTCGGGGCAGGCCTTGAGCACGGCTTCGCGGCCCGCAGGCGTGGTGATGTCGCCAACGATCTCGGTGACCTTCACGCTCGGATAGGCCTTCCGGATCTCGTCGGCCGTCTTCTTCAGCGCGTCGGCGCCGCGCGCGGTCAGCGTGACGTCAACGCCGGCTTCGGCCAGCGAGATGGCGCAAGCGCGCCCCAGGCCCTTGCTGGATGCACAGACGATGGCGCGGCGACCTTTGATCCCAAGATCCACTGTTTCACTCCCGTAATGTCAGGCAGGTTTTTGGACGGGCGGCACTCTAGCCAACATCAGCGCCGCTGATAAGGGACGTGCCCGCGTCAAAATGCATGGCGCGCGGCAGCGCGATGCAAATGCGGACTAGATGCGCCGCTCCTGCTTGAGCCGGTCGATCGCGGCGGCGGCCTCCGGCGGCAGCGTCTTGAAGCCCATCTGCCCGACCGCCGAGAACAGCGGCCGCAGCTGCGAGCCCGCGAGGAAGGGCGGCTGGCGGTTGGCCGGCACGATCTGGTCGAACACCAGCACCAGCGTGGTGGCGACGAGGCCGACCCGGATGGCGCCGAGCGCGGCGCCGCCGAGCCGGTCGCCGATCCCGGCATCGCGGACCGTGTCATCAAGCACGAAGCGGCCGATATATCCGAGCAGCATGCCGACCACGAGGAAGATGCTGAAGAGCCAGATCCAGTTCTGGAATTCCGGCGCATTCGGATTGCCGGTGATCTGCGGCACGACCATCGGCATCAGCGAAACCGCAATGGGGGCGGCGAGCAGATAGGCGAGTATGGTCATGGCGCTGCGCAGCAGGCCGGTCTTGAAGCCGAAGCCGATCGCGATGGCGAGCGCCGCATAGACCGCGAGATCGAAGCTATTCATGAGCGAAACCCTGCCTTGGAACGAATGAACGCCGAACCGATCGTTCCGGTTTCAGATCGCTAAAATCGTCTGTATTTTTTCGCTCCGACAGCTCAGGATTGTGTCCATTCAGGACTATTTGACGTCAGTAAAGAAACCCTCTCCTCGCGAGCGAGGAGAGGAAGAGGACCTACCGCACCTCCGCACGGATCATATCCGCCGCTTTTTCCCCGATCATGATGGTCGGCGCATTGGTGTTGCCGCCGACCAGCGTCGGCATGATCGAGGCATCGACGATGCGCAAGCCATCCACGCCATGCACCTTCAGCTCCGGATCGACCACGGCCATCGCGTCGGTGCCCATCTTGCAGGTGCCGACGGGATGATAGACCGTGTCGACGCGATTGCGCAGGATGGCGCGGATGTCGTCGTCTGTTCTCACGTCAGACGTGAACATGTCCTTCTTCTGCAACGCGCGCAGCGCAGGCGTCTCCATCAGCCGTCGGGTGGTCTTGAAGCCCGCGACCATGGCCTCGAGATCTTCCGCCTCGCCCAGAAAGTTAGGATCGATCATGGGTGCAGCGAGCGGATCGGCGCTTTTCAGCCAGACGCTGCCGTGGCTCTTCGGCCTGAGCAGGCAGACATGGCATGAGAGGCCAGCCTCCTTGTGCTTCTTGCGGCCGTGGTCGTCGAGCATCGCGATAACGAAGTGGAGCTGAATGTCCGGTACGTCGAGGTGGGCCTGCGTCTTCAGGAAGCCGCCGCACTCGGCGAAATTGGTGGTCATCAGGCCGCGTCGCTCCTTGCGGTAGCGCTGGATGGCGCGGAGCAGGGATGGCAACCGACCGAGCGAGGAGTGAACGAAGTGCGGATAGTCGGAGGCGTAGACGAACACGAAATCCGGATGGTCCTGCAGATTGCGCCCGACGCCCGGCAAATCATGCACGACGTCAATGCCGTGCGGTCGAAGCGCATCGCCGTCGCCGATGCCCGACAGCATCAATAGCTGCGGGGACTGGAAGGCGCCGCCGGCGAGGATCACCTCGCGGCGCGCGCGCAGTTGTTTGGTCTGCTTGCCCTGCACATATTCGATGCCGACCGCGCGGCCGCCTTCGAACAGGATTTTCGTGGCATGCGCCCCCGTCTCGACGCGCAGATTCGCGCGCTTGTCGATGTGGGGCTGCAGATAGGCGCGCGCCGCGCTCCAGCGCTCGCCCTTGTGCTGCGTCACCTGGTAGCTGCCGAGCCCTTCATGGTCCTCTTCATTGAAGTCCTCGCGGATGCGGAACTGCGCCTCGCGCGCGGCCTGATGGAAGATGTCATGGATCGGATTGTCCGAGCGCAGCCTGTTGACATGCAGCGGGCCGCCCTTGCCGTGATATTCGCCGTCGAAGTCGCTGTTGTTCTCCGAACGCTTGAAATAGGGCAGCACGTCTGCATACGACCAGCCGGCATTGCCGAGCGCGGCCCAATGATCGTAGTCCCATTTGTGGCCGCGGATGTAGACCATGGCGTTGATCGCCGAGGAGCCGCCGAGGCCCTTGCCGCGCGGCTGATAGCCGATACGGCCGTTCAATCCCTTCTGCGGCACGGTGTCGAAGGCCCAGTTGGCCGCAGCGTATGGCAGCGCGAGCCCGAACGGCGTGGTGATCCGCCAGCTGTCGTTGTTGCCGCCGGCATCGAGTAGCGCCACGGATGTCCCCGCATCCTCCGACAGCCGCCCCGCCACCGCACAACCGCCGGAGCCCGCGCCCACGACGACGAAATCGAATGTGTCAGTCACTGATGTTTCCCCCTCGGAATGGTTTTTGTTGTTGTCGTCATTGCGAGCGATGACGGATAGCTACGACATGAACCGCATCATCTTCTCAAGCCGCGCGATCTTGCCGCCATAGGGCGGATAGAGATCGGCGAGGCGGTTGAATTTTGAGCGATAGAACACCGGCTTCAGCTTGCTGAACGTCCTGAACCCCCATTCGCCGTGATAGGCGCCGGTGCCGGAGGCGCCGACGCCGCCCATCGGCTGGTTGGTTTGCGCGAAGTGAAACAGGCAGTCGTTGATGGTGACGCCGCCGGAGACAGTGCGCGCCAGCACCTCGTCGCGCGCGTCGCGATCCCTGCCGAACCAGTACAGCGCCAGCGGCCGGTCGCGACGGTTGATGAAGGCAATCGCTTCCGCCGGATCCTGATAACCGAGCACCGGCAGCACCGGGCCAAAGATCTCCTCCTGCATGGCCGCCATCTCTTCGGTCGCACCGACGATCAGCGTCGGCGGAAATTTGCGGTGCGCCTTCCAGTTCGGATCGTCCGCCTTCGCCGGTTGCAGGATCTTTGCGCCGCGCTGCGCGGCGTCCGCGACCAGCGCCTCAAGCCGCGCGTAATGACGATCGGAGATAACAGAGGTGTAGTCCTTGTTGGCGGGATCGGTGCCGAACATGCGCCGCATCTGCGCGCGCACCTTTTCAGTGAAGGCCTGCAATGAGCCCTCCGGCACCAGCACATAATCCGGTGCGATGCAGGTCTGCCCGGCATTGAGCAGTTTTCCGTAGGCGATACGCTCCGCCGCCTCGTCGAGATCGGCTGACACATCGATGATCGCCGGCGACTTGCCGCCGAGCTCGAGCGTGACCGGCGTGAGATTGCGGCCCGCCGCTTCCGCGACCAGCCGCCCTACTCGGGTCGAGCCGGTGAAGACGAGGTGATCGAACGGCAGGCTGGCAAATCCCTTTGCGATCTCGTCCTCGACCCCGGTGACGAGCAACTCGGTCGCATCGAACCTCTCGGCGACCGTCTCCTTCAGCAGCGCAGAGAAATGCGGCACGAGCTCGCTCGGCTTGATGATGACTCGGTTGCCGGCGGCGATGGCACCGATCGCGGGCGCCAGCGTCAGCTGCAGCGGATAATTCCAGGGCGCGATGATGCCGACGACGCCGAGCGGCTGCGGGATCAGCCGGTTGCGCGCGGGGAGGAATTGCAGCGCCGTCGCGACGCGCTGCGGCGCCATCCAGCTTTTCAAATGTTTGGTCGCGTACCGGATCTCGGAAAACACCAGCATCGTCTCGGCGATATTGGTCTCGACCGCCGAGCGGTGGCCGAAATCGGCCGAGATCGCCTGCCGAAAACGCTCTTCATTGTCGGCGACGACAGCGCGCAGCCGCGCCAGCCGGTCGAGCCGCGCGGTGCAATCGGGCGCCGGCTCGGCCCGCGACCGCGCGACCATGGCCTGGAAGCTGTCCGTCAGGGCGGCGAGCGGGGCGCTCGCCAGGGGGCGATCCAAGGTATTGTTCAAGGCGGTCCTCCCCAAATCCGGCGTTTCGCCTCTGTTTTGTTGCCGCAAGCTGGCGGTTTGTGGAACTTCTGGCAAGTGTGTGGCAAATCGGCCGGAATCCGCGCCCGTCACCTGTCATAAAGTCGAAAAAAACGTCCCCGCAGCCCTTTCCAAAGGCAGCCCGGGTTGGTACATACCCCTCGCACCCGACGGGCCTTGCCCCGGGATTGCCTTCCAGGGAAGCCTTCGGGACGGGAGAAGCAAGCCACGCGAACAGCGTCGGCCCTGATCTACCGTCCCCGGCATTTTCACGAAGGCAAAGCATCGGTTTAACGCGGGGTGGAGCAGCCCGGTAGCTCGTCAGGCTCATAACCTGAAGGTCATAGGTTCAAATCCTATCCCCGCAACCAAGTTGATAGAGAACCCCAGCGATCTCAATTGATTGCTGGGGTTTTCTTTTGATGACCGAGGCGACCCGAATAGCATTCGCGCGTGAACCGTCGGCCGTCAAGGCGGATGAGCCGGGACGCTTCTTTCATCCTCGATTCGCTAACATCCTCTGGAGGATTTCCTCGATCGACTGTGGCGAAATGCCAAGTTCGGCAAATCCAGGCATCTCCGGTGATGACACGGAGTCGATCCGCATCAGCTCCACTTGATTTCGGGTAAGGGGTGGACGAGGCAGTATTTCGCAGGCCCATGCCAGCGCGTGCCAAATGGCAAACGGGATTGGAATCAGGAGAGGCGCGAGGCCAGCTTGGTGCGCGATTGCTCTGAGCAGTTGCTCGTAAGAGTAGGGGGTCGGGCCGCCGAACTCAAAGACCGTCGGGTGGGTCTCGGCTCGCGCCATGATTCGGGCAACCGCCTCTGCAACGTCTTCGACATAGGCCGGTTGCAATCTGGTCCGGCCGCGGCCGAACATCGGATAGATCGGAAGCCGGCGAAGGAGCTTGAGGACGGTGCTGAGAAACGCGTCGTCCGGTCCGAACATCACAGCCGGGCGGACGATCATTGCATCGGGGAATTCAGCAAGGACCGCCCGTTCACCTTCGCCGCGCTTTCGGATGTAGTGGGATGGCGAGGCGGCGTCGGCACCGATCCCCGAAACGTGAACAAGTCGTTCGACTCCAGCCCGACGGGCCTGGGCTGCTACAAGTGGAGCCGCCTCGACGTGAACGGAGTGAAAAGTCTCCCCTCCGCGCTCGCGATAAAGGCTGACCGCGTTGACGGCGCCGTAGGCGCCGACCAGCGCATTCGCGACGGATCGCTCGTCGTGAATGTTGGCTGCTACGGATTGAAGTTGCACGTCCGGATGCCGTGACGCGATCCGGACGGGAAATTCGTGATTGCGCAGATGGCAAACAATGCGGTTGCCGAGGAAGCCGGTTCCGCCGAACACGGTGATGGTGCGACCGTTCGTTGCTGCTCTGGCTAGCGTTCGCGGCTCCATGGGAAGAGTGAGGCCGGGAAATCCGCCGCATAGCGGTGACCTATCGATGGGCGAGGTTGTTCTTCCGGCGGATTCGGATCAGGCTCGACCACCTTCCGATAAAGATGCCAGGTGGCATGACCGAGCACCGGCAGAACGACGGCGAGACCGACGAAGAACGGTAGCGAGCCGATCGCCAGCAGTGCCGCGACAACCAGACCCCATGCCGCCATCGGAACTGGATTTTCCCTCACGGCCCGCAGCGACGTCCGGATTGCGTCGATCGCAGTCGCATGCCGGTCGAGCATCAACGGAAACGACACGACACTGACGCACAGCGCCACGACGGCGAACAGGAAGCCGACGCCGCAGCCGACGATGATGAGCGACCATCCTTCCGGCGTCGTCAAGACACGCGTTGCGAAGTCAGGGATGGTTGCAGCCGGAGCGTGGCCGAAGGTTGCGACGTAGATCGCGTTCGCGGCGCCGATCCAGACCCCGAACAGAACGAGCAGGAGGATGCCGAGTTCGAGCATGGCGCCGAAAGATGGCGCGCGCAGCACCTGCACTGCATCCCAAGCTGCGGCTTCCTCTCCGCGCTCGCGGCGGCGACTGAGCTCGTAGAGACCGAGCGCGGCAAAAGGACCAATCAGCGTAAAGCCGGCGGCCAGCGGAAACAGCAGCGGCAGCACCGAATAGCCAACCACCAGTCTGAACAGGACAAGTCCGAGGACGGGATAGATCACGCACAGGACGACGGCGTGAGTCGGGACGGCCTTGAAGTCTTCCCAGCCCAGGCGCAACGCGTTGCCCAAGTCGGAAAGGCTGATCTTGCGAACGACAAAGGGGGTAGAGACGCCGAACACTTGCAGTTTGGGTCTTGCGAATACCGTGGCCATGGCTCCGGTCTCCTTGCCTGTGATCGCAGGGGAACGGAGCGCACCCACACGCGCGCATCCGTCTCGTGCGCGAAAATCGCGATCGGGCCCGGCAAATCAGGTTCAACGAGAAGGAGCTTTGCCGGACGACACCTGTCGCGACCGGTACAGTGAAATTAGTGCGATATGCGACAGAAGCAAGATGGCGCTCGCGATTGGGCGAATTGTGCATCCGCACAAATCGATCTGTTGCATCGCATCATCGAATGGCGGTGCCGACGGCTGTTCTCCGGCTTGCATTGCATTCGGGCCAGTACCCGCTGGACCAAGGCGGGCATACTCCTCTATTGACGCCGGGCTCGACGGGGACCATCTTGAAAACACTGAACGGCCCCAGCTCCTGTGAGATGAGCGGTCGTGACGTGCAGTTCGTGTCAACCTTCTACGTCGCGACCGGTCGATGGGCGAGACAAGAGGCACGATGATGGCGAAGATGAAATTCGCCATCGCGACAGACGTGAGCTCCGCCCTTTAGCGCGTATCCGCAGCCTCTAGTGGCAAGGATGCATAAGGGATGGCTGTAGCGATCATACTGATTTTGGTTGCAGTGGCCTCGGTGCTGTTTCACATCTTCAGCCCGTGGTGGTGGACCCCGCTCGCCTCAAACTGGCGCTATATCGACGACACCATCACCCTGACATTCTGGATCACCGGCGCGGTTTTCTTCGCGGTCGTCGCATTCATGGCCTATTGCGTCCTCCGCTTTCGACATACGGAGGGCAGGCGCGCAGTCTACAATCCCGAAAACAAGAAGCTCGAATGGTGGCTCAGCGTCGGGACTGCAATCGGCGTCGCCGCCATGCTGGCACCTGGCCTGATTGTCTGGCACCAGTTCGTCACAGTTCCGGCCGGCGCGACCGAGGTCGAGGTCATGGGACAGCAATGGCAATGGAGCTATCGGCTTCCCGGAAAGGACGGCCGGCTCGGGACTTCCGATGCCCGCAATGTCAGTGCCGAAAATCCCATGGGGTTGAATCCCGACGATCCCGCCGGACAAGACGATGTCGTCATTCAAAATGACGACTTGCACCTGCCGCTTGGGAAACCGGTGAAGGTGTTGCTCCGCTCGATTGACGTCCTGCATGATTTCTATGTGCCGGAGTTTCGGGCGAAGATGGATATGATACCGGGCTCGGTCACATATTACTGGTTCACGCCCACCCGCACCGGAACATTCGAGGTTCTCTGCGCGGAACTCTGCGGTGCCGCGCACGCGCAGATGCGGAGCAAGGTCGTCGTAGAAGAAGAGAAAGACTATCACGCGTGGCTGGAGAAGCAGCGCACGTTCGCCGAGCTTTCCGGGCAGCGGGATGTCGCGAAAGCGACTTACACGAGAGAGAGCGAATGAAAATATCGGCGAGGAGCGCCGCATAGCAGAGGGCGAACTCTTCGCTGAAGAGAGAGAGACCAAGGAGGGTATTCCGATGGTCGATGTCCCGTTTGACACCGTCGCAGGCGTCCCGCCCGCCGAAGTGGGCGAGGTCGAGCTCTATCATCCGAGAAGCTGGTGGACGAGGTACGTCTTTTCGCAGGACGCCAAGGTCATCGCCATCCAGTACTCGATCACGGCGATGTCCATTGGAATGGTTGCGCTGGTGCTGTCATGGCTGATGCGGCTGCAACTCGGATTCCCTGGCACGTTTTCCTTCATCGATCCGAACCAGTATCTCCAGTTTATCACCATGCACGGCATGATCATGGTGATCTATCTTCTCACCGCGCTGTTTCTGGGAGGTTTCGGCAATTACCTGATCCCGCTGATGGTCGGCGCCCGGGACATGGTGTTCCCCTATGTGAACATGCTGAGTTACTGGATCTACCTGCTCGCGGTCGTGGTGCTGGCCTCGACCTTTTTCGTGCCCGGCGGGCCCACCGGTGCCGGCTGGACGCTCTACCCGCCGCAGGCGATTCTCTCCGGTACTCCCGGGCAGGATTGGGGCATTGTCCTCATGCTGGCCTCCCTGATCCTGTTCATCATCGGCTTCACCATGGGTGGGCTGAATTACGTGGTGACGGTGCTGCAGGCGCGCACGCGCGGCATGACGTTGATGCGTCTGCCCTTGACGGTGTGGGGCATCTTCACGGCCACCGTCATGGCGCTGCTGGCGTTCCCGGCGCTGTTCGTCGCCTCGGTGATGCTGCTGCTCGACCGCCTGCTGGGAACCAGCTTTTTCATGCCCACGCTGGTCGAGATGGGCACGCTGACGAAATATGGCGGTGGCAGCCCGATCCTGTTCCAGCACCTGTTCTGGTTCTTCGGTCATCCCGAGGTCTACATCGTGGCGTTGCCGGCCTTCGGCATCATCTCCGATCTGATCAGCGTCCACGCGCGGAAGAACATCTTCGGCTATCGCATGATGGTCTGGGCGATCGTGGGAATTGGCGCGCTCAGCTTCGTCGTATGGGCGCACCACATGTATGTGAGCGGCATGCACCCCTATTTCGGGTTCTTCTTCGCAACCACGACGCTCATCATCGCCATCCCGACTGCGATCAAGGTTTACAATTGGGTGCTGACGCTTTGGCGCGGCGACATTCATCTCACCATCCCGATGCTGTTCGCGCTGGCCTTCATCGTCACTTTCGTCAACGGCGGCCTGACCGGCCTGTTTCTCGGCAACGTGGTCGTAGACGTTCCGTTGTCGGACACGATGTTCGTTGTCGCCCATTTTCACATGGTGATGGGTATTGCGCCGATCATGGCCGTGTTCGGCGGAATCTATCATTGGTATCCGAAAGTCACTGGACGAATGCTCAATGAGGCGCTCGGAAGATTCCACTTCTGGGTCTCGTTCCTCGGGGCCTATGCGATCTTCTTCCCCATGCACTATCTGGGCCTGTTGGGCATGCCCCGCCGCTATCATGACATCGGCGAAACGGCCTTCGTTCCGGCATCCGCCCATGACCTCAATGCGTTCATGAGCGTGGCGGCCCTGATCGTCGGCTTCGCCCAGCTCGTGTTTCTGTTCAATCTGATCTGGAGCCTGTTCAAAGGAAGAGAGGCCGGCGGCAATCCCTGGGGCGCCGCGTCGCTGGAATGGCAAACGCCAGAAACTCCGCCAGGGCACGGCAACTGGGGCAAGGAACTCCCGATCGTCTATCGTTGGGCCTACGATTACAGCGTTCCAGGCGCCGCCGGGGATTTCGTGCCGCAAAATGAACCGCCGGCTGGAGTGCTGGCGCAGGGGGCCCACCCGTGAGCGCCATCATCCTGTTCATGGCTGGAATAGCTGCAATTGCGGGATGGTGGCTCTCGCAACAGCGGCTGGCAGCCAAGCCATGGCTGGAGGAAGGCGTGATGGTCGATCTTCGCGAGGAGCGCACTTCGTCGCTGCCTCCGGCGAAGATCGGATTGGGCGTGTTTCTTGCGGTCGTCGGTTCGCTGTTTGCACTCTTCATCAGCGCTTACTCCATGCGCATGAACATGGTGGACTGGCGCACGCTGCCCGTGCCAGCGCTGCTGTGGTTCAACACGGGCGTCTTGGTCATGAGCAGCATCGCGCTGCAATGGGCACAGATGGCCGCGCGCCGAAACGACATGGACGTTGCACTCGTCGGCCTGCTCGCAGGGGGAGTGTCCGCCTTTATGTTCCTGGCTGGGCAGCTCCTGGCGTGGCAACAGCTGAACGCCGCGGGGTATTTCCTCGCGTCCAATCCAGCCAATTCGTTCTTCTACCTGATCACCGCGGTGCACGGGCTACATCTGATGGGCGGCCTGGTGGGCCTCGGCAGAACGACGGCCAAGGTATTGCGTAGCGCCGAGGCGAGCCAAATTCGCCTGAGTGTGGAACTCTGCACTATCTACTGGCACTTCCTGCTGTTGGTCTGGCTGGTCCTGCTCGGCCTGCTGACGGGCTGGACAGACAATTTCGTCGACATCTGTAGCCAGTTGCTGAGCTAGGGAGGCAAGGACCAGATGGCAGAAACGGCGCTGATAAACAACATAGAAGCCCCGGCGCGCCCTGCAGGGTGGCGAGGTATCGCCGCCGATTGGTCCTCGGATCAGCGCGCCTTCAAGAACGTCTCCTGGGGGAAGGCCATGATGTGGATCTTCCTCCTCAGCGACACCTTCATCTTCAGCTGTTTTCTGCTGTCATACATGACGACGCGAATGACCACGACCGTGCCGTGGCCCAACCCGAGCGAGGTCTTCGCCCTCACGATCGGAGACAAGAAAATCCCGCTCATCCTGATCGCTATCATGACCTTCATCCTGATCAGCAGCAGCGGGACGATGGCGATGGCGGTCAATTTCGGTTACCGCCGTGATCGCGCCAAAACGGCAGCCTTGATGCTGGCAACAGCGGCATTCGGCGCAACCTTCGTCGGGATGCAGGCGTTCGAATGGACCAAGCTGATCAGGGAGGGCGTGCGGCCCTGGGGCAATCCGTGGGGTGCGGAGCAGTTTGGATCGAGCTTTTTCATGATCACCGGCTTCCACGGCACCCACGTAACGATCGGCGTGATCTTCCTGATCGCCATTGCGCGAAAGGTTTGGCGCGGGGACTTCGATGTCGGAAGGCGTGGCTTTTTCACGAGCCGGAAGGGGCATTACGAGATCGTCGAAATCACCGGCCTGTACTGGCACTTCGTTGATCTCGTGTGGGTGTTCATCTTTGCGCTCTTTTATCTCTGGTGAGGTCGCAGCATGACAAACGTCGCGGTACATCTGGAAGCGCAGCAACCCTCGCTGCAAGCTGACGTGCATGACGCACTCGCATCAGGAACCACGCACACAAAGGGCCAGCAGCACCCGATCAAGCTTTATCTCGTGGTCTGGGGATGGCTGTTCGTGCTCAGCACCTGCTCCTATCTCGTCGACTATTTTGGCCTCCATGGCCATCTCCGATGGTCGCTGATCCTGCTGTTCATGGTGTTGAAGGCTGGCCTGATCGTTGCGGTCTTCATGCACATGGCCTGGGAGCGGCTGGCTTTGGCCTATGCGATCCTGCTGCCGCCGGTGCTGGTGTTGGTATTCGTGGCGATCATGGCGTTCGAAGCCGACTACACGCATCTGCTCCGGGTCTTGTTTTTCGCCCCAACGGCCTAGCTACCATTGCTTCGTACCAGGAGGAGGACGGCCATGACCACCTACGTCATGCTTGCGAATTGGACCGAGCAGGGCATCCTGAAGGCGAAGGACTCGCCACGCCGTCTGGACGCTGCGAAGAAAGCTCTCAAGGAGATGGACGGCGAGTTCAAATCTTTCTACCTGACCATGGGCGACTATGACATGGTCGCCATCTACGAAGCTCCGGACGATGCGGTGGCAGCACGTTTCAACCTGCAACTGGGCATGCTTGGAAACATCAGGACGCGCACGCTGAAGGCGTTTCCCGAAGCCGCCTATCGGGAAATCATCAACTCGCTGGGCTAGAGCGTTTTCCAGCGAAGTGGATACCGGTTCGCGTCAAGAGAACGCGTCAAAGCAGAAATCTAGAGCTTCCGTTCCGATTCTATCGGAATGGAAATGGCTCTCGTCGGCTCGGGGACTGCGCCGGCCGGAAGAAGTTCGCAAGGACGGCGTAAGGCGTCGAGGTTTGTGGATGCAATTTACCGTTGGGCTCAAGCTAAAAGGAAAAGCTGACCATGTCGTCTTGGACGCACAGGACGCGCTCGCCGCCGCGCTGAAGGTGAAGGCAGAGTTTCCGGAAGCCGTCATCATGTACGTACGCCCACAAAACCGGCGTGGCGACATACGTCATCCGTCACAAGCGTTCGCCGAAGACGTTGTTCGAGGAGAGAGGCCGGTGGAACCGGGATAGCGACATAAAAGACAGGCCGGGAATCGTCCTCGGCCCCTGATGGATCGAACCAAGAGCGGAGCTTTATCGATCGCTTGGTGGTGCGTGACCCGGCTAGATCTGAACCATCAGCGAGTGTCGGTATCGGTGGTTGCGCCTCCCCGCAACCAAATTCGGACTTCACCGGTTCCGATACGAAAATGGCCCGCATCGCGCGGGCCATTTTTGTTTTGGGATAAGGGCGTCGACGCCTTCGGTCTTACGTCGCTGCCTGCTGCGGGTAGAAGATCGGCGCCTGCGGATCACGGTGCCAGTCATATTCTGCGGCCGTGGCGGCATTCTCGGCGACTGCTCGGCCGGCAAGCCGTGAGACGAGATAGAAGCCCATGTCGGTCCCGGCAGACACGCCCGCGCTGGTGACATATTTTCCGGCGTCGACCCAGCGCGACACGCTGTCCCACAGCACCTTGGGACCGTACCCCGCCACCCAGCTGAAGGCGGAATGGTTGGTCGCGGCAGGCCGGCCATCGAGAAGCCCGGCGCGTGCCAGGACCGCGGCACCTGTGCAGACCGACGTCATGGTGGAGATCCTGGCATCCATCTCATGGACCCACGCCAGCAGCGCCTTGACCTCTTTCGGATGCTTCTTTTCATCGAGCAGCGGCCGCGTGCCTTCGCCGCCCGGTATCATCAGCAGATCGAGCGGCTCCTTGAGCGCGCGCGCAAAATCCCAGTCGGGCGCGACCGAAGGTCCGTTGCTGCTCTTGACGTTTTTGCCATCGCGGCTGATCAGCTTGATCTCGAAGGGATAGGCGGGTGGCGCGTCATAGGACGTGCCGAGGAAGCGCGAAATCGAGAACGCCTCGACGAATCCCCAGACATCGATCGGCTCGAATCCGTCGAACACGACGATTCCGATCCGCTGAGTGCGGGGGAAGACCTTGTTGCCTGCCATCCTACGGTTCTCCTGCTGAATGCATGGCCGGTTCGCGATCGAACGGCTCGGCCGCGTGCCGGCGCTGCCAGAATGCCGATCCGCTCCAGCGCCGCTCCATGCGATAGACGGCGCGCCTGTCTCGCCGATAGCGACGGTACTCGGCTTCGATCAGCCGGCGGTATTTCGCGCCGGCGCCTTCGACGCCGCGGATCGCATCGAGCAGGACGAACGCGCCGAGCTTGCCGGTGCGCAACGCTTTCATGATGCCGGCCGATGACAGTGGATCCCAGCTCGAGACCGCGTCTCCCACCGCAACCCAGCTCCGGCCGCAGGGTTGATCGAGGCAATGCGAGCGTGCGGGCCAGGTGAACACGCGCTCCGCGGTCTCCGCCATGTCAGCGCGTGCCGCCGTCAGTGGTGCCGCGCGCAATTGTGCGAGCCAGGGTCCAAGCCGGGCGCTGGAATTGTGATGGACGATGTCGCTGTCGCTCATCCATGCCAGCACCAGCCGGTTGCCCGGCAGCACGGTCGAGTACCACCATCCGTGCTCGCAGGCCTCGACCAGCGTCGCGTGATCCGCGGCGGCATCCTCGCGAAGGTGGACGGCGGCGGCGACGCCGACCAGGCGATCGGCAAAACATCTGCGACTGCCCTGGCTCGTCGCAAACCGCGCCGATCGTCCCGTGGCATCCGCGACGAAGCGCGCTTCGACGTCGACGCGCCGCCCTTGGCGGTCGAGCGAAAGCTGCCATGTTTCGGATTCCGCAACTGCGGACAGGAAGCGCGCGCCGCGCCAGATCTCTACGCCTCCAGCCTCAGCTGCGGCTCGCAAAGTCTCATCGAAGCGGACGCGGTCGAGGTGCCAGGCACTGCCGCGCGTCGAAAAGATAAAGTCGTGCGCATGAAGGCGGTCGCTTCCCCACGCGGCCTCGGACCGGACGCCCTCGATCAGTCCATCGCGCATGACGTCGTCCCAGCAGCCCAGTCCGTTCAGGAGTTGCGCGGCGCCCGGCGCGAGCGTTTCCCCGATCCGCCAGTCCGTCGCGATGTCGGCCTCGGCGATCAGGATTTTCAGATCAGGCTCGTTACGCCTCAGCTCAAGCGCCAGCGCCGTTCCGGCAGGGCCTCCCCCGAGGATGGCCACATCGTAAGACGACATGTTTGCGTCGCCTTACGATTTGGGTTGATCCGGCGGAGTGGGTGCAAACCCGTATTGTCCGTCGCTCTTGACGATAAAGCGCAGCGACGCCCACGCCGTGGTCATGGCGAGATCGCCGGCATTGTTCTGAGCCGTCGGCGACCACGGCAGCCCGTTGAAAATGAAGGGGCGATGCACCGGCCACCAATAGGTCAGTTGATAGGCCTGCGCGACGGGATCACCGACGCTGTCCGGCTCGATGTTGTTCCAGTCGCGATAGGTGATGTCGATCGGCTGGTTGGTGCATTCGTTGAAATCGGATTGCCACGGCAGCGCGCTGTATTTGGTGATGTCGCCCGGCTCCAACCCGTCCTTGAGGTCGGCTGCGCCTGGTTGCGAGAGCTCGCCCTGCGACGGCGGCGCCGGCTTGATCCGGTAAGCGGCGGAATAGATCGCGGGATTGCGCATGATCCAGCCCGCCTCTGCGCCCGGACAGAATGCCCCCCCAAGCGCTGCAGCCAGCGCGCCGCGATCAAGCGCTGCGCCCGGTCCCGGATGCATTGGCCCGGGTGTGATTCCTTCGGTCTTCTCATCGATGAAGAGCCCGTCGGCCCATTGCTTGAGCAGGAACAGCATGGTGTCGGTCAGGCGCAGGAATTTCGAAGGCGCCGTGTTCGAGAGCGCATTGTCCCCGCACAGAAGCGGCATCGCGAACAACTTGCCGCTCGGGAGGTCCGGACCAGGTGGCGCCAGCAGTTCGTTTTCCTGCCCGGGTTTGCGCAGCACGCCATAGAGCAGATGGCGCATGTCACGGCGGCGGCGGCGATCCGCCTCCGGCTCGCCCGGAAATGGCGGTACGGACAGATCGGAGAAATCAAAATTGCCGCCCGGCGCCGTGTTGTGCGGGTTTCCACCGGTCAGCGCATCGGCGTCCATGAAATTCTGCGCATCGAGTGGGCGCAACAGGATCGGCAGGATGTCGCGGCGGAAATACGGGCGAAAGTCGGTGTTCCATTTCGCCTGCGCGCGCCAAAGCCGCAAGCCAGCCTCGTCCTGCGGGACCACGGTCGATCCCGTGTACGGCGGAATGCCGTAGAGATAGGGCACGTAGCCGAATTGTCGAACGGCGATGTCGAACACCAGATCGTCCATGGTAACGACATCGACGGCCTGTGGCACATACCGGGGGTAACCGACGACGACCCAGGCCGGATCGATCGCAGCCGGCGCGAGAACGGGCCTGCCCGGCGGTGTGACAGGACGGTCGTCGATTGCGACCACGGTGCCGATGAAGCGCGCATTGACCGGTCCGTCGGATATGTCGTCGAACCAGCCGTCATTGTTGGCGTATTCCTCGATCTTCGGATTGCCAAACCCCTCGAGCATCGAACCTGAATTGCCGAAGCCGCCGAGCACCAGAAGCCGGTTCTTGTTCGCCATCTGGGTGCATCGCAGCTCCCCCAGCTCGGAAATCGAGTTCGGCACGAGTTCGGGAGGGAAGCTGGTCGGCCCGGGATTGTTCTTGTCGAAGACGGCCTGCTGCGTTCCCGTGAAGCTCACGGTTCGCGGTCCGGGGTCGATGATAAGGCGCTGGCGCTCCTCGTCATTGGTGATGTCGGCGTTGCGAAGCGGATGGTCGGACGTATAGCCGTGCTCGCCATCGGTCTCCGCGAACGCGTACCAGCTCGCCTTTTTGTTGGCGAGATAAGCCGTCCACTGGATGTCGTCGATCCGCAACGTCAGCAGCTGGCCGTTCCTGCGATTGACGATGTTGACCTGATCGCCGATGGCGGCCTCACGCCCCTCCGGCGATTTGTCGTCGTAGACGAAGACGCGAAAGCGCGCCGCCTGGCGCAGGATCCGGCCCTTGTCGTCAATGAAATATTTGACGCTCTCTTCTTCGCCGTTCTTGTCCAGCACGGGGTTGCCGCGATCGTCGCATTTGATCGGCAAATGTCCGCCCGTGTCCGGGGAGATGCAGAACTTGTCCGGCGAGTTGCCGAGCCGCGCGATGCCGATCGCGGGATGAATGCGAAAAATTGTTGCCATGACGGACCTATTGTCTCGTTATCGAGAACCGATCGAAGAAGTTGAGTGAAACGCCGTCGATCTTCAGTGCGTCCGCCGCCGGTGTTCCGTCGGTGTTGAGGACGACGAGGTTGACACTGAACGAGGTCGCGCCCTGCGCCCTGAGCCGCTTCACCGCCTCAGTGGCATCGATCCTGAAATTGCCCGGTGTCTTGTGCGGACGCGGCCGCAGATCGAAGCGCGCGGTCCGCGGTTCCGGGACGTCGCAATGGCCGGGGCCTCCGACGCAGACACCGGTGAACATGCTGACCAGCCCGACATAGTTGGGATTGCCGCGCGTCGGTGTCTCGACGGTCGCGCCCGGAGTGTTGAGAAAGGCGCGGATGTGAAAACCGGGGCGCGTGACGTATTGAACCGCGTGCAGGCGGATCTCCGCGTGGCTGTGGTCGGCAACCACCTTGGGATGGACGGGAGCCGCGGCGGACTGGAAGCGCTGGATCGGCACGGCGCTGTTGGTCACGAACATGTTCGCCGCCATCATGTATTCGTATCCGAGCCGCGAAATGCTGGCGGTATCGGCCACGGTGAAATTCCACGGCGGCAGGACGTCGCCGGGATCGTCGGGGCCGCCGCTGGGGTTGCGACGCTGCCATTCCGCCCACAGCCGGTCGCAATTGCTGTGATGGCCCCAGAAGATCGGATCGAACGCGGTGGTGCCGGGATCCTGCATGTCGCCAAACGGCTGTTCGCCCTTCACGGTGTCGGAGAACGGGTTCTTGCCGCCCGAGAAATTGTGAATCAGATTGTGGACGGTCTCGAGCGCGCCGAAGAACTGGTTGCCGCGGCTGCCGCTGGCGAAATCGAAAAAGCTTTCGATGTTGAGAATGCGCTCGACGTCGTCGGGCGTCGGGTAGGCTTCAAAGATCAGGTCCGCATTGCCGCCGGGCCATCGCTTCCAGTCCCAGAGCGGATTGATGTCGGCGAGGACCGACTTGATCGCCGCGTCACTCTCCGGGGCCGCGCCATAGCTGATATGGGCGGCGGCGAACAGCCGCGCGCCGGAATTGAAGTTTTTTCCGATGGTGCCGCGCAGACCGGCGAGCACTTCAGCCGACACCTTGCCGCCGTCGGTCAGCTTGCGCAGCCCGTCCTCGTCGATCCAGCACCGGTAGGCGAGGGGCACGCAGCCGTTGTCGTTTGCGACCTTGCCCATGTCCGCGAGCGACGCCTTGACGTTCTCGCTGTCGGCCGCCCAATCCCAGTAGGGCAGTGTCACGGTCGGATCGATGTCCTGGAGCTGCTTTTCGAAGCCGTACAGATAGGCCCGGTGCCAGGTCAGAAACTGCTCCCAGCCGTGCTGGCATTGGTTGGCGTGGATGCGGGCCCAATAGGCGAAGCTGCGCTCGTCCTGCGGATAGGCATCGAGGGACTTCATTTGCGCGATCGCGGCACGCAAGCGGCGCAACTCCTCGTCGGACAGATAGGTCACGTTCTTGCGCGCGCGCACGCCGCCGGAATCCTCCGCGAGCTGGTTGGTCGGCCCCGTGAACAAGGCGTGCGGCGCGTCCCCCGTCACCAGAGCGCGCGTGAGGGCGCTGGCCTGTGCAGCGCCGACATGGTGCTTGTCCTCTTCCGATCCCGGACAGCCGTCGGTGATCCACTGCGCGATGAACGCAATGTCGGCTTCGCCGACGCGTTTGCCGCCCCAGGGAAGCGGCGGAAACTGCGTGCCGTCGAACGGATATTGGCCACGCAGGCCCTTGATGAGCCCCGCGTCGTCGCCATTGCCGGGCGAGGCTGCGGCTGAGTGCTCGTCGCAGCCACCATGACAGCAAGATGATGGCTTGGCTGCCGGCAAGTGACCGTCCCCGCCGCGCATCATCGGGACGCCATAGAGCTCGAAAGCTCTCAGTTCCGGCAGCGGCAAATTCCAGAAGCGCGGGTGCGACATGTAGCTTGCCGTCGAAGCGCTGGCAGCGGCTTCCATGATGGCCCGAAACCGGTCGTAGCGCGAGGGCGGCGTGGCTTCGCTCAAATCCGGCATGCCTTGTTCTCCTGGCGAGACGTCGCGGCCGCTTGCTTCTCGCGCACGACACGCAGCGCCGTCTCAATTGCACGCACTCATCGCATTCAGGTCAGCGAAGTGTCGGAGGTGAATTCCAGCTCGACCTGGAAGGCAACGAGATCCACCAAATATCTGTGACCGACAGCCGGGAAAGCGCGCGTCAAGGGCACCTCCTGTTGTCGAATTGATTCAATAACACTCCAGGCTGACGAACACCGAACGCGTTCACGCCTTGGTCATTGCTTTTTCAAATATGCAATTTAAGGTAGCGCGTATTCCGCCTGCAGTCAACGAACACCTGGCGGTGCGCCGAGGAAGGACACTGCGATGATTTGCTTCTCCAAAAAATTTCTCACATCTGTTTTCAACGTCACGACGGCCATCGCTGCGGCCGCAACGCTCGCGTTACCGGCAGTCGCGCACGCACAGGCGACGCCGCCCTATCTTGCGTCGTTTCCCGGTTTCGCACCTGCACTGACGCCGGACATGCCCGGCGATGTCGACATCGCATTGAAGCAGCGGTTAGAGCGGGCCCAGGAATTTTCCAAGGTGCAGCGTGAGTTCGACCTCAATGCCTGGCAGATGTTCCTCGCGCTCAACTGGCCGACGAACGACCAGGGACAGTCCGCACCGCGCATCGAAGACACCGGATTCGGGCCGCCGCACTGGACCCTGTGGCACGATTCGAGCTCGATCTTCCAAGCCAAGGGCGCCGTCCCGGAATCCTGCGGCAAGCCGCCGCAACAGCGGCAGTTCGTGCTGTCGCGAAATCTCGCCGCACCCGTGAGCGCGGGCCTGCCGGCGTTCCGGGGCCCGAACGAGGCCAGCGTCGCCTCGCGCTCGACGCGCTTCCTCGGCGTCATCTCGGCGGTCGGCGAGCTCAACGTGTCCAAGCTTGGCGGCGACATTCAGCAGGCCTTCACCGGGCCCTTGATCGACCAGAACGGAAACTTCGTGTTCTACGAGATCATGATAGATCCGAACGAGGTCAATTACCTCTGCGACAACAAGCTCTACAACATCAACGGTCAGGTGGCGTTTTCGACGAGCGGCGGCAAGGTCGACATGCCGACCGGCCATCCGCAGCAGAACTGGAGCGGCTCGTTCGAACTGAAGCTCGCCTGGAAGGTGATCGGCGGCACCGGCGACCACAAGGACGATCCGAGCCGCTTCTTCACCCAGCGCGCCGAGATCATCGATCAGGGCGATGACGGCAAGCCGGTCAAGAAGACGGTTGAGGTTGGGCTCGTCGGCATGCACATCGGTCACAAGAGCGAGACCTCGCCGCAATGGATCTGGGCCACCTTCGAACAAATCGACAATCTCGACGTCGACCAGGTGGCGCATCCCAATCTGCATCCTTCCTTCTTCGATCCCGGCTGCCCGCTCTGCACCGTCAATGTTCAGCCGCAGACGGACCCGAACACGCGGCTGTATCCGCGGACGCCGGTGCAGGCCTCGCGCACGATTCCGATTCCTGCCGACAAGGTGGCATTGAATCGCGAGGCGCAGGCCGTGCTCGCGAAGCTCGGATCGGTTTGGCAATATTACCAGCTGGTCGACACGCAATGGCCGACCGCGCCGTCATCCAAGCCCTCCGCCTGGAATAGCGGACTGAGCCAGGCCGTGAGCAACAAGCCGGGTGGTCAGCCGACCCCGGTCTTTCTGACGAACATCACGATGGAGACCTACTTCCAGTCCGGCAACCAGCCGGCCTGCAATCAGGAAGAAAATGTTCCGAGCACCGTGACTTGCCCGCCGGACTATCCGTCGGTGCCCCCGGGCGGCGCGATTGCGGCCTATACGCCGGATCCGCCGATCTGGACGACGCCGCTCAACAACGGTGGCGCCGCCAAGCCTGGAATCTCGACACAGATCATGGCAACCGAAAGCTGCATGGGGTGCCATTCTTCGGCTGGCATCGTGACCGCTTACGATCCGCAGACGGGAGCCAAGAAGACGGCAGGCCAGTTGTCGGCCGACTTCTCCTGGCTCCTGTCGAAAAAGGCACAATTTGCGCCGTAGGGCCGGTTCCGGTACGAAAGTGGCCCGCTTGAAGCGGGCCATTTTTGTTTTGGGGCCGCTATCCGATGACCGAGGTCGAGCTTGTCAACGTGTTCACTCACATGGGGCGGGGCGGCAACCCCTGTCCAATTGTCATCGATGCATCGAACCTTCCTGCCGCGGCGATGCAGTCGGTGGCTCAGCATTTTGGGCATGAGTCGGGCTTCGTCCTGCCGTCACCGGGACTCGACTCTGACTATTCCTTCCGGTTCTGGGTTCCGCGACACGAGATGGAGATGTGCGGTCACGCGACGATCGGCGCGCTCTGGGTCCTCGCGACCAAGGGGCGCTTGCCCGCTGAACAGGTCCGCATCGAGACGCGCAGTGGATCGGTGACGGGCTATGTCGATCGTGCGGGCTCGGGCGATCCGTCCGTCGAGATCAGCCAGCCGGTCGGAAAGGTCGTTGATCTCTCGCGCGCCGATGAGGAGGATATTCTGTCGACGCTCAAGCTATCGCGCCGCGATCTGCTCGACCTGCCCATCCAGAACGCCGTCACCTCGCGCGTGAAGACGCTCATCCCGATGAAGGGCGTGCGCGAGCTCAACGCGCTAGTGCCGGATCCGTCACCGATCGAGGCGTGCTGTGGACGGATCGGATCCACGGGACTTTATCCTTACGCCATCGACCACCAGGGCGAACGGCGTTTCGAGGCGCGGCAGTTTCCGAAATCGTCGGGCTACCCGGAAGATGCTGCCACCGGCATCGCCGCCGCGGCGCTGGCGTTCGGGCTGCTCAGGAACGGCCTTGTCGACCGCAATAGCGAGCGGATCACCGTCATGCAGGGGCGGGCCATGGATGCCTTGTCCGAAATCCGCGTGCGCTTCGGCTTTGCCGGCGAGAGGCCTGTCGGTTGTCTTCTTGGAGGCTCCGTGACGCTCGTGGAGTCGCGCGTCCTGCAACTTGAGGACGCGAGGCCCGCGGCTGATTCATGACGGCGCGCCAGCCTTGAGCCTTCAAACCTGGCCTTCAGACCTGAGCCTTCAGCGCGGTAGCGAGAAAATCGATCGTGGCGCGAACGCCGGGCAGCATGCCGCGCCGGGACGGAAACACCAGATGGATGATGCCGTCCTTGGCGCTCCAGTCCGGCAGAATGCGGACCAGCAGTCCATCGCGGAGCGCATCCTGACATTGAATTTCGGGCAGCAGGGCCACGCCGATCCCGGCTTGGGCTGCCTGGATGAGAATGGCAAAGTCACCGGCCGAGACTTTCGGCTCGACCGCGATCGAGGCCTTTTGCCCGCGGGGGCCTGAAAGCTCCCATGTGCGCGGGCCGGGCATTTCCGTTGCATCGAGCAGCGGCAGCCGCGAAAGGTCGGTCGCCTCTTTGGGCGCTCCATGTTCGCTGAGGAGGGCGGCGTTCGCGACCAGGATCCTCCGGCTGATCCCGATCTTGCGCATTTGCATCTCGCTGTCGGTATCGAGGCTTTCCCGGATGCGAATGGCGACGTCGACCTGCTCTTCGATCAGGTTGATGGGCCGGTTGGTGATGAGGAACTGGGTCCTGAGGCGCGGATATTTCGTGAAAAGCTCGGGCAGTCGTGGCGCAAGCGCCCTCTGGACGCCGACGGGGCAACCGATGCGGACGAGGCCCTGAGGTTCGGATTTCATCCGCAAGGCGACTTCATCGACGGCGTCTGCGGCGTCGACCACGGTTTGCGCGTACCGATAAACGTCCCGCCCGACCGCCGTGATGCTCAGGCGGCGCGTCGAGCGCTCGATCAGGCGAACGCCCAACTGCTCCTCCAGGAGCGCGACGTGGCGGCTGATCCTGGACTTCGGCAAGCCGAGTGCGCGGGCCGCTGCCGAAAACCCCTCGTGCTTGACCACAGCCGCGAAGAAGTAGAGATCGTTGAAGTCCCGCATGAAGGGCGCCGCCGGATCGATTCCTCCCGCGTTCGGCGGGATCAGGGCATTCATCCGCATCATAATTCCTCCCGGCTTTCAACGCCGAATCGCTGCTGTCGACCGGAAAGCGGGTCGAAAGCCATCCAATGGAAATCCCGGTGATCGGTCGCATCGGCGTCTCCGCCTGATGTCCATGGCCATGACGCCCGCGGCAAGAATCGCCCCAAGCATCGCGCCAAGTCGCGCTTCAGAGCTCATCGTCCACGCAGGTCTTCGGCGTGGCGATGTCGCCGTCGTCTCCGTCGTCGTCCCGCGGCACCGGTGTCAGACAGGCGTGCTGGAAGCTCCGCAGCGTTGCGATCAGTTTGATTTTCAACATGTCGAACATGATCCGTCTCCTTCGATGAGCCGGTTATAGAGACGCTTGATCCGCCGCATTAGCCGGCGCGGGTCGGACGGAGCGTTCCATTGGCTGAACGACGTCGGGCAGGGCCCCCGATAGCTGGCGATCGTTCACCAGATGGAACGATCCGTCTGAAATTGACCGACTAATCGCCAGACCGGTTCAGGCCGATAACAGCGGGGAAGCGAACGCCGACAGGGTTCGCGACCGGCGAGGCCAAGGCCTGTCAAGGCTTTCGAAGTCAAGGCTTGGCTCGCCGAAATTCAATCATTCGAGCAAGGATCACGATCATGAGCTACACCCGTTATCTTCCCTTCGCCGGCCGTCTTCTGATCGGCCTCCCGTTTGCCATGAGCGGCCTCGGCAAGCTGGGCGCCTATGCGGGGACCACGGCCCTCATCGCCTCGGCCGGACTGCCGCTTCCGCCGCTCGCTTTTGCCGTGGCTGTCGCCGTCGAGCTCGGCGGTGGCCTGCTGCTGATCGCCGGCTACCAGGCCCGCGCTGTGGGACTTGCACTCGCCGTGTTCTCGATCGCGACCGCTGTTGCGTTCCACAGCAACTTCGCCGATCAGAACCAGATGATTCACTTCCTGAAGAACGTGATGATGGCGGGCGGATTGCTCCAGATCGCGGCCTTCGGCGCCGGTGCTCTCAGCATCGACAACCGCGCGAAGGGCACGGCGTCTTACGCCGGGGCAACGGTTACCGGCTAAGCCAATCTGACCGGTCTTGGTAGCAAATGGCCCGCATTGTGCGGGCCATTTTTGTTTTGAGGATGCGAGTCCTGACGTCATCGCGAGGTATGCTCGAGTCTGAGGATATCATCTCAGCGAACGGAAGACGGGGAGCTCGTAGCGCCGCCTGGCGTCGAAAATGATCGACGTCTCGATGCGCGTGACGCCTGGCCGGATCGTGAACTGATCGAGAGCAAGATCCTTGAGGTGCTGGGTGTCGTGGACCACGACATGAACAACCAGATCGTAGCGCCCGGAGACGAGGAAGGCTGACCTCACTTCGGGCACGCTGACAATGTCGTCCAAGAACTGGTCGACGATGCCCCGGTTGTGTTTCGAGAGCTCGATCATCAGCAGGGCTTCGAGCCCGATGCCGAGCGCCTTGGGGTTCACTTCGACATGAGTGCCCCAGAGGATGCCGGTCTCACGCATCCGTCTGACCCGCTCATGCGTGGTGGAGGGTGCAAGGCCGATTTCGGCGGCGATCTCTTTGACCGAGAGCCGGGCGTTATTCTGCAAAAGGCGCAAAATGCCGACGTCAATTCGGTCGAGGTCGGGGACCTGAGCGATATCCCATGATTCATTCGGTCGATCTTTATCCATGCCGATGTAATATCAGCATAATGTCGAATTTGGCAGATTAATTATGGCTGAGGGGGGGGCCGATCGCCGCTTGTTTGACGGACACAGCCGCGGCGAGCCGGACAGCTCGCGGGGCGGCTGGCAGCCGCATTGCGCGCTCCGAGCCGGGAAGGATTGTGATGTCACGACGTAACGAACAACAGGGGTTCGCCACCAGATCGATCCATTTCGGATACGATCCTCTCGACTACCACGGCGCTCTGAACCCGCCCGTCTTCCTGACATCGACATACGCCTTCGACAAAACGGAGTCCGGCAGCGCGCGTTTTGCCGGCGAAGCACAGGGATACATCTACGGTCGCGTCGGCAACCCGACGGCCAATGTCCTGGAGACCCGTCTCGCCGCGCTGGAAGAGGGTGAAGCCGGCCTTGCGACGTCATCGGGCATGGGGGCGCTGACAGCGGTCATCTGGACGCTCGCCAGGACCGGGGACGAGATCATTGCCGACAAGACGCTTTATGGCTGCACCTTCGCCCTGCTTCACCATCAACTCGGGCGATTCGGAATCACCACGCGCTTTGTGGATATGACTGACGCGAGCAATGTTGCGGCTGCGATCGGCCCGAAGACGCGACTGGTCATCACGGAAACGCCGTCCAATCCGAACATGCGCGTCGTCGACATCGCCGCCATTTCCGAAATCACCGCCGGGCACGGAGCGTTGTTCGTCGTCGACAACACCTACTGCACACCCTATCTGCAGCGACCTCTGACGCTCGGTGCCGATATCGTCGTTCATTCGGCGACGAAATATCTCGGCGGCCACGGCGACCTGCTGGCGGGCGTCGTCGTCTCGCGCAAGGAGCTGGTCGACCAGTTTCGTTTCATCGGTATCAAGGAAATGAACGGCGCATGCATTTCCGCGCTGGATGCATTCCTTGTTCTTCGGGGCCTCAAGACCCTGTCGCTGCGAATGGATCGCCATTGCGCGACCGCCGAACGATTGGCCCACGACCTCGAGAGCCATCCTGCGGTCGCGCGCGTTTTCTTTCCCGGCCTGTCCAGCCATCCTCAGCATGCTCTCGCGACCCGGCAAATGAAGGCCTATGGCGGCATGATCGCGATGGAACTCAAGGGCGGGCTCGCCGCCGGCAAGGCGTTCATGGATGCGACGGCCTTGGTGACCCGTGCGGTCAGCCTCGGGGACGCCGAGACCCTGGTTCAGCATCCCGCCAGCATGACGCACGCGACATACGCGCCCGAAGAACGTGCCAGGCACGGATTCACCGATGGGCTCATCCGCTTGTCGGTCGGCCTGGAGGATTACGAGGATTTGCGTAGCGATATCTTCGGCGCTCTCTCTAGGATCGAGCAATAGAATAGTTCAGGCTAGCTGATCGATCTGCTTCGGTCCATTCAGCAGCTTCGAGATACGGCGGCCTCAACGGCCTGGTTCAGGCTCAGAACCCCGTAATCACCTTCCCATCCGCCCCCACCAGCGTCGACGGCGCTTCGCCGAACACCAGCCCGTCCGGCTGAAACTTGATCGTCTTGCCGCCCTCGACGAACTCGGCAAAATTCCTTGGTGTTGCCGAGTGCACGCCGTTGGTCAGGAAATCGTCGATCTCGTAGCAGGTATCGGGCTTGCCGCCGGAGCCTTCGCCCAGAAACTTCTGGAAATTCTGGCTCGTCACCTTGGCCTTCTTGCGCGCCGACCAGTTGGTCTGGCGGCGGAAGAGTTTTGGCAGGATCACCGGGCCCTTGTCGGTCGCGAGCACGTCGGTCTCGTTCCTCTTGGGCTCGCGCAGGTCGAAGTCGAAGGCGGGGATGGCTTTGGCGAGGTTCTTCCAGACCGGCAGCTTCTTGGTGCGCGTGGTCTTGGTCAACGCGAGGAAGGCCTTGATCTCGTCGTCGTTCATCGAGGAGTAGAACGTCGGATAGGCAAAGCCCTGCTCGACCAGCCAGTGGTTGATGTCGACCGTTTTGTTCGCAACGGTGACCTCGATGTCGCCGACCATCCGCCCATAGGTGTCGAACACCTCGTTCGGCGTATCGACGTGGGTGAACACCCGGCAGGCGAGTGTTGCCTCGCCTGTGTCGCTGAGGAAATCATGCAGCGCCTTGGTCGACGTCGCGCCGAGGAATTGCCGGTAGGAATGCGTGACCTCGTGATAGGCCTGCCGCTTGGCGTCGGTGAGGCCCTTCTTTTCGGCTGGCGACAGCGGCGACGGCATATAGTGCAGCTCGGGCGCGTCGATGCCCTGGAGGCGGATGGTAAGCTTGCCGTTCTTGATCGGCGCCGTGTTGGTCCGCCCCTTGACCTTGGCGTTGTCGAAAACGTGGGTCGGCTGGAACGGCGATGAATCGTTCTTGCGGAAACGGATCGCGTCCGGGGCGACGTTCACCACGACCTTGGTGGTGTCGGCATCCGATCGCCCCTCCGGCCAGAACTGGCTGACCTCGATCGTGCCTTCGACCTCGAGCAATCCAACCGGCATCGGCCGCTCCTCCCATGAGCCTGCGGCCGCAAGGCGACTCGCAGGCAATGAAACGGAGCGGACCATCTTCGTACGACAGGCCCATGACGGAAGAAGGTGCGGAGACACACCGCCGCAGTGCTGGCTTGGCCCGCTTCCAACCCCGCAACAAGAAGCGCAAGCTTTGACCAAGAGCAGACGAACGCGCTCAGTCAGGAAAGCTCAGGATCATTTTTAACAGTTTTGGAAATCGTGCATTGATGTCCTCCTCGCGCACGACATTGCGGTGCTGGACACCCTGCTTTGACGTCCGGATCAGGCCGGCCTCCCGCAGAATGCGAAAATGGTTCGATAGTGTCGATTTCGCCATGTCAGGGCAAGGCGCCGCCTCGGTGCACGACATGCAAGCGCTCTGAGCGACCAGGCTTTTGACGATACGCAGCCGCATGGGATCCGCGAGGGCTCCGAGCACTCCGGCCAGCGTAATCTCATCCCGCGATGGGTGAACGAACTGCACCATGCCCAAAATATAGCATGCCCCTTGTAGTCGTTCAATAGTTCACTAGTATTGAACTATTGAATATCGGCATCCCGCCGAACAACGGAAGACATGCGATGACCAAGAGACTCGAAGGCAAAGTTGCGCTCGTGACCGGCGCATCCAAAGGCATTGGTGCCGAAATCGCCACTCGGCTCGCGGCGGAGGGTGCGGCGGTCGCCGTCAACTACAGCAGCAGCAAGCAGGCTGCCGACCGCGTGGTCGCCGCCATCGTCGAGAAGGGTGGCAAAGCCGTCGCCGTCCACGGCAACCTGGCCGATGCCAAAAACGTAAAAGGCGTGGTCGCGGAGACTGTGAAGGCGTTCGGTCCGATCGACATCCTCGTCAACAATGCGGGCGTTTACGAGTTCGCGCCGCTCGAGGCCATCACGCCTGAGCATTTCCACAAGCATTTCGATCTCAATGTGCTCGGTCTTCTCTTGATCTCGGGGGAGGCGGTGCAGCACTTCAATCCCAAGGGCGGAAGCATCATCAACATCAGCTCCGGCGTATCGACCATCGCGCCGGCGAACACCGCGGTCTACACCGCGACGAAAGCATCGGTCGATGCGATCTCCTCGGTGCTGTCGAAGGAGCTTGCGCCGCGCAAGATCCGCGTCAACGCCGTCAATCCGGGCATGATCGCCACCGAAGGCGTCGTGTCCGCCGGCCTGCACGAGGGCGACATGCGCAACTGGATCGAATCCGCCACTCCGCTCGGCCGCATCGGCAAGGTCGAGGAGATCGCCGCCGCGGTGGCCTTCTTCGCGTCGGACGACGCGTCCTACATCACGGGCGAGACGCTTCACGTCACCGGAGGCCTTCGCTGACGAAGCGTGTGCTTTGGCGGGACTTCACCCGTTCCGATGAGAAGATGGCCTGCCTCGCGCGGGCCATTTTTATTTGGCGCAAGCCAATGGAACTACGAAACTACGGTGACGGGAGAAGGTACGGAGACACACCGCCGCAGCGCTGGCTTGGCCCGCTTCTAACCCACGCAACAAAAAGCGCGAGCCGGCAAAGTGCCGGCCCGCGCCGTTCAGATCAGAAGATGCTGTTGCGATCTAGCCCAAGCTCAAGCCTTCGCCGGCTTATGCGGACAGACCATCGTCAGATTGAGCAGCGTCGGCGTCTTGCTGTCGCCCTCGTACTCCCACTCCAGCCGAATCTCGTGCCGGTCGGCGTTACGGTCGGTCGGCTCGTGCGTGATGATGTTGGTCTTCATCGGAATCGGCGGCTCCGCGTTGAAGCACTTGCGGACGCAGGCATCGAGCAGCGCGCATCGGGTCAGCGGAACGACCTTGGGTTCGTCCTTGGACAGCGGGGTGGTGTTCGGCTGGTTGGTGAGGTCGAGACGGGCGCGGCCCTTCTCCTTCTGCCAGTGCTTCGCGCTGCCCTGCGGCCACTTGCTCTTCGGCGTCAAAATTAGGTGATACTGGCCGTATTCCAGCGTCGGCAGGTGGATGTTTTCCGATGCTTTGAGCTTTTTGACGCTCTTCTTCATGTTCTCCAAAGGAAAGTAATTCGCATTCATCAGATCCTTAAATGGCCGGCCCGTATAAACTCGCATGCCCATATGTTTGCCCCTCAATGAGTCCCTTGGCTTCCCCGGGAAATATGCCGCTCTGCGAAACTTGCCGGCTGGAACGAGAGCCTGGCAGCCCACGATTCGCAGCCTCTTTTCCGCGCGACATTCATGAGGCTACCACCAGAGACTGTGAATCGTCCAGATTGTCACCCGCTTTGGCAGCTCTCCGCCGGGGATGGAGCGCCTGCCCTGTTACTAGGCGTTGCTAAGCAAGGTTCGATCAGCGATCTTGTTGCGATCCGCGCGCGGGAGCCCGATCGACAGTGCCTTTGGAATCACTTGAGAGCGCGGGAATGCATTGCGCTGCATGTCAGTCGACACTCGCCCCAGGCGACAGCCGGTGCCCTAAATGCGGCGCGGCGGTTCGGCGGGCGGATCCGGACAGCGAACGCCGATTCGTCACGATCCTCCGCGCCGACGTGATCGATTCCACCGGCCTCGTCGCCGAGCTCGATCCGGAGGCAGCGGTCTCGCGCCTGGAGCCGGCGCTGGCCGCCATGCGCGGCGCGGTCCGACAATTCGGCGGCATCGTCAGCAAGGAGCTGGGCGACGGGCTTGCCGCGGTGTTCGGTGCCCCGATCGCGGACGACAACCATGCGCCGCTGGCGTGCCATGCCGCGATCGAGCTGGTCCGGCGCGTTGCCAGCCTCGGTGATCCCGCCCTTCAGGTCCGGGTCGGCCTGCACTCCGGCCACGTCGTTGCCTACATGGTCGCCAGCGAATTCTCCAAGGTCTACGAGATCGGCGGCGCCGCCCAGCATCTGGCCGCGCGGCTGGAGCAGGAGGCCGAGGCGAACCAGATCTACGTCTCGGAAGCCTGTCAAAATCTCGCCGACGGGCATGTCCGGTTCGAGCATCTGGGCGGCAAATCGCTGCGCGGCTTCAGCCAGCCCGTGCCGGTCTACCGGATCGTGGGTGCCAGCGATCTGTCGAGCTGGCGGGTCCGGCGCGCCCGCAGCGTCTCCCGATTCGTCGATCGTACCACCGAGCGAGCCCTGCTGGACCGCGCGGCCGGGCAGGCCAGGGCCAGCCGGCAGACCGTCCTGCTGCTCGGCGATGCCGGCATCGGCAAATCACGGCTGGGGCACGAGTTCGCCCAGAAGCTCAGGGCCGAGGGCTGGCGGCTGATCGACGCCGAGTGCAGCCCGAATCTCCAGGGCGCTCCCTTCAGCACGCTCAAGCGAATCCTGCTGTCGGCCATGGACGCAGCCGCAAGGGACCCCGGCAATCCCGGCGACCCCCTGAAGGACCTGACCGCGATCCAGCAGAGCGCCCTCGACGCGGTGCTCGATGTGCCGATCGCGAACCCGCAATGGGACGAGCTCGAGCCTCATGCCCGCGGGCGCGTGATCTCCGATGCGAGCTGCGCCGTCATCCGGAGCCTGGCCAGTCGCCAGCCGACGGTCCTCCTGTTGGAGGATCTGCACTGGATCGACCGGGCCAGCGACGTCGTCGTGGCCGCCATTGCCTCGCTGGCGGCGCCCGATCTTCTCGTGCTGTTCACCTCCCGCCCGAACGGCATGCCGGTCTGGATCGCGCGCTGCCACGCCGAGGTCGTCGCGATGCGGCCGCTCGACGACGATTCGGGACTGGCAATGCTGTCCGACATGCTCGGATCATCCGAGACGAATGCCGATCTGAAGAGCCGGATCATCTCCCATACCGCCAACGTACCGCTGTTCATCGAGGAGGTTTGCCGGGGCTTGAAGGACAGCGGTACCTTGCGTGGCGAGTGGGGCGACCTCGCATTGGTGCGCCCGATCGACGAGCTCGGTATTCCCACCAGCATTCAGGGCGTGATCGCGGCGCGCCTCGACCGCGTGTCGAAGCAGGAGCGGTCCGTCTTGCAGGTCGCGGCCGCGCTGGGGTCGCGGTCGAGCGAGGCCATGCTGCGGAAGATTGCGATCCTGCCGGAAGATGCCCTGCGCGGCTGCCTCGTCTCGCTCGATCGCGCCGAGCTGCTGGTCCGGATCGACAGCGAATTGGAAGATTCGCTGGAGTTCCGCCACGAGATGGTCCGTCAGGTCACCTACGATTCGATGGTCGAAAAGGTGCGCGAGGATATCCACGCCCGCATTCTTGCCGCACTCGAAGGCACCGAGGCTGAGGATTCCGACAAGCTCTGCTATCACGCCACGCGGGCCAAGGATTGGGACAAGGCGTTCGCTTACGGCCGGGCCTCGGCGCGAAAATGCCTGGCGCGATCCGCCTTCACCGATGCTGCGGACTATTTCGAGACCGCGATGCGATCGCTGGATATGACGCCGGTGACCCCCACGCGGGAAGCGAGCGCTGTGGATATTCGCATCGAGGCCCGCGCGGCGTTCATTGCATCCGGCCACCTCTCCGAATGGCTGAACCTCGGCAAGGAAGCCGAGCGTCGCGCCGATGCAATCAACGACATCGGTCGGAAGGTGGCGGCGATGACGGTCATGGCGGCAGCGCAGAATTTCTATGGCTCGCCGGCCGAAGCGGTCGCGCTCAACGAGGAAGTCGTGGGCCTCGCAGAGCAATCGGACAGCTCGGGCTGGCTCAACGCCGCGCAATACGGCCTCGGTCAGGTGTACTTCCTCGCCGGCCGCTATCGCGAGGCGGACGGTTTGTTCGCACGAACCCGCGCCCAATTGATGGGGCCGGAGGCGAGTGCGCCCTTCGGGACGACAGCGAAATACGCGTTGCTGCTTTGCTGCATGATGGGCAGCATCAATCACACCGTCATGGGCGACCTGGACGCCGCCGAACAGGTCCAGCGACACGCCGACGCGATCGCGGATGAAACCAACCGCCCCTATGACCGCGTCGCAGCGGCCTATAGCGGCGGCTGGCTGAAGCTGGGCCGGGGCGATCTCGCGGCAGGCGTGGCGATCCTCGAACAGGGTTTCGTGCTCGCGCAAAAGCACGGCATCCGGCTGTTCGTGCCGGTGCTCGCCTGCCATCTCGGCATCGCCTATCTGGAGCAGGGCCTGTTCGACCGGGCGCGCGGCATGCTGGCCGAGGCGCGCGAAGAGGCCCGCAGCGTCGGCTACACCTCGGCGGTGCTGCGCTCGTCGATCTACCTGGCTTTGGCGACCAACCAGCTCGGCGATGCCCAGGCGGCCCAGAACATGCTGCGCGAGGCGCGCAACACCGCGCGCCAGCAGGGTTTTTCCGGCCTCGAGGCCGAGGCCCTGTTCGGCGAGGCCGTGGTGACGCCGCCATCGAACGAGGAGAACCGGACCATCATCCTCTCCGCGCTGCGCGCCGCGATCGCGATCGCCTCCGAGAGCGGTGCGAAGCCGCTGCTGCAGAAGGCCGAGGCGATGCTGAACGGCATGCTCGCCGCGGGCGATCAGCTGACCTGAGCCGCGGTCGCGAGGCCTTTCGTTTTTGCCCGACGGGTCAACCAGGTTTCGCAGGCGGCGCAAGCACTTAGCTACTGTGCATGGGGTTGTTTTCGCAGTCCTTTGTTGAGAGGCCGGCGCGTCGTCATGACAAAGTCCCTTGCGCGGACCTCAAGGTCGGCTACCGTTCGGTTCTAGTCGCCGGATCAGGTGACGATTTGATTGATCTATTTTAGCATCCGAATTCATCGGCGCCGCGACGGCGCGACGCCCACCGGACCGAGGCGGGGCCATGACCATACGGGACCAGCAAGCTCTCTTGGCTCCGGTCGAGCGCGATTTGCGGCTCGACCTCTTCCGCGGCATCGGCCTGTGGATGATCTTCCTCGATCACATCCCGCACGACGTCGTGGCCTGGCTGACCTTGCGCAATTACGGTTTCAGCGATGCTGCCGAGTTCTTCGTCTTCATCTCCGGCTACCTGGTCGGCTGGATCTACGGGCCGATCGTCGCCGGCGGCTGGTTCCTCGCCGCGCTGAAGCGGCTGTGGCGGCGCGCGGCGGAAATGTATGTCGCCCACATCATGCTGTTCCTGCTGTTCACGGCGCAGATCGCCCGCACGATCAGGAGGTTCGACAACCCGATGTATGCGGACGAATTCAACGTTCACAGTTTTCTCGACCATCCGGACATCCTGATCGGGCAGGCGCTGTCGCTGCGCTATAAGCCGGTCAATCTCGACGTGCTGCCGCTCTACATCACGCTGGTGCTCGCAGCGCCCTTCATCATTTGGTGCCTGGTGCGCCGGCCGAACCTGACACTTGCTGCCTCCGCGGTGCTCTATGTGCTGTCGCGCTGGTTCGACTGGAACATCGCTTCCTATCCGCCGGGCACGACCTGGTACTTCAATCCGTTCTGCTGGCAGCTCATGTTCGTCGTCGCCGCGTGGTGCGGCGTCGGCCAGATCGAGAAGATCGCCAAATGGGTCTGGTCGAAGCCGGTGATGGGCCTGGCGGCGGCATGGATTGCGTTCGCCCTCCTGATCGTGATGACATGGCACATTCACGCGCTCGAGGCCCTGATCCCGAAATGGATGATCAAGGCGATCTATCCGATCGACAAGACCGACCTCGACATGCTGCGCTTCACGCATTTCCTGGCGCTCGGGATCTGGGTGACCTATTTCGTCCCGCGCCACTGGAAGGCATTGCATTTGAAATGGCTGCGCCCGGTCATCCTGTGCGGCCAGCACTCGCTCCCGATCTTTTGCCTCAGCGTGTTCCTGTCGTTCTCGGCGCATTGGATCCTGATGCAATACACAAGGGGCGTCTGGGAGCAGCTCGCCGTCTCCTTCGCCGGCTTCGCCATCATGGTCGGCGCCGCGTGGCTGCTCGACCGCGCCGAGCGGGTGCCCAGCCTCTTCGTCAAGGTGACCGATGTCGACGACGAGCCGGAGCCTAGCGCCGAAGGCGCAACGGTAAAGGTCATCGCCGCAGCTCCCGTTAGCCGCTGAGGGCCCATCGCGTCGCGCGGGCGATTTTTCAGGGGATATCCATGTCGAGACTCTTGTTGACGATGGCCGGCGCCCTTCTGCTCCTCATCTGCAACGCATCGGCGCAGGCGCAGGCGCCGTCGCCCGAGGCGATGGATGCTGCGCGAAAACTCGTCACCACGCTGAAGATCGCGGATCAGTATCGCGCGGCTCTCCCGCAGCTCATGCTCAAACTGAGACCCGTGGTCGCCCAGGACAGGCCGGAGATCGAGCACGATTATGATGCGATGACCGCGCCGGGCTCCGACATCTACGCACCGTTCGCCGCTGCCATGATCGACCAGATCGCCGCCCTCTATGCCGCCAGCTTCACCGTGGAAGAGCTGCGCCAGATCGAGGCATTCTATGTCCAGCCGGCCGGCCGGAAGCTTTTGGAGAAATCGGATGCGCTGGCCCAAGCGAGTGCACAGATCGGCCAGGACGCGAATCAGAAGGCCGTCGACGAACTAAAGCAGCGCCTCACCGAGGCGTTGCGCCAGAAGGGGCGCAAGCCGTAGGCGCTGCCTCTAGTGAATCGCCGCGTACATGATCTTCTCTTCCGTCGCCTCCAGCGCCGAAAACTCTTCCACGACCTTGCCCTGACGTGAAACCAGGATGCGGTCGGAGAGCGCCATGATCTCGGGCAGATAGGATGAGATGACCACGACCGCCTTACCCTCGTTGGCGAGCCGGTTGATCAGTTCGTGAATCTCAACGATGGCGCCGACGTCGACGCCGCGGGTCGGCTCGTCGAAGATGATCAGGTCCGGCTCCTGCACCAGCGATTTGGCGATCACGACTTTCTGCTGGTTGCCGCCGGACAGCTCGACCACCTTGCCATCGTTACCGATGGCGCGAACCTTCAGCTTTTCGATCCAGGTCTTGCCGACTGTGTCGTTTTCCCGCCGCGACAGCATCATCCGGCCCTTGGGAAACTTCGACAGCAGGCCGAGATAGATGTTGCGCGCGATCGAGGATGTCTCGAAGAAACCCTCGACCTTGCGATCCTCGGTGACATAGGCGATGCCAGCCTTGACCGCCGGTGCCGGCACCCGGTAGCGCACCGGCTGGTCGTGCAGCAGGATTTCGCCGCCGTGGAAGAAGTCGCGCTTGAGCACGCCGGCGACGATCTTGAAGGTCTCGGTGCGGCCCGCGCCGACGAGGCCGAACACGCCGGTGATCTGTCCGGCGAACACCGACAGCGAATTGTTCTTCACCATCGGCGCCATCTTCAAATTCTGCACCGTGAGCACGCGCGCGCCAGCCGGCCGCACGCTGCTTTTGCGCGCGCCATAGAGCGTGTTGGAGAGGTCGCGCCCGACCATGGCCTGCACGATCGCGGCGCGGTCGAACTTGGCGACATCGTCGGTCACGACGTGCTTGCCGTCGCGCAGCACCGTGATGCGGTCGGCCAGCAGCAGCGCTTCTTCCAGCGCATGCGAGATGAAGACGATCGAGACGCCGCGCTTCTTGAGATCGCGGACGAGGTCGAAGAAGTATTTCTTTTCTTCCGGCGTCAGCGATGCGGTCGGTTCGTCGAAGATGATGACCTTGGCGCGGTGCAGGACCGCGCGTGCGATTTCGACCATCTGCTTCTTGGCCGCGCCAAGGCCGCCGACGGTTGCGGTCGGCGTGACGTCGAAATTGAGCGACTGCAAAAACTGCTGCGCGGCGATGTAGATGCCGCGCAGGCGGTTGTAAAACTTCTCCTGCCCGAGAAACAGGTTCTGCGCGACCGTCATGGTCGGCACCAGGCTGTTCTCCTGGAACACCATGGCGATGCCGAGATTGCGCGCCTCCAATGGCGTCTTGGGCGCGACATCGGCGCCATCGACCGTCATGGTCCCCGAGGTCAGCGTCACCACGCCCGCCATGACCTTGGTGAGGGTGGACTTGCCGGCACCGTTCTCGCCGACCAATGCGTGGATCTCGCCGCGGCGGAGGTCGAAGTCGACCCCGTCGATGGCAGGCACGCCGGCGTAGAGTTTTGTCGCCTTGCGCAGCGAGAGTGCAATGTCGCTCATGGGCGAAACTCCTCGGCAAGGCCGGCAAGGGGCAATCGCAGGACTCGGCCGGGCCCCTTGGCAATCAGGACGAGGTCGCCGCCCATCTCGATGGCGGCGACGACGCCGTGATTGAAGCCGTCGACCCGGCTGTGCAGCGAATAGAGCGGCTGGCCGTCCGCATCGAGGCGGATGACGAGGCCGTAGGAGCGAGGCGGCGCCCACGGCTTGATGACACCCATGGTCTTGATATGCGCGCCCTGCATCGGCTCCTTGAAAGAGCGCCCGGAGCGCAGGCGCGGCGCGACCCAATAGGCCGGATCGATCTCGACCATCATGCGGCGTCGATATCCGGGCTCGCGCAACACGAACTCGACGAGCTGGGTCCGTGCGGTGAAGGCGGTGAGCCAGTAACCGCCGCCTGAGGCCTTCGACAGCCGCGACGGGTAGACGGGAAGGTGAGCGAGTACGACCTTCGGCGATGCGCCGGGCGAGACGAGAACGAGGCGATGACGCCAGCTCTCGCTGACCAGCATGCCATTCCCATGTCCGCAAGCGCCGAAGGCATAGCCGAACCCCTGGGCCAATCGTGTCACGGCTTTGCTGCCGGGATCGAGCTTGAACACGCGGCCGGTCCGATTGAGCTCCAGCAGGTCCCGTGCCCAATCGTCGATGCCGCATGTCGTCGAGCCGTCCGTTGCAATCAGCGTGTTATCGTCCGCGAGCGCCAGCGCATTGATGGCGTTGAACGTAGCATCGGTGAAGGTCCCGCTGGGTTGCTCGGCCGAGGGGCTTGCGTACACACGCACCTCGCGTCCGCCGAGTGCGACGGCAAGGCCGCCGCCGGGAAGGGCACAGAGCGCCGATATCGGCTGCTCGAAGCTGCGCACCTCCGATGCCGTGCCGCCGTTCAGGCACATTAGCCGCCGGCCGTCGGCGATGAAGAGGTTGCTTCCATCGGTGGCGAGATCTTCCGGCGCCTCGCATGTCAGCAAGGTCTCGGCCGATTCCAGCTTCTGGTTGGGCTTCAATGCGCCGTCGAAGGACGGCACGGTGATAGTGGCGTCGCCGCGCCCGAGAAAGCGGTTGGCGAAATCTCTGACGGCAGCGATCACGACTGCTTCCCCCAACGCTTGTCATACTGGACGAAGTTCGGATCGGCGTTGTCGAGCTTGTAGCGACCGATCCTGTTGTTGAGGATGCCGCCGAGATAAAGATAACCGCGATGCTCGCGCATCGAGGTGATCATCGGATGGTTCTCGCCGTGCAGATCCCAGAACGATTCGACGATCTTGCCCTGCTCGTTGAACTTGACCACGCAGCCGGTGTTGATGTTGGGGAACAGCCATTCGTCGACCGGCACGCGCTTGGCCATGCGACGGCGGAAGCCCGGCATCTTCCAGGCGAGGTCGAGCGAGGGGCTGCGCATGCCGACCAGCGCCAGCCAGTAATTGCCGTCGGAGGCGAGGTTGATGTTGTCGGGGTAGCCCGGCAGATTGTCCATGACGATTTCGACCGCGCCCTTCTTGGCGCCTGCGAACCAGTAGCGCTTGATCGAGCAGCCAAAGGTTTCGGCAAACAGGATCGACTGGCCGTCGCTGGCGACGCAGATGCCGTTGGGGAATTTGAGGCCGCGCAGCTCGGTGCGTGTCGTGCCGGTCTTGGTGTCGTAGGAAATGATGCGGCCGTTGCCGCGCGCTTCCAGGCCGTCGATCGGCCATTCGTCCATCTCGTAACGGACAGTCGCTTCCGAAAAGAAGATCAGCCCGTCGTCGGTGATGTCGAGGTCGTCGGCAAGCCGCAGCCGGCTGTCGTCGTTGACCGAGCGCATGCTGCGGTTGGTCTCGTCGGTCGCCTTTTCCACGGTGCCTTCAGGCTTGATGCGATAAAGCCCCATGCCGCCGATGCAGACGTAGAGATTGTCCTCGCGGTCGAAGGCCATGCCGAGCGGCTGGCCGCCGATATGGGCGAATACCTCCATTTTCTGGTAGTCGGGCGCGAGGAAACGCATGATGTCGCCGTGGCGCGAGCCGGCATAGAGATTGTCATGGCGATCGAGGATGACGTCTTCCGGCGCCTCGATGCGGCCAAGGCCGATCGCCTCGACGACACGCAGCTTGTCGTTCTGCTCGAACGGCCCGCCTTGACCGATCTCGGTCGGCGGCGGTGGCGGCAATTCGTGATAGGTCGGCGCGACATAGACCTTGCTGATGATGCGGGTCCGGTTCTTCTGCCAGCGGATGTCGACCATCGCGGCGACGAGCAGGATGCCGGCGAGCGCCATGCGGTTGACGCCGCCGCGCGCGTTCATGGTTGTGAGACCGTTGGTGATCAAGAGCACGATCAGCACACCGACCGCCGATTTGGCGACCGAGCCCTTGCCGCCGCCGAGCGTAATGCCGCCGAGCACGGTCGCGGTCAGTACGATCACCTCAAGGCCGACGCCGATGTCACCGCCGACGGTGCCGAGCCGGGAGGCGAAGAACAGCGCGCCGACGCTGGTCAGCACGCCACTTGCGACGTAGCAGAGCGCGATCGTGCGGCGGACGGGAATGCCGGAATTGTACGCCGAGCGGCGCGAGCCGCCGATCGCGGTGATGTGCCAGCCCGGCCGCAGCCGCGTCATGAAGATGTGGCCGAAGATCGCGATGACGATATAGGCCAGCGCCACGGTGGGGATGCCGAAGACAGAACCGGCGCCGATGAAATCCCAGGACGGGATGTCGGGGAACGCCGACGCGATCGCGTTGGAATAGCGCTGGATCAGGAGATCGTAGGCCGAGCGATAAATGATCAGCGTGATCAGCGTGGTGATGAAGGCGCGCAGCCGCAGATATCCGACCAGGATGCCGTTGACGGCGCCGAGCATCGCGCCGCAGAGCAACGTCGCGACCACCACGGCCGGAACCGGCCAGCCCAGCACGTCGAGCAGATAGAGCGCGCAGAAATCCGTCAGCGCGAAGATCGAACCGACGGACAGATCGATGCCGCCGACGATAACGACCAGCGCAAGCCCGAGCGCGATGAAGCCGATCTCGCCGGCCTGGCGCGCGGTGTCGGCGAGGCTCGCCGGCGACAGGAAGTTGTCGATGGATCGGCTGAACGCGAAGCCAACGATCAGGAGAAGGATGACCGGAATGGCCGTTTCGGTCCATCGCTTGGACAGAATTTCGCCGAGCAGATGATCCGGCCAGTAGCGGTAACGCAGGCTTGTAATTGTGTCGCGCATCAGCATTCCAGCAGGGCATGAAAACTATCGGGAGCGTAGTCCCCGGGCTTTGATGGCCCGGGGATCACGAGCGTCAGCGTCGGACTATTTCTTGAGGTCGCTGAGATTCCAGCAGGCCGTCTGGCTGTCGGCGTTCTCCTTGGTGATCGGAATCAGCGTGGTGTATTCCGAGCCCTTGATCGAGCCGGGCTTGGCGCCCGACGACAGCAGGAATTTGATCGTGCCGGCCATCTGAGCCGCCTGGGTCGGCACGTCGTAGCTCATGTTGAGGTCGAACGCGCCGGACTTGACCAGCTCGCAGGCGCCCTTGCGCTCGCCACCGCCTGATGTCGCGAGGAACACCTTTCCGGTGAGACCTGCTTCCTTGACCGCGGCTGCGGTGCCGATGTCCATGCCGTCCCAGAAGCCGACGATGCCGCAGAGATCGGGATTCTGCTTCAACACGGTTTGGGTGATCGCCTTGGCCTTGGCGGCATCCCAGTCGGCGGCCTGGCTCGATACCACCTTGATCTCGGGATGCTTGGCGAGAACGTTTTCGACGCCCTTGAGCGTATAGGCGCTCGCGGCGGCCGACAGCGCGCCCTGGATGATGGCGATCTTGTTCGACTTGCCCTCGCAGGCCTTGACCACGCCTTCGGTCTGGCGTTCGCCGATCTCGACCCAGTTGGCGCCGACGAAGGCGGAGCTGCGATAGGCCGAGCCCATGTTGATCTGGATGACGTAGATGCCCTCGTTCTCGGCGCGCTGGAGCAATTTGGCGTAGGTCTGCACGTCCGGATTATGCACCACCATCACCGCCGGCTTCTCGGAGATCAGCGACGTGACGGCCTGCGCGCCCGCATTGGTGTTCCAATTGGCATCGCGGATCACGAACTTGACGCCGAACGGCTCGAGCTCCTTTTTCAGCCCGGCATACCAGCCCTCGGTGAGGTCGAAGTTCATTGCCACCGGCACATAGGCCACGGTCTTGCCCGCGAGCGCTTCCTTGAACGGCTTCTGGAACGGCTCGTCGAGGCCCTGCTGGGCCAGAGCCGGTCCGGTCAGTGCCGCGAGAGCCAGTGCGGCAACGATTGCCTTTGTCGGATTGCCAAGATGTTTCATTGCTTCCTCCTTGGTTGTACTTGTCGTGGTCGTTCTTGTCGGTCGTTCAGATATCGCCTTGCTGGGCCGTTTCTTCGTTGCGCGGATTCAGGAAAGAGTCCGTGATGACGGCGAGCAGCAGGACCACGCCCTTGATGAGATTTTGTCCGGCGTAGGAGATGTCCATGATGGTCATGCCATTGAGCATGGTGCCGATCAGCAGCGTTCCGATGATGACGTTCAGCACGCCGCCACGCCCGCCTGAGAGGCCGATGCCGCCCAGCACGACGACTAGGATCACATCGTAGATCAGCGTCGAGTTGAAGATGCGGGTCGGCATCGAATTGACGGAGGCCGCCAGCACGAGGCCGGCAAAGCAGCCGATCAGGGCGGTGATCACATATTGCAGCACGATGATCGGGCGGGAGGGAATGCCGGTCACGCGCGCGGCGTAAGGATTGTCGCCGATCGCGTAGATGTAGGCGCCCCAGCGGGTCTGGCGCAGCAGGAATGCGACCACGATGCAGGCGATCGCGAACATCCAAATCGACGTCGGAATGCCGAGAATGGTGCCCTGTCCAAGCCGCTCGAAGCCGTTCATGCCCGGGCTCCACTGCACCACATCGAGCTGGAACAGTACGGCTTGCCCAAGTCCGGCGAGCAGCAGGCCTGTTGCCAGCGTCGCAAACAGCGAGGGGACCTCGGCATAGGCGATCAGCCAGCCATTGACGAGGCCGAAGGCGATCGTGAGCAGCACCGCGACCAGCAGCGAGAACGGCAGCGAATGCCCGTTTTGCACCATTTGCAGCACGAGTCCCGGGGGTACCGCGAGCGCCGCGATCAGCGAGATGTCGATGCCGCGGCCGATCACGACGATCGCCATGGCAAGGCCGAGGATGCCGAGCACTGCCACGTTCTGGAGCAGCGTCAGCATATTGTCCGCCGTCAGAAATCCGCTCAGGAAGATCGAAAACACGAGGAACAGCAGCGCGAAAACGGCGAAGACGATCTCTTGTTGATTGAACCGGAAACGCTTCATCGCCTGGTCCTTCTGCGTTCTATGGGTGGGCCGCCTGCTTTGGCTTCGAGCGGCTCCTGACGGCCGTGCGCGCGTTGATGCGGCTGCCGTTCGACAATGCGGCGCTCACGAAAGTTCCGACGCCATCGATGTATCCGTCGATCGACGTGCCGCGTCTGCGATATTTGGCGCGTTTGACGTACCAGTCCTGGAGCAGGGGCTTGATCAGTGACGCCGTGAGCCTGACATGGTCGATTGTGAAGGCGCCGCTGGCGACGCCCTGCTTGAGCACATCGGCGATGATCTTCTCGGTCGTCGCCTCCATGTCGATCGCGCGCTGGCGTTCCGCCGGCGGAAAGGACTTCGCCTCCATGAAGGCGAAGACGAACCAGGGCTGCATCGCCTCGCTCATGCGGATGTGGGTCGCGATGATCCAGTCGAGGTGCTTGTGGGCGTCATTCCTGACGTCGTCGGGCGGCGCCGTCAGTACCTCGGTCGCCGTTGCCGCGACCTCACCGAGGATCATCGACAGCAGCTTGGGCTTGCTGTCGATATAGGTATAGAGGCCGCCCATGCTGAGGCCGGAGGCCTCCGCGAGCTGGCGCAGCGTCGTGGCGTGAAATCCCTGCTTGTTGGAGAGCGTGAGGGTGGCGCCGATGATGCGTGCGAGATTTGCGACCGCGAGCCGCGGCTTCTGCACGCGGATCGAGGCGCGATGACGTTCCAGAATGCGCGCGCACAGCGCTTCTGTCGAGAACGCGTTGGTCCAAGGTCGTCGGCGCGCGATATTCACGCTGCCTCCCAGATTTCTTCCCGGACCTTTTGGCGTTGTTATTGATCCAGGCGTGGGCTTTGCGCCCTTGTCATCATTCCTAGCGCAAAGCGTGGCCGTCGCGAAAGGGGGCAGACCAGAATTTTCTGAGAGAGCGCTCGCTCGCTTTTTCCGCGCGATGCGATGGGGCGGACCTGCTTCCCGGACAGAGGCAGGTCCATGATTGGGTGCAAACCCACTTCACCAGCGGGCAGCCGCCGCGTCAGGGCTCCGGCTGATTTGACGCGGCAGATTGCGCCGACTACGCTTTGTGCAAACTCGAAAAAGCGTAAGGGCGATGGCCTGACGAAGGTCCAGGCCGGTCGTCACGCAGATTGCAAATTCCCGGGGGGCGGAAATGTCGAGCGACATGGCAGCGACCATCTCGAAAGCGCGCGAGCATTCCATCGGGGATCTCCTGCGCCGCGCAGGCAGCCGCGAGCCGGGCAAGCTTGCGGTGAGCTGCGGCAGCGTGAGCTGGACCTTTGCCGAGATGGACGCGATCTGCAACCGGCTCGGCCGCGGCCTGCTCGGCCTCGGCGTCAACAAGGGCGATCGTCTCGCCGTGCTCTCGCGCAATTCCCATGCTTTCGCTGCCCTGCGTTTCGCGGTGGCGCGGATCGGCGCCGTGCTGGTGCCGATCAACTTCATGCTCAATCCGGACGAGATCAATTTCATCCTGAAGAGCTCCGGCGCGAAGCTGCTCGCGACCGGCCCCGATTTCGTCGAGCCGGCGCGCGCCGCGAGCGCGAAGGATTGCGCTGTCGAAGAGATGATCTGGCTGCCGGGCGAGGATCCCGCCACGGCGCCCGCGGGCCTCACCACCTTCGACGATCTGCTCCATGCCGACGGCTCGTACCTCGATGCGTCCGTCGACAGCCGCGACCTCGCGCAGATCGTCTACACCAGCGGTACGGAATCGCTGCCCAAGGGGGCGATGCTGACCCATGAAGCTGTGATGTGGCAATATGTCAGCTGCATCATCGATGGCGCCATGAGCGCGGACGACAAGTTCCTGCACGCGCTGCCGCTCTATCATTGCGCTCAGCTCGACGTGTTTCTGGGGCCGCAGATCTATCTCGGCGCTTCCGGCGTGATCACGGGCAAGCCGACTGCCGACAACATTCTGGCGCTGATCCAGGCGCACAAGATCACCTCGTTCTTCGCGCCGCCGACGATCTGGATCGCGATGCTGCGTTCGCCGAATTTCGACAAGACCGATCTCTCGACGCTGCAGAAAGGCTATTACGGCGCCTCGATCATGCCGGTGGAAGTTCTGCTCGAGCTGCAGCGCCGTCTGCCCGCCGTAAAATTCTGGAACTTCTACGGCCAGACCGAGATCGCGCCGCTCGCGACCGTGTTGCGTCCGGAGGACCAGCTCCGCAAGGCCGGCTCCGCCGGCAAGCCCGTGCTCAATGTCGAGACGCGTGTGGTCAATGTCGCGATGGAGGACGTCAAGGTCGGCGAGGTCGGCGAGATCGTGCACCGCTCGCCGCATCTGCTCTCCGGCTATTACAATGATCCCGTGAAGACTGCGGCAGCGTTCTCCGGCGGCTGGTTTCACTCCGGCGATCTCGCCACCGTTGACGCCGAGGGCCACATCACCGTGGTCGACCGCGTCAAGGACATGATCAAGACCGGCGGCGAGAATGTCGCCAGCCGCGAGGTCGAGGAGATGGTCTATCGCATCCCCGCGGTCTCGGAAGTCGCCGTGGTCGGCCTGCCCGATCCGCGCTGGATCGAAGCGGTGACTGCGATCGTCGTGGTCAAGACCGGCGAGAAGCTGGATGAAGATGCCGTCATCCAGCATTGCGCCGGCCAGATGGCGCATTTCAAGGTGCCGAAGCGCGTGATCTTCGTCGATAGCCTGCCGAAGAATCCCAGCGGCAAGCTGCTCAAGCGCGAGCTGCGCCAGCGCTTCGTCGGGGCTGATACCCTCGACAAGGCGATCCAGAAGAATTTTGCGACGTGATCTGCGAAGAGGCCGACGCACAAAGCCGTTCCGATCTCATCATGGATCATAGCCATGCCCCTCTGGACCTGCGAAACCTGCGGCGCCCAATTCCCGGTTAGTGAAAAGCCGCCAGCGGCGTGCCCGATCTGCGAGGACGAGCGGCAGTTCGTGAACTGGAAGGGCCAGACCTTCCTCACGCCCGAGACGCTCGCCGAGCGTCACCGCCTTGTCTGGCACGACGATCTCGGCCTTACGGGCATCGCGCTCGAGCCGAGCTTTGCGATCGGCCAGCGTGCGCTGCTGGTCCCCGATGGCGGGGGATACCTGATGTGGGATTGCATACCGCTGGCAATGTCGGACGCGATCGCGCATGTCCGCGCGCACGGCGGCCTGACGGCGATCGCGATCTCGCATCCGCATTACTATGGCGCGCTTGTCGACTGGAGCGAAGCGTTTGGCGGTGTACCGGTCTATCTCCACGCGGATGATCGCCAATGGGTGACGCGTCCGCATCCGTCAATCGTGCACTGGACCGGGGATCATCATCGTATCTCGGACGATGTGTTGTTGCTGCGTACCGGCGGCCATTTCGCAGGCGCCACCATGCTGCATCACGCGCGCGGCGCCGACGGCAAGGGAGCGCTGCTGACTGGCGATATCGCGCAGGTGACGATGGACCGCCGCTTCCTCAGCTTCATGTACTCCTATCCGAACTACATGCCGCTCAACGCCGCCGCGGTACGGCGGATCGCGGTCGCCGTCGAGCCGCTCGCTTTCGATCGCATCTATGGCGCCTGGTGGGGCCGTAACATCGCCGCTGGCGCCAAGGCCGCCTTCGCTGCGTCGGTGGAGCGATACATCGCAGCAATCGCCTGACGGTCGGAATTCCATTGCCTTCATTAAATAATTGTACTATTGGTACAGTTATTAAACGCGACGCAATGATGCGTTTGCTGGTCCGGCACGATCGATGCATCGTTGTTGCGGCGGGCGCGTTCTGCGGCGCGCGAGCGGGAGTTGGACGGATGGCGGGGCAGCGCGACTACGAGATCTTTGAGGCCGGCGACGTCGCGCTTCAATCCGGTGCCTTCTTCCCCGCGATGAAGCTTGCCTACCAGACCTATGGCACGCTGAGCCCGGCCGAAGACAATGTCATCCTCTATCCGACCTCGTTCAGCGCGCAGCATTTTGACACCGAGTGGTTGATCGGGCCTGACGGCGTGCTCGATCCCACGCGCTATTTCATCATCATCCCGAATCTGTTCGGCAACGGCTTGTCGTCATCGCCGTCGAACTCTGGCAACGGGCCGTTCCCGCAACTCACTTATCACGACACGATTGCGGTCCAGCATCAGCTGCTGACCGAACGCTTCGGCATCACAAGACTCGCGCTTGTCTATGGCTGGTCGATGGGCGGCATGCAGGCCTATCACTGGGCGGCGCTGCACCCCGACATGGTCGAGCGTGCCGCAGTGGTCTGTGGCAGCGCGCGCTGTGCGCCCTATAATCACGTGTTTCTCGAAAGCGTGAAGGCGGCGCTGACCGGCGATCCCGCCTTTCGCGATGGTCGCTTCGTCGAAAGGCCCGTTGCCGGCTATCGCGCCATGGGGCGCGTCTATGCCGGCTGGGCGATGTCGCACGGCTTTTATCGCGACGAGATCTGGCGCGAAGCCGGTTTCACCTCGCTGGAGGACTATCTCGTCCGCGCCTGGGACGCTGCGTTCGCCCGGCGCGACGCCAACGATCTCTTGGCGCAGGTCGGGATCTGGCAGCGCGGCGATATCAGCGCTTGCGCGGCCTACGACGGCGATTTCGATCGTGCGCTGGCAGCAATCAAGGCGCACATGCTGCTGATGCCGGGCGCGACCGATCGCTATTTCGACGTCCGCGACAACGAGGACGAGCTCGGCAAGCTGGTCAACGCGAAATCGGCGGTGCTGCATCCGATCCCGTCGCTGCATGGTCATCGCGCCGGCAACCCCGTCAACAATCGGCACGACAAGGCCTTCCTCAAGGCCGAGATCGCAGCCCTTCTCAGCAAGTAATGCAGGCATCCGATCATGACTGACGCGACTGTTTCAGAGCCCGGCCATCGCCTGAAGCCGCTGAGCCCGGCCATCCTGCGTGAACTATCGGTGCGCTCGAACCTCAGGGGTGCGGCGCAAAGCCTCGGTCATTACGGCATGATCGTGCTGGTGGGCGTGCTGATCTGGATGGTGTCGTCGCGCTATGGCGTGCTCTGGGCGCTGCCGCTGATGCCGGCGCAGGGCTATCTCGTCGCCTTCCTGTTCATGGCGGTGCATGAGACGGCGCACAAGACCGCATTCAGGAGTCGCGGCCTCAATCTTGCGGTCGGCTATCTCTCGGCCTTCATCATCGGCTTGCCATACGAATATTACTGCCTGTTCCACTGGGACCATCATCGCTACACCCAGGATCCGGCGAAGGACCCGGAGCTGATCGTCGGCGTGAAGCCGACATCCGATACGCAACTCGCGATCGCCTACAGCGGATTGCTCCAGGTTGCCGGCCGCCTCCGGCTGATGCTCGGCCATGCCATCACCGGCAAAGTGGTCGTGCCCTGGATCCCCGAGAACAGGCGCGTCACTATCGTGACTGAGGCGCGAATCTATGTCGCGTCCTACGCGTTGCTGCTCGCATTGTCGCTGTGGTTCTCGTCTGCGCTGCTGCTGTGGGTCTGGATCGTGCCGCTGATGATCGGGCAATTCTTCCTGCGGCCTTATCTCTACGCCGAGCACACCGGCTGCGAGCGCACCCGCAGCGCGTTTCAGAACACCCGCACGACCTACACTGGGGCGATCGTCAAATGGATTGCGTGGAACATGCCCTACCACGTCGAGCACCACGCCTATCCCTCGATCCCGTTTCACGCGCTACCGAAGCTGAACGGAATCGTCGATGGCGAAATCGTCTATCGCGGACGCGGCTATATCAGAACGACGCGCGAGACCTGGGCCTGGTTTCGCCGGCATCGCAAGAGCGCTTAAGCTCAACGCAAAACTCCGGCCGCAGCGCGACCGGAGCTTTGTTGTGAAGGCACGATATCAGTAGATGCCGTAGGCGCAGACATTCACGACGCGAACGCGCATGCCGTGGCGGGTCGGGACGACGCGCTCCTGGTAGCAGTTGCTGACGCCGGTGTTGACGTAGAGACCGCCATAACCGAAGCCCCAGCCGGGACCCCAGTGGTGGAAGCCGTGGGCCGACGCAGCGGTGGGCGCGAGGGCGGCAGCGCCGAGCGAGCCGGCGGCGATCAGACCAAGTGCAAGCTTGCGAAACATTCTCATTCTCCAGTGTGGCGCGAGGCCGTTGTTGTGTCCCTGCTTCTCGGTCGGGCCGAAGCGTAATTGCGTTCACACGGAGGAGGGAGAATCGTGTTTCAGGATTGTTTCGTCGGTTGCGGCGAGGTGCGCCGCCGTCAGGCTTTCCGCGCCGTGCGATAGCGTGCGGCCATCGCCTGCGTCATCTCGGCCATCTTCTCGCGGAGATCGGCGGGCTCCAACACCTCGGCCTCGGACCCGAGCCGCAGCAATTCGGCTGCGGCATGCCACGACGTCTTCCCGGTCGGCACCCTTGCGATGCGCCAGCCGTCGGCATCGATCGTTTCTTCGATCTGCGTGCGCGCCCTGACGTAAGGCTGGCTCAGCGCATCGAGCAGTTTTACGCCGAGTGGTGAGAGCCGCACGGTCGCGATGTTCGGGTGCATCTCGGCCTCGAGCCGCAGCGTCGCATCCTGCCAGTAGGCGGCGAGATCGAAATCGGCGGGACGATCGAAGCGGTCGTCGAGCGCCGTGCAGTCGAGCACGCGCGCGATGCGATAGGTGCGCACGCTACCGTCGACCTGGCCTGCGAGATACCAGCTGCCGCCCTTCAGCACGAGGCCGAGCGGGGCGACACGGCGCTGCTTCTCGGCGCGCCAGCTCTGATAGCGGATTTTGATGAGTGTCCCGCGCAGAGCGGCGCCCGCAATTGCGCGCAGATGTCTTGGCTCGTCCGTCTCGCCGAACCAACCGGGCGCGTCGAGGTAAAAACGCTGCTGCATCCGGCCGGCATCTTCGCGCAAGTTCGCGGGCAGCGCCGCCATCAGCTTGTTCTGTGCGGCGATCATCGCGGCATCCAGCCCCAGCGCCGCCGCCGGGCCCGGCAATCCCGCCAGGAACAGCGCGCCCGCTTCGCTCTGCGACAGCCCGTTGAGGCGCACGCGATAGCCGTCGAGCAGGCGGTAGCCGCCTTCTGCGCCGCGGTCGGCATAAACGGGGACGCCGGATGCCGCGAGCGCATCGATGTCGCGATAGATCGTGCGTACCGAGACCTCGCAGGCCTCGGCAAGTTCGGGCGCGGTGACCTGCCCCTTGGCCTGAAGGGTGGTGAGGATCGACAGCATCCGGCTCGCGCGCATGATGTCTTAAACCATACCTGACACATGATGTCAGGTATGGTCGGCTACAAGCGCGTCCATCGCAAGCCGGCCCAAGGGAGATCCGCCATGACCGATCCGAACCGCATCACGCTGTATTATTCGCCGCAGAGCCGGGCCACCGGCACGCGCGTGTTGCTGGAGGAGCTCGGCGCGCCCTACGACCTTCACGTCCTCAACATGAAGGCCGGCGAGCAGCGGCAGCCCGCCTATCTCGCCATCAATCCGCTCGGCAAGGTGCCGGCGGTCCGCCATGGCGAGGCGCTGGTGACCGAGCAGGTCGCGATCACCATCTATCTCGCCGATCTGTTTCCGCAGGCGGGGCTGACGCCCGCGCTCAAAGATCCGCTGCGCGGTCCCTATTTGCGCTGGACCGCCTACTACGGCTCCTCCTTCGAGCCCGCGCTGATCGACAAGTTCATGCAGCGCGAACCTGCGCCGATCACGCAGTCGCCCTACGCCGATTACGACACCATGCTGGGCGCCCTCGAGACGCAATTGTCGAAGGGGCCGTATCTGCTCGGCGAGCGGATGACGGCTGCCGATATCTTGTGGGGTGTTGCATTCAGCTGGACGATGATGTTCGGTATCGTGCCGAAGAAGGATGTTTTCGTCCGCTATGCCGAACGCATGACCTCGCGGCCCGCATTCCAGCGCATCAATGCGGCGGATGACGAGATGGCGGCGCAGCATGCTGCTGCTGTTGGGGGTTGAGCGATTCACGTTGCAGATGACGAAGCCAATGCACACCACCAACTGCTTCAACACCTTCATCCAGGTTGCTGAAGACTGTCCTGCGCGTACTGGCGAGGAACCGCTGCTGCGTGCGGGAAAGCCGACGGTGGCGTGCCTGCAATACGGGATGATCGCCAAGGCACCCTACAAATACACGTCCGACGATGTGATCTTCGCGACGTCTGCCGCGGGACGCGCGCTCGATATGAAGGCGACGAAAACGGAGAAGCATGCGGCCCGTGAAGTGTTCTTCTCCCGGGGGCAGGCGTGCATGAGGGCGTCGAGCCTGGGCAAGCGCTTCGGCTGGGGCGTTCATGCCGACAGTGAGGGCCGGATCGCGATCTACGCCGTCGACAGCAAACGCTATCAAGCGCTCGTCCGCGATCCCGTGCTCACGCAAGTGCGCGCGATGCGGTCGAAGCGGGCGTGATCAGAATTTTGGCGGCCGCTTCTCCGCGAACGCCTTGATGCCTTCCTTGATCTCGTCGCCGCGCATGCTGTCGCGGTGGCGCTGATCGGCGGCGGCCTCATCCAGCTCGCCGCGGGCGAATTCGTTGATGGCGCGCTTCATACCGCGCATGGCCTGCGGCGCGTTTCCGGCGAGGATGTTGGCGAGCTTGTCGACTTCCTCGTCGAGTGTTTCCACCGGCACCATGGCGGTGAGATAGCCGATCCGCAGCATCTCCGGCGCACTGATCTTCTGTGCAGTGAGAAACAGCTTCTTGGCGTTGTCGACGCCGAGCCGCGTCACGTAGCGTTTGATGCCGCTCCTGTAATAGTGCAGCCCGAGCCGCGCCGCCGGCATGAACATTTCGGCGGTGTCGACGCCGATACGGAAATCGCAGGCCAGCGCGAGGTCGGTTGAGCCGCCATAGACGCCGCCATTGAGCCGGCAGATCGTCGGCACGCCGAGGTCCTCCAGCCGGTTGACGACGATCTCGAAGGCCGAGCCCGCGCTCTGTTGCTCGTTGGCGCTCACCGCCCGATCGGCGACCGAATTGAGATCGTAGCCCGCGGAGAAGGCGCGTCCCGTGCCGGTCAGGACCAGCACGCGGATATCAGGATCGGCCTCGACCCGGTCGAACAGCTTGACCAGTTCGCCGAGATCCTCCGCCTGAAGCCGGTTGAGATGCTTGGGCCGGTTCAAGCGAACGGTGGCGCGCGCACCATCGATTTCGAGCACGGGGCCGCTGGCCGCGTCGGCTGTGTCCGACATTCTTGTCTCCATTTACTTGTTTTCGAGCGTGCGGCGCTTCGCTTCGGCGTCGATCGTCTCGGCGAGGTCTGGGTGCCGCGCCATCAGCACGCGGAAGTCGACGAGGTCGAGCACCAGCAGCCGAGACACTTTCGTGGTCGAGACATTGGCGCCGCGCATGTTGTTGCCGAGCAGCGCCATCTCGCCGAAGAAGGCTCCCTCGCCGAGCTGAACCTTCTTGCCGGGGAGGTCGACCTCGACTGCGCCGGCGGCGATGAAATACATGCAGTCGCCCTGCGCGCCCTTGCGGATGATCATGGTGCGCGCCGGCAGCTCCATGGTGCGCAGCATGTGGGTGACGTCGGCGATGGCTGCGGGGCCCAGCGCCGCGAAGAACGGCACCTTGCTGACCGATTCCCAGGTCTTGAGGAAGTTGTCGCGACGTGTCTCCGCCGCGAATCCGGTCGCCAGAATACCGGTCCAGAGGCCGAACACGCCGAGACCGGAGATCATCACCAGCGCCGCGACCATGCGGCCGAGCGGCGTGACCGGCACGACATCGCCATAGCCGGTCGTGGTCAGCGTGACGACCGCCCACCACAGCGCGGCAGGGACGCTGCCGAACGTCTGCGGCTGCACGTCCCGCTCCAGAAAATATTCGGCGACCGAGGCCAGGAAGACCACCATCAGGAAGATCACGAGCACGCTGAGCAGCGGCCCCGATTCCAGCACCAGCACACGGCGGAGCTGGCGCAGGCCGGGAATGCCCGGCACCACCTTCAGCACCCAGAGCACGCTCAGCAGCCAGGCGGTCTTGGGCTCGGCGCCGAGGACCAGGGCGACCGGCACGGCCAGCGCCCCCAAGGCGTCGACCAGCCCGGCGGAGGAGGACATATAGAGGCCCAGCCGCCCCTGCCGCGCCATGTGGCGCAGCCGGACCAGCCATTCGAACACGAAATAGACCAGACAGGCCCACAGCAGGAAATCGACCCAGCGATGGGCCGCCTCGTAGGCCGGATCGAGCGTCAGCAACACCATGCTGACCACGCCGACGGTCACGGCCACATAGGCCGCCTTGGTCATGTTGCGGCCGGCCGTGGCGGCCACGAACTGGGCCAGAGCGGGAAACATCGGCTTGGACATGCGGAATGGCGGCTCGATCTTGGTGCTCGCGGTCCCGGGCTGGGACTTCGGCGCCAAAGTGCCCGCCCGCACCGGAGCCGTCAACGACGGGGCGGGCAGCCGGACCATCCGTCCGGATCAGGGCGCAGATGCTTGGTCCAAGGGCTAGGAAGGTGCCGGGCTTGCTGGCTATTTGAAATGTGGAGGTTCGTCATAGCCGCGGCGGCTGCTCGGGAACAGCAGCATCATGAGGCCGACGCCGACGACCACGGAGAACCCCGCTCCCAGCGCCAGTGCCACATAACCTTCCGTCGGGATCGGGTCGCCCCCGACCGACATGGCCGAGTAGGCGAAGTAACCAACCGCAACCAGTATTCCCAGCAAGATGATGAGAAGGAGTAGACGCATGGTGCGTTCTCCGGTTGTGCTGGGAGCCAACGGTTGCGGCCGGGAAACGGTTCCAGGGGCGGCAAGCCACGATTCGCCAAAAGCAGGCGAGCACCCGACATCAAGGCGCGAATCGATAGGTCAGGCACTCTGAGCTGTCTTCACCACCACCACGTTGCTGTCTTCGGGCGGGGGAAGGGCGGCAGGGATGGTCGCCTTTTCGATTTCGCTGGCGTGGCGCTTGAGGTAATCGCGGCGCATCCCGATCTCGTCGCGGACGAATTCGTAGCCGAGCTTGAAGGTATCGAGCCCGTCGGTACTGATCGTGCCGTCACGCAAGCCGATTACCGCGCCGCGCAAGATGCCCTCGAGCTCGTCCTGCAGGCATTCGAGCTGATCCAGCGAATGGGCGTGCTCGATCTGCTCGCCGATATCGAGGATGGCGGTGGAGAGCTCGCTCGCCTTCTCCGGCGCGACGCGGGTGATCTTGGCGTAGATCGCGGCGAAGATCGAGCCGATGACGCTGAGCGCAGCGGCGCCCAGATACATCATATCGCTGTACTTATCCATGAACGACTTGGTGTCGTCGTTGATGTAGTCGGCGGCGCCCTGATGCGCCATCACGTAGGCGTCCTTCTCGACGGAGGCCGGTTCGATATGGGTGGCAAAGCCGCTGTCGAGCCCGAGCGCGGACTTGTTCTCGTAGACGATGCGCGCGAGGTCGCCGGCGGTGGTCGCCGACATCTTGGATTGTGCAACCAAGAGCCATTCAAGCCCGATCGTGTCGAGATCGTCGTCGGGAATCTCGGGCGACGCGGACAGCGTGCCGGCTGTCAGCGTCTCGTCGGAAATGCCTGGGAATTTGCGCGCCAGGGCCTTGGCTTCGTCGATTGCATTGAGCGTGAAGCCGCCGCGCTTGGCGACCTGCTCATAAGCCTTGTCGCGCACGGCCTTGGAGGCGTGGACGACGGCAATGACCGCACCAAAGCCGCTGGCCGGCGCGAACAGCTTGTCCAGCGTCGCGCCCTGCGGCGCCATCTGGATCTTCGCGGCGTCGGGGCTGTCGGCGGGAATGTCGAGGATGCTGCGGACGAAGGCGAGGGACGACTCATTCTCGGCGAGAACGGCGACCTTCTTCTTTTTGAGCTCGGCGAGCGACTTGATCTTCTTGTTGCCGGGGCCGAGCAGCAGCACGAGATCGTGCTCGAGGATCGCGAGCGTGCGCGCCCGCAGCGGCACCTTGGCGTCGGTGCGCAGGACGGCAAGATCGGCCTGCCTGCGATCGAACTGCGCGAGCGCCTTGGCGTTGTCGGCGTTGTTGACGATCTTGATCCGGAAACGCGAGGCGGTGTTCTTCAGCAGTGTGGCGAGCTTGGTCGCGAACAGTGCTTCGTCGCTGTTGGGAGCGCCGACGGCAAAGGTCAGCGTCTCCGAATTGTGCAACCAGGTGCGCCCGGCCCAGACGGTGGCAAGCGACAGCAGCAGGGTCAGCACGACATACAGCAGGACCTGCTGCTGGTTGGTCTTGATCACCTTGGGACGCCGTGGCGGCGGAAGCTCGGTCGACGAGGTCGGGCCTTCAGCACTCATGGCAGCACTGGCCTTATTCCTAGGGTGGCGGGCGGCACGGCCATCGCCGGCGGCACGCTCGAAAAATTCGTAAGCGTCTGAAAAAAGAACGATATTCCTCTACCTGAGGATGATAGCGCTCCAGCGGGAGAATGCAAATTCCGCGCCGAAGGTAACCTTACCCAACCAATCCGCGTCGTTTGGTCATGCTATCACCGTTTAGCCACAGTTGGCGATTTTCCAGTTCCCCCGGCTGCATTCCGTCGCGGGAGATGTCATAAATCAGCAGTCCCTATGATCTGACGGGTCCAACAAGAAGTTGCGCTGAACGCTCCATTTTTTTCTTTTTAAGTCAACGAGGGCGTCAGCTTTGTCGTTTCCACCTCTGTCATCGGCGGTTCCGGTCGAAGCGCTCATTGGCTGGATGTTGTTGCTTACCTTCAAGCACATCATCGCCGATTTCGTGCTGCAGACCGCCTGGATGGCACACGGTAAGGACCAGAAGCACGGCTGGGCTTTGCCGCTTCTGGTGCACTGCCTGATTCACCTTGCGGTTGCGCTGCCGCTGATCCTGATCGTCGCGCCGAAATTCTGGTTCGTGGCGCTGATCGACTTCGTCATTCACATCACGATCGACCGCGCCAAGGGACTGGTCTCGGCCAATTTCGGCGTCAACCAGGAGCACCCCTGGTTCTGGACCCTGATCGGCGTCGACCAGGCGCTGCACCACCTGACCGGCTTCGGCCTCTCCATCTTTATGGCGGCGAACTGAGGGTAGTGGCCTCGAGGCGCGGTGGCGGATTTCGTAGCCCGGATGGAGCGCAGCGCAATCCGGGGTCGTGCCACGCACTGCCACCTTCCCGGATTTCGCTGCGCTCCATCCGGGCTACGCAGCTCTTTACGAGCCTTGACCCGGCCCTCTGATTCGCGGCCAACGCTCAACCACCCCGGGTGACTACCGCCCGGGGTGGTTAACCTTTCATTAGAGAATTGCGCTGCATCTTCGGCTTCGAGGAGAACTGCAATGTTTTCAAGCCGCGACGCCTATGAAAGCGATTTCTGCCCGGTTCGCGACGAGCTCCTTGGCGAGATGTATCGCGCCAGCGAGAGTGGCCTGCCGAGGCTGGTTGAGAGTGTTTCCCCTGACGCGCGCGCCATGCTGGCGCTATTCTGCTATCGCCGCAGCCATCTTCATTCGCTGGCCGTCGCGATCGCAGCCAGTTGCAGCGAGCGCGACCTGATCGAGAACGGCGGCCGTGTCGGCTCGACGCTCTACGCGCTGTCGCGCGAGGGCGCTGCCAAATCGTCCCCGTCGCTGTCGGGTGGCCGCAAGCCGATCACGTTGTCGACCAAGCCGCTCTCGGTGCTCGCACCGCTGGACGACGAGATCGACGACGAGATCAGCGAAGCCGTCCCCGCTTGAGCGGCCTCGATCGCAGGCAGTCCGAACTTTCGCCGCGCCATCGCGCATTCGGCGTCGCCCGGCATGCAGGTGCGGCACACCTCCGGCCGTACCGCATAGATGCCGCACGCGGTCGCCTTGCCGATCTCTCCCTGCAGTGCTGAACAGCGATCGCCCTCGCAGCGCATGCCGGATTGACGCGCGTTGACGAGCGTCTCTGGGATTGACGCAAGCTCCTCGTCGCTCTCGATCGAGAAGCGCGGCCAGTTCTGCGAGTAGCCGCAGCAGGCGCCGCAGCTCTGGCAAAAGATCGACAGGTCGATCGCGGACATTTCATCCATCGTCGTTATGTATCCTTATCAGGTATCCTTTGGCGGGCCCCAGACCAGGCTCTGCCGCCATTTCGCGCGCAACACGTCACGCCGCTCCGGATATCTTTCGTCGAGATAGGTCGCATCCACGACACGGTCGGTGCGGAAGCTGCGGAAATCGCTGCGCAGCTCGCACCAGGCCGCGAGCAGGCGCACGGCTTCGAGATAGCCGACAGAGATGGGCCAGATCATGCGCTCGCTGGGGCGGCCCTGCTCGTCGCGATAACGCAGCATGATCTTCTTGCCCTCGTGAATCTGGGTGCGCGTGCGGGCCATGTCCAGACGGTCCGGCTCCCTGTTCCAGCTCGGCCGCGCACGGCTTGCGGGCTCCAGCACGAAGGGGCGCAGGCGTTCAGGCACGGTATCGGCGATCTTGGCCATCAGATCTTCCGCCGCGCGCGCCAGCGTGGAATCGGCATGGCCCGCGACCCATTGCGCGCCCAGCACCGCCGCCTCGATTTCGTCGGGTGTCAGCATCAAGGGCGGCAGGTCAAAGCCCTTCTCGAGGATGTAGCCCATGCCGGCCTCACCGCGGATCGGCACGCGCTGGCCCATCAGCGTTGCGATGTCGCGATAGATCGTTCGCTTCGACGTCTCGAGCTCGGCCGCAATCGCATCCGCCGTCAGCGGCTTACGGGTGCGCCTCAGCACCTGGATGATCTGAAACAGCCGGTCGGCGCGTCTCATGACAATTCCTTCATCGGGGACGGATCAGAAAACGGCGCGTGGCTGCTGACAGGATGCTGGCAGCAGGGGAGTTCTATACCGGGACAACACATCGACTGAAGAGGATTTGTCCATGATCATTCCAACCCATTTCGGTCCGGCCGGTCCGTTGTGGCGGAGCCAGGCCTCGTTACATGCCTCGCTGTATGCCCGGGCCTTCAGCCGCCTCACGTTTTTCGATCTCACCGTCGTCAACCTCCGCGTTGCGCTCGCGACCATGCTGACACGCTCGCTGGTCCAGACTGCGGACGCGCTGGTCCGCCATGTGATGGGCCGCGCCTGGCGGGGGGCCCGTTTCGCAGAAGATATCACGGCTGCTGCCACCATGGTGGCAGCAGCCCGGCACTAGGTTCCGTCAACTCTTTCGGCAGGTTCAGGAGAGCTCCCATGATCACGCTATACGGCTTTGGCACCGGCTTCGGCCTGCCGGAAATCAGCCCCTTCGTCACCAAGACGGAGGTGCAGCTCAAGATGGCGGGACTGCCCTACCGGAAGGAGCGCGCGATGCCGCCGGCTTCGCCCAAGGGGCAGCTGCCTTTCATCGATGACGGCGGCGAGGCGGTGGCCGATTCCACCTTCATCCGCGCCCATATCGAGCGCCGCTACGGCTTCGATTTCGACGCCGGCCTTTCCCTGCACGAACGCGCCCAGGCCTGGGCGTTCGAGCGCATGATCGAGCACCACGTCTATTGGTCGTTGGTCGGCGCGCGCTGGGTCGATGTTGCCAATTTCGCCAAGGGTCCTGCGCATTTTTTCGACGGGGCGCCCGAGCACAGCCGCGAGAAGCTGCGCGAGGACGCGCAATTCCGCGTCGCCGAGAACTATCTGCTCTCCGGCCTCGGCCGCCACGCTCCCGATGACGATGTCGAGCTCGCGGTCCGCTCGCTGTTTGCGCTGTCGGTGCAGCTCGGCGACAAATCCTATCTGATGGGCAACAAGCCCAGTGGGGTCGACGCGACCGCGTTCGGCGCGCTCGCCGGAATTCTCACACCGTTCTTCGAATCCCGTCTGCGCGAGCGCGCGGAGGGATTTCCGAACCTCACCGCCTATGTCGACCGGATGATGGACACCTACTATCCGGAGTTTGCCTGGACGCCGCTGCGACAGGCGGCCTGACGGCATCGCGCGGGTAGCGTAAAGCAAAAGAGCCGGCCCATTGGGCCGGCTCTCGTTGTTCTGGAAACTGTCGGCGCGCTTACTTCACGAGCGTGTACTTGCCGTCCTTGACCGTGAGCAGGATGCGCGAGCGGTCGTCGAGACCGTAGCGGTCCTTTTCGGTGAAGTTATAGACGCCCTGGCTCGCCGCAATCTCCCGCTCCGACAACAGCGCCTGCCGGATCGCCTCGCGGAATTCCGGCGTGCCGGGTTTTGCCGTCTTCAATGCCACAGGGATCACGCGCTTGAGGATCTCGAAGGCGTCGTAGGAATGGCCGGCGAACTGGCTGCGGCTGTTCGGCCCGTACTTGCCTTCATAGGCCGTGTTGAGCGCAAGGCCCGGCTTCTTGGTCGCGGCTTCGTCCGGCTGATCCTCGGGGTCCATCACCGGGCCCGACGCCATCAGCACACCTTCGGCTGCCTTGCCGGCGATGCGGATGAAATCCATGCTGGCGGCGCCATGGGTCTGGTAGATCAGGCCCTGATAGCCACGCTCGCGCAGCTCGGTCTGCGGCAGGGCGGCGGCGGTGCCGGAGGCGCCGACCAGGATCGCGTCGGGATTGGCGGCGACGAGCTTCAGCACCTGGCCCGTGACGGAGGTGTCCGGACGCGCGAAGCGCTCCTCGTCGGCCAAAGTCATGCCCATCGGTACACCCTGGGCCTTGAAGTCATTGAACCAGAGGTCGCCATAGGAGTCGGAATAGCCGATATAGCCGACCGTCTTCACGCCCTTCGACTTCATGTGTTCGTAGAGCACCTTGCCCATAATCGGGATCGGCTGCGGCATCGCGACCGACCACTTCATGCGCTCCGGCGTGATCGGGAACGGCGAGAGGCCGAAATGCGGAATGCCGGCTTCGTTGGCGACGTTCGACACCGCAATCGTCGGCGGCGTCACCGCCGAACCCATGATGACGTCCGCCTTGGATTCGGTCACGAAGCGGCGGGCGTTGGTGGTTGCGGTGGTGGGATCGCCGCCGTCGTCGAGCACGATCACCTTCAGCGGTACGCCGCCGATCTCCTTCGGCACGAATTCCAGCGCGTTGCGCTCGGGGATTCCGAGCGCCGCGCCCGGGCCGGTCGTGGTGGTGGTGATGCCGATGGTAATTTCGGCGGTCTGGGCCAGCGCGGGCAAGGCCGGCAGCGCCAGCATGGCCGCCGCGACGGCAGCGGTCAGGTAAAAGCGTTTCATTGATTCCTCCCTTTTCGTATTTCTTTGAAAGCAGAAATTCGGGGCTATTTCAGCCCCGTCTTTTGGTGATGCGGCGATTTAGCTCCGGATCTAGCTCCCTGTGAATTTCGCTACCATTTCCGGCGGAAACGGTGCCGATTTCAGCTTGTCGGGGTTAACGGGATCGCGACCGACCAGGACGCGGGTCTCAAAACCTTCGAGGGCGAGCGCCTCGCCCTTGTAGACGTTGTGCTTCACCTCGAAGCTCGAGCGCTTGATGCTCTCGATCTTCGTCTCAACGGTGATCCAGTCGCCATAGGTCGAGGGGATGTAGAACTTGGCCCGCGTGTCGACCATGGGGATGCCCACCAAGCCGTATTTGCGGACCAGGTCCTGCTTGGAGAACCCGGCGACCTCGAACAGGGTCGAAGTCGAATCGTCGAACATCGCGAAATAGCGCGGGTAGTAGACGATGTTGGCGGGGTCGCAATCGCCCCACTGGATCTGGACGTCGCGCCGATTCACGAACATGCGGGGCTCTTACTCTAAGAAGTTACTTCGGCGCCATGCGCAGCGAGCCGTCGAGGCGCACCACTTCGCCGTTGAGGTAGGTGTTCTCGACCATGTGCAGCGCGAGCGCAGCGAATTCGTCGGCATGGCCGAGCCGGCGCGGGAACGGGATCGCGGCGGCAAGCGAGTCCTGGGCTTCCTGCGGCAGATTGGCCAGCAGCGGCGTCAGGAACAGGCCGGGCGCGATCGTCAGCACGCGAACGCCGAACTGGGCCAGCTCGCGCGCGATCGGCAGCGTCATGCCGACGATGCCGCCCTTGGAGGCCGAATAGGCCGACTGGCCGATCTGGCCGTCATAGGCGGCAACCGAGGCCGTGTTGATGATGACGCCGCGCTCGCCGGTTGCCTGCGGCTCGAGCCTGGACATTTCGGTCGCGGCGAGGCGCAACATGTTGAAGGTGCCGATCAGATTGACCTTGATCACCTTGTCGAAATCGGCGAGCGCCATCGGACCGTCACGGCCGACGACGCGCTTCGCCACGCCGATGCCGGCGCAGTTGACCAGCACGCGCGCCGGGCCATGGGCCTTGGTCGCCTGCGCGATCGCGGCTTCAGCGGAAGCAGCGTCGGAGACGTCGCAGGTCACGGCCACGCCCTTGATCTCGGCGGCAACCGTTTCCGCGAGCTTGGCATTGAGATCGAAGACCGCGACCCTGGCGCCCTGCGCCGCCAGTTTTCGCGCGGTGGCGGCGCCAAGACCTGATGCGCCGCCGGTGACGATGGCTGCCTGATCTTTCAACAACATGGCGTTCTCCTTTGGCGATGATTTCTTAGCCGACCGATATCACACGGTCCGATGGATTGGCAGCGTAGAGCTCCTCGATCAACGCTGCGCGATGCTCCAGCACCGCGCGCTGGTTGATCGAGCCCTTGTCGGTGACCTCGCCCTTATCGATCGAGAGCGGTGTATCCACGAGGATCGCGCGCGTGATCCGCGTCGAGGAGCCGGTGGCCGAGGCCAGGAACTGCGTCAGGCGCTCGCGGAAGGCTTCGCGCACCAGTCGGTCGCGGGCGGTGACGGTGAGGCTGTCGGCCGGCAGCGTCGGGTTGATCAGTCGGCAGCCATCGAGATCGAGCAGCACCAGCGCGGAGACCTCGTCGCGATTGATGCCGGCAATGACGACGTCGCGCGCCAGCGGCGCACAGGCCGCGACGAAGCGCGCGCGCAGCGGGCCGACGCTGACCCAGGTGCCGCTGCCGAGCTTGAAGTCCTCGCTGACGCGGCCGTCGAAGTCGAAGCCGGCATTGAAATCATCGGGGTCAACGGGTTTGAGCGCATCGCCGAGCTTGTAAAAGCCTTCCTCGTCGAAGGATTTTGCGGTGATGTCGGGTTGGCGCCAGTAGCCGGGCATCACGTTCGGGCCCTTGCAGCGCACTTCCAGCTTGCCGTTGTTCGGCACCAGCTTTGCGTCATTGCCCGACACGGGAAGGCCGACATGGCCGGAGCGGCTGGTGCGCGGATTGACCGACATGAAGAACGGCGCGGTCTCGGTTGCGCCGAGGCCGGTCAGCATCGGTACGCGATAGCCTTTTTCTTTCACCGCGAGTTCGTCGAGACTGTTCCAGACGAACGGCGACAGCGCCGCACCCGAGAAGAACATCGCGTGCAGCCGGTCGAAGAACTTTGCACGAAGACCCTGGTCGTCGCGCAAGTAAGGCAGCAGCGACTCGTAGCCCTTGGGCACGTTGAAATAGACCGTCGGCGAAATCTCCTGGAGATTGCGCACCGTCTCCTCGATGCCGCCCGGCATCGGCTTGCCGGCGTCGAGATACATCGAGCCGCCGTTGTAGAGCGTCAGCCCGATATTGTGGTTGCCGCCGAAGGTGTGATTCCAGGGCAGCCAGTCGATGATGACCGGCGGCTCGTCCTTGAGGAAGGCGAGCGTCTCGCGCAGCATCACCTGGTTGGCGCAGATCATGCGCTGGGTGTTGATGACGGCCTTGGGATTGCCGGTCGAACCCGACGTCAGCAGGAATTTTGCGATCGTGTCGGGGCCGATCTTGCCATGTACCGCGTCGAGGTCGCTGCGGATCGGCGTTGCCATGAGGTCGGCGAGCAGCGTGACGTCGCGGCCGGGTACGCTACCATAGGATGCGGCGATCTCGGTGCCGAGCGACACATTGGCGGCAAGCGCGTCCGCGAATTTGTCGGCGTCCTCGGCGAAGACCAGGCCGGGCGTCAGCAGCTTCATCAGGTAAGAGAGCTTGCCGTAATCCTTCGACACCAGCGAATAGGCCGGTGATACCGGACAGAACGGAATGCCGGCATAGAACGCACCGAACGCGAGCAGCGCATGGTCGATCGAATTGCCGGAGAGGATGACGACCGGCCGCTCCGCCGACAGGCCGCGCTGGATCAGCGCGGAGGCGATGTGCCGGCTCGCGGTGAGCAGCTCGGCATAGGTGATCTTGCGCCAGCCACGGCCGCCTTCGCGCTCCGCCATGAACACGCGATCCGGCGTCGTCGTTGCCCAGTGATGCAGGCGGTCGGTGATGCGGACGGGATAATCACCGAGCGGCTGCTTCGGCCGCAAATAGATCGTGCCATCGGCGCGACGATCGATGTCGACGACGGGGTCGCCGAACGAGATCGGCCGCAGCGGAGAATTGCTCGCGCCGCGCTCTGTGCTGGAAGAGGACGGCTGCACGCTCATGACTTCGGCTTTACCTTGGCGGTCTTGTGCTCGAGGAATTCGCGGATCCTGCGCTTTGCCTCCTTGTCGCTCTGCGCGACGGTGGCCATCAGCGATTCCATCAGCAAGCCGGTCTGCGGATTGGCCTCCGCGATCATCGGCAGCGCCTGGAGCACCGCGAAATTCGTCAGCGGCGCGTTGGAGGCAATCTTGGTCGCGAGCTCCAGCGCCTTGGCAAGGCCGTTACCGGCCTCCGTCACATATTGTGCAAAGCCGTAGGAGGCGCCCTCGGTCGCGGAATAGACCCGACCCGTCAGCATCATGTCCATCATGCGCGCGACGCCGATCAGCCGCGGCAGCCGCACCGAGCCGCCGCCGCCGACGAAGATACCGCGCTGACCCTCAGGCAGCGCGAAATAGGCCGTGGGCTCGGCGACACGAATGTGGGCGGAGCAGGCAAGCTCCAGCCCGCCGCCGATCACGGCGCCCTTGAGTGCAGCAATGACAGGCACGCGGCTATACTGGATGCGGTCGAACACCCGGTGCCACATTTGAGAATGGAGGAGTCCGCCCGTGGCGTCGTGATCCTGAAGCTCGGAGAGGTCGAGCCCGCTGGAGAAATGATCGCCGATGCCGTGAATGACGACCGCGCCGATGTCCTCAGGCAGGGACGCAAAGCATTCGCCGATGTCCAGGATAATTCCGTCGTTGAGCGCGTTGCGCTTGGCCGGCCGGTTCAGACCCACGGTCAGAACCCGGTCCACCCGCTCGATCCTGAGCAGCCCGGAGGCACCCGCGTCAGCGGGCTCGGCGTTTCCCTGTGTCATTTGCGTCCTTATCAGAATAGTTATGTTGTATAACGAATTCCGGAGGAGTCAATATAGAGATGGGCGGCATATGACCCCGGCAGGGATTAAGCTTCCGGCGTTCGATCCAGCGGAACAGCGGGCAGGGAGGGGGTTCTGTTGCCGCATCCTCCGTCATTGCGAGCGCAGCGAAGCAATCCAGAGTCCCGCCGCGGAAAGATTCTGGATTGCTTCGCTGCGCTCGCAATGACGAGAGGGCAGCCCCCTCACACCACCTGATGCACGTCGATCACCACCCGATCCGCATGCCGCGCCGCTGAGGCGACAAAAATGTGCTCCATCAGCCAGCGGTACTTCTCGTGCCCCGTCTCGAACCTCGGGACCGTGCGGAAATAGATCAGCTTGGGATCGACCGGCTCGCCGCGCTTGAGCTTCTGCAACAGCTCGACCGGGCCGAAGCGCATGCCCTTGTTCTCGACATAGACGACGGCGCCGTCTTCGGTCTCGAAGGCGTATTTGGCTTCGAGATCGATCAGCTCATTCGGGCGGATGGTCTGGAAGTCGGCGCCGAACGGCAGCACCTTGCCTGATATCGCACCCTTCACCTCGCCGCCGATGATCGGGATGATGCGGCGGACGCCGATGCCGGTTTCGCCGGCGGTGATGACGTCGCCGATTTCTGCGGTGATGGTGAAGACGTATTTTGTCTCGAGCGTCGGTGTGGTCATCGCTTCACCCTTCAGTGCGCCATCATTCGCGTCGGCAACCAGGTCGCCAGCAGCGGGAACGCGATCAGGATCACCAGACGCACCAGGTCGGTCGCCACGAACGGGATCACGCCCTTGAAGATGGTGGAGAAGGAGACGTCCTTCACCACGCTCTTGATGACAAAGACGTTCATGCCGACCGGCGGATGGATCAGGCCAAGCTCGACGGTCATGACGATGATGACGCCGAACCAGATCGGATCGAAACCGAGATGCGTGATGACCGGGAAGATGATCGGCACGGTCAGGATGATCATCGCCATGGCATCCATCAGGCAGCCGAGCACGAGATACATCATCATGATCAGCGCCAGCACGCCGTAGGGGCCCAAGCCCAGGCCGGTGAGGAATTCCGTCACCTTTTGCGGCGTCTGCGTCACCGTGAGGAAATAGCCGAAGATCAGCGCGCCGATCAGCACGGTGAACACGGCGGCTGCCGTGCGCGTCGCCTGGAGCAGCGATGCCAAAATCTTCTCGCGGTCGAGCCGGCCCGTGACCACGCCGATGATGAAGGCGCCGGCAGCGCCGACGCCGCCGGCCTCGGTCGGCGTGAAGCGGGGCAGGTAGGGCAGGCCGTAGAGGCCGCCGATCACGAACACGAACAGCAGCACCGGCGCCCAGATATCCTTCAGGCCGGCAAAGCGCTCGCGCCAGGGCAGCACCTTGCCCTTGGGCAGGAAGTCGGGGCGGAAATAGCCGATCAGAAAGATCGTGATCATGTACATGGTCATCGCCAGCAGGCCCGGGATGATACCGGCGATGAAGAGTTTTCCGATGTCCTGCTCGGTGATGATGCCGTAGACAGCAAGCACGGTGGAGGGCGGCAGCATCGCACCCAGCGTGCCGCCGGCCGCGATCACGCCGGTGGCAAAGGATTGCGGATAGCCGAAGCGGCGCATCTCGGGGTAGGCGACCGCGGAGAAGGTCGCCGCGGTCGCGACCGAGGAGCCGCAGATCGCGGCAAAGCCGCCGCAGGCGCCGACGGTGGCAATGCCGAGGCCGCCGCGCAAGTGCCCGACAAAGCCGTTGGCGGCGCGGAACAGCTCGCGGCTCATGCCGGAATTGCTGACGAAGGAGCCCATCAGCAGAAACATCGGGATGACGCCGAAGGTGTAGTCGGTGACAGTGCGCATCGAGGTCTGGCCGACCAGCTTCAGCGCCGGCGTTGCCCCGACCAGATAGGAGAAGCCGGAGACGCCGACGAGCCCCATCGCCATGCCGACGGGCACGCGCAGCAGCATCAGTGCGAACAGGGAAACGAAGCCGAGAACGGCGACGGCATCGGTGCTCATGATTACTCCGTCGCCTTCAGCTTGGGGTCGTGCATGTCTTCGGGATGGAAGATTAGGCGGTAAGTGCGGATCGCGATCAGCAGCACGGCCGAGACGTCGCCGATCCAGGCGATCGCGAAGAACGGCCAGGTCGGCATGTGCATGTCAAAGGTCTGGACGTTGTCCTTGTAGGTGCCACGAACCTTGTCGAACAGCGTCCAGGTCTGCACGGTGACGACGAACAGCAGCACCAGGGTTGCGAACACGTCGATCCAGCGTTGGTAGCGCGGCCCGACATTGCCCCAGACCAGGTCGACCGTGATGTGCGTGCCGCGATACGAGGTCGCGGCAATGCCCCAAAAGATGAGGATCCCGAGCAGCATGCGGCCGATGTCGAAGCTGTCGGGAATCGAATAGTTCAGCGTGTTGCGCAGCAGCACCGACAGGAAGATGTCGAGCGCGACGATGCCGACGAAGGCAGCGGCGATCCATTCGATCGAGTCGATGACGCGGTCCATCCAGGAGCGCTTCATGGGCGGAAGGTCCTCAAAGTTTGCAGGAGAACGGCGGCGGGAGAATTCCCGCCGTCGCTTCTGTTTCAGTGAAAACTATTCCGCCAGCGCGTTGTATTTCTTCAGCGACGCCTTCAGATCCGCGAGCGCGGCGTCGGGATCGGCGCCGGCCTTCTTGGCGCCATCACCCCAGGTCTTGACCAGCGGCTCGGCTGCCTTCTTCCAGGCGGCGGTCTGGTCCGGTGTCAGCTTGTAGACCTCGTGGCCTTCTTCCGCCCTCACCTTGTCGACGCCGGCATCCTCGAACTTGCCCCAGTGCTCGCCGACCACGCCGGCCATTTCCGTCGAGCAGTTCTTGTCGATCGCGGCCTTCTGCTTGTCGGACATTGCGTCGTACTTGTCCTTGTTCATCACGAACACGAAGGTCGTGGTGTAGAGCGGGGCTTCCATATGGTACTTCGTCACCTTGTCGATGCCGAACAGCACCAGCGAGCCCCAGGGGAAGGTGACGCCGTCGGCAACGCCACGCTCGATGATGTCGCGCACTTCAGGTGCCGAGGACTGCACGTTGGTGCCGCCGAGGGCGGTGACGAAGTTCGCCATGGTGGCATGAGCCGGGCGGATCTTCATGCCCTTCACGTCCTCGGGCATCACGATCTTCTTGGTGCGGGCGTGAAAGGAGGAGGGCGAGTGGACGAAGGCGAGACAATATTTGACGTCCTTCATCTCCTTCTCGGCATATTTGCGGTACCAGGCATCCAGCCCCATCGAGCCGCCCTTGGCGTCGGAGATCAGGAACGGCAATTCGCCGGCGCCGATGATCGGGAAGCGGCCGGGCTGGTAGCCGGGATTGACATAGGTGACGTCGGCGATGCCGTCGCGCGCCATGTCGTAATGGTCAAAAGCCTTGCCGAGCTGCTGGGCCGGAAACACCTTGCCGGTGATGGTGCCGCCGGAATCCTTGTTCACCGCGGCCACCCAGTCTTCCAGAGATTTCTGCAGCGGATGCGACGCCGGCACCCAATGCGAGACCTTCAGGTCAAAAGTCTTGTCCTGCGCGAACGCAGGCGTCACGCTTGCTGCCAGCAGCAAAGCCAGACAGGCTTTCCTCATCGGTCGTGTCTCCCTCTTTTCGACGGCGGGCTTCGCTGGCCAGCCTCATTAATTAACATGTTATCTAATTGGCCGTCGCGTTCAAGCCGGAACTGCCGCGACGTGCCGCCGCGTCATCTACGTCAGCCATGTTGCATGGATTTGTCGCGATGCGGCGACGAGCACTCCCCCTTTTGCCCAACCGTTATATGTTATAATTATCGCGCGCGGACGACCGCCACAAGCGAGCCGCGACGAAAGCCTACAGGATCGGGAGGAGCAAGTATTGCGGACAAAAGTCGCAATCATCGGGGCCGGGCCGGCAGGATTGTTGCTTGGGCAACTTCTGCATCAATACGGCATCGACAATGTCATTATCGAGCGGCAGAGCCCGGATTACGTGCTGGGCCGCATCCGCGCCGGCCTCCTGGAGGAGGGAACGGTCGGGCTGCTCGACCAGATCGGCGCCGGCGCGCGGGCGCACGCGGAAGGCCTGCTGCATGAAGGCATCGAGCTCGCCTTCGACGGCCGCCGTCATCGCATCGACATGAAGGCCGCGACCGGCAAGACGGTCATGATCTATGGCCAGACCGAGGTTACGCTCGACCTGATGGATGCGCGGACAGCGGCCGGCCTCACCACCGTCTACGAGGCCAAGGATGTGCAGCCGCACGATTTCGACGGCAGTCACCCGCGCGTAACCTGCGTCAAGGACGGCGTCACCCACACGCTCGATTGCGACTTCATCGCTGGCTGCGACGGCTTTCACGGCGTCAGCCGCGCCAGCGTCCCGGCCTCGGCGATCTCGGAGTTCGAGCGGGTCTATCCGTTCGGCTGGCTCGGCATTTTGTCCGAGACGCCGCCGGTCAGCCACGAGCTGATCTATTCCAACCATGCCCGTGGCTTTGCGCTCTGCACCATGCGCTCGATGAAGCGCAGCCGGCACTACGTCCAGTGTTCGCTCGACGACCATGTCGATCAATGGCCGGACGATCGCTTCTGGGACGAATTGAAGCGCCGGCTCGACCAGGAGGCGGCCGACAGTCTCGTCACCGGCCCCTCGATCGAGAAGAGCATCGCGCCCTTACGCAGCTTCGTCGCCGAGCCGATGCGCTTCGGCAAGATGTTCCTGTGCGGCGATGCCGCCCACATCGTGCCGCCGACCGGGGCCAAGGGGTTGAACCTGGCAGCGAGCGACGCCCATTATCTGTCGAGCGCGCTGCGCGAACTCTACGACGAGAAATCCAGCGCAGGCATCGATGCCTATTCCGCCAAGGCGCTTGCGCGCGTCTGGAAGGCCGTGCGCTTTTCCTGGTGGATGACCTCGATGCTGCACAAATTCCCGGATAACGGCAGCATCGGCGCGCGCATCCAGGTTGCCGAGCTCGACTACGTCACGCAGTCGCAGGCCGCGATGACGTCGCTGTCGGAGAATTATGTGGGCTTGCCGTTTTAGGGCGGCGGAAACGGTGCCGTAGCAACCATTA
>NZ_VSSS01000119.1 GCF_008123425.1 Bradyrhizobium rifense
GTTTTTACACGACCAAGACCCATCTCGGACCTTCGCCCTTTCACCGCATTGGGCCGCTCTCGGCCGAATACCGGACATGCGGCTAACGAGCCAGGAAGCACGAAGCAGCTCACCGCGGCGTTACTGTGCTCCGTTGGATTTGGTTGGAAATCGGTCCGTGCGACGCACCTAACAGCGAGCTGGTTGGAGTGCCACCAACGAGAGGTGGACAGCCATCAGCTACCAGGCAGAATGTCATCATCCCGATGCCGTAGCCTCGCCACAGTCTGCGCCAGATCGGATGCGGTAATCAGTGGCATCAACGATCAAAAGGCACGGCGGATGTACCCTGCCTGATGATCTTGAATGGCCCCGACGTGCAATCGTCGGGGCCATTGCTGTGACCGGCGTGGCAAGGCTAGTGACTTTTGCCGAAGGCCCGGCGTGGTCCAGCCGTGGTTTCCAGCCCTGGACCCTCGTTATTGCGGCGATAAGGAAAGACCGCCCGAAGGCGGTCTTGCAGTCCATGTGCCGGGCCAAAATAGCTTCGGGATCAAACTTTGTCCGGCCCGGTCTGATCGCAAGCTAACCACCATCCAGGGAAGGCCGCTCACAATTAAAATTTCAGTCCTGAAATGGAATGCATCTGCGACTTAGGAACCCGTCGTCCGATGCGAGCTTCGGCGAAAAGTCAGACGATTGCGCTATCATATATTGACCGTCAAACACCGGACTATCACGCGTCAATTCAATCTGCGAAATTGTAACGACACAAATGCGCTTGCAAAAAAGCAAGCACGAAGGGAGGTTCGCAGTGGAGAAGGTGCAACGCTTGCGTGCGATGGGTTCGCTGTGCCGCCAACAGGCCGCGTACAACAGCATGAACAAATGGAAGCTGCTCGCAGAAGCAGAATATTGGGATCACCTGGCCGATCTTGAGATGTCTTCTTACTTCGAACAATGCAACGCCACTGGCTCGCATGAGATAGAGCGGCCTCGAGCGATCACAAGCACGAATGACGCTGGACCGAAGACGATTTCCGGTGCGTGAGGACGGAACGAGGCTGTCGTTTGCATTCGGTACCGCCGCACGTCTCGCAGAGAGGAGCGGCCCGTAGACGCATGTCCTTGTCGAGCTTTGACGCGGGGCGATTGCGTCACCCCACATCGTTCGGCCGCTGCGCAAATTGCAACGAGAGAATGCGACGCCGCCCTCACGGGCTTGCGACCTGTTGCAGCGTGTTGAAGCGTGCCTTCTGCTCGCTGCTCAGCATGGCATAGAACTCGTCCAGGGCGGGTTCGACCAGCTTGGCGGCCTGAAGCATGGCCTCGAGCCGGTGCTGCATTGCCTCCAGCCGTCCGACCGGCGTCAGCGGTACATCGTTTGGGCAGGCCGCCTGTAGGCCTTCAACGCCCTTGGCCGTCGCTTCACTCAGGCGGTCGAGCGCCTCCTTCTGCTTGCCTGCGGGGTGGAGCACGGCCTCGATCCTTTGGATCGGCAACTGGGTCAGGCCGGACTTCGGATCGCCGCAGCCCTCGGCACTGGCTTGTGCACTGGCTTGCTGCTGCGGCGGCGCGCGATCACCGATATTGGGGCCGAGCGCGTTGAAGCGGGCCTGCTGCTCGTCACTGAGCGAGTTGTAAAAATTCTCCAGTGCCGGTCGCACGATCTTGACCGCTTCCAGCGTCGCGCTGACGCGGTTCATCATCGCCCGCAAGCGGCCGGGCGGCGTCAGTGCATAAGTCTCCGCGCAGGAGTCCTTGAACACACCGGCAGCGTTGGCCGCCGCGGTCTTTAGCGCGTCGAGCAGGGCGCGTTGCTCCGGCGTCGGCCGCACCGCCCGCGCGATATCGGCAAGCGGCCAGGCTGTGACGCCCTTGTCCGGTGTGCCGCACAATTGCTGTAGCGTCTGCGGGCTCACGCTGGCGCGCTGACGCGCGCGGGCGCCGCCGCCGGCTTGCGGATAATCATTCGGGTTGATGCTGGCATAGGCGGAATAGGGGCTGTCACCACCCCAGTACAGGGTGTCGACGAAGTCGTCATACGCATACGCCCAATAGCCGGGCTCGTAAGCATAGGACCAGAACGTGTAGTCAAAAATGTCGGAGTAGGCGTAAGGCCAGAACACGGGCCCAAGCCACGCCACGAACACCGCGGGATGGCGGTGTCGCCAGGCCTGCCGGGGCGCCCAACCGCTCTGACGGGTGATGAGGGCCGCCTGGACTTGCGCAGTCGGCTGCTCGCGGAAGCGCGCGGCAAACCGCCCGCGCTCGACGGTTCGCGCGGCGGCAACCGATGCAGCAGTTGCAGCGGGAGCCTGCAGTCCCAGCCGCTGCTGGCGCGCCAGATCGGTTTTTTGCGCGCGCTGCTCCCGGTCAAGCAAGCGGTTCTGCGTCTGGAGCATCCGTTGCTGCTCGCGTTGCGCCCGCGCGCCGTCCAGCTTTTGCGACTGCAATTGCTGCACGCGCTGCTGCAGGCGATCGATGCGGGTCTGGCGCTCCGCGGTCTGGTGCGACAGCACCTCGCGCTGCCGCTGCTGCACCATCTGCTGGCGCTGCTGGATCTGCTGCTGATGCTGTTGCGCGCGCTGTTCGATCTGCCCCTGTCGCGACAGCCGCTCGCTCACCGCCGGCGGTGCGCTTGGGCGCGACGGGGTGGCGATATGCGGCGTCGGCCGCGGTGTCATGGCCGGACGTTGCGGCGCTGCCGGCGCCCGATGGAATTCAGGCCGCGGCACCGCTACGTGCGGGGCAGCCCGCGGCGGCGGTGCAGCGAAGTGGGGGGCCGGACGCGGCGGTGGTGCGGCGATGTGCGGCGCCGGATGCGGCGCCATGGCCGGGCGCTGCGGCATGGCCGGGGGATGGAATGCCGGCGCGGCGGGACGCGCCATGGCTGGGGGCGCCGCCGGACGGGCCATTGCGGGTGGTGGTGCCGCCCGGGCCGGCGGCGGGGCTGGCCGTGCAGCCGCTCCCGGTGGTCCACCCCTTCCATGGTCCTGGGCGGACGCGCCAGCGCTCGCCGCCAGCATCGAGGCACCAACCAAAAAAGCCGTCAGGCAAACGCCACGCGGAAGCATGATGGTAGCTCCCAGCTCGAAATCGCCCACAATTTTCAACGCACAAATGGCGCAATGGTTCGTTGTTGGCCGCGGCCGGCATTGCGATCTTCCGCCGCAGGCAGCTTCAGGAGAAATCCTGCGTCTGAAGCTGCCTTCGGTTCGCTACTCAGCGTGGCATAGAACTCGTCCAGAGTGAGTTCGACCAGCCTCATGGCCCGAATGCGAAATCCGGACCGGTTTCCATGTTGTCCGGTTATCGGGATAGACCGGAAGCGGGTTAGCCGGGCGTCCGACCGACGCGATTGACCCAATGTATGGTCCGGCCGTGCGTTGCAAGTGGTTTCGCCGAGCTGGCGGTGAGCGGTCTTGCATCAATGTATCCGGCCTCTGATTGGAGCATTTGCTCCGGGCCATCATGGATATCAGCGCGCATGCGTTCTCATTAGCGGACAGGCCTCGATTGGGGCCATTTGGGTCACCAGTGTTCGCATGCGCCGGAAAGACCGAACCTCCATCTCGTCTCATCCTCTCGCAGACCTCGGCTGGGAACGATTGACAGGGTTACGTCATCGCTTGCTCCTCTTATCGCTCAGTTCCTTTGTTCGAGCCGAGGGCCGTTCCTTCGTCCCGGCC
>NZ_VSSS01000120.1 GCF_008123425.1 Bradyrhizobium rifense
GACCTGCTCCCCTGAAACGCCCCCGGTTTTGAGTTAGGGTTCTGTTCTCCACCGAGGAGACGGACGATGCGCAAAAGCAGGTTCACGGAAGAGCAGATCATCAAGGTCTTGAAGGAACACGCTGCCGGGATGTCGGCGAGCGATCTGTGCCGCAAGCACGGCATCAGCGATGCGACGTTCTACAAGTGGCGCTCGCGCTATGGCGGGATGGAGATCTCCGACGCCCGCAAGCTGAAGGCCCTGGAGGAGGAGAACCGCAAGCTCAAGAAGCTCCTGGCGGAATCGATGCTGGATGCGTCGACGCTGAAGGAGATGCTTGGAAAAAACTTCTGACGCCCAGCTTGCGGAGACGTGCTGTGACCTGGGCGATGGATGAGAAGGGCTACTCGCAGCGGCGGGCCTGCAGGCTGGTTGGCCTGCAGCCGAAGACCTATCGCTATGCCTCGACACGGCCGGACGATGGTCCGTTGCGAGCCCGGCTGAAGGAATTGGCGTCGCAACGTCGCCGCTTCGGCTACCGTCGCCTGGGGCTGCTATTGGCTCGGCAAGGGGTCCGGATCAATCGGAAGAAGCTGTACCGGCTCTACAAGGAGGAGCGGCTGACCGTGCGCAAACGTGGTGGCCGCAAACGGGCATTGGGTACTCGGGCGCCGATAGCGATCCCGCAGGATCAGAACCTGCGCTGGTCGCTCGACTTCGTGATGGATACGCTCTCCAGCGGTCGGCGCTTCCGCGTCCTGACTCTGGTCGACGACTTCACCCGGGAATGTCTGGGCCTGGTCGTCGACACCTCGCTCACCGCGCTACGCGTCGTGCGCGAGCTTGGCCAGATCATCGAAAGCCGTGGCTGCCCGCGCATGATCGTCAGCGACAACGGCACCGAGTTCACCTCAAATGCGATCCTGGCCTGGCAGGAGGAGCTAGGGATTGAATGGCATTACATCGCGCCCGGCAAGCCGATGCAGAACGGCTTTGTCGAAAGCTTCAACGGCCGTCTGCGCGATGAGTGTCTCAACGAGCACCTGTTCGCCAATCTCAACGAGGCTCGTCAGATCATCGAGGAATGGAGGATCGACTACAACACCAACCGACCGCACACGAGCCTCAACGGGCTCACACCGACCGAGTTTGCAACCCGCCCCAACAGGGGCCAAACCCAGAACGGACTCTCCTTATAACCGGGGGCAAATTGGGGAGCAGGTCA
>NZ_VSSS01000121.1 GCF_008123425.1 Bradyrhizobium rifense
CCAGCACTGTCACCGTAATTCTGTGTCATGTCCAAACCACCGAAATTCGAGTTCGACTTCTGGGGCTGCAGGGTTAGTGCCCAGGGCGTTATAGGTATCGTTGCCGCTGTCAGCGTGGTCGCGATGCTCCTGGCGTTCTATCGGTTCTGGGCTCGGAAAATATTTCTGGTGATGCTCGCTCTTGGGCTAACAGCGATGCGCCTTTAATTTTGCTCGGATAAGTCAGTCATTGACTGGCAATCCGTAGTTCCTTGGCAGGGAATAACGGCCCCGAACGTGTGCGTAAAAGCGAAGGCGGTCAAAGGCTTTAGCCCCATAGCGAAACTACGTGATGCCGAAGTGTGTCAGCGTGAAGCCGTAAGCCTCTGATATTGCTAGGGCGCTGTGTCAGTCATTTGACACGATTTGGCGGATAGCCCCTTCTCAATAAGCCCCCCGACGAATCGGCTCTCAAGATTTCAATGGAGAGCTACGTACATGTCGGACCATCAACTGCGCTTCAAAGGCCCCGGCTTCGATTTCGACGCCAAGGGTCCGTTCGGTATCCTCGCTGCCATTGTCATCGTCGCCATGGTGATGTGGTGGCTGCGCTAGGTCTTCGGGCGTCTCTCGTTTATCGACGGAAGCGGAAGGGGGCCGGTCTTGACCGGCAAGCCCGCTTCGTACCGGTTGGCGATGTCAATCAGCCGCTTCTTGTGAAGGGGTCCGCTTTATCCGCGAGGTCGCGGAATTACGGTGACAGTGTTGGACTGCACCCCTGAAGTGAGGGTTACGGTGACAGTGCACTTAACTCCAAGCGGGATGATGTGAGTTGAGTCACCGTAATTAATCCTTTGCAGCTATTAGAAGGGCTTAGCATCCGCGATAGCGTGCAACGTCAATTTGTGCACCGTCCACCGTAACTCCGAATTGTTTGTGCGACATTCTGACCAATATGAAGGTCATTTAGTCGAGCGCAGGATCATCCTGTAGCCCTCTTTAAAGCTGCCTTTCGAGACGGGCGTGCCGACGCTCCGTTCAAGGTGATGGCGGCGGGGAATGCCGTCGGCAGGCATCATACTCACCTAAACCGAAAATCTTCTTGTGCCGGTCTCTTCGTAGGCATCCGCAATACGCGCGGGTGCGGGAAGCGCCCGATTGTGCAGGGAACGCCTCGATTCGCGGCGCCCGCATTGGCGGCCGCGTCTGCCGACGGAGGCTCATCATGACAGCCATATTTGCCTTGTTTTTTTATTTGCTATTTTTGCCTTTGGTTTTTGCACACGAACACACCAATGCCGTACCGGAGATCGACCGGAAGTTTCTCGACCATCTTCAGCGACCGGACAACCGTCCTAATGAGCGTATCGACGAGAAGTCCAAATCATGCTGCACGGACAAGGATGCCGTAAGCGTCGAATACAAGATGGTCGTGCTCGAAGGCGCTAAATATCCGGAGCCTGAGTGGTACGTGTGGATTGAGGCGCATAACCCCGACGGCACACCGAGTGGATACAAGTGGGTGAAAGTGCCACCAGAGAAGATCGTAGAAGAGTATTCGCCTTCAGGCCAAGCATACGTTTATCTTATGGCGTACACCATCCAATGCTTCGTGCGCCCACAGACGCGGTATTAAAGACCTAACGGCTGAGCATCTCGGTAAGATGTTTGCGCTCTCGGGTACCGCCAGTGATCTCGTGCCGTCCTGGAATGGCGGCGCGAAGACTGCGGCTCTCGATGCTGACCGAGATCGACACCCGCCGGGGCGCCTGGTTTCGCGACAGCTGATGGGACGATACGGCAGGCCGCCGCGTCTGGAGCTGGCACGTTCCTGACTTTCGTCTAGGACACCGAGATGTACCCTGAAGAGTAACTCCACACCTTTCCGTCGCGTTAAAACGGTTGGGAAAAAACGGCAAAACGAGAGGAACGGTGAAACCTGGATCGGGTTGATCTAACATCGTGGAGCGCTTCGATGGACAGAACCTCGATCTATGATGAGTTGAGCCGTGTTGAGCGCGAAGTGGTCGCAGCAGAGCGCCAGCTTGCAGAACAGGAGCGACTGGTTCTCGACTTGAAACGGGAAGGTCAACCAATCGCAAGCGCTGAAAAGGAGCTGGAACGGCTGCGTGAACGCCAGCGCCAACGCGACCAAGACCGTCAAAGGCTCCTATCACTCCTGCAGCCCTGAGACAGCGAAATACACCTCTCGAAATCGCAACTTATTTGTTGGTGCTCCCTGACGAGGTGATTTGAGTTGGCAGTAACGGTTGAAGAGTCCAGATGTGACGTTCGATAACCGCCCTCAGCGGACTCCAGCACCGCGCGCGGGAGGCGGCCAACGCGCTGGTCGAGCACTTGTGCGCATCTGCGGGGCAAGGACGATGGAGTGACCCAGATTGCGCCGATCCGGGAGCGCTTCCCGCGTTTCGCCGAATTGCTCGACAATCCGCCGGGGGCCGACCTGTTCGCCGAGCTTCGCGCTGCGGAGAGCATTGGCCGGCCGCTCGGAGATGACCGTTTTCTCGCCCGCCTCGAGCGGCTGACCGGGCGGCCTCTAAAACCAGCCAAGCGCGGACCGAAGCCGCAGGACGAGCAGGGTGGCGACGACAAGAATTGAGTGCACTCAACCGCTCGCATGCCGAGAGCTCAACTCCAGTGTTGGGATCGATGACCAGCGCGTGAAGGTCCGCCGATGGACCGTTGCAAGTCGAAGAGGCTCATCTACAGTATTGGGGAGTTCTCTTGGTAACTCCCCTGGCCCTCGCAAATGCCGGAGATGTCATGACCTTCATATCTCGTCGTGGACTATTGGCTGGTGGCGCGGCACTGGCTGCTGCAACGGATTTGCCGTTTGCCGGGTCGTCCCGTGCCGCGGCCCCGCTGGCCGGACAACAGGCGCCGGGTTTCTATCGATACCAGGTCGGGGATTTCGAGGTCAGCGTGATCTCGGATGGCGCGGTCAGGTTTCCGGTTGAAGGCTTCGTGACGAATGCCAGCACCGATCAGGTCAAGGCCGCTCTCACGGCGGCGTTTCGCAGCACGGATGGGTTGACTGTCCCGTTCACGCCGATCGTCGTCAACACGGGCCAAAAGCTGATCCTGATCGACACCGGTCTTGGCGATGCCGCGGTTGACCGCACGAAAGGGACCGCGGGCCAGTTCGCGGCCAATTTGAAGGCTGCGGGCCTCGATCGCAAGGATATTGACGCCGTCGTCATCTCCCATTTCCACGTCGACCATGTCGATGGCCTGCTGACTGCGGACAACAAGCCGGCGTTTCCGAATGCCGAGATTTTCGTGCCGGCCGCCGAACTCAAGTTCTGGATGGACGACGGCGAGATGAGCCGTGCGCCGAAGGGGCGGATCGAAGGGCTGTTCAAGAACACCAGGCGGATCATCGCAGCGCTCGGCGGCAAGGTAACGCCATTCGAGGCCGGCAAGGAGGTCGTGCCGGGCAACGAAATCGTGCCGGGGCTCACTGCCGTTGCAACACCGGGGCATTCCGTCGGCCACACGTCGTTTGTTCTATCCTCCAGTGGCAAGAGCGTGTTCGTGCAGGGCGACGTCGCCCATATCCCGGTGCTGTTCGTCGAAAATCCCGGCTGGCACGCCGCGATCGATCAGGACCCGGTCATGGCCGAAGCCACTCGTCGCAGAATCTACGACATGCTGGTGGCGGAGAAGATGCTGGTTCAGGGGTTTCATTACCCATTCCCGGCCCTTGCCCATGTCGAGCGGACCGCAAATGGGTATCGCGAAATTCTGGTGCCGTGGAGCACCAGCATCTAGGCAGCTCTGGCTCGCGGCGTCGCGGTCATGATGCGGGCAGGGCCCGTCGTGCCCGCATTGTCATTCCCGGTTATTCCCACCACGTCACCCAGCGCGGCAGCGGACGGTCACGCACGTTCTCTGGGACGGCGACCATGCGCTACTGTCACCGCAGCTGCCATGGAGATGGTCCTAGCGTTCGACGTGCAATCCAAACATCATACAACTGCCACACAATGACGCTACGTTGAACCCCTGCATGCAAATCGATGCTGAATGCACTGCGGACGCCACGGCACCTACGGGGCCGGGACGACCGGATCATTTTGCCGTGTTTAGCAGGGCGCCATCGCGCGTCGCGAAAAATCAGAAACAGACGCTGCCAGGGAGATCAACGTGGCAAGCCTTCCCCTCATTGTGCTCAATCAAACGAACAACACCCTGGTCGTCACCGGCTCGCGTGGCAGTGATCTCAGCCATGTGGCGATCAATACCGACATCCCGCCGCTAGGAGGCAAGATCGTCGCCTACTTCAACACGCCCGGCAATATGCACGACAATTGGGACTGGGTTTACCTGACGGATCTCGGGACGCAGGCGAAATACCAGATCTACGTCGAATGGAATCGGATCGTGAACAACGACACCTATGCGTTCTTCGGATACTACAATGCCGACAGCTCGCAGCAGAACGGCAACCCGAGCCCGTTTCCCGCCGACTGCGCGATGACGAGCTTCATTTCGTCGCCCAACTCCGGAAGCTTTCCCGTCTACATCCTGACCAAGACGCCGACCGCTCAAGGCTGAGCCGCCTCGCGTCGTCGTCGGTCGGTTGATCAGCGGAGTTGCGGTGACCGTGCAGTCCAGCACTGGACTGCACCCCTGAAGTGAGACACGATAATTACAGTGACAGGCATTCCGAGGATGACCTGTGGCAGGACGAGCAAAGAAGCGTCAGTTTCCGACGGCTTACAAATTGAAGGCGATCAAGCGGGTTGAGCGGGGCGAAGGCGTCCTCCCTGTAGCCCGCGAGCTTGGAATCTCCCGCAAGATTCTCCATGACTGGATCAAAGCCTGGAACGCCGATGGGCCGGACGGTTTGAACCGGAAGCCCGGACCCAAACCTGGCCCCCGCAAGC
>NZ_VSSS01000122.1 GCF_008123425.1 Bradyrhizobium rifense
GACGTTGGACTTGGTGGAGTAGCCGACCGTGGTCTGGAGCGCCTGGTTGGCGATCGACTTCGCGCTGTCGATCAGCTTCTGCAGCGAGGTGATGCCGGTGTTGGCGGCCTGCAGCACCTGCACGCCGTTGGCGATGCCATCGAGCAGGTTGTTGATGTCGCTGGCACGGTTGTCGAGCGACTGTGCGGTGAAGAAGTTGGTCGGATTGTCCAGAGCCGAGTTCACACTCTTGCCCGTCGACAGACGGCTCTGTGTGGTGGCGAGAAGATCAGCGGTGGACTGGAGGGAGAGCAGGTTCTGACGAACCGAAGATGAAAGAACGATACCGGACATTGAGTGTTACCCTTCTGGTACGCAACGCAACAAACTTCGATTAGGATTAATCGATGCCGGGACGGTGAACGTAGACGGCTAACAAAGCATGAAGCGTGTCGCGCGAGTCCTTGCGCGGATTCACCATGTGAGCGATCGCCGCCGGGTCAAGCCCCTTTGTATCGTCATGATCGGATGATACTTTTTGGTGCAGCGGCGAGGCGTTTGCCACTTGTCAACCATAACTCAGAGTGGGCAATTCGCTGCATTCGAATGCAGCTCGACCACCTGAGCGAGCGGCACCCTGACGCCGGCACAAAAGAAAACGGCGGGGCCGAAGCCCCGCCGCCGGATCTTGCTTGCGATGTCGTCCGCTTGTTAGCGGAGCAGCTGCAGCACGCTCTGCTGCGACTGGTTGGCCAGCGACAGTGCCGAGACCGCGATCGACTGGCGGGTCGACAGCGCCTGGCTGTTGGCCGCTTCGACGTTGGTGTCGGCCAGGGTCAGGTTGGACGAACCGGTCTGCAGCACGTTGATCAGGCTCTTGTTGAAGTCCTGACGCACCTGCACCACCGAGAGGTTCGAACCGAGGCTCGACGCTTCCGAACGCAGCGTGCTCGACGCAGCGTTGAGGTTCGACAGCACCTTGTTGGTGGCCGAGTTGTCGATGAAGTCGACACCGCTGGTCAACGAGGCAAGGCCGAGACCCTTGGAGTTGTAGGTCACGCCGGTGATGTTGAGGTTCGACTTGCCGGTCTCGTCGAACACCAGCTTGAGCTGATCGCCGTTCAGCAGGTTGATGCCGTTGAACGAGGAGTCCTGCGAGGTCGTGTCGATCTGGTTCAGGATGTTGTTGTACTGGCTGACCAGGTTGGCACGGGCCGTCTGTGCAACGGTATCCTGGACGGGGCTGGAAGCCGTCGAGAAGGTCAGCGCCGAGGTAAGCGTACCACCGATGACGCCGCCCGCGGCGCTCGAACCGATCGTCGAGGACGCGTAGTCGTTGGTCGTCGAGACCGTCAGCAGGCCGTTGGCGTCGATCGTCGC
>NZ_VSSS01000123.1 GCF_008123425.1 Bradyrhizobium rifense
GGTCACCAACCCGCCGATCGACCCGATCCGCGAGGAGCTGGTGATGAGCCTCGTCTCGATCATCGGACCGCGGCCGAACCTGTTCGACCTCCCAGGACTTGCCACCACCAAGCGCCTCGAAGCACGACAGCCGATCCTGACCGATGCTAATCTCGAAAAGATCCGCTCGATCTCGGACCTGGCCAAAATCCACTTCAAGTCGTGCGCGCTCGACACCACCTTCCACGCCGGTCTTGGTGCTGCCGGCATGGACCAGGTGCTCGACGAGCTTTGCGCGCGCGCCGAAGCTGCGGTGCGCGAAGGCGTCAACATCATCATCCTGTCCGACCGCATGGTCGATACCGACCGCATGCCGATTCCGTCGCTGCTGGCCTGCGCCGCCGTGCATCATCATCTGATCCGCACCGGCCTGCGCACCTCGGTCGGTCTCGTCGTCGAATCCGGCGAGCCGCGCGAAGTGCATCACTTCGCCTGCCTCGCAGGTTACGGTGCGGAAGCGATCAATCCCTATCTCGCGTTCGAAACCATCATCGCGATGAAGGACCGCCTGCCCGGCTCGCTCGACGACTACGAGATCGTCAAGCGCTACATCAAGTCGATCGGCAAGGGCCTGCTGAAGGTGATGTCCAAGATGGGCATCTCGAGCTACCAGTCCTATTGCGGCGCGCAGATCTTCGACGCGGTCGGCCTCAAGGCCGATTTCGTCGGGAAGTTCTTCGCCGGCACGCATACCCGCGTCGAGGGCGTTGGCCTTGCCGAGATCGCCGAAGAGGCCGTGCGGCGCCACGCCGACGCGTTCGGCGAGGCGCGGGTCTACAGGACCGCGCTCGATGTCGGTGGTGAATACGCCTATCGCAGCCGCGGCGAGGACCATGCCTGGACCACCAAGTCGGTGAGGCCGCTTCAGAACGCCGTGCGAGGCAATTCGCTGAAAGACTATCGCGACTTCGCCAAGATTCTGAACGAGCAGTCGGAGCGCCTTTTGACGCTGCGCGGCCTGTTCCGGGTCAAGAGCGCCGAGGAAGAAAAGCGCAAGCCTGTCGCCCTCGACCAGGTCGAGCCAGCCAAGGGCATCGTCAGGCGCTTCGCCACCGGCGCGATGAGCTTCGGCTCGATCTCGCGCGAGGCACACACCACGCTTGCGATCGCCATGAACCGGATCGGCGGCAAGTCGAACACCGGCGAAGGCGGCGAGGAAGCCGACCGCTTCAAGCCGCTGCCGAACGGCGACAGCATGCGCTCGGCGATCAAGCAGGTCGCCTCGGGCCGCTTCGGCGTCACCACGGAGTATCTCGTCAACTCCGACATGATGCAGATCAAGATGGCGCAGGGTGCCAAGCCCGGCGAAGGCGGCCAGCTGCCCGGCTACAAGGTCGATGCGACCATCGCCAAGGTCCGGCATTCGACGCCGGGCGTCGACCTGATCTCGCCGCCGCCGCA
>NZ_VSSS01000124.1 GCF_008123425.1 Bradyrhizobium rifense
AATCTGCCAAAGTAGTGCTAGAATGCCTGCGGGCAGCTGGCCCTGCACGTCGACCAGCTTCTTGCGCAAGAGATAGAAGAGGTAAGGCACGTCTTTCGGCGGCGTGGAGTCGCGGAAAGTGACCTGAAGCGCGGTGAAGCCGGGCTTGGAATAGGTCTGCACCTTTTCGAAGTAAGGCAGCTCCTGGATCTTCTTCTCGATGGGATCGGCGACCTGCGCCTGCATCTCCTGCGAGGTCGCGCCCGGCCACAGCACGGAGACGTTGACCACCTTCACCGTGAAGAACGGATCCTCGGCGCGGCCGAGCTTCTGATAGGAGAAGAAGCCGGCGACGCCGAGCACCAGCATCAGGAATAGAACCAGCGTCGGATGGCTGACGGCCCAGGCCGAAAGGTTGAAGCGCTTCATCGCACTCTCCGGAAAAAACGATCCAATTGCCAAAAACGACAGCCGCTCTGTTCAGGGCGTCGTCGCGAGGCAGCGAAGCAATCCAGGGGGCTGGGCAGGTTCTGGATCGCTTCGCCGCTTCAGCCCTTGCATTTGCGCTGGGGCCGAAACTCACCTCACACGACGTAACTCGTAAGAAACACTCAGAAGGACAGTGACGACACGACCCGCACCTTCTGGCCGGGGTCGAGCTTCTGCACGCCGAGGGTGACGATCTTGGCGCCCTCGTCGACACCGCTGGTGATGATGACGTCGTTGCTGTCGTAGGACTTCACCGCGACCGGCTTCAGCGTGACTGCGCCATTGTCGTCGACGACGTAGAAGGACGGCTTGCCGCCTTCGTTGAACAGCGCCGACAGCGGCAGCCGCGCGACACGCTGGGTGGCGGCATCCGACAGCGTCAGCGTCGCGGTCATGCCGAGCTCGACCTTGTCGCCGGCCTCGGGCAGCGAGAATTTTGCGAGATAGGTGCGCGTCGCGGAATCCGCGGTGGGCGCGATCTCGCGCAGCTTCGCTGCATATTTCTTGTCCGGCTCCGACCAAAGAGTGACGCTGGCGGCGCCCGACTTGGCACGTCCGACCAGCGTCTCAGGGATCGCGACGACCGCTTCCTTTTCGGCAAAGCGGGCGACACGGATCGAGGTCTGGCCTGCGGCAACCACCTGGCCGGGCTCGATCAGCGTTGCGGTGACGACGCCACGGGCGTCGGCGTTGAGCGTCGCGTAGGAAAGGGAATTCTTGGTCAGCTCGACGGAGCGGACGGCGCGGTCAAGGCGCGCACGGGCCTCGTCGGCAGCCGCGCGGCTCGAATCCATCGCGGCATCGGTGGTCCAGCCCTTGGCCTTCAGATCCTTGGCGCGCTGTTCGGCAGCGGCGGCCTGCGCCAGCACACCGGTCGACGCGGTCTGCTCGGCGACGGCCTGCTCGGCCTGGAGTTTTAGATCGACCTCGTCGAGGGTGGCGAGCGGCTGGCCGATCTCGACGGTCTGGCCGACTTCGACCAGGCGCTTGGCAACCTTGCCCGCGACGCGAAAGCCGAGGTCGCTCTCGATCCGGGGCCGCACGGTACCGACGAAGCTGCGCTCCGGGGTCTCGGCATCATAATGGGCGGTTGCGACCAGAACCGGCCGCGGCGGCTCAGCCTTTTGCGCCACGGTATCATTGCACCCGGCCAACGAGGCTGCCACAAGCGCCAATGCCACGCCAGCCAAGAGCCTGGAATAGCTGGACAAAACGGACCGAACGAACATCGGAGGACACTCCTGCGTCTGCAATGAGAGGAATGTCGACTAATCACTGATGAAAGTCAATAATCGTCAGTCATCAGGAAAGCGTGATCGTTAAGGGGTGGGTAAGGGTCGGTCGACGTTGTCAGGAAGGCGCTATCGTAGAGCCTGTGAGCCAATTCGTT
>NZ_VSSS01000125.1 GCF_008123425.1 Bradyrhizobium rifense
CACACAGCCAGGGTCAAAAGCTGCGGTCGAGGCAAGTTCGGCTCAGCGTCCGGTTACCAGCGACATCGGGCGTCACGGCGATTGAGGCGCTCTTCGGTTCGAGCCACAAGCGGATGAACTGCGAGCGGCGCAAAGCGAGTGGCTCGGCTCGGATAGACCGGACGCGGACGGCCTGCTGACCCGCATGCCATCCTGCTCGTTGAGCAACTAGGCCGACTTGGGCGCGTTTTTCAAATAGACGAGAGCCCGACGGCCGGCAGAGGTCAGCTCGCCCAGCGTGACCTTCCCCTCCCGTGCGGCTTGGATGAGTTGCTCGGCAACATACCTGCGGCTTTCGTGATCGCCGCCATTCGGCAGTTCCGCACAGACCTCATCCAGGGCCACGTCATGTTCGCTTGAACTCGTTCCGCAAATTCGCCCACGCCCTTCGCTCCTTCGAGAAAACACGGTCGGAGGCTAAGCCCGATTTTGGAATGGGTCCAGCGGAGGACTGCGATGGGGTTAAAGAGTCCGGTTTGTGCAGAAGTGGACTGACAGCATGAAGGATTCGCATTCACGGCGATTCGCGGGAAGGGCGCGCTTTGCTCGAACAATTGCGCCGCTGGACTCGACTTAGGGGAGAAGGAACGGAGCGCTGGGATGGATGATCGGAAGAAGCTCGAACATCAGATCGCGTTGGCTACCCGGACGGCCGCGTCCACCGGAGATGAAAACACCGCGAGCAGGCTGCGGCATTTCGCAGATCAGCTCAGGCGCAAGCTATTCCCGTTCCCTTCCCGCCGCTCCCAGATCACCGCGCGCGCCTATCAGCTCTGGGAGCAGGCCGGCGTCCCTCCGGACGCGACCTGGATTTTTGGCTCGAGGCGGAGCGGGAGATCAGCGCCTGCGACGCGATAAGCCAAGATTAAGGCCCGCCGCCAGCAGGCCGACGCTAAGCCGGCCGATCGTGGGAAAAAAACGGGGTTAGTTCGCCGTTTGTGTACACTTTCGTACCGTCGGTTCCGACAAGGGAACGGTACACCTCGCGGCTTCTCGGGGCAGAAGCGAGCACATGCCTTCCAAATCTCAAGAGATCTGCAACGGCAGCCGTCCGCAAAACGGCCTCCTCCGGTCCGTCGGTGCGAAAGATTTCAAATCGCTCCGGCCTCATCTGGACCAGGTCGAGGTCCATTCCGGTCAGACCCTGTATCATCCTGGAGATGCCGTGGAGAGCGTGTATTTCCCGTGCGGACAGACCGTGGTCTCGTTAGGCGTGGCGGTGGACGATGATCGCGAAATTGATGCAGTCCTAATAGGCCGCGAGGGAGCGGCCGGCGGTTTTGTCAGCCGAGATCGCCAGCCATCCTACTGGCGCGCCGCCGTGAAGGTTGGCGGCCCCATGGTCCGGCTCTCGTCGCGGAGACTGGAGGAGACGGAGCGCCAGTCCCATCCGCTCCGGCAATTGTTCGCACGCTACACGGACTGTCTCCTGGCGCAGATCTGCCAATCGACGGCATGCAATGCAGCACACTCCATCGAGCAACGCGCGGCCAAGTGGATCATCGATTTAATCGAGCATACGGGCACCGAACAGGTCCCGCTGACTCATGAACAATTTGCTGCACTGCTGGGTGTCGGAAGAAGCTACGCGAGCCGCGTCCTTCAAGGGTTCAAAGCTGACGGCATTCTCGATACGGCACGCGGTACGGTGATGGTGCGTGACATCGCGCTTCTTCGGCGGAAGTCGTGCGAATGCAACATGTGGGTGAAGAAGCATTTCGCTGAAGTCCTGGAAAAGACGCAGTAGCTGTCAGGAGCACCGCTTTGTCGTCATGGTGAGGATGAACATCGGGCGCGTTTCATTGACCACGCGCAGGGTCCAATCTTCGGGTCCAATCCTCGCGTGCCTGCAAGCCATGCTCGACATCGCGCGCAAGCCGAAGGGCCGCGTTCCGCGCAGCGTGGTCGCCACTGTGGAGTTCGGCCGTTTGGTCTGCGTCGGGGCCGAGTTCCATCTAACCGTGCTCAAGCTTTCAGGTCGAACTGGCTGCGCAGCCTGTCCGCGATCGTCTCGATCATGTCGCACCGTTCCGCATCTTGCGGCCCCTCGGTCATGATCACGACCTTCCAGGAATCCTCATGGGGCGCCACGGAGATCGCCAGGTCCGTCGGCCACTCGCAGATGTCTTCCATCTCCATCCTGATGGCGGATTCGAGTTCTTCGCGAGTTTTCGCAGGTTTCTTCAAGCTGGTTCTTTCACCGCTCGGAACGGGACCACCGCCTTTGGCTATCCGCGCGAGCGCATGTTTTTGAACAGCGGGCCTTTGAGCCTTTGGCTATCCGCGACAGGCGCCGTACTCAAACGGCGGGCGGTGGTCCGACGAGTCAAAGATGTCGCCCGGATAATGTTCCGCGCCTTTGGCTCCAGGCGCCATCCTGCCGCCCGGCCGGGAGGTCCCTGATCCACTTCCGCATTGCGTCGGGAGTAGATGGGTGGTCTCAGCTTGATCTGCCGGCATCGTCGAGCAGCGTGCCGATGAGCTTCAACAGCGCCTGATGTTCCGGGCCGCCGGCCCCCTCGCGCAGGAATTTGCCGATGTCCGTGTAGGATGTCCGCCCGCCCGAACTGGCGTTCGGCCGGTGCTTCACGGCCGGCAGCTTCGAGTCCGGATCGCGCGCGAGCGCCCAGACGTCGCCATTGCTGCTTTTATGGATGAGCCGTTCGGTCATGCCGGTCAATCGGTTGGCCGGCATTCCGTTCCCGATTGCGCAGGGGACGCGGCCCCTCCGCTGTGCCATCATACGTGCTTCCCCCTTCGCGGCGCCGGCAGAGAGGCCGGGCCATGGTGCCGCCGGTCAGCGCGCCATGGGGGCGAAGAAAGGACTGGCGATGTCATCCGACCAACCCGCTTCGGAGCTGTCCGAGACCGTCCAGCAGATCAACGATCTGTTCGACTCGGCAGAACTCTCGAAGGCCCTCGAGACGGAAGAATTCAAGCAGTTCCTCGATCACATCCCGATCGCTATCGCAGTCTCGAAACTGTTCCGCGGCGACCAGCGCATCTGCTACGCGAACAAGGCCTTCGAAACGCTCTTCGGCCACGACGCGAAGGACTGCGCCGGCAAGGGCTGGTCGATCCTGGCCGGGTTCACGGACGAAAACGATGCGAACGTCACGCTGGATCTGGCCGTGCTGAAAGACGGAGGAGAGTTTCTCGGCACATTCCGGACGGAGCAGCCGAGACCGCTCCTCGTCGAGGCCTTCTCCGGTCTCATCCAAAACGAGGACGGGACCGAGAACTATCGCATCGCGGCGCTGATCGACGTCACCGACAGGGCGCGTGCCGAGCGCGAGGAGTATGCGCGCCGGATCCGCGACAAGGACATCCTGCTGCGCGAGCTGCAGCACCGGGTGAAAAACAATCTTCAATTGATCGTCGCCCTCATCCGGCTCGAAGCACGCAACGAAAGGCGGGGCGAGAAGGTCGACTTGCATACGCTGGCCGGCCGTATCGAATCCTTGCATCTGCTTTATCAGGCTCTGTCGAACGAGGCCGCCGGAGGCGAGGTCGATCTCGGCCATTATCTGAGCCAGATCGCCGCCGCGATCATGAACACCTGCGCCGTCGAGGGAGTCCGGCTCGAGCAGAAGACGGAGTATGCGCCGGTGTCCGTCAACACCGCGCTGTCGGTCGGTCTCGTCGTGAACGAGGTGCTGACCAACTCCTTCAAATATGCCTTCGAAGGCCGCGGGCACGGCGTGATCACCATCGAATGTCTGCGCCGGAGCGACGACCGGTATCGCGTCGTGGTCGCGGACGACGGAGTCGGGTTGCACGGGATCACATGGCCGATTCCCGGAAAGATCGGCGCGCTGATCGTTCAAACGTTGAGAGAAAACGCGAAATCGGACTTCGACGTGGAGTCCGCGCCAGGCCGAGGCGTTCGAGTGACGATGAACGTCGGTCGAAAGGCGATCGCTTGAGGCCGCGATAGGTTCCTTGCCGCACGCGGCCGTTCCGCCTCCGGAGCGACGGTGATAGCTTCTCTTCCGTGACATCCTCGCCCCGCAACGATCCCTCGCGTCCCGTCGCGGTGTCCGGCGACATGGTCGTCGTGACCCTGTCCGACGGCCGCAGCATTTCGACGCCACGTCTTGAATCCGCCTCGCCCGCCGATCTCGCCGAGGTCGAACTCACGCCTCTCGGCGTCCATTGGCCTCGTCTCGACGAGGACCTGTCGATCGAGGGCATGCTGGCCGGGCGCAGGCCGACGGTGCCCCGATGAGCGCCGAACGCGACCGATCTCAACGCCCTGTAAGCTGGCACCGGTGCCGCATGCGCCGAGCGGCCGCTTACCTGCCGGTGAGCGAGAGGCTGATGCGAGTGACGATGTCGTCCCAGTCGTGCTCTTCTTCGGCGGGGTAGTTGATCAGCACGCAATGGACCAGGCGCCCCGAGAAGTTGCAGCGGTCGTACCAGACCTTGTCGCCCTTGTAGCTGGAGACCACGAAAAAACGCGGTGTCACCCGCTTGTACTGGATGCGCGAAGGCGGGTCTTTCTTCGCGAGAAAGGAGGCGGGTGAATCGTGCCCGGTGTTCGGGACGGTCTGGATCGTGAGATCGGCGCGCCCGTCCGCGGTCCGGAATCGCTGCCCATACCCGTCGGGCCGGCCCGCCGCTTCGGTGAAGATCGAGGTAGGAAGATCGACCGAGGTGCCGCTCTGCGGAATCGTGTACCTGGTCCATCTCACCGGTTGCGCCGAGACCGTCGCCGTCGAGGCGACGAGTGCCAACGCGAGAGCGACCGTCGATTTCATCGCATTTCCCTCCAACAATCACCGTGGAAATGCGGCGAAGGTCAACTACGTTCCAGGAAGCCTCGCGCCATAACGAAAGCACTCGAGCTACTCGCCTTCAGCCGCAGGATCGTCGGGATCGAGGAAGCTCAGCGCCGTCTCGATCTTGGCGAGAAGCCGCTCGATCTCCTCGCGCTCGTTCGGACCAGGGTCGTTCTCGAGTTGCTCCATGAGCTGCTGCCTCTGGGCAAGCAGCTTTGCGACCGGCGACATCCGGCCTCCTCCGGTTTTCGTTGACCTGTGAAAGATGAAGTGGTGCGCCGCCGAGGCCCGCGCCAGCGGCGCAGTGTCCGCTCAGAAAATCCCAAGAAGAACGAAAACTGCGACCTCGGCCAGGAAGGCGCCGGTCATGAGGGCGGCCGTCAGAACCATGGGCATGGGGGCCATTGCTACCGCCTTCCGTTCGAAGCCCCTGTGCTGAATTCATGACGGCATGAAAAAGTTTCGGTTCCGCCACCCAAGTTCCCGATGTAGCTTCCGTGGCGGGCAGGACGTTTCAACCGGGGGCGCTTTGATGCGGATCCTTGAATTGTCATGCTGGTGCGTGACCGTGGTGGGTGTGGCCGTGGTCGTGGCCGTCGTCACGCTGCTCTGACGCCCGGCGGCATAGGCCGTTCAGGCTGACGGCGAACCCGTGTTCAGAAGCTGCGAGATCGCCGTGACCAGTTGCGCCGGCGCGAACGGCTTTTCGACGAGGATGCTGTTCGGGACTCCCTGCGACTTCCACTCCTCGGCGTGGCCGCCGGTCATGTAGACGACGGGGAAGTCCGGATCGATCTCACGGATCTTCCGGGCCAAAACCCAGCCATTCGGCCCGGCGCCGATGCCAATGTCGGTCAGCAACGCACGGTACTTGGATCGGTCGTGGCGGAAGCGGGAAAGAGCATCTTCGCCGGATCCGGTGAGCTCCGCCGCGAAGCCGCCCTCGGTGAGAGCGTCTTGCACGAACTGCTGGATCGCGGATTCGTCCTCGACGACCAGAATGCGGACAGGATCGGTCACTCGAGGCTCCATCGCCCACGACCAACCCGAAAAGGACTACCCCCGGCGGCGTCGGGCGCCCCGTCACCGGCAGCTTCTCGAGGTCGTTCGGCCTGTTCCTTTAGATCGGCCGCCTTCTCGACCAGGCCGGCCGCGATGTCCGGATCGCCAACAGCCTTCGCAAACCTGAGCAAGGTCGCCGCCTGCCGGTTGAAATACTCTGGTCCCGCCACTCTACGTCACGCCCAACCGGCCCCGGCCTTAAGGGGGAAGTACAACCTCTGCGATTCGTTCCCCGAAATGTACAAAAGTGAACATTCCGGGGTCGGCCCGCCGAACCATTCCTTGTGCCGAATGTTGGCATTCACAAGGAGAGCAACTGGCTCAATGAGGAATCCGGTCAGACCAGACGACGTCCCCGGCCGCGCCATCGCCGCCGAAATCGGCGAACACCTGCGCCACAGCATGGGCATCGAACGGGAGCTTCCGCCTGTGCTGCAATCCCTGCTCGATCGACTGCGCGCCGCGGAAGACCGTTCGCGGCAGTGAGGACGTTGCAGCGGACCGCTCGCTAACGGCCGCTTAACGGCCTCTGAATATCCTCGGCGCCATGAGAGTAGCGATTGCCGCAATGATTGCTCTCCTCGCGCTCAACTTCGCGGACGAGCAATACAACGCGGGCCGATACGGCCGAGCCGCCAAGCTCATGCTTTCGGAGATCGCAAGATCGTTCGGCTGAGCCATCTGCCCGCGGCGGTTCGCGAGGCTCGACACGCCACGGGCCCTGCGCGCAGGCACGCACCCTCGACCCGCGAACTGACGGGCTCTACCGCCGACGGGCGACCCAGACTCCGAGCAGGAACGCCACCAACAGCGACTGTAGCGGCGCCTTGACGGCCATTTCGCGTAGCCAATCTGCCCAGCGCATCGCGGCATCCTGCGACGGCGACTGGAGCGATTGCCGCCGCGCATCGGAAGTCTGCCCGATGCCGTCCTGTTCATTCGTCAGTCCGGAGGCTTCCGTCATTGCCGAGGCTTCTTTCATATCCATGCGGCTCTTCTTACTCCGTCAGGCGGACTTCCGCTGCGACCTGGCCGCCGGCTTCTTCGCCCCCGCCTCTTTGGCGGGCTTCTTGCCGGCGATCGGCATCAGCATCTCCTTCTGGCCTGCAGCAGCCTTGCGCGGCTTCTTGGAGGGCTTCGCCGCCTTCGCCGGCGCGGCCTCCTGACCAACGCTCCGCCGCAGCGCATCCATCAGGTTGACCACATTCGTGGTCGCCGGCCTTTCCTTCGGCGTGATCGGCTTGCCGGCGCGCTTCTGGTTGATCAGCTCGATCAGCGCGGTCTCATAGTGGTCCTCGAACTTCTCCGGCTCGAAGTTGCCGCCTTCTGGTTCACGATGTGCCTGGCGAGATCGAGCATGTCTTTGGTGACCTTCACGTCCTGGATCTCGTCGAAATACTCCTGCTCGGAGCGCACTTCATAGGGGTAGCGCAGCAACGTGCCGACGAGGCCCTTGTCCATGGGCTCGAGCGCGATGATATGCTCGCGGTTGGTCAGCACCACGCGACCGATCGCGACCTTGTCCATCTCGCGGATGGTCTCGCGGATCACCGCGAAAGCGTGTGCCCGACCTTGCCGTCCGGCCGGACGTAGTACGGGCGGATCAGGTAGCGCGGGTCGATGTCGGCCCTGTCGACGAACTCGTCGATCTCGATCGTCCGCGTCGATTCCAGCGCGATCTCCTCGAGCTCCTCCTTCGTGACCTCGATGAACTGGTCCTTCTCGAGCTGGTAGCCCTTGACGACGTCCTCGTTGGGGACCTCCTCGCCCGTGTCGGCATCGACCTTCAGATACTTGATGCGGTGGCCGGTCTGCTTGTTGAGCTGGTTGAACGAGATCTTCTCGCTCTCGGAGGTCGCCGGGTAGAGCGCCACCGGGCAGGTGACGAGCGAGAGACGCAGGAAGCCTTTCCAGTTCGCGCGGGGGGCCATGGGTACGCAACGCTCCAGGGTACAGGGACACGGACTCAAGACGAACGAGGGCGGCCGGTTCCGACACGCCCGGCCGCTGTCCACGCAATTCAGGCCACCCCGCAGCAGCCGCCCGGGAAACACGGCGCCGGCTTGACTCTCGTGAACAAAATGAGAACATAAACTGATGAGTGTTGTCCCCGAGCCGTCCGGACCGGCCACCTTCGACCTGGAGGCCGTCGCCGACCAGGCCATTGCAGCCTGCGGCGGCGATGCCCGGCAGGCGGTCAAGGCACTGCTCGTCGCCGTCGACTTTCTCGAGGCCGAGGCCGTCGAGCTGCGGGCCGCGGTGTCCAAAGGATATTCGCGCGGCCGCCACGTGCGCGCAGCGCGGCAAGACCGGTAAGAGCGAGGGATGAGATGCCGATTTCGGTCGATCTGGACAAGAACCCGCTACTGCGCAGCATGGTCGAACACGTGCGCCGCGACTGCACGGTCGACAACATCGGTCTGGTCTTGCGGGCGCGCTTCGGGAAGCCGCTGCCGACCGAAACGGCCGATCGGCTTCGGGACAGTCCGCAGGAAGAACTGGACGAACTCCTTGGCCGCAGCGCGGTAGCGCCCACGCTCGACGAGGCACTGATGGTCCGGCTGCTGGGCGGCACCGTCGGGCCGACGGAATTGCGTGGCGAACGCAAGGAGGATCCGGATGGCTGAGGTTACCTACTACGTCGCTCTACCGTTCGTTTTCTCCGACGAGGGCGTGGCCGCCGGCGAGGCGGTGGAATGCCTGAGCGCCAACGCCGCGGTGATGCGGGCGGAGGCACTCGCCCGCAGGCCGGGCCATGCGGGCGCCATCGCGTTCTCGCGGACCGGAGACCCTTCCAGCGGCGACTTCAGCGACGCCAAGCTGATCCGGAAGTTCGGCGACGTGCCGGACGACTTGGGTGCGCTGTGATGCCCTACCCGCTGGGAGTGCACGAGGCGCTACAGGCCTGGCAGGACGGCGAGATCACCTACCGCCGCTGCCTGCGGTTGCTCGGCGTCGACACCATCGCCGACCTCTACGCCGCCTGCCGCAGCAGCGGCGTCAACGTCCGGATCGAGCCGACGGAGGAAGAGATCAGGCTGTCGAACCGGGCCATCGAAGCGATCGATCTACAGCTGCGGCGACGTGCAGGTGGACGTCGTCGTCCGACCGCCGGGGTATCGGCCACACGGAATCGATCAGGTCGCGTTGGGAATGGGCGCCGTGCTGTCTGCCGGAGGAAAAGCGCCGGCATGAGGACTGTGGAAACCCAAAAACCGCCGCCGGTCGATCGGCTCCTTCACGGCCACCGCTCAGGTCCCGATCCCGCGCAGGCGCCGACCAGCACCGGCGGAGAGACAGACACCTCCGGAAGCTACTTCGCCGGCGGCCGTAGCGGGCTTTCCACCCACTTCAGGGCGGTAGGGTCGTGCAGCGGATCCTCCTCGCAGGCGGGGCAGACGTATGGCTCGCCGCCCGGGCCCGCCTGCTCCGAGACAAGCTTCATCGGCCTCGCGCAGTGAGGACACCGCTTCCGGATCAGGTGCAGTTCGGTCATCTGGATTTTCCTGCCGTGACCAGCTTAATTCCGCAACGAGTGCTCGCTCAAGAAAAAAATCGCGAGCATCGCAGAAAACGATTCCGCTCGACGAGGAAGGCGCCGCAAGGATCATCCGGCGCCGACTTTGCGCATCGACCCGCCGGCCGTGGCCGTACCCGGGTCTGGCGAGGCTCGAGTGGGCTCACCCCTTCTCGTCCCCGGCGCCGCGCGAAGAGTCGGCGCGCCGTTCGTATTCGTCGGCCAGCGCGTTGAGCCGCGCGGCGACGTCCGGATCGTTGATCGAGGCCGCCAGGCGCCGGCACCTTTGGGCCTCCGCGAGCAATCGGGTCTTCTCGTCTTCCATGAGCATCCAACCCGCTGCCGCCGGTTCGGTTCTCCCCTGGTTAACGGACGATCACCGTAACGCGTAAGATCCCGGACACCACGATCGGGCAACGCTTACGCACCCGCCGCATCATGCCGCCGTCGCAAACCCGCCATTAAGGCGTCGGTGGGATCTTGCGCCAAAGGAGCCAGCGTCCGATGCCAAGCAGCCGCCGCGCGGTCGAGAAAGCCCGCTTCCCGTTGTGGGCGGCGGGCTTCGTGGCGTTGGCTTGCGTCGCCATTCTGGCGCTGAGCGCATGGCGCGAATGGGAGTCCCGCGGGGTCGAGCTGCGCAACGCGGAAGTCGATATGGCCAACCTTGCCCAGTCGCTGTCGCAACATGCCGAAGACACGTTTGAACTCGCCGACACCATCCTCGCCGGAATGGTCGACCGGATGGAGGTCGGCGGAACGAGCCCGGTCGCGGTGGCAAAGATCCAGAGCTTCCTGCAATCCCGCAAGTACAACAGGCAACGCATCCGCGGCATCTTCGTCTACGACGAGACCGGCCGCTGGCTGGCGACCACCGAAGACGGCGACTTCTCCAGCTTCAACAACAGCGATCGTGACTATTTCCAGCGCCATCGCGCGTCGTACGATCGGGGCACGTCGATAGGCCGTCCCGTCAAGAGCCGGTCCGGCGGGCAGTGGATCATCACCGCGTCGCGACGCTTCAATCACCCCGACGGCAGTTTCGCCGGCGTGGTGTTGACGAGCATCGACGTCGCCTACTTCATGCAGTTCTATCGGCGCTTCGACATCGGCCCTAACGGCGCGGTCTCGCTGCTGACCGCCGACGGCATCATGCTGGCCAGGAGTCGTGACGACGCCGGCGCCTATGTCGGACGCGACATGTCGGGCTCGCCGTTGTTCCTGACCATGGGCCAGCGGTCTGACGCCGGCGCCTATTACTTCAAATCTCCATTGGACGGGCAGGAGCGACTGAGCTTCTACCAGAAGAGCAGCCGGTATCCGGTCATCGTCCTGGCGACGAAGGCGCAGAGCGACGTCCTCGCTCCATGGCGCCGGCAAGCCGTCACGCGCTTCGGCATCGTCACCGGTCTGACCTTGTCGATGGCGCTGATCGGCTTCTTCCTGGTGCGGTACCTCGCGAAGGGGCAGCGCATGGCGGCGGCCCTGGTCGCCAAGGAAGGAGACTTCCGCCTGATCGCGGAACAGTGCAGCGACGTGGTGATGCGCATCGGGCTGGACGAGCGCATTCTCTACGCATCGCCATCATGCGCCCGCATCCTCGGCTGGGAGCCCGCCAGGCTGCTCGGGACCTCCGCTCTCGCCGGCGTCAATCCCGAGGACCGGCCGCGCATGGAGCAGGTCGTCGCGGCATTGAAGGCCGGAGAGGCCGAAGAGGCGCGCATCATCTATCGCGCCAATCGCCGCCAGCAGCAGGATATCTGGGTCGAGACGGCGCTGCGGGTCACCAGGTCCTCGGCAACCCATGAGATCGACGGCGTGGTGGCGATCTCGCGCGACATGACCGAACAGAAGGACCTGCAGGACAAGCTCGCCGCCCTCGCCACGTCCGACGGCCTGACCGGGATCGCCAATCGCCGCCATTTCGACGAGCGGCTCGTCGAGGAATGGGCGCGGGCCAAGCGCGACGGCAGCCCGCTGTCGTTGCTGCTGGTCGACGTCGATCATTTCAAGAAGTTCAACGATCAATACGGCCATCAGGCCGGAGACGCCTGCCTTCGTGCGCTGGCGCGGATCCTGGCCGCGCAGGTGCGCAGGCCGGCCGATCTCGCCGCCCGCTACGGCGGCGAGGAGTTCGCGCTGCTGCTGCCGAACACGGACGCGGAGGGCTGCGAGCTCGTGGGCGAGAACGTGCGCGTGGCGCTGCGCGACCTCGGCATGCTGCACGCGCTGAACCTGCCGTCCAAGATCGTGACCGTGAGCCTCGGTGGCGCGACCAACATGCCGTCGCAGGGCGCGCCGGACTGCGGCTCCCTGGTGGCGGCGGCCGATCGCGCGCTGTATGCCGCCAAGGACAGCGGGCGCGACCGACTGGTCATGTCCGGACAGGTGGTCGCCTGGCCGGGCGCCAAGAGCGCCTGAGGCTGTCTCCGGCGGGGCACGAAGCCGGTCGAGCCACGACCGCAAGGATCGGTGGCGAGATCGAGCGTGGGCGGCGACCGGCCTGGCACAGCGTCCGGATTTCGCTACTGCCGAGCGCGTTGCGAAAGCCGACCGAAGAGGAACTCATTCTTCGCGATGCGATTGAATTCCGCGGAGGAGTTCATGGCCAAGATCCCGAACTCGGCTATCCGGCGTGCGGATCGCGGCGGATGGAGCCTGGCGGCGGCGCTGGGACTTGTTGCGGTGGCGCTTCTTTGGGATCGCCTTGCGCCGCCCGATAACGTAGCGAGGCCCGACAAAGACAAAGATTTTCCCGAGAAACGCGAGGGCGGCCGGGACGCCTCCCGGGCCGCGGTCTCGACCGAGCAACACGACCGCGGGCGGCTCGCCGCCACGCCCTCCGAGATCCCGTTGCGTGGATGGAAGGACATCCTGCTGCGGGTCTACGGCAACATCTCCGAGCACCGCATCCTCGCGCTCGCCGCCGGCATGACCTACTACGGCCTGCTCGCGATCTTTCCCGCGCTGGCGGCAGTGGTCGCGATCTACGGGGTCTTCGCCGATCCACAGAGCATCGCCAGGCACCTCGACCAAGTCTCGGGATTCCTGCCCGGCGGCGCTATCGACGTCGCAAGGGACCAGCTCACACGACTCGCCTCGAAGGGACATCGGTCCCTCGGTCTGACCTTCATCGTCGGACTTGCGCTCTCGCTCTGGAGCGCCAACGCGGCCATGAAGTCGCTGTTCGACACCCTCAACATCGTCTACGGCGAGACGGAAAAGCGCGGCTTCGTGAAGCTGAACGCGGCATCCCTCGCCTTCACGCTCGCCGGCATCGCCTTCGTCCTGATCGCGCTCGGCGCGGTGGTGGTCCTGCCGGTGGCGCTGAACTTCGTCGGCCTGTCGAACGCCGCCGATTTTCTGCTTCGCATCGCGCGATGGCCCGCGATGTTCGTCGCCGTCGCGCTGGCGCTCGCGCTCATCTATCGTTTCGGCCCGAGCCGCGAAGCGCCGCGCTGGCGATGGATCACCTGGGGCGGCGCGATCGCGACCATCCTGTGGCTCGGCACGTCGGCGTTGTTCTCATGGTATGCCGCCAATTTCGGCAAGTTCAATGAGACCTACGGATCGCTCGGCGCAGCGGTCGGCTTCATGACGTGGCTCTGGATCTCCGCCATCGTCATCCTGCTCGGAGCCGAGCTAGATGCCGAGATGGAGCATCAAACCGCTCGCGACACGACCACGGGATCGGAGAAGCCCATGGGCGCACGCGGCGCGCGGATGGCCGACACGGTGGGCGCCGCCCGCAGCGGCTGACCATTCGGATCCCCGACGCAGACCGCTCGGCCCCATTTTCGAGGTCCGGACGCAAAATGGCCGCAGACGATCCGCCTGCGGCCCACCGGCAAAAATATGAATAGCGATCAAAACGCCAGCCCCGGTGCTGCAGGATAGATAGGCCCTCGGCGGCGTATTGGGATTCCGGGAATCTACGGGCGAGGCAGTCTCAAAGCGCGATCTGCGGAACACCAGTGGCGGTCGCGCCAGAGGTACTCCTGGTACGAGGCACTCGCCGAGTTTCGCCATCACTGGCGACAACTGCCTGGACCGTACCTTTCCGGCGCCGCGGATTCGCAAAGGATCTAGGGTTTGCAAGTAGGCGTCTCAAAAGGCTTCGAATGCTTTTCGGTATGGGACAGCACCGTCTGGCTGCCTGCCAACGCATCAACGCCGCCCGAGGACCGCTAACCCGCTGGCCTGACCAACGTAAGACTTGGATTTTCGGCCGCGACGCAGACCCGGTTGCGGCCCTGCTCCTTGGCCAGATACAGGGCGCCGTCGGCGGCCGCCAGCATCGAGGACGTGCTGTTTCTCGCGTCGCACTTGCCGCCGGCGACGCCGACGCTGATCGTAACGCTGCCGTCCGGGCTTCCGTGGTGCTGGATGGCCAGGTCGTGGACCGCGTTCCGTGCGGCCTCGGCGACCACTTCGGCGTTGATCGCGGCCGTCTCCGGAAGAAGCACCGCGAATTCCTCGCCGCCGTAGCGCGCGACGAGATCCGCCGGCCTCTTGAGGCAGGACGCGAGCGCCCCCGCGACCTGGCGGATGCAGTCGTCGCCGGCCGAGTGGCCATAGGTGTCGTTGAAGGATTTGAACTTGTCGATGTCGATGAAGAGCACCGAAAGCTGCGATCCGGACCGCTGGCATCGCTTGAACTCGGCGTCGAACATCCGGTCGAAACGGCGCCGGTTCGCCAACCCCGTCAGGGGGTCGGTTTCGGAGAGAGCCTTGAGCTGCTCGTTGGCCGCGACCAGTTGCTCTTCCGCGGCCTTCCGCTTCGAGATGTCGCGGATCGCTCCCACGATCTCGGCCGTGGGCTCGTCCGGATCCTGGACGAAGTTCAGTTGGGCTTCGACCCAGACGTAGTTGCCGTCCCGACGTCGGGTCATGTACTCGCACGTCGCGGTCCGATTCTGCGCCCCAAGCTGCCCGATCAGGCCTTTGATCAGTTCGCGATGCGCGGGATGGATGTTCGAATAGGCGGACTCCCGGATGATCTCATCGGCAGACCAGCCGAGAAGCTTCTCGATAGACGGCGAGACGTAGAGGCGGCGGCCATCCATGTCGATGCGCGTGACGACGTCCTCGACGTTCTCAGCGAGCAGGCGATAACCACGCTCCCGCTCCCGCAGCATGCGGGCCATGACCGAACGCTTTCGGGTCTGCAGGGCCAGCACGACGGCCAGGCCGATCAGGATGGTGGAGATCGCGGCGCCGAGAAGCAGGTCGAACCGGCGGTCTCCGCGCCACCCGTCGAGTATGGTGTCTTCCGCGACCGCGACGCTGATCACGATGGGAAAGTCGGACAGCCGCTCGTAGGCGAACTGCTTGGTCCGACCGTCGAAGGGCGAGACTATGGAATAGAGGCCGGTGCCGGCATCTTTCAATCGCCCGCTGAACAGAGCCGTACCCGTCATGTCTTTGCCCACCTGATCGTCGCGTCGGTGGACGAGGACCTTGCCGTTCGTCTTCATCAGAGTGACGGTGCGGTTCAGATCGGCTTCGAATTCCGCGTAGAACGAGCGGAAGTAGGCAAGGTCGATGGCCGCGAAGATGACCCCGCCGAACGAGCCGTCCGGATTCGACAGCCGTTGCGTCATCAGGAGGGTGGGCCGCCCCGTGACGCGAGAGGTCAGCGGCTCGCTGATGCGGGGCGTCTCGTCTTCGGGATGGTCCCGGTGATAGCGGAAGTAATCCCGATCGCCGTTGTTGACCGCAGGTACGGTTTCGAACGACGAGAACATCCAGTCGCCGTTCTCGGCCAGCACGCCGATTTCCCGGACCTGAGGGATGTTCTTGGCGTATTGCGCGAGGAGATCGTTGATCTCGGCGGAGGCCCGCGCCGACTTGTCGGAGTGCAGGATGTATTGACCCGCGCCGAACAGGGCGAGCGCGACGGCGTTGAAGCTCTTCGAGGCGTGCTGGGCGAGCGAGTGCGTCAGGCCCTGCGTCTCGGATCCTGCCTTGGCGAAGGCGAGGGCTCTCTCCTGCATGCCCTTCCAGGCGATCAACGCCCAGAAGCTGGCGAGCGTGAAGGCCAGCAGCACGACGATCACGGTTAACGGCGACTTTACGATCTTCGGCACGGTTCGGATGTCCTGTTCGCGGACAGAATGGGGTCACATGCTGAAGTCGCAGTTTCCGCGGCGTCGCTTAAGGCGGATTCCAGCTTCCATCGTTAATTTGAAGGGAATCTTCCGCTCATTCGACGGAAATGGCCCGTAGTTCTACGCGGCGCGCCGTCCGTTCTGTCCGAACCGGAGCGCGCCGTCGGCGTTACCATGTCGACGCCACCGCACTCCGACGGACGCCAGGGCGAGGGATTGATAAATTGGTGCGTGTCATTTTATGGTTGAGTTCGAGCAGGAGCTTGTCATGAGCGCGTGGGCCGCAGAGCATAGAGTGGCGCCCAGGCGCCGAACCCTGAAAGCCGGGACCATAAGCTTCGGCGGCGGCGCGATCACGTGCGCCGTCCGGAATCTCTCGGTGACCGGCGCCATGCTCGACGTCACGTCTCCCGTCGGAATCCCGGAGCGGTTCTCCTTGGTCGTCGAGACCGAGCAGGCGTCGTGGCCGGCCGTCGTGGTGTGGCGGAAGGACAAGCGCATCGGTGTCCGGTTCGAGGGGGCGCGCGCACCCGCGACCGCTTAGGTCCCGTCGATCCGGTTCTCGCCGTTGCCATCGAAGACCCCGTTCGTGCGACGGTCGACGCAGCGGAGGCCGAAGACGCGGCACGGTCGACCGCTACGAAGCAATCCGACGCCCCGGCGAGGCGTCGTCAATCCATCGCCAACGGATCCGATACGGTCGGCGGAAGGCAGGCCTGAATGAAAACCTGTCAATGCGGCAACTGCCGCTGAATCCGATGGCGGGCGATTTCGTTGCCACGCGTATCGACGACCGATAATTCGGCGTCCTCGTAGTCCCGGTCGTCGGTGCCGATCTCGAAAGCGATTCGCGCGCCGTAGGCGTCCGCTTCGCCCGGCGTCGCGAATTCCATTCCCTCGTCGTCCACTGACACGAAGTCGCCGTCCCGGATATGAAAGAAGTACCTGCTCTGCATCGTCGCCTTCGAGCGTTCTGAAACCGGAGCGGCATGGCGCCACGCGCATGTAGTTTTAGGATGACGATGGCTAGGCCGCCTTCCCGGAGGGGTGCCCCCTTGCGGGATGGTGTCGAACTCGTCGTCGAGAAGAAGGGATAGAACTCCACGATCTGGATGGCGTGCAGCAAGAGGCCGCCGTCGGCGTGGCGTCCTAGCACTACTTTGGCAGA
>NZ_VSSS01000126.1 GCF_008123425.1 Bradyrhizobium rifense
TGCGGAGAAATTAGCGCTTACGATATATGCGCGAAACTCTCGCATGATCCCGCCCCAAAACACCGGCTCCGCTCGGAAGCAGGAACGAGTTTAGAACCGATTCCAAAATCACGTCACTATCGAAATTAGGCCCGCCAGCGCGTCATGCGGGCGCTTAAGGTCGGCAACAGGCCAGCCAATCAACAAGCGAGATCTCGGGGGTGCAGGCCTATGATGAACCGGATGGCGAAGAAGGCGCCGCCAGCTACGACTGCTGTCGCGCAAACTGCGAATACGACCCTCCACGCCTCATCCAAAGCGATCTCCATCCGTGGTGGCCCCAGCATCGGGCCGGGGGGCATAATGATGCTGGGGCCTCCGGACAGGCTCTTGCCTCGTGTGAATGAGGCCGTCCGGCGGGCCCCGTGGTTTACCGCCTCAGCCGCCGGCCACGGGGAAAAGCAATCGGCGACGCGCCGGTGCCGCGTAGGACCTTTAAAGTGCCGCGCGCGTTGAGGTAGGTTGTGATCGGGGCGACCACCAACCCGGGAGCTTCGGGTTATGAGCAATATCCTGCTGGTGTTCGGCGCGCTGCTCGTTATCGGCGGCATCTTGTATATGGCGCGCACTGCTATTTGGTCGGGATCGCTCAGCCGCCCGCGTTCTTCCGGACCGGTTCCCGACACTCTCGAGCCCTCAGGGCGCGGCGTGCGATTCTTGGGGCTTGGCGCAAACTGGCCGGGCATTCTACTTATGGCAATCGGTGCAGTTCTATTGTTGTCGGGTGCGAGTTTCTAACCTTCGGCGCGCTCATGCGCTGAGAGAGCGGACCGAAGCCCTATGTGCCGCCGTAGGCTTCTTCTCCACACCCAGGACGCGCAGTAGCTCGCGCCGTCCGGCTAGCCGTGCACAAATCAAGATTGCTGCGTTCCCCGCTCAGCCGGATCTGGACCGCGCTCGGCGATGCGATATCCCTCATGAGCCTGGACGAAGGCTTGCTCGGAAAGCCAAGTCCGCTCGTATTTTACCACCTTGTCGATGGACGTGAGTGACATTCCGGGACCGTTGTCGCTCAAATATGAGGTCTGAACTTCTCGCCTAGGCTCGCCATCGCTGATCGGGACCCGATGCCACGCTATCGTTGCGGGCCGGACCGAACAAAGGGCCCTGATGGTTTCCAACGCCTTGGGGACGTATCGTATGGCGCCGTTTGAGTGGACGAGATCTACGCTTCCCAGCCAATCGGCCGCCTGCTCGATCCGCTCAAAAAACATCAGCCGGTCGGTCGCAAGATCCTTGGCGCGCCGCACCATCGCTGGCGTCTCAACAACCGCCCAACGAACATCGGGCGACTGCCGGCGCGCAGCCTTGTAGTGGATGCCAGCTCCCCCGCCGAAATCGAGAACACTTTCCACATTCTCGAGCGGCCGATTGGCTTCTGCTTGGAATGCAACGGTCTTGCGATAGATGGTTTCGACGAGCTCCACATTTTCGTACCCTTCGATCACCTCACGAGGCCGAAAGAGCCTGCGCCGCATCTTCTGTATTAAACTCATAGCGGTCGGCTTTTTTTGCATCTCCGCAAGGGAACAATCAGAAACATATGGAAATGGTCAAGTCAGAATTGGAGAAGCGGGTCTCGAGTGATGCCGAATTGCGGGACACGACGGGCAGTAGCTCGCGCGCGTTGCAACACGCTACCGGTTGACGATTTGATTCTCGCTTGCGCCGCGTTTCGATGGCGGCATGAGAAGGCAGAGAACCGAGCGACCGCGAAGGCGTACCACCAAGAGCGGATGCGCAAGCTCAACGAAGAATGGCGCGCCAAGGCGGTCGAGGCAGAGCTCGTCGAACTGGATCGGCTCCGCCGCTATCTCATCCGCGAACGGACCCTCGGCTATGTGCGTCCACTGCTCGACGCGATCGACGACTATGTCGAGCAGATCACCGGCGACCGGACCAGGCTGCACGCGAAGTCATCAAGCATCGGATGACCTGACCCTTCGCTGAAGGCCGCGCGGCACTGATCACCGCTACATCGTAGGTGGGTTCAGCGCCTTGCGACCTGCCGCCCTCAACGCGTCGGTTGAAACTTGCCCATCCGCCGCAGCTTCAAGAATCTTCGAGGCAACGAAAGTTCTGGCTCCGGTTTCACTGACGGGGATATTTTTGCAAACTTCCTCAAGCACCGCTCCGCCAAGCGAATATGTGTGCTCGGCGGCGTTCGCAATGCATTCCAGTCCGGGTTCTGAAACCCCCGCGCTTGCGAGGTTGACACCTGTCCGTCAACGTATTGTGACACCGAAGGCCCGCCAGCGTGAACCGGCGGCCCCTAAAAGCGACGCAACCGTGCAATCATCGGGGTATCGAAACACGACATGACCAAAAAGCGCGGGTAGATCCAATCAGCTGACACGGACCTGTCGCACAAGACGGCTAGGAACCATTGCCCGTCATTCCGATTGCCACATTGTCCCGAGCGTATCGCGGGGTCGTGTATGATTGGTTCAGAACCAACGGTTGCCAAGCAGCCGGACGCGCCACCAGAAGGCAAGCTAACAGACATCGCCATTGGACCGGCCTTCGCCACCGTGGCTATCCTGGCTATGGCAGGTTGGCTGTACTTTTTGCTGCGCGTTCTCACGTTGACGGTGAAATGGAGTCTTAGTCTCTGACTGGGTCGTCCGTCTAGATCAGTAAGCGTCGACACAGAGTTTCTATCGGCACCGTCAAGATTTAGACTTCTAAGCTGACTAGGTTGGGACACTTGCTGTTGGAACTAGGACAACTCCAACTAGAGAGGCGTGCCGAAATGTACCGCGCTCAAATTGTCTTGGTCGAGCCCTTCGGGCCGGACATTGACGTCAGCATGCCAGCAATAACATTGAAAGAACAATGCCGCTCGGTTGGAGAGGCTGACGCGGCGGCCCGCAGAGCTTTGAAATTCCTTCGGCGCCCGCTCGGAACGGCGTACTGGCTCATCCTCGATGAACGTGGGAGCGCGTACTGAGAATGCATGAGAATGCGAGGACCGCCAGGCGAAGCGCGAAGTGCGCCACCTATTCACTTCTTCAGCCGTTCCGTGGCGAGCTGCTCTAGTCCCTCCTCAATCACTCGAAGGTCCTCATGTATGGACTCTCGCGACTGAGCCGCATTGATGCTGGATGTGGACTGAAGCGGTTCGAGCAACTGGCGCCGAAGCTCTCGCATATTCTGAAGAGCTTGCTTGTTTTTCGAGCGCACATAGGCGAAGACGAGCGTTTTGAGACTCCCTGGCAAGGGTAGCTCCAAATCAAACTTCTAAAAGAGGTTGTATTCTACCCCTTACGAGGCAACCCGCAAGATCCGGCAATCTCATAGACTGAATGAGGAATAAAGCCCAAGGTTCCCTTGGGACCGGCCGGGGGGATATGGCGGCTTGTGCTTGGGGTGAGGGCCCGCCACCCAGCCAGCCCCGGGCGGTTCTTCCCTCAGGGAACTCAATGCCCGATAGGCATAATTCGGTTCCACCGACATCCAGTTGAAATTAAGTCAAAGTTGGGGCAATATTTTATGCGCCGGGGCTGGCTGCATATTACACTTAGACCTTTCTACCCGGCTTATTTGACCATGCGCGGGCCGCAGCGATTTAACCTCCCTGCGGCCTTCGTATTCCGGTAGGCCCGCCAGCGTTAACCGGCGGGCCTTATCATCATCAGGGCCAACTGCGGTTGACTTCGACCTGCCGATGCTGGCCAAGTCGCTCATCCCCGCCGCGGCTCCGTTCCTTAGGACTCAAGTCAGGCGGCGGAGCTTCTCAATGATCTCCCGCAGGTGGGCCACGTACTCCTCGAGGATCCGTCGCGCCTCCTCTACGCGCGACTGCTCGGTGGCAGGCTTCCAGATCGGCCAGCCGCTCGGCCACGACCGGATTCCATGCGCGCCCGAGGTAAATAGGCAATCGTCACAAACCCCAGTCCTGCCTCCGACGCGGGAAACGGGGTGTGCTTCCCGCGCCGAATGCGCTGTCACTTCACGGGCGGAAGACCGGCCACGGCAGCGTCGGAAGGATTATTCAGGCACTTCGGATGACCAAAGCCGCCCGCGCTATGGCCGACCCCGCCCTGCCCGTTGGGCGCCTGGCCCGTACCGCCAGTGCCGTCGGCGTTCGCTGTGATGTCGAAGATGATGTTATCGGGATGAGCCGCATCCGCGACGCCCTTAACGCCCTGTAACTGATCGAGCCCAAGGGAATTTCGGACCCGCCATGCCACCATGTGATCGGTGCAGGAGGTGTCGCCGCTGACGCCGACGCCGCCAACCTTGGCTCCGTTGCGATAGAGCGCAAGGCCGCCGCCGAACACGTTCACGCCGCCGATGCGCTGGCCGACCATCGGGTCATTCGGCGTGCCGAACGACGAGCCGCTGGACGGCCCCGGATTGAAGTTTGCCGTGCTGATGCCGTTGCCCGAGAACGGTGGACGATTGCCGTAGGCAGCCGCGGTATCGACCGGATTGCTGTGCTGCAGCCCATAGAGGCTGCCACCCGGCTGCACGGCGGTGAACAGGTTGGCGGTCGACAACGCAAGCCCGGTCGGAAACAGACTGCCGGAGGGTGTCGCGTTTTTACCCACGCTGAAGTCGTTCGCCGTGTTTGCCTTCTGGGCAGAAATGACGCGGCTGCCTAGCCATTGTGAGGTGCCTTGGCTGCCCGAGAAGGCGACCGCGCAGACAGTGCCGTCGTTTGCAACCAGTGTGCCCCACATGTGGAAGCCGAGACCGCCGTTGGCACCGGAGGCGGGCGTGATGGCGCCGGCAAGTGCCGAACGAAGTTGCGAAAAATCCGGCAGAGCGGCGCAATCCGCAAAGGCCGGGACAGTCACCATGGTAACGAGAGCGCTGATCGAACAGGAAAGAAATCGTCGCTTGACGTTCATTGTGCTGCTCCTGTGATGCGATGGGTGGTCAGCGAAGCGCGGCCCCATCGTGCCCGCGCAAAATCTGCTATTTTCCAGAACCTCCAAAAGAAAACGGCACTGCGCGACGACGAGCAAGCGCGCTGGAGACTGCGAAGCTGGCCGCGTTCAAAACTGCAGTCGAGAGCAAGGCATGTTCTTCGGACGCCTTCGTGACAGTGGCGATGACCTAATGCCGCCGAAAGCACAGTGGTCCAATGGTTAAGTCTGGGAGGGCCCGCAGAGGTTCACAGAAATCCCGGCGAGCTCCGAGTTAGTCAACATGCGAAGAAATCAACGTGAGCAAATCTGGTCCGCAATGCTTCGATGAGCGGACCTCCTGGAGGGCTGCCGCCACTTCGCCGATGGGCCACGAGCAGACGTCTTCACCGCTCGCCTTTTCGTTGCCGATAAGCGTATTCGGCCCCCCATCCAAGGCCCAGGGTAACAGAGATGAGCGAGCCGAGGAGCACGCCGAGCTTCGCGGCGTCCAGCAGCTTGTCATCGGTGAAGGCGAGCATGGCGATGAAGATCGACATGGTGAAGCCGACGCCGGCCAGCAACCCGATGAGACAGATGCCGCCCCACGACACGCCCGGTGCCAAGCGGCACCAGCCCGCGAGCACAGCAAGCCACGTTGCACCGATTACGCCAACCGGCTTCCCCAAACACAGGGCGAGCGCAACGCCCAGTGTAACGAGCTGAGCGCCACCGCCTAGGTCCATGCCCTTGAAGCTGACACCCGCATTCGCCAGCGCGAAGAGCGGCATGATGGCGTAAGCGACCCAAGGATGCAGTGCTGTCTCCACACGGATGACCGGCGGCACGATCTCCGGCTTGGGCGAGCGCACCGGTGTGATCAGGCCAAGCACGACGCCTGCGAGTGTGGGATGAACCCCGGCCATGAGAAATCCCGCCCAGACGATCAGCGCCGGCACGACGTAGCCATATGCGGAGCCAAGCCCGATCCGCTGAAGGCCAAGCGCCATGAGCACGCCGAGCGCGGCAACGGCGAAGCCGTTTGGATCGAGTCCGCTGGTGTAGAACAACGCGATGATGAGAACCGCGATGATGTCGTCGATGATGGCAAGCGCCAGCAGAAAGATTCGAACGTTGCCTGGAATGGATTTTCCGAGCAGCGCCAGCACGCCGACGGCGAACGCGATGTCGGTTGCGATCGGTATCGCCCAGCCATGGTCGCGCCCCGAAGCGGCGTTGAAGCCGAGATAGATCAGCGCAGGAACGATGACCCCGCCGAAGGCCGCCAGCACCGGCAGAATGGCCTGATCGAATTTGCTCAGCGCGCCCTCGTGGCTTTCACGGCGGATCTCCATGCCGACGACGAGAAAGAATACCGTCATCAAAGCGTCGTTGATCCAGAAATGCAGCGGCCTCTCGAAGGCAAGCCCGTCGAGGCGAAGCGGAATCGGCAGGTTCCAGACATCGTGATAGGAACGGGCAAAAGGTGAGTTGGCCCATAGCAATGCCGCTGCCGCAGCCACGAGGAGCACGATATCGCTGACGACCTCGACATGCAGGAAATGCTGGAGTGTCGCGAGGGCCCGCTCGACAAGAGGTTGGATTTTCGGCAGGTCTTTGCTTGGCAAATCCTGGCCGGGAAGCTGATCGTTCATGGGCGCACACGCTCCGCGTGGCGGCCCGACCATCGCTTGACCTGTCGCTGCTCCATGCAGCGAGCACCCGAGCGAAGTTATACATCGGGATGACAACAATTCAACCTTGGAAGAATGATCCCAAGAAGCCTACTCACCGCTTACAAAGCACGCGCATGGTTCGATAATCGCAATTGCCACCCTTGGACTCGGATTCGGGGGCCAACAAGATATCGTAACGGCGACATGCCTTCTTTGCCACCGCTTCTATACTGCCGGAGCAACTCACGAAACTTGTATGATAAGAGCAGGCGTCCTCTTTTTCGCCTTGGCAGGACCAAAAGATCCGCCGGCCGATAGAGGTGCGTGAGTCCGATCCAGATCATCAGTCCGAAAAGACCAACAAGAAGAGCCCCAACAGCCGCCCAAATGACTTTCAAAGGTCAACTCCAGCAAGACCCGGCTAACCAGTACATAATTCGATGTCCAACGTTTCTCAACGGCATAGGTCGGCTAAGGGTCAAAATGCGAAGAACTCGACGTGAGCAAATCTAGTCCGCCATGCCTCGCTGAGCGGACTTCAATATGGCGCGCCATGACTTCGCTGATGGGCCAGAAGCGGACCGTCCATAGCCAAAGCGCATGTTGCATTTGTCGTAGTCACGCGAAGGCAAGGAATTAGAGAGGACACGCCGATTGGCGCGGGGACGGGTCACGCCGTTACTCGATAGAGTTGCCAATTATCTGGAACTCCCTTGAGCGCGTGCAGCCGAAATCTGCGAATCCAAGGCCCGAGCCAGCCACCAAATCCTTCACGGTACGCGATCGACGATGTCTCCGGCTTACGCAGCCGCGGATACCCGCGCTGCAATATGGACGGCAAGGCCGGAGACAGCTCCATCCTGAATCTCGCATTCGCCTGAATGCAGCCCCATCCGCACGTTGACGCCAATTGGCCGCAGCGCGTCGCGAATTGCCTGCGCGCACCGGATGGATCGCGCTGGACCATCAAAAATGGCCACGAACCCATCACCAGTGTTGTTGACCTCGCGACCGCGATAAAGCGCCAGCTCGGAACGAACCGCATTGTTATGGGCTGCCAGCAGATCGGCCCACGCGCGGTCCCCACGCTCAACCAGCTGGCGAGTGGACCCGACGATGTCGGTGAATAGAATCGTGCACAAGGTGCTGTCGACCGGTGCAGGCCGATACGCGCCGGTCAAGAACTCGCGAACATGCCGGATGACGTGCTGCGCCCCATCAGCAAAAGGCACATGATCCCGTGCCGGGTAGATCACTAGCTTTGCGCCACAAACGGCGCCTGCGAGGTAACGTCCATGCCCGGCTTCAATAATCCGGTCGGCGTCCGCGTGCAGTATGAGGGCCGGCACGCGAACGGAGGGCAGCACGTGGCGAATATCGATCTGCATGTTTGCGTGAGCCAAACTAAGGAGAGCCTTTGGCGTTGCTCCCTGCCGAAGGAAACGCGCCCACCAGTGCGCGAAGCGGCTGTCGTTCGCCATGGTCGGAATGCGTTGGTCAATGTCCAGCGGTCCTCCCCAATCGCTTGCCACCTTATCGAGAAAGGCGATCAGTTCTCCTTCCGTCGGACCCCACGGATAGTCCTTGGTGCGCGTGATTCTGGCGTAGCTGTTTATCATGATGAGCGCGGACGTGCGTTCCGGGTAGGTCGCCGAAAATAACGCGCACAAAGGTCCGTCTTCCGAGTAGCCCATCAGGGCGGCGCATTTCGAGCCCACTGCATCCATGACGGCGCGTACGTCGTCCATGCGCTGCTCCAGCGTCGCAACTTCGACGAGCCGGTCAGACAGGCCGGTGCCGCGCTTGTCAAAGAGAATGAGGCGAGCAAAGGATGCGAGCTCTTGCAGAAACCGGGCGACAACAGGTTCTTCCCAGAACACTTCGACGTTGGATATCCAACCGGGCACCAGCACGATATCGATAGGGTACTCGGAACCATGGACCCTGGTGAGGGTTTCTCGCTCGACGTTACCGGCGCTCAGGTTAGCTACTAACGAGCGCGATAGAAGGGCCATCGGCGGGCAAGTCGTGACGGGTTGCTCGGTAGCGGGCGGCGTGCCCGCTATGGTAGAGTCGAGGATGGGCGCGGTAGCTTGGGGCCTATGGCCAACGCTCCGTTTCCCATCCCCGCTCATCAAACCGGACGAGCCGATTTCCGGCATCCGGCTTTCCGACCAGCTTCACCGCAAGGCACACGACGGGACCGCTCGGGGCAGGCGTTGGAGGCACAGAACGCCGAGTTCTCGATGAATGACATCGAATGTGAATCGGCGATTGCCGCGCCCTTGCACCTTGTGCCTTCGCGCGAGGAACCTGCGCAATCGTTCAAAGACGTATTGGTCGACGCTACGGTATGCCTTGCTCCGCGAGCCGTAGCCAAAGTAGTTGGACCAGCCTCGCAGTGTCCTGTTCAGCTTGTCACATACTTCCGGCCATGGATCGATATTGCTCGGCACCAGAAGATCGCCGATTCTTGTCTTGAGCCGTTTCACACTCTTCTTGGACGGGCTTGCACCCAGATACCAATTCCCGTTCGCCTCAAACCGATGCACGCCGAACGAGTAGCCGAGGAAGTCGAAGCGTTCCTGTCGGGCGTTTCTCAACGAAGTTTTCGCCTCGTTGATCGTCAGCCCGAGCTTGGTCATCACCGCCTTCGTCCACGCTAATGCCTCCGCCGCACGACCGCGGCTGAGGATAACGAAGTCGTCGGCATAGGAGACGACGTGAGCCTGGAAGCTCTCGCCGCAGCCAGTCAAACGCCAATGCTTCAGGAACCGGTTTATGTAGATGTTGGCCAGCAGTGGACTTGCGACGCCGCCTTGCGGCGTGCCGCGCGTGTTTCCCTTGCCGCCACTCATGCGCCGGGCTCCGTCCGCGTCCCGTTCCTCGATCGGCGCCCTCAGCCACATCTTGATGAGGCGCAGGACGTTTCGATCCACGACACGCCGGGCTACTGACTTCATCAGCTCGGAATGCGGAATCGTATCGAAGTACTTGGACAAATCAGCATCAACCACGTCGGCATAGCCCCGGCATAAATGCCGGTGCACTTCCTTGACCGCGTCCACCGCCCCGCGAGCGGGCCGGTAGCCGTAGGCATTGTCCTCGAAGTCAGCCTCGAAGATAGGTTCGATCACGATCTTGGCGGCAGTCTGAATCACACGATCACGAATGGTCGGAATGCCGAGCGGACGCTCGCCACCATTCGCTTTGGGGATCATCACCCGCCGCACCGGATCAGGTCGGTATGTCTTCGAGACCAGTTCCACGCGCAAGCCCGCCAACCATGCTTCCAGGCCCTGCTCCTCGATGCGAGCAAACGTCATCCCATCCACGCCCGGTGCACCCGCATTAACGCGGGCGAGCCGATAGGCGTGTAACAGGATGTCCTCGCGACAGATCTCGTCGTAGAGCAGATAGAAGCGGAAGGTGGGCTCCGCCTTGGCTTTGCAGTAGAGCTTTCTCTGAAGGTTCCGGATCTTACCAGGCGTTGTCAGGTTCATCACCAATCACCTTCACCTCACCATCTTCAAAAGCGCACCAGAAGTCGGGGCCCTTTGCTCCATCGGCGTTACCCGGCATCAACGCTCCTATTGCCCCGTCGGACTCCCGCCATGGCCGCCGCCTTTCGCGACGTTGAGGCCGCTACCCTCGCCCTTGACGGGTCTCCCCCTGTAACTACGAACCACCCTTCCGACGTGCCGTGCCCACTACCCCGGCGGATCGCGTGGGTGCGCGTGTCGATTGCTTCCCCACACGTGCGGCCTTCCCCAAATGACCGGAGGGTAGCATCCGCACTAGAACTTTCGAGGCCTGCTCGGGCTTCACTTTGTTACGGCCCATCGGATCGCTCAGCAGCCCAAGGCCGCCTTTGTCGCAGGGCTCCGGCCCAGCCAGTTACCCGGCCGTGCCGCCTGCCAGCTTCCGGACCAATCGACAATTATCCGGGTGAGACCTTCCCTCACTGATAGTTCGCGCCCTCGGGGCGCACGGTCATTCGCGTCAGTTTGGCGCCCGGCTGGAAACTTCCGGTCCGTCCTTGAGAGCCGACATGACGATCCGCCTCTCGTATGGCAGCGATGGGCCACTTTCGGACTCATGCGCCGCAACAAAAAGCGCCTTCAATATCGCCCCTCGATCATCAGTATCCGGGATATATTCGGGGGTACTGACCGCTTTGTGAGAGATGATCCGATGGAGCCCATCAGTGCAGATCTTTCCACGATACTAAACCGCATCCTTGATACGGCGGCAGATAATCTCAGGATTGCAAAGATTCTCGTTCAAATGGGGCTTGATCCCAACAACGTCACCTACGACGCACTGTTTGATCGGCTGCTAGAAATTGTGTTGGCCAACATCACGCTCGCCAACATGTTTGCCTTGGTCGGCGCAATCTTCCTTGTCGCTACCTTGCTGATGCAGAGAA
>NZ_VSSS01000127.1 GCF_008123425.1 Bradyrhizobium rifense
GGCGAATATCCGGGCGGCGTAGGGGCCGGATCGGGCTACGCCGCGTCACCTAACCGCAAGTTGCGACGCGGTAAATTTACCGCAGCTTATCCTTTGCCATTTACCGTGCATTCGAGTCGGGGAGCGGGCTGCTTCCCGGCTGCGCCTGGTTTTCCGCGAATGGAATGGGGTGGGGGAATGTCCGTGAAGTCGAAGCCGAGCTCGTCGAAGCTCTTCACCTTGCGTTTTCGTGCAAAAATCATCCTCGGCTTCGTGGCGGTGCTGGCCATCCTCGCCGTCAGCATGGCATTTGCCTATTTCGGCTTCGAGCGAATCGCGGGCGCCGTCGCGTCCTACCGGACCAGCGTGGCGGAAGCCGACCTGGCGCGGACCATCGATCGCGAATTGATCAGCTATCAGGGGCTGACCCGGGCCTACACGCTGACCGGCGCCGCGGACGACGAAACCGCGGCCAAGGCGGCCGAAGAGAATCTGAAGGCAGCGATCGCCAAGTCGATGTCTGCCACGACTGGCGCGGCGCGTCGCGAGCAGGTCGGCAAGCTCGAGGTCGATTTCCAGCGCTTCGCAAAGGTTTTCGGCGAGATCATCACGCTGACGCGCGAGAACAACAAGATCGCGACTGATGAGTTGAACAGCGTCGGTAACAAGATTCGCTTCAAGTTCGACGACCTCGCCGATACTGCGGCGCTCGCCGGGCTCGCATCGGTCCAGACCACGGCCAAGGACATCACCTCGCAATATCTCGCGGTCTCCACCTCGGTCAGCGCCTTCGTCGCCAAGCCGGAGCCGAAGACCGCCGACGGCGTGGTCGCCCGCATCAAGTTCCTGGAGACACTGCTGGTCTCGATCTACGCCAACGACCAGAAGATCACCGACCGCGTCACCGAGATCAGCGGTCTGCTGAAGCAGTACCGCACGTCGTTTGCGAAGCTTTCCGACAACGTGAAAATCATCGTCAAGTCGAACGGCGAGATGACCAAGACGGCCGCGTCCATTCTCAAGCTCTCGGGCGAGTTGCGGTCGGACCTGTCGGCCGATCAGCAGCGGATCGAGGCGAGCGCTAATGTGACGATCGGGGAAACCGAGCGGCTGATGCTGATGCTGGCGCTGGGTGGTCTTGCCATCGGCGCCGTGCTGGCCCTTATGCTCGGCAATGGCATCTCGCGGCCGATGATCGCGATGTGCAAGGCGATGCGCGAGCTTGCCTCGGGCAATTTCGATGTCGTGCTGCCTGGCCTCGGCCGCAGGGACGAGATCGGCGAGATGGCCGGCGCGGTCGAGGAGTTCAAGGTTCAGGCCGTCGCCAAGGCCGAGCGCGATGCCGCCGCCAGCGAAGCCCAGAACAGGGAGCAGGCCGCAAGCCGCCGCGGCGAGCTGATCCGCTTTGCCGATGATTTCGAGAGCGCCGTGGGCGCTATCGTCTCCAACGTCTCGGCCTCCGCCGTGCAGCTCGAATCCTCGGCCTCCACGCTGACCCGCACCGCCGAGACCACGCAGACCCTGTCGAGCCAGGTCGCCGGCGTCTCCGAGCAGGCCTCCAGCAACATGCAGTCGGTCGCAACCGCGACGGAAGAGCTGTCGGCCTCGGTCGAGGAAATCGGCCGCCAGGTCCGAGACTCCAGTCGCATCGCCGAAGCTGCCGTGGTGCAGGCCAGGGAGACCGACGGTCGCATCGGAAAACTGTCGCATGCCGCCCAGCAGATCGGCGAAGTCGTCAAGCTGATCACGGCGATCGCCGAACAGACCAACCTTCTCGCGCTCAACGCCACGATCGAGGCGGCCCGCGCCGGTGACGCCGGCCGCGGCTTTGCGGTGGTCGCGAGCGAAGTGAAGTCGCTGGCGAGCCAGACCGCGAAAGCCACCGACGAGATTTCCTCGCACATCACGGGCATGCAGGGCGCCACCGCCGAATCGGTCGCCGCGATCAAGGAGATCGGCGCGACCATCGGCCAGATCTCGTCGATTTCGACCTCCATCGCCAGCGCAGTGGAAGAGCAGGGCGCGGCGACCCAGGAGATCGCCCGCAGCGTCCAGACCGTCGCCCAGGGCACCCAGACCGCCGCCACCGATATCGGCCAGGTCAACCGCGGCGCCGCCGAAACCGGCTCGGCCTCGGAAGAGGTGCTGAATTCCGCCAAGACACTATCGAGCGAAAGCACCCGGCTGCGCGCCGAGCTCGATCGGTTCATGGCGAATATCCGGGCGGCGTA
>NZ_VSSS01000128.1 GCF_008123425.1 Bradyrhizobium rifense
CCTGTTCGCGTGATCGACGTGTTTGTCGATGCGCTCGATTTGGCTGAGATGAGCTTTGAGGGGGTGGAGCCAGCAGCGACTGGTCGGCCATCGTACCACCCCTCGGTTCTCCTCAAGCTTTACATTTACGGCTATCTGAACCGGGTTCAGTCGAGCCGGCGGCTCGAACGAGAGGCCGGACGCAATGTCGAGGTCATGTGGTTGCTGGGTCGGCTCGCACCTGATCACAAGACGATCGCGGACTTCCGCAAAGACAATGGCCTGGCGCTGCGCAGGGTATGTGCGCGCTTCGTCGAACTCTGTCGTGAGATGGGCCTCCTCGCGACGGCGAGTGTTGCCATCGATGGCAGCAAGTTCAAGGCCGTGAACAACCGCGACAAGAACTTCACACGGGCGAAGGTGGAACGGCGGCGTGCCCAACTGGAGGAGAGCGTCTCGCGCTATCTGAGCCAACTTGACACGGCCGACCGGCAAGAGCCGACGGAGGCACTGGCCGCGAAGGCGACGAGGCTTACCGAGAAACTGACGAAGCTGAAGGAGGAAATGGGCAAGCTTGCCGCTTACGAGAAGCAGATGCTTGCTTCGCCTGACCAGCAAATCTCACTGACCGATCCCGACAGCCGTTCGATGGCGACGAGCGGGCGCGGTTCCGGCGTCGTTGGCTACAATGTGCAGGTCGCCGTAGATACCGAGCACCATCTGATTGTGACGCATGAGGTGACGAACAGCGGCTCGGATCGAGCTCAGCTGGCCAATGTGGCCAAGCAGGCGAAGGCTGTTCTCAAGACCGAGACCCTCGAGGCCGTTGCCGATCGCGGCTACTTCAGCAGCCTGGAAATCCTCGCGTGCCACGAGGCCGGCATCATCGTGACTCTGCCCAAGCCGCAGACGTCGGGTGCCAAGTCAGATGGTCGCTTCGGCAAGCAGGACTTTGTCTATTTGCCGGAGGAAGACGCCTATCGCTGTCCGGCTGGGGAGCAACTGCCGTATCGCTTTAC
>NZ_VSSS01000013.1 GCF_008123425.1 Bradyrhizobium rifense
CAGCCTCGTCGGGCAAAACAGTGGCAAAAGGCAATCATCGCTTAATCCGAAATCGACGCACCGGCGCCGGTCCCTAGCCGCCTCTGGTGGCGATCTATTGAAGACGCCTTTGCGAGTGCGTTCACAACAGGTTCATGTCGCCACATCTATTTCGCGGCGACGACGGAGAATGCGAACGGGAGCTGGCTAAATGAAAAGCTTCAGCAGCGGGATTGTTGCCTTCGCATCCGTTCTTTACACGTTTCTCGGATTCCATCCGTTGCTGGCCCAGGCGATGGGCGCGGTTGTCGGCGTGAACGCGGCGGTCGGCTCACTGAGCGTCGACCAACAGAATGCCATCCTAGCTCGGTTGCACGCCGCCAACGTTCATGTCATCCGGTCGGGCATTACGCCCGATGAGAAGGGAATAGATTTTGCCCGACGCGCCCAGGCGCAGGGCATCCAGATCGAATGGCTTGTTCAACTCCAGTACCGGCCGGGTGCACCCAGCAGACCATGGCCCAATGCTTTCGGCGTTTGGGGCGGACCTCCATTGTCCGCCGCAGATCCAGATCAGTTCCGCAAGTACTTCGAGCCGCTGCTCGAAAAGCTCGAGGCCGGCGGCGTTAGACTGGCAGGGTTCGAGTTGGGCAATGAAATCAACTCCGCGATGTTCAATGCGGACTTCAGCTTGCCGGCCGAGAACCCGACCCGATCCAGAGAGTTCACCCTCGAAGACCTTTCGCATGATCCGGAGGCACAGCAGGTCGCCAGGGGTTATCTGCAATATCTCGAGCTGCTCAAGGTGATCAAGGACGTTCGCGCCCGGTCGAAGCTGAACCAACGTGCGCCGATCGTCAGCGCAGGCCTGGTGTTCAACGAAGCTCCGGAGGCCCCGCGAACCGCGCGGCTGGACGCAGTCGGTGCTATCGCAACGCTGGACTTCATGCGCGCGAACGGGCTCGATGAACTCGTCGATGTCTACGGCGTTCATACCTATCCCTGGACGAATGACCCGGGAAATCCGGCCGCCGCCGCGGGACGCCGCGACCGACTACAGAAATACGTTCTCGCGGAATGCCGACCGCCAGATAGCCGAGGTGGCAAACCCTGCTGGATCACCGAGTGGGGTATCCCCAATCACGATACGTCCTGTCCTCCTCAAGAGACCAATCAGGTCGCTCTCGTCAACGAAACACGGGCTAATTTCCGGCCCTATGTTGCCAATAGACGAGTCCTCGGCCTGTTCTATTATGCGTGGCTCGACAGCCGCGAAGGCTTTGCCATCTACCGCTGCGATCATTTGACAAACACCGGACGTCTGGCGCTGACGCCGTTTTGATGAATGGCACATAGCCACGTCCAATCTAAGTCCGCTGTGTGCGCACCACAGCAGCCGTCCGCCGTCCGATGCAAGGTCTATGGATTCACGCCCAAGTGTCCATCGTCGGCCGAACAGATCGCGACCGTGTGGTCCCGACCTCGACGGTTTCATGACTCCGCTCGCGCGCCCCACCGCTGATTCTTCGAAAAAACCGCAATAAAGCAGATTGTAGGATGGGCAGAGCGCAGAGAAACCCATCATCTCACAGCAAATGACTGAGCGCGCTCTGGGACACGGCGGCGATGGGCTTCGCTTTGCTCTACCCATCCTACGAGCTAATCTTCTGCGACCAACTCACTCAGGTGGGAGTTTTGTCGGAAATATTTGGAACATTCCTAGCTATTTGATCCGCAACGAATCGGGACAAAGCCGGGCCTACGATAAGGACGAGCATGAAACGAGCGATCTGCTGCGCCATAACAAACCCGACATCGACATTGGTGGATGCCGCAATAATGGCGACCGAGTCTGCCCCGCCCGGGCTGGTGGCAAGATAGGCCGTCAAAGGATCGATATCGAAAACTTCGACAAGAGCGAAGGCAAAGCCACCACAAAATGCGATCAGCATCAGAATTGATACCATCATTTTCGGTAAAGCCCGAATGGCATACAGCAGAATTTCCCGGGTGAACCGCAATCCGATCGTCCACCCAAGAACCAGATAGCTGACCGTCAGCAGCCAGCTTGGCAATTCGATTTCGACGAGACCGTTGATTTGCAGAACGGCACCGACCAACATCGGTATCAGAAACGTTCCTGCCGGAATGCGGGAAACGGGTCCGAGAACGACCGCGGCAACAACGAGGACCAGCGTTTCTATCAAAGGCAGCGCGTGAATCGGCGCAAACCACACCTCAGGTGCTGCGATCGCGACCGCCGGTGCGTGAACCCACAAGCGGGCAATCATGGAAGCGACGATGGCGACCATGACGACACGCACATATTGCATGAAGGCAACCAGCCGAGCGTCGGCGCCGTAGGCATCGGCCATCACCATCATGGCGGGCGCTGCGCCAGGCAATAATCCCCAAATGGCCGTCGTCTCCGGCAAAATGCGCAACTTGCTGATGATCCAGCCCAACGCGCAACTCGCAACGATGACCAGCAGACTGATGCCCAGAAACAGCGGCCATTGATGCAGAAAAGAATGAAGAATGGTGGAGGTAAGAACGCGAGCTATCATGCAGCCGACGACTGCTTGCGCGAAGCCAAAAGGCAGTTGCGGCACGAGGATGCCGGCTCCGCCATTTTCGACGAGGATGCCGGCCAACATCGCGCCAAGCAGCAGGGCTGCCGGGAGCCGGGCCCATGTCAGCAAGACGGCAAACAGAACCGAAAGAGCGATCAGAACTCCCCAGCGAGCGACGACTGGCAGCGTGGATAAAGACATAGACGGCTACACTGTCAGGCTTGAGAAAGCGCGAGATCAGCACTTTTGACGACCCGGCTGATCCTTGGAAAGATGTTGCCGATAGCAAAGTCGTGCATTTGGGCGGACAAGCCGCTCGTGGCATCTTCGGCAAGAACGACAGCATAGCCGTGTTCCCATGCCTGTCGTGCCGTCGACTCGACGCCCATGTTCGTTGCGACGCCTCCCAGAACGATTGTCTGGATACCGCGGCGGCGCAGTTGCAGATCCAGCTCCGTGCCATGGAAGGCGCCCCATTGGCGCTTGGTGACAAGAATGTCGTCAGGCTTTGCCAATCCATCGATCAACTCGCTGAAATTTTCGGGAAAGCCGCCCGGCGGTGCGGCGAAGGGCTGATCGACAGGCTGCCTCAAGGCGTCTTTGAAATCCTTGGCGAAGCCTACATTCACGAGAACGACCGACGACCCTGCTTTGCGGAAGGTATCCGCGAGCGTGCTGCCGGCCTTCGTGACCGGGTCTGCCGGGTAAGGCTTCAGCTCGTGCCTCATGATGCCTTTTTGGAGATCAATGAGGACCAGAGCGGTCGTCTTGGGATCGAGTTCAAGCATGCTTTTTCGCCCGTTGGGTTGACGTTCGGTGTTTCAGCTGCGTTAATTGAGCCTATACTCACATAACGCGATAATTGAGCATGCCCTCAACTATGTCAAGACCCGGTGAAGTTCCGCAAGCGAGGATCCCGCAACGGCGCAACGGAAAGCTGCGGGTCGCTGCCATATTGAAGGCAGGTGCCGCCGTCATCGCCGAGAAGGGTTATGAGGCGGCGACAATGGCCGAGATCGCTGCAAGGTCGAGCACCAAAATTGGTTCGCTCTATCGTTTCTTTCCCAACAAGGAAGTCCTGGCGAATGCGTTGATCGCGCATTACCACGAAGGCGTTCACAACGCCTTCGATGAACTTGATTCCAGAATCCAATCGCTATCCATCTCCGCGCTCGCTGATTTTTTGCTGGATCTGATGGTCGATCTCCACAAGGGGGCCGGGCCGACGATGAAACGATTGTTGGAAATTCCCGAAGTTTTGTCGGTGAAGCGCGGTGAATTCAGCAAATCCATCCACAAGCACATCGTCCGGACATTGACGCTGCGCAGCCCGAGCCTGACCGCCAACAAGGCGCAAGACATGGCCGTCGTGATCCTCGGCAACATGAAGACGATGGCCGCCTTCTCGGACGCCGCCGACCAAAGCGTTCGTCCGGGCGCCATCGAGGAGTTGCGCGAGATGACCCGGATTTATCTGAAAAGCAGGCTGAAGACGAAGCCAGTTTGATTGGTCTTGTGATCTCCTTACTAGACCGCGGAAATTACGATAGTCGTCTGCGATGGTCGCGGAGGAACAGCGTGCAAAAAGCGCAAGATCGGCGATACGACGTGCTGCAGTCGTCGTCTGAGTTGGGTTGGTCGAATCTTTTCGCCGAGGTCCGTTCCTATGGTCGCGGAGGAGGGACGCACCCCGCTGATCCGGAGACCAAAATCGCAATCTTGCTTGATGGATCGGAAGGCACCTCCGTCTGCAGAATCGGTGGAAGCTGGCGATTGTCGGAGCACATACCGGGCAACGTCTGGGTCAGACCAATGGGCGGCAAGTATGATGAGGGCTACACCGCTACTGCCACAACGATTCGAGTCTTAAACTTACACTTGACCGCCAGCGTCTTTACGCAACTTGGCGATTACTACGGTCTTCCTGCAGCGCTCGCTCGGTCTGTTCGCTACGTGTGCGGTGAGCAGGACGAAGTCGTTAATCAGATTGGCTTGTCAGTGCTATCAGAGATGATGACCCCTACGGCTGCTGGACGCATGTTCGCGGAAACGGCCTCTCTGCTGCTTGCTGCAAGATTGCTACACGCGCATTGGGATGCTGGTTCCGTCCGCTTGCCGATTGAACGACGTCACCGGCTCGATGAGCGCCGCCTGAGGCGTGTTTTTGACTATGTCGAGGAGCATCTTGCTGACGATATCGCGGTTGCCGATCTCGCCAACGTCGCGTGTCTCAGCATTTTTTACTTCACGCGCGCGTTTTCTGCCGCGGTAGGCATGCCTCCGCATCGCTACGTCAGCCAAAGGCGGCTGGAGCGGGCAAAGACAATGATCGCGGCGGGGGTCACATCGATTGCAGAAATGGCGTTCATGTGCGGGTTTTCCTCGCAATCGAGCTTTACCCGTGCGTTCCGGCGTGCCACCGGTTCGACTCCCGCGATATATCGCCGCGAGTACGGTTCGTAGCTGTCAACCCAACCAAGAGGGTTGAGCAAAAACGGTCTAAACAACAGCAAACGCGGTGCATACGGCGCAATCGCTTGACATTAAAGTGCGCTGTAGAGAACGCAAGCGATGCCGGTTGCTCTAGCTATGGTGCATAGAACGCTGAGATTTGGTCCGTTTGAGCTTTCGGGTAGCAAGAGGGTGTTGTGGTGCAACGGTGTCACGCTTCCCCTTGGCAGTCGGGCGTTCGATATTTTGGTCTATCTCGCCGAACGTCCAGGCGAGGTCATCGGAAAGAACGAGCTCATTGATCATGTCTGGTCGAACGTCACCGTGGAGGAGGGCAGCCTCCGGGTCCACGTGACCGCCATCCGCAAGGCACTCAGGGATGGCCAGTTCGGCAACAGATATATCGCCAACGTTAGAGGACGAGGCTACTCGTTCGTGGGATCGGTCGTTCGTCTCGAAGACAACACGGAACACGTCAGCGACTGGCACATGAAAGCTAGACTGCGCTATGCGCCTGTTTCGCCGAACGCCCATCGACGGCCGTCAAAGCTTCGGAGCGTGCGTTTGCGCTGAACCCACCATCAGCACAAGGTCGCCTTCTGGGCCCTTGTCGGACATAGGGGCCTGTTGGACATAGGTCCGCTGCACACACCAAAGCCGACATACGCCGTTTCGGTCGTTCGCCGAATAGATCGCGACCGAGCACTCCTGACCCGACAGCTTCTTGATCCGCTCGGGCCCCGGCGACTGATGAAGAATTAGGCTCTACGCCTTAAGTCGCAAAGCCGCAGAGCTCGGCCTCCCTCGCAGGGCCAGCCTTTTTCTTTGCCGCAGTGCGATCACGATGGAATTCGGCTGGGCCTTGCGCCATGCTGGCCCCAAGCCTCGCCAAGAAGGCCCACAATCATCATCCATCAGGGCAGGAAATCATGAAGAGACGAGACTTCATCAAGGTCACAGGGCTTGCTGCGGCCGGTGCCGCCACGCTCGCTTCTCCCGCGATCGCGCAGTCGATGCCGGAAATCAAGTGGCGCATGCCGACGAGCTGGCCGAAATCGCTCGACACGCTCTATGGCGGCGCCGAGATGATGAGCAAGATGGTCGCGGAGGCGACCGACAACAAGTTCCAGATCCAGGTCTTTGCGGCCGGCGAGATCGTGCCGGGTCTTCAGGTGCTGGACGCCGTGCAGAACGCCACCTGCGAGATCGGCCACACCGCGTCCTACTACTATTTCGGCAAGGACCCGACCTTCACCTTCGGCTCGTCGGTGCCGTTCGGCCCGAACATGCGCATCAACCAGGCCTGGTACATGCTCGGCGGCGGGCGCGAGATCCTCAACGAGTTTTACAAGAGCTACAACGTCGTCTCGCTGCTCGCGGGCAACACCGGCTGCCAGATGGGCGGCTGGTTTCGGAAGGAGGTCAACACGCCGGATGATCTCAAGGGCATGAAATTCCGCATCGGCGGCTTTGCCGGCCGCGTGCTTCAGAAGCTCGGCACGGTGCCGCAGCAACTTGCCGGCGGCGACATCTATCCGGCGCTGGAGAAGGGCACCATCGACGCCGCCGAATGGGTCGGTCCCTATGACGACGAGAAGCTCGGCTTCTACAAGATCGCGCCGCACTACTACTATCCCGGCTGGTGGGAAGGCGGCCCGATGCTGCTCGCCTTCGTCAACCTCGACAAATGGAATGCGTTGCCGAAATACTATCAAAGCGTGCTCACGCAGGCCGGCCACTATTCCAACAACTACATGATGGCCCGCTACGACCAGGCCAATCCGCTGGCGCTGAGGAAGTTGCTCGCCAACGGCACCAAGCTGCACGCCTTCTCGCCGCCGATTATGGATGCTTGCTACAAGGCCGCGAAGGAGCTGCACGACGAGGTCTCGGCGACCAATCCCAATTTCAAGAAGGTCTACGAGTCCCTCACAAAATTCTCCAACGACAGCTACGCCTGGTTCCAGGTCGGAGAAGTCGGCTACGATATCTTCATGTCGCGGCGGTCGCAGGGCTGAGTTCTGCGTTACGCAAGCCCCGGAGCGAAGGCTCCGGGGCTTTTTACATGTCACCACCAAAAAACCGGAAACATCAAAATCCAAGATCCTTGCGGAGCAGGATTGTCGTATCGCCCAAAGCCTTTCTTTGAGAGGAGAGTTGGGTAGACTGATCAGGCAAATGCCGCGTGGTCGTGTTACGAGATTTGCGACATTGGCTCTCGTGAGGTTCGCGATGTCGCGATGTGTCTGGCGCTCCACCGCGCTGATGTTGTTCTGTGCACTCATCGTGTTGGCGGAATGGCCGGCGCGCGCGGCTGAGCCGCAAGCGTGGATCTCCAGCAATGATCCGACCCACGGCGGCGCCGCTGATTTCTGGGAGATGTTCGCGCCGAACGCGCCCTGGCAATCGGCGAAGCAGCATGTTGCCGTTTTCAGCATCGACCAGAACCTGGTCACCAACGGGCCCCCGGACAAGCTCCGTCAGTTCTACGCCTTTCTGAAGGAGAACCAAATCGCGCTCGCCATCGGCATCGGCATGCTGACGTGGAACGAGCCGTGCGGGAAGCATGTCGAAGGCTACGTGCCGCCCGGAGGTTCGGACTATGTCGCCAAGCGCATCAAGTCGCTGGGCGGCGAGCTCGCCTATATCGGCATCGATGAAGCCTTCTGGTTCGGCCGCTACTATTCCGGCGCCAATGCCTGCCACGCGTCGGTGGACACGCTTGCCGCGGATGTCGCAGCCAATTTCAGGGCGTATCAGGCGGTCTTCCCGAACGTGCGGCTCGGCGATGTCGAGCCGCTCGGTCCGCCGCCCGGCGGCGACCGGCCGGGATCAAGCTGGGCCAAGACCACGCAGGCGTGGATCGACGCCTTGCAGGCGAAGTCCGGCGCCAGGCTCGCCTTCATCCACGAGGACATCACCGACTGGCGGCGGCCGTTGCCGGAATATCTTCCCGCGGTAGCTGACCTCGCGAAGGCCAACCATATTCCGTTTGCGCCGATCTTCATTGCTGCGCGCGGCGACGTCGCGGATGGTGCCTGGATGGCGAGTGCCGAGCAGAACATCGACGCCGTCCGGGGGCTTCATATCGGCTCCTCCGATCATCTCGTCTTTGCGACCTGGCACGTGCACCCCACCAAAAATCTGCCGGAGACCTCGCCGGAGGCCTTCACGCACCTGATTGTCTATTATTATGTCGGACGGTGAGGTCGTGGAGTGCACCTGATGTTTTCAAATTCGCTTGACGCGTCGGGCAGAACAGCGGCAAGAGGCGATCATTGCGCAATCCGGGAGAGGCGAGGCAGGACGCCGACGGCCACGCAAGTCGGATCTGCGGCGCACGATGCCTTCGCTCCGGCCTCTATGGAGACTTGCCCAATCATGCAGATTGTTTTCCGCCGGGCTCAATTGGCCGATCTTCCGGCCATCGTTGCTCTCCTGGCAGACGATGCCTTGGGACAGCAGCGGGAGGATGCGAGCTCGCCAACAAACCCGAAATATGTCGATGCGTTTCAGGCCATTCTTGCCGATGCCAACCAGCTGCAAATGGTCGCGACCGCGAACGACGAGGTGATTGGCTCCCTTCAGCTTTCCTTCATTCCCGGACTGGCACGGAAGGGCGCCTGGCGCGGACAGATCGAGGCGGTGAGAATCGCCGCGACACACCGGGGATCCGGTGTTGGGCAGCAGATGTTCGAATGGGCGATAGGCCAATGCCGAGCCAGAGGTTGCGATCTCGTCCAGCTCACGACCGACAAGACGCGCTCCGATGCTCACCGCTTCTACGAGAGGCTGGGATTCGTTGGCAGTCACTTGGGCTACAAGCTGATGCTTTAGTGTCGAGCCGGTTGACTCGTCGGGCACATCAGCGCTCGCTTGCCAGTGCGAAAGTGCTTAAATCATGGGCGCCTCGGCCGAATTTCAACTGCGAGTCCGCTATCGCTTGATCTCAGTCCGCTCGCCATGGGTGCGGCGATCTGCGACCTACGGATTAGCTTTCCCAAAGTGCTCCCGGAAGAACGCCAGTGCAACCGTGTTGAGCTCGTTGTGAAAGGCGCTTCGGTCGAACCCGGCTCTGTCGGTGCATATGTTGGGACGCTTCTGCGCCAGCTCCGGCGTACAGGGCGGAAGGAATGCGAAATGACCCGCATTCGGCACCAGATGAAAGTCAGGTTTGATCGGCAAGTCGCGCGCAATCGTTGATACATAATCCAGCGTGACTTCGCCGCCGGTCCTGTCTTCCCCGCTCAGCGCCGACGCCCAAAGCTGGATTGGGACTTTCACGTCCTTCAAACCGTCAGGGTCGAACAACGGGCCGAAGGCGGGGTCGGCAATGACGAGGGCTTTGACGCGCGGGTCATGTGCGAATGCGGGTGTCGGAATCTCGCCTCTCCGCAGCTCCGCACAACTGGGGTTCCGAGAACTCTCTGGACACAAGGCCATCATCTTTCTCAGATCGGGATTGCCGCCCGCGACGACCAGGCCGGTGTAACCGCCCCGCGAAAAGCCAAAGAACCCGATATGTTCGGGGTCGAGCTTTGCATGATCGGGCCAGGCGTTGAGCATGTAGTCGATCACGCGCTTGATGTCGGCGGGACGCTCCGTGAAGGCGGCGAGCGTGTCCGCGCGGCTGATGTCGCCGCCGCCGGTATCGACGGGATGACTGAGTGCGACAACGACGAAACCGCCATCGGCGAGCACTTCGGCCGTGTCGTGGTGACCGGTGAAGCCTCCGCCATAGCCGTGCGAGATCGCGATCAGCGGCAGTTTGTCACCCGCGACAGCACAGTTTTGCGTCGCCGGCAAAGTCATCGTGCGAAGCTTGACCTCGCTTACGGGCGCCGTGCAGGGCGACCACACGCCCGCATTCAGCTCCGGAAGACCGGCCTCGGCCGGCACGGTGAGGAAACGAAAGCCGGCCGCGTGCACCAGCGTGGTGATCAGGCAGAAGGCGGATGCAAGTGTGAACTTGAGGACGGACATGCATTGCTCCCGCGGTCGGTCTGGTTGTGAAGCAGATGGCCCGCTATTGCATCACCGTGACGGCAGTTTGGCCTCGCTCACCTTCATGCCAGCAGTGGGCGGCACTGCAAACACACATTCGCGCCAGACGGCTGTCGTGCATTGTGCCGGCCAGCTGCCACCCAGCGCCATGAACAAGGCGGCGGTGTCGGAGAGGCGGGTGGCTTCCGCCTGGACGCGGGTGATGGCGGCGTTGAAATAAGCCTGCTGCGCGTTCAGCACCGTGACCTGCGTGATCTGTCCCAGCACGAGCTGCTTCTGCACGATGTCGAGGCTCGCCTTCGCCGCGGTCTCGGCCTTGATCGCCGCCTGCACCGAGCGGGCATCGGCTTGCAGGGAGCGGAGCGCGTCGGCGACGTTCTGCAGCGCCGTGATCACGGCCTGGCGATATTGCGCCTCGGCCTCGTCGAACGCTGCTTCGGCGGCTTTCTGCTTGTGATAGAGCGTGAGCCCGTCGAATAGCGGTTGCGTTGCGCTTGCGGCCACCGTGTAGAACAGCGTGCCTTGCGTGAACAGCTGCGACGCCTTGAAGGCGCTGGTGCCGGGATTGCCGGTCAGGGTGAGGTTGGGCAGCCGCGCTGCGATCGAGACGCCGACCTGCGCGCTCGCCGAATGCAAATTGGCTTCCGCCGCACGCACGTCCGGCCGCTGCGCGACCAGCGCGCTCGGGAGGCTCACCGGCAGATTGGCGGGCAGGGTGAGGTGGCGGAGATCGAATTTCTGCAACACCTCGTCGGCGGAGAACTGCCCGGCGAGCGCGGTGAGGAGATCGCGCTGCACGGCGAGCTGCTTCTCCAGCGGCGGCAAGGTCTGCTCGGACTGGGCAAGCGCTGTCTCCTGCGTCAGCACGTCGACCTGAGCTGCCTGGCCCGCCTCGAACTGGGTCTTGAGGATACCGAGGATGTCGCGCTCGATCTTGACGATGCGTTCGGTCGCCGCGATCTGGCCGCGCAGCGAGGCCTCCTGAATGGCGGCGGTGACGACATTGGCGGTCAGTGTAACGTAGGCGGCCTCGAGCTGGTACTGCGCCTGCTCGGTCTGCGCGTCGAGGCTCTCGACGGCGCGGATGTTCTGGCCCCAGATATCGGGTACGAAGCTGATGTTGAGCTGCGCCGTGTGCAGCGTGTAACGCGACTGAGGCGAGTCCACCGGGTTCGACGTCGCCATGTTGGAAAATTGCTGATCGGATGGCGTGTAGTTCACGCCGATTTGCGGAAAGAACAGGCCGCGCTGCGCCAGCGCATTGAAATTGGCGACCCGGATCGCGGCCTCCGCCGATTGCAGCGACGGATTGTGCTCGACCGAAAGGCGGATCAGCTCGTTCAGCGGCTGCGAGCGGAACGCCGCCCACCAGCGCGCTGGAATATCGGCTCCGCTGACGAATTGCTGCCGCGGCACGCGCGGCCCGTCGGCGTCGGCCCGGGGCGAGGCGAGCGGCTCAGGCGTGTAGCGGGACACGGCGGGCGCCGGCGGCGTCTCGAAGTTCGGACCCACCGCGCAGCTTGCCAGCCAGACGCTCGCGGCACTGGCGAGAAGAGATTTGCGAGCCCCTCGGCTGATCATCACGCAACGCATCCTAATGGGCCACTTCGGGCGGCGAGGCGGCCGTGCTGTCCTCGTGCGACGGCGTTGTCTCCCGCGACAGAAATATCTTGCGTAGCGCCGGCGCGACCACGAGCAGCAGCAATGGGCCGATGAACATGCCGCCGACGACAACTGTTGCCAGCGGCCGCTGCACCTGGCTGCCGATGCCGTGGGACAGCGCCGCCGGAAACAGGCCGACGCCGGCGGAGAGCGCTGTCATCAGCATCGGCCGCATGCGCTGCTCGGCGCCGTGGAACACGGCCTCCGCGATGCTCATGCCGGAGGCGCGCAGCTCGCGGAAATAGGTGATGTTGAGGATGCCGTCCATCACCGCGACGCCGAACAGCGAGATGAAGCCGATCGCGGCCGAGATGCTGAAATCGAGGCCTGCGAGATAGAGCGCGATCAGCCCGCCGCCGACCGCGAAGGGGATGCCGGCGAGCGCCAGCAGGCTGTCGCGCACCGAATTGAACAGGCTGTAGAGCAGCACGAAGATCAACAGTAGCGTCACCGGCACCACGACCATCAGGCGCGCCTTGGCGGCCTCGAGATTGTCGAACTCGCCGGACCAGACGATGCGGTAGCCCGGCGGAAGCTGCACCTTCTCGGCGACGCGTTGCTGTGCCTCGGCCACAGTGCCGCCGAGATCGCGGCCGCGCACGCTGAACTTGATCGGGATGTAACGCTGGCTGCGCTCGCGGTAGATGAATAGCGCGCCAGTGTCGAGCGTGATGTCGGCGAGCTCGCTCAAGGGGATATAGGCATTGGTGCCTGATGGTGTCGAATAGGCGACCTTGAGATCGCGTACGGCGTCGATGCTCTGGCGGAACTTTGGATCGAGCCGGACCGCGACCGCAAAGGTGCGGTCGCCCTCCAGCACGTTGGTGGCGATGGTGCCGCCGAGCGCGGCCTGTACCACCGCGGTGATGTCGCCGGTGTTGAGGCCATAGCGGGCAGCCTTTTCGCGATTGATCTTGATGTCGAGATTGGGCTGGCCGACCAGATGGAACACGCCGAGATCGGCGACGCCGCGCACGTCGCGCATGACGTCCATGATCCTGGTCGCGGTCTGCTCGAGCACGTCGAGGTTCGGGCCGATCACCTTGACCGAATTGGCGCCCTTCACGCCGGACAGCGCCTCTTCGATGTTGTCCTGGATGTACTGGGAGAAGTTGAAGGTGATTCCGGGCAGCTCGTCGTCGAACTCCTTCTGGAGTTCTTCGGTCAGCTTCTCCTTGGTCAGTCCCTCAGGCCATTCGTCGAACGGCTTGATCGGCGCGAACAGCTCGACATTGGAGAAGGCCGAGGCGTCGCTGCCGTTGTCGGGCCGACCATGCTGCGAGACCACGGTGATGATCTCGGGATGGCGGAGCAGGATGTCGCGCATCTTGCGCGTCGCCTCGGTGCCGGCGTCGAGCGAGATCGTCGGCGGCATCGAAGCGCGGATCCAGAAATTGCCTTCCTCCAGCGCCGGCAGGAATTCGCTGCCGAGCCGGCTTGCGGCCAGCGTCGAGATCGCGAGGAAAATGGCGCCGACGATGACGGCGAGCTTCACGCTGCCGAGCGCCCAGCGCAGCACCGGCGTATAGGCACGGCGCAGAGCGCGCACGATCGCCGTCTCGGTTTCCTCGATGTGCTCCGGCAACAGCAGGGAGGCGAGCACCGGAGTGACGGTAAAGGTCGCCAGAAGTGCGCCGGCGAGCGCATAGCCGTAGGTGCGGGCCATCGGCCCAAAGATCTGGCCCTCGACGCCCTGCATCGTGAACAGTGGCACGAAGGCGGTCACCGTGATCGCGGCGGTGAAGAACACCGCCTTGTGGACCTGGAGCGCGCTGACGAAGATCATCCTGAGCCGCTCGGTCCAGCGCGCAATGGTCGGCTGGCCGTGGGTCGGCGCAGTCGGATCCGCGCCCCAATAGCCTTCCGCGAGATTTTGCAGGACCCGCGCCCGGCTGTCCGGACTCGATTGGAAGTTGCGAAAAATGTTCTCCATCATGATCACGGCGGAATCGACGATGATGCCGAAATCGACCGCGCCGAGCGACAGCAGATTGGCGTCCTCGCCCTGCAGCACCAGGATGATGATGGCAAAGAACAGCGCGAAGGGGATGTTGGCGGAGACGATCAGCGCGCTGCGCAGATCGCCCAGAAACACCCACTGGATGATAAACACGAGCAGGCAGCCGAACACGAGATTGTGCAGCACCGTGTGGGTGGTGACGCCGACCAGCGAGGAGCGGTCGTAATAGGGCACGACCTTGACGCCCGGTGGCAGCGTGCCGTCGCTGTTGATCCTGGCGACCTCTTCCTCGACCTTCGGGATGATCTCGTTGGTGTGCTGGGTGCGGCCCATGACGACGATGGCGGCGGCGATGTCGTCCTGCTTGTCCTTGCCGGCAATGCCGAGCCGCGGGACGAAGCCGACCGTAACCTTGGCGACGTCCTTGATCTGGATCGGCAGGCCGTTCGACTGGGTCAGCACGATGTTCTCGATATCGGCGACCTTGTAGCCCTTGGTGACGTCGTCGGCGCCGCCGGAATCGATCAGGCCGATGCCGCGGATATTGACCGATTGCTGGCCGATCGCGATCTCGCGGCCGCCGACATTGACGTTGGCGTTGCCGAGCGCGGTGACGAGCTGCGGCACGGTGATGTTGTAGACTTCGAGCTTTTGCAAATCGGCATCGACGTTGAACTGCTTTGTGGTGCCGCCCCAGGAATTGATCTGCACCACGCCGGGCAGCGTCATCAGGCGGCGGGTGACGACGTAGTCCTGCAGCGTGCGGAGGTTGGTGAGGCCGAAATTCGGCGGGCCGACCAGCTGGTAACGGTAGATCTCGCCGACCAGGCTCGACTGCTGGATGGTCGGGACCTGATTTCCCGGCAGCTGGATGTTCTGCTGGATGCTGTTGGCGGCCTGGGTCAGCGCGAAATAATAGTCGACGCCATAGCGGAAGGTGACGCGGACGAAGGAGAGGCCGTAAAACGAGGTCGAGCGGATGTTGACCACGCCCGGCGTCGGGTAAAGCCCGACCTCCATCGGGATGGTGTAGTACTTCTCCATCTCCTCCGCCGAGAGCCCCGGCGCTTGCGCCGTGATCTCCAGGATGACGGGCGCCGGATTGGGATAGGCCTCGATGTTCAACCTGCTGAAGGCGACAAGGCCGGCGGCGCAGAAGACGACGAGGCCGAGCACGATGATCGCGCTGCGGGTAAGGCCGAAGGTGAGAATGCTTTTGACCACGATCTCTTGCTCAGAGCCGGCGCGCCGGGGCGATTGACGCCACGATCAGCCCGTGACCGCGGTGGCAAACTTGTTCGAGAGGAAGATAGCGCCGCTCGAGGCCACGAGCTCGCCGGGCTTCAGCCCGTCGAGGATCTGGTACCAGCCGTCTTGCGCGATGCCGACCGTGATGCTGCGCCGCTCGAAGCGATGGCGGTCGGGCGTGACCCACACCGTCATGGTGCCGTCGCCCTCGCGCACCACGGCGTCGGTGGGCACGGCGACCGACTGCTTCGGTCCCCCGGTCTCGATCGAGAAGCCGGCCAGCATGCCGGCGCGCAGTTTTTGCGCGGGATCCTCGATCACCGAGCGGACTAGCTGACGGTGGGTGGTGGGGTCGATGTTCAGCCCCAGCGTCGTGACATGGCCGCGAAACACCTCGCCCGGATAGGCGGGAACGCTGACGGCGACGGACTGGCCGATGCGGTAGGAAGGTGCGTCGGTCTCGATGACGTTGGCGACCATCCACATCGTCGAGAGATCGGCGAGCGAGTAGGGCGCCGGCGCATTGCCGGGCTGGACGTAGAGACCAGGTGCGGCGTTGCGCGTGACGATCTGGCCCGCAATCGGGCTCGGCACGATCAGGATGGAATCGACCTTGCGATCGGCGACGATGCGATCGATCTCCTCGTCGGTTTTGCCGAAGATGCGCACGGCGTCGCGCGCGGCTTTGTAATTGCCTTCGGCGGTCTGCTGGTCGGAGATGGCCTGGTCGACGTCCTTCTGCGCGCCGCCGCCGGTCTTCAGCAGCTGTTTTACGCGCGTCAGCGTGCGGCCTTGCAGCTCCAGCACGCCGGCCGCGGCCAGCAGCGTGGATTCGGCCTGGAGCAAATCGGGGCTGTCGATGGTGAACAGCGTCGCGCCCTTTGCGACGGTATCGCCGACGTTGAAGAAGGTGTCGACGATCTTGCCGGGATTTGGCGTGAACACCTGCACCAGCATGTTCTGGTTGAAGTCGATCGAGCCGACGGCCTGTTTGATCACGCGGAAGGCGCGCGGCTCGGCGGCCAGGACCTTGAACGCGTCGGCCTGCTTGTCAGTCATGGTGATGGTCTGCTGCGCGATATCGACATCGCTGGCGGCTGTCGGTTGCGCCGCCTTGGCGGAGCGCACTTCGCCGGTGTGCGTCAGAAACCAGGCGCCGCCGGCGATGGCGGCCATTGCCGCAACGCTGGCCGTCATGCCCGCATGCTTGATGCGAAATGCCATCACAGAGCCCCGTTTGATCCGCTTCGGATGTCCGTGCTCTCGATCGGCTGGACCGCTGCGCAATGCGCGCGGCGTGAAGCGATCGCGGCGGACGGAAATCTTGTTAGCAAGCCCAACTGACGTCAACCTGACAGTGCGACGTCACTGTGGTTGCCCCAAATCAGTACTAGCGGTCCGCTCATCTGGTTTCGATAGAAGGAACGGGCGATATAAATACAGAAATGATAGCGCCGGACGCGCGCCGATGCCCGATTGAACAAAAGCCGGTCGACCGCACAGCGCCGTTGCCTGCGCCGTACGCATCGCGCCGTGCATTGGTGATCTGCGTGTGCGGCATTGTCTGAAAGAGACGAGGGCGGAGCGTCAGCTCACCCGATCGGCGACGGGCACGGGATCGAACCGGTTCTGAAGCCGGTATCCCACGCCCGATTCCGTGATCAGCAGGCGGGGCTGGTTCGGGTCGCTCTCGATCTTCTGGCGCAGCTTGCGCACGAGAATGCGCAGGTACTGGATATTGTCGCGCTGATTGCCGCTCCAGATATCCTTGAGCAACTGGTCGTGGGTGACGACGAGGCCGACATGCATGGCGAGCACGTGCAGCAGCCGGTATTCCTTCCGCGTCAGGCGCACCAGGCTCTGGTTCAGCGACACCGTGCGCGTCACGAGGTCGACCGAGAGCGGGCCGGCGACGACGACCGGATTTTCAGTCGCCGATTTGAAATAGCGTCGCAGCGCGGCTTCACTGCGTGCGAGCAGCTCGGCCATGCCGAACGGCTTGACGACATAATCGTCGGCGCCGGCCTGCAGCAGCCGAACCTTGTCGTCCTCGCCTGCGGCGACGGAGAGAATGATGATCGGGATGTTCGACCAGGCGCGGATCCGTTCGAGCACTTCGGCGCCGTGGAGGTCCGGAAGCGCGAGATCGAGAACGATGAGATCCGGCGCGCTGAACGTCGCGATCTTCAGGGCTTCGGTGGCGTTCTCGGCTTCGAGCACGACAAAGCCGTTGAGCTCGAAGCCGGCGCGCAGGAAGCGCCTGATCTTCGGTTCATCGTCGATCAGGAGAACCACGTTTGCGGGCTTACTCATGGAATGCCATCGATTCGGGTGAGGGCGCGGCCGCTGGCAGGGCGATGGTGACGGCAGTCCCTTGCCCCTGTCCCCGGCTTTTCACGGAGATCGTTCCGCCATGGGCATGCACAAAGGTCGACGCGATCCAGAAGCCGAGGCCGGAGCCAGGCACGGAAGCCTGGTGCCGCGCCCCGCGGAACGACCGGCGCCCGAGCTTTCCCTGCTCGTCCTGGGTGATGCCGACGCCCCGGTCGGAGACGCGGATGATCACGCGCTCCGGCTCCGGCCTGACGTCGACCGATATGGTCGAGCCGGACGGCGAGTATTTTGCAGCGTTCTCGAGGATCTGGCCGCAGGCTTCCTCGATCAATCCGGAATCGAGATGGAGCAGCGGCAGATCATCGGCAAAGGTGATCTCGATCCGGTGTGCGTCGAGCCGGCGCCCGCGCCGTCTGGCGGCGCCATTCACGATATCTCTTGGGTCGGCCCATTCGAGACGTGGGCTCAGCCCGCCCGCTGTGACACGGGTCGCGCTCAGCAGGTTCCGGATGTAGCCATCGAGTTGGGCCGTCTCGTCGGAGATCGCGTCGACCAGCGCGCGCATGCGGGGATCGCTGCGGATTGCGGGAATCGAATCGAGAACGCTTGCCGATCCCTGGATCGCGGCCAGCGGCGAGCAGAGTTCGTGGGACAGAGTGCCGTGGAAGGCGTCCCGCAGCAATTGTCCCTGCAAATGCAGCCTTGCGCTCTCCATGGCCTTGCCGATGTCCAGGCGTTGCAGCGTCAGGGCGGTCTCATCGAGGATGGCTTCGATCCGCCGCGTCCGGGTTGCGATCGCCTGCTGCGAGCCGGGCCCGATATTGACCGCGATGACGCCGTGAATGGTATCGTCGGAAGAGATCGCACGCAGCAGCCAGAGCTCGCTTCTGGTCTCGTCGACGATCGTCCGCGACATCGGTCCGACGCCGGAATTCATGGCGGCCGCGCCCGATTGCACCTTGGGGGGCGCGAAGCGTGAATCCGGCGGTTCGATGTGGCCATCGGACGTCGTCACGAAGAAGGTGGCGGGATGACCGAAGGCGAGCGCAAAATGCTGCTGAATGGCCGCGATCAGGTCGGCGATGGTAAAACAGGACGCGAGCCTCCGTGAGAAATCGTAGAGAGCCTGCATGTCCTTCTCGCTCCGACGGAGCCGTTCGGTCTCCTGGCGCAGCCGGGATGCCAGATTGCTGCTGACCAGCGACACGATCAGGAACAGCAACAGATCGACCGCCTCCTGCGGATCGTCGACACGAAAGCTGTAGAGCGGAGCGAAGAAAAAGAAATCCGCGGCCGCCATCGCTGCGATCGATGCCACCATGGCAGGCCAGATGCCCCATCTGGTCGCCGCGAAGATCACCGGGATGAGATAGGCGATCGGCACCAGGCTGGTGGCAACGCTCTGGCTGAACGCAAGCAGGGGCACCGTGAACAGGGCAACGCCGAGAACCGAAAGCAGGAGAGGCGACACCGTACGCCAAAGCGCGCGCGGCCGCCGACGCTCGTCCGCCGCCATGAGGCGGCCGGCTCCAACGTCAGGTCTGGTCGCCCGCATGCTCGCCGTTGAAGGCATGCGGCCAAGTGGAAGGTTTACAATCAAAGTACGTGCGTGCCTTCAGGGAAGGACATCAATGATCCCTGCGAGAGCTGGTTGGTGCCCCGCAGCGGATCAGCTCAGAGCGCAAATCCACCCCGCGATGTCGTCAACTTACCCAGCAGGCCGACGATGAGCCGGATCGGCGTAGAAAATCTATGTCGTTGAATGCGAGCGGAAATAAAAAAGTAATAGCCGTTCAGCTCCGTAGATCTACTGAGTCGAGCACCATGCTGGCATATTGAAGCGCGCGCCGCTCGCCCGACAACTCGGGCCGCGACGCGTGGTAAAGGCCCGGCTCGTCATGCGACCGGCTGGCTGGAGGCGCGAGCGTGGCAATGGCGGCCGCGCTGATCTGCTTCGGCGGATAGAGATAGAAATCCATCAGCGGCATGTGCGACCCGTGCGCGTTGCGCTGGAGCACGTCGCGCGCGGCTTCGCCTGCGACCGGATAGATGGCGTTCCAGCCGGCAAAGCTGCTTGCCAGGATTTCCAGCGCGAGAATCGTGCTCGCGATCTGGACAAAGCCTTCATTGGCCTTCTTGGCGCTACGCGTGGTCGATGCCTTGCGCAGCACCTGCCGAAGCTCCTTGTGGCGCTCGATCAGAGGCCCCATGCGAAACTGCCAGAGCATGTTCGGCAGCGACGCGAAGCCGTGAACCTCGTGATACGATTCGATCAGGCTGCGGCATTGCCCCGTCAATGTCCCGGGCAGAAACGCAAGGTCAGTGGCAATATCGTCCCGCAAGGGACTGCCTGTGACGCGCGCAGCATGAGTCACGGCTTCCATGGTCGAACCTCGCAAAGCAGAGTCTAGCCCGTGCGAGAACACTAGCGAGTCCGGCCATAAATCTTCGATCAACAATCCGGCCCGCCCGCGTAGCAAAATAATAGCCGCGTTGCGTGGCGCGATCGCATTTGCGTTCAAGTCGGGCAGACACTTCGAACGACTATGACAGAAATGACACAGCTCGCATGAACGTTTGCGCTGCGACATCGTTCGTCCGCGAAATCTCCACGATTCCGCCGACGCTTTGGGCAAACCGCGCAAGCAATTGATCAGTTCACGTGCAAACGACAAAGAAGCGCGTCGTTGCGCTATTTTATTTTAACGAACGCCCGCGGCAATCCGTATCGCCTTTTTCTGCGCCCCGCACGAAGGATGACTCCAAGCTTAACCAAACCGAAAGAGCGCCTTGAAGGCGTCGGTACCAACAGCTTGGGGCAATATGATGAGAAAGTATCTTCTGGCAGGCGCATCGCTGGTCGCGATGATGGGGATGGGCGGCGCCGCCAATGCGGGCGACACGCTTCCGCCGGCGGGCAAGACGTTCTGCGATCCGTACAAGAATTACGGCTGCCTGGACTCCTATCTCGGCAGCGACTTCTTCACCCGGTTCGTCAACTACTACCGTCTCGAATGGGGCAAGGACTCAGCGCCCTCAGATCCCAAGGCACCGGCCTCGCGCCGTGACGCCTGGCCGGCGACACCGCAGAGCATTCCGCCGATGCCGTTCACCGAATGGCCCTATGGCGGTGCGACGGCGATCGGCGTCACGCGTCCGAATTCGATCGACAGCCCGCTGATGAGTGCGCTGGGCAATACTTCGGTCGGGCAGGCGATGAACGATGCGCACGTCCAGGTGTATGGCTGGATCAATGCCGGCGGAAACCTCAGCAACAACACCGTTCGCGGCGGCAACTCGCCGGCAGCGTATGACTACAATCCGAATACGGTGCAGCTCGATCAGGCTGTCGTCTATATCGAGCGCCTGCCTGACACGGTCCAGAAGGATCATGTCGACTGGGGCTTCCGCATCGCTCCGATCTATGGCGAGAATTATCGCTACACGACCGCGTACGGCCTGTGGAGCAACCAACTGCTCCAGCAGAACAAGAATTACGGCTACGACATGCCGATGGCCTATGGCGAGGTCTTCATTCCGTACCTTGCCGACGGCCTGCTGCTCCGGTTCGGCCGCTACATCTCGATTCCCGACATCGAGGCACAGCTCGCGCCGAACAATTATATGTATACGCACTCCATGACGTATACGTTCGACAATTACACGAACACGGGCATCAACGCCTCGCTCTCGCTCAACAAGAACTGGATGGTCCAGGGCAGCGTCTCGGTGGGAACGGAAGCGATGCCGTGGCATGTGGGCGCCAAGATCGCCAACGCGAACCCCAATCCGTTGTTTCCCGACTCGACCATGCTGAAGGATCCCGGCGCGCAACCCTCCTTCAGTGCCGGCGTCCGCTATGTTACCGACAGCGGCAATGACGGCGTCTACGTCGTCGCGAACGGAATCAACAACGGCACCTGGGGCTACAATAACCTCCAATGGTACGGGTTGACCTATTATCACAAGTTCAACGACCAGTGGCACATCTCGTTCGAGACCTACAACGAGCACCAGAACAACGTTCTCAATCTCGACAATCCGGCCTCGGTCGCGCTCGTCGCGAGCGGAACGCCGTTCTCGCTCGATGTGATGCCGTGGAACGCGCCGTTCGGCGCGCATTGCGGCAACACGACCCAGTTGTCGTGCACCGCCTCGGTGCAGACGTTCCTGACCTATGTGAACTACAGCCCGACGAAGCTGGACAACATCTCGTATCGCCTCGAGTGGTTCGACGACAAGCAGGGACAGCGCACCGGTGTAAAGACCCGTTACGTCGAGACTGGTCTCGGCTGGCAGCACTGGTTCTCGCCGCAGATCGAGATGCGGCCGGAAGTGTCGATCTATCGTGCTCTGGATGCACCTGCGTTCAACGGCAATTCGAACCTCGGCATCGCGCCGAACAAGAAGACCGCCGTCATCGGTTCGGCTGACATCATCATCCACTTCTGATCCTGCGCGCGGGCTGGCGCGCGAGGCGCCGCCCGCATCGCGGGACACACATTCGACAGGGGCAAGCTATGAAGAAACTCATCCTCACGACCGTCGCGCTTTGCGCATTGGGGGCGATGTCGCCGGCGCTCGGCGCCGATCTTCCNNACGGCAAGGCGCCACCGATGGCGGCGCCGGCTTACGACTGGTCCGGCTTCTACGTCGGCGTCTTCGGCGGCTGGGGTCTCGGCAATCACAACGTCAATAACGCGACCGGTCCGGCGGGCTTTGCCAATTTCACGGCGAACTACGAATCGACCGGTGGCCTTGGCGGCGGCGAGGTCGGCTACCAGTGGCAGAGCGGCAGCATTGTGGTTGGCGTCGAGGCGGACGGCTTCGGCTCGAACATCAAGGGCGGCGATAATTTCGCGCTCGGCTGGGACGACGCGACCAAGCTCGGCTGGGGCGGTACGCTGCGGGCGCGCGGCGGCATCGCGGTCGATCGGCTGCTGCTGTTCTTCACCGGCGGCTGGGCTTATGGCGAGCTGACCCACACCAACACCAATCCGGGCTTTGGCGTCGACACGTTCAAGGCAACACGCAGCGGTCTCGCTGCCGGCGGCGGCATCGCCTATGCGATCACCGACAATCTGATCGGGAAGTTCGAGTATCGCTATCTCGATCTCGGCACCTTCCACCGCGATGCGCCGACCAACGGTGCGCTGCCTTATACGGTCGCCAACACCTATTCGGTGGTGACACTCGGACTCGACTTCAAGTTCGGCGGCAACGCGGTGGTCGCGAAGTACTGACGCGTCTGTGGGAGGAGACGGCATGACCGCTCAACGGCTAGGTCGGAAAGTCGCGATGATGATCGCTCTCGCAGGGCTCGGCGCTTGCCTTGCCGGCTGCGTGAGCGATCTCGGCGCCGCGAGCAACGCATCGGATCAGCAAGCGATGCGCTACTATGGCGGCCCGAAATATCCGATGTGGCGGGCGCCTGCCGAGAATTAGCGCGGACCACCGATCGGAAACGGAACATCCGGACGACGCCCCGGGTCGCGCGGCTGACCGTCATCCAAGCTTACATGGATCTGACGGCTGGCACCGAATGGCGGGGCCGGCCAGCACGCGTTTTTTGCTGGCCGAACGCTGCCGAATGGTGGAAGAGAGCAGGGACACAACTTCAATCCCTGTCGTGGCGGCGACCGGCCGAATATCGGGCGTTAAGGAATGCGTCTTCTGATCGTCGAGGACAATGTCGAGCTGTCGCGGCTCGTGGCCAGCGGGCTGGCGGCGGCCGGCTATGAGAGCGACATCGTTGGCAGCACCGAGGAGGCGCGCGAGGCGGTGCACAACGTCACCTACGCCGCGATGATCCTCGATCTCGGCCTGCCCGACGGCGACGGCCTGTCGGTGTTGCGCGAGCTGCGGCGGCAGATGGAACCGCTGCCGGTGCTGGTACTGACCGCGCGCGGGGGCGTGCAGGACCGCGTCAACGGCCTGCGCAGCGGTGCCGACGACTACCTGGCAAAGCCGTTCGCGATGGAGGAGCTGGTGGCACGGCTTGAGGCGATCCTGCGTCGTCCGGGCCAGTTGCTCGGCCGCTCGCTGCGGCTCGCCAATCTCGTCTACGATACCGAAAGCCGCCAGATATTCATCGACGACAAGCCGCGGATCATCTCGTCGCGCGAGACCTCGGTGCTGGAGATCCTGCTGCGCCGGCAGGGGCGGGTGGTGCCGAAGAAGAACGTCGAAGATCACATCTTCGGGCTCGAGGGCGAGGTCGCCTCCAACGCGGTCGAGGTGTATGTCTCCCGGCTGCGCAAGCAACTTGCCGAGCATGGCGCCAAGGTCGTGATCCACACCATCCGCGGCGTCGGCTACATGATGGCCGAGGAGAAATAAATTGGCCGCCGCCGGGTTGTTCACCAGGCCATCGTTCAAATCGCTGATCTCGCGCATCGTGTTCCTGCACATCATCGCGATCGCGGTGGTGGCGATCTTCCTGCCGCTGGTGTTGTTCTGGCTGCTGAACTCCGAGATCGATCAGCTGCATCGCGCTGCGATGCGCGCCCAGGCCGAGACGCTGGCCGAGCGTATCGCGGTCCGGCCAGACGGCAAGGTGACATTCAATCTGCCCGAGAGCCTTCGCGGTCTCTATTCGGAAGCCTATGGCCGCTATCAGTACGACATCCGCGACGCCGACGGCCGCCTGCTGTTCTCGTCGCACAAGAAGACCGGTGACGTGGAGTCAGATTCGATTTCCGGCGCCGATGTGACCCAGACGATCGGCGACACCATTGTTCGCATTCAGGTGGCGGAAGATCTGTCGCATCGCGACGTCATCACCGACGACATCGTGTCCAACTTCTTCCGCCGGGTCGGCTGGATCACCATCCCCATTCTCCTGATCCTGCTCGCCATCGATATCATCATCTTCCGCCGCGCCATCGCGCCGTTGTGGATGGCTTCGGAGGAAGCCAGCAATATCGGCCCGTCGCGTACCGACGTCCGCCTGCCGACGGAGCAGATTCCGCGCGAGATCATGCCGCTCGTCACCGCCGTCAACCAGGCGCTGGATCGCCTCGAGGACGGTTTTCGCGTGCAGCGCCAGTTCACGGCCGACGCCGCCCATCAACTGCGCACGCCGCTTGCGATCCTGCGGACGCGGATCGAGACGCTTGGCGATGGCGCCGCAAGGCAGGCGCTGCATGACGACATCGAAGGCATGAGCCGGATCGTCGCCCAGCTCCTGGAGATCGCCGAACTCGATACGCTGGTGCTCGATCCCGGCGAGACCGCCGATCTGCGCGCTGTCTGCGCCGAAGTCGTGGGCGCGATCGCGCCGTTCGCGATCGCCCAGCACAAGGACATCGCGCTCCGGGGCGCCGACGCGCCGGTGATGATCCACGGCAATTCCGAGATGCTCCAGCGCGCGGTCTTCAACCTCGCCGAAAACGCCATCAAGTTCACCGCACAGGAGACCTCGGTCGACGTCGAGGTCGGCGACGATGGTTCGGTGCGCGTGCGCGATTGCGGCCCGGGCGTCACGGAAGCCGAACGCGAGCTGATCTTCCAGCGTTTCTGGCGCCGGGATCGCCAGCGCAGCGACGGCGCGGGCCTGGGGCTTTCGATCGTGCGCGGCGTCGCCGACGATCACGCCGCAACGGTTGCGGTGGACAATCTCCCCGGCGGCGGCGCCGAGTTCACGCTGCGGTTCAGGTTGGCGGAGGAGAGTTCCTCCGCCCCCGACCGAAGCTGACCGCTATTTCAGCTTGCCGGTGGACAGATCCATGATCATGCGCGTGGTCAGGTAGAGACGCGGCACGATGGTGTCGAGCTTCACATATTCGGCGTCGTTGGAATGCGCGCCGAAGCCCGACAGGCCCATGCCTTCGACCACGGCGCCCTTGGCCTTGAGCGCGGCAAACGCGGCGTCGGTGCCGCCGCCGGTCGCCTTCTCGTCGACCTTGAGGGGCATCCCGATCTCCCCGTAGATCGTCTTGCCGTAGGCCGCGACGCGGCGCGAGGCGTCGTTGGCTTCCAGCGGCGGACGGCGCACCTCGAACTTCAGCTCGACCTTGGAATCGGGCAGCAGGCGATTCTTGATCTTGTCCTGCAGCGCCTTCTCCAACTCGTCGAAATCCGACACCTTGAGCGCGCGCGCATCGGCCTGGGCCGTGGCTTCGGCAGGGATCACGTTGCGGTTGGTGCCGGCCTTGGAGACCGTCCAGTTCAGCTTCAGGCCCTGCTCGGGCTTTGACAGGTCCTTCATCTGCAGCACCTGGTGCGAGAGCTCGTAGAGCGCATTGATGCCGCCCTCGGGCCGCGCGCCCGCATGCGAGGACTTGCCGGTCACCGTGAGATAGGCCGAGCCGATGCCGCTGGTGGCGAGCCGCAGCGTGCCGTCGGTGCCGCCGCCCTCGAACGAGAACACGACGTCCTGATCGGCGGCGAATTTGGTGATGGTGCTGCGCCAGCCGGGCGAGGAGATCTCTTCATCGCCGTTGGTGAGCACCGTGAGCGTGCCATAGTCCTTGAAATTCAGCTTCTGCAGCATCGCCACAGTGTGGAGAATGAGGGCGACGCCCTGCTTGTCGTCGGCAATGCCGAGGCCGTAGGCCTTGTCGCCGTCGATGCGGAACGGCTGGTCCTTCAGCATGCCCTTCAGGTACACCGTGTCCATATGGGCGATCAGCATGATCTTCTTAGCTCCGGTGCCCTTGAAGACGGCGTGCACGGCCGGGCCGATCTTCTCCGGCGTGTCGTCGAGGCGATAGATGTCGGTGGGCTGCAGGATCTCCACCGTGCCGCCGATCTGCTTGAGCTGGTCGGCCACGCGGCCTGCGATCAGGTTCAGGCCCTCGAAATCCTTGCTGCCGGATTCGATGCTGACGAGATCGCGCAGCGTGTCGAGCAGCGGCTGCTGCTCCTTCTGCGCCAGCGCGTGAACCTCGGCCATCGGCTCGGCATGCGCCGCAGTTGCGGCACAGGCGAGCCAGAGCGAGGCGATCAAGGAACCAGTGAGCGAGGAAGCGGAGTGCGATCGGAGCATAAGCGGGATCCATCGGTTGGATGATGGCCCGGTATGCCAGCGTTTCTAACGCTTGTCACTCGGCACTGATGCTGCAAGGCCCCGGCGTCGACCGGGGCCTTCTGTTGCCGCGCCGCGAGCCGGGTTACTGGCAGCGGTACATCCGGCCGTCGTCCATTTTGGTTATCGTGCCGGGCTCGCAGACCATGCCGTTTCGTCTCCGCCAGTCCTCCCGAGAGTAGCCGTATGCCGCGTAAGGTCCGCTACCAGAAGAGTAGCCTGGATCGCTGTAATAGGGGCTTCCCCATCCCCCGTAAGGTGATGTCGCCGCGACCGCTGCCGCCGTGCCGACCGCGACGGCGCCTGCCGCGACTGCGCCTGCTCCATACACGCCCCGTCGCGTCTGTCGACGCGCAACGCCGGCGACACTGACGGGCGTCAGAGGACGACCGACCCGCGCCTGGGCGCTCTCGACCGATAGCGAGAGACCGCTTTGCTCGGACCAGGCAAAGGAGAGCAGCGCCGCAGACGAGAAGGCGCAAGCAGCTAGGGCAATCTTTCTTACATGCTTCATGGGCTTTCTCCGTTGCAGAAGAGACAACGCGCGCACGTTTGTCGTTCGCTGTTGCAACAACGGTTGATCCATATCAACGAGTGCGACGCGCAATCTGAGATGCCGATAAAGTCTTCGTTACCGCAAAGTGTGATCCATCGTTGCACCGTCCGCATCGGGGCGCGTGAGGAGCGCGTGTTGTGCGCATCATTTGCGCGTTCATACCGATCGAGGAGCTGCTCGCGTTCGTGCTCATGGCGGCAGGAATGCCGCGTCCTGCTCAAGCTGGTCAACCAGCACCGCTTCGGTCGGCCGCTCGAATACGAAGCGAGAGGTCACTGATATCGCGGCGCCGGCACTGCCATCCTGGCCTATGAGGATGAGGCCGGCTCCGCCATTGGCTACATTCAGAATGGCCTCCTCGCCGCTCCAGGTCTTGATCGGGTCCATTCCAATGACGAGAAATTCGCCCAAGGGCTGGTCGAGATATTGAAGCCTCAACTGAGGACCGACCTCCGCTGCGGCAATCCCCAGACCCAGCCGCTTGGCGCGCTCGTAGATTGCGGCCAAGGTCATAGTGTCCGTCTCAAAGCCGAGTGCGGCCGCCGACACAGTGACGAGATCCACTTCCTTTCTTATCGTACTTACGATGAAGGCCGGCCGAGCGAGGATTTCCGCAGCCGATCCTCCGACGTGGCAGCCGATTGCGTCCAGGGCGTTTCGAAGGGTGAGCGAATTTGAATAACTGCCGAGAGTAATCCTCTTCCACACCGGGAGATCGGCAATTGATCTGACTGGCGTGATCTGTGCATGACTTGAGGAAGCCGTCTTCAGCTTCAACTGGTTCTGCAACACATCTCGTGCGCTGCATTGCGCACCAGCTTCAGTCGCGAACTGGAAGATGCACACGGCGCAGAACATCGTGGTCAAGAGACGACGGTTATGATGATGTGCTGCTATCGAACAATGCTGTCGTGCTCGGCGGTCAATTTCCTGATGAAAATCTTGGTCCATGGCAACCTCGCTTGCGTGAGGCGCGGACAATACGATTTGCAAAGTGTCTTATAGAATTGGTCGGTCAGTCCGCGTCGTAATGGATTTCTGAAAGTGGCTGTCAGCTTAACCCCGATGGCGAGCGTGAACATCGGAAATTTCGAGATATCCGGGACCGTATCGGGGCAAGTATGCTGACGTGGCTTGCACAATGCCGGTGCGCCGGCACCGTTCAATCGAGAAACGCGCCCCTTGATGGTGCTCGCGAGCAGTTCAATTTCAGCGCGATAGCCGATGCAAAATATCGGCGCCCGTCGCAACCGGCGGCCCAAGGTCGCCGATGCACCTTCTCTCGCATCCGCCTTCGTCAAGGCTTCGGCGGACATGAGGGGAGAAGAAAGAAAGCGCGTCCGCTACTTCTGCGGCGGGCCGAGATCCAGCGGCGGCAGGTCGATCTGCGGCACCTCGATCCTGACCTTGTCGAGGTCGACATTGACCGGCTTGTCCAGCAGGCCCGTCACCGTGATCGGGAAGGCGATCACGATCAGCACCATGATCATCTGGAGGCCGATCCAGGGCATCGCGCCCCAATAGATGTCCGAGCTCTTCACTTCCTTCGGCGCGACGCCGCGTAAGTAGAACAGCGCGAAGCCGAACGGCGGATGCAGGAACGAGGTCTGCATGTTGACGCAGAGCATGACGCCGAACCAGATCAGAGCGGGTCCGTCGCCGACGACGGGTCCCAGAATCTTCTGCGCGATCGGCGCGATCATCGGCAGGATGATGAAGGCGATCTCGAAGAAGTCGAGGAAGAACGCCAGGAAGAAGATGAAGAGGTTGATGAAGATCAGGAAGCCCCAGACGCCGCCGGGCAGCGAGGTCAGCAGGTGCTCGAGCCAGACGCCGCCGGAGACGCCGAGGAACACCACGGAGAAGCAGGTCGAGCCGATCAGGATGAAGGTGACCATGCAGGTGAGGCGCATGGTGGATTCGTAACCCTGCTTGATCAGGTCGCGCAGGTCGGGGATGCGCGCTGCCTGGATGCAGATCCAGGCCACCGCCAGGTAGGTCACAGCGAACGCGATCTTGAAGATGACGTTCTCGGTGAACAGCATCGCGACGATGGTGCCGATGCCGGCAGCGATCACGCCGATGATCAGGATCTTGCGGTCGGTCGAGGAGAAGTCCTTGTGGTGGATCGCGGCGAGCACGATGGCGCCGACCGCGCCCATGGCGCCGGCTTCGGTCGGGGTCGCGAGGCCCATCATCATGGTGCCCAGCACGACGAAGATCAGCACGGCCGACGGGATGATGCCCATCAGGCACTTCTTCCACAGCGCCCAGCCCGTCAGCGTGCGCGCTTCCAGCGGCACCGGCGGCACGTGGTCCGGCTTGACCAGGCCGAGGATGAAGGTATAGCCGGCGAACAGCATGATCTGGAACACCGAGGGGCCCCAGGCGCCGAGATACATGTCGCCGACCGACTTGCCGAGCTGGTCGGCGAGCACGATCAGCACCAGCGAGGGCGGCACCAGCTGCGTGATGGTGCCGGAGGCCGCCAGCACGCCGGTGATGTAGCGCATGTTGTAGCCGTAGCGGATCATCACCGGCATCGAGATCAGCGCCATGGCGATGACCTGTGCGGCGACCGTGCCGGTGATGGCGCCGAGGATGAAGCCGACGATGATGACGGAATAGCCGAGACCGCCGCGGATCGGGCCGAACAACTGGCCCATCGAATCCAGCATGTCCTCGGCCAGCCCACATCTCTCCAATATGGCGCCCATGAAGGTGAAGAACGGGATCGCGAGCAGCAGCTCGTTGGAGAGGACGCTGCCGAACACGCGGCCTGGGATCGCCTGGAGGAAGTTGAGGTCGAAGAAGCCGAGATGGATGGCGAGGAAGCCGAAGGAGAGGCCGACAGCGGCAAGCGTGAACGCGACGGGGAAGCCGAGCAGCATCACCAGAACCAGGCCGCCGAACATCAACGGCGGCATCATCTCCAGCGTGATCATTGAGTCGGCCTCTCATACTTGGCGTCGATCGTCACATAGCCCTGGAGAGCCGCGATACGCTTGATGACTTCGGAAACTCCCTGCAATGCCAGCAACACGAAGCCGGCGGGGATCACGAACTTGATGGGCCAGCGGATCAGGCCGCCGGCATTGCCCGACATCTCGCCGACGTTGTAGGCCTGCATGAAGAACGGCCAGGACAGGTAGGCGAGCAGGAGACAGGAGGGGATCAGGAAGAACAACGTGCCGATCATGTCGAGCCAGAGCTGGCCGCGCTCGGACAGCATCAAATACATGATCTCGACGCGGACATGCTCGTTGCGCTTGAAGGTATAGGACGCGCCGAACATCACCAGGATCGCGAACATGTACCATTGCAGCTCCAGCCACCCGTTCGACGAGGAGCTGAAGGCGTAGCGGATCATGGCGTTGGCCGCGCTGACCAGGCAGGCGAGAAGCACGAGCAGGTTACAGACGTACCCAATCTTTTCATTGAGGGCGTCGATGGCGTTGCTCAACGCCAGCAATGGACGCATCTTACTTTCTCTCCGTCGCCGTCGCGGCCCAACACTTTACGGGAGGCTTCAGCACGCATCGCAGAGCCCGCGTGCAAAAAGCACGCGACCGCACGGATCACAGTCCGAAAGCGATTGCGGCGTCAGTCCTCCCCTCGTGCCTTGCCGTCTTGACCGCGACCGCCTACGGGGCGGGCCGGCTTATTGCTGCCGGGCAAGCAAAGGCGGTCGCACCAAACCAGCGGGCTTGTGCGCCGTCAATCGGAAAATGGGCAAATTGACGCCGGGTCAAAAGCTTAGGTTGGCGGCGGGCGACGAATCCTCAGCCGCCGGTCACGCTCATATGCCTGCTGACGCTGGGACGGTCGTGGCGGCGGTCGATGATGAAATCGTGGCCCTTGGGCTTCAGCCCAATGGCGCGGTCGATCGCAGCCGCCAGCAGCGTATTGTCATCAGATGCACGGAGCGGCTTGCGCAGATCGGAAGCATCCTCGTGGCCGAGGCAGGTGTGCAGCGTGCCCGTGCAGGTGATGCGCACGCGGTTGCAGGATTCGCAGAAATTATGGGTCATCGGCGTGATGAAGCCGAGCTTGCCGCCGGTCTCGGCGACGCTGACGTAGCGCGCCGGCCCGCCGGTGCTTTCGGCCAGGTCCGTCAGCGTGAATTGCTGGGCGAGCCGCGCGCGCACCAGCGACAGCGGCAGATACTGGTCGATACGGCCCGAACCGATCTCGCCCATCGGCATCACCTCGATCAGGGTCAGCCCCATGCCCTTGCCATGGGCCCAGCGCATCAGGTCGGGGAGCTCGTCCTCGTTGAGGTTCTTCAGCGCCACCGCGTTGATCTTCACCGCGAGCCCTGCAGCGCGCGCCGCCTCGATGCCTTCCAGCACCTTGTCGATCTCGCCCCAGCGCGTGATCTCGCGAAACTTCCTGGGCTCGAGCGTGTCGAGCGAGACGTTGATGCGGCGGACGCCACAATCGGCAAGCTCTTGCGCATGTTTTGCGAGTTGCGTGCCGTTTGTGGTCAGCGTCAGCTCGCCCAGCGCGCCGCTCGTGAGATGGCGCGACAGCGAACGCACCAGCGACATCACATTGCGCCGGACCAGCGGCTCGCCGCCGGTGAGCCGCAGCTTCTTCACGCCCTTGGCGATGAAGGCCGAGCAGAGCCGGTCGAGTTCCTCGAGCGTCAGCAGGTCGGCCTTGGGCAGGAACGTCATGTCTTCCGACATGCAATAGAAGCAGCGGAGATCGCAGCGATCGGTGACGGAGACGCGCAGATAGGAGATGGTCCGCCCGAACGGATCGGTCATCGCGCTCGACAGCGCGGCGAGGGGGCTCGCTGTAGCGAGAGGGCTCGCGATAGGTCCGTTCATACCAACTGCCTTGTCACTTACGGCGACGGGCGCACCTTTGCTTCAGCGGTGCTCTGGACGCAATCTAAGCATCGCGCGGGCAGAGGACAATCGGGTGGTATACATAGATTAGCGCTTGCCCGCGTTCGGATCGGGGAACGCAGAGCCGGCTGCGGGCGCTGCAGCATCGGCCGGCGCCGCGGCGGGCGCGGCTGCGGCCGGCTTCGGCCTCTTCGGCCGGTGCGGCTTTTTCCTCACCTGCTTGGGCGGCACCTCCGGCTGGAGCTCGGCGAAGACCGGGTTCGGATCGGTGGTGACGGTCGCGGCTGTGGTCCAATCGCCGGGATTCTTGATCACGTTCACCGGCACGCTCACCGGCTGATACTTGTTCAGGCCGTAGTTGACCGTGAACGGAGCCTCCGGCGCGGGAACCGAGACCGAGCAGGGGGTCTTGCAGCCTGGGCCGAGCGAGGTCCTGGCGTCAGCCCCTGAAGGATTGGATTCGAGCCTGACCTGGACGGTCGGCGGCGCCGATTTGAACATGTCCCAAGACAACGACGAGCAGCCACCAAGGCTCGCTCCCGCTAGCGCAATCGCGATGACACGACGCATGACCATCCACTTACTTCTACTGCGACGAACCGCCACATTAACCCCGTCCGGACCTTAGGAGCGTCGCCTGGGGCAAGCAACCGGCGGACTGCGCATAGTTAATAGATGGTTAACGCAGAGTTCCCCGAAATAACCCAGCTATGTCAGAGCCTTGCCTGGGCCTAAGCCGTCATCAGGCTGTGCGCGGCGGCGGGCAGGTCGCGCATGTGATGGATCAGCCGGTCCGGCTTCAGATCGGCGATCGGCACATCCGTGTAGCCGAAACTGACCCCGATCACGGGCACCCCGGCGCGCCGGGCCACGCCGACATCGGTTCCGGCGTCGCCGACCATGATGCTGGCTTTGACCTCGCCGCCGGCCCGCGCCACGGTCTCGCGGAAAATGGTCGGATCGGGCTTCTGGACCCCAAAAGTGTCCGCGCCGCAGATCGCCGCGAACCGCCGGCTCAGGTCTAGCTGGTCCAGGAGCCGCTTCGACAGCCATTCCAGCTTGTTGGTACAGACCGCGAGACGATGGCCCTGGGCCGCAAACAGGTCGAGGGCGTCCAGGAGCCCCTCGAAGGGGCGCGATTCGTCGGCGATATGGTCGGCGTAATAGGCGATGAAATCCGCCGTCATCCGGTCCATGTCGGCAGGCTTGACCGCGCGGCCCTCGGCCTCCAGGCCCCGCTCGATCAGCTTGCGGGCGCCGGCGCCGATCATGTTGCGGGCCGAGGCCATCGGCACGGGCGGCAGGCCTTCGCGGTCGAGCACGTAATTGAGCGCAGTGATCAGGTCGGGCGCCGTATCCACAAGCGTGCCGTCGAGATCGAAGACGAGGGTGTAGGGGGAGGTCATGATCCAAGCGCTACCGGCCCGGCCGTACCGGCGCAAGGGGCGGGGCCATAAGATCAGCTTATAGGCCTGTTCCCAGACCCTGTTCTCCGAGGGAAAACGAGGCTACATAGGCCCGCCGCAACCGACGGGACCAGCGGCACTCCTGACCTGAGAGGCGAGCGCAAACGTGGACATGGATCAGTTGAAGCGGCAGGCTGCGGCGCGCGCGCTGGAAGAGGTGCGTGACGGCATGCAACTCGGCCTCGGGACCGGTTCGACCGCCAAGCATTTCGTCGAGCTGCTGGGCGAACGCGTCGCTGCCGGCCTCAAGGTGATCGGCGTGCCGACCTCCGAGGCGACGCGCGCCGATGCGGAGCGTTGCGGCGTGCCGCTGACCACGCTCGATGCGATCGATCATCTCGACATCACCGTGGACGGCGCCGACGAGATCGATCCCGAGCTCAATTTGATCAAGGGCGGCGGCGGAGCGCTGCTGCGCGAGAAGATCGTGGCGGCCGCCTCGGATCGCATGATCGTGATTGCCGACGACACCAAATGGGTGCCGACGCTCGGCCGCTTTCCGCTGCCCATCGAAGTCATTCCGTTCGGGCTCGGCGCGACCTCCCGCGCTATCGAGAAGGCATTTGCGGAATGCGGCGTTTCCGGGCAAATGGCGGTCCGCAAGGCCAAGGATGGCCACGTTTTTGTCACCGATGGCGGCCACTGGATCGTCGATGCCCGGCTCGAGCGGATTGTGGATCCGGCCAGCCTGGCCAGGGCGTTGAGCGCGATCCCCGGCGTGGTCGAGCATGGGTTGTTCATCGGCTTGGCCAGCTCGGCTGTTTTGGCGGGTGGCGAGGGAATCCGTGTGATTGAACGGCGAAAGCCGAAAGGAGACTAGAATGAAGAGCGTTTTGAAGATCGTGCCCGGTGCGTGCCTCGCCTTCGCACTGGTGCTGGGGGCAGTGCCTGCGACCGCGCAGCAGCCGGCAGCACCCTCTGCGGCGTCGATTGCGGCGGCGAGAGAGATTTTGACGCTGAAGAATGCCAGCGCGATGTACGCCAACGCCGTGCCCGGCATGGTGGAGAAGGTCAAGGGCACGCTGATCGGCCAGAACCTCAACTACCAGAAGGATCTCAACGAGCTCGCCCCGATCGTCGCTAAGCAGCTTGCCGGTCGCGAGCAGGAGATCGGCGACGGCATGGTGGGGGTCTATGCCGGCGAGTTCACCGAGCAGGAGCTGAAGGATCTCGTCGCGTTCTACAAGTCGCCGCTCGGCCAGAAGCTGATCACCAACGAGCCCAAGGCCATCAACCTCAGCATGCAGGTCATGAACGCATGGGCGCAGAACTTCTCCGAGGTCGTCGCGAGCGCGTTCCGCGCCGAGATGAAGAAGCGTGGCAAGGAAATGTGACAGTAACTATCTCCAGGGATAGCTGATCGGGAAGCCCGAAATCGCGTCGCGGTTTGGGTTAAGAGGTCGGAGTGGACAATGGCTGAATTCGACGTCGACCTCTTTGTCATCGGTGGCGGTTCGGGCGGCGTGCGTGCCGCCCGCATCGCGGCCGGATACGGCGCGCGCGTGATGATCGCGGAAGAGTACCGCATGGGCGGCACCTGCGTGATCCGCGGCTGCGTGCCGAAGAAGCTGTTCGTGATCGGCTCTCATTTCCGTCACGAGCTCGAGGATGCCGCCGGCTTCGGCTGGACCGTTCCGCCCGCGACCTTCGACTGGCCGACGCTGATCGCCAACAAGGACAAGGAAATCGCGCGGCTGGAGGCGGCCTACACGACCAATGTCGAGAAGTCGGGCGCGCAGATCGTCAAGAGCCGCGCGGTGATCGAGGACAAGCACACCGTCCGCCTGCTCGCGGACGACAGGAAGATCACCGCGAAATACATTCTGATCGCCACCGGCGGTGCGCCGAACCACGGCGCGTCGATTCCCGGCATCGAGCATGTGATCTCCTCCAACGAGGCGTTTCACCTGAAGAAGTTGCCGAAGCGGATTGTGATCCAGGGCGGCGGCTACATCGCGCTTGAGTTCGCCGGCATCTTCGCCGGCTTCGGCTCCGACGTCACCGTGATCTATCGCGGCGACAACATCTTGCGCGGCTTCGACGAAGATGTCCGCGCGCATGTCCGCAGCGAGATGGAAAAGCAGGGCATCACCATTCTCACCGGCTGCACGGTGAACAAGGTCGATCGCAATGGCGAGGAATTCACCACGCATCTGTCGAACGGATCGAGCCTCGCGTCCGACCAGGTGATGTTCGCGATCGGCCGCCATCCGGCGGTGGCCAATCTCGGCCTGGAGAAGGCCGGCGTCGCCATCAATCCGAAGAATGGTGGCATCGCGGTCGATCATTTCTCGAAGACTTCGGTCGACAGCATCTACGCGATCGGCGACGTCACCCATCGCCACAATTTGACGCCGGTCGCGATCCGCGAGGGCCATGCTTTCGCCGATACCGTGTTCGGCAAGCGTACCGTGCAGGTCGATCATTCCACCATCCCGACCGCGGTGTTCTCGCAGCCGGAGGTCGGCACCGTCGGCCTGACGGAAACCGAAGCGCGCGCGCAGTTCAGCCACGTCGACATCTACAAGACGACGTTCCGCCCGATCAAGGCAACGATGTCGGGCCGTGATACCCGCGTGCTGATGAAGCTCGTCGTCGACGGCTCGACCGATCGCGTGCTTGGCTGTCACATCGTCGGCGATTGCGCTGCCGAGGTCACGCAAGCCGTCGCGATTGCCGTGAAGATGAAGGCGACCAAGGCCGATTTCGACGCGACCATCGCGCTGCATCCGACCGCAGCCGAAGAGCTGGTGACGATGCGCACCCCGACCGCGCGCCACGTGCGCCAGGCGGCGGAGTAGGGCGCCAAACGACGGGGAGCCGCGACCGGCTCCCCGCTATATGTTCTCTCGTTCTCAGAAGTCGAACGTCATACCGGTCGTGACGGCTTCGGCCTTGTTGCCGGCAACGACGTTGTTGTTGGCGTCGCGTCCGCAAACGCCGTAGCCATGTCCGCTGACACCGAGGCAGTAATGTGCACCCGGTCCGTTGCGCAGATAGCTGCCCACCACGTACCAGCTCACGAACGGACTGAAGTGATACTTCAGGCCGATCGCATACTGGTCTGCACTGGAGTCGACGCTGTTCAGCGCGAAGTCAGCGGCACCAGCCGGAGCGGAGACCACCACCCCGGCGGTGGGATAAGCGTTAAGGACGCCCGTGCCCGGCGAGCCCGGTGAGGCGTTGGCGTGAGCCCAGGATGCGCTGAGGTCCCACTTGTCGACCGTCTGGGTCGCGCTCAGGAAGTAGCCGTCGCGGGAACGCTCGTTGAAGGCGGCCACCGTATTCTCGCGGCGCATGATCTCGTAGATGCCGTAGAGCTGGAGGCTTCCGATCATGTCGTTGAACTTGTACCCCGCGCCGACTTTCGCCGCCCATTCGTTCGCGATGCCGACTGCGCCCGTCGGCACGGTTAGAACGCCGCCGTTGCTCAGGGGTGTCACCGCCTCGTCGCCCGTTCGGTTGGTCCCTTCGTGGAATTCGTAGGCGGCGACTCCTGTGAACCCAGCCTGATTGTAGGTCAGCGATGCGCTGTAGAGATTGCCGTATGAGCCGTCGGTGCAGCCTTCCGGCGCCGATGTCAGTGGGAAGCCCGAGCCGCTTCCGCGCGACGATGTGGCAGGGCAGTTGAAATCGCCGAGCGCAAAGTCGCTGTTGTCCTTCGCCGTGTTCTGTCCCGGCGAGAGCATGATGGTGGCCTGGAAGCCGTTCCACACCGGCGATTCATACCAGATCGCATGGGCCGCGCGCCAATCGAACTCGGCACGGAGATCGCCCCCCGTGTTGCCCATGATCGAGTTGTAGTCGCCGAGCGTGGCCGAGAACGGATCGAACTTCGCCGTCGCCTTCTTGTAAGGCGTATCCGCCTTGCCGGCCTTGATCGCGCCCCAGGGGCTTTCCATGCCGAGGAAGCTGTCGCGCGTGCCGAACGCCGCGCGTTCGGTCGGAACAGCCGCGACCTCGACGAGGGATTCGAATTGCGCAACGGCCGCCCATCCGGGATAGCCGTAGGGATCGAGATTGTGCCGCGCGCGAACGCCGAAATAGGTGAGGTTGCTGGAGACGCCGAGCTTCGTGCCCTGATCGTAGACGCCGGGATTGAAGATGTCGCCGGAGAGATCGACATGGCCGTAGAGCGTCACCGTGGTGTTGTCGATGAACGGATTGCTTCCGGGCGCTTTGCTGTAAAGCGGAGCGCCACCGAGGCTGACGACGGTGTGCTCCGGTGCCGGCGCAGGCGATGGCGCGACCGCCGCGTGCAGAACGGGATTGCCCTTGGGCGAGCCCGGCGCGACGGCCGTTACAGCAGCCTTCGGCTCGCCGATGTGATTGACGCGTTCGCGAAGCTGCGCGTTCTCTTTCGCGAGCTTGGCGTTGCTGCGCTCGAGCGCATCGAGGCGGGCAACAACATCATCTATAGTTGCAGCGTTTAGTGGATGACTAATTGTGGTTGTACAAAGGGCCGCAAAGCCTGTGCCAAGCAGAAAGGCCTTCCTCATCGTGTTTCCCCTCTATCGCCGCGGACTCTCAATGGGTCCGGGATAAAGTGGAACGTATTGTATGCCAGATACCGTATACAACCGGGATAATGTGACGCCGCTCACTTTCCGGCCGGGTGTGTCGGGCTGGCAACAATTCCCGACAAAGTGTGTCGCGCGGCGATGTGCCGCATTGCGGTGAATCGAACCGGTTCCGCGTCAAAACGTGAATGGCTTCTGCGACTTGCGTCAATCGCCCCACGGCGTTTCGCCGCGCGCGAGACGGCTGGCGATGTCGGTCTGGAACATCGGCGGTCCGAACGCGAACCACTCATCGCCGATCTGGTAGACGAGCAGGCGTCGGTTCTCGGCGCAAAATCGCGTCAGCCAATCCAGCGCCTTCTTCTTCGGCTGCTCACCGACGGGCACCACGACGTCAACCGGCAGGCCGCGCCAGAAGAAATTGGCGGCCAGCATGATCATGCTGGATTGATCCGGCCGCATCCAATCCGGCAGCGGGCTCGATGCGACCAGCCAGCCGCAGACGAATTCGCGGCAGGGATGCTGCGGGCGTTCCGGATAGATCGAACAGCGGTGGGCGATGCTGAACGGGCACGGTTGCCCCTTGCGCACCTTGTGACCGCGCACCTCGATCTGCAGCCAGCCATCGCAGCAGGCCGTGCAGCTTCCGCAGGTTCTGGTGACGTCGCGGCTCACGGGCGAAGTTGGTGCTCCAGGCGCATCTCGATCGCCTATGAACTACCAGCACCATCTGCGCACGGGCAAGACCCGCAGGAGGCTCGAGATGCCGACGGCGCCGTGATGCAGGCCAGGTTCACCTTCGAGATCGAGAGATCAAAGCAGTGAGATCACTTCACTCGATCTCTGCAATCCTGCCCTTGCCCTGGCAGGACTCGCATTTCACTGGATAGATCCTGTGGCCCGGGTGCGCCGGCTCCATGGACTTGGGAAAACCAGTTCCTTTGCACAGCGGGCAGGTCTGTTCCTTGATCTTCGGGGGCATGCCAGGTCCTTTCGTATGTATCGGCGGCCCCACCGGGGCCGCCTTGATCGTTAGTCGTCAATGCTGACGATGCCTAGCCCCCAGGGGACTCATCTTCGACAAAGCTTTGCTCGATGGCGGCGGGCATTTTCGCCACCGACATCAACGAACGTGCGACCTGATTGAGCAACTGATCCGCGTTCTCTTCCTCAGCCAGATTCTTGGACAGCAGCGCGACCGCACCGCTGTGACGCAATTGCTGCGCAAGGTTGCGAGCCGTCGTGTAACCCGCAATCTCGTAATGCTCGACGCGTTGAGCCGCGCCGATCAACCCAAGATCCGCGGCCGCATCGTCCTTCTTGGCGCCTTCCTTGATCACTTCGTCGCCTTCTTCGACAAGTCCCTGCATTCCCTTGCAAGGCTTGGCGCGGGGCTTCTTGCCGAGCAGCTCGAAGCACTCGTCGAGACGTTCGATCTGCGCTTCGGTTTCGGCCAGGTGAACGGTAAACAGCTCGCCAAGCTGGTCGTAGCGTGCAGCTTCGATCATTTGAGGCAACGCCTTTGTCAACTGCTTCTCGGCGTGCAAAAGGTCGCGCAGCTGATCGAGCAGCAGGTCGTCAAGACCAACGGGAGATTCCGATGGCGAACTCTCGGCAACGATCGACGGCGCCGCGCCGGTATCGCCGCTCTGGAGCGCCGGCGATTCCATGAAGACCCAGTCGTCGCCTTCGTTCCAGGGACCTCGTGTGTCTATCTCTCCGTTGTCGCCGGACCCGGTCGAATCGTTGAAGAACTGGTCCACAAGGCCGGGCGTCGGAGCGATGCGGCCGATGCTGAAGGCGGGCTTGCCCATGCTTTTAAGCGCACGCGAGAACGCCTTCATGTGGGTGATTTCCCGGGTCATCAAGAACTGCAGGGCGTCCTTGGTGCCGGCGTCATCGCAGAAATGGATCAGGCGTTCATAGACGATCTTGGCCCGCGCTTCCGCAGCGATGTTGCTGCGCAGGTCGACGTCGAGTTCGCCGGTGATCTTGAGATAATCGGCCGTCCAGGCGTTGCCCTGCGAATTGCACAGGCTGACACCGCCGCCGCCGGCGATCGCGATCAACGGATCGGCTTCCGCCGCTTCGCGATCGAACTTCATCGGCTTCAAATGCAGGCGTGCGAGTGAGCCGACAACTTCGAGATGGCTCAGTTCCTCGGTGCCGATGTCCATCAGGAGGTCCTTGCGGTCCGGATCTTCGCAATTCAGACCCTGGATGGAGTATTGCATGGCGGCCGCAAGCTCGCCGTTGGCGCCGCCGAACTGCTCCAGGAGCATGTTGCCGAACCGCGGATCGGGCTCGTCGACCCTGACTGTGAACATGAGCTTCTTGACGTGATGATACATGATAACCTCTGATTGGCAGGAGATACCGGGGCCAACTGGGCCCTGTGATCGACGTTCCTAATTCCGGATCGTACGGCGTTCGGATTCAATGCAGCGTTTGCGCTGCGGCCTCGTCGACCGCGGCCATCAGGTCGGCTGTATCGGACTGCTGGATCATATGTCCTGCGTTCGGGACGCGGCGCATTTTGCTATGCTTGATCTCGTCGTGCAGCCGTCCGGACTGCTCGTCGATGTCGATGAGGCGATCGTTCTCACCGGCCAGGATGGTGACCGGCATGGCCAGTTCGCCGTAGGTTTTCGCAGACAGCATGGCGGCAGGGACCATCAGCGCTGCCTCGGCGGCGCCGGCACGAAGCTGCGATGGACGCACGGCCAGGGATTTGGGGAAGCCGTCGAATTTTCGAGGGACGGATTTCGGTCCGAACAGCTGTCGCAACATCGCCGGCCACATCAGGCGGCTGAGGAGCGGGGAAATCGTGTAGCTGAGGAGATCGCCAAACCCGGGGATCGCCGGGCCGGCCATCGCCATCATCGCGTCGGTGCGCGCGGTCGGGAAATAATAGCCCGAAGCCAGTATCAGGGCCTCGACCATTGCGGAATGTCGGCTTGCCAAGGCAACCGCAACCGACGCTCCCCAGGAATGGCCGAGCACGATCGCCTTTTCGACGCCGAGATGCGCAAGAGCTTCCTTGAAGAGGTCGGCCTGGGCCGCAGGCGTCCAAACGACGTTGCGGGGCCGCAGGCTGTGGCCGAAGCCCGGACGATCGAACACGATCACACGATAGTCCTTGGCAGCGAGATCGATCAGACCACTGGACTCGAAGTCCTGGATCATGCTGCCATTGCCATGGAACAGGACCAAAGGACGGCCGGATCCTCGCTCAACATAGTGCAGGCGGACACCGTCGATATCGATGAACCGACCCTTTGGCGGGTGATCGCGCTGTGCCTTGTCGGCAAGGCGCCGATTGACGATCGCGGCCGCGGCCAACAAGCTGGCGGTTGCGACGAGTGTGGAGGCGAGCGGATATTCTGTGAAAGCACGAAGGGTCGTGGTCGTCAGCGAGGGCGAACGTTTTTTCAGGATGCGCATGTGACACTTTCGCTGACTGGAGCCAGCTATTGGAGAGCAGGAAAGGGACGCTTCCCGTCCACCCGCACGTCACCTTCGCCGTGCCAACACAGTGCACGCATGGCCAAATCGCCATTTTCGGGGACGGCATGCGCATTCACGGGTCATGTCGTGCAAACGCAACAGGAGGGCCGGACATATGTTCCTAAGCCGAATAGACGCGGCAAAGCAGGTGGCTCATTGAGTGGTTTCTCGTGATCGCGCTCTGGTGAATGCCATTCGCGGCACCATATGCAAGATATCACTGGCACGGACCTGACAGGCACCGGTGACCGAGAGACGTTCCCGCGCTCCCGCCACAAACAGGAGGCGCGCGTTGAACGTTGTCCTTTATCCCCTGCATCTTTGGCGCAAGTTCGAACGTCGGTGGACCGCGAGAGTGGGCCAGGACGAAAACCAGCAGTTCCCGTCGCAAGGGACGGAGGGCTGCAACGCGTGCGGGCGACTTGTGAGGGCCCCCGTGCACGGGACTTACCTGCCCAGCGGCGATGTCGTCTATCAGTGGCGGTGTTCAAAGTGCCGCAATGCCTGGCAAACCTCTGTCTATCCCGCGATCAGCACTGATCGAGAATCAGGTCGGTCCGAGCATTTTCGTGACAACGCCGCAGAAGGTGCTCCCGATGATGCGGTGCGCATGCAATTCGTGGGCATGGGCGACGCACCGCCAGGACATTCGGGATGACTGAAAAGCGCAATCGCGTACGCCCGTCGAGTTCGCTGGCCGAACGTCTGGCAGCCGATGCCGTGAGCTTGCTTGAACAGGCCGCACGCCTTGAACCCGGTGCAGAGCGCGAGGCGCTCTTGAGGAAAGCACACCGCAACAAGATGGCCGCCGATATCAACTCCTGTCTGACCTCTCCGGGCCGACGGCCTCCCGCATAGTCCGGGCACAGTTGTAGCCCGGCCTTGCGGGCCGCAGTGCCAAATGAGATTCTGACGGCTCGCTCTCGGCGGGCCGTCTTTTTATGCAGCTAGGCGTACAGATATCCCACTGGCTTGCCTTCGGTCCGCAGCGGACGGATGTCCTTCTGCGTGATGATCTGGCCGGCGAGACCGTCGATCTCGTCGCGCTGCGTCGGCGTCCAGCTGCGAAGATCGTTCATGCCTTTGAGCAAGCCGAGTCGCAGGACCTGGGTGTTTTCACCGACGCCGACGAGGCTGATCGAATTCTTGCCCGCCGTCACCACATCGCCAGCGGAGAGTTCAAAGCTCTCGCCAGCCTTCTTCTTGAACTCGGCCGTGCCGCGAATGACGCGGTAGATCACGACCTCGCCCTTGGCAAAGCAGTCGGCGTCCGCGGCGATCGACGCGCTTTTCGGCAGAAGCGAGTGGCCGCGCGGGTCGGTCGCGATGATGTGGCCGGTGACGAGATGGCCGCTCGGAATCTCGATCCCGATGTCGCGCACGTAAACCGGCAGCGCCGATTTCACGGGGCTGTCGACGAGCGGCTTGAACAGCGCATCCAGCGCCAGCGGATCCTGCAGCCAGAAGCCTCCATCGGCCGGACGATCGTGCAGCGGATGACTCCACGCCACACGCGGCGTCTCGGCTTCGTTGATCTGGTCCGGGCCGACGATGGTCGGATTCGGAAAGGTGGTGGGATCGGTGATGAAGGCTTCGAGGAATTTGCCGGAATAGCCCATCGAGATCGGATCGGGCACCACCGTCTGCGGCGTCTTCAAATTCTCTTCGGTCGACAGACCCGACCAGGTGTAGAACAGCTGGCGATGCACGATCGCGCTTTGCAGCATCACCGCGCCCGGGCCGACATTGTAGAACCGCCCGTCATAATCGAAGGTGAAGGCGCCCGAGGTGACCAGCACGAGCTGAAAGCCGCCCGGCGGCAGATGCAGATGGAAATCGGTGGGGCCGGTGTCGGGGAGGTAGATCGGCAGATTGGTCGCGACTTCGTGGAGCAGGAAGGTTTCGTTGTTGGCGTGGAAGCCTTCGTTGGCGCGATTATAGAGGGCTTGCGGCCGATACGTCGCCTCGAACTTCGCATTCCGGTCGCGATCGATGGCCACGAAATCCTGGGTGTTGAGGCGTAGCGGCGCGCCGTTCGGATGGGTGAGGCCGGTCGTCTTGAGATCGCCCGCATGCACGTTCATGACGTTCTCCGCTCTGCGCCGTTGCTTCGCTTGCAATGTTCTTTGCGAATTTTGGGCCAGTTGTTTTGCCGATCGGCAAACGGGCCTGGCGGCGTGGCGCGGCGAGCCCGTTCAGGAAAAAATCCGGTGGTTGCACGGGAGGTTAGATCGCTTGCCCGGTTTGACCGTCCGACGCAGCGCCGGCGCCTTGCGCTTCCGGGAAACGGCTCGACCTGTCTAATTTGTCAGCAAGCCTCGCCAGTGCGCGTGCAGTTGCGCCTACCCGCGGATCGGCGGCGACCTCGCAATTCGTCAGCGTGGCGATTGACAATGTGTTCATGTTTTGTTCCTATGCTGCGACCGAGATGGAGGCAGCCATGGACAACCGCATCACCGATATCCGCAGAACGATCAGAGCGCTCCGCGTCAGCATGCGCGAGGCTGAAGCGATCATGCATGAGCAGATCAACCGCGACGAGGATTGCAGCTTCGTGGCGCAGGAAGTCATCAAGATGCGCTTGGTCATGAGCGGGCTGGTGAAGGATCGAACCGCGCTCGGCGACAACGAGCCGATCCTCGTCAACAGCTTCTTCATCCCGCGGCGCCGGCCGACGCGAAAGCCGCTCGCTGCTGCCCCGACCGTCGAGTCTGTGTTCCGTCCACGCCTGGTGGCGAGGGTTTGACGCCGAGGGTGGCTCAATCAAAGGAATGAGGCGCGGCCCGATCCGGTTTGCCGGCCGGGCTGTCCGCCCACTTCGCCATCTCCATGGTCCGCGCGTCGACGCCCTCGCACCAGAAGCAGCTCGGCGTTGTCAGGCCCTTCCCGGACAGGATCGGGACCAGGCTGTGGCCGCAACCGGCGCACCAGGTGATGTCAGTCATTCATTCCTCTGCGGCGTAGCAAATCTAGAAGAGGCATTTTCGTTGGCGAAGCTTGCGCGGGCGCTATGACGGCGCTGGGGCGCGCTGTCCGGCGTCGGTGCGTGTCTCCGATATCGTCGATGCCGCGATCCATCGCGACGCAGCCGTGATGTCGTCTCCATTCTCGCGATAGGCGCGCAGCTGAAATTCGGCCGAGCTTCCGCGCGCCACGATGGTGCGGGAGTGCTCGACCTCGGCGCTGCATTCCAGCGCGGCTGCATCCTCAGTGATAGCGTCGATGATTCGCCCAAGCCACTCCGAGATCGTCACCGGCCCGTCCTGTGACGCAAAGATGCAGTCGGTGCCGTAGCGCTGGGCGCGCCATTTGTTCTCCACCGCAATCGCGCGTTCGACCGCGGTGACCTGCTTCGACAGATGCGGCCTCAGATAGAGGTGCCGCGTCAGGCAGCGATACAGCGAGGCGAGGGCAATGGCGTCGTCCACGAAGGTGCAGGTGTCGGGCGCGCGAAGCTCCAGCGTCGGGTGCTTCATCGATGGCCGCATCGCCCACCAGATGTGGCTCTCATCGGGGATCACGCCGGAACGCTGCAACGCGCCGACATAATCGTCGTAGTCGCGTCTGCTCTCGAACAGCTCGGGCAGGCCGGTGCGGGGCAGCTCGGAATAGGCGGCGAGCCGGTAGCCCTTGAGCCCGGTCTTGTGGGAATTCCAGAACGGCGAGGAGGCGGACAGTGCGATGAACAGCGGCAGATGCGGCAGCATCGCCCGCATCACCGCCATCCGCTTCTCCGGATCGGGCAGTTGAACATGCACATGCATGCCGCACATCATGTTGCGGTGGCCGATGCTGCGCAGATCCTCGATCATCTCCTCGTAGCGCGGTTTTGGGCTCGGCTGCGACATGCGCCAGACCGCCGTCGGATGCGTGCCGCAGGCCATGATGACGAAGCCATATTGCGCGGCGACGTTGGCGACCTCGCGACGCAGGAACCTCAACTCCTCCCGCGCGTCATTGACATCGATGTGGACGTTGGTCGCGACCTCCAGCTGGGATTGCAGCATTTCGCGCATGGCCTGGCCGCCGGTCGACCAGTTCGCCGATTCGAACAGCTCGTTGGGCGTCTGGATCGCGACCTCGAGGGTGTGGCGATCGGCGAGGAAATATTCCTCCTCGATGCCGAAGGAATATTCGGCCGCCTTGCCGCGTCCGCCGGCGGAGCGAATCACGAGATGCTGCTTGTCGTCGGAAGTATCCGGTCGCAGCAGTTTCAAAACGTCCGAAGCAAATGTCATGCGCCACCCGGCAGTGGTATTACCTGCGGGCAATAATCCTTCTGGCCGGGGCCGGTTCCGCCTCGGACCCACTGGAAATTGCAAGGTCGAACGGAACAATTTTCACGCGGTCCGACGCGCGCGCGATCAGTGCGTGGTTCGGCGGCACCTCTGTCCAGTCGGTTTCCTTGTCGAACGGCTCGGACACGACGACGACTTGTCCGTTGCCGGCTTCGCGAAAATAGAGCGTGTTGGCGGCGTCGTTGACGGCGATGCGAAACGCATAGAGATCCCTGCCGTTCGCGATCGCGCTGGTGAAGCGCAGCCGCTCGCGCAGCTGGCCTTCGTTGACGAGGCCGATGAGCGACTGCAGCACGGCTCGCGTTGCGCCAAGGGGATCGCCGTCGAGGCCGGCGCCCATCATCGCAAGGAACACGGCCTCCGAGTCGGTCGTTCCCAGGCGCGAGGGATAATAGGCATCGGGGATCAGCGCCTCGACCTTGCGCCGCAGCCGGTTCCAGCTGCCCACAAAACCATTGTGCATGAACATCCACTGGCCGCAGGCAAACGGATGGCAGTTCTGCCGCGTCACCGCAGTCCCGGTGGCGGCGCGCACATGGGCAAAGAACAGGTGCGAGCGCAGATGGCGGCAGAGGTAGCGCAAATTCTCATCCGACCAGGCCGGCCGCGTCTCGCGATAGAGGCCGGGCTCCGGATGCTCGCCGTACCAGCCGAGTCCAAAACCATCGCCATTCGATCCCGCCGTCGATTGGAGCGAGCGCATGCTCTGTGCGATCAGCGAATGCTCGGGCTCGGTGACGTAGGGTTCGAACGAGGTCGTCTCGCCCCGGTATGCGATCCAGCGGCACATGCAGGTTCCTGTCAGGGATGGCGTGCTGAGATGCACCAACAACCCTCACGGCGGGATGGTTCCCGTCGTTCTACATGCGGATCGAAACGACGCCGCCGACAAGCAGCGCGACACCGGCGATTCGCACGGCGCTCACGGGATGAACGGGGACACCCAGCACGCCGAAATGGTCGAACGCGATCGATCCGAACATCTGGCCGGCGATGAGCAGCGCGAAGAACGTCGCGGCGCCGAGCTGCGGGACGAGGAAAATTCCGAGGCCGATGAAGATGGCGCCGAACAGTCCGCCGGTCCATGCGAACCAGGGTATGCGGGTCGCAACCGCTGCCGAGGGGACGGGATCGCGCAGCAGGAACGCCAGCACCGCCATGCAGAGCACGCCGAGCAAATAGCTCATGAAGCCCGACCACGCCGCCGAGCTCAACGCCGTCCGGAGATTGGTGTTGAGCGCTTGTTGCATGACGAGACTGATCCCGGCCGCAACGGCCAGAATCATCGGGAGCGCCAGTTTCAACATCTCTTCTCCCCGCAATTTTTGCAGCGCGCCGTAGCGCGCCGATTCCTCGCTCATATCGGGACCGGGATGAGCGGCGCAACCTCCCGGTCCTGCGCGTTGTTGCTCTCCGCGAGTCCGGCTGCGACGCCGACGCGGTCAGCCTCGGGACGGTTCTGGCTCATCTTGCGCTTGCCTTCGAACCGCACCACGGGAATGCGCACGCCGACGATCCCGCGCAGCTGCGCGGCGATGAAGTCTGCGGGCGCATCACTGACCGCCCAAGGCTTTGCGCGGGTGCCTTCGTGCTTTTTGGTCAGCCGCGTCACGACCTCGAGCAGGCGCTCCGGCTCCTGGAAGAATTCCACCGGGCCATAGGCGTGCACGGCGATGTAATTCCAGGTCGGCACCACCTTTTCGGTTTCCTGCTTGGTCGCGTACCAGGACGGCGTCACATAGGCGTCAGGGCCGTTGAAGATCGCGAGCGCATCGCCGATCGGCGGCAGCTTCCATTGTGGGTTGGCCTTCGCCACATGTCCGTACAGTACGCCATGCTCGCCTTCGCTCTCGTCGAGGAACAGCGGCAGGGGCGTGGCGACCGGGCCCTCTGCGGTGGCCGTGACGAGGCTTGCGAGGCGGGCGGCGCGGATGGTCGCGCGGATGCTCTCGATGTCGTCGTCCTTGAAAGCCGGGGGGATGTACATGGCGTGTCTCCGTTCTTGATACGGAGATAGCCGCAATCTGGACTGTATGAAACTGCCAGTTTTATACGATTTTATCAGTCCAGTTCGGCGACCGCCTGCGCGAGAAGCTTGCAGCCGCGCTCGATCTGCATCGTTTCCAGCGCCGAATAGCCCATGACGAGGCCGACCGACTTCCGTGTTCGGGAGCCGACGAACAGCGCGGAGACGGGATAGATGCCGACGCCCTTGGCGCGGGCCGCCTTGATCAAGGCATCCTGATGCTTCCGCGGCAAATCGTCGAGCCACGCCACCACATGGAGGCCCGCGGCCTTGCCTTCGATCCTGATCCGATCGCCGAATCTCCGGCGAAGCGCGTCGAGCAGCGCCTGCTGCCGCTCCGCGTTGCGCCGGCGCACGCGCCTGACATGGCTGTCATAGGCGCCGCTCTCCAGCATCGCGGCAAGCGCCTCCTGTTCGATCAGCGGCGTGTGCCGGTCCATGATCTGCTTGGCGGCGGCGAACAGGGATCGCAGCGCCTGCGGCACCACGAGATAGCCGATCCGCAAGGTCGGCGAGAGCGTCTTGGAGACGGTGCCGAGATAGATCACGTTATCGCTGCCCTCCAGCGCATGCAGCGGCGGGATCGGCTTGGTGTCGTAGCGATACTCGCTGTCGTAATCGTCCTCGATCACGTAAGCGTCGTTTTGTCGGGCCCAGGCGAGCAATTGGTGTCGGCGTCCGATCGGCATGACGCCGCCGAGCGGATATTGATGTGACGGCGTGACATAGGCGAGGCGGGCCGCGATGCCGTCGAGCCGCTCGGTCTGAAGCCCCTCGGCATCGACCTGGATCGGCACCGCGACGGCGCCCGTCGCCGCAAAAGTGTGCCGCGCCATCTGGTAGCCGGGATCCTCCATCACGAAGCGGTCGCCGGCATCGAGCAGCAGACGCGCGCAGATGTCGAGGCCCTGCTGCGAGCCGTTGACGACAACGATCTGGTCGACCTCGCAGCGGACGCTGCGCGACCGCCACAGATAGCCCTGTAGCGCCGTCCGCAGCCGCAACGCGCCGCAGGGGTCGTCGTAGGCGAGCCGCTCGGGCTTGCGCGCCATCGCAGCGATCACGGCTTTCTTCCATGCCAGCACCGGGAAGTCGGCAGGCGAAAGCTCGCCATAGCGGAAGTTCGCAACAAGCCCGCGCGGCGGCGCGGCCCAGTGCGGCGGGGCCTGGCGCAGCCGCTCGCCGAATGCCGACAGCCGCACCTTGCGTGTCGATGGCCGGGACGTCGCGCGGGTGCGTCCACGCTCCACCACGGCGCGCGCGACGCGCGGCCGGGCGCCATGGCGCGTCTCGATAAAGCCCTCGGCGGCGAGCTGCTCATAGGCGATCGTGACGGTCGAGCGCGCCACGCCCATCTCACTGGCCAGCGCGCGCGATGACGGCAACAGGCCGTCGGTGCCGTAGACCAGCGACATGATCTGATCGCGCAGCGCCTCGTAGATCTGGCGTGCGCCCATGTGGCCAGCGCGGCGGCCGGGATTGGTTCTCTTCTGCATCATCCACATTCCAGGCCGGCATTGGTCCGGCCGACAAGGTCGGAATGTGGTTCTAACCCTGTTCGCCGAGCGTTTCGACGTAAGCCTTGCCGTAGGGATAGAAATGCTCCTTGTGGCCCTGATCCCATTGCGCCCTGAAGCCGGGCGCGGTGATGTCCCAATCTGGACGGCTGATCATGCTGACGGCTCGCAGATCCTGGCGAAGCTCCTCGACGGTCGGGCGGCCGAAGAACCAGTAGCCATTGTAGATCTTGTGAATGCGCAAGGCGGGCTCGAGCACGATGACATGCGGAATCATCGGGTTGTGGAGGGGATCGGTGTACTCGGCGATGTCGAGATCCTTCTGGATGATCCGCCTTGGATCGGACAGGAAAGGCCAGTGCGCGCCCGCGCCGCTGCGATATTCGTTGGTCTGGGTGATATTGTCGGTGGTGATCGTGACCAGCCGGCAATAGCCGACCTCCATCTCGCGATGGAGCTGCACCAGCCCCTCGGTCTGGCGACGGTCCTTCGGACAGAATCCGCCGCGGCCGAGCACGACGATCATCGGATCAATGCCCTGCAATTCAGAGAGCTTGCGGTGCTTGCCGGTGTGATCGCTGAGCTCGTAATCCGGGAAGGTCGCTCCCGGCACCATGTCAGTTCGCATAGGAGTCTCCTGTGTCTTTAAAGATCGATCACGATGTCGCCCTGCGGCCGTGCGCAGCAGATCAGGACATTTCCGTCCACCGGTGCGTCGAGCGGATCGGGCTGATAGCTGACGTCCCCCGCAACGAGTCCGCTCTCGCAGTTGTGGCACACCCCTGTCCGGCACGACCAGCGCACCGGGACGTCGCAGGCTTCGGCCAGTTCGAGCAGGCTGGCATATGATGGTCCCCAGCAGACGTTGAGGCCGCTGCGAGCAAAGGTCACCATGGGTCCTGGACCCGGTGCGCCGGCCGGCACATGCGCGGGCACTTTCTGCGAAGCCGCGATGCCGGGCGTCAGCGATGGCGCGGCGCCGAACAATTCGGTGTGAATGCGATCAGGTGCGACGCCCAACGCGCGGAGGCCGGTCGTGAGGTCGCTCATGAACGTGGCCGGTCCGCAGAGATAGAAGTCGCCGTTTTGCGGCACGTTGATCGCCTGGAGCAGTTGCTGGTCCAGATGTCCCGCGCTGTCGAAATCGATATCGCGGCGATCGCCGGGATCGGGCGTGCTGTAGCAGACATGGCTGTGATGGTGAGCCAGCCTGCCCAGGAGTTCGCGCACCTCAGCGGCGAAGGCGTGCTCGCGGCCGTTGCGGGTGCCGTGCAGCCACCAGACATCTCGCAGCGATGCTTCAGCAGCAAGAGCATGGAGCATCGCGAGAACCGGCGTCACGCCGATGCCGGCGCTCAGCAGGACGAGGGGCCGCGTACCCTGCTGCAGCGTGAAACTGCCGCGGGGCGCACCGAGTTGCACGATGTCGCCGGATTTGAGCTCGTCGGTGACGTATGCGCTGGCGATGCCGGGGGCTTCGCGTTTGATGCTGAGGCGATAGGACGCCGCATCGAAGGGGCGTGACAGCGAATAGCTGCGCGTCATTGCAAGCGTGGCGGAAGGCCCGAGCCGGACGATGACGAACTGGCCGGGCAGGGCGACGGCTCCGGGATGTCCGTCTGCGGGTTCGAGGATCAGCGACGTCACGCTGCTGGTTTCGGCGATCTTGCGCGCGACGCGAAACGGCCGGAAGCCGCGCCAGGCCGGAGGCGGGCTGGCCGCCGGGCCGAGGCCGGCATTTCCCGCGGCCGCACTTTCCGTGCTCCGCTGCTCGAGTAGGGCTGCGAAGGAATGACGCCAGCCGCCGCTCAGCGCCGGAATCCGCAGCGCGCACTCCAGGCGCTCGCGCGGGTGAGGGGGCAGATAAAGCAGCGCGTTGATCTCGCACACGCTCATGCTTTCAGGCCCGCTCGCGACCTGAACGATCTCATCGCCGGCCTCGACGTCGCCTTCCTCGATCACTCGAAAATAGAAGCCGGGCCGGCCGTGCTTGACCAGCAGCGCGGCCATGTCCGGCTCGTCCATCCGAATGCCGAGCCGGTAGCAGGTGACGCGCGGTTGCGTCACTTCGAACAGGGCAGAGCCGATCCTGTAACGATCTCCGATGCAGACCTCGGTGTCGGCGAGGCCCTCGACGGTGAAGTTCTCGCCGAATTGACCGGGAGCGAGGCTCGATCGACCGAGATGCTTTTGCCAGTAGCGATAGGACGCGTCCTGATAGACGAACACGGCACGGTTTTCGCCGCCGTGGCCCGCGGTATCGCCCTGGCCGTCGCCATCGATGTTGAGCCGCCGCACCTTGCGCGGACCCTCGACCGGCGCCTTCCAGATGCCGGTATGGACCGTCCTGCCTTGCCAGGCGACGTCGCGCGGCAGACCGACATTGACGGACAGCAAACGTGCCATGCTTGTTCCTCGGTGCGCCCGACGCTGCTCCGTAACTCCGGCGAATTCCGGATCGCTGCACCGTCAATCTGCATCCTGGTCGGGTTTTTGGCCCGTTAGTCGTTGTTAGACGTTGCGAGCCGGCCTTGCCGCCGTCTGTCCGCGCTCCGATCTAGAGAAAAGAAATCGCAAGACGGGAGGTTGCAATGGATGACCGGGCCAAGCTGGCGGCACTGCAGCGCCATTGGGACGCTTCGGACGCGAATGATTTCGAGGCCGAGCATGACATCTATCGCGACGATGCCGTGCTCGACTATCCGCAGTCCGGCGAGCGCATTCGTAGCCGCCGGAATATTCAGGAGAGCCGCTTCGTGCAGCCGAACAAGAAGCGCTTCACGGTCCGGCGGATCGTCGGCGGCGGTGATCTCTGGGTGAGCGAGTTCGTCCTGACCTATGACGGGGTGCCGTCCTACGTCGTCAGCATCATGGAATTCCGCGACGGATTGGTGGCGCACGAAACGCAATATTTCGGGGATCGGTTCGATCCGTCACCGACGCGTGCGCATCTCGTGGAGGTCGTGGGTTAGGAGCGACGCTCACGCCGGCACGGACGGAACCACGCTGCGGCGGCGGGTCGCACTGTTGTCGCCTTGATTCCGGCTCACCCGGCTTTATGTCTGGAGAGAACAAGAATCCGGGCCCCTCTGGCGAGGACGCTGACAATGTCAGCAAAACCTCGCGATGTCGGATGACCTGTCCCGCGCGAATGCGATGGATCGGCCGATCGTCGGGCCTTCTTAAGTTCTCTCCGACCAAATCGTCCCCATCGCAGCTCCGCGCGGCCATTTCGCAAAACTGAGGAGCGACGATGTCTGACGCCAATACTTCCAATCCGATCGAACTCGAGATCACCGAACCGCGCAGCTTCAATGAGCAGGCTGCGGTGGCGCTAGTGATCGCCGGCGCGTTGGTTGCCGTGGCCGACCGGCGCGTGTCGCCGGTCGAGCGCGACGAGGTGATCCGCTTCATCAGGGAACGCGGATTGGCGCCGCATATCAGCGAAGAGCGCTTATTTTCGATGTTCGACGAGCTCGCTGAACGGCTCGAAGAGCCCGATTTCGCCAATGTGGTGATCGACACGCTGCGGCCGGTCGCGGACCTGCCGCTGTCGTCCCATCTCATCGAGCTGTCGGAGCGCGTCGCGGCTGCGGATGAAGACGTGCATCCGCACGAGGTGCAGGCGATCAAGCTGTTGCGCCTGCTGACGCTGGTGCTGCCGCGCGCGAAGCCGGTCGGGCCGGATGCGGTCGGCGCCGCCCCGAAGGCGTGAGCATGAGTGCTGCTTCGGACGAGCAAAAGACGAGCTCCAAGGGCGCCACCGGCCGGCCTGCCGGCGGCGACCCGCGGCTTGACGCGCTCGTCCACCGGTTGCCGCCGCGTCTTGCCGGCACCGTCGACTATCTCCTGCAACCGTCCAGCCGCTGGGTCCGGATTCCCTCGGGCGCGCTGCTCGTCGTCGGTGGCGTGCTGTCCTTCCTGCCGGTGCTCGGCATCTGGATGCTGCCGCTCGGCCTCGCGCTGCTTGCCGAGGACGTGCCGGCGCTGCGTGCGTCGCGCTCAAAGGTCTTCGACTGGATCGAGCGCCGCAAGCCGCACTGGCTGGATCCGTCAGTTCCGAAGAATGATCAGTCATGATTGAATTCATCACCGCCGATGCGCTGACCGCGCTGCTCCAGGTCGTCCTGATCGACCTCGTGCTCGCCGGCGACAATGCCGTCGTCATCGGTCTCGCGGCTGCGGGCCTTCCGGCCGATCAGCGCCGCCGCGCCATCGTCGTCGGCATCGTTGCCGCGACCGCGCTGCGCATCGTCTTTGCCGGCGTCGCGACCCAGCTCTTGCAAGTGATCGGCCTGCTGCTCGCCGGCGGCGTGCTGCTGCTGTGGGTGTGCTGGAAGATGTGGCGCGAGCTACGCGAGCAGGCCGCGCATGTGAATCAGCTCGCGTTCAGCCATGCCGGTGGCGCGACCAGCGCGGCTGCGCCGCGGAAAACGTTCAAGCAGGCCGCGTTGCAGATCGTCGCTGCCGACGTGTCGATGTCGCTCGACAACGTGCTGGCGGTCGCGGGCGCTGCGCGCGAGCACCCCTACATCCTCGTCTTCGGCCTGATTCTGTCAGTCGCGCTGATGGGCGTCGCCGCCGATCTGCTCGGCCGCGTGCTCCAGAAGCAGCGCTGGATCGCCTATGTCGGTCTCGCCATCATCGTCTACGTCGCCTTCGAGATGATCTATCGCGGCTCGCTCGAGCTCGCGCCTGTCATCGCGAGCCTCTAAGTCCTGCCGTCGTTGTCCTACCTTCGTTTTCCTGCCTTCGCTTTCCTGGAGTGATCGATGTCGTCTGAACCCAAAGCACCTTCGGTGGCGCCCGCGCCGCGGCCGCAAATCGGCCCGTTCGCCCAGCTGATCTTCGGCTCGCGCTGGCTGCAGGTGCCGCTCTATGTCGGCCTCATCGTCGCGCAGGCTGTCTATGTGCTGCTGTTCCTGAAAGAGCTCTGGCACCTCGTTGCGCACTCGTTCGACGCCAGCGAGCAGCAGATCATGCTGGTTGTGCTCGGCTTGATCGACGTCGTCATGATCTCGAACTTGCTGGTGATGGTGATCGTCGGCGGCTATGAGACATTCGTGTCCCGGCTGAACCTGAGCGGCCATCCCGACGAGCCGGAATGGCTCAGTCACGTCAATGCCAGCGTCCTCAAGATCAAGCTCGCGATGGCGATCATCGGCATCTCCTCGATCTCGTTGCTCAGAACCTTCATCGAGGCTGGCAATCTCGGCACCACGCGCAGCAATTTCACCGAGACCGGCGTGATGTGGCAGGTGCTGATCCACCTGACCTTCATCATCTCGGCGATCGGCATCGCCTGGGTCGACCGCCTCAGCGAGAGCGGGCATCGCAAGGAGAATGGTCACGCTTGAATGCGTGACCCGGCCTGATCAGAGACGCCGGCTCCGCGCCAGCGTCTCGGACGGCGTTTCGCCAAATGCCAGTCTGTAGCCGCGCGAGAAGTCGCCGAGGTGCCAGAAACCGTTGCCGAGTGCTGCGGCCTTGACGCTCAAGCCGGCGCGTCCGGTCATGAGCTGGATGCGGGTCGCCCACAGCCGCTTGAGCCGGAGATAATGATGCAGGCTCACGCCGTGCACCGCTTGTGTGGCGGTCTGGAGCGTGCGCACGGAGACGCCGAGCGTGGTGGCGAGGTCGTCGCTGTAGAGCGGGCGACTGCCGTAGGTCGCCGCAACCTCATCGAGCCGTGCGATCAGCTTGTTGTGCTTGTCGAACGATCCGCGTCGCGCGGCGAGCCCATCGGCCGGCACCAGGGTGTCGTCGAGGCAGGCGAGCAGCGTCTCCTGGATCGGCCGGTTGAGTGCGTCGAACTGCCTGGGGTCGTTCGATTCCGAGGCCAGGCAAAACATGTTCAGGATCGTGGCACGCAGGCGTGCCATGGCGGCGTCATGCGAACGGAAGAACCCAAGTCCGCTGTCGTAATCCGCCCAGCCGCGATGGCGCATGTCCGAGTTGAACCGCATCATCAAATAGGTGTTGGCGCGTTGCTCGATCGATTTGATCGGAACCTTGCCGCGGACGACGTTCACCGTCGAACTGTCGATCTCGCGGCCGTTGGTGACGGAGTGAAACGAGAACGGGATCGTCAGGCCGACGCCACGGTCCGTGCCGATATCGACCTCGAGGCGGCGGGCGAAGGCGCGCTGGAGCACGAACAGCCCGTCCTGGAGCGGCAGGATGGCGCGGGCCATGGAGAAGTCGCGCGGATGGAACGGCGTGCTGGTGCCGAGACCAAGCACCTCGTTGGCGCGAAACTCGCCGAAGTCCGAGAAGCGCTCGATGCCGAGGACTCGCGAAGGTTTTAGCCGGCCTAGCGGCATTTCGGAATCCTTAGGGGGTGAGCGGGCTGAACCTCAAGAGGGTATCAGATGGCCGACCATCGGCCCTATTCCGGGAAACTACTGCGGCGCTTCATCACGCGACGTGCGGATAGGCCGCGTTCTCCCGCCGTTCGCGCTCGCCGAGCTCACGCACCAGCTCTTGAAGAAAGGACTCGGTGAAGGCGGGCAGGGTGCGCTCAGCGCGGACATAGATGCCGAGATCCGACCAAACCGGGCTGCCGGCATTGTCGAGCGGAAGGAACACGAGCTGTGCGTCGCGCGACAGCCGACCGACGCCGAGCTGGGTCTGGAAGGCGACGCCGACGCCGCGCGCGGCAAGCTCGCGCATCAGGTCGATCGAGTTGGCTTGAATTGCAGGCTCAGGCGTCTCGGAGAGCTGTGCGATCAAGGGCTGGAGCAGATGGTAGATCGACAGCTCCGGCAGCGCCTGGATGACGGGGAAGGCGAGGCATTGCTCCAGCGTGACCGTCTTGCGGCGCGCCAGCGGATGCTCGCGCGCAACCAGCGCGCCGAGGCGAAATCGTTTCAACGCGACCTGCCGCAGGTCGGGCGGATGCCTGAGCGCGATGGCGATGCCGATATCGGCCTCACCCCGGCGCAGGGCTTCGAGCACGTCGGACGATCCCATCACTTCGGCGGTGAAGCTGACGCGCCGGGCCCGGGTCCGGTGCGAGGCGATCAGGTCCGGCAACACCGACTCGGTGAGGGATTCGATGCAGGCGATGCTGACAGTGCCGTGCCAGGCGCCGGACAGGGACGCCACGTCTGAGCGGAAGCGGTCGAGGTCCTGAAGCACGTTCATGACGTGCCGGGCGAGCATCTCGCCGACCGTCGTCAGGGTCAGGCCGCGCGCATTCCGTTCGAACAAGGGTGATCCAACCTCTTGTTCGAGCTTGAGAATCTGGCGGCTGACCGCGGACGAGGCGACGTTCAGGAGGCGCGCTGCGGCGCGGATCGAGCCGGTGCGGCGGACGGCATGGAAGTACTGGATCGAAGGTGAGTGAAAGCGCATGGGACCCCCGACGCACTATAGCCGTTGCCGAAATGGCAGCAATATGTGCGAAATTCTCTGCCTTTTGAGAGCGCTGATTTCACCCTAGTGTCACATGCCGACGGGCCTGCCGGGCCCGCGCGGCGACGCGCCCGCAACGATGCGGCAGGGGATTTTGGGGTGAACGAGATGATCGCTGGCGAGCTGGAGCACGGGCGGGACGCCCGTCTCGTCGACCGCCGCCGCGCCGCCGCCTATGTCGGCGTGACCGCCGGCCGCTTCGAGCAACTGGTGCGCGACAATGTCGTGCCGCCGCCGGTCATGGTCGACAACAAGCGGCGCTGGCCGATCGCGTTGCTCGACGACGCCAGGGAAGCCGTCAGCAGCAGCCTGCCATCGCTGCCGGCGGCGAGGGCGGAAGTCGAGACGCGTCCCTGCGATCGCGATAGCGCGCCATCCTCGCGTGAGCTGCCCGATCAGGCCTGGTTCGAGCAGCGCGCGAGCTTCGTGCAGCGTGTTCGCCGCTCGCTGCTCTCGGGCAACGAGATCCGTCTGCTGCACGAGTTCAAGCTGCTCAGGCAGAACCAGATCAGCATGTATGGCTACTATGGCAGCTTCGAAGCGCTGATGGTGCGTGGCTATATCGTCGAGACCGATCGCAAGCCGCCATCGAGCCGTCCGCTGGTGACCTATCGCCTGACCGTGCCGGGCGAGCAGGTGATTGCTGCGCTGAAGGACGAATAGCCGGGCGGCAATGAGCGCGGTGGTCAGACGCGCTCGATCGTCAGATCGAGCCCGAGGCGCGCGAGCATGCGCTGGAAGTCCGCGAGATCGTAGCCCTCTCGTTCGGAAACGAGGGTCCGGAAGGCGCCGCAGCCACGGGTCGCGTAAGAGGCGACCGCCTCGACGACGTCGTCGGCCGGATCGAGGAATCGCAAGCGCGGCCCGGCCTGTTCGAAGTAGCGCAACAGCCAAGGCAGATGGGTGGATGACAACGTGACGACATCGGTGTCCACGGCGAGCGTGTCGAGCTTGGCGCGCACGGCGGTCAGGGTGCGGTCAGCGTCGGTCAAGAACGCGCCGTTCTCGACCAGCTCGGCGAGATCCGACGCGCTGACAAGGTCGACGCCGCCCTGTCCGGCGGATTCGCGTGCAACATAGGTGCGGATTTCAGAGCTAGAGATCAACGATGCCACGCCCATGATCGCGATTCGCTTGCTGGCGGACGTCTCAAGTGCGCGCCGGACGGGCGGAAACACGCCGATGATCGGCGTCCGGCTCCAGCTCTTGATCTCGTCGAGCACCATGACCGAAGGCGCATTGGAGGCGATCACGATGGCTGCCGGGCCGTAACTCTCCAGGCGTTCGATAGTACTTCGCATCACGCCGAGGAGTTCGCTCCTGCCCTTGCCGCCATAGGGAAAGCTGGCGCGGTCGGCGAAGTAGAGCACATCCTGACCCGGGAAACGGTCTGCGATCTTGCGCGCGATGGCGTAGCTGCCGATTCCGGCGTCGAAGACCGCGATCGGTCGGTTCAGAGTGACATTGTTCACGATGCAGCCAGGCCAAGCTAATGAAGGACGGCACGTCTCTGCATCAGCCGGGTGTTGATGTAAACCCACACCAGGTTGCGGATTGTTTCACTTAAAAATTTCGCAGACCGTCGGATGCTCATCGACGATCGGATCCGCATCCTGCGCCGAGACGGCCTGCCACCACGCGTCCAGCGCGCCGCGATCGCAACCGAGCTTGACGCTCATGCCGCCGGCGAACTTGATCCAGTCGGCGAAGTGATCCTTGCCGACCGCGATCACCACGGGGATGTCGGCATCGAGCGCGCGCTCGATCAGATAGGAGAGGCCCTTGCCGTCGCGCTCGCGCTTGCCGAAGCGGTTGATGATGACGAGGTCGGCGCCGTGCGAGAGCGCATCCGCGATCTGCGTCCCCGCATTCTGCAGCCGTGCCAAATCGAGGCGGCAGCCTTGCGCCGCCGGATCAAAATCCTGCGCGAGCAGGAGTTTTTCGCCGCTGTGAAGCAGAATGGCGGACAGGCTGGAATCAGCGCATTGGCCGGCTTGCACCATGCCGACGACGCGATGGCCGCGGGCGATCAGATCGGCGGCGAAACCGCGCAGGACGGCGTCGGGATCCTGATGCGGCGCATAGACGAGGGCGGCGAGGTCGCATTGCGCATCGAACATGGTCCGCCTCCGTTTCTCCTGTCGAAATAAACGGGGGCCGCGGCGGTTGCGCAGCGACCCCCGTTGTCGGATCAGGCGGCGGGCGGGCCGTTGATGATTTGGAGCTGGGTGAATTCGGCGAGGCCTTCCTCGGCGAACTCAGTGCCGATGCCCGACTGCTTGGCGCCGCCGAACGGGATGTGCGGGGCCATGTCGAGATGCTTGTTGATCCAGACCGTTCCGGACTCGAGCTGCGTTGCCACCTCGTGGGCGCGCTTGATGTCGGATGACCAGACCGAGGCGCCGAGGCCGTAGGTCGTGGCATTGGCGCGGCGGATCACGTCATCCTTGTCGGAATATTTGATCAGCGGCAGCACCGGACCGAACTGCTCCTCGTCGACCAGCTTCGAGCCTTCCTTGATGTCGCGCACGATGGTCGGCTCGATAAAATAGCCGGGACGGTCCATCGCGGCGCCGCCGGCAACCACCTTGCCGTTCTTGTGTGCGTCCTCGAGGAACGTCTTCACCTTCTCGTACTGCATCTTGTTCTGCAGCGGCCCGAGCTTGGTGCCCTGCTTGGAGCCGTCGTCGACCACCGTGCTCTTGGCGATCGCGACCAGCTCGTCGCAGAGCTCGTCATAGACGGACTCGTGCACATAGAGCCGCTTGATGGCGAGGCAGACCTGGCCGGAGTTCTGGAACGCGCCTTCGAAGATGCCGGGCGCGACCTTCTTCGGATCGACGTCGTCGAGCACGATGCCGGCATCGTTGCCGCCGAGCTCGAGCGTGATGCGCTTGAGCGTCTGCGCCGCGCTCGCCATCACCTTCTGCCCCGTCGCGGTGGAGCCTGTGAAGGAGATCTTGCGAATGTCAGGATGCTTGGTCATCTCGCCGCCGAGATCGTTGGCATCGGTGATGAAGTTGAGCACGCCCTTCGGCACCACGTCCTTGATCAGCTCGGCGAAGCGCAAGGAGGCGAGCGGCGTGGTCGGCGCGGGCTTCACGATCAGGGTGTTGCCGGCGATCAGCGCGGAGGGCAGTTTGAAAGCCAGAATGAGGAGAGGGTAGTTCCAGGGGATGATGGCGCCGACGACGCCGAGCGGGCGGCGATAGGCCTCGACCTTGCGATCGCCGGAATTCTCGATGACCTTCATCGGCAGATCGAGCGAGCCGAGATAGCGGAAGAACGCGGCCATGCCGAGCACTTCGCCGGTGGCATCCGCCAGCGGCTTGCCCTGTTCAGCGGTAAGCAGGCGCGCGAGCTCGCCCGAATTGGCCTCGATCACGTCGGCCATCTTCATCACGACCTTGCGGCGGTCCTCGATCGAGGTCGCGGCCCAGGCAGGGAAGGCGGCTTTCGCGGCGGCAACGGCCGTATCAAGCTGGGACTTCGAGGCGCGGGGACATTGTGCCACCACCTCTTCGGTCGCGGGATTGAGAACCGGCATGGTCATGTCGCCGGGCACCATTTTGCCGTCGATCAGCAGATTAAAGTCGCTCATAGGCTTTGCGCTCCCTTGAAGAACGGGCCGTTCGGGCCTCGTTATATCGCTTTATATATCACGCTCCGGCCGGGCCGGCCATGGCTGCGGATTCGATCAATTCCAGAAAAAGCGGCTGGACGCAGCTAGACTTATCGATATATCGTGACGGATATAGCGAAGTGCGTTCCGGGACTGGCGATGGAAATCAAGGTGAGGCAGCTCACGACCTGCGAGGTGGCGTCCGACGGCGGTGCGATCTCGCTGGGCTTCGAGGATGTGGCGGGCAATCCCGCCGCGGTCAGCGTCTCGCTGAACCAGGTCGGCGCCCTCATCATGACGCTGCCCGGACTGCTCGAGGCGGCGCTGAAGGCCCGCTACGGCGACCAGAGCCTGCGCTACGCCTATCCGCTGGCATCCTGGGTGCTGGAACAATCCACCGACACGACCCAGCGCATCATCACGCTGGAAACCGAGGACGGTTTCAAGGTCCGCTTCTCGATCCCGAAGGCCGAGCAAAGCCTGCTCGGCGAAGCGCTGACGCAGCCGATGCCGGAAATGTCGGTGCGGCCGAACTAGGGTTCGCTCACCTGGAAGAGTGGTTGTTCTGCGAGCCTGCTCGTCAGTGCGCGCAGCCCGGGCATATGAACATCGGTATCGATGCCGCGTGCACGCGCGAGCCGTTCCGTGACGACGGCGGTCACATCGGCCTGGGTGAGACGCTCGAGCAGCAGATATGGCTGCTTCGGCTCTATCATGGCTTCGATCGCGTTGAGCGCATTGGCGGCCTGAGCCATGCAGTCGTCGATCCAGGGCCGATGCACCTTCTCCGACGGGCGGTGGTTCCCCTCGTAGGCTGCGTGAAGGCACTTCTCGCACACGCCCATCATCATGGCCGTGACCTTCAGCACGGCGCGGCGATTGGCGCCCTCGCGCGGCGTGAGCGGCTGGTCACCACCGTAGGCTTCATCGAGGTGATCAATGATTGCGTCGCTGTCGATCAACGTCTCGCCGCTATCGAGCACAAGCGCGGGAATGCGGCCAAGCGGATTGCTGGCCCTGACCTCTGCGCGGTCGCCGAAGCCGGACAACGCGCGCTGCTCAAACGGCACGCCGTAGATATTGAGCGTGATCGCGACGCGTCGCGTAAACGGTGAGCGATTGACTCCGATCAGCAGCATTGCGCGTTCCCGACCATCCGGTCACGATTTGCGGGAACGGGCGATGTCGCTCTTGAGCGCTTCCAGATCCTTGTGCACCGCGCGTGCGGCGTCGCGCTCGATCTTCCGGTAGCGCGCAACAAGCTTCTCGCCGAACGGCGTCAGCATGGCGCCACCGCCGTTCTTGCCGCCGGCCTGCGGTTCGACCGCGGGATGTCCGCAGATCCGGTTGATCTCGTCCACGAGATCCCAGGCGCGCTTGTAAGACATGTCCATGGCGCGGCCGGCCCCGGAGATCGACCCTTGCTCGCGGATCTGCTCCAGAAGCTCGATCTTGCCGGGCCCGATCCTATCCTCGCCGTCGAGGTCGATGCGAAGGCTCAGCTGGGGCAGGGATTTGGCGCTCGCGCGCGACATGACCGGCTCTCTTGAATGACTCTAAACAGAGAGTGCCACTCTTGCCCACTGTGGACAAGGTGAGTGCGCCGGATTTCCCAGAAGATAGACCTTCGTCGAGGGCACGGGCGCCAGCCCGTGCCCTCGATGGCTGCAGCTTACTCCGCGGGGCTTCCGACCACCGCGCCCTGACTGACGTCCTCGCGGGCGAGGATCAGCAAGAGGCCGACGATGACGAGTTCGACAACCGCGAAAGCGATGAAGGCGCCGGTGAACGAGCCTCCAGAGACGTTGATAATTGCCCCCATCATCCAGGGAGCCACGAAAGCCGAGAAGATGCCAAACACCTCGGCGTATCCGATCGCGGCCGGTGCGAGCGCGTCGGAGTATTTTTCGCTGAGCAGGGAGAAGATCGCGCCGCCGCCGAGCAGAGCGATGCCGCTGAGCGCTGCAAACAGCACCAGCATCGGAAACGACATCGGAGTGACCACGCTCCACAGGAACATCAGCGCGGTCAGGAAAGCCAGACATGCGGTGAGCTTGATCATGAAGGGCTTGCCGAGCCGGTCGGACATGTAGCCGCCAATCACCAGGAACAGCACCTGCGACAGCCCCATCACGGTGCCGATGATTGCGCCGGCCTCCGGAGGCATGTGCTGTACGGTGATGAAGGCCGGCACCACCCAGGTGGCGGTACCGGCGATCGCGAAGGTGCAGGCCACGATGCCGAAGCCGCCGACCGCGATCCATTTCGAGCGGAATATTTCGCCAAGAGGCAGATGCTCCTGCGGTGTTTCGTTGCCCCAGGTGAAGCCGTCGAGGCCGAGCTCGCGGGGACTGTTGCGGACGACGAGTGCATCGACAGCCGCGACGAGCAGCGTGCCGATTGCCAGCACGGCGAAGAAGGTTCGCCAACCGGTCGCGATCGTCAGGGGGATGCCGAGCGCAAAATCCATGGTGATGGCGAGGCTGTAGGCGGCCAGGATGATGCCGACCACCGAGCCACGACGGCTCTGTGGAAACCAACCGAAGATCAGCTTCATGTTGCCGATGAAGATGCCGGCATCAAAGAAGCCGATCACGAGCCGGAGTATCACGAGCTGCGTGTAACTCTGCACGAACACCTGAAGCACCATGCCGATTCCGGTGCCCGCGAGCCCGATCAACAGCATGTTGCGCGCCGTCATCGACCGGCTGACCGGCGACCACACCACCATGCCGACGCCGTAGGTCAGGGCAAAGATGCCTTGCGCAAGCCCGGCCTCGGCGGGATTGAGCTTGAGGCTCTCGGAGACGAAAGGCAGTACGGCCGCGAAGGCATACCAGTCCGCGGCGAGAAATATCTCGCAGAGGATGGCGAGCGCCAGCATGCCTTTTTGCCACCGGGCTATCCGACGGCGGTCGCTCTCGGAGATGGTCGTCCAAGTTGTTGTCAGCATGGTCATCATCTGTTCTCGCGGTTTGCGTATCGTTGGAATCGGCGCAGCGTCAGGCAGGCGGCGGCAGGAAATTCACCTCGTGCTCGGCGGCGCGTCGCACCACCTCCTGCGGATCGGGGAGATTGTGGATGCGTTCGAACAGCTCTTTCAGCGACCGCGTCGGTGCGACCCAGAACAGGCTGGTGGCGGTCTCGCCCGACGTGTTGAAGATGCCGTGGGGAATGCCCTTGGGCATGCGCACGAGGTCGCCGGCCTTGGCGACCAAGTCCTTGCCGTCGAGCCAGAGGTCGTAGCGGCCGCTCAGCACATAGATGAATTCATCCTGGGTCGGATGGATGTGCGGCGGCACGAAGGTGCCGTCCGGGAAAACGGCATGCCAGGCCATCGACGCCTCGGAATGCTGCTTCAGTGTGTAGGTCTGGCCCAGAATGTTCCAGACGACGTTGCCGAAGCCTTCTTTGGCAGGGGTCACGCCCGGAGGCATCTCGATCATGGTGCTGTCCTCTGTTGTGTGCGGGATCAATCGGCGAGAAAGTCGGTGACGTGGTGTGCGGAAGACGACGTTTCCTCGAACACGAGATGACCGGTCGCCGGCACCAGCATCACGCGTGCGTCGGGGAGTCCTGCTTTCCAGGCCCCTGCCTGGGCGGTCGGGCGCAGGCGATCGGCGGCACCCCACAGCACCAGCGTCGGCATCGTGATCCGATGCAGCCAGTGCGCGAGCTTGGGATTTCCCTGCGGTTCGCTGCGGATCAGCTTGGCAAAGCCAGTGACCTCGCGTCCGAGGCGGGCGTCGAAAGCCGGGTCGGGCGCCTTGGGAAAGTAACGGAGCGCCGCGGCCGGATCGTGCGCGAGATAGGCGGGCAGTTCCTGCGGTGCGATCTCGAACAATCCGGGCGCTGGCGCGGTCCCGACCACAAGACCGGCGGGCGCAACCAGCACCAGCTTGCGGACCCGATGCGGCTGACGGATCGCGAACTCCGCGGCAAGCCATCCGCCGAGCGAGAACCCGGCAAGGTCGAATTGCTCGAGGCCAAGCTTGTCGAACAGATCCATGTAATGAAGGACGTGATCCTCGACGGTGTCGATTGTCTCGGCGTCGCCGGAATCGCCAAAGCCCGCATGGTAGGGGATGATGACTGTGTGCCGCTTCGCCCAATCGCGCGCCATCTCGAAGCCGGTGAAGGTGCCGGTGCCGTGCAGGAACACGAGTGCCGGGCCGCTTCCGATGCTGTGGACGACGGTGCGCACGCCGTTGATCGTATATTCCGCGCGCGAGAAGCCGGTGAGATCGGGAGAGGGTTTGGGGGTATCAAGCATTTTTGTCTCCGGTTGAATTCGGCAGGGCCGGGCGTTCGTGGGTCATGCGGCGGCTGCCTGGCGACCACCGAGAAGCGCGGCGAATTGTTCGACGGCGTTGGCGATCCGCGCGGCCGTCATTGGCGCGAGCGGCTCGCCCGGCACGATCTCGCCGCTGCTGGCGTAGATCGCCGTTGAAACGGTGCAGGCCTCGAAGAAGCCGAACAGCGGGCGGAGCTGGTGCTCGACCACCAGCGAGTGGCGCAGGCCGCCACCGACGGCGGTCAGCAGCACCGGGCGGTTGCGCAGCACGCTGGGTTCGATCAGGTCGAAGACGTGCTTGAACAATCCGGGATAGGAACCCTGGAACACCGGGCACCCGATCACGAGGCCGTCGGCCTGTTCGATGGCCTCGACGACGGCGCGCGCGTTGTCATCGAGCGCGATCCGGGTGAAGCCGGCGATGCCGCAACCGGCATCGACGAGATCGAGGACCGTGGTGTTCAGTCCATGCTGCGCCCGAAGGTCGGCGGCGACGGCTTCCACCAGCACGCGCGATTTCGCGGGCCGCCAACTATTGCCGCAGAAGCCAACGATGCGGGATGTCCTCACCTCGACGCCCTCATTGTCTGATCGCTTGCTCAGCCCGTCACCCCGAAGACTGTCCATTGTGCGCCAGGGCCGGGGAGGCCGAGCAGGGCGCGGCCGCACTCTTCGACGATCTGGTCGGCCATCAGGATGTGCTGCGTGCCCGAATGGATGTCGCGATAGAACCGCTGCATCGGCGTGTTGTGCAGCGAGGCGCCGCGGGCGGCGCGATGCGCGAAGGTGGCGACATCCGACAGGACGTCGTGGACGTGGCGCAGTGACAGCTTGATCATGGTCATCTGCTCCAGCGACGGAGATTCACCGCTGGCGCAAGTCTCCGAGACGTCCTTCCAGGTTTCGTGGACCAACGCACGCGCGGCGCGGAAACGCGCTTCGGCCTGCGCGAACTGAAACTTGAAGCTCGCGCTGTCGCGCGACTTGCCGAATGGATCCTGGCGCTGGACGATTACCTTGACGAGTTCGTCGAGCATGCGGCGGCCGACACCGACGGCCCAGGCGGAATGTGCCCAGGCGCTGTAGCCTGCCAGCCCCAGCGCACCCTGCACACCACCTCGGCGCGGCGCGCCAATGTCAAAATCGTAGGTCATGTGCGTGGGGACGAACAGCTCGTCGCCCTCGCTCAAGGTGTAGTCGAAGCTTCCGGTCGCGCGCAGGCCAAGCACGTCCCAATTGCCCATCAACTTGATGGTCGCGCGCGGATGGTGCGTGACCACGATCTTGGGTTGGCCGTTGGGACCGAACACCATGTCCTTGCCGGATGCGTCGGTGACGAAGCAGCCGGAATGGACCCACTCGGCGTGCTGAATGCCGCTGCCATACGCCCAGTTGCCGCGGATCATGTAGCCGCCATCGACCGGTCGGGCGAAGCCGCGCGGCACGCCGTTGCCCGCAATCGTGATGTCGGGCCCGCCCGCGAAGACCTTCTTGATGCCTTCGTCCTCGATGTAGATGGCGAGCGTCGTGCCTTCCATGTTGTTGCCGATGACGCACCAGCCGGCCGAGGCGTGCGTGTAAGCAAGCCGCTCGATCACCGTCATGGCGTCGTAAGGCAGAAGCTCGGCGCCGCCGACCTCCCGGGGGAATAGCATGGTGTAGATGCCGGCCTTGCGCAGCGCTGCCACGACATCGTCAGTCAGATAGCCCTGTGCCTCGGCCTCCGCAGCCCTGGATTCGACCAACGGCAGCAGCGCGTCGAGGCGCGTATGGAACTCGGCCACCGTCGGGGTCGCGGAAGGTTTGACTGCGAGTTGCACGGAAGGGCTCATGGTCGGTGTCTCCAGGTAGATCTGTTGGTTCTTCGTGCAAGGCTGCGGGCGCGAAGATCTGGGTCGGACGGGACGGTCGCGGGCAAGACTTCGCCCACACGCGCCAATGTCAGTTGGCGCGCGACGAGCGGCTCGGTTGGTGTCGAGATGTCCTTGCCGGAACCGCGTGCGTCGTGACGCGATCCCGATGGCCAGGATGCTAGAGATGAGGCGGCCAAACCGGCAATCCCCCATCATGGGGGGATCGGCCATGTTGCTCTGCCGCAAAGCTGGGCCGGGATGGCGGCGCGTTGCCGCTTCTTTTCGCTTGACCAAAGATCAGGCAAGGCAGAAATTTTAAGCCTATAACAATCGGCAATGACGTGCGTGTGCCCGAGAGCACCGCACGTTCTCGCGAGGAGTGGCGGTGAGGGCCGAGCACGAGCATTTGGATGGTCTGCCCGAGCGCCAGCTCGCAGATCGGCTGATGTCCATCGCCGAGAGCTGCTCGGTGCGTGCGCTTGGTGTCGCCTGCTGCTCGGCGATCACGGAATTGACGGGATCGCCGACTGTCGGCCTCTATTTGCTCGACGGGCTCGAACCGGAACTGGTCTACAGCCGCCACGTCGCGGAAGGCCTGCTCGACAATTACAGAGCCGGGTTCTGGAAGCATGATCCCGTGCTCGACTGCATCATGACCCGAGGCCGCGCGATCGATGGAGAAACGGTGATCGGTCCACAGCAATGGCGGCACAGTCCATCCTTCGAGATGCTGCACGAGTGGGGTTTTGCATACAACATGGGCGGGCCATTGTGGTGCGGGCAGAAGATCGTCGGCGTGCTGTTTACTGCGACGACCGATACGAACGCGCCTTACACGATGCGGTCATTGCAGCGCATGGAGATGCTGTGTCGGGCCGGCTCGCTGGCATTGACCAACATGACAAACGCGGGCGCGATCGACGCCCATCGTGCCACGACCGGGGTCCGTGAGCCGGCCGCGACGCTCTCGCTCCCGCCAAGGTCGGCGGACGTCGCCATCCGGGTCTGCCGCGGCCAGACCAACAAGGAAATCGCTCGCGAGATGGGGATTTCCGATCAGACAGTGAAGGAGCACGTCGCCAATTTGTGCCGACGCTTCCGCGTACACAACCGCACCGAGCTCGCGGCCTGCCTGCTGAGCCCGGGCGCCCGGCAATAAGCTGTCGCGCCGGGTCAGATCTGGTTGACGATCAGCTTGAGCGAGCCGGCGAATGTCGGCCACTGCCGATAGTACCCGTGCTGCACGTCCCAGCGGCCGGAGGCGAGATCGCTGCCGAGGCGCTGTTCGAATCGTCGGACGACATCGTCGGCGACAAAGCTCCAGGCCGAGCAGGCGAGCCGCGCGGCCGGATCGAGCAGCATCTCGGGCCGGCCGTAATAGGCTTCGTTGAAGCCGTCGGTGCAATCGAGCGGGATCGGCACGGGCAGGACGTCGGTCGTGCCGCCGAGAGCTTTTGCGATGTCCCTGATCCCTGGATAGCGCACGGCCTCGACCGCGATGACTTCAGGGCAATAGGCGTTGAGCCAGAAGCGATTGAGCTCGTCGGGATCGCAGGTCATGATCGCGATCGGACCGCGCGTGACCCGTCGCATCTCGCGCAGGCCCGCCGTCAGGTTCTTCCACTGATGCACCGAGAAGGTCGACATCGCTGCAGCGAACGTCGCGTCCTCGAACGGCAGCTTTTCCGCGACTGCGTCGATCGCGGCGGGCAGATGCGCCGGCCGCTGCGCCCGCATCGATTGCGACGGCTCGACCGGGGTGACGGTGCGGCCGACCGGCTCGTAGGAGCCGGCGCCCGCGCCGACATTGAGGACCGTGCCGACTACGCCGAGCGCGGCCTCGATCATCTCCGCGATGCGCGGATCGGGCCTGCGAAAATTCGCGTAGCCCTGGCCGATCGCACCGTAATTGGCGTCGCCGGCACTGCCGTCCCGGTGGCGTGGCGCGTTGTCCTGCATCATGCGTTTCTACAGCGTCTTGTGTGACACGTTCTTGACGACGGTATAGCACTGCAGGCCCTCGGTGCCACCCTCGCGGCCGTAGCCGCTGTCCTTCACGCCGCCGAACGGGGTCTCCGCGACGGAGGCGACGAAATGGTTGATCGAGAGGTTGCCGACCTCGACGCTGTCGGCGAGGCGTTCGGCATTGCTGGCCGACTTCGTGAAGGCGTAGGCGGCGAGACCATAGGGCAGGGCGTTGGCCTTCTCGATCGCCTCGTCGAGCGTCTTGACCGGATTGACCAGCGCGAGCGGGCCGAACGGTTCCTCGTTTATGGCGCGGGCGTCGTCGGGCAAATCGGCAAGCACCGTCAGTGGAAAATAGTAGCCGCGATTGCCTATGCGCTGTCCGCCGGCGAGCACGCGCGCGCCCTTGGCCTTGGCGTCAGCCACCAGCGTTTCCATCGCGTCGATGCGCCGCGAATTGGCGAGAGGCCCGAGCTGCGTCGAAGGATCAAGCCCGTTGCCGACCCTCAACTGGCTGGCGCGCTCGGCAAAGGATTGCGCGAACTGCTCGTAGATCGTTTCCTGAACGAAGAAGCGGGTCGGTGAAACGCAGACCTGGCCCGCATTGCGCGACTTGCCGATCACGGACGCGGCCGCAGTCGCGGCGGGATCGACGTCATCGCAGACAATCACCGGCGCGTGGCCGCCCAGCTCCATGATCGCGGGCTTCATGTGCCGGCCGGCCATTTCCGCGAGATGCTTGCCGACGGGGATCGAGCCGGTGAAAGTCACGAGCCGGATGCGCGATTGTGGGATGAGGTATTCGGAGATTTCCGCGGGATTGCCGAACACGAGGTTGAGCACGCCCGGGGGCAGGCCCGCATCATGGAAGGCGCGCACGAGCTGGAATGCGCCGGCCGGGGTTTCTTCCGAGGCCTTCAGGATGATCGAGCAGCCGGCGGAGAGGGCGCCCGCCACTTTTCGGGCTGGCGAGCTCATCGGAAAATTCCACGGCGAGAACGCGGCCACCGGGCCAATCGGCTGGCGCAGCACGGTGTGGCGCATGCCGGCCTCGCTGGGAATGATGCGGCCGTAGAGCCGCAGGCCTTCGGTGGCGTCCCATTCGATGATGTCGCAGCCGCGCAGGATTTCGAGTTTTGCCTGTTCGATCGGCTTGCCCTGTTCGAGCGTCATTGCGGCGGCCATCACATCGACGCGTTCACGGATGAGCGCGGCGGCCTTCAGGATGATGTGCGCCCGCTTGGCGGGCGCGGTGTTGCGCCAGATCTTAAAACCCTTCTCGGCGGCGGCGAGCGCATCGTCGAGATCGGCCTTGGTCGCTGTCGGGACGGTGCCGAGCACGCTTTCATCGGCGGGGTTGATGATCGGCTGGCCGCTCGCGCGCTTCCATTGCCCGTCGATGTAGAGTTCGATCAGAGGATATTCCGCCATTGTTCTTTACCTTGCTTGTGCGGTCTTGCTTGCAGCGTTGCCTTGGCCGAGTTGGCTGAGCCAGTTCGTGAACACGCGATCGGCGGTGCGTGCAACGGTCTTTGCGACCTCTGTGGTTTTTGCGCGGAGGTCTCGTACGGAAATTTTGCTGGCCGCGAGCTCGACGGCGTGACCGACATACCATTCCTCGAGCTGCCGAGGATCGGCCTCGAGATGAAACTGCAGCGCGAGCGCGTGGTTTCCGAATGCGAAGGCCTGGTTCTCGTAGTTTTCGTTCGAGGCGAGGCGCGCAGCGTTATCCGGCAGATCGAGCGTGTCGCCGTGCCAGTGCATCACCGGCGCGCCCTCGGCGAGCGGCTCAAGGCAGGACGCATGGCCTGCATCCGACAGTGTGACCGACCCCCAGCCGATTTCTTTCACATTGCCGGCATAGACGCGGGCGCCGAGCGCCTTCGCCATCAGCTGTGCGCCGAGGCAGATGCCGAGCGTCGGCAGGCCCTGGGCAAGGCGGCGCTCCAGCAGGTCAATTTCCCTTGTGAGGAACGGATAGCTGTCGGTCTCGTAGACGCCGATCGGGCCGCCGAGAACGATCAGGAGGTCTGCATCGCGGATCGATGAGTGGCTGAGATCGTCGACCGGCGCCTCGCAGAACGACACGTTCCAGCCCTCGCGTTCCATGATCGGCGCGAGCAGGCCAAGATCCTCGAAGGCGACGTGACGAAGCGCGACGGCAGACCGGCGGCGTTGGAACATCCACAAAACCCTGTTGCGCGGGGTCTTTCGACGGCATCCGCTATATTCGAAATGATATAACGGATGCCGGGTCTCGTCCAGACGGTTCCGGGCCGGATCCGCCGCAGGCATGCCCAGCATGCGGCGTGTGGCATCATCGTGCGGAGTGCATCTCCAGAAAGGCCTTTACGCCGGAGACTTCACCCGTATCGGACAGGGTGTAGCCGGGCAGGGCAGCGACCGCCGCCTGAAAATCATGACTGCGGATAATGTCGAGGATGCGTCGCATCGGCTCCGTCTCCAGGAAGGCGCGTTTGCAGACGAAGAAATAATCCTCGGTGAGAACCCGGATGAAATCGAGACCAAACTGGCGGGCGGCGGCCTCGACGCCGAAGGTGACATCGGCCATGCCGCTCGCGACGTAGGCTGCGACCGCGGCATGGGTGAACTCGATCTGCTGCGCGCCGTTGATCCTGCTTTGGTCGACACCTTGTGCGGCCAGCAGGCGGTCGAACAGGAGGCGTGTGCCGGAATCGTGATCGCGGTTGACGAAGCGCACCTTCGGTTCGGTCAAATCGCGAAGCGAAGCGATCCGCAACGGATTGCCGCGCGCGACCATCAGCCCCATTTCGCGTGTGACGAAATTGATGACGCGGTCCTCGCGCGGGTCGAGCGATTCACGGGCGGCGTTGATACCCTGGGCGCGCAGCTCGCCGCGCGGCAGATGCAGGCCGGAGAGATCGCAGGCGCCTTGCGCCAGCGACACCAGCGAATGCTGGTTGCTGACATAGCGCAAATCGACGCCGATGCCCGGCTCGCGGTCGAGGAATTCGCGCAGCTTTGCCACCGCAAAGCCGTGGCTCGCATGCACGCGGATTACGGAGGGCCGTTGTTCGAGGAACGGCTTGATCTCACTCGCGAGCTCCTGGGCCAGGTTTTCGAGCTGCGGTCCGAGCCGGGCCTGCATGCGCTCGCCGGCCCACACCAGCCGCTCGCCGAAGGGCGTGAGCTTCGAGCCCTTGCCGCGCTGGGTTTCGACCAGGGGCGTTCCGAAGAACTCCGACCATTGCTCGATCAGATTCCAGACATGCCGGTAGGACAGCTGCGCGTCGCGGGCTGCGCTCGTGATCTTCCCGGTCTTCCGGATCTCGTTGAGCACGCCGATCATGATGACGGCAGTGCGCGGACTGCCTTCATGGCGAAATCGCCAGACAGCCTCGATCTCGATCTGAAGCATGGGTCTCCTTATGAAATTTGCTTCATATATGGGGCCTCCATCGGCACACCATATCATATTTACTCCGCCCAATAGGCGCCTAGTCTGGTATACCAGAACAGGAGGAAATATGATGTCCGTTGCATATGACTTTGCGCATTCGCCGGCCACCGAGTTCATGTCCCGGCCGCAGCATCTGCTCATCGACGGTCGCCGCGTGCCCGCGAGCTCCGGCCGCACCTTCAAATCCCTCAATCCCGCCACCGGGCAGGTCATCGCCACCATCGCCGAGGGCAACGAGGTCGATGTTGAGCACGCGGTGGCCGCCGCCCGCCGCGCGTTCGAAGGCCCGTGGCGCACGATGCGCGCCTCCGAGCGTGGCCAGATTTTGCTGCGCTGGGCAGATCTGCTCAAGCAGCACTCGGAAGAAATCATCGAGCTCGAGTCGATCGATGCCGGCAAGCCGATTTCGGCGACGGCGCGCCAGGATTTCCCGGCTGCCGTCGACACGCTGATCTATTACGCCGGCTGGGCCGACAAGATCAGCGGCGACGTCGTGCCGGTGCGCGACGATGCGCTAACCTACACCGTACGCGAGCCGGTCGGTGTGGTCGCGGCGATCGTGCCGTGGAATTTCCCGTTGATGATCGGCATGTGGAAGCTCGCGCCGGCGCTGGCCTGCGGCTGCACCATCGTGATGAAGCCGGCCGAGCTGACTTCGCTGTCGGCGCTGCGCATCGCCGAACTTGCGCTCGAAGCGGGCCTGCCGGCGGGCGTCTTCAATGTCGTCACCGGTCCGGGCCGCGTCGTTGGTGACGCGCTAGTCAACCATCCCGATGTCGACAAGGTCACCTTCACCGGCTCGCCCGGCGTGGGCCGCGGAATCATGAAGGGCGCGGCGAGCAACTTCAAGCGGGTCTCGCTCGAGCTCGGCGGCAAATCGGCCAACGTCATTTTCGACGATGCCGATCTGGAGGCCGCGTCCAAGGCTGCGGCCTCCGGCATCTTCTTCAATGCCGGCCAGGTGTGCTCGGCCGGCTCCCGCGTGCTGGTGCAGGAGAAGGCGTATGACGAAGTCGTCGAGCGTCTCGCCGCGCGCGCGAAGTCGATCAGAATCGGCGATCCGCTCGATCGCAAGACGGCGCTTGGCCCTGTCATCTCCGAGAAGCAGATGAAGTCGATCCTCGACTATGTCGATATCGGACAGAAGGAGGGTGCGACCCTCGTCACCGGTGGCGAGAAGGTCGGCGATCGCGGCTATTTCATCAGCCCCGCGGTGTTCGCAGATGTCGCTCACGAGATGCGGATCTCGCAGGAGGAAATCTTCGGCCCTGTCGTCAGCGTCATCAAGTTCAGGGACGAAGCCGATGCTTTACGGATAGCTAACGGTACGGCCTACAGCCTCGCCGCGGGCGTCTGGAGCCGCGACATCGGCAAGCTGCAGCGTTTCGCCAAGCGGGCGCGCGCCGGCACGGTCTGGATGAACACCTATGGCTACACCGATGTGCGCCTGCCCTGGGGCGGCGAGCGCGACTCCGGCCTCGGCCGCGAGCACGGCACCGCAGCGCTCGACAATTTCACCGAGCCCAAGGCAATCTGGATGAATTTGGCCGTCTGATACCTCCCGAGCGGCCAATCCTGGAGCCCGCCTGATCCGCCCGGTCAGGCGGGCTCTCTTTATCGAGATCGATAAAATTGTCTGCAATCCGCTCACCGGCGGCAAACGCTGCGGACAAGAACCGAAGCGGCTTAAACCTCCGCTTTGGAACCGACATGCATCCTGCCTGCAAAAGGGCGGGGCATCAGCATGTCAATTCTCAAGGAGATCGTCGCTGCGGTCGCGGGAGTCTACGCGCTCCTGTTCGTCTGCGACGCAGTGTTCGGCGTCGGCGAGGCGCGCTTCGACGACGCTTATTACAGCGCCAGCTTCTACGCGCCGAAGCCGAAGGAATTCCGCTTTGCCAGCGACACCCCGCCGGCGACCCGCGTCAGCCAAGCCTTCGCGCAGTTCTCGGCGTCAGAAGCCAAGCCGAACAAGCGCTACTCGTCGCTGACGACGATCATTCGCTAACCGGCGCGGCCGCGATCTGTGCGCGGCCGGCCGTGGGATCAAACGTTCACATCGGGAAGGCGCGCTGGCCCCGCTGCACCGTGATCCACTTGAGCTCGGTCATCTCCTCCATCGAGAACCGGCCGCCCTCGCGACCGAAGCCGCTGTTCTTGACGCCGCCGAACGGCGCGTGCGGTTCGTCCGACACGGTGCAGTCGTTGAGGTGGACCATCCCGGAATCCAGGCCAAACGCGAGATCGAGCGCCTTCTGCATATCGTTGGTGATGACGCCAGCCGACAGGCCGTAGTCCGTGTTGTTGGCGATTTCGAGCGCTTCCTCGGCGCTCTTGATCTTGATGATCGACGTCACCGGACCAAAGCTCTCCTCGTGGAAGATGCGCATATCAGGCGTGATGCCGCTCAGCACGGTCGGCCAGTAATACTGATCCTTGTGCGTGGCGCCGCAGAGCAGCTTTGCGCCCTTGGCGACGGCATCCTCGACGTGACCGTCGATCACGGCGCATTGGGTGCCGCGGATCAGCGGGCCGATCACCGTGTCGGGCTCGCGGGGATCGCCAACCTTCAGGCTCTTGGCCACCGCCGTAAAGCGCTCGCAGAAGGCGTCGAAGATCGGCTCCTCGACCAGGATGCGCGAGTTGGCCATGCAGACCTGGCCCTGGTGGAAGAAGATGCCGAAGGCAGCCGCCTTCACCGCATAGTCGATGTCGGCGTCGCCGAGCACGATCAGCGGGCTCTTGCCGCCCATTTCCAGCGTGAAGCGCTTGAGCGTCTTGGCGGCTTCCACCGCGAGATGCCGGCCGGTCTGGGTCGAGCCGGTGAAGGTGATCATGCGCACGCGCGGATCGGCGAAGATGGTGGCGCCGATTTCGGAGGCCGGGCCGGGGATGACGTTGAGCAGGCCCTTCGGCAATCCGGCTTCGTCGAACACTTCGGCGATCTTCAGGCCCGTGACCGGCGTGAGCTCTGAGGGCTTGAGCACAAAGCCGTTGCCGGCGGCGAGCGCCATCACGACCTTCTTCATCGCGAGCAGAAACGGCGCGTTGAACGGGGCGATGCCGGCGATGACGCCGAGCGGCTGCCGCACGGTGAAGCCGAACTGGCCGGGCGCGGTCAGCGGCATGGTCTCGCCGGGCGAACGCCGCATCTCGGCCGCGGCCGTCCGCAGCAGGTCGAAGCAGTAGCCGACCTCGAAGCCGGACTTGCCGGCGATGGAGCCGGATTCGGCGATCAGGACGTCGGTGATCTCCTGGGCCTTGGCGGCGAGCACGTCGGCTGCCTTGAAGAACACCGCCTCGCGCGCGCTGACGGGCAGGCCGGCCCAGGCCTTGTAGGCGCCGTGCGCCGCCGAAATCGCGCGTTCGGTCTCGGCCTTGCCGGCCTGCTGGACGCGGGCGAACAGCTCGCCGGTCGCCGGGTTCATGCTGTCGGTGGACTCGTTGCGCAGCGATCGGGTCCACTCGCCGTCGATGTAGAGATTGTAGTGCGGCGTTCCGTTGACGATCTCGAACGATTTGCTCATGCGATCCTCCAGGAGATACCCAAATGGGATGCTCAAAAATTCGGCGGTCACGATGCTGCATCGCGCAGGTGGCCGTTGTCTTGACAGGAGCGCGGACAGAGTTGGCCGAAACGCAGGTCCCGCGTCGACAACGAACCGGGGCTGTGATTTGCTGTCGCCGCCTCAATCATCCGGCTGTCGCCGGGGAGGGGATGTGGTCGGAGCCGTCGCGATAGCTCGAAGCGCCCTCAGCACCAGCTCGGTGCCGGGGCCGGATCGTCTCGCGTTCTGGCACGACGTCGTGTGCCGAACCATTGCCGGGATCGAGGCGAAAGCGCTGCTCGACGGCAGGCCTTATGCGGGCTCGATCCGCACCCAATCCATTCCCTTGGCGCACCTGCCGAACTTCGACCTGATCGAGGTCGAGGCCGACCCTCAGCTCGTCACGCGGACGCGGCAATTGATCGATCGGAGCGAATGCGCCTGGCTGTTGATGATCCAGGAGGAGGGCATCTGCGAGATCGCACAAGGGGACCGCCGGACGACACTTGAACCCGGCGACATTGGGCTGCTGGACACATCTCGGCCGTATCAGGTGATGTTTCCGCAAGCCTTCCGGCAAAGCATCTTGCGGATGCCGGAGCCGCTGTTCCGCGATATCGCGCCGCGTGGAAACGATCTTGCCGGCCTCGCGCTTCCGGGCCGCCAGCCTTTGACGGCGATTGCGCGCCAGAACCTGCTTTCGTTCGAACGCTGCGCCGGCATGATCGAGCCCGCGTTCCTGCCGGCCGTGGCCAATTGCGCGATCGATCATCTGTCGCTGGCGATGCGTGCGACGTTGCGTGGCGATCGTGCGCGTCGAGCGATCGTGCCGGACCACGTCGTTCGCGCCGACGCCTGGATCACGCGCAACCTGCACGATGCCGAGTTGTCGGTCGAAGACGTCGCGCGATCAGTCGGGCTCTCTCCGGGCCATTTGCAGCAGCTGTTTCGCTCCGCCACGGGGCTGACGGTGGCCGACGCCATCCGCGACCGCCGGCTTGCGAACTGCCGCAAGGCGCTGGCGGATCCGAGCCTCAGCGACCAGAGCATCACCGAGATCGCGTTCCGCTGGGGCTTCTCGGAGTCGAGCAGCTTTAGTCGGGCGTTCCGCCGCGCCTTCGGCGTCAGCCCGCGGCAGTTTCGCAACGAGTGCCGCGCCATCCTTCCGCGCTTGTCGTGATCACGCCGCCCGCGCCGGCGGCCCTGCGGCTTCCAGTTCCGCCACTTCCTCATCGGCAAAGACGCGGCTGCGGGTGAGAAACCGCACGCCCTCGGGCGCCTCGGCCGAGAAGCCCGAGCCGCGGCCGGGCACGACGTCGATAATGAGCTGGGTGTGTTGCCAGTACTCGAATTGCGCAGCGCCGATATAGAACTCGCAATCCGCGATCTTGCCGAGCAGCACATCCTGCGGGCCGACTCGGAAATCGCCGACCGGATAGCACATCGGCGCCGAGCCGTCGCAGCAGCCGCCGGACTGGTGGAACATCAGCGCGCCGTGCTGGGTCTTGAGGCGCGCGATGATCTCCGCTGCCTTCGGCGTGATCTCGACCCGATTGACCATGATAAGCTTCCTGCAAACAAAAGGCGGCGCAGGTGCGTTGAACCGCACCTGCGCCAGGCGGCGACCGATCAGAAGAAGCCGAGCGCCTTGGTCGAGTAGCTGACCAGGACGTTCTTGGTCTGCTGGTAGTGATCCAGCATCATCTTGTGGTTCTCACGCCCGATGCCGGACGCCTTGTAGCCGCCGAACGCCGCATGCGCGGGATAGGCGTGATAGCAATTGGTCCAGACGCGGCCGGCCTGGATGGCACGGCCGAACCGGTAGGCGCGGTTGCCGTTGCGGGTCCAGACGCCGGCTCCGAGGCCGTACAGCGTGTCATTGGCGATCGACAACGCGTCTTCCTCGTTCTTGAACTTGGCGACCGATACGACCGGCCCAAAGATCTCCTCCTGGAATACCCGCATCTTGTTGTGGCCTTCAAAGATCGTCGGCTCGACGTAATAGCCATCGGCGAGCTCGCCTTCCATCTTCGCGCGCTTGCCGCCAGTGAGCACTTTCGCGCCTTCCTGCTTGCCGATGTCGAGATAGGACAGGATCTTTTCGAGCTGGTCGTTGGAGGCCTGCGCGCCGATCATGGTGGAGGCATCGAGCGGGTGGCCCTGCTTGATCTTCTTGGTGCGGGCCACCGCCTTCTCCATGAACTTGTCGTAGATCGATTCCTGCACCAGCACGCGGCTCGGACAGGTGCAGACCTCACCCTGGTTGAGCGCGAACATCGCAAAGCCTTCGAGCGCCTTGTCGAGGAAGTCGTCGTCATGTTCGGCGACGTCGGCGAAGAAGATGTTCGGCGACTTGCCGCCGAGCTCCAGCGTCACGGGAATGAGATTGTCGGACGCATATTGCATGATCATGCGGCCCGTCGTGGTCTCGCCGGTGAAAGCGATCTTGGCGATCCGCTTGTTCTGGGCCAGCGGCTTGCCGGCCTCGATGCCAAAACCGTTGACGACGTTGATGACGCCAGGCGGCAGGATGTCTGCGATCAGCTCCATCACCGCGAGGATGCCAAGCGGGGTCTGTTCGGCCGGCTTGAGCACGACGCAATTGCCGGCGGCAAGGGCAGGAGCGAGCTTCCACGTCGCCATCAGGATCGGGAAGTTCCAGGGAATGATCTGGCCGACCACGCCGAGCGGCTCGTGATAGTGATAGGCGACGGTGTCGTGGTCGATCTCGGAGATGCCGCCTTCCTGGGCGCGCACGACGCTGGCGAAATAACGCCAGTGGTCGACCACCAGCGGCATGTCGGCATGCGTGGTCTCGCGGATCGGCTTGCCGTTGTCGAAGGTCTCGATCAGCGCCAGCAGGTCAAGATTGGACTCGAGCTTATCGGCGATCTTGTTCAGGATGCGCGAGCGCTCCTGCACCGAGGTCTTGCCCCAGGCGTCCTTGGCCTTGTGTGCGGCATCGAGTGCCAGCTCGATGTCGGCGGCGGTGGAGCGGGGAACCGAGCAGAGCTTCTTGCCGGTGATGGGGCTCGGATTGTCAAAATACCTGCCTTCAACGGGAGCAACCCATTTGCCGCCGATAAAATTGTCGTAGTGTTCGCGGATCAGCAGTGTTTTCGAAACCTGGTCGAGCGCTTGCTGGAACATGGCATTTCCTCCGTGGATTGATCGGCGTTCTCTGCGCCTTGAGCTATGCGGTCTCGCACATCGTCGATCGGGCGCTCCGATTGCGGCGGAGCACCACGGCGCAAAGTCGGCCGGGCCGAAGCGTTTGCCGCTTCAGCAACGAGGGGAGATTTTGGATCATCCCGGCGAAACCGCGCGAACTCTGCGCTCGGCGGGATGGTTCGTCAACGCTATATGCGATCAAATATGACGTGCTGCCGCGCGGTATGAACGCGCAGCGCCATTTGCTGCGCTGCGCGTTCGGGAACGCGTCACTTCGGCAGTGCGATGGGCTTCAGCGTGAACGGGCCGGGGTCCTTGGCTTTGTTCTCGCCGACGAGGTAGGACAGCTTTGCTTCTGCAACCCAGCCGGTATCGCCGACCTGGGCAACCGAGGCTGGCTCGGCGAGGCCCTCCTTGATCACCTCGATCCGCGCCTCGTCGCCGCTGACCGTGATCTTGTCGAGACGGCCGGCGCCCTCTATCAGAAGGAAGCCGTTGCCGAATGCGCGTAGCGAGTCCGCGTGGTCGAGCGCGCTGGACGGCTTCAGCTCGGTGATGGCGCCGGCCTTGCCGTCCTTGACGGCGATCCGGAACAATTTTCCAGGGATGAAGGTCGTCGCATAGAGATTGCCGTCGGAACCGACGGCAATGCCGTCGAGGCCGACGCCGTCCTTGGCTGGTGCCAGCGCCGCATCCGTCGCCCAGACCTCGAGCGCGGTCGCGCCGGGCTTGAGGCTGTAGACATAAGGCGCGAAGGAGTCGCTGATGTAAGCGGTTCCGTCACCGCCGACCGCGATGTCGTTGCAGAATGACTTCTCGTCCTAGAGCGCGAAGCTGCCTTTGGGCGCGCCCGTGCGCAAGTCGAACGTTTTCAGAAACGCGCCCTTGTCGCTGCCCGGGCTGGGAAGGCCGAGACCCGCGAGATTGTTCGAGCAAGCATAGAGCGTACCGCTCTTCTCGTCGGCCAGCACCCCGAGTGTCGAGCCGCTGCCATTGGCGCCGGGCGAGATGAAGGCGTCGACCTTGCCGGTCGGCGTGATCCGCGTCACCCCGCCATGGTTGAAGCTGCCGACATAGAGCGCGCCGTCACTGGTTGCCGTCACGCTCTCGGGAAAGCTCTTGTCGGGCACGTTGATCGGAGTAGGGCTCTGTGCTTGGGCAAGCCCTGCGGTCAATACGCAGGAGGCGAGGATAGCAGCGGCCGCACCGAAGGCGCGACCGGTCGTGAGCGTTTCTCCCTGCCTGCGCGAGCGCAAGGCATTGTCGTATTTTTTCATGATTGCGATTCCTGACGAATAAGAAGGGACTATTCTTCAGAGGCGAGCTTTGTCGGCCGTTTTGTCGCGTGCAGCTGGCGGATCCTTTTGCTCCTCCCCGGTCCGCCTTGCCCCGTTCGATATATACCAGTAAATATAGCGATACGAAGGCCGCCGGCCGGAATCGAAGAGGACCCACGATGTCCCGTCACGTTGCGCCGATGGGCGACGACAACCGCAGCGTCGAGGCGCCGCGCAGGTGCTTGAGTTGCAACGGGATGATCGCAGGCCTCGCCGATCAGGACCTCGGCATCGGCCTCGACATCAGGCTCGGTCTGGTTTCGGACGAATGTGCGCTGATCTGCAACGCGTGCACCGCAAAATTGATCGAGACGGGGCCTCCGGCCGGAAGGCCCGTCAAGCGGCGACGGTAGCGTCGGGAGCCGGCGGCTGGGCTCGGCGGCTCGCGATAGAAGAGATAGGCTGGCATCCATGAGACAACCGCTTTCCATCATTTCCGTGTTGATCCTCGCGATCAGTGTTTCGGCGGCTCGCGCCGAGCCAGCCCGCGTCTATGCCGCCGGCAGTCTGGTTGCTCCGCTGAAACAGGCGATCAAGGCCGCAGGCCTCGACGCCTCGCAAGTCGCCGATCCCGTCTTCGGGCCGTCAGGCGGATTGCGCGAGCGGATCGAGAAGGGCCGCCGATCTTTTTCTGTCGGCCGACACAGCGCATCCGCGCAGGCTGGCGGCCGAGCGGCCTCAGGCCTTGATGATCCCGTTCGCGCGCAACAATCTCTGCCTGTTCAGCCGCGAGGCGGTGGGGCTGACCGAGGCCAATGCGCTGGAGACGATGCTGGACCCCAAGATGCGCCTGGCGACATCGACGCCGGTCGTCGATCCCGGCGGTGACTATGCGTTTGCGGTGTTCAAGCGGGCGGAGAAGGTCCGCGCCGGCGCTGAGGCCGTGCTCAGCCAGAAGGCCCTGAAACTGATCGGAGGCCCGGGCGCCATCAAGCCGCTTGAGGGGCACTCGCCGGCCGCCAGCATCTTCCTTGCCGACAAGGCCCATCTCCTGCTGGTCTATTGCAGCGGTCAGCAGCAGACCTTGCGCGAGGTTTCCGGCTTGAAGGTGTCACGCCTGCCGCCGGAGATCGATGTTGTCGCAACCTATGGACTGGTGCAGCTCACGGACCATCCGGCCGCTGCGCGCCTTGCGCTGTTCCTGTTGTCGGACAAGGGGCAAGACATCCTGGCCGAAAACGGTCTTGTGAAGATCGACCCAATCGAGCGGTGATAAGAGCGGGCTCATGATCCTCTATCTGCTGGCCTATCTCGGTGGCGTCCTGACCATCGTGAGCCCGTGCATCCTCCCGGTTATTCCCTTCGTGCTGGCGCGCGCCGATCGGCCGTTCTTGCGGAACGGGCTGCCGATGTTGATCGGCATGTCGCTCGCGTTTGCCGTCGTCGCGACGTTGGCCTCTGTCGCGGGTGGCTGGGTCGTCTCGGCCAATCAGTACGGGCGCGGCGCCGCGCTGATTCTGCTGGCCTTGTTCGGCCTGACATTGGTGTTTCCGGAATTGGCCGATCGCCTGATGCGGCCGCTGGTGGCGGTCGGCGCGCGGATGTCGCAGTCGGCCAGTGAGCCGGGCGAGGACAGTCTTGTCGCCCCTTTCGTGCTCGGAATTGCGACCGGCTTTCTCTGGGCGCCCTGTGCGGGTCCGGTGCTGGGCCTGATCCTGACCGGCGCCGCGCTTCAGGGCGCCAACGCCGGAACCGCGCTGCTGCTTCTGGTCTATGCGGCGGGCGCTGCGACCTCGCTGGCGCTGGCTTTGCTGGTCGGCGGCCGCGTCTTCGCGGCGATGAAGCGCTCGATCGGTGCCGGTGAATGGATCAGGCGCGGCGTCGGCGTGGCCGTACTTGCCGCTGTCGTCGCCATCTCGCTCGGCCTCGATACCGGCTTCCTCACCAACCTCTCGGTTGGCAGCACAACGTCGCTGGAGCAGGCGCTGCTCGACAAATTGCATCCGAACGCGAAGACCGCGATGACGGGATCGTCGATGCAGGCCAAGCCGGTCGGCGAGAATGCGTCGGATCTGCTCATGGTCGAGGATCTCGATCCCAAGCTCGCCGGTGCGCAGGAGTGGCTGAACTCGCCGCCGCTGAGCTTCGAGGAGCTGAAGGGCAAGGTGGTCCTAGTAGACTTCTGGACCTATTCCTGCATCAACTGCCTGCGCTCGATCCCCTATGTCCGCGCCTGGGCGGAGAAGTATCGCGATCGCGGTCTCGTGGTGATCGGCGTGCACGCGCCCGAATTCGCGTTCGAGCGTAACGTCGACAACATCAAGAATGCGATTGCGACGCTCAAGATCAATTATCCCGTCGCCGTCGACAACGACTACAAGATCTGGCGCTCCTTCGAGAACCAGTATTGGCCGGCACATTACTTCATCGATGCCAATGGGAAAGTTCGTCACCATCACTTTGGTGAAGGCGAGTACGCGGAGTCCGAGCGCGTCATCCAGACACTGCTTGCTGAAGCTGGAAACAAGAACGTCCCGTCCGACATCGTTGCCGTGAAGGCATCGGGCGCGGAGGCGGCGGCCTCGGAAGGCTCTGACGTCAAATCGCCCGAGACTTATGTCGGCTATGATCGCAGCGAAAACTTCGTCTCACCCGGCGGCGTGGCGAAGGATGAGAGCCACGTCTATGCCGCGGGTGAGCCGCAGCTCAACGACTGGTCACTCACCGGCAACTGGACCGTCGGTGCCGAGCGCGCGCAACTCAACGCGCCTGACGGCAGCATCGTCTATCGTTTCCATGCCCGCGACCTGCATCTGGTGCTCGGTCCCGCGACCGAAGGCGCCAGCATCCGCTTCCGCATCACCATCGACGGCAAGCCGCCCGGTAGCGCGCATGGCATGGACGCGGATGCCGACGGCAATGGTGTGGTGACGACGCAGCGGCTCTATCAGCTCGTCCGCACGCCGGACACGGTCGCCGACCACACCTTCGAGATTCGCTTTCTCGATCCCGGCGTGCAGGCCTACGCCTTTACGTTCGGCTGAGCGAGTGGGCGCCGGGATGCTGTCCTGCGCGTTGCGGGATCAGCAGGAGGCAGACCACCATGAACGCCGCGATTACGGCCGAGGCCAGTGGTCGGCTCAGGGCAAGTCCGCCATGGTCGAGCGGCTTGTCGAGGAAGTCGCCGACGGTCGCGCCCAGCGGTCGCGTCAGGATGAAGGCGGCCCAGAACAACGTGACGCGTGAGACGCGCGTCCAGAAATAAAGTGCGGCGATGACGGCCAATCCTGCAGCGAAGATCAGCGCGCCGCCGCGATAGCCCATGTCGCCGGTATCTGCGATCCAGTCGCCGAGCGCGGTGCCAAGTGTCTGCGAAAACGTGATTGCGCCCCAATAGAAGGCCTCGACGCGCGGCGTGCTGACGCTGTTGACCGAGATCGTTCCCTCGGCGCGATACCAGAGGCCGAGCACCAGCACGAGGCAGGTGAGGAGGAGCGTCGAGCCGCCGGTGTATCCAATGCCAAGTGAACGATCGGCGAAGTCGGCCATCGTGGTGCCGAAGGTGGTCGAGGCCACGATGGTCGCCCAGTACAGCGTTGGATTGAACTTGCGCGCTTGGATTTGTGCGGCGACCAGGACGATCATCGCCGCCAGGAACAGGAACGTGCCGGCGAGATAACCCCAGTTCAGCGTCATCGTGACGGTGTCGCCGCCGGTCTCGCCCAGCGTCGTGGCGGCGATCTTGATGATCCAGAAGCCGAGCGTCACTTCCGGGACCTTGCTTTCGCTGACGAGGTCGCTCTTTGCGTAATCTTGCATGGTGTCCTCGTTGCTGCCTCAGGCCTTCGCGACGCTATCCATGATCGCGAGCAGATCGGTGATCGCCTGCTTGCATTTTGCGGCATCCGGCGTGCCCGCACGCAGCGCCTCCAGCGCGCGGTCGATCGCCTTGTCGACCGTGTGCCAGTCGGCCGCCGCGCGCGGCTTCAATCCGGCTTCGGCCTCATCCCATTTGGTCTCGAGGTCCTTGATCCTTGTCCTGGCGCCGGGAAGGTCGCCCTTGTCGACCAGCGCGGCGACATCGACGACAATGCTGCGGAATGGCGTGAGGTCGCCAAGCTTTGCGGTCGCGGCTTCCGCGAGCGGCACGAAGGTGATGTGCTGACTTGCATGCATGTTTGGTTCGCCGGAGAAGGTCGTCACGAGGCAAACGGCAAGGGCGGGGATGAGTTTCATCGGTCTCTCCTGGTGTGGCTCCTGCGTCCATGCAGGATGCGTTGAAGCTGTGGTTGAAGTTACTGCGCCGGATCTGCGCGGCGCCTGCCGTCGCCCTCGAATGTCACCCAGGCGACGAGGCCGACGATCACGGTCAGGAAGACGATGCTGGTCTGGATCGTGCCGAGGCCCATGCCGCCATACTCGCGCGACTGCGACAGCAGATCGCCGAGTGAGGCGCCGAGCGGGCGGGTGAGGATGTAGGCGAGCCAGAAGGTCAGGACGGGATTTGCGCCGAAATTATAGGCCGTCATCACCGCAGCGATCAGCATACCAAAGGCCGCGACGCCGAGCTGGAAGCCGAGACCGAGTGCTTCGGTGGCGAGATCGCCTGCGGCCGTGCCGAGCGCGAAGGTGAACAGGATCGCCGTCCAGTAGAACAGCTCGCGCCGTGTTGTGACGATGCTGTGGATCGACAGCGTGCGCTCGACGCCGTACCAGACCGCAAAGGTCACCGCGAGCGCGCAGGCGAACGCGGCCGTGCTGACATAGAGGCTGATCTCGAGCTTGTCGGTCAGGAGATCCGTGAGCTGTGTGCCGACGATGCTGACGAGAACGACCGTGAGCCAATAGACCCAGGGCACATAGACCTGGCGGCTCAGTTGCGTGAGGAGTGCGGCAATCAGCAGACCGGTCATGCAGATCGCGGTTACGCTCGCGCCGAGGCCGACATGTACCGCAAGATAGTCGGCGCCGGTCTCGCCGACCGTGGTCGAGAGGATCTTGATGACCCAGAAGATCGCGGTGACCTCTGGAACCTTGTTCAGCATCTGCCTTGCGCCAAAGCCTGAATATTGCGACATGCCCAAATCTCCCAACGCCGAAACGATGTCGGACCGTCGCGCAGGCGACTTAGGTCCGGCTTAGCGATCGGAAATTTCCAGGCAGGGCGGTCTTCGCCGCAATTTGGGCCAGCTGGGGCTTCCTAACTCTGCGCTAAGTCGGGACCACCATGATTTTGACGGCCGAATGGCCGGCAGTTTTGAGGATCGCGCTTTGCGAGTGTTGCTGATTGAGGACGACAGGATGGTTGGAGCGGCCGTCGAGCAGGCGCTGAAGGATGCCGCCTATGCCGTCGACTGGGTCAGAGACGGCGAGACCGCGCTGCTTGCCGTGGCAAGTGAATCCTACGAGGTGCTGCTGCTCGATCTCGGTCTGCCGAATACCGATGGTCGCGATATTCTGCGGCGGTTGCGTGCTGACGGCCGCAAGTTTCCTATCATCATCGTGACCGCGCGCGATGCGCTCGACGACAGGATCGAGGGGCTCGATCTCGGCGCGGACGACTACCTGGTCAAGCCGTTCGAGATCCGTGAGCTGCTGGCGCGGATGCGCGCCGTGACGCGCCGAGAGGGCAGCGGTGCGCCTGCCGTGCTTGGCAACGGCAAGCTCAGTCTCGATCCCGCGACCCGCGAGGCCTCGCTGCATGGCCAGACGACCATTCTGACCGCGCGCGAGTTCGCGCTGCTCCAGGCCTTGCTGACGCGGCCCGGTACCATCCTGTCGCGGAGCGAACTCGAGCGGCAGCTTTACGGCTGGAACGAGGAGGTCGAAAGCAATGCGGTCGAATTCCTGATCCACAGCATCCGAAGGAAGCTCGGCACGGAGGCGATCCGTAACGTGCGCGGCATGGGATGGATGGTGGATCGCGCGCCATGATCAAGTCGCTGCGCGGCCGGCTGTTCATCAGCTTGACGACGGTTGTCGTGTTGACTGGCCTTGTCGGAGGCGTGTTTGCGCACCGGTGGGCATTCGACGAAGCCATCGAGACGCAGGACTCCGTCCTGATCCAGATCGCGGGTCTCGTTCAGAGCGGTGGTCTCACGGGAACTCAAGACCTCCATGGGGTCGATGAGGACGCCGAAGTCTGGCTAATGGAATTGGGCAAGACGCCACAAGGCACGCCCGAGGAGCGTCAGTTGTGGCGGCTTCAGGACGGGATGCGGGACGCAACGCGAAAGGGAAGGCCGGTTCGCGTGGTGCTGCGGACGCGGTCCGACGGCAGCCGCTTTGCGGTGGCGCAGAGCACGGGTGTTCGTGATGAGATCGCGGGCGACATGGCGTTCCGCACCGTGCTTCCGATCGCAGCGCTCATCCCCTGCCTGATGCTGGTGATCGCCTTCGTCATCGCGAGATCGCTGCGCCCGATGGTGCGTCTGGCAGACGAACTCGATGCCAGGCCCGCGGATGACATGACGGCGCTCCCGCTTCACGACCTCCCGAGCGAACTCAACCCGTTCGTATCCTCGATTAACGGCCTGTTGCGCCGCGTGCACGACATGATGGAGCAGCAGCGCAGGTTCATCGCCGATGCTGCGCACGAACTGCGGACGCCGTTGACGGCACTGAGCCTGCAGGCCGAGAATCTCGATCAGGTCGACCTGCCGCCTGCGGCACGCGAACGCCTTGCGGTACTTCGGCAGGGTATGCGCCGCAGCAAGCATCTTCTGGAGCAGTTGCTGGCCCTGGCACGGCATGACGCAACGCCCTCCGATCGCGCCCAATGGGAGGTCGTGGAGCTTGATCGTACGGCGAGAGGGGTGATTGCCGATCTGTTGCGGGAGGCGATCAGACGTGGCGTAGATCTCGGCTTCGCACGAGCCGAGCCTGTACCGGTGCGCGGTGAGCCCGTCATGCTCAGCGCCATGATCCGTAATCTCATCGACAACGCGCTCCGGTTCGTGCCGGAAGGTGGCAGGATCGATGTGGCGATCTACCAGGACGGTGCGACCTGTATGCTGCAAATCGAGGACACCGGGCCCGGTGTTTCCGCCGACGAGATCGACCGGATCTTTGAGCCGTTCTTCCGAGGGCAGCGACCGGAAGGTGAGGGTGTGGGACTGGGCCTCGCGATCGTGAAGCGGATCGTCGATCGGCTGGGCGGGTCGATTGAAGCCGTAAACATGACGGAGGCCGGGCGAACCGGCCTGCGCGTCGTCGTCAAATTGCCCGCGGCGACCGTCTGACCCTCACTCTCCCTGGATCCATTCCGCCACGCCGCGCCACAGGGTGTCGCGGTGCTCGGGGCGGAAGAAGCCGAAATGGCCGATCGCCTTGGCGCCGACGTCGGACGGCTTCACCGTCAGCACCTCCGGCTTGATCGCCGTGAAGCCCGATGTGAGCAGTTCGACCGCCGGTCGCGTTGCCCAGGGATCGTCGGAGAAGCAGAGCGCGCGCAGCTCACCCTTGAACTTCGCAAAATTCTCCAGCGCCGGCAGTTTGGAATCGAAGAGATAGCGCGGGCTCGAGACCCAATCGGCCCATTGCAGGAAGACGCCCTTGGGCAGATCCTCGCCGATGCCGACCCAGCCCGGCGCGTAGCCGAGCGCGTGGACCAGCGGCACGCCGACGAAGTTCATGAAGGCGAAGACGCGGTACTTCTCCGGCGACGTCATCAGCCGCCAGGTCGCGGCCTGCGAGGCCACGAACGCGGCGCGCGAGATCTCGCTGTTGTTTTCGATCAGCCCGAGCGCCTGGCCGCCGTAGGAGTGGCCGATATAGGCGAGGGGCAACGTATTGTAGCGCTCGCGCATCCAGCGCACCGCGGCGGTGACGTCCTGCGCGGCCCAGTCCGACATCGAGGCCTTGAACCCGACCAGCGATTTCGGCTGGTTGTAGCCGACCATGGCTGGCTGCCGGGAGTCGCCGATGCCGCGATAGTCATAGGTCATCACCGCGCAGCCGCGATGGGCGAGATAGGAGGCGAAGCCGCGATAGATTTTTCGCGGGACGGCGGTTGCCGAGTTGATCAGGACGGCATGGCGCTTGGCGCCGCGGGGCAGGAACAGGGTGCCGGTCAGCGCATACCCGTCGGTCGCCGGGAAGCTGATCTCGTCGATGAAAACGTCGTCCCGTGCCGCGTCCATGGGTGGAAGCTGTCTTGCCGGTTTCCTCTGCCACCCCTAGCAAATGCGAATTCCGCTTTGCCCGCAAGGGTTTGCATTGCGAAATGGATTTACAACTGGCGATGTCGTGCCAGCCTGTGTATAAGGCGGCCCTCGCAACCCACAGATCAGGTTGCACTTTTTGCTTCACGGAGAGATTGCGATGTCCGAGCGGTGGACGCCCGAGTCCTGGCGCAGCAAGCCGGTGCTACAGGTGCCCGATTATCCCGACGCCAAGGCGTTGGCCGACGTCGAGGCGCAGCTTGCAACCTTTCCGCCGTTGGTGTTTGCCGGCGAGGCGCGCAATCTGAAGAAGGCGCTGGCCCGGGTAGCGGCTGGCGATGCCTTCCTGCTGCAGGGCGGCGATTGCGCCGAGAGCTTTGCCGAGCACGGCGCCAACAACATCCGCGACTTCTTCCGCGTGCTGCTCCAGATGGCTGTCGTGCTGACCTATGCCGGCGCGGTGCCGGTGGTGAAGGTCGGCCGCATCGCCGGCCAGTTTGCAAAACCGCGCTCGTCGCCGACCGAGAAGGTCAACGGCGTCGAGCTGCCGAGCTATCGCGGCGACATCGTCAACGACATCGCCTTCACCAAGGAAGCGCGCGTGCCCGATCCGCAGCGCCAGCTGATGGCTTATCGCCAGTCGGCCGCGACGCTGAACCTGCTCCGCGCTTTCGCAACCGGCGGTTTTGCCAATCTCGGCAGCGTGCATCAATGGATGCTCGGCTTCCTCAAGGATAGCCCGCAGTCCCGCCGCTACAAGGAGCTGGCCGACCGCATCTCGGACGCGCTCAACTTCATGCGCGCCTGCGGCCTCGATCTCGAAAGCCATCCGGAGCTGCGCGCCACCGATTTCTACACCAGCCATGAGGCGTTGCTGCTCGGCTACGAGCAGGCCATGACCCGCGTCGATTCCACGACCGGCGACTGGTACGCGACCTCGGGCCACATGATCTGGATCGGCGATCGCACCCGCCAGCTCGATCACGGTCACATCGAATATTTCCGTGGCATCAAGAACCCGATCGGCCTGAAGTGCGGCCCGTCGCTGAAGCCGGACGAGCTGTTGAAGCTGATCGACGTGCTCAACCCCGACAACGAGCCGGGTCGGCTGACGCTGATCAACCGCTTCGGCTCCGACAAGGTCGCCGATCATCTGCCGGGCCTGATCCGCGCCGTGAAGCGCGAGGGCAAAGTGGTGGTCTGGTCATGCGATCCCATGCACGGCAACACCATCACCTCCACGTCAGGCTACAAGACGCGGCCGTTCGACCGCGTGCTGTCGGAGGTGAAGTCGTTCTTTACCATCCACGCCGCGGAAGGGACGCATGCCGGTGGCGTGCATCTGGAGATGACCGGCCAGGACGTCACCGAATGCATCGGCGGCGCGCGCGCCATCACGGACGAGGATCTCAACGACCGCTACCACACGGTCTGCGATCCCCGCCTCAATGCCGAGCAATCCATCGACATGGCTTTCCTGGTCGCCGAGCTGCTGAAGCAGGAACGCGCCGGCAAGGTCAGGCCGATGCCGGCCGCAGCGGGGCTCTAAAACCTTGCTGCGGATCTGGAAGGCCACGATCAACTCCCGCAACGGTGTGGCCTTTGCGTTCCGCTCGGAACAGGCCATCCGCGAGGAGATCTTTGCGCTGATCCTGTCGCTGCCGGTGGCGTGGTTCGTCGCCGCCAGTGCGACGCGCGCGGTCGAGCTGGTGTGTTCTGTCGCCTTCGTGCTGGTGGTCGAGCTGCTCAACACCGCGATCGAGAAGCTCGCCGACCGCCTGACCATGGATCACGACAAGCAGATCGGCCGGGTCAAGGACATGGGCTCGGCCGCGGTCGGCGTTGCGCTGCTGATGGCCGGTGCGTTCTGGATCATCGCGATCATCGAGCGTCTGGGGTTTCTCTAGCTCGCGGAGATTATCGATTGAGCGTCGGTGCCCGAGGCCCCTTCACCTCTCCCCAACGGGGAGAGGTCGGTTTGCGTCTCGCGATGCGCAGCATCGTCGAGCGCAAATCGGGTGAGGGGGCTCAGGTCCCACGAGATACCGTAACCCCTCACCCGGATTGCATCTCCGATGCAATCCGACCTCTCCCTTCGGGAGAGGTGACGGAGAGCACGCGATGACCGAACGTCTCAACGCATTCGCGGTCACGCTGGCCCAGCTCAATCCGACCATGGGCGACATCGAGGGCAATGCCGCGAAGGTTCGCTCGGCACGCTCGCGAGCCATCGCCGATGGCGCCGATCTCGTGCTGTTTTCGGAATTGTTCATCGCCGGCTATCCGCCGGAAGATCTGGTGCAGAAGCCGGCCTTCCAGGCCGCCTGCCGTTCCGCAATCGAAGCGCTCGCGCGCGAAACCGCCGACGGCGGCCCGGCGCTGCTGGTCGGTACGCCCTGGGTCGAGGACGGCAAGCTCTATAATGCCTGCGCGCTGCTCGACGGCGGGCGCATCGCGGCGCTTCGCTTCAAATGCAATTTGCCGAATTACGGCGTGTTCGACGAGAAGCGGTTGTTTGCGCGCGGGCCGGCGGCAGGCCCCGTCACCGTGCGTGGCGTGCGGATCGGCGTGCCGATCTGCGAGGACATCTGGCTGGAAGAGTCCGAGGATTATGAGAACGTGGTCGAGACGCTGGCCGAGACCGGCGCCGAGATCATTCTGGTGCCGAACGGCTCGCCCTATGCCCGCGACAAGAACGATGTGCGTCTGTCGGTGGCGGTCGCGCGGGTCACTGAAAGCGGCCTGCCACTGGTCTATCTCAATCAGGTTTGCGGCCAGGACGAACTCGTGTTCGACGGCGCGTCGTTCGCGCTCAATGGCGATCTCTCGCTCGCCGCGCAACTGCCGGCTTTTGCGGAGAGCGTCACGACCTTGCGCTTCATCAGAAACGGCGGCGATTGGCGCTGTACGGGTCCGATCGTGGAGCAGCCCGAGGGTGACAAGGCCGATTATGCGGCCTGCGTGCTCGGCTTGCGCGACTACGTCACCAAGAACGGCTTTCCCGGCGTGCTGCTCGGCATCTCCGGCGGCATCGATTCCGCGCTGTGTGCGGCGATCGCGGTTGACGCGCTGGGCGCCGACCAGGTGCACGGCGTGATGCTGCCTTATCGCTACACCGCAGCACACTCGATTGCCGACGCGGGCGAGCTCGCCGGCCATCTCGGCATCCGCTACGAGGTGCTGCCGATCGCGGAAGCGGTGGGCGGGTTCGAGACCATCCTGTCCGGCATGTTCAAAAACCTGCCGCCAGATATCACCGAGGAAAACCTTCAGGCCCGTACCCGCGGCACGCTGCTGATGGCGATCTCCAACAAGACCGGGCTGATGGTGGTGACGACAGGCAACAAGTCGGAAATGTCGGTCGGCTATGCCACGCTCTATGGCGACATGAATGGCGGCTTCAATCCGATCAAGGACATCTACAAGACGCAGGTGTTCCGGCTGGCAAGCTTGCGCAATTCATGGAAGCCCGACGGCGCGCTCGGACCGGCGGGCGAGGTGATCCCGCCCGATATCATCACGCGTCCGCCGACGGCGGAGCTGCGCGAGAACCAGACCGATCAGGATTCGCTGCCGGCCTACGAGGTGCTCGATGCGATCCTGGAGCGTCTGGTCGAACGCGAGGAGCCGCTCGACCAGATCATCGCCGCGGGCTTCGACCGCGAGATCGTCAGCCGCATCGACCATCTCCTCAACGTCGCCGAATACAAACGCCGCCAGGCCGCGCCGGGCGTGAAGGTGACGCGGAAGAATTTCGGCCGCGACCGCCGCTATCCCATCACCAACCGTTTTCGCGACCGGGGCGAGGCGTTGCCCGCGCCCGACGAGACGCTGGTCTCGCGCGGCAGCAAGGCGTCGATCGACGCGTTCGAGGGGTGAACCCTACTTCTGCTGCTGTGGCAGGAAGCTCGGGCCCACCGAGCGAATTGGCTTGTTCTCAGATGAGGTCGTCGCCGTGCCCGTATCCGCGGGCGGCGTCGCGGCCGGTGCAGTCGCGGTCGTCGGCGCAGGAGCTGCGCCCTTCTTGGCATTCGCCGGCGCGCCCTTGGTGAGCTGCCGCTGCTGCATCTTCTTGGCGCTCTCTTCGGTGACGATGATGTCGCCCTGCTGCTCGGCGGCCGCCTTGTCGTCGGCCGATTTCAGCGCGTCGGCCCAGGTCTGGCCCGCCGCTTTGCACGAGCACGACGGGTTGAACTCGCTGCGGAATTTGAAGGCGGTCGGCAGCGCCGTGTAGGGCTGGCCGCTGATGGAGACCGCCGAGCTCATGTCCTCGCCAGGATTGCGGTGGGCGTAGAGCACGGCTTCGGCTGCCGGGCACAGCGCCTTGCAGGTCCTCTCGTCATCGGGGAAGCGCGCCGGCACGGTCGCAAACGAGATCGGGAAATAGGCGCCGTCGCAGGTGCGCACACACACCGTGCGGAAGGTGCCGGATTGCGGGCCGCCGAGATCGGAGGGCGGCGGGCCCGGCGGGTTGTTGGCGTTGTTGCCGCCGAACAGATTGCTCAGGAAGTTGCCGCCCTGCGATTGCGCGGCATTCGCATATTGCGGGCCGCAATTGTTCTGCCCGAGCGCAATCAGCACCGAGCGGCGCTGGCTGTCGCGCTCAGGGCTGCCGCCGGCACCGCCGCGGAGGCGTTCGAGATTGCCGGTGATCTGGTCCAGATTGGCGCGCATCTGCTGGATCTGGGTGTTGACCGGGCCGCATTGCGCCGACTGGCCGTTGAACAGCGAGAAGAAGCCGGAGGAATCGCAGCCCATGCGCTTGGCCTGCATGGTGACGCGATCGAGCTCGGCCTGCTGCTTGGCCTGGGAATCCTGGTAGCGGCGGATCTGGTCGTCGCGTGCGGGGTCGCCGCTGGCGCCACCGTTGAGCGCGGCGAGCTGTCCTTCCAACCGTGCGCACATCGGGTTCGGCCCAAGGCCGCCCTGGGCGGGCGGAGGCGGCGGCGCGCCGGGGGGGCCGGCCTGTGCAAAGGCGTCAGTGGCGAGCACAATCGCGCTCAGAAGCACGGTGCAGGCAAGGAGGGAGCGGGGACGGGGCAGAGACAAAAATTCAGGCATATCCGCCATTCTAGCGAGGTCACGGCCTAGCGTGATTTGGGAGGCCGAAGCGCGCCCTCCAATAGCCGCTTCCAGCGGCAGCGTCACGTCGTTTCAGGGGCCGTAAACGGGTCCTAAGGTCCGCCAGTTCCGAGCGAATTCAGCGCTGGCAGGTGATTGCGACATATTCGTCGCAATGGCCATGGGAGCAGTTTGCGCCGGATTTGGGGACAGAGCCGGTAATTTCGTCGGGATCGACCCGGCGGTAGGCCGATGCCTGCGCAAAGTCCCGTGACTGGCAGTAGGTGCGGGCGACCTGCGCGCCGCATTTCTCGCCCTTGGCCAGGCACTGGTCGACGCCATAGCCGTCGGCCTGATTGGCGATGATGAACACGCGGGTCTCGGCGAAAGCGCTGGATGCCGCGAGAATAGAGGCACAGGAGACGAGCGCGAGCAGGGATCGCATGGGTGCACCGGGGCTGGGGGGACCGCCGGGTTCCAAATTGAACTCAAAAGGTTAAGGATGACGAACCATCAAGGCAGGGCGACCGCGCATTGCGGAGATAAAAACGGCATTTTCGCGGCTCTCTTGACGAAAGCCGCCTTCGTGGCCCATATGTCGTCGCATGAACGGTCTCCTCGCCATCTGCATTATTTGCCGCGAGATTACGAGCTAGCGATTCGCTGGCTGGAGCCGTCTTTTCTCAACCACATTGAGAGCACTGGACGCCCGGCCAACAGCCGACGGGTGTCCATATGGAATTGCGTCTTTACGATACGCTGAGCCGGGAAAAGCGCGCCTTCGTGCCGCTCGATGCGAAGAACGTCCGCATGTATGTCTGCGGACCGACCGTCTATGACTTCGCCCATATTGGCAATGCGCGGCCGGTGATCGTGTTCGACGTGCTGTTTCGCCTGCTCCGCCATCTCTATGGCGAGGCGCACGTCACATACGTCCGAAACATCACCGACGTCGACGACAAGATCAACGACCGCGCCGCGCGGGATTTTCCCGGCCTGCCGCTGAACGAGGCGATCCGAAAGGTCACCGAGCAGACCGGCCAACAGTTTCACGCCGACGTCGATGCGCTTGGCGCGCTCCGGCCGAGCGTCGAGCCGCGCGCGACCGAGCATATCGGCGAGATGCGCGAGATCATCGAACGGCTCATTGCCGGCGGCTTTGCCTATGCCGCCGAGGACCACGTGCTGTTCTCGCCGCAGGCGATGAACGCGGCCAACTCCGAACTGCCGCGCTATGGCGCACTGTCGAAGCGCTCGCTGGACGAGATGATCGCCGGCGCCCGCGTCGATGTCGCGCCCTACAAGCGCGACGCTACCGACTTCGTGCTGTGGAAGCCGTCGAAGCCCGGCGAGCCGTCCTGGCCGTCGCCGGCCGGGATCAAGGCTGAGGGGCGCCCGGGCTGGCACGTCGAGTGCTCGGCCATGGCCTGGAAGCATCTCGGCGAGCAGTTCGACATCCATGGCGGCGGCATCGATCTCGTGTTTCCGCATCACGAGAACGAGGTCGCCCAGACCTGCTGCGCCTTCCACCAGCAGCGCATGGCGAACTACTGGATGCACAATGGCTTCCTGCAGGTCGAGAGCGAGAAGATGTCGAAGAGCCTCGGCAACTTCATCACCATCCACGAGCTGCTCGCGGACTGGCCGGGTGAGGTACTGCGCCTCAACATGCTGAAGACGCACTACACCTCGCCGATCGACTGGACCATGAAGTCGCTGGAGGAGAGCGCCAAGACGCTCAACGACTGGTATCGCTTTGCGGCCGATGTGGCGCCGTCCAAGCCGGCGACGTCAGTGGTCGACGCTTTGCTCGACGACCTCAACACGCCGCAGGCGATCGCGGCTCTGCATGGTCTGCGCAATTCGTCCGACGCGGCCGGCCTTTCCGCATCGCTGCGTCTGCTGGGCTTCCTGTCCGAGAGCGTCGCGCAATGGGAGGGCCGGAAACGGAAGGCGAGCGGCGTCGACGCTGGCGAGATCGATCGCCTGATCGCAGAGCGCACGGCTGCGCGCGCGCGAAAGGACTTCAAGGAGTCCGATCGCATTCGTGACGAACTCGCGGTCAAGGGCGTGGTGATCAAGGACGGCAAGGACGCCGACGGCAAGCCGGTGACGACCTGGGAGCTCGCGTGATGGCACAAGCGCATCCCAAGCCCGGCTTGCGGCCGTTTTTGCCGGCTGACGTTCCGATGCTGGCCGCGATCTTCACCGCGGCGGTCCAGGAGCTGACCGGCGACGACTACAGCGAGGCGCAGCAGGAGGCCTGGATGGCGGCGGCCGACGACGAAGAGTTCGGCAAGCGGCTTGCGGCCGACCTGACGCTGATCGCCACGCTGGACGGCTCGCCCGTCGGCTTCGCGTCGCTGCGCGGCAAGGATCACATCCGCATGCTCTATGTGCATCCGGCCGTGGGTCGGCAGGGCATCGCGACCATGCTGGTCGATGCGCTGGAAAAGCTCGCCGGCGGCCGTGGCGCTGAGAAGCTGACGGTCGACGCCAGCGATACCGCGGAAGGCTTCTTCGCCAAGCGCGGTTATGTCGCCATGCAGCGCAATAGCATCACCGTCAACGACGAGTGGCTCGCCAACACCACCATGCAGAAGACGTTCGGCACCGGCCCCGCATCGGGAGCGCTGCAATGAGCAAGGAGCGTCTGTATCTGTTCGACACCACGCTGCGCGACGGTGCGCAGACCAACGGCGTCGACTTCACACTGACCGACAAGCAGGTCATCGCGGCGATGCTCGACGAGCTCGGCATCGACTATGTCGAGGGCGGCTATCCCGGCGCCAATCCGCTCGACACCGAATTCTTCGGCAGCAAGCCGAAGCTCAACCATGCGCGCTTCACCGCCTTCGGCATGACGCGGCGGGCAGGGCGCTCGGTCTCCAACGATCCCGGCGTCGCCGGGCTTCTGGAAGCGAAGGCGGACGCGATCTGCTTCGTGGCAAAGTCCTCCGCGTATCAGGTGCGCGTTGCGCTTGAGACGACGAAGGAGGAAAACCTCGCCTCGATCCGTGACAGCGTCGCAGCCGCAAAGGCTGCCGGCCGCGAGGTGATGCTCGACTGCGAGCACTTTTTCGATGGCTACAAGGAAGATGCGAGCTTCGCGCTCGCCTGCGCCAAGGCCGCCTATGAGGCCGGCGCACGCTGGGTGGTGCTGTGCGACACCAATGGCGGCACCATGCCGAACGAGATCGAGGCCATCGTCACCGAGGTGACCAAACACATCCCCGGCGACCACGTCGGCATCCACGCCCATAACGACACCGAGCAGGCGGTTGCGAATTCGCTGGCCGCGGTGCGCGCCGGTGCACGGCAGATCCAGGGCACGCTGAACGGACTCGGCGAGCGCTGCGGCAACGCCAACCTCTGCTCGCTGATTCCGACACTGAAATTGAAGAAGGAGTTTTCGGACGCCTTCGAAATCAGCGTCACGCCGGAGAAGCTGGCGACGCTCGTCAAAGTCTCGCGCACGCTCGACGACATGCTCAACCGCGTGCCGAACCGGCATGCGGCCTATGTCGGCGAGAGCGCCTTCGTCACCAAGACCGGCATTCACGCCTCCGCCGTGATGAAGGATCCGCAGACCTATGAGCATGTGCTGCCGGAGACCGTCGGCAATCATCGCAAGGTGCTGGTGTCCGACCAGGCCGGCCGCTCCAACGTCATGGCCGAGCTCGATCGGGCGGGCATCGCTTACGAGAAGAGCGATCCGAAGCTGACGCGGCTGGTCGAGGAATTGAAGGAGCGCGAGGCGGCCGGCTACGCCTACGAATCCGCCAACGCCTCGTTCGATCTGTTGGCGCGCCGTACGCTCGGCAAGGTCCCGCAATATTTCGAGGTCGAGCAGTTCGACGTCAATGTCGAGCAGCGTTACAACGCCCTTGGCGAGCGCGTCACTGTCGCGTTGGCCGTGGTCAAGGTCGACGTCGCCGGCGAGCATCTGATCTCGGCTGCCGAAGGCAACGGCCCCGTCAACGCGCTCGACGTCGCGCTGCGCAAGGATCTCGGCAAGTATCAGAAGTACATCGAGGGCCTGACGCTGATCGACTACCGCGTGCGTATCCTCAACGGCGGCACCGGCGCGGTCACGCGCGTCCTGATCGAGAGCGAGGATGAGAATGGCGATCGCTGGACCACGGTCGGCGTGTCCCCGAACATCATCGACGCCTCGTTCCAGGCGCTGATGGATTCGGTGATCTACAAGCTCGTGAAATCGGGTGCGCCGGCATAGATGTTGCCATTAGACACCGTCATTGCGAGCGAAGCGAAGCAATCCAGGCTGTCTCCGCGGAAAGACTCTGGATTGCTTCGCTTCGCTCGCAATGACGAGGAGAGAGCGGAGCGCTAGCAATGATCGACCACATCTCCGTCGGCGTCAGCGAGCTCGAACGCTCCGCAAGGTTCTATGAAGCCACGCTCGCCGCCCTTGGCCTCACCCGCCTCGTCACGCGACCGCGCACGGTCGGCTTCGGCAAGGCCTATCCCGAATTCTGGATCAATCTGCGCGAGGCGATGCCGCCTGTGCCGCCGGAGAGCGGCGTGCACATCTGCCTGCGGGCGAAGACAACCGCCGAGGTCGATGCGTTTCATGCAGCCGCGCTTGTAAGCGGCGGTGCATCCGACGGCGCGCCGGGCATTCGCCCGCACGACCGCGTGCGCTACTATGCGGCCTTCGTCGTCGATCCCGATGGTAACCGGATCGAGGCGGTGACGTTTCCGAACGAGTAGGGCGTCAGAGCTTGCGCGCGACGTCCGGGGAGAGCTGCTTTTCCGCCTCGGCGAGCTGTGCCACGGCGGCCTTCAGCTTCGGCAAGATCTCCTCGACGCGATCGGCCTTGAGGATGTCGACCGAAAGGCCGGCGCGGATGAACTCGGTCTGGCGCATATGCGACAGCAGCGAGAACAGCGGCTCCCAGAAATTGTCGAAATTGGCGAGCAGTACGGGCTTGGCGTGACGGCCGAGCTGCTTCCAGGTCAATTGCTCGACCAGCTCCTCCAGCGTGCCGACGCCGCCCGGCAGCGCCACGAAGGCGTCGGAGCGCTCGAACATCAGCCGCTTGCGCTCGTGCATGTCGGGAGTGACGATCATTTCCTGCACGCGGGTCAGCGCATTCTCGCGCTTCCGCAGGAACTCAGGAATGATGCCGGTGACGGTGCCGCCGTGATCGAGCACGGAGGTCGCGACCGAGCCCATCAGGCCAAGCGAGCCGCCGCCATAGACCAGGCGGATGTTGTTCTCGGCGAGCGCCTTGCCGAACGCCTTGGCGCCTTCGGTGAAGTGGGGATTGGTTCCGGGACCGGAGCCGCAATAGACACAGACGGTTTTGATCGTGCTCATTGGTGCCATGATGCATTGCAGCGAAGGGGCGTCAAGCCCAATCGGTGATTCGGGTCACCCGGAAATCTACCGGTAAATGGCGACAAACAATCGAGGATTCGCCATCTGGCGGGGTGCGCTGGCCCCCGGAAGCTTCTATATGACGAGCGAAAACAGTTAATCGCAACGCGCCCGCATCCGGCGGGCCTTCAGGTTTCTTGATGAGCCCACCTCATTTGCCAGATGTCGCCGACGTGCCCGAGCCTGCCGGCGGACCGCTGGAGCGGGCCACCCTGATGGGCACGCTGGCGCATCTGTGGCCCTATATCTGGCCGGGCGACCGTTACGACCTGAAGATGCGGGTGGTCTGGTCGATGGTGCTGCTGCTGGCCGCCAAGCTGATCACGCTGACGGTGCCGTTCAGCTTCAAATGGGCAACCGACGCGCTCACCGGCGCCAACACCGCGCCAGTGCAAGCCAGCAACTGGCATCTCTGGGTGATCGCGTCGCCGCTGCTCCTGACCGCGAGCTACGGCGTCATGCGCATCGTCATGGCGGTGCTGACGCAATGGCGCGACGGCATCTTTGCCCGCGTCGCCATGCATGCGGTGCGCAAGCTCGCGACCATCACCTTCGTCCACATGCACGAGCTGTCGCTGCGCTTTCATCTCGAGCGCAAGACCGGCGGCCTGACGCGCGTGCTCGAGCGCGGCCGCGAAGGCATCGAGGTCATCGTGCGCATGGTGATCCTGCAGCTGATCCCGACCATCGTCGAGGTCACGCTCTTGATGGCCGTGCTGCTCTGGCAGTTCGACTGGCGCTATGTGGCCGCAACGCTGATCACGGTCACGGTCTACATGTACTACACCTACGTTGCGACCGAGTGGCGCATCGGCATCCGCCGCAAGATGAACGATTCCGACACCGAGGCGAACACCAAGGCGATCGACTCGCTGCTCAACTACGAGACCGTCAAATATTTCAGCGCCGAGGCCCGTGAAGCGCAGCGCTACGACAAGTCGGTCGCGCGCTACGAGGACGCGAGCATCCACACCTACACCTCGCTCGCGGTGCTCAACACCGGGCAGGCCGTGATCTTCACGCTGGGCCTGACCGCGACCATGCTGATGTGTGCGATCGGCGTGCGCAACGGCACCAACACGGTCGGCGATTTCGTGCTGGTCAATGCCATGATGATCCAGCTCTACCAACCCCTGAATTTCATGGGCATGGTCTATCGCGAGATCAAGCAGGCGATCATCGACATCGAGAAGATGTTCGGCGTGATCGGCCGCGAGGCCGAGATCAAGGATGAGCCCGGCGCGCAGCCGCTGGTCGTCTCCGCCGGCACGGTGCGTTTCGAGGACGTGCGCTTTGCCTATGAGCCGACGCGGCCGATCCTCAAAGGCATCAGCTTCGAGGTGCCGGCCGGCAAGACGGTGGCGATCGTCGGCCCGTCCGGCGCCGGCAAGTCGACCATCTCCCGGCTGCTGTTCCGCCTCTACGACATCTCCGGCGGCAGGATTTTGATCGACGGCCAGGACATCCGCGAGGTCACGCAGGCGAGCTTGCGCGCCTCCATCGGCATGGTGCCGCAGGACACGGTGCTGTTCAACGACACCATCCGCTATAACATTCGTTACGGCCGCTGGGACGCTGGCGATGCCGAGGTCGAGGAGGCGGCGCGGCTGGCGCAGATCGACCATTTCATCCGCATGGCGCCGATGGGCTACGAGACCCAGGTCGGCGAGCGCGGCCTGAAACTGTCCGGCGGCGAGAAGCAGCGCGTCGCGATCGCGCGCACCGTGCTGAAGGCCCCGCCGATCCTGGTGCTGGACGAGGCGACCTCGGCGCTCGACACCCACACCGAGCACGAGATCCAGGACGCGCTCGACCGCGTGGCGAAGAATCGCACCTCGCTCGTGATCGCCCACCGGCTCTCGACCATCGTCGGTGCCGACGAGATCATCGTGCTGGACCAGGGCCGCATCTCCGAGCGTGGCACCCATGCCAGCCTGCTCGCACAGGGCGGACTCTACGCCAGCATGTGGAACAGGCAGCGCGAGGCCGAGGCCGCACGTGAGAAACTGGCCCGGATGGCCGACAGCAGCGAGGCGCCCAACCGGGAGCCGCCGCCGGTCGAGGATGCTCTTACGGCGCAGGCGGCCGCGGAGTGACCTTGTCTCCAGTGCCAACTCTGGCCTAAACAACCCCACCGCGCGAGACGACCCGCGCCAGCAACTCCTGAGCGGCAGATAGCGATGTCCATTCTCGATTCGATCCAGCGTCAGATCCCGCCGATCCATAAGGAGGGCTACCCCTTCATCGGCATCTTCGCGGCGGTGAGCATCTTCCTGATGTGGCTGTGGTCGCCGCTGGGGTGGATCGGCACGATCCTGACCGTCTGGTGCGCGCTGTTCTTCCGCGATCCCGTGCGCGTGACGCCGGTGCGCGACGGGCTCGTGGTGTCGCCCGCCGACGGCCGCGTCTCGATGATCACCATGGCGCTGCCGCCGGCCGAGCTCGGGCTCGGCGACCGGCCGCTGCCGCGCATCTCGGTCTTCATGAGCGTGTTCAACTGCCACGTGAACCGCAGCCCTGTGGCGGGGAGGGTAGACCGCATCGCCTATCGGCCCGGCTTGTTCATCAATGCCGAGCTCGACAAGGCGAGCGAGGACAATGAGCGCAATTCGCTGGTGATCTCGACGCCGCAGGGCCGCATCGGCGTGATCCAGATCGCAGGCCTCATCGCAAAACGCATCGTCTGCTTCGTCAAGGAAGGCCAGGCGGTCGGCGCCGGCGAGCGGTTTGGCCTGATCCGCTTCGGCTCGCGGCTCGACGTCTACCTGCCTGTCGGCACCAAGGCGCTGGTCTCGGAAGGACAAACGGCGATCGCCGGCGAGACCATCCTGGCCGATCTCACCGGAGACGACCCGAACCGCGCCTATCGCGCCAATTAACCAAGAAGCCGCTATCGGGGGCCTTCCGGCGCAATGGCGGAGGGGAAAACGGCTTGCTATATCTCGCCTTCAGGTGAGGACGAGCCAATGACGCCCTACGACTACCGAGATCCCGATATTCGCCGCCGGCGGTTCCGCCCGATCCCGGTGCGGATGCTGGTGCCCAACGTGATCACGCTGCTGGCGATCTGCGCCGGCCTCACCTCGATCCGGCTGTCGATCGAGGGGCGGATGTCGCTCGCCGTCTACGCCATCGTGTTCGCGGCCGCGCTCGACGGCATCGATGGCCGCGTCGCGCGCCTGATCAAGGGTCAGTCGAAGTTCGGCGCAGAGCTCGACAGCCTCGCCGATTTCGTCAATTTCGGGGTCGCCCCCGGCCTGATGCTGTACTTCTGGCAGCTGCACGAGCTCGGCAATGCCGGCTGGATCGCCGCGATGGTGTTCGCGATCTCCGGTGGCCTGCGTCTGGCGCGCTTCAATGCCACGCTTGATGATCCGAACAAGCCGGCGTTCGCCGCCAATTTCTTCACCGGAATGCCGGCGCCGGCCGGCGCCATCACCGTGATGTTGCCGATCTACGCGGCGTTTCTCGATCTCGGCCGCTGGCCCGTTGCGGTCACGGCGGCCTATACACTGGTGATTGCCTTCCTGATGGTGTCGCGGCTGCCGGTGTTCTCAGGCAAGACCAAGCGCATGCGGGTGTCGCCCGAACTGGTGCTGCCCGCGTTCGTTGCGGTGATCGTCTTCATCGCGATTTTGATCGCCTATCCCTGGCACGTGCTGTCGGTCGGTACGATGCTCTATCTGCTCGGTCTGCCACTCGGCTACAAATCCTACCGCGATCAGGCCCGCGCGACGGAAGCGGCAGCGCCAGTGGGCGGCGAGGTCTCGTCGCCGCCGTCGGCGCCGACAATGGCCAGCCGGTCTGAGCCGCCGCACGACGAGGACGACCGGCCGGGACGACTGCACTGAGCGATCGCATGCGGATATCTGCCATGAGAGCGCCTGAGTTGGGTTGAGGCCCGATCTCGGCTATATCGCCCTGTGCCGGCGGCACCGCGCCAACAGCGGCCGCCAATCTGGGAGATAACGCCGTGACCAATACCGCGACCGGGCCGCTGCCCGCTTCCGTCCTCGAAGCGCTGGGCCGCTATGACACGCCGACGATCTGCAACGCCATGGAGATCGTGGCGCCCGAGCGCCGCCTGATCGGCTACACCACCAAGCAGCTGGTCTGCCCGTTCCCGGACCTGCCGCCGATTGTCGGCTACGCCCGCACCGTCGCGATCCGCTCGGTGTTGAAATCGTCGCTGCCGGCCGAAGAACAGTCGAAGCGCCGCATCGAATATTACGAATATGTTGGCACCGGCCACGGGCCGCGCATCACGGTGATCCAGGACATCGACGGCCATGACGTCGGCTACGGCGCGTTCTGGGGCGAGGTGCAGAGCAACGTGCACAAGGCGCTCGGTTGCCTCGGCGTCATCACCGACGGCTCGATCCGCGACATTCCGCAATGGGCCCCGGGCTTCCAGGCGCTGGCCGGCTCGATCGGCCCGTCGCATGCCTGGGTGCATGCCGAGAGCTTTGGCGGCGAGGTGCGTGTCGCCGGCATGACCGTGAAGTCGGACGATCTGATCCATGCCGACCAGCACGGCGCCATCGTGATCCCGCTCGACGTCGCAGCAAAACTCCCCGAGGCCGCCGAGCTCTGCGGCCGCCGCGAGACGCCGATCCTCGAGATCGCGCGCAGCCCCGACTTCTCGCTGGAGAAGCTCAAGGCCGCGCTGAAGCGCTCGGCGGAGATCCACTAATTTCGGAGTAGCTCCATGGACATGCGCGGCAAGACGGTTCTGATCACGGGCTCGACCGATGGTGTCGGGCGCTATGTCGCGAACCGCCTTGCCGCCGAAGGCGCGCTTGTCCTGATCCATGGCCGCGATGTGGCGCGAGCGAAAGCGCTGATCGATGAGATCGTGAAGGCTGGCCACGCTGCGCCGACCTTCTATCAAGCCGATCTGTCGTCGATGGCTGGCACGCGCGCGCTCGCCGCGGCCGTGACGCGGGATCATCAACGCCTCGACGTCTTCGTCAGCAACGCCGGCATCGGCTCGCAGAATGGCGGTTCGCAACGGCAGGAAAGCCGCGACGGCCACGAGCTACGTTTCGCCGTAAACTATCTCTCCGGCTTTCTGCTCGTCCATCTGCTGCTGCCGTTGCTGACGGCCGCCGCGCCGTCGCGCATCGTCAATGTCGCTTCGCTCGGCCAGCATCCGATCGATTTTGACGACGTCATGATCACGAAGGGCTACAGCGGCTCGCGCGCCTATGCGCAGAGCAAGCTGTCGCAGATCATGTTCACGGTCGATCTCGCGGCCGAGCTGAAGGACGCCGGCATCACCGTGAATTCGTTGCATCCGGCGACCTACATGAACACGACGATGGTGCGCGCCGGCGGCATCACGCCGATGTCGACGGTGGAGCAGGGTGGTGCTGCGATCCTGCATCTCGTCCAGGGCGACGATGTCGCGGGCAAGAGCGGCCTGTTCTTCAACGGCATGAACGAGGCGCGCGCCAATCCGCAGGCCTATGACGCCGATGCGCGCAGGCGCCTGCGCGCACTCAGCCTGGATCTGACGGGACTGTCGTCCTGACGCGCCTCATTTATGGTTAGCAAAGCGTTGAGATCGATGTCGCAGAACGGCAAAGCCGCCGTTCTTTGAGCGCGCCGCACCGCTCCGCCGCATCGGCTGAACTTAACCTTTACGCGGCTTTAAGGGCGGCGCTCTAGGGTTTCCGATGCGGTTCGGGGTTGGACCGCGCCATCGGCCAGGACGGCCGTTGTTGCGTTCGCTTTGGAGACTCCCATGGATATCATGACGGGCGCCGGCCTCGTGGCGGGCTTGATCGTCATCGCGACGATGGTGTTTCTGGGCGGCGATATCAGCATGTTCATGAGCGATCATGCTGCGATCATCATCTTCGGTGGATCGGCCGCGGCGACCATGATCCGCTTTCCGCTCTCGGCGCTGGCGCACGGCCTTCCGCTCGGCATGAAGTTCGCCTTTACGATGAGCCGGCTGTCGGCGCACGACCTGGTCGACGAGCTCGCCCGCATCGCCGAGATCGCCCGCAAGCAGGGCCCGGTCGGCCTGGAAAAGGTCGAGACCGACGAGCCCTTCCTCGCCAAGGGCATCCGCTACGTCGCCGACGGCTACGACCTCGATTTCATCAGGGACAATCTAGAACGCGACCGCGACAATTTCCTGCTGCATCTCAACGAAGGCAGCAAGATCTACCGCGCCGTCGGCGACTGCGCGCCGGCATTCGGGATGATCGGAACGCTGATCGGCATGGTGCAGATGTTTTCGAACATGTCGGATCCCTCGAAGCTCGGCCCGTTCATGGCGACCGCCCTGCTGGCAACCCTCTATGGTGCGTTGGTCGCGAACCTGCTCTGCCTTCCGATCGCCGACAAGCTGCATGGCAAGCTGATCGACGAGGAAACCAATCGCACGCTGATCATCGACGGCATCCTTATGATCCGCGACTCCAAGAGCCCGACTTTGGTGCGCGAAATGCTGCTGGCCTATCTGCCCGAGAAGCATCGCCACGCCGAAGGCGAGCCGGTTCCGGCGTAACGGCGGACGTCGGGATCTGACCGATGGCAAAGAAAAAACGCGAGGAAGCACACGGCGGGCACGGCTGGTTCGTGACGTTCGCCGATCTGATGGCGTTGCTGCTGGCGTTTTTCGTGATGCTGGTCGCATTCTCCACCCAGGACGCCAACAAGCTAAAGATCGTTGCAGGCTCAATGCGCGAGGCCTTCGGCGTCCAGAGCGAAGCGCGCTACGCCGGCATCATCGAATCCGACGGTCTGCCGACCCGCGCGCGTCTGAAGAACGTCGACCACATCCAGCCTGAGGAATCCTCCAACACGCCGACGCCGGACCAGGAGGATCGCGACAAGACGTCAGGTGCCAAGATCAAGGTCGACCGCAACTTCGCGCTCGCCGCGGCCTCGCTGCGCCAGGCGTTGCAGGACATGCCGGAACTGACCGAGATGTCCAAGCACATCATGTTCGAGGAGACCAAGCAGGGCCTCAATCTCGAGATCGTCGACCAGGACGGCCGCTCGATGTTCGCGGACGGCTCCAAGGTGCCCTACGACCGCACCCGTCGCCTGATCGAGAAGCTCGCGATCCCGCTGAAAGCAACCCCTCTGCGCGTCTCCATCGCCGGCCACACTGCAGCCGGCTTCGTGCCGACCCGCAGCGATTACGGCGCCTTCGACCTGTCGGCCGACCGCGCCAACGCGGTGCGCCAGATCCTCGAACGCGAGGGCCTGCCGCCGTCGCACATCTTCGCCGTCTCCGGCAAGGCGGACACCCAGCCGCTGTTCCCGGACGATCCGTCGCTGGCCGCGAACCGCCGCGTGACCATCACCTTGATGCGTGAAGATCCGCCGCTGCCGCCAAACTTGAAGCCCTGAACCTATTGCGCTACCATTTTACCTGAGGCTATTCGTCGCGAAGGCGATGAACGTGGCCACGCCGTCACAGCATCTCGCGCGGCGCCTGCTATGGTGGTGGGCCGATTGACAGGCGCGCCGGAAGCGTCAAAAGGCGCCGGATCAATTCCAGGGACGAAGCGTTTTTCCACCCTCATGACCGCGAGCATCACATCGACCGAGACCCAGGAAGGGCCGGTCACCTCGGGCTTTTGGTCCCTCACGCTCGGGAGCATCGGTGTCGTTTTCGGCGACATCGGCACCTCGCCACTTTACGCGTTCCACGAGGCGGTTAGGGGTGCGGCCCATGGCGAGCCGGTCACGCGGATCATGGTGCTCGGCGTGCTGTCGCTGATCCTGTGGGCGCTGCTGATCGTCGTCACCGCCAAATACGTGCTGCTGCTACTGCGCGCTGACAATAACGGGGAGGGCGGGACGCTCTCGCTGATGGCGCTCGGCCAGCGCGCGCTGGGGCGGCGGAGCTGGTTCCTGCTCGCGCTCGGTGTGGTCGGCGCCTCCATGTTCATCGGCGATTCCATGATCACGCCGGCGATCTCGGTGCTGTCGGCGGTCGACGGTCTCAAGCTCGCGACGCCGGCGTTTGAGCACTATGTCGTGCCGCTGACGGTGCTGATCCTGGTGCTGCTGTTCGCTGTCCAGAGCAAGGGGACCGCGCTGGTGGCCTCGGCCTTCGGGCCGGTGATGGTCATCTGGTTCACCATCCTGGCGGTGCTGGGCGTCATTCACATCGCCGACGATCCGTCGGTGTTGGCTGCGATCAATCCCTATTATGCGTTCCAATTCCTGCTGTCGCACGGCACGATCGGCCTGGTGACGCTCGGCGCGGTCTTCCTCGCCGTGACCGGTGGCGAGGCGCTCTATGCCGACCTCGGCCATTTCGGCCGCAAGCCGATCCAGTCGGCCTGGATGTTTTTCGTGCTGCCGTCGCTGCTGATCAATTATTTTGGGCAGGGCGCACTGGTGTTGTCCGATCCAAGCGCGATTGAGCATTCCTTCTATCGCATGGTGCCCGAGCATCTGGTGCTGCCGCTGGTCGGGCTTGCAACCGCAGCCACTGTGATCGCGAGCCAGGCGGTGATCACCGGCGCCTATTCGCTGGTCTATCAGGCGGTGCAGCTTGGTCTGCTGCCGCGCTTCGAGGTGCGCTACACTTCCGAAACCCATGCCGGCCAGATCTATCTGCCGCGCGTCAACCGGCTGCTGCTGATCGGCGTAATGCTGCTGGTGCTGTTATTCCACACGCCCAGCAATCTGGCTTCGGCCTATGGTATCGCCGTCTCCACCACCATGGTCGCCGACGGCATCATGGGTTTTGTGGTGATCTGGAAATTGTGGAACTGGAAAGCCGCGACTGCGGCGGTTGTGATCCTGCCCTTCGTCATGGTCGACATGACCTTCTTCAGCGCCAATTTGCTGAAGCTGCTCGAAGGCGCCTGGGTGCCGCTGCTGTTCGGTGCCGCGATGGCTGGGACGATCTGGACCTGGCGGCGGGGTTCGGGAATCCTGATTCAGAAGACGCGCCGGATCGAGGTGCCGCTGGACGATCTGATCCGCAGCCTGGAGAAGCGGCCGCCGCACATCGTCAAAGGCACGGCGGTGTTTTTGACCAGCGATCCCGCCTTCGTGCCGACCGCGCTGTTGCACAATCTCAAGCACAACAAGGTGCTGCACGAGCACAACGTGATCCTGACCATCGAGACCGCTCACACGCCGCGGGTCGATCTCTCCGAGCGCTTCAAGATGGAGAAGATCAGCGAGAAATTCTCCAAGGTGCGCTTGCGCTTCGGCTTCATGGAGCAGCCGAACGTGCCCAAGGCGCTCGCGATCGCGCGCAAGCAGGGTTGGCAGTTCGACATCATGTCGACGTCGTTCTTCGTGTCACGGCGCTCGCTCAAGGCGTCGGCGCAGTCGGGCATGCCGCTCTGGCAGGACCACCTGTTCATCGCGCTCAGCCGCTCGGCTAATGACGCCACAGACTATTTCCAGATTCCGACCGGGCGGGTGGTTGAAGTTGGAACCCAAGTCACCATCTGAACCTTCCATTGGGACGCAATTGGCGGACCCATGCGGATTTTGCATGCCAAGGGCCCAGAATCGGGCTAGGCTATGCCGGCAGCGCAGGACTATAAGCCGCGCGCGCTCCTCCGCCGTTGTGCAGTGAAGCATTTTAGAGGCCACCAGGCTCTCCCATGACAAGTGACGTAGTAGTTCCCGCCCCGGAAACGGCGGCGGCCAATGGGCATGGCGATGCCCACACCACCGCCGGTTTCGGTGCGCTGACGCTCGGCAGCATCGGCGTGGTCTATGGCGACATCGGCACCAGCCCGCTCTACGCGTTCCGCGAGGCGGTGATAGCGGCCTCAGGCGCTGAAGGCGCGCCGACGTCGGCGGCTGTTCTCGGCGTGGTGTCCCTGATCCTGTGGGCGCTCATCGTCGTGGTGACGCTCAAATACGTGGTGATCCTGCTCCGCGCCGACAACAACGGCGAGGGCGGTACGCTGGCCTTGATGGCGCTGGCCCAGCGCGCGGTCGGCACCGGTGGGGCGACCATCGTCCTGCTCGGCATCATCTCCGGCGCCCTGTTCTACGGCGATGCCGTGATCACGCCGGCGGTCTCGGTGCTGTCGGCCCTCGAAGGCATGAAGGACGTCACGCTGCGGTTCGAGCCCTACATCGTTCCGCTGACGGTGCTGATCCTGGTGTTCCTGTTTGCGGTGCAGTCGCGCGGCACCGCCCGCGTCGCGGCGTTCTTCGGACCCGTGATGTGCGTCTGGTTTGCGGTGATCGCGATCGCTGCGATCCATCCGATCATCGCGCAACCGCAGGTGCTGCTCGCGCTGAATCCGTTCTACGCCGTGTCCTTCATGTTCCACCACGGCATCATCGGCTTCGTGACGCTCGGTGCCGTGTTCCTAGCTGTCACCGGCGCCGAGGCGCTCTATGCCGACCTCGGCCATTTCGGCAAGCGGCCGATCCAGACCGCCTGGCTGTTCATCGTGCTGCCATCGCTGGCGCTGAATTATCTGGGGCAGGGCGCTCTCGTCCTCGGCGATCCCGGCGCGATCGAGAGCCCGTTCTTCCAGCTCTTCCCGCAAGGCATTATTCGCGGCTGCATGGTCGTGCTGGCCACGGCCGCCACGGTCATCGCGAGTCAGGCCGTCATCACCGGCGCCTATTCGCTGACACGGCAGGCGATCCAGCTCGGGCTGCTGCCCCGATTCGAAATTCGTCATACGTCTGAAGCCCATTCCGGCCAGATCTTCATCCCGCGCATCAACCAGTTGCTGCTGGTTGCGGTGATCATGATGGTGCTGCTGTTCCGCTCCTCCAGCGCGCTCGCCTCCGCCTACGGCATCTCCGTGACCGGCACGATGGTCGTCACCGGGATGATGGGCTTTGTCGTGATCTGGAAGGCCTGGAAGTGGTCACCGCTGTGGGCTGCCGCGCTGATCGCGCCGTTCCTGTTCCTCGACCTGACCTTCCTGGCCGCCAATTTGCTCAAGGTGTTCGAGGGCGGCTGGGTGCCGTTGGCGCTCGGTGCGCTCATGATCCTCATGATGTACACGTGGCGGCGCGGCAGCCGGCTCTTGTTCGAGAAGTCGCGCAAGCTCGAATTCCCGCTCGCCGACCTCGTGGCGATGCTGGAGAAGCGGCCGCCGCAGCGGGTGCCTGGTACGGCCGTGTTCCTGACCAGCGATCCCTTGAGCGCGCCGACCGCGCTGATGCATAGTCTGAAACACTACAAAGTGCTTCACGAGAAGAATGTCATTCTCACCATCGAGACCGCGCAGACCCCGCGCATCGATCCGGCCGAGCGGGTGAAGCTGGAGCAGATCAGCCCGACCTTCTCCAAGGTGACGCTGAAGTTCGGCTTCATGGAATCGCCCAACGTGCCGAAGGCCCTCGCCATCGCCCGCAAGCTGGGCTGGCAGTTCGACATCATGTCGACCTCGTTCTTCCTGTCGCGGAGGGCGCTCAAGCCAGCCGCCCATTCCGGCATGCCGCGCTGGCAGGACCGGCTGTTCATCTCGCTCAGCCGCTCCGCCAACGATGCCACCGACTATTTCCAGATCCCCTCTGGCCGCGTCGTCGAGGTCGGTACGCAGGTGACGATCTAGGGCCGGGATTCAAAGCGCACTTCAAGTCGCTGCGATTTAGCTTTAACTTGCGCAAGGCAGCTCAAGCCTTTGTAGCGCTTGATTTTCGATGCCTGAGAGGCGAGGTTGCCCGCCGGCCGGGATCGCCCCGGCGAGCGCGCCCTGCGACGTTGGAGGATGATGTGGCAAATCAAGTACAGGATCTGACCCCCGAGGAGGTTTCCAAGGGTGTCGCGGAGGGCCGCTATCTGCTCGTCGACGTCCGTGAGCCGAATGAGGTCGAGGTCGAGGCTTATCCTTACGGCGTGGTCGTGCCGCTCTCGACCTTTGATCCCAAGGCGATCCCCGACCCGCAAGGCAAGGAGGTCGTGTTCGCCTGCCGCTCGGGCAAGCGCTCGGTGACGGCCTCGCTCGCCGCCCAGGCTGCGGGCCTGCCTTACGACAAGCATCTGGCCGGCGGCATGCTCGGCTGGAAGGCGGCGGGTCTCCCCAGCAGGGTTGGTGGCTAACGTCGCGATGACCAAGAGCTCTTCGCTGAACAAGGTCTTCGCCGACCTTCCCGTCACCATCTTCGAGGCGATGTCGCAGGCCGCGCGCGACAACAACGCCATCAATCTCGGCCAGGGCTTTCCCGACGATCCCGGCCCCGAGGACATCCGCCGCGCCGCGGCCGACGCCTCGCTCAACGGCTACAACCAGTATCCGTCGATGATGGGCATCCCGGAGCTGCGCCAGGCGATCGCGACCCATTACGGCCATTGGCACGGCCTCAAGCTCGATCCGATGAGCGAGGTGATGGTGACCTCCGGCGGCACCGAGGCGCTGACCTCGGCGATCCTGTCGGTGGTGCAGCCCGGCGACGAGGTGGTCTGCTTCCAGCCGGTCTATGATTCCTACCTGCCGATCATCCGCCAGGCCGGCGGCATTCCGCGTCTCGTCCGGCTCGAGCCGCCGCACTGGCGACTGAATGAGGACATGCTGAAAAGCGTCTTCAATTCAAAGACCAAGGCGGTTCTGTTCAACAACCCCTTGAATCCCTCCGCGGTGGTCTATCCGCGCGAGGACCTTGAGCTGCTGGCGCGCTACTGCCAGGAGTTCGACGTCATCGCAATCTGCGACGAGGTCTGGGAGCACGTCACGTTCGACGAGCACAGGCACATCCCGCTGATCACCATTCCCGGCATGCGCGAGCGCACCATCAAGGTCGGCTCGGCCGGCAAGATCTTCTCGCTGACGGGCTGGAAGATCGGCTTCGTCTGCGCCGCGCCGCCGCTGTTGCGCGTCGCCGCGAAGGTGCACCAGTTCCTGACCTTCACGACCGCGCCGAACCTCCAGGCCGCCGTCGCCTACGGCCTCGGCAAGCCCGACGAGTACTTCCTGTCGATGCGGAAGGATCTGACGCGGAGCAGGGACCGCCTGACCAGGGGGCTGGAGAGCCTCGGCTTCCCCGTGCTGAAATCGCAGGGCACCTACTTCCTCACCGTCGACCTGTCGCCGCTCGGGCTCAACGAGAGCGATGCCGAATTCTGCTGGCGGATCGTGAAGGACTACAAGGTCGCCGCGATCCCGGTCTCGGCGTTCTACGAGCAGGACCCGGTGACCTCGGTGGTCCGCTTCTGCTTTGCCAAGAAGGACCAGACGCTGGACACCGCGCTGGAGCGGCTGTCGGACGCGGTGCGCGGACGCAAGAGGTAGACCGAGATGACGAATGTCAGCCGCTTCAGGCTTTGCCTTGGTTTTGCAATCGCCGCAGCGCTGACGATGCTTTCGCCTCCCGCAGGCGCCGAGGAGCGCGTCGTCAACTTCTACAACTGGTCGAACTACATGGCGCCCGACGTCCTCGAGGCCTTCACCAAGGAGACCGGCATCAAGGTGGTCTACGACACCTTCGACGCCAACGAGACGCTGGAGACGCGCCTGATGGCCGGCAAGTCCGGCTACGACGTCGTGGTGCCCACCGCCTATTTCCTGCAGCGCCAGATCAAGGCGAACATCTTTCAGAAGCTCGACAAGTCGAAGCTGCCGAACCTCGCCAACGCCTGGCCGATGGTGACCAAAAATCTCGCGACCTACGATCCCGGCAACGACTTTGCCGCGAACTACATGTGGGGCACGACGGGCATCGGCTACAACGTCGCCAAGGTGAAGCAGATCCTCGGGCCGGACGCCAAGATCGACAGCTGGGACATCGTCTTCAAGCCGGAGAACCTCGCGAAGTTCAAAGACTGCGGCGTCCACATGCTCGATTCCGCCGACGACATCTTTCCGGCGGCGCTGAGCTATCTCGGGCTCGATCCGAACTCGACCAAGCAGGCCGATCTGGAGAAAGCCGCCGACATCGTCGCCAAGGTCCGTCCCTCCGTGCGAAAATTTCACTCGTCCGAATATCTGAGCGCGCTCGCGACCGGCGAGATCTGCTTCGTGGTCGGCTGGTCCGGAGACATCATGCAGGCGCGCGCCCGCGCCGCGGAAGCCAAGGGTGGCATCGAGATCGGCTATGCCATTCCGAAGGAGGGCGCGCAGATGTTCTTCGACAATCTGGCGATCCCCGCGGATGCCAGGAACGTCAAGGAAGCCTACGAGCTGATCAACTATCTCTACCGTCCCGACGTCGCCGCCAAGAACTCGGACTTCCTGTCCTACGCCAACGGCAACCTCGCCAGCCAGAAGCTGGTCGATCCGAAAATTTTGAACGACAAGAACATCTATCCGGACGACGCCACGCTCGCAAAGCTGTTCGTCATCACCGCCCGCGATCCCGCCACCCAGCGCGTCATCAACCGGCTCTGGACCAAGGTGAAGACGGGGCGGTAGTCGTTTCCGGGATCGCCCCGGAAACAATTTCCGCAAAACAACCCCATGCACAGTAGAACCGCGACCTTCGCATTGGCGGCGGTGACGACGCTTAAGTCGAACTGGGGCCTGGTTGAATCGACCCACTGGCGAAAAAGACTCGCGGCACCTCGTGCGCTGCACGAAGTGAGCCGTCGGGCACGCCGCTGAATCGGGCTTGGGTTATTTGACACGTCGGGCAAAACAGGAGCAGAAGACTATCCTGCCGCCTTCCCGAACCAAGCACGACGATGATGCACATGGCGGTGCCAATACCCCTCGAACCAAATTGGACAATTCGGCCGTTCCGGCCTGGCGACGGGCCTGTGGTCCGGCGGCTCATCGAGTCCGTCTGGCGTGAGCATTTTCACGATCACCCGGACTCCTTCGTCCGGGACTTCATCTATTCGCGTCTGTCGGACGTCGACAACGCGGACACCGTCTACGCTGATCGGGCTCTCTTTTTGTGCGCGATGGCCGAAGACGCAATCATCGGTACCGGCGCAATCAAGCGGTTCGACGATCGAGAGTGCGAGATGGTTCGCATGTTTGTTGCCCCAATCTACCGAGGCCGCGGAATCGCACGGACGATTGCCGATGAACTCATCACCTTTGCAAGGAGTGCGGGATACGATCGCATCCGCTTGTCCAGCAACAGCGCACTGACGGCCTCGCATCGACTTTACGAAAGGATGGGCTTCCAGCGCACGGCCTCATGGGACCCAGGCGGCGAGGCTCACTCAAATTATTACGCGCTCGGGATATGTTGAAGAATGAAGAGCGTCTCAGCAGGCACGATACCCGAGCGCTTCTGGCCGCCGATGAAGAACGCAAGTCCGGTTTGTATCGCAGCCTGGGAACGCATCGTTCAGGCCGAGGCCGACGCAGGCTTGCCGGAGCAATGAAGGCGGCAGAGTGTTTGCGCTATCGCCGCCTTCGATGCGCGATGCATATGTCTCGAAAGCATGTGAGCGGTAACGTTGTCGTTATCGTACTGTAACGATCGATAAATACGTCAGGTACGGGGATGGCATCAGACAGTCCGAGCGCGTCCTCACCTGTGTGCAGCAGCAGCGCCGGGTGGATTCCGCACGCCAGGTTCTGGAGCCTATTTAGATGACATCCGTGCCGTCCTCGAAGTTCTGGAAATATGCGGCGCTCAGCGCGGCTCTACTGCCGGCTGCCGTGCGCGCTGACTCCATTCCGTCCACGCCGCCGGTGAATTTCACCAACAGCTCCAGCGCCTCGGTCGGATCCACGATCGTCAATTTGCTGGATTCCTACACCCATCTCATGCTGGTCGATCCCAAGCTGCGCAATGGCGCGGGTGTCATGGAGCAGAATTATCTGACCGTTATCCGGATGACGCAGGAGCGCACGCCGGCGCAGACGCTCGCCGCTGTTCATGACGATCGCACCTCGCAGCCTTACAGCGTTCTCAACGGGCTCGGCCCCCTGACGTCGCACTTCATGACGGGGATCGGGTCGTCCACGACGGCGACGCCGCCAGCGAGCCTGACGCCGACCTCGTATCAGGTCACCACGCTGCAGGACTACGACGCAAGCGCACACGGCATCAACTATCTCAACAGCGCGACCATCGGCTTTTCGGCCTTTGGCGACGGCACCGCGACACCATTGGCCGATGCCGCGAACTTCCTCAACACCACCGTCCGCAACAACGCCTCGACCGAACCGCCGAAGCGCACGTTCGAGCGCTACATGGGCTCGACCGCGCCGGTCGTGAATCCCGCCTCCACCACCGCGGGCGTGATCAGTCCGCTGGATGCGCGCTACGGCAACTACAATGCCGTGACCAACAAGGCCGGTCTTGCGGACACGGACACGGCGCAGTTCGTCGTTCCCACCTATTTCAGCAGCTTTGCAGTCCCGGTCGCCTACTATAACACCCTCAACTGGGTGCGCGGCTTGACCGTGACGCCGGCCCTGGTGGCCGCAAATGGCGGCCAGCCGATCACGGTCCCTGACGTCGGAAGCTTCGACGCATCAGGCAATCTCACACCCGTTCAGTTCGGTGCAGGCGACTACGTCCCGGGCATCGGTACTGCGCCCCGTCCGTTCAGGCTCTCGACCAAGGTCAAGGTTCCGACGCCGCTCTGGCAGATCGCCAACGGCACCAATCCCTATGGCGACGGCGCCTTCGTCAGCGGCCACACCAATCTTGCCTACAACCAGGCGCTCGGGCTGGCCTTCCTGGTGCCGCAGCAGTTCGAAAGCCTCCTGATCCGCGCCGCGGACCTCGGCAACAATCGCATTCTCGCCGGCATGCATTCGCCGCTGGACGTGATCGGCGGCCGTATCGAGGCGACCGCGATCGTCGCGACCAACATCTACGGCGCCCTCTACGGTCCTTATGGCAACCGGTTGGATTGGACCAATGCCGCCAACACCGCCGCCTATGCGATCTATCAGGCCCATATGAAGACCCAGAAATATCTGGCGCAGTCGTGCGGTACGAGCACGGTGGAGGACTGCCTCAAGCGGGCCGGTGGCGATCACGATGACGATCGCGATCATCGCGACGGCCGCCATCATCAGGACGGGCGGGATCACGATCGCGACGATCGGAACGGGTTCGACTACAACCTCGATCCGGATGACAGCAGGGGTTACACCTATCGCATGACCTACGGGCTTGCGTTGGCGGCGTCGATGAAACTGCCGGAAATCGTCCCGGTGCAGGCGCAGGTGTTGTTGCTGACCCGCTTCCCTTATGCCACCGACGAGCAGCGCACGGAGATCCTGCGCAACACCGCGCTGCCATCCGGCTTCGCACTGCTCGACGGCAACACCTGGGATGGGTGGGGTCGGCTCAACCTCTACGCTGCGGCCAAAGGGCAGGACTCGTTCTTCCGCGCCGTCAGGGCTGCAACGACACGGTGACGTCCTCAGCGTGGCTCGGGATCGTTAGCGGTCCCGAGCTGCGCGCGAGATCAGGATCGCGCTCCGATGATTTCTGTCGGTGAAGGCGCTACCGCCACCTTCGGTGCAGCCACAGCCACTGCTCGGGATGCTCGCGCACCCAGCCTTCCACCACGTTGGTGATCGCCTGCGTCGTGCCCTGGATGTCGATCTTGCCGTCAGCGTCGCGCACCGGCGGAATTTCTTCCGTCAGCTCGGCCCGGAAGCGAAAGCCGGGCAAGCGGATGACGCGGACGCCGTGGATCGGGCATTCGACCTGGCGCAACAGGCGGGCCAGCATCGGATTGGCGCGGGTCTTGCGGCCGAAGAAGGTGACCTCGACGCCGCCGGTCAGATACTGGTCGATCAGCATGGCGACGTGCTTGCCGTCCTGGAGCGCCTGCGCGAGCCGTAGCGGCGCGTCGCGGCCCGCTGGGATCAACGTGCCCATGTTGACCTGGCGCATCTCCTGGATGATGCGGTCGGCGGATGCAATGTTCGGACGGCGGTAGAGAATCGCAGCTTCGAGCCCATGGGCGGGGGCGGCGAGCGCGGGCAATTCCCAATTGGCCAGATGCGAGGCGAAGATCAGCGCCGGCTTGCCGTCGTCCCTGATCTGGTCGTACAGCTCGATGGTGCGCGGCGGCAGCTCGATCCGGCTGTTTTCCGGATGGGCGCGATCGTAATCCCAGACATGGTCGATATGGGCGAACTCGGCGCCGATGCGGCCGAGATTGTCCCACACGCCCATCAGGATCTGTTCGATCTCCTCGGGTGATTTCTCCGGAAATGCCGCGGCGAGATTGGCGCGGCCGATGCGATGCTCGCGCAGGCGCGGGCCGATCGTCTTGGTGACGCGCGCGAAAAAGTCCGAGGTCTTGACCGGATCGAAATAGCGTGTGGTGCGCAGCATGCCGACGGTGGCCGCGCCAATCAGGCCACCGCCGATCGATTTGGCGACTTCCCGCGCGCGGGCCTTCGTGCTCGCAGGAAGCAGCGCCATGCGTCCGGTCAGGCCGGTTCGCGGGTCAGGATCAGCGAGGCGTTCTGGCCGCCGAAGCCGAACGAGTTCGACATCACCGCGGTGACGCGGGCATCGCGCGCCTTGTTGCCGACCACGTCGAACAGGATCGTGGGATCCGGATTGTCGTAGTTGATGGTCGGCGGAATCCGCTGATGCTCGAGCGTGAGCAGCGAGAAGATCGCCTCGACCGCGCCCGCGGCCGAGATGGTGTGGCCGACCATCGACTTGTTGGAGGTGACCGGGATCTTCTGCAGGAGATCGCCGAACACGGCCGATGTCGTGTTGTACTCCATCTTGTCGTTTTCGGGCGTCGCGGTGCCGTGCGCGTTGATGTGGTCGATCTGGTCCGGCGTCATGCCGGCATCGGCGAGCGTCTTGTTCATGCAGCCGATGATCGGCTTGCCGTCGGGCGACGAGCGGGTGCGATGGAAGGAATCGGTGAGCTCGCCGCAGCCGGCGATGACGCCGAGAATCTTTGCGCCGCGCGCGGTCGCCGCTTCATAGCTTTCCAGCACCAGGGCGCCGGCGCCTTCGGCCATGACAAAGCCGTCGCGATTCTTGGAGAAGGGGCGGGAGGCCGCCTGCGGCGGATCGTTCTGGGTCGACAGCGCAGAGAGCAGCGAGAAGCGCACCAGCGCTTCCGGGTTCACGGTGCCGTCGGTCGCGACGCACAGCGCCGCATCGGTCTCGCCGCGGCGGATCGCCTCGACGCCGAGCTGGATCGAGGTGGCTCCGGACGCGCACGCCGTCGACAGCGAGATCGGCGAGCCCTTGGTGCCGAAGGTTTCGGCGAGGTAGGCGGCCACCGAGCCGAACATGAAGCGGTGATGATAGGCGTTGTACTTGCCGCCGCCGGAGATGCGCAGCAGATCGTCATAGTTGAAGTCGGGCGCGCCGACGGCGCGGCCAAGCTCGCGACGCTGTGGCCACTCCACCTCGACCGGCGCGACCGCGAGGAAGAGGGGACCCGGGAAATCGCCCTTGGCGCCGATGCCGGCCTGCTCCAGCGCTTCCTGGGTGACGAGCTCGGCCATCCGCTCGGAGAGACCGGTGGAGGAGAACGGATCGACGCTGACGAAATCCACCGTGCCGGCCATCGTGGTCTTCAGGCCGTCGATCGGAAAGCGCGTGATGGTGCGGATGCCGGATTCGCCCGCAACGAGCTTCGACCAATTGTCGGCCTTGCCGGCGCCGAGCGAGGTCGTGATGCCCATGCCGGTGACGACGACAACGGGACGCCCGAGTTTGTCGCGTGGTGCAGTCATGTCGATCCCCCGATAGAGCTAGCTAAACAGCCTCGACCAGCGCCATGCCTTCGCCGCGCCAGTGTCCGGCTCCCACCACGACGATCTGGGTGGGCGCACCCTGCATTTCAACCTCGGTCCCGGTCGAATCGTTCGGCGGGAACAGCGCGCCGCGCGAGATCGAGAGCGCCGCGAGCGCAATGCCGAGCGGGAATTGCGTTTCCATGGTGTGGCCGAACATCGTGCCGGTCGCGCGCACCGGGAAATCGGCGTGCTTGGTCAGGAAGCCGCGCTCCTCCGACGTCGCCGGCTCAGCACCGGTTGCGCCCGAGATGATCGCGCCCTTGCCATCGCGCTTCGGCAGCTTGTCCCAAAGCTTCTCCAGCGTCGCTTCCATGTCGCCGGACTGCTTGCGTCGGGCGAGATCAGTCACCACGCTCGACAGCTTCGCGTACGGCTTGGCGCCGCGCGCTTCCGCGTGCGCTTTCGACTCCAGCACAAGGAAGGCGCCGGCCGAGCCAAGCGCGAAGCCGGCGTGGTCCTTGCGCGCCCACACGGGGGCGAACTTGTCCCTCAGATTGAAGTCGCCGAATTCGTAGAGGACCATGAGGTCCTTGCGCTCGCCGTTGTGCGAGCCGCCGACCAGGGCGATGTCGCTCTCGCCCGAGGCGATGCGCGACAGCGCGATGCGGGCGGCATCGGCGCCCGCAACCTCTTCGCCCATGAAGGTGCGCGAGGTGCCGCCGAGACCGTTGACGATGGCGATGTTGCCGGCGAGCAGGTTGGAGAGCTGCGCGAGGAACAGCGTCGGCCGGAGATCGCTCATCAGCCGCTCGTTGAGGAAGCCGGGCGCATTGGCGCCCTTGGCTTCGGCGGTGAGCACGCCGGTGTCGACGTTGAGATCACGCTCGCCGCCGCCGGCGGCGACCACCATGTCGATCTTCGACAGGATGTCCTTGTTGCCCTTGATGCCGGCGGAGTCGAGCGCGAGGCCCGCGGCATAGACGCCGATGCGCTGCCAGGCTTCCATCTGGCGCTGGTCGCCCTTCTTGGGGATCTGGCTGTCGAACGACACCGGCAGCAGCGGGTGCACGATGAAGGGCGCAAAGCCCTTCTCGTCGACATTGATGCGCTTCTCAGAAAGCGCGGCCCAGTTGGCGTCGAGACCTTCGCCGAGCGAGGTGGCAAGACCAATGCCGGTGATCCAGACTTCCGTCTGGCCCGGCTTCGAAGCGGTGTCAGTCATGGCGAGACGGCCTGTTGCGGAAAGCCGACGCGCTGGGCGACCGCGTCCATGTATCCGCGCATATCCGAATTGGGGAAGGGGATCAGCGTGAAGGTGAGCGTCGAATTCGCGCGCAGCTTGCCGCCGACCCGGATCTTCGCCTCGGTCATGGCATAGCCCGAGCCCTCATGGGCCACGCTTGCCTCGAGGGTCATGAGGTCGCCCGGAAACACCGAGCCGCGGACCTTGGCTTCCTTCACAGCGGCGAGAATCGGCATACGCTCGAACTTCAAGACGCCAAGCAGGAGAAAGCCCGAGGCCTGCGCCATCGATTCGATCAGCAGCACGCCGGGCATCAGCGGATAGCCCGGGAAGTGCCCCTCGAAGATGGTGCTCTCCTTGGGGACCTGGGCCTCGACGACGATCGTCTTCTCGTCGACCTTGAGGTCGACGATGCGATCGATCATGTGGAAGTATTCGAGTTGCATGATCGCCCGATTAGGCGCTCGCGCCCTTGGCGGCAACCAGTTCGTCGATGCGCGCGCACAAATTCTTCAGCACGAAATACTGCTCGGTGGTCGCCTTGCCGTCGTTGACTTCCTGGGTCCATTTTTCTAGCGGCAGCTTGATGCCGAACTGCTTGTCGATTGCGAACGCGATGTCCAGGAAATCGAGGCTGTCGATGCCGAGGTCATCGATGGCATGGCTATCCGGCGTGATCGTGTCGCGCGGGATGTCGCAGGTTTCAGCGATGATCGTAGCGACCTGATCGAATGTGGAGGACATCACTAAGCCTTTGATATATTGCGGGTATTTGTCAGATATCCCAGAGTGGCACGGTGGGTGGGCATCGCGCCCCGAATGACGCCCTCTAACCCCCCTCTGGACGGGTCGAAAGCCCGTATAACGGAGCGCCGCCCTGAGTTCAATGGAGCCGGACAGGGCCGTGGACAGGCCTGGGGACGCCGGTCCGGAGCGGTTTCGGCCGGGTGACCTGCCGGCAGGGAGCTTCCGGCGCCAGGGCTTGATCGACGGGGCCTGGTCGACAGGGCTTGGCTAGATGTGCGGCGTGGTGATCTTGACGCAGTCCCGCCGGCCCATCATCACGCAATCCTGGGTCCGCCGTAGATCGGCGATGCTGACCGCGAGCCAGATCCCGATCGCGGTCAGTGCGATGGTGAAGGCGAGCGCCGCGATATTGGCGAGCATGCGGTGGCGGAAATCGTCCGGCTGATCGCGGGGCTGCTCGTAGCGGGACAGGTCGAGCGGTTCGGGGGCCGCGTGCACGTGCAGCGGCTGGACGACACCACTGCCTCGGTGGACCACCGGGGAGGGAGTCGTGCGCGGCCTGAACTGGAGCACCCGGTGCTCACCGTCCGAGGTTATGGGCCGCTGGGATTTCATGGGGCGGGGATTACTCCGAAGCAGCGATTTTTAGATAGCATAGGCGACATAAGGGTTGCAGGAAATCTTCTCAACGCGCACGTGCATTGCGCATTCGCATGATCTTTCCTGATCATTTCTTGAGCGCCGCGAACGATCGTCGGAACGGGTTGTCATCCCGGTGTCAGGGACGCGCGGGTTGCGCTGCAACAACAGCCAGAACAATGGTGCTGCCCGCGCTGAACGCATATTGCCGCAGCAGGGCTCATGGCATAATCGGGAACCCTGACCAGCCTTGGCAACCACCAACTTTGGCAACCAACTGAGAGGCCCTCGATCATGACCCCCAACGCGCGCGAGCCGAGAGTGCACCCGGTGCCGATCCTGTCGCTGCGGCCGACGCAGATGACGGTCGGCATGCGTGAGGTCAAGGAGAAGCGCAAGCGCTGGCGCGAGCACGGCAAGAAGAAGCAGTCCGAGCTGCTCGGCACCCACATGATCCCCGTCGTGTACGGACCCGACGAGCGCTATTACGTGATCGACCATCATCATCTTGGCCGCGCGCTGCACGACGAAGGCATCAAGGAAGTGCTGGTCACGGTCGTCGGCGATCTCCGGATGGTCGAGCGCGAGGCGTTCTGGGGCGTGATGGACAACAAGCGCTGGGTCTATCCTTACGACAGCAAGGGCGCGCGTCGTCCGTTCCGCGATTTGCCGAAATCAGTCGTCGACCTCAAGGACGATCCGTTCCGTAGCCTCGCCGGCGAGCTCCGCCGCATGGGCGGCTTCGCCAAGGACACCACGCCATTCTCCGAATTTCTCTGGGCCGACTTCCTGCGCCGCAAGCTGACGCGCAAGGCGGTGGACGCCAATTTCGACAAGGCACTGGAGAAGGCGCTGGCTGCTGCCAAGAGCAAGGACGCGGTCTATCTGCCCGGCTGGTGCGGCCCGGCATCGGACGATTGAGGCGCTGACGCTCGCATCAGTCGCGCTGGAAGATCTTGGCGCCGGGGTAGACACGCCGGGCATAAGTGACGACCAGCGCGCGGTCCTGGGTTGCCAGGAAGGGCGTGCGGATCCGAGACGACCCGACGATGAGGTGCCACAGACCATTAAGCCTTTGGATGACGATTTTCATCTGACTGTTCCTCGAAAACTCCGTGTTCGAACAAATGCTGACTGTCGCAACAGTCTTGATTCTCGATCGTGATCGCGGGCGAGAAATTCCCAGAGACCGCTCGCGCTCGCTGCAAGACGACGGCGACTATTATGAGTTGGTTACGAGATGCGGCCCGGTAAGCTCGATCCGATCACAGCCGCTTGAATGCAATCATTTTCCGCGCCGACGAAACCGTCCTGAAACAGAGCGATCCCACTTATGGGGGTACCGAGCTCAAACAGGAGGCGAAAATGCGTCGTCTGGTTTTCGTAATTGCTTTGCTCGCCGTCGCTTCAGTCGGAATTTCGGCGTCTTTTGCCGCAGTTCACCAGGCCAGGACGCTGACATTCGAAGAGCGCTTTGCGCCGGCGCTTCCGCTGATGGTCAAGCACTAGCGGCACCGCGCTTCGCCGCCGCAACTACTTCGGATGCTGCGGGGCGGGCGGCGAGAGCAATCGCTCTATGTCAGCGGCGGCTTCGCCGTCGCGGACCTTCTGTAGCATGGCGTGGCGCTCGGCGCCGGCCGGCAGTTTCTTGGCCGCGGCGCGAGCATCTTCGGTGAACTTGTTCAGGCGCTCCTGAAGGGACAGGGCGGGACGTGTACGGTTGCGCTTCTTGGTCATGGCTTGCCCTTTCGGGCGCCTAGCCAACCATGTGCGGGCGAGGGACGTCCTTAACTTTTGTTGGAACCCGGTCCCTCAAATCCGGTTCTTCATTGGGACGGTGCGGCAGCGCCAAGAGCCCGATCAAGAGCCCGATACGGGGTCCAATTCCACGACCGGAGCTATTCCAGTGCCCAGCGATGCGATCCGCGCGGCGCTCATCAGGCGCCTGCGCATCTCGTCCGCGATCGCGGACGAGGACATCAGGGAGATCGAAGCGCTTCCGATCTCGGTGCGGCAATATCCCGCCGAGACGGCGGTGGTGCGCGACGGCGAGCGCGCGACCGATTGCTGCCTGATCGCGGATGGCTTCTGCGCGCGGTCCAAGACGATCGCGAGCGGCAAGCGGCAGATCCTCTCGCTCCACATCCCCGGCGAGATCCCCGATCTGATGAGCCTGTTCCTGCATGTGATGGACCACGATCTGTCGACGCTGACGGCGGCGACGCTCGGCTTCATCAGCCACGAGACGCTGCAAAAGCTGCATCGCCGCAGGCCTGTCGTCGCCGAGATGTTCTGGCGCGACACGCTGATCGACGCCGCGATGTTCCGCGAATGGATCGTCAATGTCGGCCAGCGGCCGGCGCCGGCGCGGCTTGCGCATGTCATGATCGAATTGCGCGAACGCCTGAGGATCATCGGGCGCGTCGACGGCGCCAGCTTCGAGATGCCGCTCACCCAGGAACAGATCGGCGAAGCGCTGGGCATTACCGCCGTGCACGCCAATCGCGTGATCAGGCAGTTGCGCGAGGAGGGCATCGTCGAGCTGCATCGCGGCCGCGTCACCGTGCTCGACGAGCGAAAATTTTTGCAACTGGCGGATTTCGACGGCCGCTATCTGCACCAATCACCAACGCTTTGATTGGATTCTCTTTACGACTCCTGCTATCTCCAATCATCGAGCGTCGGCGTCGACATGTCGAAACGATCGCGAATGGTCGAGCAGGTGCTGCCGCCCAGCCTTGCAATGGCATCGAGCCGGGCCGGATCGATGTGCAGGCGCTCGGCATCGACCACGTCGGCGTGGTAATGCGCGAACAGAATCTCGCCCATGATGATCTGCCGCGACTTGCCGAGCTCAAGCGTGATGTGGCGGCGGCATTCGAACGCGGCGGGCGCCTCCTTGATCCAGGGCGACGCCACGGTCTTGCCCGGCATAGCGGTCAGGCCCGCGGCCTTCAGCTCGTCATGCTCCGGCGAGAACGGCACGGCGCAGACATGCATCGCTTCGGCAATCGCGTGCGAGACGATGTTGACGGTGAAGACCTCGGTCAGGCGGATGTTGAGACCGGTGTCCTTGAACCGCATGTCCGGATGGTTCTCGACGCCGAGCGCGAGGATCGGCGGATCGGCCGACAGGCAATTGAAGAAGCTGAACGGCGCTGCGTTGATCCGCCCCTCCGGATCGACCGTCGTCACCAGCGCGATCGGCCGCGGCACGACGGTGCCGATCAGCAGCTTGTATTTGTCGCGCGCGGACAACTCGCGGAAGTCGAAGGTTACGTCGCCGGGGTCGTGAGCACTTCCGTCCATCATGCCTCTCAGGTCCGAACGGCAATCGGACCAGCGACCACCGCGAATTCTTCGGAACAATTATCAGCGCTTCAGACCATTATGCGAGCGGAAGATTTGAGCAAAGGCCGCTAGGTTTGCCGGTGGTCCTCGTGCGGCTCGTCCTTGCCGCCGAGCATTCGATGTACGTGGCGCTCGATTCGGCGGCCGACCGTAAGCAGCACGAAGGCGAGCGCCAGCGCGACTGCGACGATCTTCCATTGGCCGGCCCCGCAGACGATGCCGAGACAGGCGGCCAGGAAGGTGCAAGCGGCGCTGGTCAGGCCGCGGACGCGAAACCGTTCGCTCTCATGGACGATGACGCCGGCCCCGAGGAAGCCGATGCCGGTGAGGATGCCCTGGATCACCCGGCTCGTCGCATCGGCGACTTTGCTGGGTTCGGCGAGTTGCAGCGCCAGCAGCACCACGGTCGCGGTGGAGAGGCCGACAATGCCGAGTGTCTTCAGCCCGATCGGCTTGCCGTGCAGATCGCGGTTGAGCCCGATCGCGCTGCCGGCGAGCGTCGCAACGCCGAGACGTAGCAGGATTTCAGGCCAGTCGAGCTCCGTCATTTTTTCGGCAGTCGTCCCATCAGATAGAATTCGTCGTTCGGCCGCATGCCGGTGAAATTCGCGAGGCGATTCGACAGCGCGAAGAAGGCCGAGATCGCCGCGATATCCCAGATGTCGTCGTCGCTGAAGCCGTGCGGGGCGAGGACTGCGAAATCCTCCTCGGCAATCCGCTGCGCGTCGGCCGAGATCTTCATCGCGAAATCGAGCATCGCCTTTTGCCGCGGCGTGATGTCGGCCTTGCGGTAGTTGATCGCGACCTGGTCGGCAATCAGCGGGTTCTTGGCGCGGATGCGCAGGATCGCGCCATGGGCGATCACGCAATATTGGCACTGGTTGGCCGCCGACGTCGTCACCACGATCATCTCGCGCTCGGCCTTGGTGAGGCCGCCGTCCTTCTCCATCAGCGCGTCGTGATAGGCGAAGAAGGCGCGGAATTCATCGGGCCGATAGGCCAGCGTCAAAAACACGTTCGGCACGAAGCCGCTCTTTTCCTGCACGGCGAGGAGACGCGTGCGGATGTCGTCAGGAAGCGTGTCGAGGGCGGGAGCGGGGAAGCGTTGCGCGGGCTTGGTCATGGGCATGGATTCCGGCTTGGGGCGGGAAACCATAGTCGATGCGGGCGAGACGCTCCAGAGGCGTCGCGATTTACCTGAGCGGCTTCTTCAGCAGCGAGAAGCGGTCGGGATCGAGGCCCATCGAGGGCTGCAGCATCGGTGTCTCGGCCGGCGCCAGCGTCTTGGCCGGCGGCGCCTGGAACACCGGGTCGTTCGGGACGTCGCGCTGCGAGGTCGCACCGCGCCAGCGCTCGAGCACGGCGCCGACGAAATGCATGTCGTGACCCGACGTGATCGACGGCACGCTCGCGATGGTGGCTTCGCCGCGCGGCAATTGGTGCGGCGGCACCTCCTTGAAGCGCAGGCGGGTCGGCAGTGCGACGCCTTCGCCGAACGCCAACACCTCGCGGGTGCCGAGCGAGGGCACGAACGAGAGCAGGTTCGCAGCCGCGTCCGACACCGCGGCGCGCAGCAACGCCTGGTCGCGGTCGTTGGCAAGACGCATCGTGAACAGCGTGTTGCACTGGGAGATGATGGTGGCGTCGAGCTCGGCGGGGCGCTGCGTGATCAGGCCGAGATAGACGCCGTATTTGCGGCCTTCCTTGGCGATGCGCGACACCGCCTTGCGGGTCGGACCGAAGCCGACATTGCGGTCGGCGGAGGCGTAGCGGTGCGCCTCTTCGCAGACGAACAGCATCGGCGAAACGCCGTCGCTCCACAGGCCGAAGTCGAAGGCCATGCGGCACAGCACCGAGACGACGGAATCGATGACTTCTGCCGGGAAGCCGGCGAGCTGCATCACCGTCATCGGTTTGCCGTTGGCGGGCAGACGGAACAGATGGCTGATCACCTCGGCCATGGTATCGCCGCCGACATTGGCGTTGTCGAACATGAAGGCGTAGCGCGGATCGTTGCGGACCGCCTCGATGCGCGAGATCAGCTTGTGATAGACGATGCGCGAGGAGCGGTTTTCCAGCTTGCCCATGCGCTCGTCGATCAGCGAGATCAGATCGACCAGACGGTACGGCACCGGCGTATCGACGGTGAAGCCGATCTGCTTGGGGTCGATGCGCTTCAGGCCGAGGCGATCGGTGTTCTGGTATTGGGTGTAGATGCCCTTGGCGATCGGGATGACTTCGGCGAGGACGTCGAGCTCCTCGGGCACGCCGGCGCGGCCGCCGAACAGCACGTCGACGATTTCCTCGAAATTGAACAGCCAGAACGGCAGCTTCAGGTTCCGCGGGTTGAGCACCAGCGCGCGGTCGCCAAAGCATCGGCCATATTCGTTGTGCACGTCGAGCAGAAAGATGCGCAGATTGGGCCGCGCCTTCAGGATCTCGTTGAGCAACAGCGACACGCCGGTCGATTTACCGACGCCGGTCGATCCCAGCACCGCAAAGTGCTTGGAGAGCATTTCCTCGATGTCGACATAGGCGATAACGGAACGGTCCTGCTGGAGGAAGCCGACATTGATCTGGTCCGAACCGGTCGGCGCGTAGATGGTGCGCAGCTCCTGGCTGGTGATCAGGTCGACGGAATCTCCAATCGTCGGATAGTTGGTGACGCCGCGCTGAAACTTGGCCTTGTCGGCGGCATTGAGAATCTCGCCGAGCAGATCGACCGAGGCGATCGCGATCAGATCGTCGGTGCGCGAGAGGTTCTCGCAGGACACCTCGGTGATCATGGCGACGATGACCGAGCTGGCGCAGCGGATGCTGACGAAACGGCCGACGGTGGCCCGAACCTCCGAGACCGGCAGCTGGCTTGCCGCCAGAAGCCCGACCCGGGCGAGCGATCCGCGTACCGAAATCACGCGTCCAAAGGATGTCACGATGGATGAACCTGGAAAGTCCGAGGAGTCTAACCCTGACTATGCGAGGCGGGGCTGCACAAACTGTTAAGCGGCAGGCGCGGGGGCTTTGTTAAATCTGCTACAATTCGGTTGGTAGGTTTGTTCCAAATGCATACTTGTCGGCGGAATTGGCCGAAAATGCTGCTTTGTTGGGCTTTCGAGCTCAAAACGAATTAAGGAAGATTTTACCATTCGGGCACTCCGTCCGCCGTTCGAGTGACCGCGGGCCGGCACGCGTTGATTTGTTGACGAGACCTAATCATTTGTACATTGGTACAAATGAACCCGGATCGCCACGCCTTTGGAGGAACCCATGCAGCCCGAACCGATCCTCGATCTTGCCCATCTCGGCCACATGGAGCTGCTGACGCCGAAGCCCGACGAGAGCCTGAAATTCTTCGTCGACGTCATGGGCATGACCATCAGCGGGCGGAAGGGCGAGTCGGTTTATCTGCGCGGCTGGGATGATTACGAGCGCTATTCGCTGAAGCTCACCGCGTCGAAGACGTCAGGCATGGAGCACATGGCGTTGCGCGCGCGCAGCCAGCAGGCGCTGGAGCGCCGCGTCGCTGCGCTGAAGGGCTCGGGCTTCGATATCGGCTGGATCGACGGCGACATGGGGCAGGGGCCGACCTTCCGCTGCCGCGACCCCGATGGCCACATCGTCGAGCTCTATTACGAGACCGAATGGTATCAGGCCCCTCCCGAGCTGAAGCCCGCGCTGAAGAACCAGGCGCAGCGCTTTCCTGCGCGCGGCGTCAATGTCCGCCGGCTCGATCATCTCAATTGTCTTGCCGTCGACATCAAGGCCAACCGCGAGTTCTTCGAGACCTATCTCGGCTGCCGCCTCACCGAGCAGATCGTGCTCAACGACGGCCGGGAAGCCGCGATGTGGCTGACCATGTCGAACAAGAGCTACGACTTCGCCTATTCGCTCGACCATTCCGGCACGCCCGGCCGCTTCCACCACGTCACCTACGCGCTCGACAGCCGCGAGGAGATTCTTCGCGCTGCGGACATCTTCCTGGAGAACGGCATCCACATCGAGACCGGCCCGCACAAGCACGCGATCCAGCAGACCTTCTTCCTCTATGTATACGAGCCCGGCGGCAACCGTGTCGAAGTCGCCAATGCCGGCGCCCGCCTCATCCTCGCACCGGACTGGAAGCCGATCGTGTGGACGGAAGAAGAGCGCAAGAAGGGCCAGGCCTGGGGCTTGAAGACGATCGAGTCCTTCCACACCCACGGCACGCCGCCGGTGGAAGCGAAGAAGCACGCTTAGTGGGTTGAGCTGCGAACGCGCGCGATCGTCTCGCGCACGCCGATCCAGGCCGGCTTGTCCGGTGCAAACTGCCCGCGCAGGAAGCTGACGAGCTTCTCGACCTGCGCGTCGCTCATGCTGTTGCTGAACGCGGGCATGTAGCCGAGATCGCTGGAAGCGGGCTCGGTGATGCCGTGCAGAATCACCTGCACGAGATTGTCCGACGTCGCACTGTGCAGATTGCTGTTGAGCGCGAGCGAGGGACGGCTGCCGAACAGCGGCAGGCCGCCGACCTCGTGACAGACCGCGCAGGCGCCCTGATAGAGCCGCGCGCCGGTCGAGGACGCGACGGTGACCTGCGTCGCGCTCTCGAGCGTCGCTGCCAGTGCTGGCGCGTCGGCTGCGGTGTCGTTGAATGAGCCGAGATAGACCGCCATCGCGCGGATGTCGGGGTCGGGCAGGGCCTTGAGGTCTCTGATGATCGGCGCCATCGGGCCGGCTGCGACGCCGTGGTAGCGCGAATGGCCGGTGCGCAAATAGGCGAACAGCTCGTCCTCGCTCCACGGGATCGGCGCGTGCGAGAGTGACGTCAGCGGCGGCGCCTCCCAACCTTCCGCAAATCCACCGGCGAGATAGGCCTGGGGCTGCTCGGCGCCGAGCGCGTTGCGCGGCGAATGGCAGGCGCTGCAATGGCCGAGGCTCTCGACGAGATAGGCGCCGCGATTCCACTGCTCGGATTTCGCGGGATCGGGCTTGAACTCTTGGGTATGGTGGAATAGCGCGTTCCAGCCCGCCAGCAGCGGGCGGAGGTTGAACGGGAAGGTGAGCGTGTTCGCAGGTGCCTTCGCGTGCACCGCGGGCTGCGCCATGAGATAGGCGTAGAGCGCCTGCATGTCGGCATCATCAGTCTTCGAAAAGTGCGTGTACGGGAACGCGGGATAGAGCTGCCGTCCGTCGCGATGCAGCCCGTCGCGCATCGCGCGCTCGAAGGCGGGATAGGACCAGGCGCCGATGCCGGTCTCGATGTCAGGCGTGATGTTGGTGGAGTAGATCGTACCGAACGGCGTCTCCAGCGCGCGTCCGCCGGCGTTATTCGCGCCGCCGATATTGGTGTGGCATTCCGCACAATTGCCCAGGGCCGCAAGCTGCTCACCCCGCGCGATCGTCGCGGCGGAATAGACCGAGGCATCAGGCCGCGCGATCGGCGCAATGGCGCGGCCCGGCAGCAGCGCCGCGCCGACGCCGATCGCAGCGGTACAGACGGCCGCGATCGTCGCAAAAATGCCGGCGCGTTTGGCGAAGGGATTTTCCCAGATGCGCGACGGCGGCGGCGCGGCGGGCGCGGGCAGGGCTTGGGGCACAGGCGATGTCTCGCCGTACAACCCCTTCAGGATGCGCTCCGGCGTAAACGGCGGCTCGCGAAAGCGCACGCCGGTGGCATCGAAGATCGCATTCGCGATCGCCGCCGCGCTCGGGACTGACGCGGATTCGCCGACGCCGAGCGGCGGCTGGTCCGGCCGCGGCAGCATCAAGACGTCGATTTTGGGCACGTCAGGGAACGGGATGATCGGATAGGCGCCCCATTCGCGCGCCGCCACTGCGCCGCGCTCGAACGAGACTTCCTCCATCAGCGCGCGGCTGGTGGACTGGATGACATTGCCGTGGATCTGGTGGCGCACGCCGTCCGGGTTGATCATCAGGCCGGAATCCTGCCCGGCGACGACACGCGTCACGCTGACGTCACCGGTGGACTTGTTCACGGCGACGTCGGCGACCCAGGCCGACCACGCCGCGCCGTAGCCAGGAAATTTGCTGTGGACGTAGAGCGCGTAGGCAAAGCCGCGCCCGTGCACGACCTCGCCGTCCTTTTCCTCGCGGACCGGCCGCGGCGTCCAGCCGGCGCGCTCGGCGACTGCATTGACGAGATCGACGGCGCGCTGGTCTTTGAGATAGCGCAGGCGATATTCAATGGGATCGACACCGGCCTCGGTCGCGGCCTCATCGATATAGGATTCATGCGCAAAGGTGTTCGGCAGCGCCGAGACGCCGCGAAACCAGGACGCGCGTACGATCGGCGCCATGTCATGCGCGACGACGCGCATGTTGTCGTAATCATAGGGCGGGATCGCGGTGCGGTCGCCCATCTGCAGCACGGCAGGTTCAGGCGAGATGCGACCGGTCAGCAGCAGCGCCAGCGTGGGTGCCGCGTTCGAGGGATAGCGCGTGGCGAGATCGTAACCGGCTATGCCGCCGTCGGCATCAAGGCCGCCATTGACGTCGATCAGCTGGGCGGTGCCCTTCGGCTCCCAGGCGTGCTCCTGCTCGCGCGTCAACTGCACGCGTACGGGCCGGCCGACCGCGCGCGACAGAAGTAGCGCATCCGCGGTGACGTCGTCGGCGCAGTTGCGGCCGTAGCAGCCGGCGGCCTCGAGCCGGATGACTTCGACCTCGCTCTCGGGCCGCTCGATGAGCAGAGCGAGATCGCTGCGCAGCAGGTGTGGGTTCTGCGTGCCTGACCAGACGCGGACATTGCCATCCCTAAAATCAGCGACCGCGCAGGACGGGCCGATCGAGGCGTGCATCTGGTATGGCCAGACGTAGGTGCGCCGCATCGGCTTTGCCGCGCCAGCGATGGCGGCGTTGACGTCGCCCTTGTCGATCAGCGTGCGCGGCGACGACGGATGGGCGCGTAGCGCGGTCTCGACATCGGCGAGATCGGTGAGCTCCGGCGTCGGCTTCCAGCTTACGGCGAGCTGCTCGGCCGCGCGAATCGCATTCTCCTCGCGCTCGGCAACCACGCCGACGAAATCGCCGATCCGGACGACGGCCACGAGACCGGGAATATCGCGCACCGAGGATTCATCGACCGCGATCAGGCTGGTGCCGACGAACGGGCCGGCATCGACGCCGGAATAGGGCGGACGCACCACGCGGCCGTGCAGCATGCCGGGCATGCGGATGTCGTGCACGAAGGTCAGCTCGCCCGTCGCCTTGGCCGGAAGGTCGACGCGCGGCATCGACTGGCCGACAATGGCGTAATCGCCAACGGCCTTGACGGCGACGTCATCGTCAAGCTCGAGGCGAATGGTCTCGCCGCCGATCAATTCGCCATAGCTGACGCTGCGATTGTGCCCTCGGACAAGTCCGTCTTCGATCGTCAGCTCTTCGGCCGGCAGCTCCAGCCGCTCCGCTGCGCGCGCGGTCAGGAAGTGGCGCGCCTGGGCTGCGGCCTTGCGCAGTGGGACGGCCGTGATCTGGATGGTCTCGCTCGCGATTGTCGCGCCCTGGTTCGGCACGATCGCGGTGTCGCCGAGCACCACGACCACGCGCGCAAAGGAGACGTCCAGCTCCTCGGCGACGATCTGGCCGAGTGCGGTGCGGATGCCGGTGCCGAGGTCGACATGACCGTTATAGGCGCTCACCGACCCATCGGCGGTGATCCGCACGAAAGTTTCGGACGTAACCTCGTCCACGGTACGGACGATGACGAGCGAGCCGCGCTCAGCTCGGTTCGGATGCGGGGAGGCCATCAATCACGGGCCTCGGCGAGCTTGCACGATGCGCGCATCACGGCGCGCAGGATTTCGACATGCGTGCCGCAGCGGCAAAGATTGTAGCGCAGCGCCGCGAGCGCTTCCTGCTCTGTCGGCTGCGGGTTGATCGCGAGCAGCGCCTTGGTGGTCATGATCATGCCGTTGAGGCAGTAGCCGCATTGTGCGGCTTGCTCTTCGATGAAGGCCTGCTGCACGACATCAGGCTTGTCGCGGGTGCCGAGGCCTTCGAGCGTCACGATGTCGCGTCCGGCGCAGCCGTTGATCGGAATCACGCAAGAGCGCGCAGCCGTGCCGTCGATCAGGACAGTGCAGGTGCCACATTCACCCAAGCCGCAACCGTATTTCGGACCGTTGAGCCCGAGATCATTGCGCAGCACGTAGAGCAGCGGCGTCTGGCGCTCTGCCGTGACGTCGTGGATCCTGCCGTTCACGGTGAGGCGGATCGGTGCCTGCGTCATCCTCGTTCCCAAACCCTGCGATCGCAAAAATTCCAGATCGCTTGAAATCTACGTCGCGACGATACCGTTTGTACACAAACGTGCAAGCGGCCATGCCGCAGTGCAGCGCAACTGCCCGCTTTGTGGACAAAGCAGGGAGGCAAATGAGGTTTTATTCGGCAGGCGTGTCTTTTCGCGCGCGGCGCCGCTTGACAGCTATCGGGACCGCGCGCAACATCGTTCGTATACGAATGATAACCGCAATGTCTGCTGGCTTTGACATGGTGATGGAAACAACAAGCGCTGCCATCGACAAGATCCGCTGCGATGCCTGTCCGGTGATGTGCTACATCAAGCCGGGCGCGGCGGGCGCCTGCGACCGCTATGCCAACCACGACGGCAAGCTCGTCCGCGTCGACCCGCACATCATTCTCGAACGCACGGTGTCGCAGGGCGGCAAGCTCGTGCCGTTCAGCCGCACCGAAGACTGGGACGGCAAGCTCGTCCACGAGCCCTCGACCTTCGTCACCGCGATCGGCGCGGGTACGACTTATCCAGATTACAAGCCGGCACCTTTCATCGTCTCCTCCGAGATCGACGGCGTCGACATGGTGACCGTCGTCACCGAGGGCATCTTCTCCTATTGCGGCGTCAAGGTGAAGATCGACACCGACCGCTATCTCGGCCCGGAAACCGCGACCGTGCGCGCGCAGGGCGAGGCGGTCGGCCACGTCACCACCAGCGAATACGGTTCGCAGATGCTGTCGCTCGGCGGCGTGCATCATCTCACCGGCGGCTCCAAGAAAGAAGGCCGCGTCACCTGCGACACGCTGATGGACCTCGCCAATTGCAAGGCGGTGGAGCTGACCATCGACGGCGGCGCGAGCGTGGTGGTGCAGGCCGGCCAGCCGCCGATCGTCAACGGCGTGAAAGAAGAGCGCATGCGCGTCGGCTGCGGCTCGGCGACGATCGGCATGTTCGCCAAGCAGTGGCACGGCAAGGTCGACGAGGTCGTCGTGGTCGACGACCACATCACCGGCGTTCTCAGTGAACATCAGGCCGGCAAGCTGCTCGACATCGCCGACACCGGCATCAAGATGAAGGGCCGGCGTTCGACGCCCGGCCGCTATTTCCAGGTCGCCGATCCCGGCACGGGCTGGGGCGGCACCAACATCTCCGATCCGCTGGCGATCCTCGGCCCGTTCGACACCAAGGAGGCCAGGCCCGGCCTCTCGATGCTGATGGTCTCCACCACCGGGGAGCATTCCTCTTACTACGTGCTCGACGAGGCCTTGAAGCCGGTCGAAACGGAGATGCCGCCCGACCTGAAATTCTCGGTCGAGCGCATCCAGGAAAATTGCGAGCCCGCGCTGTGCACGGTGCTGTTCATGGCCGGCGCCGGCGGTTCGTTGCGTGCGGGAGTTACCGACAATCCGGTGCGGCTGACGCGCTCGGTGAAGGATGCGCTGACGCGCGTCACCAGCGGCGGCGCGGCGGTTTATGTCTGGCCAGGCGGCGGCATCACCTACATGGTGGACGTCACGCAAATGCCTTCCGGCGCATTCGGCTATGTGCCGACGCCGGCGCTGGTTGCGCCGATCGAATTCACGATGAAGCTGACCGACTATGCCGCGCTCGGCGGACACATGGACTACGTGAAACCGCTCTCCGAGGTCAGGGGCGGCGAAGATGTCCGTCAGCTGCCCTGGCAAAACCCGATTCCAGGACCTCGGCCATGACGAGGCTCCCGCAAATCGCATTGCTGTCTGATGGCCGGCGGCTGCATTTGCAGGATGGACCGATTGATCTGATCGTCGAGGCGAGGGGGCGCGAGCACGAGGTGCGCGCGGCCTATGAGGCTGCGGCGCGCCGCTTTGCTGGACTGCTCGACGAGCTCTGTGCGGAACTTAGGGAATTGCGGGCTGCCGCCGAGAAGCGGACTTCGCTGAAGGGCGTAGTTGCCCGTCGGATGCACGCTGCCGTCGCGCCTTATGCTTCTGATTGTTTCATTACGCCCATGGCTGCGGTGGCAGGCAGCGTGGCGGAAGAGATTCTCGGCGCGATGCTGGACGCTGCGTCGCTCGACCGGGTTTACGTCAACAATGGCGGCGACATCGCGCTGCATCTCGGGCAGGGCGAGCATTTCTCCGTGGGGCTGCTGGATCGGCCGGACCACGACGGTGTGATGCGGGCCATGAGGGTCGATGCGGATGATCCGGTGCGCGGCATCGCGACCAGCGGCCGCCACGGCCGCAGCTTTTCACTCGGTATCGCCGATGCCGTGACAGTGCTGGCGGCGACGGCGTCGCAAGCCGACGCGGCTGCGACTGTCATCGCCAACGCCATCGATTTGCCCGGGCATCCCGCCATCATCCGGCAACCCGCAAACGAGCTTCAGCCCGACAGCGATCTCGGTGCGCGTCTTGTCACGCGTGCGGTCGGTGAATTGTCGCAGAGCGAGATCGCCGCTGCGCTAGAATCTGGCGCGGAATGTGCACGGCAATTATTCGATCGCGGACTGATCGAGGGTGCGGTGCTGCGGCTTTGTGGTGATATGCTTGTCATCGGAACCAAGGATATAGAAGAGCAACGACCGCGCCCGCTTGTGCTGGAGCACGCGGTCTGTGCCTGAGCAGGGAAGCGAAACATGAGCGCGATCATCCGCAAGATCGTCACGGTCGTCGAAGAGACGCAGATGGAGATGGACCGCCAGGTCTCGCCGCCGACCCGGCGTGCGGCCGCGATCGCCGTGATCGAAAATCCCTTTGCCGGAAAATATGTCGAGGATCTTTCGCCGCTGATCGCGATCGGGGAGGAGCTCGGTGAGCTCCTGTCGAAGCGCGCGGTTGCGGCGCTTGGTATCGATGGTGCGAAGGCGCACAGCTACGGCAAGGCCGCGGCTGTCGGCGAGAATGGTGAGCTGGAGCACGCCGCCGCGATTCTCCATCCCAAGATGGGTGCGCCGGTGCGCAAAGTGCTGGGCAAGGGCGCGGCGCTGATCCCGTCGTCGAAGAAGCGCAGCGGCCCCGGCACGACGCTGGACATTCCGCTCGGCCACAAGGATGCGGCCTTCGTGCGCAGTCACTTTGACGGCATGGAAGTGCAGATCAACGACGCGCCGCGCGCCAACGAGATCATGGTCGCGGTCGCCGTCACCGATAGCGGCCGTCCGCTGCCGCGCGTCGGCGGGCTGACGGTTGCGGAGATCAAAGGCGAAGACGGTTTGAAATAAGGGACTGCTGGGAGAGGCGGGCACAGCTTCTCCGGCATGATCGTGGTCGAGAGATAAAGTTCAAAACTGGAGGTTGGGATGCGAGCAAGAAACTGTTTTGTCGGCGCGGCCTTTGCGCTTCTGGCTGCCAGCGTGGGTCATTCGGCCTTGGCAGAGGACATCAAGATCGGCGAGATCAACAGCTACTCGCTGCTGCCGTCCTTCACCGAACCCTATCGCAAGGGCTGGCAGCTCGCCGTCGAAGAGATCAACGCGGCCGGCGGCATTAACGGCAAGAAACTCGTCGTCGTCTCCAAGGACGACGGCGGCAAGCCGGCGGATGCGCAGACCGCGGCCAATGAGCTCGTCTCCAGCGAGGGCGTGGCGATGCTGACGGGCACGTTCCTGTCGAACATCGGCCTCGCAGTCAGCGACTTCGCCAACCAGAAGAAGGTGTTCTTCCTCGCGGCCGAGCCGCTGACGGACGCCGTGACCTGGGCAAAGGGCAACAAGTACACGTTCCGCCTGCGTCCCTCCAACTACATGCAGGCCGCGATGCTGGTGGAAGCCGCCAGCAAGCTGCCCGCAAAACGCTGGGCGACGATCGCGCCGAACTATGAATACGGCCAGTCGGCGGTCGCGGTGTTCAAGAAGCTGATGTCGGAGAAGCGCCCTGACATCCAGTGGGTTGACGAGCAGTGGCCGCCGCAGGGCAAGATCGACGCCGGTCCGGTGGTGCAGGCGGTGGCGCAGGCCAATCCGGAAGCGATCCTCAATGTCACTTTCGGTCCCGATCTCGTCAAGCTCGTGCGTGAAGGCAATACCCGCGGCCTGTTCAAGGGACGTGAGGTCGTGTCGTTCCTGACCGGCGAGCCCGAATATCTCGACCCGCTCAAGGAGGAGACGCCCGAGGGTTGGATCGTCACCGGCTATCCCTGGTACTCGATCAAGACGCCCGAGCACGACGCGTTCCTGAAGGCCTACCAGACCAAGTACAACGACTATCCGCGCCTCGGCTCGATCGTCGGCTACCAGACCATCAAGGCCGCCGCCGCCATCCTGGCCAAGGCCGGCTCGACCGATACCGACAAGATGATCGCAGCGGCCGAAGGTCTGTCGATGCCGTCTCCGTTCGGCGAGATCACCTTCCGCAAGATCGACCACCAGTCGACCCTCGGCGCCTTCGTCGGCAAGACCGCGCAGAAGGACGGCAAGGGCGTGATGGTCGACTTCTCCTACAAGAAGGGCGCGGACTATCTGCCGAGCGACGCCGAAGTCGAGAAGCTGCGTCCGAAGGATTGATGTCTTTCCAATCTCTCCCTCTCCCCGCAACAGCGGGGAGAGGTGACTTCAAACCCAACCCGGACCGCCGATGGCCTTTTATGTCGTACAGTTTCTGACCGGTCTCGCCAGCGCAGCGTCGCTGTTTCTGGTGGCCTCGGGCCTGTCGATCATCTTTGGCGTGACGCGGATCGTGAATTTCGCGCATGGCGCCTTCTACATGATCGGCGCCTACATCGCCTTCACGCTGACCGAGCGCTTCTCCGGTGCGTTCGGCTTCTGGGGCGGGGTGGTCGTGGCGGCGCTGGCCGTGGCGCTGATCGGCGTCCTCGTCGAGATGGTGCTGCTGCGGCGGATCTATCATGCGCCCGAGCTGTTCCAGCTGCTCGGCACCTTCGGTCTCACGCTGATGGTCGAGGATCTCGTGGTGCTGATCTGGGGCCCCGACGATCTCGTCGGCCGCCGCGCGCCGGGCTTCAAGGGCGCAGTCGATTTCTTCGGCCAGAATATCCCGAGCTACGACCTGTTCCTGATCGCGCTCGGCCCCGTCGTGCTCGGCGTTCTCTGGCTGCTGTTCCAGCGCACGCGCTGGGGTGTGCTGGTGCGCGCAGCGACGCAGGACCGCGACATGGTCGCAGCGCTCGGCGTCAATCAGAAATGGCTGTTCACCTCCGTGTTTGCGGTCGGCGTCTTCCTTGCCGCGCTCGGCGGCGCGCTCCAGATCCCGCGCGATGCCGTGCATCACGCTATGGATCTGCGCATCATCGTCGAGGTCTTTGTCGTGGTCGTGATCGGCGGCCTCGGCAGCATCGTCGGCGCCTTCGTCGCGGCCGTGCTGGTGTCCGAGTTGAACGCCTTCGGCATTCTCATCTTCCCGAAGATCTCGATCATCCTGGTCTTCCTGGTGATGGCGGTGGTGCTGATCGTCCGTCCCTGGGGCCTGTTCGGCAAGCCGGAGGCGGCCGCGCGCAAGACGCCGGGTCTCACCGTCAATCCCTGGCGGCCGCTGACGTCGAACGAGCGGCTTGCGGCGCTCGCAGCCCTCGTCATCGCGGCAACGCTGCCTTTGTTCGCCGGCAATTACGCGCTGACCGTCGGTTCCGAGATCGCGATCTTCGTGATCTTCGCCGTCAGCCTGCACTTCCTGATGTCGGTCGGCGGGCTCGCGTCATTCGGCCACGCCGCCTATTTCGGGCTCGGCGCCTACGGCGTCGCCTTCCTCGCCAAGATGGCGGGGCTGCCGATGATCGTCTGCCTCTTGCTGGGACCGCTGCTCGGCTGCATGGGCGCTGCCGTGTTCGGCTTCTTCGCCGTGCAGCTCTCCGGTGTCTACTTTGCGATGCTGACACTCGCCTTCGCGCAGATCGTCTGGTCAATCGCATTCCAGTGGGTGAGCGTCACCGGCGGCGACAACGGCATTCTGGGCGTCTGGCCTGCAAGCTGGGCGGCGAGCCCGTCGCATTTCTACTGGCTGGCGCTTGGCGTCGCGGCGCTCGTGACGGTCACGCTGCGGATCATGGTATTTTCGCCATTCGGCTACGCGCTGCGCGCCACGCGTGACTCGCTGCTGCGCAGCGAGGCGGTCGGCATCAACGCCAAGCGCATCCAGTGGACGGCGTTCGTGATCGCGGGCACCACCGCCGGCATCGGCGGCGCGCTGTTCGCCTACCTCAAGGGCAGCGTCTTCCCGGACAATCTCGGCATCTCGCTCTCGGTCGATGCGCTGGTCATGGTGCTGCTCGGCGGCGTCGAGACGGTGTCGGGCGGGGTGATTGGCGCGATCGTCTACAAGGCCTTGAACATCTGGCTGGTGAGCCAGACCGATCTGTCAAAACTCGTGCTCGGCGGCTTCATCGTGCTGATCGTCGTCGTCTTCCCCAAGGGCATCGTCGGCATGCTGGAGATGCTGGCGCAGCGTCGCAGGAAGTCGTCGCCGCCGGGATCATCTTTGCTCGCCAAGCCGATTGAGTCCGCCGAATGAGTGTCGCACCCCCACTTCTCGCGGTCGAAGGCCTGACCAAATCCTACGGCGGCATCCACGCCGTGCGCGGCGTCTCGTTCTCGCTGCGCGCCGGCGAGATCCTGGCGCTGATCGGCCCGAACGGTGCCGGCAAGAGCACGTGCTTCGACATGCTCAACGGCCAGAACAAGCCCGATACCGGCCATGTCCGCCTGCTTGGCGAGGAAACCACCGGCAAGAAACCGCGCGAGATCTGGCGCATGGGCGTCGGACGCACCTTCCAGATCACGGCGACCTTCGCGACCATGACCGTGCGCGAGAACGTCCAGGTCGCGCTGATCTCGCATGGCAAGCAATTGTTCAATCTCTGGGGTTCGGCGCCGAATGTCGATCGCGGCGAGGCCGGGCGGCTGCTCGAGCTGGTCGGCATGGGCGGCTATGCGGATCGTCCCTGCGGCGAGCTTGCCTATGGCGACCTCAAGCGCCTCGAGCTTGCGATCGCGCTCGCCAATGATCCAAAGCTGCTCTTGATGGATGAGCCGACCGCCGGCATGGCGCCGCGCGAGCGCGTCGAGCTGATGCGGCTCACCGCGCAGATCGCGCGCGAAAAATCGATCGGCGTGCTGTTCACCGAGCACGACATGGATGTCGTGTTCGAACATGCCGACCGCATCATCGTGCTGAATCGGGGGACGTTGATCGCCGAAGGCTCACCGGCCGAGGTGCGCGGCAATCCGCAGGTGCAGGCGATCTATCTCGGCGAGGGTCTGCTTTACGAGGCCGGGCATCGCGAGGGAGCCTCAGCATGAAGCTCACGGTGCAAGACCTCAACAGCCATTATGGCCCCGCGCACATTCTGTTCGACATCGGTTTCGAGGTCGGCGAGGGCGAGGTGGTGGCGCTGCTCGGGCGCAACGGCGCCGGCAAGTCGACCACGTTCCGCTCGATCGTCGGCCTCGTCGCGCAACGAACTGGCCGCATTACGTTCGAGGGCAAGGACGTCTCGGCGCGGCCGACGCATGAGATCGTGCGCGAAGGCCTCGGCTATGTGCCGGAAGAGCGGCGCATCTTCACCGATCTGACGGTGGAAGAGAATCTCGAAGTCGGCCGCCAGCCGAAGCGCCCGAATGCGCCGTACTGGACCCGCGAAAAGCTGTTCACGCTGTTTCCGAATCTCGGCGAGATGAAGGGGCGTCCGGGCGGCCGCATGAGCGGCGGCGAGCAGCAGATGCTGACGATCGCGCGCACGCTGATGGGCAACCCGTCGCTGGTGCTGCTCGACGAGCCCTCCGAAGGCCTGTCGCCGAAAATCGTGGAGCAGATGGTCGATGCCATCCTGACCATGAAGAAGGAGGGCGTCAGCATCGTCGTCTCCGAACAGAATTTGCATTTTGCGCGGCTGATTTCCGATCGCGCCTATATCATCGAGCGCGGCCGCATCTGCTTTGGCGGAACAATGGCCGAGCTCGACGCGCGTCCGGATATCCGCGACGCGCATCTATCGTTGTGAAGGGCGGGAACGGATGGCGAGAAGTGTCGCGGCAAAAAAGAGCGTGAAGCAGGCCAAGCCGCCTTACGTGCTCGACGAGCAGGTCGGCTTCATCCTGCGCCAGGTCTGGCAACGCCACAGCTCGATTTTCTCGCGTGACATCGGCACCAACCTGACGCCGACGCAGTGGGCGGCGTTGTCAAAGCTCGCCGAGACCGGGCCGTGCTCGCAGAACCAGCTCGGACGGCTGACCGCGATGGACGTCGCGACCATCAAGGGCGTGATTGACCGCCTCACGGCGCGCGGCCTGACCGAGACGAGCCAGGATCCCGAGGACGGACGGCGCCTGCTGGTGAGCCTGACGCGCGCCGGTCAGCAGCTTGCGGAAAAGCTCGCGCCGAATGCGATTGCGATCACCCGCGAAACGCTGGCCCCGCTCGATGCGAAAGAGCGCGAGCTGCTGATGGGGCTGTTGAACAAGCTGCGGTGACGGTCTCGTAGGGTGGGCAAAGGCGCAAAGCGCCGTGCCCACCATGTCTTCGCTTTGAGAAAGAATGGTGGGCACGCTACGCTTTGCCCACCCTACGGCACCATTTCTCGGCTTACTGCGCCACCACTTCCGGCACTCTCCCCGCGGGCGGGGTATTCCGGCTGCGTTGGGTGCGCACGATGCCGTCGATGATGGTCATGCCGATGCCGGGGAGGTCACCGAGCTGGACGCTCTCCAGAATGGTCTTGCCGGGCGAGTGCTGGGCCTTGTCCATGATGACGAAGTCGGCGGAGCGGCCGACCTCGATCAGGCCGCAATCGAGCTGCCGCATCCGCGCGGTGTTGCCGGTGGCCAGGCAAAACGCGATCTCGGCCGGCAGATCGCCGAGCGAGGACAGCATCGAGACCATGCGCAGAATGCCGAGCGGCTGCACGCCGGAGCCGGCGGGCGCGTCGGTGCCGAGGATGACGCGATGCAGATCGCCCATCTCGCGCGCGATGCGAAGCGTGAACAGCGCCGAGCGCTCATTGCCGTTGTGCACGAGCTCGAGGCCGCGCTTGCAGCCCTCGCAGATGCAACGGATCTGATCATCGGGCAGGGCCGTGTGGCCGCCATTGATATGGCCGACCACGTCGGTGTCGGCCTCCAGCACCACGTCCTTGTCGATCAGGCCGGAGCCCGGGATCGAGGGGCCGCCGGTGTGGATGGTGCTCTGGATGCCGTATTTGCGGGCCCAGCCGACCATCTTGCGGGCCGTCGGGCCGTCCTTGACGCCGCCGAGGCCGACTTCGCCGAGCAGCTTGACGCCGGCCGCGGCCAGCTCCTTGAAATCCTCCTCGACCATCTCGCATTCGATCACGGGCGCACCGGCGTGAACCTTCACGCCGCCGGGGCGCAAATTCCAGAAGGCGCGCTGCGCGAAGATCGCCATGGCTTTCAGCCCAACGACGTCACGCGGGCGGCCGGGCATGTGCACTTCGCCGGCGGAAATCATCGTGGTGACGCCACCGTGGAGGTTGCTGTCGATCCAGCCGATCTGGTTCTGCCGCGGCGTCCAGTCGCCCGCAACGGGATGGACGTGGCTGTCGATCAGGCCCGGCGCCACCGTGGTGCCGTTGGCCTCGACGATCGTGGTGGCATCGTCCGTATTGAGGTCCTTGAAGCGGCCGATCGCGGTGATCTTGCCGTTCTCGGCGACGATGGTGTCGCCGTCCAGGATCGGCTTTTCGATCGCGCCGGACAGGATCAGGCCGATATTGCGGATCACGAGCTTCGAGGGTCCGGTGGCCTGGGGGGCGTCATGCGCCATGGAAGGGGCTCCTTATTCCTAACTGCAACGCTTTCGATCTTGGGCAGCCTTGACCGCGGGATCAAGTCAGATTATTCATTTGTGTACGAATGATCGTGTACAAACGACGCATAGCTGCCGGCTCGGAACCGCAATTGACGCGACAGGGAAGCTGAGATGAGCAATTTCAATCAGGAAAGCGTTTTGAGCGTCCACCACTGGACCGACACGCTGTTCTCCTTCAAGACCACCCGCAGCCCGACCTTCCGTTTCCGTAACGGTGAGTTCACCATGATCGGGCTCAAGGTCGGCGAGAAGCCGCTGCTGCGGGCCTACAGCGTCGCCAGCGCCAACTACGAGGACACCCTCGAATTCTTCTCGATCAAGGTGCCTGATGGTCCGCTGACCTCGCGGCTCCAGCATCTGAACGAAGGCGACGAGATCATCGTCAGCCGCAAGGCCACCGGCACGCTTGTCATCGACAATCTGGAAGAGGGGCGAAACCTCTATCTGATCGGCACCGGTACGGGCCTCGCGCCGTTCCTGAGCGTGATCAAGGACCCCGAGACCTACGAGCGGTTCGAGAAGGTCGTGTTGCTGCACGGCTGCCGGCACGTCAAGGAACTCGCCTACGGCGAGATGATCAACGAGCACCTGCCGAAGGACGAGATGCTCGGCGATTATATCCGCGCTCAGCTCATCTATTATCCCACGGTGACCCGCGATCCCTTCCGCAACCGCGGTCGCATCACCGAGCTCATCACCTCGGGCAAGCTGTTCGCCGATATTGGCCTGCCGGCGATCGAGGCGGCCCATGACCGCGTCATGATCTGCGGCAGCCCGGCGCTAGTGGCAGACACCCGCGTGCTGCTGGGCGAGCGCGGTTTCGTCGAAGGCAATCACGGCGAGCCCGCCCAGTTCGTGGTCGAAAAGGCCTTTGCCGAGCGCTGAGTCCGGAATTCCCGCGCAATAACACCGTATTTTCGCCGCGGCGGGGGCGTTGCGGCGCCGATTCGGCGCGCGATACACTGTGGGAGCGAATCAGCGGAGTTCCCACATGGTTGCGGACAGCGACAGCAACATCGCCTGGCACCGGGTCCAGTTGAAGAAGAACCGCGCCGAGTTGAAGGCGCTGGAGACCGCGCGCTTCACGATCGGCGAGATCGCGTCGTCGAAGCGCAACGGCCAGACCCAGAAGGCGGCCGCTGACCTCAAGCGCAAGATCGCGCAGTCCGAGCGGGTGATCGCCGACCACGACAAGCGCACGCGCCGTCCGCTCGGCACCGATATGCAAAGCCTGAGCAATGGCAGCTGGAGCCACTGGGACGCCTATACCAACCAGCAGCAACGCAAGGCCGGCCCTCGTTCGCCGGGGCGCGGCTAGTTCCGCTGCCCAGGAGGGGCCGGTTCCGGCCCTTGCGCGTACGGCGTCGCTCACCATCTCGTTGAGGCGCCACCAACCAGTTCGGTGATCCCATGGCACCGCGCCTCGATTTCACCAGCGAGGCTTTCTTTCGCGATCCGCCCAAGGCAATCGCGGCGCTGCGCGCGTCCGGCCCCGTGGTCGCGACGCGCTTTCCGCTTGTCGGCGACGTCTGGATCACCACGACCCACGATGCGACCGCGCAGGTGCTGAAGGACAGCACGATCTTCACGCTGCGCAAGGAGGATGGCGAAGTTGCCGGCCTCCGCTGGTGGATGCCGAAGCTGGTCAGGACCATCGCCAACAACATGCTCACCATGGACGAGCCGGATCACACCCGGCTGCGCAGCATCGTGGACGAGGCCTTTCGCCGTCGCGCCATCGTTGCGATGGAGCCGCGCATCCGTGCCATCGCGGACGGTCTGGCCGATGAGCTGTTTACGAAGGGCAGCCCGGCCGATCTCGTCCAGAGCTATGCGCGTATCCTGCCGCTCTCGGTGATCTGCGAATTGCTGGGCCTGCCGCTGGACGACCGTCCCAAGTTCATCGCATGGGCAAATTCGATGTCGTCGCTGACGAATGTGGTCAGCTTCTTTCGCCTGCTGCTCGCGTTCCGCAAGATGCGCTTCTATCTCGAACAGCAATTGCAGAGCGCGCGCGAGCGGGGCGGCGAGGGCCTGATTGCCGAGCTTGTCCAGGTCGAGCGCGAGGGCGGCGAGATCACGCCGGACGAAATGGTCTCGATGGTGTTCCTGCTGCTCGCGGCGGGCTCGGAGACCACCACGCATCTCATCAGTGGCTCGGTCTACGAACTGCTCAGGAATCCAGGACTGCGTGACTGGCTGGAAGAGGACTGGAGCCGCGCCGGGCTCGCGGTCGAGGAATTCTTGCGTTTCGTCTCGCCGGTGCAATTTTCAAAGCCGCGCTATGTGCGGCGGAATATCGAGCTTGCGGGCGTGCAGCTGAAGAAGGGCGATCGCGTCATGGTCATGCTCGCCGCGGCGAACGTGGATCCGGTGGTGCACGACCAGCCTGAGCACCTCGATCTCACGCGCAAGCCGAACCGCCATATCTCCTTCGGCACGGGCATCCATTTCTGCCTCGGCCACCAGCTTGCTCGGATCGAGGCGGCGTGCGCGCTGGAAGCGCTGTTTGTGCGCTGGCCGAAGCTCGGACTTGCCGTCGATGCGTCCCGGATTCACTGGCGCAAGCGGCCAGGTCTCCGTGCGATCGCGAAGCTGCCGGTCGTTGCAGTGGACAGTCAGCTCGTCGATTTCCGTGACGCCACGATGTCGCGTTCCCAGCCGAACACGGACCGGCCGTCGAGATCGGGCGAGGCTTCGCGCTCGCCGGCGATGTAGGTCTCGACCGATGGCCCGCTTGCGGTCCGTTCCAGCCGCCGTGCCTGGTCGTCGAGGCGCTTGATCGCCTGCATCTCTTCCTCGCGCCCGAGCTTGGCGTTCTGGATCGCGCCCTTCAGCACGCGAATGGTCTCGTCATAGACCTTGATCGGAACGGGGTAGGGATGCCGGTCCTTGCCGCCATGGGCGAGCGAGAAGCGCGCCGGGTCCTTGAAGCGATAGGGTGCGCCATGCACGACTTCGGCGACCATCGCCAGCGAGCGCACGGTGCGTGCGCCGACGCCGGGTGTCAGCAACAACTCCGGGAAGTCGACCGGGCCGCGCTCGGCGGCGGCTGCCAGCGTGCCGTGCAGGCGGCGCGCGAACACGTCCTTTGGCCGGACATCGTGATGCGCGGGCATGATCAGGTGCGGCAGCATCGCCTGCGCGGGCTCGGGCGCAGTGCCGGTGAGCCGTTCGAATTCGGTGAGGATGCGATCGGGGCCGAGATCGGTCAGCAGCTCGAGCTGCGCGCTGCGCGAGACATCGGCGCGGTGGTCGGTGAGATTGACGATCTCGCCCTGCTGCGGGCCGTCGATCGCGCTGTGCGGCGTATCAACAAAGCTCTTCAGCGACTCTGAGTGCCAGTGGTAGCGGCGGGCCTGGCGCTTGTCGCCGTTCATGCCCTGCTGCACCACGGTCCACTTGCCGTCGGCGGTGACGAAGAAGCCGTGCAGATAGAGATCAAATCCGTCCTGCACGGCGGCACTGTCGACTTTCGCCACCAACCGGCTGGCGCGCGTGAGGCTCACGCCGTCGAAGCCGACGCGGTCGCCGAGCTGCAACAGCTCGTCCGGCGTCTTGCGCGAATGCTGGCCGCGGCCGCCGCAGACATAGATGCCGAGCCCGTCCTGGAGCGGGCCAAGCCCACGCTTCAGCGCGCCGACCACGGAGGTGGTTATCCCTGAGGAGTGCCAGTCCATCCCCATCACGGCGCCGAATGACTGGAACCAAAAGGGATGCGAGAGCCGCTGCATGAATGCATCGCGGCCGTAATGATGCACGACCGCCTGCGTGACGATTGCGCCCAGCGAGGCCATGCGGCTCGCCAGCCACGGCGGAACTCGTCCGGTGTGGAGAGGAAGATCGGCGCTGCCGGTTCGTCGAGTCATGATTGCCCAGAAATAGCGCAGTTCGGGGACAGTTGCACCAGAGGGATGCTGCATTGCACCGAGCGTGGGGAGCGAAGCCACCGGGAGGGCGTTGAGATCGAACGCAATTGCGGGGACATGAATGAATCGCCACGCCGTCATGACCGACATCGACAGGATGTTCGGCTGGATACCCTCATGGTTCGTCGGCCTCTGCCTGGTCGCCGGCGCGATGCTGCTTGCCTTGACTCTCTACCGTTTCGCCGTGTGGCTGCTCAATCGCGCCTTCGGAACCCGTTCATCTCTCCTCGGGGTGTTCATCGAGCGCACGTCCGGCCCGGCCCAGCTGGCACTGTGCCTTGCAGCCGTTGCGCTGGTGTTGCCACTCGCGCCGCTGGATGACGTCTTTCGCACGCCGCTGACCAGTCTGTTCGTGGTCGCGTTCGTCGCCCTGATCGGCTGGATATCGATCCGGATCGTCGACATGAGCGCGGCGCGCTATCTGCAAAACTTTCGCGACGTCACCGAGAACTTCGTCGCGCGCAAGCATGTCACCCAGGTTCGCGTGTTCAAGCGCGTCACCGACATCATTATCGTCATCATCACGGTGTCGACCGCGCTGATGACGTTCGACTCGGTTAGGCAGTATGGCGTCAGCCTGTTCGCCTCAGCTGGTGCTGCCGGCATCATCGTCGGTCTTGCCGCGCGGCCGCTGCTGAGCAATCTGATCGCCGGCGTGCAGATCGCGATCACGCAGCCGATCCGCATCGAGGATGCCGTGATCATCGAGAACGAGTGGGGCTGGGTCGAGGACATCGCCGCGACCTATGTGGTGATCCGGCTGTGGGACTGGCGCCGCATGGTGGTGCCGCTGTCCTATTTCATCGAAAAGCCGTTCCAGAACTGGACCCGCGACACGGCGTCCCTGATCGGCGTGATCGCGCTCCACGTCGACTACCGTGCCGACGTGCCGCGCATCCGCCGCTGGCTGGAGGGTGCGATCAAGGAGTCCAAGCTGTGGGACGGCGCGGTGGTCAATCTCCAGGTGATCGACGCGGATTCCCGCACCATCGAGCTGCGCGCGCTGGTCAGTGCGCGGAATGCGCCGCAATCCTGGGATCTGCGTTGCGAGATGCGGGAAAGGCTGATCGCCTTCATCCGCGACGAAATGCCGGAAGCCCTGCCGCGCGAACGCGCGATCCTGATCCCGCAGGGAGGCGGCGACGATACGGAGTTCCTGCAGCGGCCCACTGCACCGGAGAAGATGCGGGCGAACGCGCGCAATTGAGCGGTGCGACCCTCGTCATTTAGCCTTGGTCGCGCCGCGCAAGCCCGCCTGTTGCTGGATCGTGTTCAGCGCGCCGGACGACTGCTCCTCTGCGACGAAGCCGTTGAGCAGGGGAAGCGCGGCCTCACGGCCTTTGGGGATCGCGATCGCCAGATGCTCGGCACCCCAATTGCCATCGAGGATTTTCGCGCCCGGCATCTGATCAGACATTTCGAACAGCGTAGGCTTGTTGGTAGCGTAGAGATCGATCTCACCGCGGCAGAACATCGAGATCGCGACCTTGACGCTTTCGGCAGCCACGATGGTCGCGGTCTTGAATTTCGTCGGTAGCGTACGCTCTGAGGTCGAACCCTTGGTGACGCCGATCTTTATGCCGGGTTTGTCGATATCCTCTGCCTTGGAGATCGGTGAGTTCGCCGGAACGAGATAGCCGAGCTCGATCGCCAGCACTGGTTGGCTGAAGCTGACCTCATTGGCACGAGCCGGGGTGGCGTTGGTGATGGTAAAGTCAACCTGGCCGTCGTGGATCGCGGTGACGATATCGGCGACGCGTTGAAACCGGACGTAATCGATGCCGACGCCGAGCCTTTTCGCCAGCTCTGCGCCGAGATCGTAGGCGAGGCCGTGCGGCTTGCCGGCCGCATCTGTCACCATCGAGGTCGGGCTGCCCGGATAGATGCCGACGCGCAAGGTGCCGCTCGGCGCCAGCAGTTTTGCTTCCCCGTCGGCGCGCGCGGGCGCGCCGAACAGGCTGACGACCGCGAGGGCGAGCAGGGCGGTGTGCGAAACTCGGCCAAACAAGGTCCTCATGAGAAAGTCCTCACTGCGCGCGTATGTCGGCAGCCTTCAACACCGGCTCCCATTTGGTCGCCTCGGCGTGCATGTAGGCGTCAAAGTCCTTCGCGGAGGAGCCGACCGGGGCTGCGCCGATCTTGCCGAGCGTCGACAGCACGTTCGGATCCTGCAGCGCCGCCTTCAGATCGGTCTCCAACTTCGTCACGATCTCCGGCGGCATTTTTGCAGGTCCAAGCACGCCCCACCAAACCGAGACGTCGTAGCCGGGGACGCCGGACTCGGCGACGGTCGGAACATCAGGCAGCGCCTTGGAGCGCTCGGCCGAGGTCACCGCGAGCGCGCGCACCGGGCCGCCTTCGAGCTGGCCGATGGCTTCCGCGAGCGGATTGATGCTGAGCGGAATCTCGCCGGCGATCACGGCCGTCAGTGCCGGCGCGCCGCCCTTGTAGGGGATCGCGACGATCTTGGTGCCGGACATGTATTTCAAAAGCTCGCCGGCGAGATGCGCCGAAGTGCCATTGCCGGACATGCCGTAAGAGAGCTTGTCGGGCTCCTTCTTCGCCGCAGCCAGGAGATCGCCGAGCGTCTTGTAGGGACTGTCCTTGGCCACGACGATCGCAAGCGGCGAGGAGGCGACTTCACTGATCGCAGTAAAATCCTTGAACGTGTCATAGGGCACGCTCGGATAGATGAACTGGTTCAGCGGGTGGCCGCTCGCGACCAGGATCAGCGTGTAGCCATCGGGCGCGGCCTGCGTCAGCGCCTGCGAGGCGACGATGCCGCCGGCGCCGGGGCGGTTGTCGATTACAGGCTGCTGGCCCCAGGCTTTTGCAAGTGCCTGGCCGAGCGTCCGCGCCAGCACGTCGACCGCGCCGCCGGCGGCGTAGGGCACGAGAATGTGGACCGGCTTGCTCGGATAATTGTCGGCGGCCTGCGCGACGTTCCCCGCGAGCAGCAGACCGGCGCCGAGCATCACGGCGCCGACCTTCTTGTTCAAACCCAGCATATTCAGCACTCCTTGGGGCATTCGCGTCCGTGCGGTGGTGTTCCGAGCCGCTTCCGGACGTTGCCCGTGGTTTTTGTTGACGAGACCTGATCTTTTGTACGATAGTACAAATCACATGGTACGCAAGCCCACCAGCAAGGAAACGGCCCGCAAGCCGAACATGCGCGAGGCAATCCTCGCCGCGGCCGAAGAGCTGTTCGCCACCAACGGCTTCAACGCCGTCTCGGTGCGCGACATCGCGCAGGCAGCAGGGGCCAATCCCGGCAGCGTGACCTATCATTTCAAGACCAAGGACGGCCTGCTGCTGGAGATCTACCGGCGTCACTGCGGGCCGATGAATTTGCGCCGCTCGGAGCTGCTCGCCGCCGCCAAACGCGTGCGCGATCTCCAGGACCGGCTGGAAGCGGTGGTGCGGGCCTATGTGGTGCCGGCCTTCACCTCGGGCAGCGATCTCGCCGGGGGCGGGGCGCGCTTCACGCGGCTTCGCGCCGTGATGTCGGCCGAGGGCAACGAGGTCGCGCGAAAAATCATCGCACAGACGTTTGACGACACCAGCCACGCCTTCATCGACGCGATCCACGACAGCCTGCCGCACATCCCGCGCACCGACATCGTCTGGCGCAGCCACTTTCTGCTCGGCGCACTCTATTATTCGCTGGTGACGCCTGATCGCGTCTCGCGTCTGTCGCGCGGCGAGGCCGACGGCAATGATCCCGCCAATGCGATCGAGCAATTGGTACAGGCCACTGTTGCCGCGTTCCAGGCGCCGGCCCTGGATCAGGCCGCGCCGGCGCGGCGAAGGACTGTTGCAAGCAGCAAGACTTGAAAGAAATCGCCCGAGGGGAGGCGCGTAACAGCGCTTCCGCTCGCAAGCGGACATGTGAATGGGGTGTTTGAGGAAATGAACAGGCGGGAGTGCTTGCATCTCTTGACCGGACTGGCGGGCGTCGCGCTCGCGAGCGACGCGCATGCGCAAGGCGCGGAGCCCAAAGCGATGCCGACGATCACGCCGCCGGACCCGAATCCCAAAACACCGTCGTTCAAGCTGCCACCGAAATCCTGCGACAGCCACACCCACATCTTTGGGCCGGCGTCCCGTTATCCCTTCTCGGAGAAGCGCCCTTACAATACCGCTGACACACCGCTGGAGATGTTCCGCAGCGTGCACGAGAAGATCGGCGTCGAGCGCTGCGTGATCGTCAATGCCACCGTGCACGGCACCGATAATCGCGTCGTCACCGATGCGATCGCCCAGAGCGAGGGTGCCTACAAGGGCATCGCCAATGTCAGCGACGAGATGACCGAGAAGGAGCTGGCCGCGCTCGACAAGGGCGGCATCTGCGGCTGCCGCTTCGCTTTCCTCAAGCGCCTCGGCGGCGTCGGCGACATGACCAAGTTCCAGCGCATCGTGCACCGCGTCGCGGAGCTTGGCTGGCACATCGATGTCTATTTCGAGCCCGGGACGATCGCCGAATTCGCGCCGATCCTGACTGAGCTACCGACGCCTTACGTGATCGATCATATGGGGACGGTGGAAGCCGCGAAGGGGCTCAGCGATCCCGGCTTCACGGCGCTGCTCGACCTCCAGAAAAAGGACGAGAAGTGCTGGGTCAAGATCACCGGCCTCGAGCGGGCGTCCGCCGCCGGCAAGCCGTTCCACGACGCGGTGCCGTTCGCGAAGGCGCTGATCGAAAATTCGCCCGACCGTGTCATCTGGGGCACCGACTGGCCGCATCCCAACGTCAAGATCATGCCGAATGACGGCGATCTCGTCGATCTGATCCCGCTCTATGCGCCCAACGAGGCGATCCAGCAGAAGCTGCTGGTCGACAATCCCGCCCGTCTGTTCAAGTTCAGTTGATGAATATCATGTACACGCCGACCATCCCACCGCCCGATCCGAACACGCGCACGCCGAAGTTCAAGCTGCCAAAGCTGTCCTGCGACGCGCATTGCCACATCTTCGGTCCCGGCGCGAAATACCCTTACGCGCCGGATCGATCCTACACGCCGCCGGATGCGCCGCTTGAAGACTTCAAGGTCTTGCACGCCAAGCTTGGCGTGGAGCGCGCGGTCATCGTCAATGCCAGCGTGCACGGCGTCGACAACACGGTGGCGCTCGACGCCATCGCGCAGAGCAACGGCGCCTATCGCGCGGTCGCCAATATCGACGAGACCATTACCGAGCGCGGGCTCCAGGTGCTGCATGACGGCGGCTTCCGTGGCTGCCGCTTCAATTTCGTCCGCCATCTCGGCGGCGTCCCCGACAAGCGCATGTTCAACCGCATCAGCGACATGGTCGCGCCGCTCGGCTGGCATATCGACCTGCATTTCGATGCGATCGATCTGCCTGAATATGCCGACATGCTGACAAAACTGCCGCTGAGCTACACCATCGACCATATGGGGCGGGTGAAGGCGTCCGAGGGGCTCGACCAACTGCCGTTCAAGATCCTGATCGAGCTGATGCAGCGCGACGAAAAATGTTGGGTCAAGATCTGCGGCTCGGAACGGGTGTCCTCAGCCGGCCCGCCGTTCACCGATGCTGTGCCTTTCGCGCGGAAAATCGTCGAGACTGCGCCCGATCGCATCATCTGGGGCACCGACTGGCCGCATCCCAACGTCAAGGTGATGCCGAATGACGGCGACCTCGTCGATTTGATCCCGCTGTTCGCGCCGGAGCCGGAGTTTCAGCAGAAGATCCTGGTCGACAATCCCGCGCGCCTGTTTGGATTCGGCGAATGACCGCGATGGCGATCGACAAGCCGCGCGGCCGCGCCTGGTGGAAGGAGCTCTGGATCCAGGTGCTCATCGCCATGGCGGCCGGCATCGCGCTTGGGATCGTCAATCCCGAGGCGGGTGCCAAGATGCAGCCGCTCGGCGACGCCTTCATCAAGGCGATCCGGATGCTGATCGCGCCGATCATCTTCTGCACCGTCGTCCACGGCATCGCCCATATGGCCGACATGGCGCGGGTCGGGCGGGTCGCAGTCAAGGCGATCATCTATTTCGAGGTCATGACCACGATCGCACTGATCATCGGTCTCATCGCGGTGAACGTGCTCAAGCCCGGCGCCGGCATGAACATCGATCCTGCCAGCATCAGTGCCAGCGCGGTCGAACCTTACGTCAAGCAGACGGCCGTGATCGGCTTCGTGCCGTTCCTGATGAATATCATGCCCGCGACCTTCATCGGCGCCTTTGCCGAGGGCAACATCCTCCAGGTCCTGTTCATCTCGGTTCTCTGCGGTTTTGCGCTGGTGCAGCTCGGCGAACGCGCCGCGCCACTGGTCCATCTGATCGACATCGCCGCCAAGATGGTGTTCGCTGTTGTCGGCTTCGTGATGTGGGCCGCGCCGATCGGCGCGTTCGGCGCGATCGCCTTTACCGTCGGAAAGTTCGGCGTCGGCTCGCTGGCCTCGCTCGGCAAGCTGCTCGGTGGATTCTACCTCACCTGCGTCATCTTCATTATCGTGGCGCTCGGCCCGGTGGCGCGGCTTTGCGGCTTCTCGCTGCTGAAGCTGATCCGCTACATCTGGGAAGAGCTGCTGATCTGCATCGCCACGACGTCGTCCGAGACGGTGCTGCCGCGGATGCTGACCAAGCTGGAGAAGGCCGGTTGCGAGAAGAGCGTGGTCGGGCTCGTGATCCCGACCGGCTATTCCTTCAATCTCGACGGCACCTGCCTTTACCTCGCTGCCGCCTCGGTGTTCCTGGCGCAGGCGACTAACACGCCGCTCGGGCTCGCCGAGCAGATCGAGTTGTTGCTGATCCTGCTCGTGACCTCCAAGGGCGCGGCGGGCATCGCGGGCGCTGCCTTTGTCGTGCTGGCGGCGACGCTGTCGGCGACGGGCACCATTCCGGTGACGAGCGTGGCGCTGGTGCTCGGCATCCATCGGCTGATGTCGCAGGGGCTGACGCCGACCAATCTGATCGGGAACGCGGTCGCGACCATTGCGATCGCCAAATGGGAAGGGGCGCTCGATCACGAACGCCTGAAGCGCGTGCTCGACGGTGAGGAACCCGCGGCCACCGCTGCCTGATGAAATTGCTGCCGGCATGATGCTGGCAGCCTATGATGTTGACGAACGAAAGAGGGGAGTTCTCCCATGAAAACAGGTCTCGTGGTCACCGCCCATCCCGGCGATTTCGTCTGGCGCGCCGGTGGCGCCATCGCGCTGCATGCGAAGAAGGGCTATCGCATGAAGATCGTCTGCATGTCCTTCGGCGAGCGCGGCGAGAGCCAGTTCGCCTGGAAGGAAAAGGGCGCGACGCTGGAATCGGTCAAGGCCGGGCGCAAGGACGAGGCGGAGCGGGCGGCAAAGCTGCTCGGCGCCGAAATCGAGTTCTTCGACTGCGGCGACTATCCGCTGAAGCTGACGGAAGCGCATTTCGACCGCATGGTCGACATCTACCGCGAGCTCAATCCGAGCTTCGTGCTGACCCACGCGCTGGAAGATCCCTATAATTTCGACCATCCGAACGCGGCGCATTTCGCCCAGGAGACCCGCGTGGTCGCGCAGGCCATGGGCCACAAGCCCGGCGCGCAGTATCAATATTCGGCGCCGCCGGTATTCCTGTTTGAGCCGCACCAGCCCGAGCAGTGCAATTACAAGCCGGACGTGCTGCTCAAGATCGACGAGGTCTGGAAGGAGAAGTACGAGGCGTTCCAGATCCTCGCCGCACAAAAGCATCTCTGGGGCTATTACGAGCGCGTCGCGCTCAACCGCGGCATCCAGGGCAGCCGCAACACCGGCATTCCCATGACCTATGGCGAGGCCTATCAGCGCCTGTTCCCGACCGTTGCGGAGGTGCTGGCATGAAGCCCGTCGTCGTTCGCAACATCAAGCGTGCCGACCCCGCCGGTATGGCGGAGTATGGCGTCTCCACGGTGCACGAGGCTTATGGTCGCATCGGCCTGATGAAGCCTTATCTACGGCCCGTCTGGGCGGGCGCGTCGATCGCGGGTCCCGCCGTCACCGTGCTGGCGCAGCCGGGTGACAACTGGATGATCCATGTCGCCGTCGAGCAGTGCAAGAAGGGCGACATCCTCGTCGTTGGCTGCACCACCGACAATACCGACGGCATGTTCGGCGAGCTGCTGGCGACCTCGCTGCAGGCGCGTGGCGTGCAGGGGCTGATCATCGATGCCGGCTGCCGCGACGTCAAAGCGCTGCAGGAGATGAACTTTCCGGTATGGTCGCGCGCGGTCTCGGCCAAGGGCACGGTCAAGGCTACGCTCGGCTCGGTCAACGTCCCCGTGGTCTGCGCCGGCGTCAACGTCGATCCCGGCGACATCGTCGTCGCCGATGACGACGGCGTCGTGGTGGTGCCCAAGCGCTACGCCGCCGAAGTCGCCGAGAAGGCGAAGAGGCGCAATGCGGACGAAGGCGGCAAGCGCAAGCGTCTCGCCTCGGGCGAGCTCGGCCTCGACATGTACAGCATGCGCGAGGCGCTGGCGAAGGCGGGTCTGGTCTACGTCGACAATCCCGAGGACGTCTAAGGCGAAGAAAAGCGGAGCGCACCGATGGATCGTCTCAAACTCAAAGCCGTGCTCGGCAGTCACCCTCACGTCAAGGCGGTGAAGAGCGGCGAGCTCCGCTCCGACCTGTTCGACCTCGACTTCATTGAGTACACGCCGACCAACGCTGCATTCAAGCCGATGGTGCGCGAGCAGGCGTTTGACGTCTGCGAGATGGCGATCGTCACCTATCTGATGGCGAAGGCGCACGGCAAGCCGCTGGTGCTGCTGCCGGCGACCATGATGGGCCGCTTCCAGCACACCCATGCGCTGTGTAACCCCGCGAAAGGAACGCTCGGACCATCCGATCTCGAAGGCAAGCGCGTCGGCATCCGCTCGTTCACGACCACGACGGGCGCCTGGATCAGGGGCATCCTCGCCAACGACTATGGCGTCAATCTCGACAAGATCCGCTGGGTCACATTCGAGGATCCGCACGTCGCCGAATATGTCGACACCACCGAGCGCGCGCCGAAGAACAAGAAGGTTTTGCAGATGCTGCTCGACGGCGAGGTCGACGCCGTTCTCGGCGAGACGTCCGATAATCCCAAGCTGAAGTCGCTGTTCCCGGATCCAGCGGCGGAAGCCGCCAAATGGTATGCGCGTCGTGGCGTGGTGCCGGTCAATCATCTCGTGGTCGTGACAGAGCAACTTGCAAAATCGCGCCCCGACGTGGTCGTGGGCCTCTATGATCTGCTCAAGCGGAACAAGGAGCAGGTGGGGCCCGCGGCGACGCCCGATTTCGTCCCGTTCGGGATCGATGCGAACCGAAGACCGCTGGAGCTGATCGTCGATTACGCATTCCAGCAGGGGTTGATCCCGCGCCGCTATGCGGTCGAGGAGCTGTTCGACGCGACGACACGAGGATTGAACTGATGGCTGATCCGAAGCGCTGGCAGATCGGGCTGGTTGGCTACGGCGAGGTCGGCCGTATTCTGGCCGAGGATTTGCGCCAGCAGGACATCAAGGTTGCCGCCTATGACATCAAGCTCGAGGGCGAGCAGGGCGCGGCGCTGAAGGAGCATGCGGCGAAGTTCGGCGTGATGCTCGCGGCCTCTCATGCCGAGCTGACTGCGAAGTCCGATTTCATCATTTCTGCCGTCACGGCGAGCCAGGCCGTCCCGGTCGCAAAGGCCTGCGCGGCGGCGATCAACCAGGGCACCTGGTTTCTCGACTTCAACTCGGCCTCGCCGGGCGCCAAGCAGCGCGCGGCGGCGCTGATCGACGGGGCTGCAGGGCGCTATGTCGAGGGCGCGGTGATGACCTCGGTGCCGCCTTTTCGCATCAAGGTGCCGTTGCTGCTGGGCGGTCCCGGGGCGAAGGAGCTCGAGCCGCTGCTGAATGCAATCGGCTTCGCGGCGAAAGTTGCGAGCGACAAGCTCGGTGTGTCCTCGGCCGTGAAGATGTGCCGCAGCATCATGATCAAGGGCCTCGAGGCCATGGTCATCGAAAGCTTCACCACTGCCCGCGCCTATGGCGTCGAGGATGCGGTGCTGGCGTCGCTCACGGAAACCTTTCCCGCGATCGATTGGGAAAAGCAGGGCGCCTATTTCTTCCAGCGCGTGATCGAGCACGGCCGCCGCCGTGCCGAAGAGGTGCGTGAGGTCGCAGAGACTGTGCGCGAGGCGGGACTGACGCCGTGGTCGGCGCAGGGTACGGCCGAGCGTCAGGCCTGGGTCGCCGATCTTGCCGACGAGGGCCTGTTCGGCGCCAAGGGTACGAAGGAATTTGCGCGCAGCACCGATTGGCGCACCGAGGCGGATCGTATTCTGGCGAAGATCAAGCGCTGAGCGCGAGCGCTCGGCTGAGGATCCTGCCGCCGTCGCGATAGCCCGAGATCTCGTCGCGGGCAGCCTCGATCAAATCGATCAGGCTCGTGGCTTCGCGGACGACGTCCTTGGTGCGCTCGGTCCTGAACTCGGTCAGGATCATGCGAATGCACTTGTCGGCGGTATCGAGCGTCCACAGCGCGTGGGCCATGTCGTCCTGCGAATGGATTGCCGAGATATCGAGGCCCGACAGCACTTCGCCGATGCCATTCAATCGCTTGACGGCCGTCTCGGCGGGCGTGCCCGCCCGGATGGATTGATAATCAATGCTGCTGAATGCGCTGAACATATCCATAACTTCCCCAACGAACGCAGACGGTGGTCAGTGCGCATATCCCAGTATGGTTAGCGCTGCCTTTCTCGCAATGCGTTGGGCTACGGTCCGGGATTCTACCGGCTCGGATTTGGCGGTAAAATCGGGTCGGAAAGGTACGATGATCAGCGATTTTTCCCGACAATCGTACCGTTAGACGCGACGAGCATACCTGCCTTGTAAACAGCGCGGCCCTGGGGCACCGCGACGACGGCCTCGGGAACGTGTTCTGCATTCAGCGTCACGAAATCCGCCTTGGCGCCGACACGCAGGCCGTAGCCGTCGATCCGCAGCGCCTTGGCGCCAGCCTCGGTGACGACATCGAATGCGACGCGCAATTCCTCGTCGATGTTGAAGCCCGAGCGATAGCCGAGCGTCGTCGCCCGGCGCAGCATATCGCCGTCGCCATAGGGCCACCAGGAGTCGCGGATGTTGTCGTTGCCGCTGAACACGGTGACGCCGGCGTTGCGCAGCGCCAGGATCGGCGGGAAGGCGCGGGCCCCCGGCGCATTCGTCATGATCGCGACGCCGGAACGGGCGAGGGTGTCGGCGACCGTCTTGAGCTGATCTGCGGTGATGTCGCCGAGCCCGTAAGCATGGCTGATGGCGACATGGCCCTCCATGCCGAGCGCACGCGTGCGCGCTGCGATCTGCTCGATCTCGAACGCGCCCAGCGTGCCCATGTCGTGCAGGTGGATGTCGACGTCGACGCCGTGCCTGCTGGCGACGCCGAACACCACATCCAGATGCTTCTCGACATCGCGATCGAAACTCGCGGGATCGAGCCCGCCGACGAGGTTCGCGCCAAGTCCGATGGCTTCGTCGAGCAATTGCGGTGTGCCCGGGCTCGCCAAAATGCCGCTCTGCGGGAAAGCCACGAGCTGGATGTCGATCAGGCCGCGATATTCCTCGCGCACGCGCAAGATCGTCTCCAGCGATTTCAGGCCGACCGAGCCGTCGACCATGACGTGGCTGCGCATCTGCGTGCTGCCGTGGGCGATGCAGAGATCGAGCTGGTTGCGCGCCCGCACGTCCATCGGCGCAGCCTCCGCCATGTTCTGGGCCTGGAAGGCCACGCGTTCGTGCACGTTGAATCCATTGGTGCATGGTTTGTGCGGACGCCAGGCGTCGCCATAGAAGCTGGTATCGAGATGGATGTGGCCTTCGACGAAGCCGGGAACGACGAGGGCGTTGCCGAGGTCGATCGTCTCGGCACCGCCTTCGGGCGCGTCAGCCGGCAGCAGCGCGGCGATGCGGCCGTCCTTGACCGCGATGTGATGGCGCGCCCCGCCGTCGAAGCGGGCGTTCAGGAAGATTGTGTCGAAGGCCATCCGGTTGCTCCGTTGGTTTTCACGGCTTCAGCAGCGTCGCTCGCTTCCGCTCAAAGGTCTGCCGCCCGTTCTTGAAGCCCATCAGGACATCCGGCAGCTCGGCGATGGCGAAGCGGCGGTCCTGCGTGTCGAGCACGACGAGATCGGCGGGCTTGCCGACCGCGATCCCGTAATCCCTGAGGTTCATCAGCCGGGCTGGCAGTTCGGTGACGAGATCGAGGCAGGTGTCGAAGTCGCCAACGGCGGCGTGGGCGACATTGGCGTAAAAGTTCGCCATTCGGAGCAGGGAGGCATCGCCGAACGGCGTGAAGGGATTGAGCACGTTGTTGGTCGCGACCGAGCAGACGATGCCGTCTGCGGCGAGCTTGTGCGCGAGCGTTAGCCCGCGCGGCGCGTTGTGGGTGGCGTCGCGTCCCATCAGATAGAGATCGGTCGCGGGCAGCACGGTGACGGCGATTCCGGTCCTCGCCAATTGCGCTGTGGCCGCCTTCAGCCGCTCCGGCGGCAAGGCCGAGAGTTTCGTGGCATGCCCGATCGCGACGCGACCACCGTAGTTGCGCTGTTCGGTCTGCCGGCAGACCTCGTCGAGATGCGACCAGGACGGATCGAGATCGAAGTCGAGATGGAGATCGACGTCGAGGTCGAACTGCTGGGCGAGGTCGAAGATGCGCGTGAGATGCGCATTCGGGTCAGTGTCCGTATATGGGCAGCCTCCGATCGCCTCGGCGCCGTCGCGCAAGGCCTGGACCAGCAGCTCCTCGGCCCCGGGATCGTTGGTCAGGCCTTCCTGCGGGAAGACGCAAAGCGCAAGATCGATCGCCCAGGCATAGCCGCGCTTGAGCCGCTTGATCGCCTCGAAGCTGCGCAGGCCGATGCGTGGGTCGATCTCGACATGGGTGCGCATCCGCGTCGTGCCGTGGACGATGGCGCGTTCGAGCACCTTTGCGCCGCGTGCATAGACGTCGTCGACGCCAAAATCCCGCTTCATGGCCGAGACGGCGCGGATCGCATCACTGAGCGTGCCATGAATGTGCCCGCAGCGTTCGAGCAGGCAGGCCTTGTCGAGATGGATGTGGGTGTCGACGAAGCCGGGCAGAGCCAGCCGTCCCCCGACATCGACCTCGACCGCCTCGCAGGCCAGCCTGGGTTCGATTGCGGCAATACGTCCGCTCTTCACGCCGATATCGACGGGCGTAGGGGATGATCGCAGCAGGGCGTTGCGGAAAATCAGGTCGAAGGCGGTCTGGGCGGTCATGGTGGGAAATCTTGCTGGAGAACTTATAGCAGTCGGCGAGGTTGCTTGTGTGTAGCAATGTAGCGGAGGCGAAGGGTGAGCCGCCATATCGAAAGCTGTGATAGCTGATAGATGCAGGCTGGTCTGGCGGCAGGCGGGCGGCTGGGCTATCAACCCCTCGATTGCGCCCGGCATTGAGGCGCAACCCGCTTTCAGGAGCCCCCGATGCGTTTACCCGCTGTTCTCTCGGCTGTTCTCTTGGCCGTCACTTGTCTTCCCGGCGCAGCGTCCGCCGAGGATCTGTCGGGCACGCTTCAGAAGGTCAAGGAGACCAGGAAGATCACGCTGGGCTATCAGGAAGCCTCCGTGCCCTTCAGCTATCTCGACGGCAACCAGAAGCCGGTCGGATTCGCCATGGATATCTGCCTCAAGATCGTCGACGCCGTGAAGAAGCAGCTGGGCATGCCCGACATCGCCGTCGACTATGTCGCCGTGACCTCGTCGAACCGCATTCCGTTGATGGTGAACGGCACGCTCGACCTGCATTGCTCGGCGACCACCAACAATGCCGACCGCCAGAAGCAGGTCGCCTTCACCAACACTCACTTCCTCAGCGCGACGCGATTTGCCGCCAAGAAGGCCGCCAAGATCAACACCATCGACGATCTCAAGGGCAAGGCCGTGACGGCCGTGGCAGGCTCGGTCAATTTGAACCAGCTCGCCAAGGTCAATACCGAGCGCAATCTCGGCATCAGAATCATGCCGGCCGTGGATCAGGCCGAGGCGTTCCTGCTGCTTGAGACCGACCGCGCGCAGGCCTATGCGCTCGACGACGTTCAGCTTGCGGTCGCCATTGCGCGTTCGAAGGAGCCGGCCCTGTTCATGATCAGCGAAGAGACGTTTGCGAAGGCCGAGCCCTTCGGGATCATGCTGCGGCGGGAGGACGCGCCGTTCAAGGCGCTGGCCGATCGCGCCACCGCCGAGCTCTATGCAAGCCCCGAGATCGAGGTGCACTACAAGAAATGGCTGGAATCGCCGACGCCGCCGAACGGGATCAATTACAACGTTCCAATGTCGCAGGCCTTGCGGGCCGCCTTCAAGTCGCCGAGCTCGAGCGCCGATCCGGACGTGTATCTGGTGAAGTGAGGCGAGGGCGCTAGCGCGCACGCGGCGTGTCGAGCAATTGGCCCGCCAGTGCTGCGCCGATTGCCGCAATCGCGGCCATGATGAGCGCCCAGACCACGAACAAGCGGTGGCCGATCAGCGCGCCGCTCAGCAGCGGCGCACTGATATTCGCGCCCGACATCAGCGACTGGTTGAGGCCCATGATCATGCCCTGGCGGTTGATCGCGGTCGACCGCGACAGCTCCGCCGTCAGCGTGCTGCGGGCAAACATGGTGCCGACAATGATCAGCGTCAGATAGAGCGCGAGCAGGCTGATGTTGCTGCCGGCTGAGAGCCCGACAAATCCGAGGCCCATGCAGGCAAATGCCGCCATGACGATGCTGCGGTCTGAGGCGACGAGGTTTGCGCGGGTGATCAGGAGTCCCTGGACCACCATGTTGATGAAGCCGGCATAGGCGAACATCCAGCCGAGCTCTCGCGCGCCGAAGGGATGCCCATCCCATGAGAACCGCGCCGACAGCAACAGACCGATCTGCGACAGGAACATCGAGTTGACGAAGAAGAACACGATGAGCAGCCCGAGCAGCCGCCAGGCGTAGCGCATGCCGAAAAGACTGCGCACCAGCGTCGGCTCGGGCACACGATGCTGGTAGAGCGGCTCGGACGCAGGATGATCGGGCGGAAGCAGGGCGATCGTTGCGAGAATGCTGATGAGCGACAGCGCGGCCGCGGCCCAGACCGGTGCGGTCTGGCCGTAATGCACGAGGAAACTCGACAACGCAGGTCCCAGCAACAGCCCGGTTCCAATTGCGCCGCTGGTCATGCCGAGCGCCTGCTTGCGCGTCTCTGGCGCGCTGTGCTCGGCGGCATAGGCATGCGCGACCGAGATGTTGCCGGAGGTCAGCCCGTCGATGATGCGTGCCAGGAACACCAGCGTCAGATTGCCGGCCAGCGCGAGCAGGACGAATCCGATCAGGGTTCCGACCTGGCTGACGACCAGCACTTTGCGCCGTCCGTAGCGGTCGGAGAGGATGCCGACCACGGGACCGGCGATGAGCTGGCAAACGGCATAGACCGAGATCAAGGCACCGATCAGGAACGGCGTGGCGCCGAGCCGCTGCGAATAGAACGGCAGCAGCGGCAGGATGATGCCCATCCCCGTGGCATCCACGGCCACGACGACGAAGGTCGGGACGAGCGTCAACGTGCTGTCGCCCGCCATCGCCTCCTGTGCCTCTGTCGTGGAACCGGGGCCCATATTGCGTTGCCTCGCTCGCTTTTTCGTGATCAATCGAGCTATGCAGGATATATAGTTGTAGCCTAATAGTTTGTGTCCTATCTAATTTGCATGGCACCCTCGCAAGCTCATATCCACGGCGAAATCGGCCGGCTCATCACGCGCCTGGCCCGCATCTGGCGGCGCGAGTCGGATCAGGCGCTGTCCGATCATGGCCTGTCCTTTGCCACCGCGATCCCGCTGCTGGTGCTGTCGCGGCAGGGCGAGAACCTCCGCCAGGGCGTGCTTGCCGACGAGCTCGGCATCGAGGGGCCGTCGCTGGTGCGGCTGATCGACCTGCTCCAGGCCGAGGGCCTGGTGGAGCGCCGCGAGGACCCGACCGACCGGCGTGCCAAAACGCTCCACCTGACGAAAGCGGGTGAAGCTAAGCTCGAGGAGACCAATCGGATCTTGCGGCGCGTACGGGCGAGCCTGCTGAAGGATATCGCGCCAGAGGAACTTGCGATAACTTTCGAGACGCTCCAGCGCATCGAGCGGCGGGCCAGCCTGCTTGAGGCAAAGGCGTTTCCAGAGGCGAAATAGTCATGCGCGCGGAAGAGCCGTTTCTGGTCCGCCATGCGGATCTCATTTTCGCTTTGAAGACGTTTGTCGCGTCGATGCTGGCGCTGGTCATTGCGCTCGCGATGGACCTGCCGCGGCCCTACTGGGCGATGGCGACCGTCTACATCACCTCGCAGCCGCTCGCCGGCGCGACCAGCTCGAAGGCCTTCTTCCGCGTCATGGGCACGCTGGTCGGCGCGACCATGACAGTGGCGCTGGTGCCGAACCTGATCAATGCGCCCGAACTGTTGTGCCTCGCCATCGCGCTTTGGGTCGGGTTCTGCTTGTATCTCTCGCTGCTCGACGGCACGCCGCGCAGCTACGTCTTCATGTTGGCCGGATACACCGTCGCGCTGATCGGCTTTCCCTCGGTGTCCGAGCCCGGTGCGATCTTCGACACCGCGGTGGCCAGGCTCGAGGAAATCTCGCTCGGCATCATCTGCGCCAGCCTGGTCTCCACCATCGTGTTTCCGCGCAGTGTCGCGCCGGCCGTGGCCCGCCGCGTCGACAGCTGGCTGTCGGATGCGCGCCGTCTCAGCAATGTCGTGCTGCTGCGCGACGGCACCAACGACACCCGCCGCGGCAAGCGCCTCAAGCTCGCGACCGATATCGTCGAAATCGACACGCTGTCCACCCATCTTGCCTATGACCAACTGACCGATCGCAATGCGGTGACCGGCCTCGGCGAAATCCGGATGCGCATGCTGATGCTACTGCCGGTGATCGCCTCGCTCGAGGATCGGCTGGCTGCGCTAGGGGAGGAGGCTCTGCGGCGGCAACCCGAGCTGAAGCAGATTCTGGAGGATCTTGCGCAATGGATCGTCAGCGACGTCGGCGCACGGCAACCGGCCGAGCGGATTCGCGCCATGATCGCGGAGCGGCAGGCGGTGCTCGATGACAGCGCGTCCTGGGAGCGGATCATCATCACGAGCCTGCTGTCGCGGCTGCGTGAGCTCGTCGATCTCTCGCGCGATTGCCGCGTGCTGACCGAGGCCATTGCCGAGAACCGGAACGTCTCGACGCTCGATCTGGCCTTCCATTCCGAGGCCGGTGCCGCGCCCGTGCGACACCGGGACCGCTGGCTCGCGCTGTGGTCGGCGGCCGGTGCGGCCGTGGCGATCCTGATATGCTGCGCGTTCTGGATCGGCACGGGCTGGCCCGATGGCGCCTCGGCGCCGATGATGGCGGCGGTGGCCTGCTCGTTCTTTGCAGCCCAGGACGAGCCCGCGCGCTTCATTCGCAGCTTCGGCCTGTGGTCGCTGGTCGCTATCGTGGTGGTTGCGATCTATCTGTTCGCGCTGGTGCCTGCGATCTCCCATATCGAGGTTCTGGTCGTCGCACTGGCGCCGACCTTCCTGCTCTATGGCTTCCTGATCGCGCGGCCGGCAACGGCGGGCACAGGCATGGCGCTCGCGGCCAACACCGCAACCTTGCTCGCCCTCCAATCGACCTACATCGCAGATTTCGCGTCCTACGCCAATTCCGCCGTCGCCTTCTTCATCGGCGTCCTGATCGCCGAGATTGTGACGCGGATCGCGCGCGGGGTGGGCGCGGAGTGGATCGCCAATCGCCTGGTGCTGTCGAGCTGGATCACCATCGCGGTCGCCGCCGAACGGCGGGGCAAGCGCGATCGTGCGGGGTTCGCCGGCCTCATGCTGCACCGTCTCGGGCTTCTGGTGCAACGCATCGCCTTCCTGTCGGAGAGCGACCGGCGTGACGCCGACAGCCTCGTGCAGCTCCGCATCGGGATCAACATCATCGATTTGCGCCGCGCGCGCTATGGGCTTGCGGCGACGACCATCTCGGTGATCGACGACATGCTCGACCAGCTTGCCATTGCCTGCCGCAGCTATGCGGGCGGGGGCATGCCGCGCGAACTCCTGACCAGTGTCGATCGGGCATTGGGCCAGGCGGTGAAAGATCCCAATGACAGCGCGCGCGAGGATGCCCTGATCGGCCTCGTCGGCATCCGCCGCGGCCTGTTCCCGGACGCGCCGGCCTATCGGCCGCGCGCAGATGCGAGTGTGGCGGCATGAGGTATGTGATCGACATCTATGGCGTGCTCGTGCCGGCGCTCCTGCTCTGGATCATCGTCGCCTATGTGCTGAGCGCGCTCCTGCGCCGGCTGATGCAGCGCTTCGACCTCTACCGGCTGGTTTGGCACCGCGCACTGTTCGATTTCGCGATTTTCGTCTGCCTTCTCGGCGGCGTCGTCTATCTCTCGGAGTATCTCTCATGAAAGGAAACTTTGCCTGGCTTGGCCGGCTCGCGGTCACGGTCATCGTGGTCGTCGCGGCACTCGGCGTGGGCCGCGAATTGTGGGTCTACTACATGGAGTCGCCCTGGACGCGTGACGGCCGTGTGCGCGCCGACGTGGTGCAGGTCGCGCCGGATGTCTCCGGCTTCGTCACCGACGTGCTGGTCAAAGACAATCAGAAAGTCCATCGTGGCGATGTGCTGTTCAAGATCGACCGCGAACGGTTCGCGCTGGCGCTGCGGCAGGCTGACGCGTCGGTGGCGGGTCATCAGGCCACGCTGGATCAAGCCAATGCCGATCTGAAGCGCTACAGCACGCTGACAACCGATGCCGTCTCGCAACAGAAGCAGGAGCAGGTGCTCGCGACCCAGCTCCAGGCCAAGGCAGCCTTCGATGCGGCGGTTGCCGACCGCGCGGTCGCCCAGCTCAATCTCGATCGCAGCGAGGTCCGGGCTTCCGTGAACGGCGTGATCACCAACATGGATCTGCGGCCCGGCGCTTACGTCACCGCCGGGAAAGGCGTGATGGCGCTGGTCGACAGCGACACGCTGCATGTGGAAGGCTATTTCGAAGAGACGAAACTCGCGCGCATCCGCACCGGCGACAAGGTGAAGGTCCGCCTGATGGGCGAGAAGGTCACGCTGACCGGCCGTGTCGAGAGCATCGCCGCCGGCATCGAGGACCGCGACCGCGCCGAGGGTGCGAGCCTGCTCGCCAACGTCAACCCTACCTTCAGCTGGGTGCGGCTCGCCCAGCGCGTGCCCGTGCGCATCGCGCTGGATCCGGTGCCCGACGGAATGTCGCTGGTCGCAGGGCGTTCGGCGACGGTCGAGGTATTGGATTAACGCTAGTGCCGATGGAGTCGCGTTTGGGTTGGGGAAAAACCGGCAGCAAGCGTGTCAAAGCCAAATGGCGGAGCTAATCCTGACTCGCGTGTGTGAGTCGGGGAGCTGCATTGGGCATTTGGTTTTTAGTCCTCGCGGCCTGCGTGGTTGGCGCGTTGCTCCTTTTGGCATTCTGTCGATAGGACCGACAGCGGATACACTTGTTGCTGCGAAGCATCAGCGAGCCGCTGAAATAGCGGTTCCAGTCGGATGGTTTTTGACTGTGCAAGCATGAGCCCGTTCACTCCCGGTGTTGGAGGCGGACGTGAGTTGGTTGCTTGTATTTCTCATCGCCGCGAGCGCAATGGTGTTGATCGCTCACGTGATTGACGCGATGCGCTCCTGATACTCTTTGAGACTCGTTTTCGTCGGTAATCAGGTAAGCCGCGAAAATGTTCCGCAGCCGGCGAGCGTCCATTTGAGGAACTTGGCGGTGCAAGTCGAGGTTGTCGCTGCAAGAGGAGCACGATCATGCTTATGTTTTACCTGCCGATGATAATCTTCAACGCGATGCTCGAAGCCACGAAGCAGAAGAACGAGCCGGTTTCCATCGATGAGCCGCCAAGCTCCGACTAGACCCGATCCCAATCCGTTAGCTTCGATGCCTCCTGACGGGCCAGCGCCTCCTCAGGCATTCGAATATTTCTTCAGCTCGAACCGCGCGATCTGGTTTCTGTGCACCTCGTCCGGCCCATCGGCGAGGCGCAGCAGGCGTGCGGTGGCGTAGGCCTGCGTCAAACCAAAATCGTTCGAGGTGCCACCGCCACCATGGGCCTGGATGGCCCAGTCGATGATCTGGCAGGCCATGTTGGGCACGGCGACCTTGATCATCGCGATCTCGGCCTTCGCGACCTTGTTGCCGACGGTGTCCATCGCGTAGGCGGCATTCAGCGTCAGCAGGCGGGCCTGCTCGATCATGATGCGGGATTCGGCGATGCGCTCCTGCGTCACCGTCTGCTCCGAGACCGGCTTGCCGAAGGCGACGCGGCTGCGAACGCGCCGGCACATCTTTTCCAGCGTGCGTTCGGCGAGCCCGATCAGCCGCATGCAATGGTGGATGCGGCCGGGGCCGAGGCGGCCCTGCGCGATCTCGAAACCGCGGCCTTCGCCGAGCAGCATGTTCTCCTTCGGCACCCGCACATTGGTGAAGATCACCTCCGAGGCGCGGTCGGGCACGCCGTAGAAGCCGAACACGGGCAGGGGCCGTTTCACCTCGACGCCCGGCGTGTCCATCGGCACCAGGATCATGGATTGTTGCTTGTGACGGTCGGCATGATCGGGATCGGTCTTGCCCATGAAGATGCAGATCTTGCAGCGCGGGTCGGTCGCGTTGGTGGTGTACCATTTGCGCCCGTTGATGATGTAATGGTCGCCGTCGCGCACGATCGAGCTTTCGATGTTGGTCGCGTCGGATGAGGCGACCGCAGGCTCGGTCATGGCGAAGCAGGAACGGATTTCGCCTGCGAGCAGCGGCTTCAGCCAGCGTTCCTTGTCCTCTTTCGAGCCGTAGCGCTCCAGCACTTCCATGTTGCCGGTGTCCGGCGCCGAGCAGTTGAACACTTCCGGCGCTAAGTGCGAGCGGCCCATGACCTCGCAGAGCGGGGCATATTCGAGATTGGTCAGGCCCGCGCCATCGCTCGATTCCGGCAGGAACAGATTCCACAGGCCCTCGGCGCGTGCGAGCGGTTTCAGCTCCTCGACGACGGGATAGACTTTCCACGGCCCAAGCTCTTCCGCCTCGCGATAAAATCGCTCCTCGTTCGGGTAGATGTGCCGGTCCATAAAACTCTCGAGCTTGCGCTTGAGCTCGACGACTTTTGGCGACATCGGGTAGAGCATTCTGGACCTCCTCAGGCGTCGGGCTAGTCGATCTCGAGATATTCCGGGTCGGCCAGTTTGGGGAACGGCGCGGCCGGCAGCGTCTGGTACCAGAACGCCACGGAAGCGATGTCGTCCTGCAGCGGGAGATATTTTGCCTCCTTGAGGCCCGTTCGCCAGCCCAGCGCCTGGATGGTGACGCGAAGGTCGCTCTGGAAGCGGATGGGATCGGGGATGTGCCAGCGGTACATGCCGAAGCGCTGCTGCGATTTGTAGACGCCGTCGGGACGGATAACCTGCGGCAGGCCGGCATAGGGCGTGGTGAATTCCTGATAGCGCGATTGCTGTACGGCGCCGCGGCCGGAATGAGCCACATAAGGATCGAAATTATACGCGCCGCAGAAATAATCCTCGGTGCCGGTGCCGCAGATGGTGGGGAATTCGCCGTCGCCGTCGATGAAGAACTTGATCTCGCCTTCGCCCCACCAGCCGTTGTTGTTGACGCCCCAGGCCATGTAGGTGCCGATATATTGGCCGCGGCCGCTGACGCCGTCGAGGATGGTGTAGACGTCCTTGCAGGGCAGCGGATTGGTGCGACGGAATTGCGCGTGGAAATAGGCGCAGTCCTCGGGCACCTCGGTCAAGGTGTAGTTGATCTGGTAGTAGACGGTCAGCGCTTCCTCGCTGCGGTTCTCCATGGTGAAGCGGGCGCGCGTGCGGAATGGCATTTCCCAGTAGCAGTTGAAGGCGCGGCCCGGATTGACGCAGACGGCGAGCGACGACACCTGCGCAAACTCCTCCCATCCGCAGGCGAAGAAGTCGCCGGCCGGGCATTCCACGCTCGGGTGCTCCTGGCCGTCCCAGTAGACCCGCAGGATCGAATGGCGCAGGCGGCCGCGCGCCAGCGTCATCCAGATCTGCTGGATGGCGCCCTGGCCTTCGATGTCGGCGAGTGTGAACGTCGCACCGGGCTCGATCACGACAAAGGGCGAAACCTTCCAGCCTTGCCCGAGGTCACGGGCCTGGGGCGCCGCGGGCCCGTCGACGGACATGCCGCCCTTGCCCTTTTCGCCGGTGAAATTCTCGGGGCTGATCGAACGCGTCTGCGCGTTCGACAGGCGGGACAGATTGCCGAGATGCAGGCCCAATCCGGAAAACGCCATGATGTCCTCGATGAGGGGGGTAGCGATGCCTCGGATATATCGCCGGCGAATCTACCAAATGATGAAGATGATCGCGCAATGAGAGGGCCGAGACTACCCGACGCGATACCCTCTGAACTTCTCGCGCAGGGCCGATTTGAGCACCTTGCCGGTGCCGGTCATCGGGAATTCGTCGAGGAATTCGACCGCATCCGGCATCCACCACCTCGCGATTCTGGGACGCATGTGGTCGAGCAGGGTCTTGCCGTCGACGGTCGCACCCTTTTTGCGGACGACCAGGAGCAGCGGGCGCTCCTGCCATTTGTCGTGCGCAATGGCGACCACGGCGGCCTGCAGTACGTCGGGATGGGACAGGGCGATGTCCTCGAGCTGGATCGAGGAGATCCATTCGCCGCCCGACTTGATCACGTCCTTGGAGCGGTCAGTCAGCGTCACATGGCCGTGTTGGTCGATCACGGCCATGTCGCCGGTGATCAGCCAGCCGTCGGGATCGAGGCCTTCGTCGAGCTTCATGTAGCCGGAGGCGACCCAGGGGCCGCGAGCGCGCAGATGGCCGACGGTCTTGCCGTCGCGCGGCAGCTCGCTGCCGCCGTCATCGACGATGCGCAGGGTCGTGCCGAAGCAGGCGCGGCCCGAGACCTGGCGGCGGTCGAAGATCTCGTTTTCGCTGAGATGCTCCGAGCCGGGCCGCAATCCCGGCATCGAGCAGCCCAGCGCCTCGGTCATGCCCCAAGCCTGAACATAGTCGATGTTGTAGTCGCGCTTGAGCTTTTCGATCATCGCGCGCGGGGGCGCCGAGCCCGACGACAGTGTTGCGCGCAGGGTCGAGAATGTGTTGCCGGTACGGCCCAGCCAGTCGAGCAGGATCAGCCAGAAGCTCGGAACGCCTGCCGACACCGTCACCTTCTCGCCTTCGAGCAGCTCGTAGAGCTTGTCTGGCTCATAGTTGCGGCCGGGCAGCACGAGCTTCGAGCCGGTGTAAGGGGCGGTGAACGGCATGTTCCAGCCATTGCCGTGGAACAGCGGCGCCATCGGCATCATCACCTCGCGCACGCCTTCCATATGCCCGGGCAGGAAGTCGAGGCCGGAGCAGACCATGGTCTGAAGCAGGGCGGCGCGGTGCGAATAGATCACGCCCTTGGGATTGCCCGTCGTGCCCGAGGTGTAGCAGATGGTGGATGCGGACTTCTCGTCGAACTCCGGCCAGGCGAAGCCGGCATCGCTCTCCATTGCCAAGAGCTCTTCGTAGCAATGCACGTTCGCAAGCCTCGTCTCGGGCATGCGTTCGCGCGACGACATGATCACGTAGGCTTCGACCGTCTTCAGCTGCGGCGCGATCGCCTCGACGATTGGCAGCGTGGCGCGGTCGACGAACAGCAGTCGGTCTTCGGCGTGGTTGATGATGTAGACGAGTTGTTCGGGGAACAGTCGCGGATTGACGGTATGCAGCACATAGCCCATGCCGGGCGCCGCGTAGAACATCTCGAAATGACGATGCGTATTCCAGGCCAGCGTGCCGACGCGATCGCCTTGCTTCATGCCGAGCCGCTTGAGCGCCAGCGCCATGCGCTTGATGCGCGGATGAGCCTCGGCATAGGTGGTGCGATGGATGTCGCCTTCGATCTCGCGCGCGACGATCTCCGCCTCGCCGTGATAGTCGGCAGCATACTGGATCAAGCCACTGATCAGCAGCGGCATGTCCATCATCAATCCCTGCATCGTCCCCTCCGAAAAGCCAAGTCGCCTAAAATCATGTCGTTGCATGACGCGTTTGCGCTCGGTTTCAAGGTAGCGGAACGCCGCGCGGCGTACACGCAAAAAGCGGCGGACGTGATTGCGTGCGTCACTTTTTCAGGGCTAACTGGCGCGAGATGCAGGCCGAAGCAGCGGGCCGCCGTGGAGGAGATCGATGTCAGCGGAAAGACACAAGACCGGTGCAGCCGGCGCGCCTAGCATCGATATTCAGGCCTTGCGTGCGCGCTATCGTGACGAGCGTGACCTGCGTCTGCGCTCCGAGGGCAAGGCGCAGTATGTCGAGGCGACGGGCGGCTTTGCCCGCTATCTCGACGATCCCTGGGCCGATGCCGGATTTGCGCGCGAGCCCGTCAGCGAAGAGACCGAGGTCGTCATCGTTGGCGGCGGCTTCGGCGGCCTGCTGTGTGGTGCGCGTCTGCGCGCGGCCGGCATCACGGATTTCCGCATCGTGGAAAAGGCCGCCGATTTCGGCGGCACCTGGTACTGGAATCGCTATCCCGGTGCGGCGTGCGATACCGAGAGCTACATCTATCTGCCGCTGCTGGAAGAGACCGGCTACATGCCGGTGCGCAAATATGCGCGCGCGCCGGAGATCTACGAACACTCGCGCCGCATCGGCCGTCACTTCGGTCTTTACGAGCGCGCGCTGTTTCAGACCGTCATCTCGCGCGTGGCGTGGCAGGAGAGCGAGGGACGCTGGCTGGTCGAGACCGACCGCGGCGATCGCATCCGCGCGCGCTTTGTGATCCTGGCCGGAGGTCCGTTGAGCCGGCCGAAACTGCCGGGCATTCCCGGCATCGAAAGCTTTGAGGGACACAGCTTCCATACCAGCCGCTGGGACTATTCCTACACCGGCGGCACTGCGGAGGGTTGTCTTAGCGGTCTTGCCGACAAGCGCGTCGGCATCATCGGCACCGGCGCCACCGCCGTGCAATGCGTGCCGCATCTCGGCCGTTCGGCAAAGGAGCTCTACGTGTTCCAGCGCACGCCATCGGCGATCGGCGTGCGCGACGACCGGCCCACGGACCATGCCTGGGCGGAGAACCTGAAGCCCGGCTGGCAGCGCGAGCGCATGGACAATTTCACCGCGGTGATTTCGGGCGAGCCGTTCGAGCAGGATCTGGTGCAGGACGGCTGGACCGGCCTGCTCGGCGAAATTTTGCTGGCACCGCGTCGTCAGCCACAACCGGTGACCTCGATGGAAGAGGCGCTAAAGGTGATCGAGCAGGCCGACTATCGCAAGATGGAGGAGATCCGGGCCCGCGTCGACGCCGTGGTCAAGGACGACGCGACCGCAGCGGCGCTCAAACCCTGGTACAAGGCGTTCTGCAAGCGGCCGTGCTTTCACGACGAATATCTCGACACCTTCAATCGCCCCAACGTGCATCTCGTCGATACCGGGGGCAGGGGCGTCGGGCGCATCACGGAGAATGCGGTCGTCGTCGACGGCAAGGCCTACGATCTCGACTGCCTGATCTATGCCAGCGGCTTCGAGGTCGGCACCGACTATGCGCGCCGCATGGGGTTTGAGGTCTATGGCCGCGACGGCGTCAGCCTGTCAGAGCGCTGGCGCGATGGCGTCAAGACGATGCACGGCTTCTACAGCCGCGGCTTTCCGAACTGCTTCATGATCGTGACGGTGCAGGCCGGCCAGAGCGCCAATTTTCCGCACATCATCGACGAGCAATCGCAGCACATTGCCTATGTCATCGATCAGGCGCGCAAGCGCGGTGCCAGGACATTGGAGCCGACGCTTGCGGCCGAGAATGCCTGGGTCGACGAAGTCGTCAAGGCCGCGGTCGGCCGCCAGACCTATCTCGCCGAATGTACGCCCGGCTACTACAACAATGAAGGCGTGTTCGATCCGATCGCGGCGCGCAACAGCCAATACTGGCGCGGGCCGATGGCGTTCCTCCGGCTGCTCGCCAAATGGCGGAAGGAGGGCAATCTGGACGGATTGGAATTGACATCCGAGGTTCCGGCTTGAACGACATGATCCCGGCGCCATCAGGTGCGACGCGGCTCTACGTCATCGTCGGCGATCCCATCGCCCAGGTGCGTTCGCCTGCGGGGATATCGGCCGAGTTCGTAGCCCGTGGCCATGACGGCATGCTCGTTCCGGTTCAGGTTGCGACCGCCGATCTGCCGGATTTTCTCTCGGTGGCGAGCCGGTTGAAGAACCTCGACGGCATCGTCGTGACCATCCCGCACAAATTCACCTGCTATCAGGCCTGCGCCAGCGCGACGGAACGTGCGCACTTCCTGCGCACCGTGAACCTGATGCGCCGGCGGGCCGATGGTTCGTGGCGCGGTGACATGGTGGACGGCCTCGGTTTCCTCGGCGCCGCGCGGGCGAAGGGGATCGATCCCCGCGGCATGCGGGCGCTGCTGGTCGGCGCGGGTGGTGCCGGCTCGGCCATCGCGCTGGCATTGGTCGAGGCCGGCGTCAGGGAGCTCGCCGTTCACGACAGCGAGACGGAGCGCCGCGACGCGCTGATCGGGCGGCTCAACGGGCTCGGCAAAGCGCCCGTGCGGGCAGGCACGATCGATCCCTCGGGCTTCGACTTCGTCGCCAATGCCACGCCCGCCGGGATGAAGGACGGCGACCCGCTGCCGGTCGATGTCACGCGGTTGGCGCCGTCGGCCTATTGCGGCTGCGTCATCACCAAGCCGGAAGTTTCGCCCTTTATCGCGGAAGCCCGCAAGCTCGGCTGCGTTACCGCGACCGGCACCGACATGTACTGGCAGCACCAAGGCATCATGGTGGATTTCCTGCTCGGGACCGATGGCGGACGCTAAGCGTTTGATTCATGTCAAGCGCATTTGCCTGCATTGATAGCATCGGTCGGGGCTTGAGCGCGCGCGGGTGACGTAGGATTATGCGCCCACGCGAGCCGGTCGCGCAAAATCGAGGGAAGGGGCCACGGAATGACCAAGGGCAGGACCGTTGCGACGGCGATGATCGGCGCGACCGCGCTGCTGTTGTCCCTGATGCCCGCCGCCCATGCCGCGCAATGCGGCAACGGACCCGGCGGTTACGAGGCCTGGAAGCGTGAATTCAGCGCGGAGGCTCAGGGCAAGGGCATCGGTCAGACCGCGATCTCGGCGCTGATGCAGACCAATTATGCCAGCGCGACCATCGGCGCCGATCGCAGCCAGCACAGTTTTTCACTGTCGCTTGACCAGTTCCTGGCCAAGCGCGGCGCCACCACCATCGTCGCGCGCGGCCGGTCGCTGAAGCAGTCGCAGGCGGCGATATTCGCCTCGATCGAGCAGCGCTACGGCGTGCCCCCGGGACCGTTGATCGCGATCTGGGGCATGGAAACCGGTTTCGGCAGCCAGCGCGGCAACCAGAACATGCTCTCGTCGATCGCGACGCTGGCCTATGACTGCCGCCGCCCCGAATTCTTCACCGAGCAGCTCTATGCGGCGCTGAAGCTGGTCGATCGCGGTACGCTGTCGGGGTCCACCCGCGGCTCCATGCATGGCGAGGTCGGCCAGACCCAGTTCATGCCCAAGAACATTCTGGCCTATGGCACCGGCAATCTCGACGTTGCCGCCAACGCGTTGAGCTCGACGGCGAACTTCCTGAAAGCCAATGGCTGGCGTGCGGGAGCCGGCTACCAGCCGGGCGAGCCGAATTTCGCCGCCATCCAGGCCTGGAATGCGGCAGGCGTCTACCAGAAGGCCATCGCGCTGATGGGCCGGCAGATCGACGGGGGTGGCGGGGCGGCGGCGGCGCGCTGAGGTGCTCCGCAAGGCGTGACCTGTTTGTCAGAGAAAGTTGTTGCTTTCAGGAACCGACGGCACGAGGTTTGCTTAGATCAAGTTTGGGGCTGGGCATGAGGAGAACTCAACATGGCTACCCAGATCGTGATGGATCAGACGGGCGATACACGCCACGAGTTTGATCCCGAAAATGCCGAAGCGTTGGCGCGGGCCGAACAACGCTTTCGGGAATTGACCGGCGTGGGCTTTACCGCCGCGTACCGGACCGGGCCCGGCGAAGTCACGCGTATCAAATCGTTCGACCCGACCGCGCGGGAAACGCTGTTCTATCCCCGCCTGGTCGGCGGTTGATCTGAACGGCCCATGATCGCGGTCTTCAGGCTTCGCGCGCCCGCGCGAGCGCGTCTGCACGCGCTCCGCGAGCTCTACCGGCGCTTCTTCGGCGAGAACACGCCCGAGGCGCGCGGTCGGCGGCTGTTGTCCGAATGGCTGTCCGAAGAGCAGCGCGCACAATTCGAGCAGCACCGGCATTTTGACGTCATCGGTTGCGACAGCGGCAAGCGCTATCGCATTCACTATGGCACCGCCGCCAACGTCCACGAGGTCGACGACGCCGGTAATGCAACGATGGGGTGGTGCTTCGTCCCCTCGGGCTTCCTCGTGCCGGGCGACGTGATGCTCGCGCAGAAGATCGCGCTCGAGACGGACGAGAAGGGCGCGCTTGCGCTCGCCAACCGGTTTCCACCGGCAACGCATTCCGAGCATTTTTACCGGCGGCCGTTCTAGCCGGCGCGTACGCCGGGGCTGCCGCTCAGAAGTGCGTGGTGCGATAGGCATCCACCGCATGCGCCGCGAAGACGCCGATGGCGCAAAGGGCAAGCACGGCTGAGATCAGCTCGATCATTGCTCGTCCTCCCCAAGCGGCTGGGCGACGAGATGCTGGCAACAGGCATATTCGCTGATCAGGTCGAGGAAGAATTGCATGACGCACGTCCCTGTATGATTTTGACAACCACATAACCGGCCATCTGTTTCAGGCGTGTTTCGTCGATTTGGGAAAGGGGTTTCGCGGGGAACCGCGGGCTGGTCTGCGAGCGGGCAAACCGCTACATCCCGCTACCGATCCACCGTTTTGGCCGCGTGTATCGCGCGCGTCGCGTCACATTTCGAGGCAAAATCATGGCACAGGTCGCCTGGTTCGACGATCTCACCGTCGGCATGCGTTTCAAATCCCCCGAGGTCGAGGTCACCGAGGCCGACATCAAGCGGTTTGCCGCCGAGTTCGACCCGCAGCCGATGCATCTCGACCACGAGGCTGCCAAGGCGACCCTGTTCAACGGCCTGGCTGCGTCGGGATGGCACACCGCGGCGATCGCCATGAACCTCGCGATCCAGACCCGCCCCTTCGGCCCGCATCCGCTGATCGGCGCCGGCGTCGACGGGCTGCGCTGGACCATTCCGGTGCGGCCGAATGACCGCCTGCATCTGGTCGGCGAGGTCATGGGCCTGACGCCGTCGAAGTCGAAGCCGCAAGGCATCGCGCTGGTGAAATGGACGATGTTCAACCAGAATGGCGAGGAGGTTTACACCTTCACCCCGATCGCGATTGTGCCGCGGCGCGCGTAGGGCGGCTGGGTCGAGCCGGCTGAAGCCCTTGCGGCTTGCGGAGGGAGGTGGTCAGCTTGAGCCGGGGAAAACGCTGGAGGCTGACATGAAACGATTTCTTCTTGCCGCGGCGCTGCTGGCCGGCGCCTCGAGTGCCGGGCCTGCGGTCGCGCAACAGTCCAAGGTCGGTGACTGGACCATCGAGAAGCGCACCCAGGACACCCACTGCAACGCCAGCCGCGGGTACAAGGACAAGGACGACGAGAACCGCGACTACGTCATCGTCATCACCTATTCCGACAAGGCCATCGTGATCGTGATGATCTATGACGGCTGGGAGTGGGACAAGGTCGGCGAGATCCTGAAAGCCGACGTCGGCACCGACGATGCCGACATCATGTCAAAGGCGAAGTGGGAGGTCATGGACAAGACCACCGTGCGCGGCATCTTCGAGTACGATCAGTCGATGATGGACCGCCTGTCGAAGGCCAAGCGTCTCACGCTCGATTTCGAGGATGATGACGACGACAGCATCGAGATGCAGATCCCGCGCGCCGGCGAGGCGCTCGCTGCGCTGAAGTTCTGCGAGGAGAACCGGAAATAAGATGCCGCGCCTCACGGGCGCGGTTGATTAGGCAGTCAGCGAGCGGGCGCGTGATGCACGGCACACAGCCCGCTCGCTGTTCGCATTTATCCTAGTCTTTGGCGAAAACGTCCAAGCCGCACCCTGCGGTTGACGTTACGCAAGGACGATGTTCGAGATTCCAGCATTTTTCTGTGACGTTTTCTCGTCGTCGACCACGACGATCGGCCGGTTTGTCCGCGTCGTCGGCGTTATCCAAGCCGCATCGCCCGGCCGATGACGATCCTCGAGGCGAACAGGTTCTCCTCGCTCGTCGGCGAGATCTACGATGCGGCGGTCGATCCCGCGCAGCGAAGCGCTGCCCTGGAACAGGTCGCGGGTTTCGTCGGCGGCTCGGCCGTGACCATTCTCTCGCGGGACGCAGCCAGGCTCTCGATCGAAATCCACCAGCACTATGGAACGGAGTCCCGCTTCCGCGAGCTCTACCGGGATCGATATGTCGAACTCGATCCACTGCTTGATCGCCACCTCGATCTGCCCGTTGAACAGACCATCGGTGTGGCCGACGTCATGCCCTATTCGGACTTCGTGGCCACGAGCTTCTATCGCGAGTGGGTGGAACCGCAGGGCGCCGTCGACCTCGCGACCGTCACGCTCGAGCGATCGAATGTGCGCACGACGATTCTGCAGGTCATGCGCGGCCGGTCACGCGGAACCGTCGACGACGCGATGCGCGAACGCATGCGGTTGCTCGCGCCGCACATCCAGCGCTCGCGCATCATGGGTCGGCAGATCAGGGCGCGCTCCCACACCGTCGCCGACCTCGCGGAGGTCCTCGACGCGCTGAGCACGGCAATCTGCCTGTTCGATGCGGACGGACGGGTCGTTCATGCCAACGCGGCGTGTCGGCAAATGCTCGCCGACGGCGATCTGCTCGCGATCGTCGGCGATCGCATCGTGGTCCGCAACACCCAGGCCGACAAAATATTCCGCAGCCTCTTCGATGCCGTCGCCGACGGCGGAACCAGTTCGGCCGACCGCCGCAGAATCGAACTGATGACGTCGGCCGACGGCCAGCACTATCTGGCCCACGCGTTTTCGTTGACGCCCCAACGGAGCCTGCAACGCGACGCTGCAGCGAGCGTGCTGTTCCTGCAAAAAGCCTCGATGGTGCCTCAGCTTGCAACGGACGCGATCGCTGCAGCATTCAGGCTGACGCCGTCGGAAATGCGCGTGCTGACGGCCATCGTCGCGCTCGGTGGAGTTCCCGATATCGCGGCAAAGCTCGGAATTGCCGAGACGACGGTGAAGACACATCTCGGTCGCCTGTTCGAGAAGACCGGCGCCGGCAGGCAGGCCGACCTCGTCAAGATCGCGGCGGGCTTTGCCGCTCCGTTCGTACAGGCGACCGGCCCGGACGACGTCGTGTGATCCAATTCACATCGCGGACCGCGTAGCTGCGCAATCTCAATCCATTGTGATGAACGAGGCGGGGGCGTCCTCCGAACGTATGACGCGTATCATTTGATACTTTCGTATGGAGCGTCTCCTGAAATGAGAAGGGCAATATGCGCCACCAAGATAATGCGCGATCGCACCGGATACGGGTGCGAGGACGCAACAGCGCGTGGCCTAGCCTGCTCGTCGGTGGGAGAGATTGCAATGAACGCCAATGATGATTTTTCTATTCTCAATGTTTCAACAACCGACATTCCCGAGGGCGAACGTGTCCCGATGCTGCGGGAATTCTATCGCTGCGGAGTGGTGAAGGCGGAGATCGACGCAAAGGAAGGGAAGCCGTTCGAGGCGCGCTTCACCTCTCATGCCCTGCCGGAAGCGCAACTGATGATTGGAACGTTGTTTGGAGCCAGACTCATTCGCACGAAGCAACTGATTGTTGATGGCGACGACAGCCTTGCCCTGATCGTGAATCGATCGGGAACGATCGGGATATCTGCGCGAGGACGTGATTTGCTGCTTCAGCCGGGAGACGCGGCGTTGACGAGTGCTGAAGACGTCATGACACTCGAGCGATTGTCGCCTGGAGATTGTCTCTCTTTGCGCGTACCGAGGCGGGTCCTGGCGCCGATGATCGTGGATGTCGATGATGCGGTGATGCAGCTCTCGCCAGAGGGCGCCGCTGGAGTCGGGTTGCTCGTCGACTACGCCGCTGCCCTGGTCAGAGAAGAGGCTCTGGCGATACCCGCGCTCCGTCGGCTTGCCGTACGACATCTGCATGACCTGCTGGCGCTCGTTCTCGATCCGGCCGATGAAGCTCTGGAGATCGCAGGACGGCGAGGTGTCAAGGCAGCCCGGCTACGAAAAGCAAAAGTCCTCATCGCCAACAATTGCTGGCGGCAGGACCTGTCGGTTACGACCGTTGCGCAGGAACTCGGCGTCACGCCACGGTACCTCCAGCGCCTGTTCGAGACCGACGGCAAGACGTTTTCCTCGTTCCTGATCGAGCAGCGCCTGAAACGCGCCCATCGCATGTTGCGGGAACCGGAATTCGCCGAGCGTCCGGTCTCCTCGATCGCCTACGACGTCGGCTTCGGCGATCTCTCCTATTTCAACCGCTCTTTCCGGCGGGCCTATGGCGCCACGCCGAGCGACGTCAGGAGCGGCACGGCAGAGTGATCGCATCCCGACGAATTTGAGCGTGCGATCGATTTCGATCCCGAGCAGGGAATTTTTCACGTGATCCTTGATCGTGAAGTCATGACTGTTGCCAATTTGTTGAGCCGAAGTGCCGTTGTCGCGAGCGTGCTCTCAGGAGTGTCGGCTTTGGCGGGGACGCCCGACGAGATCAGGGTTCCCGGGGAGATTCCCGGCACGGTGCTCCATGCCGAAGGCGCGCAGATCTACGAATGTCGACCCGATACCGCACATCAACTGGTCTGGCAGGCGCGCGAGCCGACGGCCACGCTGATGGACGGCGATAAATCCGTCGGCCGCCACTATGCCGCGTTGCATTGGGAAGCCGTCGATGCCGGCACGCTGATGTGGGAGCACAAGGACGGCAGCTCCGTGAAGGCGAAGATTGTCGCCAAGGCGGCGGGCCGGAACGCCGACGATCTGCCGTGGCTCAAATTTGGTGTGATCACGCAGAGCGGCGACGGCCTGTTCTATGGCGTCAGCCACGTGCAGCGCATCAACACGCTAGGTGGCGTGATCCGTGGCGCGTGCCAGCAGGCGGGCGCGTTTCGCAGCGTGCCGTATTCGGCCGACTACGTGTTCTGGCGCGTGGAGTAGGAATGCGCCGTTTCTTCTTCGACCTCCTGGTCGGCAATGTCGTCAAGATCGATCCGGGCGGCATGGTGTTCGAGCATGCGAGGGCGACGTTCGTGGTTGCCGATGAGATGGCGAGGCATCTGTTCGTCTGGCGGGATGATCTGCGCGATCGCGATGCCTGGATCCGCGTCAGGGACGATGGTGGGCGCGAGATCTATCGCACCGCAGTCTGGGCGGAGAATGCCGAGAGGGCAGGCTGGGACCAGGCGTGAGCCTGCGGGCAGTGTCGCTACTCTGCACCACTAGCGGATGAATGGGCATCAGTTCGCTCTGAGCCGAGACCCGGTCGCGTCTGTCCAAGTCGGATGATGCCCATCCTTCTACCTTAGCGATCAGCGATTCACAGTTCGCTGCGCTGGCCTCCTTCGATCGGAGGAGGCCGGTCGCAATAGGTCTGCACGCCCATTTGGCGGAAAGGCCTCGCTTGGGGAATGAAAATGAAACGAAGACTTCTCGCAACCGTCAGCCGACGCTTGTTGCGGGTTCCGGCATTCGCACTTCTGCTGGCGCCGTTGCTGGTGATCGACCGGGCCGAGGCGGCCTGCACGCCGGTAGCGCCGGTGAACAACGCAGCCATTGTCTGCTCGGGAAACGTCGACACGCAGCAAGGCGGGGTTACGGGATACGGGACCTTCAACGATAACAACAACACCTACAAGGTCGAAGCGGGGGCGAACGTTCACGGAAACTTCTTCGGCATTGAGACCGGCTCCGGTGGCGTCGTGGCCAATTTCGGCACAATTGACGGGCCCGACGCGGCCGGCCTCAGGGCCGGCAACGTGACGGTCTCCAACGCCAGCGGAGCCACGATCTCGGGCTTCAATGGCATTACGGCATCGACGCTCAATCTCGACAATGCCGGAACGATCGCAAGCGGTCTGCAAGGTCACGGCATTGACGCGAACACGGTCACCGTGAGCAATTCTGGTGCGATCACGGGCGTTGGTGCGGACTCCGTTGGAATCAACGCAACCACGGTGAACGTGACTGCGAATACCGGAACGATCGTCGGCGTCGGTTTTGGCGTTTCTGCGACGGCCGATGCGACGATTAGCAATGACAATCTCATTAACGCCTCCGGCGCAAATGGCGTCGCTGTCGGCGCCTCCGGCACTGCGTCAATCGAGAATCGCGGGATGATCTCCGCATTGGGTACCGGCGGCATTGCGGTTAGTGCCGGAACGGCCAACATCACCGTCAATACTTCCGACATCATGGGTGCGAGAATCGGAGTAGACGCCCAGACGAATGCAGCGATCAGCAACGGCTCGGGCTTGATATCGGCGAGCGCCGCAACTGGTGTAGCCGTTCGCGCCGTGAACACCGCTACCATCTTCAACGGGGGAGAGATCAGCGCGAACGCTGCGGGTGGGATCGGCATCGAAGCCGGCACGATTGTCCTGTCCGGAAATTCAGGCACGATCTCCGGTGGAAGGAGTGCGATTATCGGCAACGCCGTGACAATCAACAACGGAGGCAGTATCATATCGACTGGCGCCAATGGTTTGGCCGTCAATGCTTTAACTGTCAGCATCTCCAACGCTGGCGAGATTATTGCGGCTGCTGCGGGGAGCGTTGCTGTTCTCGCGAACGACGTGACGATCACTGCGAACAGCGGGAAAATATCTGGCGAGTTCGGTGCGATCCAAGCGAATGTCGGCGCAGCAACCGTGAACAACAGTGCCGGCGGGTTGATTGAGGCGACCAACGTCTTTGCCACGGCCGTCGATGTTGCCACCACTGCGACCGTCAGCAATGCCGGCACGATCAGAGGAGGAAGCGTCGCTGGAACGGCGATCAACGCCGCCACTGCGAACGTCGTGAATGCTGCAGGCGGCCTCATTTCTGGTGGTCAGTTCGGTATCAGCGCAAACATTGTCAACGTTGCGAATGCCGGTACGATTGAGTCGACGGGGGCCGGCTTTGCGGTCTTTGCCGAGACTGCGAGCATCAGCAACTCGGGAACTCTCCGCTCGGCAACCGACGATGCGGTTCACGCGACGATTGCCATGGTCGTCAATAATTCCGGCACGATCGTCGGTGCTTCAACCGCGGCAGGCATTCGGTCCGACGGGCAGGCCGACGTCGTCAACTCCGGCTCGATCACGGCGAAAACTGCAGTCTTCGCGAGTGGTGCGCTTGATCTTACCAATCTGATGGGCGGGACTATCTCCGGCGCGATCGAGGGCATCTTTGTCCAGGGGGCTGCTGCGATTATCAATGCCGGCAGCATTTCCGGCGGCCCGTTTGGCATCTCGGCGTCGTCGATGACCATTGTCAGCAACACTGGTTCCATCACTGGTAATGTCGGCATCCGGTCAGGCGGCGCAGCGAATATCACGAACGCGGGCACGATCACCGGCACCGGGGGCACTGCGATCAAGTTGACCAACGCGGCCGATACGCTGACGCTTTTGCCGGGCTCGAAGATCAATGGCGTGGTGGATTTCGGCTTCGGCAATGACATCGTCAACGTCAATCTGGCGCCGAGCAGCAAAGTGTCGTCCTTGACGACTGTCGAGTTGCCGACCTTCATCCACTTCGACGGCACGATCAACACCATCACATCGGGCGGAAGTTTCAATGGCCCGTCGGTGATATCGGGCACCACACTCGCAACCCTCGACCCCACTGCGCTCGCCCAGACCGACCGCACGCTGATGGACTTTACCAGCGGCGTGTCCTCGCTGGTGCAGGGCCGGCTGAGCGGCAGCGGCGCGGGCGGCAGCAACATGATGGCGATGGCGTATGCGCCGGAGACGGCACCGGCCGGACCTTTCACCAAGGTGCCGAAAAGCCTGTGGACCGATCCGGCGCCGATCACCATCTGGACCAACAGCTTTGGCGGGCAGCGCATCCAGGATGAGACCGCGGCGACCCTGCGCGCGACCTCGACGGCCTGGGGCGGCGCCATCGGCATCGACCGCAAGGTGCAGCCGAACTGGCTGGTCGGCGCCTTTCTCGGCGGCGGGCAAGGCGGCCTTTCGGTTGCGCTGAATTCGCAGTCGGTCGACACCAATTACGTGTTCGCCGGCGCCTACAGCCGGTTCGAGTGGGTGTCGCAGTTCTTCGATTTCACCATCCAGGGCGGCAATGCCGACAATAAATCGCGGCGGCTGGTGCTCAACAATGCGGCCGTCGGCGGCATGGAGACAGCGACGGCCAGCTACAGCGGCTGGTACATCAGCCCCGAGCTCGCCTATGGCTACAAGCTCGACATCGGCAATGGCTACCTTCTGACGCCGACGGCGCGGCTGCGCTACGTCGCGGGCCGGTTCGATGGCTACAGCGAGACCGGCTCCGCGCAAGGGCTGTCGGTCGGCAGCCGCACGCTCCAGGATTTCGAGGAACGCGGCGAGGTCGATCTCTCCCGGGTGACGCGCTTCGACAATGGCGAGCTCAAGGCCAACATCCATGGCGGTGTGATCGCGCTCCAGCGCGTGGGCGACACCGGCGTCAACACGGTGCTGCTCGGACAGGCCCTGTCCTTCGTGACGCCGGGCAGTCGCAGCACGGTTGGCGCCGTCGCGGGCTTCGGCCTCGATTATCGCACCAGCCGCAATCTGTCCGTGTTCGGCGCCGTGGAGGGCATGGTGATGTCCGACCAGAGCCGCACCGGCACCGCGAAAGGGGGCCTCCGCGTCGCGTTCTGAGCCGGCATTAGCCCCGGCGGCTTGAACGCGGCGTTGCCGGCCGGGCCCATCCGCCCGGCCGGCGCCTCATCCGATCGGAGGATGCCGGTGGCTCTGGATGTGATATGCTCCGGACATTGATCACAGAAGCTATTTAGACCCATGCACAGACCGCGGAAGCTGCCCGATCTGGTCGAGTCCATTTACGATGCCGGTCTCGATCCATCGCTGTGGAACGAAGTCGTCGTGGGCATCCGCGATTTCGTCGGTGGGCAGGCCTGCGGGCTGTTTTCCAAGGATTCGATCAGCAAGTTCGGCGTCACGCATTATTATTGCGGGGCCGATCCGCACTACATCCAGCTCTATTCGGAAACCCATTCCAAGTTCGATCCGCTGACGATCCTGCCGCCACACGGCCAGATCGTCAGCATCCCCGATCTCGTCAATTTCGACGAATATCGCCGCGGGCGCTTCTATCAGGAATGGATGCGGCCGCAGGGCTCGCACGATGCCGCCAATGTCGTGCTCGAGAAGTCGAACGCGAACTGCCCGGTGATGATGACGGTGCTGTCGGGCCGGCGCATGGTCGACGCCGGGATGAAGCACCGGATGTCGCTGATCGTGCCGCACGCCAGCCGCGCGCTGCTCGTCAACCGCGCCATCAGCTCGCAGCTGACACTGGCAACGGCGCTCGCGGATGTCCTGGACAATCTGTCATCCGGTATCTTCCTGCTCGATTCCAGCTGCCACGTAGTCCACGCCAATGCGAGCGGCTATGCGCTGCTCGAGGCTGACGACGTGGTCCGCATCGTTGCCGGCCAGCTCGTGACCAGCGGCACCGAGGCCAATCAGACGTTGCGCGAGGCTTTTGCGGCCCGCGGCGATGCTGCCTCGCTTCTCGCAGGCGGGCACGCGATTCCGCTGCTTTCGCACAAGGGCGAACGCTACGTTGCGCATATCCTGCCGCTGTCGTCGGTGCTGCGGAACGGCAGCGAGCGGTCGTCCGATGCCGTCGGCGCGCTGCTGCTGCGCAAGGTCACGCTCGGCGGGCAGTCCTACGGCGAGCTGATTGCGCGGACCTTCGATCTGACGCCGGCGGAACTGCGCGTGTTCCTGTCGATCGTCGAGGTCGGCGGCGTTCCGGAGACCTCCATCGCGCTCGGCATCGCGGAGACGACGGTGAAGACGCATCTGCATCGCGTGTTCGCCAAGACGGGCACCGCGCGCCAGGCGGATCTGGTCAAGCTCGCGGCCGGATTCTCCAATCCACTTGTCAACTAGCTGGTCAATTGGCGCGAAACCGTTGAACCTATCGGTGTCTCGGCCGACTCCATGGAAAAGCCAGAGGGCATCAACATCTTAAATCCTCGCGCTGGACTATTGACCTTTCAATGCAGCTGACCGCAAAACACTCCGAGCTGATCGAGAGCATCTACGACGCCGGAATCAATCCGGAGTTGTGGTCCGACGTTGTCGTCATGCTCAACGGATTCTTCGGCAGCCGGGCCTGCGGCCTGATTTCAAAGGACAAGATCAGCAAGTCCGGATCGACGCATTATTACTGCGGGGTCGATCCGCGCTTCATCCAGCTCTATGCCGACGAATATTCGCAGCATGACCCGCTCGCCAGGCTGCCGCGCTACGGCGAGGTCCGCAACATTCCGGATCTCGTGAATTTCGACGAATATCGCCGAGGGCGCTTCTATCAGGAATGGCTGCGTCCCCAGGGATGTGCCGACGTCGCGAATGTGGTGCTGGAACAGGCGAGCTCGCCGTGCCCGATGCTGATGACGGTCATCCCGGGCAGGGAGATGCTGGACGCGAAGATGCGTGCGCGCATGCAACTCGTCGTTCCCCATGCAAGCCGCGCCCTGATGATCAACCGGACAATCGAGCGGAAGCAACAGAAGGCAATCGCGCTTGCCGATGTCGTGGATCGATTGAGTGCCGGCGTGATCCTGCTCGATGCCGCCTGCAACATCGTCCACAGCAATCCGGCGGCCGAGGCGATCCTGGACGGGGACGACGCCTTGCGGTCCGTCAACGGCCGCCTGCTGGCGAGATCGCCCGACGCGAACGCAGCGCTGCGCAACGCCTTTCGTGACGAAGCGGAAGTGGTCGCTGCCGCGTCCGCGGACCGCAACATTTTGCTGACGTCAAGCGACGGATCGCATCACATCGCCCGTGTGATCGCGCTGCCCTCGCTGCTGCGGGAGGGGAGCGCAGGGCGCGCCTGTGGCGCCATTGGCGCCCTGTTCGTCTGGAAAGCGAAGCTCGACGCGCGCTCTTGCGCCGGGCTGATCGACCGCACGTTCGAGCTCACGCCTGCGGAACTCAAGGTTCTCCAGTCGATCGTCGACGTCGGCGGCGTGCCGGAGACGGCCGACGCGCTCGGTATCGCAGAGACGACTGTGAAGACGCATCTGCATCGCGTGTTCGCCAAGACCGGTACGAGCCGCCAGGCCGACCTCGTCAAGCTCGCGGCAGGTTTCTCCAACCCGCTGGTTCACTGACGCATCGTCAGCGCTGAACAAAGCATCAGCGCCGCGCCTACAATTTCATCATCAGAATGTTATCGCGCGTCATTCGTTTGGGTGACGCGATTTGCTGCGTTCTCTCCTACGAGAGATCACACGACTTGTTGTCGTCGCGTTCGATTCTTGTGTGAAGCAACTCACAGCGGCTGGAAGTGAATTCCATCAATTTCGCTTTCAGGTTGAGAGGAGATCGTCATGCGAACAACGGCACGGAGCCTGGTTTGGAAGTTCCACGACGTTTTCGATCGCATGATCGCAACGCTGCATCAGCAGCGTGCAATCGAGGCGCGGCGCGTATTGCAGCGCTACCGCCACCTGCTGGAAACGCAGCACGAAACGTCGCCTTTGAATGAAGTCAATTTTGTCTGCAGTGAAGAGGAATTTTCAGAAAATGCCTATCAATCTGATGCGCGCGAGCGCGGAGCCAGCCACCCCAGTCTCGCGCGCGCGTAACGGCAACGTTGTCGCGATTGCGCTCACCGCCGCGCTCGTCACCCTTCAGCTGGCCGGCCTCATCATGCTGGAACGATCGCACGCGCATGCCATGCAGGTGTCGTTTCCGCGCGAGCCTGCAAGTTGTGCAGAAGGCGCCGCCGCACCGGTCACGCAGATTCCCTATGATTGATTGGAGGGCAGACTGTGCCTGACATCACGACACTGCTGCTCCTCAGCGCCGCCGTATTCGCCGGAGCCTTCGTCTCGGGGCTCTCGGGCTTCGCATTTTCCGCCGTCGCGGGCGCGATCCTGCTGCGGGTGTTTCAGCCGCTGGAGGCCGTACCGTTGATGATGGCGTGCAGTATCGGCGTGCAGGCGACCAATCTGTGGGCGCTTCGGCGCAGCATCCGCTGGGAGGGAAGTCTGTTCCTGATCATCGGCGGGTTGATCGGCGTTCCCATTGCGGTCTCGCTGTTGCAGTCGACCGACACGCATCTGCTTCGGCGCGGCTTTGGTGTCGTCGTGGCCCTCTATGCCGCCTATATGCTGCTGCGGCCGACGCTGGTGACGGCGAGTGAGGCCGTCGGCCGTCACTGGGTTGCGCTGATCGGATTCGGAGGAGGGCTGGTCGGCGGGCTCACCGCCATGCCCGGCGCGATCCCGACGATCTGGTGCGACATGCGTGGCATGCCCAAGAGCGAGCAGCGCGGCCTGGTGCAGCCGTTCATCGCCGCGATGCAGCTGTTTGCGATCACCCTGCTGGTCGGACACCAGGACCTGTCGTCAAAGGTGTTCGTCGACCTCGCAGTCAGCCTGCCGGCGCTGTTCGCGGGATCCGCGCTCGGTGTGATCGCCTTTCACCGGGTCAACGAGACGGTCTTTCGCAAGACCGTGCTCGTTCTGTTGCTGATCTCAGGGATTTCCCTGATTTAGTGCCCGGGGACTTCGTGGTTAAGGCCCTGAACCGGTGCCACGCTGCTGCCGCTGCCGTGATGCACCAGCGGCTTCATGCCGGTGACGGTCCGCAGCAGCACATAGAACACCGGCGTCAGGAACAGGCCGAACACGGTGACGCCGATCATGCCCGAGAACACCGCGACGCCCATGGCACGCCGCATCTCAGAGCCGGCGCCGGTCGAGAGCACCAGCGGCAGCACGCCCATGATGAAGGCCATCGACGTCATCAGGATCGGACGCAACCGCAGCCGGCTCGCTTCGATCGCAGCCCTTATCGGCGTGCGCCCTGCGAATTCGAGCTCGCGCGCGAATTCGACGATCAGGATCGCGTTCTTGGCGGAGAGGCCGACGAGGACGATCAAGCCGATCTGGGTGAAGACGTTGTTGTCGCCCTTGGAGAGCCAGACGCCGAACATCGCGGCCAGCAGACCCATCGGCACGATCATGATGATCGAGAGCGGCAGGGTGAGGCTCTCGTAGAGCGCCGCCAGCACCAGGAACACCAGCAGGATCGCCAGCGGGAACACCCAGAGGCCGGAATTGCCGGCGATGAACTCCTGATAGGTCAGGTCGGTCCATTCGAAGGCAAAGCCGGGCGGCAGCGTCTCCGCCGCGATCCGCGTCGCCACCTCCTGCGCCTGGCCCGACGAGAAGCCGGGCGCTGCGGCCGCATTGATGTCGGACGACAGAAAGCCGTTGTAGCGGATCGCGCGCTCAGGCCCCGCGCTCTGGCGGATCGTGAGCAGCGCCGACAGCGGCACCATGTCGCCCGAGGACGAACGCACCTTCAACTGCCTGATGTCGTCGGCCCGCGCGCGGAACGGCGCATCGGCCTGCACATAGACCGAGTAGGTGCGGCCAAACTTGTTGAAGTCGTTGACGTAGTAGGAGCCGAGATAAATCTGGAGCGTGTTGAACACCTCCGTCACGGGCACGCCAAGCTGCAGCGCCTTGGTGCGGTCGATGTCGGCGAACAGCTGCGGCACGTTGACCTGGAAGCTCGAGAACACGCCCGCGATCTCCGGCGCTTTCTGCATCGCCGCCATGAACGCCTTGGTCGCGTCGTTCAGCGCCTCATAGCCGAGCCCGGCGCGGTCCTCGATCTGGAGCTTGAAGCCGCCAATCGTGCCGAGGCCGTTGACCGGCGGTGGCGGGAACATGGCGATGAAGGCTTCCTGGATGCCTGAGTATTTCTTGTTGAGATCGGCCGCGATGGCATTTCCGCTCAAGGCCGGGCTCTTGCGCTCGTCGAACGGTTTCAGCGTCGAGAACACGATGCCGGCGTTGGATGAATTGGTGAAGCCGGCGATCGACAGGCCTGGGAAGGCGACCGAACTCTCGACACCAGGCTGCGTCAGCGCGATGTCGCTCATCTTGCGGATGACCTCTTCGGTGCGATCGAGCGCTGCACCGTCAGGCAGCCGCGAGAAACCGACCAGATATTGCTTGTCCTGGCCCGGCACGAAGCCGCTCGGCACCTGCTGGAACAGGAAGGCGGTGACGCCGACCAGGACCACGTAGAGGCCCATCACGGCGGCCTTGCCGGAGATCACCTTGGTGACGGTGCCGCTGTAATTCTCCGAGGAGCGCGTAAAGGCCTTGTTGAAGCCGCGGAAGAACCAGCCGAGGCTCTTTTCCATGATGAGCGTCAGCCGGTCCTTCGGCTCGTTGTGACCCTTGAGCAGCAGCGCCGACAGCGCCGGCGACAAGGTCAGCGAGTTGACGGCCGAGATCACCGTCGAGATCGCGATCGTCAGCGCGAACTGCTTGTAGAACTGTCCGGTGAGGCCGGAGATGAAGGCGAGCGGCACGAACACGGCGATCAGCACCATTGCGATGGCGATGATCGGGCCGGAGACCTCGCGCATGGCCTGATAGGTGGCGTCGCGCGGCGAGAGCCCGCCCTCGATGTTGCGCTCGACATTCTCGACCACGACGATGGCGTCGTCGACGACGATGCCGATCGCGAGCACCAGCCCGAACAGGCTGAGCGCGTTGATGGAGAAGCCGAACAGGTGCATCACCGCGAAGGTGCCGACGATCGACACCGGCACCGCGAGCAACGGAATGATCGAGGCGCGCCAGGTCTGCAGGAACAGGATCACGACCAGCACCACCAGCGCGATCGCCTCCAGCAGCGTGTGGATCACGGCCTCGATCGAAGAGCGCACGAATTGGGTGGGATCGTAGACGATCTGGTAGGACACGCCCTCCGGCATGTTCTTCTTGATCTCGGCCATGGTGGCGCGGACGTGGTCGGAGATTTCCAGCGCGTTGGAGCCCGGCGCCTGGAAGATCGGGATTGCGACCGCCTGCTTGTTGTCGAGCAGCGAACGCAGGCCGTATTCGGACGCGCCAAGCTCGATTCGCGCGACGTCGCGCAAGCGTACGACTTCGCCGCGCGAGCCGGTCTTGACCACGATGTCGCCGAACTGCTCCTCGTTCGCAAGGCGGCCTTCCGCATTGACGGACATTTGCAGGTCGATACCCCTAACGTTGGGGGAGGAGCCGACCACGCCGGCTGCGGCCTCGACGTTCTGCGCCTGGATTGACTTGACGATGTCGTTCGCGGTCAACCCGTGCTCGGCCGCCTTCTGTGGATCGACCCAGACCCGCATCGAATAGTCGCCGGCGCCATAGAGCTGGACGTCACCGACACCGTCGATCCGCGCCAGGCGGTCCTTGACGTTGAGCACCGCGTAGTTGCGCAAATACGTCATGTCGTAGCGGTTGTTGGGCGACAAGAGATGCACGACCATGGTGAGGTCGGGCGAGGACTTCTTGGTGATGATGCCGAGCTGGCGCACGACCGCCGGCAGGCGCGGTTCGGCCTGCTGCACGCGGTTCTGCACGAGCTGTGTCGCCTTGTCGGGATCGGTGCCGAGCCGGAACGTCACCGTCAGCGTCATCGCGCCGTCGGTGGTGGCCTGGCTCGACATGTACAGCATGCCCTCGACGCCGTTGATCTGCTCCTCGATTGGCGTCGCCACCGTTTCCGCGATCACCTTGGGATTGGCGCCGGGATAGGTCGCGCGCACCAGCACCGAGGGCGGCACCACGTCCGGATATTCCGAGATCGGCATCGCGAACAGCGAGATCAGGCCTGCGAGGAAAATCAGGACCGAAAGAACGCCGGCAAAAATCGGACGATCAATGAAGAACTTTGAAAGATTCATGGCTTTGCCCCTGCGCGAGAGACAGCTCTCCCGGACCCCCGGGACGCAGGCTAACGCCCACGTTCCGGAATCGAGATGCGATGTCTTGGTCGTTATGTCGTCGTCATTCCGGGCGCTCGGCCCGGAACGAGGTAACTAGCGTTGCACCACGTCCTGGTTGCTGTGGTTGGAGGCCTGCTGCCCGCGTGCACCCATCGCTGCCACCTCGGTCTTGAGGAGAGCGCCGGGACGTACGCGCTGCAGGCCGTTGACGACGATGCGATCGCCGGTTTTCAGGCCCGCAGTCACGATCCGCAGTCCGTCGACCGAGCCGCCAAGCGTGATCGGCCGGTAGACCGCACGACTGTCATCGCCGACCGCCATCACGAACTTCTTGTCCTGGTCGGTGCCGATCGCGCGCTCGTCGATCATCACAAGCGACTGCTGCTTCGGCTGGCCCATGCGCACGCGGGCGAACTGGCCGGGGATGAGACGCCCGTCCTCGTTCCGGAAAACCGCGCGGACACGGATGGTGCCGCTCTGTCCGTTGACCTGGTTGTCGATGAGCTGGATGTGGCCCTTGGCCGACAGACCGCCGGAGGTCGCCATCTCCACCGGGATCTGGTCGAGATTGCCGCGCTTGCCGGTGCTATCTGCGATCGAATTCAACGCGCGCAGCACGACCTCTTCGTCCGCATCGAAGGACGCATAGATCGGATTGACCGAGACCAGCGACGTCAGGATCGGGGAGGCGGTGCCGGCAGCAACGAGATTGCCGACGGTGATCTCGAATTTGCCGACGCGGCCATTCACCGGCGCGCGCACCTCGGTGTAGTCGAGATTGAGCTTTGCGGTCTGCAGCGTCGCCTCGGCCGCCTTCACATTGGCGATGGCTTCGCGATTGGCGTTGTCGCGCTGGTCGTAGTCACGCCGCGTGACCACGGCATTGCCGACCAGCTGCGCGCCGCGCTCGAGTTCGCTCTGGGTAAACACAACACGCGCCTTCGCGGCCTCTAGCTGCGCATTGGCCTTGTCGACCTCGGCCTCGTAAGGCGCCGGATCGATCTTGAACAGGACATCGCCGGCCTTCACCAGCGCGCCCTCAGTAAAATTGGTCGACAGGATCGCGCCGGAAACCCGCGGTCGTAGCTCGACCCGGTTGATGGCCTCGAGCCGGCCGGAGAAATCGTCCCACAGCACGGTCTGCTTTGGCTCGATCATCGCGACCGTCACGGAGACGGCCTGCTCAGCCGCGGCCGCCGTAGCGGTCGCTTGCGCGGCACGGAAATAGTGGCCGGTCGCGATGGAGCCGGCCACGGTAAGGGCGCCCACGATCGCAACGCCGCCGAGAAGACGGCGGATACGGCCAGGGCGAGAGGTATTTTGGGAGGGGGGCATTTGCGCGCTCCAGAAATGTAGTGTTCACTACAGATGTGGAGCTGGATATCGCAGCGCAAGATACTTATGTACCGTTCACTAAGAAAATTGTAGCCGCTTGCCGCAAGAATTGGAAGGCGGAAGAGAAAATAAAGCGAGAACAAATAGATAGGATTTGGCGTTAAGCCTCCGGCAGAACGTTAATTCCGAGGAGACAGGCACATGGGCATGGGACGCCCCCGCGAATTCGACGCTGAAGTGGCGTTGGATCAGGCGATGGAAGTGTTTTGGCGCCATGGCTATGAGGGCGCGACGATTGCCCAGCTCACAGAGGCCATGGGCATCAACCCGCCGAGCCTTTATGCCTGCTTCGGCAACAAGGAAGGCCTGCTCAAGGCCGCGCTCGACCGCTACACCAAATTGCGCGGCGCCTGGATGGACGAGGTGGTCGCGGCACCGACCGCCCGCGATGTCGCCGAGCGGATGCTGATCGGCATCGCCGAAAAGCAGACCGATCCCGCCAATCCACCCGGCTGCCTGCTCGTGCAAGGTGGCATCGCCACCGGCACTGGCTCCGAGAACGTCCCCTTCGAGCTCGCCGCCCGCCGCGCCCAAAACGAAGACCAGCTCCGCGACCGTTTTGTTCGCGCCAAAGCTGAAGGCGATCTCAAGCCGACGTCGGATCCCGCCGCACTCGCGCGATATGTCTCGGCCGTCTCGGTCGGCATGGGCGTAATGGCATCCTCAGGCTCCGACTGCGAAGCGTTGCGGCAGGTGGCGACCGTAGCGGTGCAGGCGGTCGAGGCGCAGTCGGCCGACAGAGCGTAGTAGCTCCGTTCGCTCGCGGACTATTTTGCGGAGAGGGCAGGCGGCGGCACGAAGCCGCCGAACTCACGTTCGATCAGCCCGGCCAGCGCAATCGTTGTGCGGTCCTCCAGATACGGCCCGATGATCTGGACGCCGATCGGTAGGCCCGAAGGCATGCGCTCGATCGGCACGGCGGTCGCCGGCAGTCCGCAGGTCGAAGCGGGGTCGGCCCAGATGAAACACGCGTCAGAGTAATTGTAGAGCTTCCCGTCGATGTCCAACTGCCGCGCGTCGAACGGCTCGGAATGGTCCTGCGGAAAAGCCGGCACTGCGGCGATGGGGTAGATCACCGAATCGTAGTCCCGGAACAGCTCGTACCATTGCTGTTGCAGCTGCAGGCGTGCGGCGTCGAACGCAAGCCATTCGCGATGGATCATGGCCCATCCGCGCGCTCGTTCGGCCTGCAGGCTGCGGTCGTCGGGTGACAATGTGGTCGCAAATCCTTGTGCCTCCGCGAGGGCGGCCGGTGTCAGGCGCGGACTTCGTGCTGCATTCAGCAGCTTCATGTAGATCCGCGCGGATTCAGCGAGATCAGGCAACAACGCACTTGAGCGCGCGACTCGCGCGCCCGAACGTTCGAGCCGGCCCGCCAGCCGTCCGATCGCGGACCGCACGGCTTCGCCAGTCGGCATCAACGGATGCGTATCGATCACGACGATCCTGAATTCCCTGAGATCGTCGTGCCGCGGAGCGGGCAATGCCAGGCGATAGCCAACGCCATCGCGCATCTCGTCGGGCCCGGCAATCACGTCGAGCGACAAGGCGAGGTCCACGCCGTGCGCGCCATCGGCCCGACGACAGCCAAATCACCCTGACCGGGAACGGGGCGTGCCGGCGGCAGGCTGTATCCGCGCAGTGGGACCAGGCCGAGGCTCGGCTTGTGTCCGAACACACCGCAGAAATGTGAGGGCACCCGGATCGAGCCGCCGATATCCGAGCCGATCGAGAGCGGACCGAACCCCGCAGCCAGCGCCGCTCCGCATCCGCCCGAGGAGCCGCCGGGCGAGCGTCCGAGATCCCACGGGTTGTTCGTCGTCCCGTAGATCTCGTTGTAGCTCTGGAAATCCCGCAGGCCGATCGGGATGTTGGTCTTGCCAATGATGATGGCGCCGGCCGCCTTCAACCGCGAGACGACAAGAGCGTCTTCCGCCGGTTGGAAATCCCTGAATTGCGGGAAGCCCCAGGTCGTCGGCAGGCCGGCGACGTTGAACGGCTCCTTCAAGGTCACGGGGATACCGAGCAGCGGCTTCCGCTCGCCGCGGCCAAGCGCGGCATCGGCGGCGCGTGCGGCGTCTCTTGCGCGATCGAAATCGCGAACGATGATGGCGTTGATCGGCCCGTCCAGCGCCTCGATGCGCGCGATCGTGTGTTCGAGCAATTCCGATGCGGATAGCTTGCGCGCGTAGAGGGCGCTCAGCAACGCGCCGATCGAGCCATAGGTCAAATCAGAGGCATCTCGTTGCAACATGAACTCCATAATATCCCATCGGCGTGTCGGCACCATTCCGGCTGCAAGCTGATCCGGGCACCGAACGTGCAATTTTGAAAGCGGGATGAAAAGGCGGCGCAATGGGAACCAGATCTGCCTGCGTGTGGGAGCGCAGGGCGGTCGGCCTCAGCTAAAACAACAAAATCGTTCGCTCGACGTATCGGCGTGCGCGAGCCAATAGCAGCTATAAGGGCGGATCAGCCCTGCGACCTCGCACAAGAGTCAGCCATGTTCGCCCTGACATTTCTCGGGACCTCGGCCAGCGTTCCATCCGCAGAGCGCAACCATCCGGCGCTTCTGCTGGAGGCCGCGGGCCAGCGGATGCTGATCGATTGCGGCGAAGGCACGCAGCGACAGTTGCTGCGAAGCGGCGCCGGCTTTCGGCGGCTCGATCGCATTCTGCTGACGCACGGGCATCTCGATCACGTGCTTGGCATCCCCGGTCTGTTCTCGACATTGGGGCTGCGGCAGACCTCCGATGTGATGACCATCCATGGCGGGCCGGGTACGCTCGATATCGTCATCCGCTTGCTTGCTGGGCTGTGGGGCGGAGGCCGCGCGCCGATTGCCGTGGCGTTCGCGCCACTCTCTGGAGGGCGTGTCATCGACGTCGGCGACTTTACGATCGACTGTTTTCCGGTCCGTCATCGTGACACCGACAGTTTTGGCTTCGTCTTCCAAAGTCCGGCGCGGCGCCATCTCTTGTCCGATCGTCTCTCTGCGCTCGGTGTGCCCGATGGTCCCATGCGCGGCGAGCTTGCCGCAGGTCGGCCGGTCACGATCGAAGGCGGCCGGACGATTGATCCCGAGGATGTCATGGGTCCGCCGGGTGGCGGCAAGAAGCTGGTCGTGATCGGTGACACCGAGACCACCGAGGGGCTATCGAAACATGTCGCGGGAGCCGACCTGCTGGTGATCGAGGCGACGTTCCTCGATCGGGATGCTCCGACCGCGCGGGATTACGGCCATCTCACCGCCGCGGAGGCGGCTCAGTTCGCGGCCACGAATAACGTCCGGCAGCTCATGCTGACCCATCTGTCGGGCCGCTATGAGGACGACGAGATCCTCGCCGAAGCGACGAAGATCTTTCCGAACGTCCGGATCGCTGCAGACTTCGATCGTATCACTGTTTAGGCAGTGTGTTACACGGCGATTAATCTTACCAGTCAAGGTTGACGCGACTTCATTCCCGCAGCCGCGCGCCGGCACGATATTTTCGCGAGATCAGAAATCGAATTTGTATCGAGAGTATCATGTCGCGTTCCGTTGAATTGATCGTTGAGGGCTATGTGCGGCTGAACGATCGCGATGCGCTGGAAGATATTCTGGCGCATCGCCAGGACCTGCTGCGGCAGCTGGTGGCCGTGACCGGCGTCGACCCGCAGCACTCCATCGCGCAGGTGAGCGAGGAAATCACTATTATCGAAGCCGGACTTGCGACGCTCGTCCCGGAATAGCTGTCTTCGGAGATCGCGCTTCGGCCGACGGCGCGCTCAGCTCAACAGGCCCGACTTGATCGTGATCTCCTGCACCGTGCTCGTCAGCCGCATCAGCTTCGGCAGCGCCTGGTCGCGAAAGGTCGGCATGTCCATGCGCATCGCGTCCACGGTGACGCTCAGTCCGGCGATCACAAAGCCCTGCGCGTCCAGGATCGGCATCGCCAGCGTGCGCAAGCCATAGGCGTTCTCGCCGTCGGAGACGGCATGGCCCTTCTTCTTGACCTGATCGAGCCGGGCGAGCAAAGCGTCGAGATCGGTCAGCGTTCGCTCCGACAGCTTGACGCGGGGCCGTGACTCCAGCCGTTCGATCTGCTCGTTGCGCTGAAGATGCGCCAGCATGGCATGGCCAAGCGCGGCGCTGTAGGCTGGAATGCGCGTGCCTGGCCGGCGATCCATCTTGTGGCGGTCGAGGCCGGCACCGACTCGCGCGAGATAGATCACGTCGCCGCCATCGAGGACGCCGAGCGAGGCCGCATCGCCGACCTCAGGCACGAGGTCGCGCAACAAGGGCTCGACGATGGTGCGCAACGATCCGTGCGACAGCACGGTGTAACCGAGGTCGAGGCAGGCGAGGCCGAGACGGAACCGGCGGCTCTGCGGCACCGCCTGGAGATAGCCGAGTTCGATCAGGGTCTGGATCAGCCGGAACGCCGTGCCGCGATCGAGATCGGCGCGTGCGGCAACTTCACTCAGCGTCAGCTCGAAGGCCTCGCTGGTGAAACTCTTGAGCACGGCAAAGGCCTTGCCGACGGACGCGACATAATTCTTGGGATTCTTCGGTGTAGCTTCCGGTGCGCGTTTCGCCGCCTTCTTTTCGCCCTTGGCCATGCCCGTATGCCCTGCCATGACAGCCACAGCCCTTGACGCGGCGGAAGCCTGATCTTACCAACGGATCAGATTATAACAAATGTTCGCATTCCGAACAACATCGATCTGACGATCGGAGGAAGCTTTGTCGACATCATCGCTGCACCCCCAGTCCTTGCATCCACATGGCGTGTTCTCCGCCGCGTTGACGCCGCTCGACGCCGAGCTCGCGCCCGATCACGCGCGCTTCATTGCGCATTGCCGCTATTTGCTGGACGAAGGCTGTGATGCCATTGCGATGCTTGGCACCACGGGGGAGGCGAACTCCTTCTCGGTCTCCGAGCGCACCGCGCTGCTGGAGGCCGTGATCGCCGGCGGCATCAAGCCGAACCAGCTGCTGCCGGGCACCGGCGTCGCCGCGTTCACCGATACCATTGCATTGACGCGCCATGCGCTGTCGGTCGGCGTCGATACCGTGGTGATGCTGCCGCCGTTCTACTACAAGAACGTCAGCGATGATGGCGTCTATGCCGCCTATAACGAGATCATCCAGCGCATCGGCGACAAGCGCCTCAAGATCGTGCTCTATCACATTCCGCAAATGTCGATGCAGCCGATTTCGCACGCGCTGATCGAGCGTCTGCGCAAGGCCTATCCGTCGACCATCGTCGGCATCAAGGACTCCTCGGGCGATTTCGTCAACATGACGGCGATGGTCGAGCGCTTTCCGGGCTTCTCGGTGCTGACCGGTGCCGACCCGCTGCTGCTGCCGCTGCTGCGCAAGGGCGGCGCGGGCTGCATCACTGCGACCTCGAACCTCGTCGCGCGGGATCTCGCCTATGTCTTCAAGCATTTCCGCGACAGCGATGACGATGCGAACCTCGCAGCTGCGCAGGCGCGCATCGTGAAGGCGCGTGAGCTGGTCTCGCGCTTCGCGCAAATGCCCTCGCTGAAGGCGCTGATGGCCGAGCGCACCGGTCACGCCGGCTGGCAGCGCCTGCGGCCGCCGCTGGAGACCCTGCCGGCAACTCAATTGAAAGAGCTGCTCGCGAATGCTGCGGCATTCGCGACGGCCGCTTAAGGCTGGCGCGGACGGCGAGGCGAACCGATGTCCGACGTTTTCCAGGACGCGCTGGCCGGGCTCGCCTCCATCGTCGGCGACAAGCACATCATCGCGTCCGGATCTGACCAGGAGCCCTATGTGGTGGACTGGCGCGGGCGCTATCACGGCCGCGCTGTTGCGGTGGTGAAGCCCGGTTCGACCGCCGAGGTCTCGTCTGTCGTCAGATATTGCGCCGAGAAGCGGCTGGCGATCGTGCCGCAAGGCGGCAACACCGGCATGTGCGGCGCCGCGACGCCGGACGATCGTGCCGGCAATGTCGTGATCCGGCCCGACCGCATGCGGACCGTGCGTGACGTCAGCCCGCTCGCGAACACGGTCACGGTGGAGGCCGGCTGCATCCTCGCCGAGGTGCAGAGCGCGGCCCGCGACGTCGACCGCTATTTTCCGTTGAGCCTCGGTGCCGAGGGTTCCTGCCAGATCGGCGGCAACATTTCGACCAATGCCGGAGGCACCGCCGTGTTGCGCTACGGGCCGACGCGCGATCTCGTGCTCGGCCTGGAGGTCGTGCTGCCCGATGGCCGCGTCTTCAACGGCCTGCGCGCGCTGCGCAAGGACAACACGGGCTATGCGCTGAAGCAGCTTTTCATCGGCGCGGAAGGCACGCTCGGCATTGTCATCGCGGCGGTGCTGAAGCTGTTCGCGCCGCCGCGCAGCTCTGCGCTGGCGCTGCTGAAATTGCGGGGCGTAGAGCAGGCGCTCGAGATCATGGCGCGCCTGCGCGGCGCGGTCGGCGACCGGCTCGGCAGCCTCGAGATCATGTCGCGCTCACAAATCGAGGCGATCGCCGCGACCGTGCCGCACGTCACCATTCCCTTCGCGCTGACGACACCGTGGTATCTCATCGTCGAGTTGACCGACACGCTTGCCAACGTCGATCTTAATGAGCCATTGGCCGCGGTGCTCGCGGATGCGATGGAAGCGGGGCTCGCGGAAGACGCGATCCTGGCCTCGAACCTCGCGCAGGCGAAGGCGATCTGGGCCGTCAGGCACAGTGTGTCGGAGGGCAACAAGCGCAGCGGCTATGTGGTGTCGCATGACAGCGTGGTCCCGCTGGAGCGCCAGGCGGCCTTCGTCGCCAATGTCGAGGCTCGGATCAAGGCGGCCGTGCCGCATGCGAACGTCGTGATGCATGGCCATATCGGCGACGGCAACATCCACGTCATCGTGCTGATCGATCGTGCGCGTTGCCAGGATCCGGCCGCGACCGCCGCGCTGGTGGCTGAGATCAACGAAATCGTCGATGACGAGACTGCGGCGCAGGGCGGGGCGATCAGCGCCGAGCACGGCATCGGCATCACCAATCGCGGCCGGCTCGCCCGCGTCGCCGATCCCCTCGACATTGAGCTGATGCGCGGCATCAAGCAATTGCTCGATCCGCAAGGCTTGATGAATCCCGGCAAGATCTTTGGCGCGGGAGCGGCATCACGATGACCAGCATCCGCCTGCTTGCCGACGATCTGACCGGTGCGCTCGACACCGCGGCAGAGTTCGTTGGCCTGTGCGGAGCGTTCGACGTCATCTGGAAGGATACGCCCGCGGCGTCGGGTTCCCCGAGCCTCGCCATCGACAGCGGCACAAGGGAACGTTCGAAGGCGGAGAGCGTCGCGATCGTCGCCCGGCTGGCGCCGCTGCTTCGCGACGGCACGATCGCCTACAAGAAAGTCGACAGCCTGCTCCGTGGCGCCTGGGCGGCCGAGCTCGGCGCCTGTCTGAGCACCGGCCACTGGGCGTCCTGCGTGGTCGCGCCTGCCTTCGACTATCAGGGACGCCGCACCGTCGATGCCCAGCAATACGCACGCACGGTGGACGGTGACTGGCACCGCGTCGGTGACAGTCTGCTGGATCAGTTGCGACAGGATGGCATCGAGGCGCAGCGCGGCGGCGCCGACACGCTGGCGCAAGGCGGCGTTCAGGTCTTCGATGCCGAGAGCGACCTCGATCTCGATCGCGTCGTCGAGATGGCGCGGCAGATGCCCGGGCCGGTGCTGTGGTGCGGAAGCGGCGGGCTGGCCGGCGCACTCGCGCGTGGCCACCGCGCAGGTGCACTTTCGAAATTGAAGCGCCCGGTGCTCGGGCTGTTCGGCTCGGACCAGGCCGCCACCGCATCCCAGCTGGATGCGTGCGGTGACGCCACTGTTGCCCTCGCCGAGGGGGACGGGGACGCGGTCGTTCAGCGCAAGTTGGTTGACGACGGTGTGGCGCTGGTAAAATTCTCGCTTGCCGAAGGACTGTCGCGCGCTGATGCCGCGCAACGGATCTCGCGCGAGCTGACAACATTGATTGCTGCGCTCGATCCACCTGGAACCCTGATCGTTGCTGGCGGAGAGACGCTGAAGGCCGTATGCCTTGGACTCGGCGCGCATGCGCTGCAGGTGACAGGACGCATTGTGCCGGGCCTGCCGCGCTCGACGCTGCAAGGCGGCCGCTGGGCCGGCGTCGATGTCATCTCGAAATCCGGAGCGTTCGGCACGCGCGATCTCTGGCGCGATCTGCTCCGGGACAATCATTTGCTCAATCTGGGGAGTCCCTCATGACCTCTCGTCATCTTGCCATCACCATGGGCGATCCCGCCGGGATCGGGCCGGAGATCATCGTCAAGGCCTGTGTGGGATTGAGGGAGCGGATCGCGAGTGGCGATCTGCGCCTGCTGATCATCGGCAGCGGCGCTGCGTTGGACGGTGCGAAGGCCGCGCTCGGCAGCGACGTTGCGATCCCGCAAGTGAAGGCCGACGATCGCGAATGGCCGAACCTCTGTTACCTGCAGGCTGACGTCGAGGGCGACCCGATCAAGCCTGGCGTGCTCAGCGCCGATGGCGGCCGCTTTGCCTACAAGGCGATCGAGCATGGCGTGCGCCTGACGCAGGCCGGCCGAACCGGAGCCATCGTCACGGCGCCGCTGAACAAGGAAGCCCTCAACAAGGCCGGCTATCACTTTCCCGGGCACACCGAGATGCTGGCGCATCTCACCGGCGTGCGCGGCTCGGTGATGCTGCTGGCCCACGGCAACATGCGCGTCAGCCATGTCTCGACCCATGTGGCGCTGGAGGACGTACCGAAGCGTCTGACGCCGGAACGGTTGCGGATGGTGATCGATCTCACCAATGATGCGCTGCTGCGGCTCGGCATCGCCAAGCCCAAGATCGCAATTGCCGCGCTTAATCCGCATGCCGGCGAAGGCGGTCTGTTCGGCCGGCAGGATATCGACGTCTCCGCGCCGACGATCGCGAAGGCGGTCGCCGATGGTCTCGATGTCGTCGGTCCCGTGCCCGGCGACACCATCTTCGTCAAGCTGCGCGCCGGCCAGTACGATGCGGCGGTCGCGATGTATCACGACCAGGGGCACATCCCGGTCAAGCTGCTCGGCTTCCAGGTCGATCCCGCCACCGGCCGCTGGCAGGAGCTCTCCGGCGTCAACATCACGCTGGGGCTACCGATCATCCGCACCTCCGTCGATCACGGCACCGCCTTCGACATTGCCGGCAAGGGCATCGCCAACGAGCACAGCCTGATCGAGGCCATCGACTATGCCGAGCGTCTCGCCGCCGGCGCCGCCGCATCCAAGTCCTGAGATCGAGCCCACGATGACCAACGCCTTCACGCCCATCGAAATCCTCCGCCCCACTATCCTGGAGTTTGGCAACGGCACCATCACCGCGGCAGCGCGCTTCGCCGAGCGGATCGGTGCCAAGCGGCCGCTGGTGATCTCCGATTCCTTCAATGCGCGCCGCGTCGATGCGCTGGCGCTGCCGGGCGCAGTGAAGGTGTTCGGTGAGGTGAAGCCCGAGCCGGATCTGCCCAATCTCGAGAAGGCGGTCGCGGTGGCGAAAGACGCCAAGCCCGATCTCGTAGTCGGCTTCGGCGGCGGCAGCGCGATGGATCTCGCCAAACTGGTCGCAGTGATGTGCACCAGCGACGTCGCCTTTGCCGACATCGTCGGGCCGGAGAAGGTCGCCGGCCGCAGCGTTGCGCTGATGCAGATCCCGACCACCTCGGGCACCGGCAGCGAGGCCGGCACCCGCGCGCTGGTCACCGATCCCGTCAGCCAGAACAAGCAGGCGGTGCAGAGCCGCTTCATGCTGGCCGATATTGCCATCGTCGACCCTGATCTGACGATGACCGTGCCGAAGGAGATCACAGCAGCCACCGGCGTCGATGCGCTGGCGCATTGCGTCGAGGCTTACACCAGCCGCAAGGCGCACCCGACGATCGACCTCTACGCGCTCGAGGGCGCGCGACTGGTCGGGCGTTATCTCAAGCGCGCGGTGGCCGATGGCGGCGATCGCGAGGCGCGCGCCGGCCTGTCGCTGGCCTCGCTGTATGGCGGCTATTGCCTGGGGCCGGTGAACACCACCGCCGGACACGCCGTGGCCTATCCACTCGGCACGCGCCATCATATTGCCCACGGTCTCGCTTGCGCGGTGATCTTCCCGCACACGCTGGCGTTCAACATGCCCGCGGTCGAGGCGAAGACGGTCGCGGTGCTCGGAGCGCTTGAGCTACCGGAGCGGAGCGATCCGAAGCTTGCATTCGATGCGACCTACGCCTTCTGCAAAAACCTCGGCGTCGAGATGCGGCTGTCGGCGCTCGGCGTGCCCAAGAATGATCTCAATGTGATGGCCGACGAGGCGCATGCCATTCGCCGCCTGCTCGACAACAATCCGCGCGATTTGAGCCGGGATGCGATCCTGGAGATGTACGAGGTCGCGTTCTAGCCATCTCCGCCGCGCGCTCGCGGCAACTCAACAACAACGCAGTCAAAGTAGAGGAAGCTTCGATGAGATCGATGTGGCTTGGCCTTGCCTCGGCAATTTTGCTGGCGATGTCGCCGGCGAGTGCGCAGGATGGTTATCCGTCCAAGCAGGTGACGGTGATCGTGCCCTTTGCCGCCGGCGGCACCGCGGACATCTTTGCGCGCATGGTGTCGAACCATCTGCAGATGAAGCTCGGCAAGCCGTTCGTGGTCGAGAATGTCGGCGGCGCCGGTTCGATCCTCGGTGTGACGCGGCTGGCAAAGTCGGCGCCTGACGGCATCACGCTCGGTCTTGCCAGCACGTCGGCGCTCGCGATCAATCCGTCGCTGTACGGGCCGAAGCTCAGTTATCAGCCGGACAGGGACCTGGCGCCGGTCGCCCAGATCAGCGTCGTGCCCAACGTGCTCGTCGTCAATCCCGACAAGATCAAGGCGCGCACCGTGCCGGAGCTGATCGCCTATCTGAAGGCGAACCCGGACAAGGTCTCGTTCGGCTCGGCCGGCGTCGGCACCTCGCAGCATCTCGCCGGCGAGCTGTTTCAGCAGATGACCGGCACCAAGATGGTGCACGTGCCCTACAAGGGCTCGAGCCAGATGCTGACGGATCTGTTGAGCGGCCACATCGATCTGGCCTTCGACAACGTGCCGCTGCTGCTGCCGCAGGTGAAGACCGGCCAGCTCGCGATGCTTGCCACCGCGACGCCGAAGCGCGCCGCCTTCGATCCGGAAGTACCGGCCGTTGCCGAATTCCTCCCCGGTTTCGAGGCGGTCGCCTGGCACGGCTTCTTCGTTCCCGCCAGCACGCCGAAGCCGATCATCGAAAAGCTCTCCGCCGAGATCCGCGCCTACATGCAGGAGCCCGAGACGGTGCAGAAGATGGCCGAGCTCGGCGCCACCGCGATCGCCGTCGATTCCGAGCCGTTCGCCGCCTACATCGCCTCCGAGACGGAGCGGTGGAAGAAGGTGATCGAGGCCGCGAATATCAAGATGGAGTAGGGGGAGGGTGTCACGAGTCTTGCAGCATTCGAGACGGCGACGGGCCTGGATGTTGGGCTGATCGCTATATTGGATTCCGGAAACTACAGGTGACGCCAATCGAGCCGTCCTTGTCCTGCCGTAGCTCCGGAATTGAGACAGAGACGGTACGATAGGGATCTGCAAAAGCCTCGCGCATGTGAATCATGAGCGCGCTGTCATCCAGCATCATCAGGCGACTCGGTGCGAGCGGCCCGTCGGCTACCGCTCGCGCCATGCAATATTTGAAATCCACGGAGCCATAGTCGGGAAGCGGGAATAATTTGCGGCTGGGCGGATCTGTCGGCCGCTCCACGACCCATTCCACCGACGATCCGAGCGGCTGGATCACACCGGGCGGCCGGGCAAGAAACGAACGAAACTCGCCGGTGGTCTGGTTCTTGATGAAGAAGAGCACGTCGCCACTGACCTGAACCGCGAGACCGGCGAGGACCTCGTCGCCAGCATTGATGGGGAGGTTGCCGATCATCAAGAGCTCTTGTTGCTCAGTGGACGCCTCATTCGGCGCAGGGTTGCGCCACCATTCCCACCACGCAAAGTGCTGGGGCGTGTGATTGGGCCAGTGGCCGGTACCGATTTGAGGGAGAGAGATGTTCGGCAGCATGCCGTTGTGGCCGTCGAGGCCCACCCATAGCAACGATCTTGGGTCGTTCAACGGCGTAAAGAGTGCCGGTGTGGACGGCAGGCTTACGCTCGGCGCGGTCCATCCCGCCGCGGCGAAAACAATTCGTTCCGGCCGGGGCGATGAGATGAGCGCGCCCGACCAGTTCAACAGCGATTGGAGCGGACCTCCCTGCGAGGGAGGATCGATTTTGCGGAAAGTTGGGCGCCTTGCCGTGAATGGCGGCGAAACGAGCGTTTTCCAGAACTCGAACAGGCGTGGCTCGGTAACGGCATTCGGCTTCTGCGGTATGCCGTAGAGATCGAACTTGTCCGACGTTGCGTCGAGCAGATCGAATCCGTCAGGCACGACGTCGTAGAAGCCGTAGCTGTCATTCTCCGACATCTTTTCCCCCCGTGAACACGCCGGTGTCCTTCCACTCCTGCCTGGCGTTGTCGACAAGCTCGGTGAATTTCCGCAGGTAGCCGCGATTCAGCAGAATGTTGGCGGTAATCGCTCCCGCAAGTGTCACTCCGGCCGTGGTATCCGAGGGATAGTGCAGACCGGCGATCTCGCGATTTCGCGAGATTCTTTTGGCCAGGACGTCAAGCGCCTTTTTGATCTTGGTTTTGTCGGGATCCGCCGGCGTGGGCTCCCCGAGCGACTTCGGCATCACCTCCGCGAGGAGCGCCGCAAAAACGTGAGATTGGGTGGCGTGGCCGCTGGGGAATGACGCGTGCCCGCCATGCTGGATCGGCGACATCAATCCGGGAGCCACCTGCGTTGGGCGCGGACGGTTGAAATGCGCTTTGTAGTGCATCGTGATCAGCGCTGTGAGAGCATCGGCGACGATGAGCATGCGCGATGTCGCCGGATGTGTCGTCGCCGTCGCGGACACGAGGTGCAGGAACTTACTGATGAACTCGTCGGCCTCGGTTACGATTTCGTCGATCGCGTCGGTGCGATCGGACATTGGCGCATCGGTCATCGCTCTCAGCTGGGCAAGGTCGGCTTCAAGACCGTTTGCCCATGGGGTTGGTCCGGTCCCGAGCAGTTCGAACCCGCCGAGGCGGTCGAGCCATTCGTCCTTGCGGGCAAGATCGGACATCACGACCCACGCGTACCACCGGGTCGACCAGAGCCTTGTGCCAAAGCCGGTGGCATTGAACTCGACTTCTTTGATTTCGGGATTGCCCGCGAACGGGAGATTGTCGCGATCGGCGAACATGACGCCGCCGGCCCCCCCGGCACCGCCATATCCTCCATATCCGCCATAGCCACCATATCCCCCGTAGCCGCCATAACCGCCGTAACCGCCATATCCGCCTGCCATAGGTGCCTCCTCCGTTAAGATTTGTCTGTGTCCCCCGAGGGGGGGCCGTTCCGAAGCGTCGACGCCAGCCGCGAGAGCGCCGCTGCGATGCGCACCAGGGACGGCTTCGGCCATGGCGACGTCGCGATCCACGTCAGGTCGATCTCGCCGGCTATCATGATCGGTCGCGCAAATATCTGCGCATCGTCGAGACGCCCGCTCTCGATGAGAGCCGCGATGAGAACACGCAGGTTTGCCTGATTGCTGGGCAGCAGCCTCGCGACCCCTGTCGCGTGTTCGATGGCTGAATTCAGATCATTCATGGCAAAATGGGCTTGAGCCGAGATCATCTCCGCGAACCACGCGTGCCTGTCGCGCGGTGAGAGACGTAGATTGATCGCCACATCGATGAGTGCGTCCTCATACCGTTCGCAGCGAACCTGCACGGCGGCACGATATGCGAATGCGAGCGCCAGGTTCGGGGTGAGCTCGATCGCACGATCGAGCTGTTTGAGGGCCCCGACATGATCGTGCTTGCATTGCGACAGGGTGTAGCCCCCGACGGCGTTGGCGAGCGGATCGGAGGAGTTGCGCTCCAGCGCTCGTTCCGCGAGCGCCCGCGCGGTATCAAGCTCGACCGGCGGGTTCGACGACAATCCGCGCGACACGCGCTGCATGTGCCAGATGGCGCTGTAGGATAGTGGCGGGGCCCAATTGGGGCTGAGGACATGCGCCCGCTCGAAATTGGTTCGCGCTGTCACGAATGTCGTGTAGTCGGGGCTGAACATCTGGTCATAACCAACCAGTGCCAACTGATAGGCATCGAGATCGTCTGGCCGCTTTTGCATCGCGCGATGAAGCTCCCGGTCGCGAACTTGTGGCGCCAGCGAGCGTATGACCTCGACAGCGATGCGATCCTGCAAATCGAAGACGTCGGCTGCAGTTCCATTCAGGCGATCGACGCGGACGACCTCGACCGTCTCGGCGGCAACGAGCTCGGTCGAAATCCGGATCTGATCGCCGGCGCGCTGAATGCTGCCATGAAGTAGATATTGCGCGTTGAGATCTCGGCCAACGGCGCGCAGATCCAAGGTTTGGGGAGCCGGGATCATCGTCGACCCGCGTGAAATGACGAGCAGTTCCTTCAAGCTCGACAGGGCTTGGACGACGCTGTCGACGATACCGATCGTGAACTGAGGCTCCAGGTTTGGCGATAGCGCGCGAAAAGGGAGTACCGCGACCGACGGTCGGCTGGTGGCAAGTCCGATCGTGCGGACTCCGGGGGAAGCGACGCTGGGTGACACGGTGGGTGTCACCGCCTCGGGCTGGTGCTGTCGCAGGTCGGCAATCAGGTCCTGCGTGAGCCTATGCGGCTCGATGTCGTAGGTATCCTCGAGCTGGCGCCAGAGCCGCGCATAAACCGCGAGCGCAGCACCGATGCTCCCGGCGGCCACGTGGCTCTTGATAAGAACTCGGACGGCCCGCTCGTTCTCGGGATCCAGGCGGTGGATGGCCCTCGCGGCAGTTTCCGCATTGGTCGGAATAATTGTTTGAGCCTCGTCCGGCAGCAATTTCGCCAAGGCGTCGATCAGGCGTTCGTGGATCAGCGGTCGCGTCTCGGCAAGCCATTCCGAAAAGGCCGGATCGATGCCTTCCAGATCGTCGAGAATGTCGTCGGTCAGGCGTTCGCGCGCGAGCAGGAGCGGATGAACAATGCCACGTTCGACATCCGAGACGATCTCCGTCAGGTCGCACGCGACCTGTTCGATCTCGAGCGCAACGTGCATTTGGTCTGCGTGAAAATGCGTACAGCCCAGCGCCTTTAGTTCGCGCTGGATCTGACTTAGCGACTGGCGCAGCGAACCCTTTGCGAGCAGCTCTTCCTTCTCGCTCCAGAGCAGTCCAACCAATCTGGTCCTGGGTAATTGTCGCGCGGAGGAGAGCATCATATAGGCGAGGAGCGCCTGCGCTTTTCGGCCGAGGCCGAGTTCGCGTCCGTCCACGCTAGCTGCAAACGTTCCTATGATTTTCAGCCGCAGGCGGCCCGGCTTGTCTTTGTCGACCGCTTCGTCTCCGCCGACTCCCGACATGTTCTGCCATCCTTCGTCGACATCATCGACGACAGTGTAGGAGTGCAGGTTCCGGGAGGCTAGACTTGGCCGAACGCAGGGTATCGGCTCGTGCGGTGCGCCAAGCCAAAAGCAAGCAGTCTCGCGAATGCGAGCTGCCGGATCGGGTATAGGCGAGAAATGGTACATCTCAGGTTGTGCGATGGTCAAGTGTGGCTGCGTGATCAAAAATGGTGGCTTGGCGAGCAGGCCGAAGGCACTCCACTTCCAGCCGACGAGCGTGAAATGATCGTGAATGGTATTCCGCGGTTCTCCTGCTTGCACGGGTCGGGCTTGATCCCGCGAAGCCCGATGCCGCCCCCGAGGCGTTGAACCTGAAGCCGTCAGCCCAGGCGAGCTGGCCGAGGGCTCGACCCACACACTGCTGCTTGCTGGGCAGACAGGGGCAGCTTCGCTGTCGGGTGTCTCGCGTGAGGCTCAGGGCCGGTCGTCGTCGGGCCGCTTGAACTGGAGCCGAATTCACGCGCCGTTCACGAGCGGCTTCGTTCGCGGATCTATGCTTCGCCCGTTACGAGGAGATCGCGTAGCGGACCAAGAGACGTGCCATGACCGTCCTGTTGAGAAACACATTCAAGGCCTGGATCGATCGCGTGCCGGGGGCGCCGCCCAGGCTGATCATGATTGGCGACGTACGGGTGCCAACCAACGGTTGGCACGCCCGGCTGACCAGACGCTCTCCGCAAGGCATCAATCCGAAGATCCTGATACTCGACGTGAGCGCTCAGGAATCTGGCGGCGAGGCGCGAGAACAGATCACCACGATCCCGCTTCGTTATGAGGAGAGCCCGCCGCTGGACGAGTATGGTCAGGTGATGATCGCGAATGGCAAGGGCGAAATCGTCGTCCGCATCTGCGGCTCGCACTGAGTGCAGCGCTACCGATGTTCGCCTGACATCCTGCTGATCGCCGACCTGTCAGTCGTAGAGTGACAAATCGTTCGGCGGTCGATCGCGTCAGCGAGGATGACCTTTGTCGCCGTGGAGGCCGTCGTTAAGGAAAGCCGTGCGCGATGTCGTAAGCTGCCTGGATGAAGCGTTGACGGTCAATTCACGCTCAACTCACACGTCCATGGACATTTGCCGGCATTGTCCGCTCTGAGGAGCATTTCAAAGGGAGGCTTCAATGCCGAACGAATACATGGAAATTCCTGGAAGTTATCGCGAACCTCCGGCAGGTCCGGCGCCGATTGCGGCGGTGCGTGCGGTCAATCCGGCGGAGCAGATCGAGGTCAGCGTCTACGTCAAGGACCGCGATGAAGATCCCTTGCTGGCGCAGGGGCCGATCGCTGCGGGCCAGGCGGCGTCGGCGCCGAGCGTGAGGCAAGCTAGTCAGGTGGACTACTCTGCCGATTTTGCCAGGATCACCAAGTTCGCGAGCGAGAATGGATTGTCGGTCGTCAAGCAGGATCCGTCGCGGCGCCTGGTCAAGCTCGCGGGGCCGGCCGACAAGCTCGAGGCTGCATTCCGCACCAAGCTGCACTACTACAATGACGGCGCGGCCGCCTTCAGGGCGCGCACGGGTGCGTTGTCCGCGCCGGCAGACGTGGTCGGCAGCATCGAGGCGGTGCTCGGCCTCGATACCAGGCCGATCGCAAAGCCGAAGCTGAAGCGGCATATCGATCCGCACGCGATCAACGGGCATCTCCCGACCGAAATCGCGAAGCTGTACGGATTTCCGACCGGCACGGGCGCCGGTCAATGCATCGCGATCATCGAGCTCGGCGGCGGCTTCCGCGATGCGGACAACCAAATGGCCTTCGCGTCCATGGGGCTGCAGACACCCGTCGTCACCGCGATTTCCGTGTCGGGTGGCAGCAACCGGCCGGGCATCGACCTCAACGCCGACGGCGAGGTCGCGCTCGATATCCAGGTTGCTGGCGCTGTCGCGTCGGGTGCTTCAATCGCGGTCTATTTCGCTCCGAACACCACGCAAGGATTTGTCGACGCCATCACTCGCGCGGTGAACGATCAACAGAGCCGGCCATCGGTGATCTCGATCAGCTGGGGCTCCTCGGAGTCGAACTGGACCGCGCAGGGCCTCGCAGCCATGAACTCGGCACTGAAGGACGCAGCGCAACGAGGCGTCACGGTGCTGGCTGCCGCGGGTGACAATCTGGCGACCGATGGTGTTGGGGATGGCCGCGCCCACGTCGATTTCCCGGCCTCGAACCCTTACGTCCTCGGCTGCGGCGGCACACTCATTGATGTCCAGGGCGGCACGATCGCGAAGGAGAGCGTCTGGAATCACGGCGGGCAGGGCACGGGTGGCGGCATTAGCGACAAATATCCCGTGCCCGGCTATCAATCGGAGGCGAACATTCCGCGCTCGGTGAACAGCGATCATCGGGTCGGACGCGGCGTTCCGGATATGGCGGCGGACGCCGACCCGCGAAGCGGATACCGCGTCGTCGTCGGTGGGAGCGGGACCACCATCGGTGGGACCAGCGCCGTCGCGCCCTTGTTTGCGGGTCTGATTGCGCTGGTCAATGAAAGCGCCGGTCGATCCGTGGGATTCATTCATCCCAACATTTACGGCGCTCCGCAGGCTTTCCGGCAGACCAAGACCGGGAACAACAAGGACGGCGGCGTCGGCTATGCGACGATGGGCGCCGCGTGGAATGCTTGCACCGGGCTTGGCGCTCCCGACGGTGCTGCCTTCGTGAACCTGTTCAAGCCGGCAACCGCGGTTGCCGCAGCGCCGCCGCGCGCTAAGGTGGGCTGAGGGTCGACGCGTCTCGCTGACGGGGCTGTGCCGTCAGCGCAAGCGGCGACGAAAGTGCGATATGGCTCCGCCCCGGCGGAGCCATATCCGTCTCGTCCGCGGCTTGCACGGCGGTCATTGGACTGTAGGGGGCGGAATTTCGTGGCTGGGGAACCTGGATTCGAACCAAGACAAACAGAGTCAGAGTCTGTTGTGCTACCGTTACACCATTCCCCAACGGAATAGTCGAACAAATTCAATATCTTACTGATTTGTCCAACTGCGGCCGGCAGCGCTTTGTCGCGCAAATCACGGCTCAGGCGTGGAGGGTTTCTACCCGCTCGGCTGTGGGCTGGCAAGCGCTGCGGTGCACCGGCGTTTTGCGGTCCACATGGGATGTGCCGGCCGCGGGACCGCTGGTTCCGACGGCCCGCCGCGCCCCGGCTCGCGACGGTTTGCCTCATCCCGATATTGCCATCGCCGGTCGGATCGGCGCGCGTCCGATCGTCCTCGGGACACACAACCCAAGGAGATCCCTGATGCCCTATGTCGATGGTTTCGTGCTGGCCGTGGCGAAGGACAAGATCGAGGCCTACAAGGCGCTGGCCCGAACGGCTTGCGCGGTGTGGATGGAGCACGGCGCGCTCGACTACGTCGAATGCATCGGCGATGACGTGCCCTATGGCGAGCTCACATCGTTTCCGCGCGCGGTGATGGCAACGGAGGATGAAGTCGTGGTGTTCTCGTGGATCATCTATCGCGATCGAGCGAGCCGCGATGCCGTCAACGCCAAGGTGATGGCCGATCCGCGGCTGAAGGGCTCCGACATGCCGTTCGACGGCAAGCGCATGATCTATGGCGGCTTCACCACGCTGCTGCAGGCGAGCGACACGCACTGACGGCGCGCCGCAGCGGTTGTCTGGTGTGCAACAAACGACGCCAGATTGAGCGCGGGCCGCAGCGTGCGCAATCGCTGCTTCCTTGTGCAGCATCGTCGCAATCCGTTTCACCTTGCCGGTGTCCCGCTGGCATGCCATCTTCTCGTCGCCAGGCATAAATCAAACGGAAGCGGGCGTTTCGCCCAAGCTTTCCAAAAAATCTTGGTTTGGGGAAACCCTTTGGGAGGTCTGATTTCATGACATTGAAGCACGTCACGGGGCTGCTTTGCGCGGCCGCGATGTCCCTTGTGCTCGCGGCCGGCGCGCGCGCCGAGGACAAGGTGGTCAAGATTGGCGTCATCCTGCCAATGTCCGGCGGCACTGCCTCGATCGGCGCGCATGCCAAGGCGGCGCTCGAAGTCGCGATGGACATCATCAACAATGCGCATCCCGAGCTCGGCAATCTGCCGCTGGCCAAGAACGCAGGCCTTGCCGGCCTTGGCGGCGCCAAGATCGAAGCGGTCTTCGCCGACAACCAGGGCAATCCGGCGACTGGGCAGAACCAGGCGCTGCGCCTGATCACGGAAGACAAGGTCGCGGCCGTGTTCGGCTCGTATCAATCCGGCGTGACGCTGACATCGAGTGCGATCGCCGAGAAATACGGCATTCCCTTCCTGAATTCGGAATCGGTTGCCGCCAATCTCACCGAGCGCGGCTTCAAATGGTTCTTCCGCACCACGCCGATCGCGACGGATTTCGCCAAGATCTACGTTGATTTCCTCGCCGACATGAAGGCGACCGGCGCCAAGACCGACGCCATCGCGCTGGTCCATGACAACACCGAATACGGCACCTCGGTCGCCAACACGATCAGCACCGCCTTCAAGGAGAAGGGGCAGCCGGTCGCGCTCGACGTCGCCTATGCCGTCAACGCCACCGACGTGCAGGGCCAGGTGCTCCAGCTCAAGGACAGGAAGCCCGACGTGATCATCATGATCAGCTACACGTCGGACGCGATCCTGTTCGCCAAGACCATGCAGTCGCTCGACTACAAGCCGGCGATCCTGCTTGCCGACGATGCCGGCTATTCCGACCCGTCCTTCATCAAGGCGGTCGGCAAGATATCGCAGGGCGTCTTCAACCGGTCGTCCTGGGTCGTCGGACCGCCGGGCTCGGCGTCGGCCGTCATCGCCGACATGTACAAGAAGAAGAGCGGCGAGGAGATGGACGACACGGTCGCCCGCCAGATGCAGGGCTTCTTCGTGCTGGCCGACGCCATCGACCGCGCCGGCGCGACCGATCCGGCAAAGGTCCAGGCCGCGCTGAAGGCGACGGAGCTGAAGGCCGACCAGCTCATGATCGGCTACAGGGGCGTGAAGTTCGACGACAAGGGCCAGAACATCCTTGCGTCCGGCGCCATCATCCAGCTTCAGGACGGCGAGAACTACGTCTCGGTGTGGCCGAAGGCGAATGCCGAAAAGCCGCCGGTGCTGCCTTACAAAGGCTGGTGAGATGTTTTGAAGGCGGGGCCGCGCGCTCCGCCTTTCCCAAGATGATTTGATCAGAGCAACGCGGCTCATGTCCTTTGTCCTCGTGCAGGTGATTGTCGGCGGGCTTCTGCTTGGCGCCGTCTACGCCCTGTTTTCCTCGGGCCTCACGCTGGTGTGGGGCATGATGAACATCGTCAATTTCGCGCATGGCGATTTCGTCATGCTCGGCATGTATGTCGCTTATGTCGTCTACACCCTGATGGGAGGCGGGCCGATCCTGGGTGCGCCGCTCGCAACCCTGGTGCTCGCAACCGTCGGCGTCGTCGTCTACTTCGCCCTGATCCGCGACATCATGAAGGGGCCGATGCTGGCGCAGATCCTCGGCACCTTCGGGCTCGCGCTCTTGCTGCGCTATTCCGTGTTCTGGTGGTTCGGCGCCAATTTCCTGTCGATGCCGCAAAACATCGTCGGCGGCACCTATGCGTTTGCGGGCCTGCGAATCGAGGCCTCGCGACTTCTGGCCGGCGTGGTCGCGCTGCTGGTGACGCTCGGCCTGCATCTGTTGCTGACGCGCACCTCGCTCGGCTCGAAAATGCTGGCGGTGGCGGAGGACCAGACCGCGGCGCAGCTGATGGGGATCCGGCCCGACACCATGCAGGCGATCGCCTGGGCGATCGCAGCCGGCGCCACCGGGCTCGCCGGCGCGCTGATCGCGAACTTCTTCTACATCGTTCCGACAGTCGGCGAGACGCTCGGCATCGTCGCCTTCGTCACAGTCTCGCTCGGCGGCTTTGGCAGCGTGCCGGGCGCGCTCGTCGCAGGGCTTCTGATCGGCGTGATCGAGTCGCTCTCCGGCTATCTGATCGGCGCGATCTACAAGGATATCGTCGTCTATGTCCTCTTCCTGCTCTTCCTCTGGTTCCGGCCACAGGGCCTGATGGGGAAGATGTGATGCGGCGCTGGATCTGGCTTTCGGTCGTCGTGGCCATTGCGATCGCCTATCCGTTGCTGTTGTCCTCGCCCTTCCAGCAGCGTCTTGGCGCGCTGGTGCTGCTCTATGCGATTGCGGCGTCGGCCTGGAACATCGTCGGCGGCTATGCCGGCCAGGTCTCGGTCGGCCATGTCGTGTTCTTCGGCTGCGGTGCCTATGCAGCGATGGGGTCCTACGCCAAGTTCGGCCTGTCGCCGTTGTTCGGCATCCCCGGCGGCATCGTGATTGCGGTGGGCTTAGCCGCAATCATCGGCGTGCCGACGCTGCGGCTGTCGGGCCACTATTTCAGCATGGCGACGATCGCCGTCGCCGAGACGATGCGGCTGATCGTCACCAACACCGACTGGCTGGGCGCGGCGGTCGGCCTCTCGGGCCCGACCGTGCCACGCAACATCTTCGACCTCTCGTTCCTGTCGTCGCTGCCGTATTACTATCTGTTCCTTGTCATCCTCGCGATCACGCTGTTCGTCACCTGGTGGATGACCAACAGCCGGATGGGATTTTACCTGCGCGCGATCAAGGATTCCGAGCGCGCCGCGCGCTCGCTCGGCGCACCCGCGAGCCGCACCAAGCTTTACGCCTACATGCTGAGCGCAGCATTCACCAGCGTCGCGGGCGCGCTCTATGCGATGATGTTCGGCTTCGTCGATCCCGAGTCAGGCCTCGGCATCCTGATCTCGGTGAAAATCCTGATCATGGCAGCGCTCGGCGGGGCAGGGCTGCTGTTCGGGCCATTGGTGGGCGCGGCGATCCTCGTGCCATTGGAAGAGATCTCCAACAGCTGGCTCGGCGGCAAGGGCGCAGGCCTCACCTTCGTGCTCTATGGCGCGATCATCGTGTTGATCGCACGCTTCCAGCCCGGCGGCCTGCTCAGCCTGTTCACGCGACGCAGGAAGCCAAGTGCAGATCCGGGAGCAAGCCATGCTCCTTGAGGCGCGCGGGATTACCAAGGCGTTCGGCAGCTTCAAGGCGGTGGACGATGCCTCCGTGACGCTGGAGCATAGCGATATTCTCGGCCTGATCGGCCCGAACGGCGCGGGCAAGTCGACCTTCTTCAATTGCCTGACCGGCGATCTCAAGACCACCTCCGGCCGCGTCCTGTTCGAAGGACGCGACATCACCGATTTCGCGCCGGAGCTGCGCGCCGGGCTTGGGCTTGCCCGCACCTTCCAGGTGCCGCAGACGTTCGAGGGCATGACGGTGCTCGAGAACGTCATGATCGGTGCGTTCCTGCGCACCGCGCATCGCAAGGAAGCCGAAACCAAGGCGCGCGCCGTGCTGGAGCGCGTGGGCATGAGCCGGCTTGCGGATGCACCGGCGCGCTCGCTCGGTACCCCCGGCCGCAAGCGGCTGGAGATCGCTCGCGCGCTCGCGACCGAGCCAAAAGTGCTGCTGCTCGATGAGGCCATGGCTGGGCTCAACGCGCATGAGGTGAAGCTTGCGATCGATCTCGTCCGCGACATCCATCGTTCCGGCATCACGCTCGTCATCGTCGAGCACATCATGGAAGTGATCATGTCGCTGGCAAGCCGGGTGATGGTGTTTCACCAGGGCAAGGAGATCGCCCGCGGCTCACCGCGCGAGGTCACGTCCAACCCGGCCGTGATCGAAGCCTATCTCGGCAAACGTGCCGCGAAGGCGGCCGCCGGCCATACGCCGGTCGAGCTCATGGGCGGGCCGGACCTATGAGCGGGGCGCTTCTCAGGATCGAGCACCTTGAGGTGCGCTATGGTGACCTCATCGGCGTCTCCGATGTCTCGCTGGAAGTGCCCGAGGGCAGCGTCGTCGCGCTGCTCGGCTCCAACGGCGGCGGCAAGACCACGACGCTGAATGCGATCGCCGGCCTCATCCCGGTGCACTCAGGAACGATCAGCTTTCGCGGCGAGGACATCGCCGGCCAAAAGGCCTTTGCGATCGTGCGCAAGGGGCTGGCGCTCTCGCCGGAGGGCTGGCGGCTGTTCGTGCAGCAGAGCGTCGAGAACAACCTCATGCTCGGTGCGACGCCGCTGCACGACAAATCGCGCCAGGCCGCGCTGCTCGAGCGCGTCTACGAGATTTTTCCGCGGCTGAAGGAACGCCGCAACCAGCGCGCCGGCACAATGTCCGGCGGCGAGCGGCAGATGCTCGCGGTCGGTCGCGCGCTGATGAGCGACCCGAAACTCCTGATGCTGGACGAGCCATCGCTCGGCCTCGCGCCGGCGGTGGTCGAATCCATGTACGAAACGTTTGGTCGGCTGCATCGCGAAGGCCTGACCATCTTGCTCGCCGAGCAATCGATCGAGCTGGCACTGGAAGTCTCGGACTTCGCCACCGTGCTCCAGGTCGGCAAGAGCGTGCTGTCCGGCACCGCGGCGGCATTGGCCGAGGATCCGCAGGTGCAGAAGGCTTATTTGGGCGCGGGGTGATCGAGCGCGACAGTGGAGGGCAGGCGTCCCTTACTTGATCTTGTCGTAGGCCGCCGCAAAATCGCTGAGCGGCATCGGGATCGCGATGGTTTCCTTCGCCATGTTCTGGAACGAGACCTTCAACTGCTTGCCCGACTTCAGGCTCGCAAGCAGGTCCGGCGCGATCGGCGTCGAGGCGTAGCAGCCGCGGTTCTCGCAGGTCTGGATCTGGAGATCGACCGTCTTGCCCTCGTCGACCTGGAGTTTCGCGCCGACCGGGAGGTTGAGGCCGAGCGGAAGCTGGAGCAGGGCGACCGGCGTGCGGGTGTCGGGGGCAATGCGGATGTTGATCAGCACGATGGTCTGGCCGGTCTTGGTCAGCACCGCGTTCTGCTCGATCGCGCATTCGAGCGGCGCGTCGCGGCTCGCGCTGGTGCAGCGTGCGATCCAGCCGGGCTGCGCCGGAGCGCCCTCGGCCTGCGGCTGGGTTGGTGCGGGCGTGGGCTGTGCCGCCGGGGCAGGGGCCGGGGGAGCTGCGTTCTTCTTGGCGCCCTGCTGGGCATACGCGGCGCCCGTGGACAACAGGGCAGCGGCGGCGGCGAGAGCGACAAGTCTGGATTGCATGGGCATGGCGAGACCGCGTTGGCGTGAACCGAGGGCCTCGCTGTAGCGTCGCGGAAGCCGCGGCGCAAGACTACTCGGCGGCTTCCTTGACGGTGCCGTGCTCTGACGTCTCGTGCCCTTCGTCCTCGGCCGAATGGCTCTTGAACAGGTTCGAGAACTTGTCGAGATAGAGATAGACGACCGGCGTGGTGAAGAGCGTCAGCGCCTGGCTGACGATCAGGCCGCCGACCATGGCGTAGCCGAGCGGCTGGCGGATCTCGGCGCCGGTGCCGTGGCCGAGCATCAGCGGCACGCCGCCGAGAAGTGCTGCCATCGTTGTCATCATGATCGGGCGGAAGCGGAGCAGCGCGGCCTGGCGGATCGATTCCTCCGGCGTCTTGCCGTGGCGTTCGGCGGCGATGGCGAAGTCGACCATCATGATGCCGTTCTTCTTCACGATGCCGATCAGCAGGATGACGCCGATCAACGCGATCAAGCTGAACTCGAAGCCGGCCGCCATCAGGATCGCAAGCGCGCCGACGCCGGCCGAGGGCAGGGTCGACAGAATCGTGATGGGGTGGATGTAGCTCTCGTAGAGAATGCCGAGGATCAGATAGACCACGACCAGCGCCGCGAGGATCAGGAGCGGCACGGTGCCCAACGACTGCTGGAACGCTTGCGCGGTGCCTTGGAAGCTCGAATTGAGCGTCGGCGGCGCGCCGAGTTCGGTCATCGCCTTCTGCACGGACTCCGTGGCCTGGCCGAGCGCAACGCCCTGCGCGAGGTTGAAGCTGATCGTGATCGCCGGGAACTGGCCCTGATGGCTGATCGAGAGCGACCGGACCGGATCGGTGGACCAGGTCGCAAAGGTCGACAGCGGCACCTGATCGCCGGTCAGCGGCGATTTCAGATAGAGCTTGTTCAGTGAATCCAGGTTGCCCTGCATCTCCGGCAGGATTTCCAGGATCACGTGATAGCTGTTGAGCTGCGTGAAGTACTGCGCGACCTGGCGCTGCCCGAAGGCGTCGTAGAGCGTGTCGTCGATCAGCTGCGGCTGGATACCGTAGCGCGAGGCGGTGTCGCGGTTGATGTTGAGCTGGACCGTGGTGCCCTGCGTCTGCTGGTCGGTCGCGACGTCGCGCAGCTCTGGCAGCGTCTGCATCTTGGCGAGAATCTTCGGCGCCCACGAATTGAGCTCGCCGAGATCGGCATCCTGCAAGGTGAACTCGAACTGCGTGCGGGTCGGACGGCCACCGAGACGGACGTCCTGGGCCGCCTGCATGTAAAGGCGGGCGCCGGCGACCTTCTCGAGCTTGGGACGCAGCCGCGCGATGATCTGCTGCGCGGACGCCTCACGCTCGTTGCGTGGCTTCAGGGTGATGAACATGTTGCCGTTATTGCCGGCGCGGCCGCTGCCGCCGATGTTCATCGCCGACGAGGCGACGTCGGGATCTTCCAGCACGATCTTGCCGAGCTCGACCTGCCGGCGCTGCATTTCGGCGAACGAGATGTCCTGGGAGGCTTCCGAGGTCGCGGTGATCAGGCCGACGTCCTGCTGCGGGAAGAAGCCCTTCGGGATCAGGATGAACAGATAGACCGACAGGGCGAGGGTCGCGAAGAAGATCGTGAGTGTGGTTCGGCGCCAGGCCATGGCGTGGTCGAGCACATATTCGTAGCCACGCAGCATCGCGTCGAAAGCGCTCTCGCTCCACTGGTAGAACTTGCCGTGGGTCACCTCGCCATGGGCGCGCAGGAAGCGCGAGGCCATCATCGGCGTCAGGGTCAGCGACACGAACATCGAGACGAAGATGGTCATCGCCAGCACGACCGCGAACTCGCGGAACAGGCGCCCGATGATGCCGCCCATCAGCAGCAGCGGGATCAGCACCGCGACCAGCGAGACAGAGATCGAGACGATGGTGAAGCCGATTTCCTTGGAACCCCTGAAGGCGGCGGCGAGTGGCTTCTCGCCTTCCTCGATGTAGCGCGTGATGTTCTCGAGCATCACGATGGCGTCGTCGACGACGAATCCGACCGCGATGGTGAGGGCCATCAGCGACAGATTGTCGAGCGAATAGCCGAAAACCCACATCAGCGCACAGGCGCCCAATAGCGCCAGCGGAACCGTGATGGTGGGAATCACCGTCGCCCAGAAGCTGCGCAGGAAGACGAAGATGACCATGACCACCAGTGCAATGGTCAGGAGCAGCGTGAACTGCACGTCCTCGACCGCGGCGCGGATGGTGGTGGTGCGGTCGCTGATGACCTCGATCTTGACCGCGGGCGGGATCGCCGCGACGAGGCGGGGCAGGGTCGCCTTGATCCGGTCGACGGTCTCGATGACGTTGGCGCCCGGCTGCTTGAACACGACGAGGAACACGCCGCGCTTGCCATTGGCCCAGGCCGCCTGCTTGGCGTCCTCGGGACCGGTGACGGCCTGGCCGATGTCCTTGATCCGCAAGGGGCCGCCATTGCGGTAGGCGATAATGACGTCGTTCCAGTCTTTGGACTGCAACAATTGGTCGTTGGCGTAGATCGTGTAGGCGCGCTTGTCGCCGTCGATATTGCCCTTGGGGCTGTCGACGGTGGTGATCCCGATCGCGGTGCGCACGTCCTCCAGCGACAGGCCCTTGGCTACGAGTTTCGCCGGATCGATCTGGACGCGGACCGAGGGTTTTTGCTGGCCGCCGATGAACACCTGCGCGACGCCGGAGATCTGGCTGATCTGCTGGGCGAGCTGGGCGTCAATCGAATCGCTGACAGTGGTCAGCGGCAGCGTGTCAGACGTTGCCGACAGCAGCAGGATCGGCGAGTCCGCCGGGTTCACCTTGCGGTAGGTCGGCGGCGAGGGCAGGTTCTTCGGCAGCTGGCCGCTGGCGGCGTTGATCGCGCCCTGCACGTCGTTGGCGGCGCCGTCAATGCTGCGGTTGAGGTCGAACTGGATGGTGATCGAGGCAGTGCCCAGATAGCTCGTCGAGGTCATCTGCGCGATGCCGGGAATCTGGGCGAACTGGCGCTCCAGCGGCTGCGCGACCGACGAGGCCATCGTCTCCGGGCTGCCGCCCGGCAAATTGGCCGTGATCTGGATGGTCGGGAAGTCCACCTGCGGCAGCGGTGCGACCGGCAGCAGGGGATAGGCGACGAGACCGACAAAAAGAATGCCGGCCATCAGCAACGATGTGCCGATGGGATAACGGATGAAAGGTGCCGAAATCCCGCCTTCGGTCATTCCTGCTGAACCTTGCTTTTCTGAACCGGATCCGAACTCGCCACGGCCGTCGAAACGAGACTGCCGGGCTGCACCTTATATTGACCGCCGGTGATGACTTGCTGACCGGGGCTCAACCCTTCATCGACAACCGAACGTCCGTCGATGGAGTAGTTGACCTTGATCTTGCGAACCTCGGCCTTGTTGTCCTGGTTGACGGTATAAGCGTAGAGGCCGTTGGTCGAATGCAGCACGGCGTCATCGGGGACGATGGTCGCATCCTTCAGGGTCCGCACCAGCAGGCGTGTCGACACCGATTGTCCCGGCCACAGCGTGTGTTCCTTGTTGGCAAACACCGCCTTGAGCCGAATAGTCCCGCTGGTCGTATCAACCTGGTTGTTGATGACGGCGAGCTTGCCCTCGGCCAGCGTCTTCTTGCCGTCGGTGGTGAACGCGATCACCTTGAGCTCGCCGGACTTCTGACCCTCGCTGATATAAGGCAGCTGGTCTTCCGGCGCGGTGAAGATCACCGTGATCGGCTCGACCTGGGCGATGGTGACGACGCCGGTCTGGGTCGAGGCGTTGACGATGTTGCCGATGTCGACCTGGCGCAGGCCGGCGAGGCCGGTGATCGGCGACTTGACCTGGGTGTAGTCGAGCTGGGTCTGGGCGTTGGCGATCGCGGCTTCGTCGGCGGCGATCTGGGCGGTGAGCTGGGCAACGGTGGAGCGCTGCGTGTCGGTCTGCTGCCGCGTCGCGAATTCACCGAGCTTGGTGTAGCGCTGCAGATCGAGATTGGCGTTGGCGAGATTGGCCTCGTCCTGCGCCTTCTTGGCCTTGGCCTGATCGAGGGCGGCCTGGAACGGGCGCGGATCGATCTCGACCAGGAGATCGCCTTGGTTGACCATTTGGCCTTCGGTGAACGCGACCTTGTCGATCTGGCCGTCCACCCGGGTCCGGACTTGTACGGTGTTGAAGCCCTGCACCGTGCCGAGACCGGTCAGGTAGACCGGGAAGTCGGCCTTCTGGACCGGCGCAACGCTGACGGGCACGGCGGGGGCCCGCGGCGGACCCTTCTGCGCGGTCTGGGCTTTTCCGGCCTCAGACGCCGAGAACCGCTGCCGGCCGTAATAGCCGCCTCCGGCCACAGCTGCGATGATGACAATCCACAGGATCGGCCGTGACTTTTTCATATCTATTCGTATCGGCTTGTATGCCCAAAGGAACGAAATGTGGTGCCGGCAAACAGGTTCCCGGCACTGTTGTATAATACACGCCAAGTTCCAGTGTAAACAGCACTATCGGCTGAGAATCCTAAACAATTGGAAAGCTTTGCACCCCGTAGGCAAACGGGTGATGCAGCGGTGTGCAGTGCTGCATTTTCCCGATGCGAACCGACAAAGTGCAAAAGCTGGGCAGTGCTCGCGGACCGCGTGAGCGGTCAACCGTGCGCGTGGCGTTTGCACGCGGCTGGACGCATCTTCGATGTCTCGTCGTGATCGCGGTTAGGACGGTTCTAAACCGGCCGCGTGCCGTTTCGGTTGTCAGGAAAATCAGCGTCGTTCATATCGGCCGGCCACAACGGGAGCACATGATGGACGAGCTGAACGGCAAGCTGATCGCGTGTCAGATTCTGATCACCGGGTTGATCGCGCGTGTCGCCAACGAGCAGCGCGATCCCTTGCGCTTCCTCACCGACTTCCGCGACGAGATCAAAGCCGTCGTCAACGGCGTCAACATCGCCGGCATGGACAATTCCGATCGCGTGCGCGCGACAGCGCAGCGCACCGTCGACGAATTGTTCTCGCTGATGAAGCCGCCGAGCAGCGACTGACGGCTGCGCAAGATGATGCACGAAGACAAGCGCTGCTGTGTCTGATTGCTTCAATATGTCGCGCGACATTTCATCATTTCAGATTCGAAATTTTAGAATCGATTTGAACTAGAGCAATTCAAGTGGTCGCGCGCGCCTCCTCGCATTGACCAGATTTTTCGTGATCGATAGCACCGCCTCATCGTTCGTCGCGCATGTTGCAGATCGACGAATTTGAATTGGGGTGCGTTGAAATGGGGCTGGCGGTGGCTCCGCGATCGCTGCGTGCGATCGCGGCAAGAAATTCATTCGAACTCGATGGCAATTCCGGCAAGGCGGTGTCGGCCGTTGCCGGCCTGATTGCGGTGGCGTCGGTGTCGAGCGGTGCGCAGGCGCAGCAGTCGAGCCTGCCGCCGGTGAATGTCGATGCGCCGGTCGAGCGTTCGCGTCCGGCAGCCTCGAAGCCGACGCCGGAACAGGTCCGTGCGCGCAACGCGCTTCGTCGCGCCGCGCAACGCCAGCAGGCGCAGCAGCAGGCTGCCGCCGCCGCACCGGCGCCAGCCGGCGCCGTCGATCGCAATCCCTATGCCGATCCGGCTGCGCCATACAAAGTTGACCACGTCCAGGCCTCCGGCAAGTTTCCCGAGCCGATGCTGAACACGCCGAAGACGATCACGGTGCTCAGCAAGGAAGTGCTCGAGGACAAGAACGCGACGACGCTGAAGGAAATCGGACGCTCCACCGCCGGCGTGACGCTGGGGTCGGGCGAGGGCGGCAACGCCTTCGGCGACCGCTTCTTCATCCGCGGCTTCGATGCGCGCAACGACGTCTTCATCGACGGCATCCGCGATCCCGCCGTGTCGATCCGCGAGAACTTCTTCACCGAGCAGATCGAGATTTTGCGCGGACCGGCATCGTCCTATGCCGGCCGCGGCACCGCCGGCGGCGCCATCAATATCGTCACCAAGCAGGCCGGCGACGTCAACTTCAAGCGGATGGATACCGAGTTCGGTACCGACCGGACCAAGCGCGTCACGCTTGATGTCAACCAGGTCGTCGATCCCTCGTTCTCGGTGCGCACCGGCGGCCTGTTCCAGGACGCCAATGTCGCCGGCCGCAACTACGTGACCGACGATCGCTGGGGCACGTTCCTGTCGACCAAGTACACTCCGACCAACGATATCAAGATCACGACGAACTACGTCCACACCGATCTCAGCGGTCTGCCCGATTTCGGCGTGCCCTATTACAAGCAGGGCAACGTGCCGGTGACGTCCGCCGGCATTCCGCGCGGGACCTGGTACGGCTTCCTCAATCGCGACTTCCAGACCGCGCGGCAGGATTTCGGCACCGCGACCGCAGAGTACAAGGTCAACGAGGCCATCACGCTCAGCAGCAAAGTGCGCGGCGAGCACTCGCTGCTCAACTATATCGGCACGCTGCCACAGAACCCGGTGACGACCAGTCCGAATCCGCTGCTCTGGACCACGACGGCGAGTGCGCAGAGCCGCTACCAGACCGTGGACGTGTGGGCAAACCAGAACGAGGCCACGTTCAAGCTCGACACCGGCGGGGTCAAGCACACCGCGGTGTTCGGCGTCGAATACACCAACGAGAACATCTCGATCGACCGTTACTCGGGTCTTGCATCGGAGCTGGCCGGCTCCGGCTTCACGAGCAACGGCGCTCTCTCGGGGATCAATCTCTACTCCCCTCAGTCCACTTATGTCGGTGGCTTCGGCACGCCGACGCTGACGGGCAATCCGACACGCTATGGCGTCAACACCAGCAGCGTCTACGTGATGGACACTGCAAACTGGCAGGACACCATCATCGTGAACGGCGGTATCCGCTACGACGGATACAACATGAGCTCGTCGACCAACACGGCCTATCTGAAAATGAACTCCGATCTGGTCAATTACAACGTCGGCCTGGTCTACAAGCCGACGTCGATCGGCAGCATCTATGCGGCATATGCGACCTCGGCCAATCCGTTCGGCTCGGAGCTTGACGCAACCGGCACCGATTACGGCGGCGTCCCCGCCAACACGACCGTTCTGCTTGGGCCCGAGCGCAACAAGGCGGCTGAAGTCGGCACCAAGTGGGAGCTCGCCGATCGTCATCTGCTGGTCAGCGCGGCGCTGTTCCAGACCACGAAGGACAACGCGCGCGAGACCAACGCTGCGGGCATCCTCACCTCGGGCGCGGCCTACAAGATCCAGGGCATCGACATCGAGGCCGAGGGCAAGATCACCGATCGCTGGAGCATCTTCGGCGGCCTGGTGCTGATGCAGTCCAAGGTCACGCAGAGCAACATCGCCTCCAATCTCGGCCTGCAGCTCGCCAACGTCGCGCATCAGTCGTTCAGCATGCTGACCAAGTACAAGTTCGACGGCGATTGGGAAGTCGGCGGGCAGGCGGTGTATCGCTCCAAGGTCTATGGCGGCACGTTCGCGGCCAACACCGGCAACGAGCTGCCGAGCTACTGGCGCTTCGATGCGTTCGTCGAGAAGAAGATCGACAAGAACTGGACCATGAAGTTCTACGCGCAGAACCTCACCAACAAACTCTACTACGACACGCTCTATCGCAGCGCCGTTCCGTTCGTCGCAGTCGCGCCGGGGCGGGCGTTCTATCTGATCACGACGGCCAAGTTCTGATGAAGCTCTGCGCCGATCCAAACCAGGGATGCCTGCCACGGCAGGCATCCCTGCGCTTCTGCAATCGACCGCGATGCGTGCCATCCGCATCTTGGTGCCAGTTTAGAACGCTTACAAACTTCAGTTTAGAACAGTTTAAAACTGGAATGCGCAAGCAAGTTTAGAATCGCTATGAAGTTGATGGTTTGTTTCGCAGTGTTGCAGTGATCGCGTTGACCCCCATAAGCACGCCCGATAGCACCAATGCGTCGCGTTGTCGCAACGCGAGTGTTGGAAGCAGAAGCACAGTGGGGCGTGTGATGGGCGTTACAAGAACACCGCGATCGTTGCGTTCGGTCGCGGTTCGGAAATCATTTGGCAGCAATCTCGATGGCGCGACCGGCAAGACCGTATCTGCCGTTGCGAGCCTGATTGCGGTCGCGTCCGTCTCGACCGGCGCGCAGGCACAACAATCGACTTTGCCGCCCGTGAACGTCGATGCGCCCAAGGAACGTCCGCGCTCCACCGCCGCGAAGCCGACGCCCGAGCAGACCCGCGCCCGGAACGCGCTGCGCCGTGCCGCACAGCGTCAGCAGGCCGCGCAGGCGCCGGTCGCCAACCCGGCCCCCGGTGCTCCCGACCGCAATCCCTATGCGGATCCCGCCGCGCCATACAAGGTCGATCACATGCAGGCCTCCGGAAAATTCCCGGAGAAGCTGGTCGATACGCCGCGATCGGTGACGGTGCTGTCGAAGGAGGTGCTGGAGGACAAGGGCGCCACGTCGTTGAAGCAGGCGATCCTGAGCACCGCCGGCGTTACGCTCGGCACCGGTGAGGGCGGCAATGCCTTCGGCGACCGCTTCTTCATTCGCGGCTTCGACGCGCGCAACGACATCTTCATCGACGGCATGCGCGATGCCGGTGTCAGCGTCCGAGAGAACTTCTTCACCGAGCAGGTCGAGATTCTGCGCGGCCCGGCGTCGTCTTTCGCGGGCCGCGGCACGGCGGGTGGTGCGATCAACATCGTCACCAAGCAGGCGACGACGGAGAAGAGCTTCTACAACATGGACACCACGTTTGGCACCGACCAGACCAAGCGTGTCACGCTGGACGTCAACCAGGTCGTCGATCCGACATTCGCAATTCGCGCCGTCGGCCTGTTCCAGGATGCAAAGGTCGCCGGCCGCGACAGGGTTACCGACAACCGCGACGGTGCTTTCGTGGCCACCACCTGGAAGCCGACCGACGCGATCAAGATCACGAGCAACTACATCCATACCGAATTGACCGGCATGCCGGATTTTGGCGTGCCGTACTATCGGCCGAGCCCGACGTCGACCTCCGGTGGTCCGTTCCCGGACTTTGGCGTCAACCGCAACAATTTCTACGGCTTCGTCAACCGCGACTTCTATAGAACCGGCCAGGACATCGGCACGGTCAATGCCGAGGTCCAGATCACGCCCGACCTGATGCTCAGCAACAAGATCCGGGAATCGCACTCGACGCAGAACTATATAGGCACGCTTCCGGAGTCACCGACGCTGGCTGCCGGAGCTCCGTTCACGGCCTATACGCTCACGGCCAATCCGCAGAGCCGCTACCAGGCCACCGACGTGTTCGCCAACCAGACCGAGGCGACCTACAAGTTCAACGATGTTGCCGGCTTCAAGCACACCCTGCTTGCCGGCATCGAATATGACAGGGAACGATCGTCGATCGATAGCTATACGGGTCTTAGCTCCGAGATTACGACTGGGACGACGCCCTTCACCGGCGGAGGATCGACGTCCGGCGTCAGCGTCTTTTATCCGCAAGCCACCGACAATCCGTTCCCGATCCCGGGAGGCCTCACCGGTAAGCCAACCAAGATCGGCATCGACACCACCAGCGGGTACGTCGTTGATTCCGCCAACTACCGCGATTTGCTGATCCTCAACGGCGGTTTTCGCTACGACGACTACAACATCAAGACATCCGGATTCTCGGCGACCGGCGCCCCCGGTCAACAGTCGGCTGAATTCCTGATCCCGAGCTTCAATCTCGGGCTCACGCTGAAGCCTTTGCCGAACGGCAGCGTCTACGTGGCCTATGCCACGTCTTCGAATCCCGTCGGCGCCGAATTCGACGGCACCAGCACGGCCTATGGCGGCATCAATCCCACCTTGGCTGGCGGTAACGCCCAGATATTCGGGCCTGAGAAGAACAAGGCGATCGAACTCGGTACGAAGTGGGAGCTGTTCGACCGTCACTTGCTGGTGACGGCGGCGCTGTTCCAGACCGAGAAAGAAAACGCGCGTGAGGCGCAGAATGTCGGCAGCGTGGCTGCCGCGACACCGCTTGGCTGCACGTACGCTCCTGTGGCTCCCGCAACGACCGTGTCGTGCATCACGGCGGGCGCAGCCTACCGCATCCGCGGTATCGATCTCGGCGTGGGCGGCAACATCACCGACAAGTGGAGCCTGTCCGGCGGCCTCGTGTTGATGCAGTCGGAAGTGACCAAGTCGCTGGCGCCGTCGGCCAATATTGCGCTTTATCCGACGAATGTCGGGCGGCCGCTCGCCAACATCGCGCATCAGTCGTTCAGCCTGCTCTCGAAATACCAGTTCAACGATATCTGGGAGCTGGGTGGGCAGGCGGTGTACCGTTCGCAAATCTATGGCGGTACCTTGCTCGCGGCCAACCAGGGTACGTCGATCCCGGGCTATTGGCGCTTTGACGCGTTCACGGAAGCGAAGATCAACAAGAACTGGCGGTTGAAGTTGGCCGTGAACAATATCTTCGACAAGCGCTACTATGACGCGCTGTATCAGAGCGCTGCGCCCTTCGTGCTCGAAGCACCGGGACGAGCCGCTTATCTGACGATCTCGGCGCGCTACTGATGGAGAGATAACGAGGTGCCATGCTGACATGCATAGACGGTGTCCTGAGCAAGGAAGATGTGGCGGAGTTCCGCCGCATCATGGACGCCAGCGAATGGGAAGACGGCCGTTCCACCGCTGGCGCGCAGTCAGCAATGGTCAAGCGCAACGAGCAGTTGCCGCCGGATAGCGAGGTCGCGCGCAAGCTCGGCCATCGCATCATCTCGGCGCTAACGGCGAACCCGCGATTTCTGGCAGCCGCGATCCCGCTCCAGATCTTCCCGCCGCTGTTCAACCGCTATGCGGCGGACAGCGGCCACCATTTCGGCCTGCATGTCGACAACGCGATCCGCGGCGACCGGCTGACGGGCCTTCGCATCCGCACGGATCTGTCGGTCACGCTGTTCCTGAGCGAGCCCGAGGATTACGACGGTGGCGAACTTGTGATCGAGGACACCTACGGATCCCACGAAGTCAAGTTGCCAGCCGGGGACTGCGTGCTCTATCCCTCGACCAGCCTGCATCTGGTCACCCCGGTGACCAGGGGGGCGCGGGTTGCGTCTTTCTTCTGGCTTCAGAGCATGATACGGGACGATCAAGCTCGCAGCATGATCTTTGACCTCGACACCGCCATTCAGGCGCTGGTGGCACGGCTCGGGCGTGACGATCCCGAAACGGTCAAATTGACGGGTATCTATCACAACCTCATTCGCACCTGGGCCGAAGTATGAAGATCACATCTTTCCAAGCAAGCCTCGCCGCAGCCGTGCTGCTGGCAGCCACCTGGCTCGCAGCTCCTGTCTCTGCCCAGACACAAACCCAGCCCGCGGCGCCGGCCCGGCCCGTTGCGGCACCGGCACAAGTGGCGGCTCAGCCGGCTCCGGCTGCTCCCACAGTCGCGGCGCAGCCTGCGGCTCCCGCAGCTGCTGCGCCCAGCGCGCCGGCGACCGAGGCTGCTGTGGCTCCGGCATCCGACGCTGCCCCGAAGGCCGGCATCGCGCCGGCCATGAAGGAATTGTCGCCCTGGGTGATGTTCATGTCGGCGGACATCATCGTAAAGGCGGTGATGATCGGGCTTGCGTTTGCATCGCTCATGACCTGGACGGTCCTCATCGCCAAGTCGATCGAGCTGTCGGTCGCATCCGGCAGCCTGCGTTCGGCGCTGAAGAAGATCGCCGAGGCGCGCTCGCTCGCGGAGGCGCAAATGGCGCTGGGCGCCAAGTCTGGTATCCTTCCGTCATTCTTGGCGGCGGCGTTGCGCGAAGCGCGAATGTCGGCTGGCCTGTCCAGCGACACCGGCATCAAGGAGCGCGCTGCCTCGAGCTTTGCGGAGATCACGCGGGCGGAGGCGCGGCGCATCCGCATCGGCATGGGTGTGCTCGCGACCATCGGCTCGACGTCACCCTTCGTTGGCCTGTTCGGCACGGTGTGGGGCATCATGAACAGCTTCATCGGCATCTCGAAGTCGCAGACCACCAACCTCGCGGTGGTCGCCCCCGGCATCGCCGAGGCGTTGCTCGCCACGGCAATCGGTCTCGTCGCGGCGATCCCTGCCGTCATCATCTACAATCACTTCTCCCGCGTGACGAAGAGCTATCTCGAGCTCGTCAGCCGCGCCTCGGGTGCGGCGGCCCGGCTGTTGTCGCGCGACCTCGATCGCAGCCACGGCAGCGCGCATTCGCGCGCGGCGGAGTAGGCCATGGCTGTTTCGCTCACAGACAACGATGACGACGACGACTTCTCGGAAACGCATGACATCAACGTCACGCCGTTCATCGACGTCATCCTGGTGCTTCTGATCATCTTCATGGTCGCGGCACCGCTGTCGACGGTCGATCTGCCGATCGACCTGCCGACCTCGAGCGCGATGCCGCAGAAGAAGCCGGACAAGCCGACCTATGTCAGCATCAAGCCCGATCTGACGCTCGCGATCGGGGAAAATGCAGTCAAGCGCACCGAGCTGATCAGCTCGCTCGATGCGATGGCCGACATGGCCAAGGACAAATACGTGTTCCTGCGCGCCGACCGCGCCGTGCCCTATGGCGAGCTGATGGGCGTCATGGAAATCCTCCGTTCCGGCGGCTACTCTCGGATCAAGCTGGTGGCGCTGGAAGCGCCTCCCGCGGCGGCTGCGCCGTCGCCGGATGCAGCAAAACCCTGACGGCGGCGCGATGTCCGATCCTGTTCTCGAGGTGAAACGATCCAAGCTGTGGCTCCTGGCCGTGCTGTGGATCCTGGCCGGAACGGCCGCACTTGGGCTGCATCTTGGCGGTGCCGCATGGGCGTTGTCGCATTTGCAGACTGACGATGGAGACGACGGCCTCGGCGCCAACGGCGCCGAATACGCCGTCGAAATGACCTCGCCGAAGCTTCCCGAGACGGATCTTCCGCCTGGGCCGGATAGCGAAGCCTCGCAGTTCCGGCCGCAGCAGATGCAGCAGCAGGCCGAGGTCAAGGAGACCGATCTTCCGAAGGAAATACCTCAGGAAGCCGAAGACCCGGACCGCCTCGTCACCGAAAACGACTCCAAGAAGCCGGTCGAGGACACCACGAAGGTAGCCAAGGTCGAAACCCAGGCGGTCGAGGAGATGCCGAACGCCCAGGAATCAGCGAGGCAGGCGCTGAACGAAGACGCGCGCGAGGACGAGAAGGCGGCTGCACCCAACCAGGGCATCGGCAAGGACATCCGCAAGCTGACGGCCGAATGGGGCAAGCGGATCAGCGCCTATTTCGAGCTGCACAAGCGCTATCCCAAGGACAAGAGCTCGACGACGACGGTCAAGCTCAGCCTGGTCCTGAATCGCCGCGGCAATGTCGTGTCCGTCGACGTGGCCGAGTCCTCGGGCGATCCCGCCTTCGACAGCGCGGCGATCTCCATGGTGCGCCGCTCGGATCCCGTGCCGGTTCCGCCGGCCGAACTGACGGACGATCAGTTCTCCTTCAGCCTGCCGGTGAATTTCAAGAAGCCGCCGAAATAACCGGGCGGCCGTCAGCGCCAGTAGAACTTGATCGAGACGTAGACCACGACCAGGCAGGCGAAGATCAGCGCCACCGGGAGGGGACGCTTCTCGGTTCCACCAAACATCGTCGCCCCGAACATGGCGGCCTTCTTCGGCTTGGGGGCCGGGCGCCGGAATGCGGTAACATTGTCCGCCACCGGCTCGGCCGGCCGCGTGCGGACGTCGGGCGGGTTCCCGACGCCGCCCATCTCCAGATAATAGGATTTGTAGACCTCGGCGATCGTGGCCTCGGCTGCCTCGCCCTCGCTTATCCGCTCCAGGAGCCTCTTGTAGCCGTCGAGGAAGCCCTGTGCGTCCGGAGGCAGCGCCGACAACCCATTCAGCTTGGCCATCATCTTCCAGGTGGCGAAATCGGCGCGGGCACGGGTGTCGGCGCGTCGCGCGATCAGCATATCGGCAGCTTTGACCAAGTTGGCCTCTAGCCCTTCGGCTTTGTCTTCAAGTGCAGGATCTAAAATCGTACGGCTTCAACTACGCATTGCCGGTCAGCAAGAGAACAGCTTGAATCACATAACCGGTCAACGTTCGCAGTATTGCTGAAATAACATCAAGATTTAGACCGAACTGGGAACCCACCAGCGGCAGCAGGATCAGGAGCGCGATCAGGATCATCATGCCGTACGGCTCGAGCCGCGAGAGGGGCAGGGCGAGCGGCCGGGGCAACAGCCCGACCGCGACCCGTCCGCCGTCGAGCGGCGGGATCGGCATCATGTTGAAGACCGCCAGCACGGCGTTGATCAGCAGCGCATTCTTCAGGTTGTCGAAGATCCATTGCGCCGAACTCGCAGGTGCCCAGGGCAGGGCATGGAGGGCGAGCCCCGCGACGAGCGCCAGCAGGATGTTGGTGACGGGGCCGGCGAGGGCGACCCAGACCATGTCGAGCCTGGGATTCTTGAGATTGCGATAATTCACGGGGACCGGCTTGGCATAGCCGAACAGGAACGGCGAATGCGCAAACAGCATCATCGCCGGCAGGATCAGCGTGCCGAACGGATCGATGTGCCGGAGTGGGTTGAAGCTGACGCGGCCGAGCTGGAAGGCCGTGTTGTCGCCGAGACGGTGCGCCACGAAGCCGTGCGCGGCCTCGTGGAAGGTGATGGCGAGCAGCACCGGGAGCACCCACACCGAGAGGTCGTAGTAGGAAATGTTCACGTCGCATCTCGCCAGTTTTGCCTGTCGCCTTGCAGACGACCAAACCGGCGGTGCAGCAACGCTTCAGTCAACATAGGGTGGCCGGTTCCGAAATGCCACGCTGCAAATGATCGGCAAGCAGCGCCGCCGGGCGCGACAGGTTGCGTGCGCGATGGAGGCGGATGTCCGCCATGGGCAGCGGCGGCAGGCCGTCGCGGGCGCATAGAGGGCGCAGGCGGGGCGGCAGGATGCCGGCCTTGACCACAGTGACCGCAAGGCCCTCCGCCGCGATCGATTCCACCGCCGCCAGGGTCCGGCTGACAAAGGCGAGCCGCCACGGCCGGCCGGCGCGATCGAGGGCCTCCGCGGCCCATTGGCGAAACAGGCAGCCAGGCGGATAGAGCGCGACGGGCAGGGTCGCCTCTGCGGTGGCGTGGCAAGCGGCGGCGGCCGCCCAGACGGCCTGCTCGCGCCGCAACAGCTCGCGTCGCCGCGCCCTTGCGGATGCATGGCGATAACGAGGTCATAGGCCTCACCGAGCCGGGCCGGCATCGTCGCGGTCAGCCCGGTCTCGATCTCGACCCGCACCGTCGGATGCTCCCTGGCAAAGCTCGCCAGCAGGGGCGGAATGACGATCGTCCCGTAATCGTCCATCACGCCGAGGCGGATGACGGCCTCCGCCTTGCGTGCGCGCAACGCGCCGACTGCTTCTGCATGCAGAGCTAGGATGCGCTGCGCATAGGCCAGCAGCTCATGGCCCGCGGCGGTCGGCACGACGCCGGTCCGGTCGCGCTGAAACAGTTTTGTAGCGAGCCGTTCCTCGAGGCGCCTGACCTGCACGCTCACGGCCGACTGGGTCCGGTTGAGCCGATCCGCCGCGCGCGTGAACGAGCCATGCTCGGCGACGGCGAGAAAGGCCTTGAGCAGATCGGGATCGAGGTCGGGCGCGGTCATGACGAAACGTTATCCCAACATGACGGAAATTCCATTCTCAGTTTCGGCAAGGCCCGTATGCTGTCCGTCAATGCGCTCGAGGGGAGGGCTTGTGGGCGAGATTTTTGGCGTTCTGGCTGCGGTGCTGTCGAGTGGGTTGGGCGGCACCTCGATCGGCGCCACGCGCTATCTCGTTGGTAGCGTCGATCCGCTGGCGATCGGCTCGTTCCGGTTCGGGATCGGCTGTCTCCTGCTGCTGCCGTTGACATGGCTGCGTGGCGATCGCCGGCCGGGGCGAGGCGACTGGGCTGCGACAATCGGGCTCGGCATCCTGTTTTTTGCGCTGTTTCCGATCCTGTTCAATGCATCGCTGATCTTCACGACAGCCGCGCGCGGCGCGCTCGCGCTGTCGACGCTGCCGCTGTTGACGCTCGTGATCGGCGCCGCGCTCGGCACCGAGGCCCTGAGCTGGCGCAAATCGATCGGCGTCGTGGTGGCAACGCTCGGCGTTGCCGTCGCGCTGCTCACCGACCTCGGTTGGCGCCATCAGGCGCCTGGCGCGGCGATCTCCTGATGGTGGCGGCTGCGCTGTGCATGGCGCTGTACGGCATCTGGTCGAAGCCGCTGATCCGGCGCTCTAGCCCGATCGCCTTCACGACCATGAGCATGGCAGCGGGCGCCGCCTGCCTCATCGTGCTCTCATGCCTTCGTGGCAGCTTCGCGCCCATCGCAAATTTCGGCGCGCCGCAATGGCTCGCGGCGCTCTATCTCGGCGCCTTCGGCGCGGCACTGACCTTCTATCTCTGGGCCTTCGCGCTGGAGCGGACCACACCGACGCGTGTGGCGATCTCGGTGACGGTCAATCCGATCACGGCCTCCCTGGTCGGCGCATGGCTGCTGAATGAGCCATTGCGCTGGAATCTCGCGGCCGGCATCGTCGCGGTGTTCGCCGGGATCTGGTTGGCCACGACGGCAGGACGGCGCGTTCAGGCCACCAGCATCACCGTTTCAAACCAGCTCTGACCTTACGTCGGGATCGTCGTCTCATACTGCCGCAGGCCGTCGTCGAGCTTCAGCCAGGCGAGCTTTTCCGAGACCCAGATGTGCTCGGTCGGCGCGAAGGCATTGCGGTCGTCGAAGGTCGTGAGCGCCACGCCCGCCAGCGTGCCGTTGCGGCGCCAGGAAAACAGCCGCGTGCCGCAATTCTTGCAGAATACGCGATCGATATTCTCGGACGATGCATAGCGGCCGGTGTCACCCTCGACGGTCAGCGCTTTCTGGTCGAACTGGGCGCGGGCGAAGTAGGGCGAGCCCATCGCCTTCTGGCACATGCGGCAATGGCAGATGCGTACGTTCAGCGGCTCGCCCTCCGCCTTGAACCGCACCGCGCCGCACAGGCATCCACCTTCCCTGATCATGGCTCAGGCCACCCGCCATTCGCTGACCTGGCGCGCCATGTTCCAGTTGAGCTCATCGAGTTCGTCATCCATCTTGGTATTCGGCCGGCTCACATTGGTGAAGGCGGCCCAGCAGAAGCCGCTATGGGTTCTGACCGCAATGGTGCTGGTGCCGGGCAGGCTGCCATTATGCCACCAATTGCCCGACTTGTTGATGCAAAAACCCTTGGCGTAGTCCGGGCTGTAGCTGGGCGCTGTCGTCATGACCTCGATGCTGCGCGGCCGCAGAATGTTCGCTGGCCGGGCATAGCCGTCGACATGCATCAGGAATTGCACGAGGTCCGTCGGTGTCGCGATCCAGCCACCATGGGAATCCATCCGCCGGACATTCATCTCGTAGGGACTTTCGACCTTGCAGTAATAGGCGACTTCGCCGGCCTGGCGCTGGTCGCTTGTATTGCCGGCGATCGTCATGTCGGTGACGCCGCAACGGCCGAGGACCTCGGCGCGGACGTGCTCGGCGTAGCGCTGGCCGGTGAGCTTCTCGATGACGCGGCCCAGCACGCAATAGCCGAAATTGGAGTAGGCGTAGTGTTGCCCCGGCGGACGGTCCAGCGGCCGGTTCGCCAACGTCCAGGTGATGAGCTGCGCGTGGTCCATGTGCGGATGCGTGAACATGGGATCGCGGTTGTCGTTGGTCCAGCCGCCGCCGGTATGCGTCAGGAGATGCTCGAGCGTGATCTGATCGATGCCGGGCGAATAGGGCGGCGCGCCGTAGTCGGTGCCGAGCAGCGCACCGGGGCCGAACACGCGGTCGGTGAGCTTGACGCGGTTCTCCTCGATCAGCCGAAACAGCGTCACCGAGGTGATCATCTTGCTGACGCTGGCGATGCGAAACAGATGCTGCGGCGTCGCTGCTTCATTCTGCTCGCGATCGGCAACGCCAAAGGCGGCCTGATGGACGATCGCTCCCGCATAGCCGATCGCAAAGGAGAGCGCCGGCACCTCGAATTTGTCCATGAAGGTCTGCGCGAGCCGGCCCATCGCCGTGCGCTCGGCCGGGGAGGGCGGGCGGATGCTCGGCGGGTTGGGCGCGAGCTGCGCCAGCGCACCGCGCGAAAGCAAAGGCAGCGCGCCCGCGCCCGCTGCAAGTTTCACAAAATCCCGACGCCCAAGCTGCATGGTCCGCCCCCTCGGGCGGCCAATGCTTCAGTAGGTCGCCCGTCCCCCGGAAATATCAAAGACCGCGCCGGTGGAGAAGGCACAATCTTCGGATGCAAGCCACGCGGCCATCGCAGCGAGCTCTTCCACCAGCACGAAACGCGCTTTGGGGATTTTCGACAGCATGAAATCGATATGCTGCTGCGTCATCTGGTCGAAGATCGCCGTCTTCGCCGCCGCGGGCGTCACCGCGTTCACGAGAATGTCATGGGCGGCGAGCTCCTTGCCGAGCGACTTCGTCAGCGCGATCAGGCCGGCCTTGGACGCCGAATAGTGCGATGCGTTCGGGTTGCCTTCCTTGCCGGCGATCGAGGCGATGTTCACGATCCGCCCGTATTTCTGCTTGAGCATTGTCGGCACGATGGCCTTGCAGACGATGAAGGGGCCGTCGAGGTTGATGCGCAGCACCTTGCGCCATTCCTCGAGATCGGTCTCCCAGACCGGCTTGTTGACGCCGGCGATGCCGGCATTGTTGACGAGGATGTCGATCTTGCCGAAGGCGGCGAGCGTGGCATCGCGCGCCTGCTCGACGCCTGCGGTGTCGGTGACGTCGACCTTGAAGACGCGGGCGTTGTCGCCGATTTCCTTCGCCGTCTTCTCGGCCAGCGCCGAGTCAAAATCCCAGATCGCGACCTTGGCGCCGGAGGCGACGAAGCGCTCTGCGATGGCGCGGCCAAAACCCTGCGCGCCGCCGGTGACGACAGCGACGCGGCCGTTGAGATCGATCTTGTTCATGCCGGGGCCTTTGGCGTCAGAGCATGTAGCCGCCGTCGACGACGAGGTCGACGCCGGTGGTGAACGCGCTCTCATCGCTGCCGAGATAGATCGCCATGTTGGCGATTTCGTCGGCGGTGCCGAGCCGGCCCATCTTCTGGCGGGAGACGAACATCTCCTTACCCTGCGGCCCCTGGGCTGCGGCGCGATCGAGCATCGAGGGGGTCTCGACCGTGCCGGGGCAGATCGAGTTGCAGCGGATGCCCTTGGTGATGAAGTCGAGCGCGACGGCGCGGGTCAGCAGCGACACCGCGGCCTTCGACGAGCTGTAGACGTAGCGGTTCGCCGGCGGCCGCAGCGCCGCGCAGGAGGAGATATTGACGATGCTGCCGCCACCGCCGCCGAGCATGTCGGGCAGGAATGCCCTGATGGTCCGGTGCATCGACTTGACGTTGAGGTCGAACGAGAAATCAAAATCCTCTTCCGAGCACTCCAGGATGGTGCCGTGATGCACGAAGCCGGCGGCGTTGAGCAGGATGTCGATCTTGCCGATGCGCTTGGCGAAGGCGTTGACGTCGGCGGTGTTGCGCACGTCGAGCTTTGCGACCTCGGCTATGCCTTCCTTGGTCAGGCCCGCGATGCCGGCCCCGTTGATGTCGGTGGCGATGACGGTTGCGCCTTCACGCGCGAATGCGAGAGCGCATGCGCGCCCGATGCCTGCGGCTGCAGCCGTGATGACGGCGCGCTTACCCTTGAGGCGGTCTGCCATGTTGTTCTCCCTTGTGTTCATTCGAATGCCAACCCCACGTCATTGCGAGGAGCCCGCGACAAAATTGCAAGGCAATTTTGCGCTGGTGCGACGAAGCAATCCAGACTGTCTCCGCGGACATATCTCTGGATTGCTTCGCTTCGCTCGCAATGACGCGTGGTTAGTGATTATCCCGCGCCACACCAAAGGTGCCGGCGACGTTCTGGTAGCGCGTGGCGAGCTCCATGCAGGCGCCGGTCGACTGCTGGCCGACGGTGTTGCGATAGATCTCCTGCCAGGGCGTCTGGTTCGGCGGATGCTTGAAGCCGCCATTGGCCTTCAACTCGGCGTGGCGCTTCTTCACCTCGTCGTCCGAGATCAGGATGTTGGCGCTGCCCTTGTTGAGGTCGACGCGCACCTTGTCGCCGGTCTTGAGGATCGCGAGCCCGCCATTGGCGGCGGCCTCTGGCGAGGCATTGAGGATTGACGGCGAGCCCGAGGTGCCTGACTGGCGGCCGTCGCCGATGCAGGGCAGGGACAGGATGCCGCGTTTGATCAGGGCAGTCGGCGGCTGCATGTTCACGACCTCGGCGCCGCCGGGATAGCCGATTGGGCCGGTGCCGCGGATGAACAGCACGCAGTGCTCGTCGATGTCGAGCGACGCATCGTCGATCCGCGCGTGATAATCCTCCGGGCCCTCGAACACGATGGCGCGGCCCTCGAAGGCGTTGAGGTCCTTCGGGTTGCTAAGATAGCGGTCGCGGAATTCCTTGGAGATCACGGAGGTCTTCATGATCGCGGAGTCGAACAGATTGCCCTTCAGCACCAGGAAGCCGGCGTCCTTCACCAGCGGCTTGTCGTAGGCCCGGATCACGTCGTTGTCGGGCGTGGGCGCATCCTTGCAGTTCTCGCCGATGCCGCGGCCGTTCACCGTGACAGCGTCCTCATGGATGCGCTTGTGCTTCATCAATTCGCGCACCACGGCCGGCACGCCGCCGGCGCGATGGAATTCCTCGCCGAGATAGAAGCCGGCCGGCTGCATGTTCACCAGCAGCGGCACGTCGTGGCCGAATTTCTGCCAATCGTCGATCGACAGCTCCACGCCGATATGGCGGGCCAGCGCGTTGATGTGGATCGGCGCGTTGGTCGAGCCGCCGATCGCCGAATTGATGACGATGCAGTTCTCGAAGGCCTTGCGGGTCAGGATGTCCGACGGCTTGAGGTCTTCCCAGACCATCTCGACGGCGCGCTTGCCGGTCTCGTAGGCGATCTGGCCGCGCTCGCGGTAGGGGGCGGGGATGGCCGCGCAGCCCGGCAGCGAGAAGCCGAGCGCTTCGGCAAGCCCGTTCATGGTCGACGCCGTGCCCATGGTGTTGCAATGGCCGACCGAGGGCGCCGAGGACGCCACGATCTCCATGAACTCGTCATAGTCGATCTCGCCCGCGGCGAGCCGCTCGCGCGACTTCCAGACGATGGTGCCGGAGCCGGTACGCTCGCCATTGTGCCAGCCATTGAGCATCGGTCCGCCCGACAGCACGATCGCGGGCAGGTTCACGGTCGCCGCCGCCATCATGCAGGCCGGGGTGGTCTTGTCGCAGCCGGTGGTCAGCACCACGCCGTCGAGCGGATAACCGTAGAGGATCTCGACCAGGCCGAGATAAGCGAGGTTGCGGTCGAGCGCCGCGGTCGGGCGCTTGCCGGTCTCCTGGATCGGATGGGTCGGGAATTCCATCGCAATGCCGCCGGCCTCGCGGATGCCTTCGCGAACGCGGTGGGCGAGCTCGATGTGGTGGCGGTTGCAGGGCGAGAGGTCGTTGCCGGTTTGCGCAATGCCGATGATCGGCTTGCCGGACTGCAGCTCGGCACGGGTAAGGCCGAAATTCAAATAGCGCTCCAGATAGAGCGCGGTCATGCCCGGATTGTGCGGGTTGTTGAACCATTCCTGCGAGCGAAGGTGGCGGCGGGTGCCGTTACCGGCGGGCGCATGCCCATTGGTTGGCTTTTTTGTCATTGGATTCTCCTTCAATGCAAACGCACGGGCCGACATCCGGGATGCCGATCGGTGCGATGCCCGGCAGCGCGAGCATGTAACAACGGCCCGCCTGCTGGCGATCGTTTCCTCATAGCAGCGATACTAATCATGGGTCGTTGGTAACGCTATCATTTTGTACGGCTGGCGCCCATTCCGGCGCGCGCGGGCTGGCTGCGGCGCGCTGCATCTGCGAACTCTGCCGCTCGATCACGGTAAAGCCGAGATCGAGCACGGGCTCTTCGGGACGCTTGCCCTCGATCGCCTCGATCAACATCGCGGCAGCAGCGCTGCCCATTTCGTAACGGTTGGTCCGCACGCTCGTCAGCGTCGGCACCGAGGAGGCCATGAATTCGAGGTCGTTGAAGCCGACGATCGCGATCTGCTCGGGGACCGCGATCTCCCGGCGCCGGCATTCGAACAGAACGCCGAGCGCGAGGTCGTCATTGGCGCAGAACACCGAGTCGATGCCGGACTCGCGCGCGAGCAGATCGGCGAACAGCGCGCCGCCGAGCGTCACCGAGGTTGGCGTCGCCGTCGTCACGATCAGTCTTTGGTCGAACAGGCCAGCGTCCTTCATGGCCGCGACATAGCCGTCGAGCCGGCGCTGCACCCGCGGGTCCATGCGTGCGCCGACGAAGCCGATCTTGCGGTGGCCCTGCGCGAACAAATGAGCAATCGCCGCGCGCGCTGCATCATAATGGGAAAAGCCGATCATCATGTCGACCGGGTTGGGCCCGATCTCCATGATCTGCACGATCGGGCAGTCGGCCGCCTCCAGCATCGCGCGCGATTCCGTGGTCTGGTCGATGCCTGTGACGATCAGTCCCGCCGGCTTCTGCGCCAGAAAGATGCGCAGCAGCTTCTCCTCCTGGAGAATGGAGTAGCGTGTGTTGGACAACTGGATCGAGTAGGGGCTGCTCTCGAAAGCGTCATAGATGCCGCGCAGCACGTCGGAGAACACATTGTTGGTCAGTGACGGAATCAAGACACCGATCACCTCGGTGCGCTGCGAGGCCAGCGCGCGTGCCGCAAGGTTAGGCACATAGCCGAGCTCCTGGGCCGCGCTTTCGACCCGCGTCCGCTTGGCGACCGACAGCGCCTCGGGATTGCGGAAGAAACGGGACGCCGTAATCGGGCTGACGCCGGCGAGCTCGGCGACTTCCGCCAACCGAATCTTGCCGGACTTGGTGCGCTTTCGACCCATTTGTTGCTCTTAACACAGCCACTCCCGCAAACAAAGGATCGTTGACAGCGCTACCAGCAACGACTAACCAAAGACAAATTGCCAAAGCCGCACAAACTGCCGACAATGTCGCCTGTTAAGAGAGGCTTCGGGTCGGCGAAGTTCAGAAAAAACAAGACGGTGGCGGCGCCACAGTTGCGTCGTCTCAGTCGGAGGAGGGAGCTAGATGTCGTCTGTGCAAATCCGCGACGTGCGGAAATCGTTCGGCAATTTTGAAGTCCTGCACGGCGTCTCGATTCCGATCGAGGATGGCCAGTTCGTCGTTCTGGTTGGCCCCTCCGGCTGCGGCAAGTCGACGCTTCTGCGCATGCTCGCAGGCCTCGAGAACATCACCTCCGGCACGATCTCGATCGGCGACCGCGTCGTCAACAATATCCAGCCCAAGGAGCGGGATATTGCGATGGTGTTCCAGAACTACGCGCTATACCCGCACATGACGGTCGGCGAAAACATGGGCTTCTCGCTGAAGCTGCGCAACGCCGGCTCCGACGAGATCAACAAGCGCGTCAAGCGCGCCGCCGAAATTCTCGCGCTGACGCCGTTGCTCGAGCGCTACCCGCGCCAACTCTCCGGCGGCCAGCGCCAGCGCGTCGCCATGGGCCGCGCCATCGTGCGCGATCCCCAAGTGTTCCTGTTCGACGAGCCCTTGTCGAACCTCGACGCCAAGCTGCGCGTCGCCATGCGCACCGAGATCAAGGAGCTGCACCAGCGGCTCAAGACCACGACCGTCTACGTCACCCACGACCAGATCGAGGCCATGACCATGGCCGACAAGATCGTCGTGATGCATGACGGCATCGTCGAGCAGATGGGCACGCCGCTCGAGCTCTATGACAAGCCGGAAAACCAGTTCGTCGCCGGCTTCATCGGCTCGCCTGCGATGAACTTCCTGAAGGGGCATGTCCGCGTCAATGGCGTTGCGACCTTCGAGGGACCGAACGGCGTCAAGCTGCCGCTCAAGAACGCGCCGGCTAACTCGGATGGCAAGCCCGTGGTCTATGGCGTCCGTCCCGAGCATTTCACCATTGCCGACGACGGTGCCGACGCCGAGATCGTCGTGGTCGAGCCGACCGGCTCGGAGACGCAGGTGTTTGCGAAGGTCGGTGGCGAGCAGGTCGTCGCGGTCTTCCGCGAGCGTCACACGTTCAAGCCGGGCGACAAGGTCAAGCTGAAGCCTGACCCGTCACTGGTTCATTTATTTGACGAGGCGACGGGTAAACGCATGTAGCGGCGTTTCGTGACGTAAGACGACCAATTACAAAGATAAAAAATCAGGGAGAGAACGATGAGCCATTTCGACAGGCGTAGTGTGCTTAAAGCCAGCCTGGGCGGCGCAGCTTTGCTCGCCGGCCCGGGTATCGTCCCGGTGCGTGCTGCAGAGTGGACCAACACGCCGGAGCCGAATGCTTCCATTCGCGTGCTGCGCTGGAAGCAGTTCATCCAGGCCGAGTTCGACAAATTCGCCGAGCAGACCAAGAAGTTCTCCGAAAAGACCGGCATCAAGGTGAAGCTTGAAGCCGAGAGCTGGGAAGACATCCGCCCGAAGGCCGCGGTCGCCGCCAATGTCGGCGCGGGCCCTGATCTGATCGTCGGCACGCTCGACGATCCCTTCAAATTCCCCGAGAAGCTGATCGACGTGACCGACGTCGCCGACTATCTCGGCAAGCAGTATGGCGGCTGGTATCCGGTCGCAGAGCGCTACGGCAAGAAGGGCAACAACTGGATCGCCATTCCGCAAGGCGCGACCGGCGGCTGTCTGAATTACCGCATCAGCCACGTGAAGGCCGCGGGCTTCGACGAATTCCCCAAGGACACCGACGGCTTCCTCAAGCTGTGCCAGGCTCTGAAGAAGAACAACACGCCGGCCGGCTTTGCGCTCGGCCATGCCACGGGCGATGCCAACGGCTGGTGCCAGTGGGCGCTGTGGGCGTTCGGCGGCAAGGTCGTCAATGACAAGAACGAGGTCGTGATCGACTCGCCGGAGACGATTGCCGCGCTCGAATACGTCAAGCAGCTCTATGCGACGTTCATTCCGGGCGTGCTGTCGTGGAACGACTCGAACAACAACAAGGCGTTTCTGAACGGCGAACTCAGCCTGACCCTGAACGGCATCTCGATCTGGACTGTCGGCAAGAACTCCACCGATCCCAAGCAGCAGGAGATCGCCAAGGACATGAACCACGCGCCGATGCCGATCGGTCCGGTGGGCGTGTCGACCGAGCAGCAGAACGTCCTGGTCTACTACGGCTACAAGCACTCGAAGTATCCGAAGGCGGTCAAGGAATACATCAAGTTCATGATGGACAAGGAGAACTACGACGCGTGGGAAGTCGCCTCCAACGGCTACGTCTCGCCGCCGCTCCCGGCCTACAACGACAACCCGGTCTGGACCTCCGATCCCAAGATCACGCCGTATCGCGACTGTCTGAAGCGCTGCCGCGACAACGGCTATGCCGGCGATCTCGGCTACGCCTCGGCCGCCGTCATGGGCGACTTCGTCGTGGTCGACATGTTCGCGGAAGCCGCCTCCGGACAGGCGACGCCGAAGGAAGCTGCGGCGCGTGCAGCGGAGCGCGCCAAGCGCTACTATCAGGTCTGATCAGCCACAAGCGGCGGCGTCCGGTTTGCTGGGCGCCGCCGTTGTCGTTCTTTGAGGGGAATCCGACATGGCCGTTATCGCCGAGCCCGTTGCTGCAGAGATCAAGCGCAGCAGTTTGTGGAGCAGGGCGTTCGAAAGCCGAAATTTTCTCGGCGCCATGTTTATGGTGCCGGCGATCGCCATCCTGATCCTGTTTCTGGCTTATCCACTGTTGCTGGGCCTGTGGCTCGGCATGACCGATACCAAGATCGGGGGCGTCGGCCGTTACATCGGCTTCGCAAACTTCGTCTCGCTGGCGAAGGACTCCGTGTTCTGGCTCTCGGTGTTCAACACCATTTTCTACACGGTGGCCGCCAGCGTCGTGAAATTCGCCATCGGCCTTTACCTGGCGCTGCTGCTCAATGAGCGGCTGCCGTTCAAGTCGATGATCCGGGCGATCGTGCTGTTGCCCTTCGTGGTGCCGACCGTGCTGTCGGCGATCGCATTCTGGTGGATCTATGACAGCCAGTTCTCGATCATCTCCTGGGTGCTGATCAAGGCCGGCCTGATCACGCGCTACATCGACTTCCTCGGCGATCCCTGGAACGCGCGCTGGTCGGTGGTCGTCGCCAACATCTGGCGCGGCGTGCCCTTCGTCGCGATCACGCTGCTCGCGGGATTGCAGACCATCTCGCCCTCGCTCTACGAGGCCGCCAATCTCGACGGCGCCACCAATCTGCAGCGCTTCCGCCACATCACGTTGCCGATGCTGTCGCCGATCATCGCTGTCGTGATGACGTTCTCGGTGCTGATGACCTTCACCGATTTCCAGCTGATCTACACCATTACGCGCGGCGGACCGATCAACGCCACGCATCTGATGGCGACGCTGTCGTTCCAGCGCGCGATCACCGGCGGCAATCTCGGCGAGGGCGCAGCGATCTCGAACGCGATGATCCCGTTCCTGGTTGCGGCGATCCTGTTGAGCTTCTTCGGGCTTCAGCGCTCCCGCTGGCAGCAGGGCGGAAGGGACTGACCATGAGCACCGCGGACGACCAAACCGTCGGAATGGACTACCTGGAAAGTTTTCCGCGGAAGTTTCTCCGCGTCTACCTTCCGCTCGGCCTGATCATGGTCTTCCTGTTGTTCCCGTTCTATTGGATGACGGTCGCGACCTTCAAGCCGGACGCGGAAATGTACGACTACGAGAAGTACAATCCGTTCTGGATCGTGCATCCGACGTTCGAGCACATCACAAAACTGTTCTTCGAGACCGATTATCCGCTGTGGATGTGGAACACCGTCATCGTCTCGGTGTCCTCGACCTTCATCTCGCTGTTCGCCAGCGTCTGCGCGGCCTATGCGATTGAACGTCTGCGCTACAAGGGCTCGCGCTATGTCGGCCTTGCGATCTTCCTCGGCTATCTCGTCCCGCCCTCGATCCTGTTCATTCCGCTGGCCGCGATCGTGTTCCAGCTCGGCCTGTTCGACGGCAATCTGGCGCTGATCCTGACCTATCCGACCTTCCTGATCCCGTTCTGCACCTGGCTCCTGATGGGCTATTTCCGCACGATTCCTTACGAGCTGGAGGAATGCGCGCTGATCGACGGGGCGACGCGGCTCCAGATCCTGACCAAGATCACGCTGCCGCTATCGCTGCCGGGGGTGATCTCGGCGGGCATCTTCGCCTTCACGTTGTCCTGGAACGAGTTCATCTACGCGCTGACCTTCATCTCCTCGTCGGAGAACAAGACGATTCCGGTCGGCGCCATCACCGAACTCGTCAATGGCGACGTCTACCATTGGGGCGCCCTGATGGCGGCGGCCCTGACCGGCTCGGTCCCCGTAGTTATCCTTTATTCCTTCTTCGTAGAGTACTATGTGTCGGCGATGACCGGCGCCGTGAAGGAATGATCGCGGGGCCTGCCTGAGAACGCGCCAGACCTTTCAAGAGCGGCGCGTTCCGGCCAATAAGAAGGAGTAGGCTCTTGCACATTCTGGTTCTGGGCGCTGCCGGCATGGTCGGCCGCAAATTGTGTGAACGTCTCTTGCGCGACGGCCGGCTCGGCAAGAGCGACATCACCAAGCTGACCATGCACGACGTGGTCGAGCCCAAGAAGCCGAAGAAGGCCGGTTTCCCCGTCGAGACCGTCTCGGGCGATTTCGCCGTCCCGGGGGCTGCCGAAAAACTGATCGCCGGCCGCCCCGACGTGATCTTCCATCTCGCCGCGATCGTCTCGGGCGAGGCCGAGCTCGATTTCGACAAGGGCTACCGCATCAATCTCGATGGCACGCGGATGCTGCTTGATGCTGTCAGGCTCGTCGGCGGCGGCTACAAGCCGCGCGTGGTGTTCACGTCCTCGATCGCGGTGTTCGGCGCGCCGTTCCCGGATGCGATCGGTGACGAGTTCTTCCACACGCCGCTGCTCAGCTACGGCACCCAGAAGGCGATTGGCGAGCTGCTGCTGGCGGATTATTCGCGCCGCGGCTTCCTCGACGGCATCGGCATCCGCCTGCCGACCATCTGCATCCGTCCCGGCCTGCCCAACAAAGCGGCATCGGGCTTCTTCTCCAACATCCTGCGCGAGCCGCTCGCCGGCAAGGACGTGGTCCTCCCGGTATCCGAGGACGTTCGCCACTGGCACGCCACGCCGCGCTCGGCGGTCGGCTTCCTGCTCCATGCCGGCACCATGGATCTCGCGACCGTCGGCCCGCGCCGCAACCTGACCATGCCGGGCCTGTCGGCCACGGTCGGAGAGCAGATCGCGGCGCTGAAGCGGGTTGCCGGCGACAAGGTCGCGGCCCGCATCAAGCGGGAGCCGGATCCCTTCATTATCGGCATCGTCGGCGGCTGGCCTCGCAATTTCAATGCGAAGCGGTCGCTCGAGCTCGGCTTCACCACTGCCGAGAAGACGTTTGACGATATCATCCGCATTCACATCGAAGACGAGCTCGGCGGCAATTTCGTCGCCTGATCGTTAGAGATGAACAGCGTGGATATGACGATGGCGAGCGTTGCTTGCATCGGTGAATGCATGGTCGAGCTCCGGCAGGCCCAGGGTGGACATTCCACCGGCCAGTCTGCCGGACAGGGCGGTGGCCTGTTCTCGCGCGGCTTCGGCGGCGACACTCTCAACACGGCGGTGTATCTGGCGCGGCTCGAGGTCAAGGTCGACTATCTCACCGCGCTCGGCGACGACGGCATGAGCGAGGAGATGATCGCGGCCTGGAATGCCGAGGGCGTCGGCACGCGACGCGTGGTGCGGCTGCCGGGCAAGCTGCCCGGCCTCTACATGATCCAGCTCGATGCCAACGGCGAGCGCCAGTTCTTCCACTGGCGCGACAGTGCGGCCGCGCGCCAACTGATGAGCCTGCCGGAGACCGACGAGCTGCTCAACTCGCTGATGAGCTACGACATCATCTATCTCTCCGCGATCACGCTCTCGATCTACGACGCTTCGGGGCGCGATCGCCTGTTCGCGGCGATCAAGCGCGCCCGGCTGCTCGGCACCCGCTTTGTGTTCGACACCAACTTTCGCGCACGCGGCTGGCCGGATCGCGACGTCGCGCGCGAGGTGTTTGCCGCAGCCTTCGCGGCGGCCGACATCGTGCTGACCTCGACCGAGGATCTGCTCGCGCTCTATCCCGGCGAGAGCCCTGAGCAGCTAATGGCGCGCATCCCCACGCCCGAGCTGGTGTTCCGCCTCGCCGAGCCCGTCAGCCTCTTACGCTTCCCGGGCGGCACGAGCGAGGTCCGCGCCGAACCAATGACCAAGCCGGTCGTTGACACCACGGCGGCCGGTGACAGCTTTGCCGCCGCCTATATCGCGGCCCGGCTCGGCGGTTCCGATTCCGTCGAGGCGGCCCATGCCGGGCATCGCCTCGCCAGCCTCGTGATCTGCTATCCCGGTGCCATCATTCCGGGCTATGCCATGCCGCCGAAGAAGCGGCACCGGCCGGCGACCACGCGTCAAGCGACCAAGTGAAACGAAAGCCAAGATGACCACGACTGCCCAACAGAACCACCTCGTCGCGCTGTTCAAGGCCGCGACCGTCATTCCCGTCCTCACCATCGAGCGTATCCAGGATGCCGTGCCACTGGCGAAAGCGCTGGTTGCCGGTGGCGTGCGCACGCTGGAGGTGACCATGCGCACCCCCGTCGCGATCGAGGCAGCGAGGGCGATGATGGCCGAGGTCCCCGAGGCGGTCGTCGGCATCGGCACCATTCTCAATCCGGCCGACTTCACCCGTGTCGAGAAGCTCGGCGTCGCGTTCGGCATCAGCCCGGGCCTGACCCCGGATCTGCTGAAGGCCGCCACCCATAGCTCCCTGCCGTTTGCCCCGGGCATTGCCACCGCGTCCGAGCTGATGATGGCGCTGTCCTACGGCTTCGACGTCGCAAAATTCTTCCCGGCCGAGCAGGCCGGCGGCATCAAGGGCCTGCGCGCGCTGGGCGGGCCGTTCCCGAATGTGCGGTTCTGCCCGACCGGCGGGGTCGGCGAGGCCAATGCGGCGACCTGGCTCGCGGAGCCCAATGTGGTCGCGGTCGGCGGTTCCTGGCTGTGCCCGATGGCGGAGATCCGGGCCGGGAACTGGGCCGGCATAACTGCCATCTGCCAGCGCACCCTCCAGGCCCTTAAACCCGCGTGAAGTCTTGCCATCCCTGGGCTAAGACTTAGGTCAGCAAGAGACCGCCAGGGAGAAAAGACCATGACCGCCAGCATCGTCGGATGGGCGCATACGCCGTTCGGCAAGTTCGACACCGAAACCGTCGAGAGCCTCGTCACCCGTGTCGCCAACGAGGCGATGGCCGATGCCGGCATCTCGGCCTCCGATGTCGACGAAATCGTGCTCGGCCATTTCAACGCCGGTTTCTCGGCGCAGGATTTTACCGCCTCGCTGGTGCTCCAGGCCGACCCGAAACTGCGCTTCAAGCCGGCGACCCGCGTCGAGAACGCCTGCGCGACGGGATCGGCTGCCGTGCATCAGGGCCTGCGCGCGATCGCCGCAGGCGCCGCTAGAATCGTGCTGGTCGTCGGCGTCGAGCAGATGACCCGCACCCCGGGTCCGGAGATCGGCAAGAACCTGCTCAAGGCGTCCTACCTGCCTGAGGACGGCGACACCGTCGGTGGCTTCGCCGGCGTGTTCGGCAAGATCGCCAGCTCCTATTTCCAGAAATACGGCGACCAGTCCGATGCGCTGGCGCTGATCGCGGCCAAGAACCACAAGAACGGCGTCGCCAATCCCTTCGCCCAGATGCGCAAGGATTTTGGCTTCGACTTCTGCCGCGCCGAGAGCGAGAAGAACCCGTATGTCGCGGGTCCCCTGAAGCGCACCGACTGCTCGCTGGTCTCGGACGGCGCGGCCGCGCTAGTGCTGGCGGATGCCGAGACCGCCAAGGGCATGGGCAAGTCGATCGGCTTCCGCGCCACCGCGCATGCGCAGGACTTCCTGCCGATGTCCAAGCGCGACATCCTTCAGTTCGAGGGCTGCACCATTGCCTGGCAGCGCGCGCTGGAGCAGGCCGGCGTGACGCTGTCCGATCTCTCCTTCGTCGAGACCCATGACTGCTTCACCGTCGCCGAGCTGATCGAGTACGAAGCGATGGGCCTGACGCCGAAGGGGCAGGGCGCCCGCGCCATCAAGGAGGGCTGGACGCTCAAGGACGGCAAGCTGCCGATCAATCCGTCCGGCGGGTTGAAGTCCAAGGGCCATCCGATCGGCGCCACCGGCGTCTCCATGCACGTGATGACCGCGATGCAGCTCGCAGGCCAGGCGCCCGAGGGCATGCAGCTCAAGAACGCAAAGCTCGGCGGCATCTTCAACATGGGCGGCGCCGCGGTGGCCAACTACGTTTCCGTGCTGGAGCCGTTGAAGTAGGTCTTGTAGGGTGGGTTAGACAGTGACTGCGCGAAGCGCAGTCGCTGGCGTAACCCACCTCTTCTGTGTCCGAGTGGAAAGTGAAGTGGTGGATTACGCCTTCGGCTAATCCACCCTACGGCCTTTGCGCTAGATCATGATGGGCACGCTACGCTTTGCCCACCTTACGGCTCCTGATCGATTTGCGAGACATATATCATGAGCAATAACTACGAATCGTCACTTTCTATCGACGCCCTCAACGATCGCATCGCGATCCTCGAGGACAATATTCGCCAGCTGATCGAGCAGGCCGCGGCCGCCTCGGGCGAGCAGAACGAGTCGCGCATCGCCGACCGCATCAGCCAGCAGAACGACGAGCTCGATCGTCTCATCAAGATCCGTGAATCCCGCCAGAAGAAATAGCCGTAAGCATCGGCCTGCGCATGCGGCCATACGCCGGCCGCCCTTGCGCGTACGGCGCTGCTGCCCTTAGCTGGACCGAATTCGCGGGGCCGCTTTGAGAGAGCCCGCGCCATCGGGAGCGAACGAATGGGGCCGCTGAAAGGCATCAAGGTCGTCGACATGACCACCGTGCTGATGGGGCCTTATGCGACCCAGATGCTCGGCGATTACGGTGCCGACGTCATCAAGGTGGAGTCGCTCGACGGTGACGTCACCCGCCTGATCGGCCCGATGCGGCACACCGGCATGGGCCCGGTGTTCCTCAACACCAACCGCAGCAAGCGCTCGATCTGCCTCGACCTGAAGAAGCCCGCGGGGCGTGAGGCCGTGCTGCGGCTGCTGAAGGACGCCGACGTTCTCGTCTACAACGTCCGCCCGCAGGCGATGGCGCGGCTTCAACTCGGCTACGACGTCGTCTCCGCAATCAATCCGCGCCTCGTCTATGCCGGTGTATTCGGCTTCGGACAGGACGGGCCCTATGCCGCAAAACCTGCCTATGACGATCTGATCCAGGGCGCCACCGCGCTGCCGGCGCTGATGGCGCAGACCGGCGACGGCGTGCCGCGCTACGTGCCGAACGCGCTGGTCGACCGCATCGTCGGCCTCACCGCCGTTGGCGCGATCTGCGCCAGCCTCGTGCACCGCGACCGCACCGGCCACGGCCAGCGCGTCGACATTCCCATGTTCGAGACCATGGCCGGCTTCGTCATGGGCGACCATATGGGCGGGCTCACCTACGAGCCGCCGCTCGACAAGGGCGGCTATGCCCGCCATCTCTCGCGCGACCGCAGGCCTTACAAGACTTCCGACGGCTATCTCAGCGTCATCGTCTACAACGACAAGCAGTGGGAGAACTTCTTCAAGGCAACAGGCCGCGACGACCTGCGCGCCGATCCGAAGTTCGCGACCTTCGCCGGCCGCGCTGCCAATATCGACGTCGTCTACGCCGAGCTCGCCCGCATCTTCGAGACGCGCACCACGGCCGAATGGATCGACCTGCTGACCAAGGCCGACGTGCCCGTGATGCCGATGCATGACCTCGCGTCGATCCTGCATGACGAGCATCTGGAGGCGACAGGCTTCTTCCCGGTTGTGAACCATCCGACCGAAGGCCCGATCCGCAGCATGAAGGTGACGGCGACCTGGTCGGAGACCGAGGCCGAGCCGGTGCGACTGGCGCCACGCCTCAACGAACACGGCGCAGAGATTTTGCGCGAGATCGGCTACTCCACTGATGCGATCGCCGCCATGGTCCGCGACGGCGTCACCCGCCCGGCGCCGGAATAGGGAGGGCACCATGAGTTTCATTACCGGTGTCGGCCTCACGTCCTACGGCAAGCATGAAGGCTCGACCTCGCTCGACCTGATGAGCAGGGCGGCGCAAGCCGCGCTCGATGATGCCGGGCTGAAGCGAGCCGACATCGACGGCATCCTCTGCGGCTACTCGACCGTCTCGCCGCATATCATGCTGGCGACAGTGTTTGCCGAGCACTTTGGCATCCGCCCGTCTTACGCCCATGCCGTGCAGGTTGGCGGTGCCACCGGGCTCGCGATGACGATGCTCGCGCATCACCTCGTGGTATCAAGCGTTGCGCGCAACGTGCTCGTAGTCGCCGGCGAGAACCGCCTGACCGGGCAGAGCCGCGATGCCTCGATCCAGGCGCTGGCGCAGGTCGGCCATCCCGACTACGAGGTGCCGCTCGGCCCGACCATTCCCGCCTATTACGGTCTCTTCGCTACCCGCTACATGCACGAATACGGCGTGACCGAAGAGGACCTCGCCGAATTCGCAGTGCTGATGCGTGCCCACGCCTGCACGCACCCCGGCGCGCAATTTCACGATCCCATCACGGTCGCCGACGTCATGGCCTCGAAGCCGGTCGCGATGCCGTTGAAACTGCTGGACTGCTGCCCGGTGTCTGACGGCGGTGCGGCCTTCGTCATCAGCCGCGAGCGAACCGGCGAGGCCGGCGTGCGCATCCGTGGCTGTGCTCAGGCCCATACCCATCAGCACGTCACCGCTGCGCCCGGCTTGAGTGAACTCGGCGCCGAGATCTCCATCGCGCGCGCCAAGGAGGCCACCGGCCTTGCGATCTCCGACGTGCGTTACGCCGCGATCTACGACAGCTTCACCATCACGCTCGCGATGCTGCTGGAAGACCTCGGCCTTGCCGGCCGCGGCGAGGCGGCTGCGCGCGTGCGTTCCGGCCATTTCAGCCGTGACGGCGCGATGCCGCTCAACACCCATGGCGGCCTGCTCAGCTACGGCCATTGCGGCGTCGGCGGCGCCATGGCGCATCTGGTCGAAGCGCATTTGCAGATGACGGGGCGGGCAGCTCACCGCCAGGTGCGCGACGCGTCGATTGCGCTGCTGCACGGCGACGGCGGCGTGCTGTCGTCCCATGTCAGCATGTTTCTGGAGCGGGTGCGATGAGCGAACGAGGAGCGGATTGGACCAGGGGTGAGCAGGCGATCACGTACCAGAGCTGTATCGCATGCGGCCATGTGCAATATTTCCATCGCGCGTTCTGCGCCGCATGTGGAACCGCCGATCCGCGCGAGGCGCGCGCCAGCGGCAAGGGCAGGGTCTATGCGACCTCGCTGGTCTGCCGCGCCGCGACGCCGGAGACGCGTGCGCACGTGCCCTACAACATCCTGCTGGTCGATTGCGCCGAGGGATTTCGCATGATGGCCCATGGCGACGACGGGCTCGCCATCGGCGATGCGGTCACGACGAGCTTCAAGGCGTTTGCCGGGAAGCTGGTGCCGTTCTTCACGAAGGAAGCGTAGCGGGATTCCGTCATTCGGGGGCGGTCCAAGGGACCGAGCCTGGAACGGGTATTCTGGGCCTGGCCTGTGCGAGAGCCACCCCGGAATGACGAAAACTCTGGAAACTCTGGAACTCTAACTCAACGCCCGTAGAACAAGATGCTGGCGATGACGAGCATCGCCATCACCGCCAGCATGTGCGCGAGCGCTTCCGAGGCCGCCCCCTTGGTGGCTTCCTTCATGCCGTTTTCTCCCTAGACTTGGGCGTGACTCATCGTTGCGCGGTGAGCGCAAAGACGGCCAATTATTTTACTCGGAACACCCCACTTCGAGTATTCACCGCGATCTAGTCCCCACGCGGCGAATATCGACTGTGCCAAGGTCGATCAGCAATGCGGCGGCATTTTGACTCGATGTTGTTGCTCCTGCGGTCGCACAGCGCAGAGTTTGCGGAAACTTTATTTGACCGCGACAAGTTTCATCGAGTTTTCTTGGCGGAGTTCGTGGACGATTTGGGTGCGGCCATTGATTTGGCATTTGAAGCCACCATCAGCGCGTCCCTGATATTGTTGAGGTGACGCGTCATCGCGTGGCTCGCCTTGCGTGGGTTCCTCGCCTGAACGGCTTCGAATATGGCCTCGTGATCCCTGACCCACATGGGACGATAGTCCTCCATCTGCATGTGGTTGTGAATCTCTTGCCAGATGCCGGACTCGGTCTGCGCGCGCCACAGCGAGTCGCAAATCGACACCAGCGTGCCGTTCCCCGTCGCTTCGGCCAGCACCACGTGGAAACGGTGGTCTGACGTGTCGGCCTCACGGCCCTGCGCGTGTTCCCAGCGCATCATGGCAAGCGCTTCGGCCAGCTGCGCGAAGCTCGTCTCCGACGCGCGCTGAGCGGCGATCGCCGCAATCTGCGGCTCGATCAACTGGCGCGCCTCCAAATTCTCGAACGGCCCGAAGCCTTCGAGCGCATGCACGTCGGGCGTTTCCTGGCGGCTGATCACGTAAACGCCGCTGTTGCTGCGGACCTTGAGCATCCCGGCCATCGCCAGCGACAGGATGGCCTCGCGCACGGTCGGCCGCGACACGCCGAAGGTTTTCGCGAGGTCGCGTTCAGCTGGCAGGCGCTGGCCGATCCCGTAGCTTGCCTGGATCATCGCAGTGATGCGCCGGGCGACGATCTCGAAGCTGCGTTCCGGCCTGGAGGGAGGATCTGGTAACATCGCGATGCTCATCAGCTGTTTTTTTGAGTTTGACAAGCCGACGCGCCAAAGCCAAGGTGGTCAGACCAATTTGGACTGACCAATTTGGTCGGCCGGGACCGGATAGGTGTCCTGGGCGGGAAGACGGAGCGTCTGCGCGTGTCCGACAGAAGACTGAATTCAGCCGAGGCGCGCGATATCGCGTTCCATCTGCACTCGCAGACCAACCCGCAGCGCCATGCAGAAATCGGACCGTTGATCATGGCGCGCGGCGAGGGCGTCCATGTCTATGACGCAAACGGCAAGCGTTATCTGGAAGCGATGGCCGGCCTGTGGTGCACCTCGCTCGGCTTTTCTGAGACGCGGCTCAAAGCGGCAGCAGCGGCGGCCTACGACAAGTTCGGCTTCTATCACAGCTTCAATCACAAGACGCCGGACAACACGATCGACCTCGCCGAGAAGCTGGTCGAAATCTCGCCGATCCCGGATGCGCAGGCCTATTTCGCCACGTCGGGTTCGGAAGCCACAGAAACTATGGTGAAGCTCGCCTGGGTCTATCACGCGGTCCGCGGCAAGCCCGGCAAGCGCAAGATCATCGCCCGCGACCGCGGTTTCCACGGCTCGACCATCGTCGCTGCGTCGATGTGCGGCTTGCCGCGCATGCACCGTGAATTCGGCCTTCCGCTCGACAGCTTCCTGCACACGCATTGCCCGGATGCCTATCGCGGCACCAGGCCGGGCGAGAACGAAGCGGCCTTCGTCGACCGGCTTGCGGCCGACCTCGAAGCGCTGATCATGGCTGAGGGCCCGGACACGATCGCCGGCTTCATCGCCGAGCCGATCAACGCCGGCGGCGGCATCGTCGTGCCGCCGAACGGTTATTTTGCCAAGGTTGAAGCGGTGCTGCGCCGTCACGACATCCTGGTGCTTGGCGACGAGGTCGTGTGCGGATTTGGCCGCACCGGCAATTGGTTCGGCTACCAGACGGTCGGTATGAAGCCGGACATGGTGGCGCTCGCCAAGGGCATCACCTCGTCCTATTTCCCGATGTCGGCCGTATTGCTGGGACGTCCGATTCAGGACGCGCTCGCCGAGATGAACAAGGGCGGTGAGTTGTTCGGCCACGGCTTCACCAATTCCGGCCACCCGGTCGGCGCGGCCATCGCGCTCGAAACGCTGAAGATCTATCACGAGATGGATGTGGTGCCCCATGTCCGCCGCATGGGCGGCAGGCTCCGCGCCGGACTGGACCAGATTGCGCGGGACTCGCGCATCGTGGGCCAGGTGCGGGGCGAGGGGCTGATGATCGGGGTCGAGCTGGTCGCCGATCCCGCGACGCGACAGGCCTTCGATCCGGCGCTGAAGGTCGGCGCGATGTTCGACGCATGCGCGATCGACAACGGCCTGATCATCCGCGCCATGGGCGACACGATCGGGTTCTGTCCACCGCTGATCATCGACGAAGCCGGGGTCGATGAGGCCCTCGATCTCTTCGCGCGAACCTTGTCCGGCGTCGAAGCCAGGCTCGCCGGGAACCGTCCATCCGCGTAACTCCTTGAGGAGACCATAACATGCGCCGTCGAGACCTGCTTCGTTCCACACTGGGCGCCGGTCTCGGCGCCGCCTTGGGATCGACCTTTCCGATGCCGCGGCTGGCCCGCGCACAGGGCGCGCGCGTGCTGCGCTTCGTGCCGCAGGCCGATGCGGCGATCCTCGATCCGATGATCACCACCGGCCTCGTCAATCGGAACCACGGCTTTCTGATCTGGGACACGCTCTACGGCGTGGACGAGAAATTCCAGGTCCAGCCGCAGATGGTCGCCGGCCATACCGTCGAGAACGACGGCAAGCTGTGGACGATGACCCTGCGGGACGGGTTGAAATTCCACGACGGCGAGCCCGTGCGCGGACGCGACGTGGTGGCAAGCCTGAAGCGCTGGGCCTCGCGCGATGCCTTCGGCAATTCACTCTTCACCCTGGTGGACGAACTCTCGGCGCCGGACGACAAGACCGTGCGCTGGCGTCTCAAATCACCATTCCCGATGCTGCCTGAATCGCTCGGCAAGGTCGGCGCCATCGTCGCCTTCATCATGCCGGAACGTCTGGCGCAGACGGACAGCGTCACGCCGGTCAAGGAACTGATCGGGTCCGGTCCGTTCAAATTCCAGGCTGACCAGCACGTGCCCGGCGCACGGCTGGTCTACACGCGCTTCGATGGCTATGTGCCGCGCTCACAGGGAACGCCGAGCCAGCTTGCCGGTCCGAAGATCGCCAATTTCGACAGGGTGGAGTGGCAGGTCATCCCGGATCCGGCGACAGCGGCGGCCGCGCTTCAGCAAGGTGAGATCGACTGGTGGGATCAGCCCATCGTCGATTTGCTGCCGACGCTGAAGGCCAACAAGATGCTCAATGTCGAACTGCTCGACCCGATCGGCAATGTCGGCGTGCTGCGCTTCAACCATACCCAGCCGCCGTTCGACAATCCGGCGATCCGCCGGGCCGTGCTCTCCGCAATCAGCCAGAAGGACTTCATGTCCGCGATCGCGGGCGAGGACACCAATCTCTGGCGCGACAAGGTCGGCTACTTCGCACCCGGCGGCAACATGGCCAACGATGCCGGCATGGACGCGCTCACCGGCCCGCGGGATATCACGGCCGCGGCCAAGGCGATCAAGGATGCCGGCTACAAGGGCGAGAAAGTGGTCCTGATCGCGCCGGGCGATTTCCCGGTTATCGGCCAGATGAGCGAGGTGACCGCCGATCTGTTCCGCAAGCTCGGCTTCAATCTCGACTATGCCGTCATGGATTGGGGCTCGATGCTGCGGCGGATGGCCAACCGCGAGACGCCGGACAAGGGCGGCTACAGCGCCTTCTGCACCTATTCCGCCGGCGTGACGCAACTGAATCCGTCCGCGCACAACTTCATTCGTGGCAGCGGCGACAAGGCGACCTTCGGCTGGGCGAAGAGCGAGAGGCTGGAGCAGTTGCGCGATGCCTGGTTTGCCGCGCCCGATGCCGCGGCGCAGGCCAGCATTGGCGTCGAGATGCAGAAGCAGTGCTTCATCGACGTTCCCTACGTGCCGCTGGGTGTGTTTTATCAGCCGACGGCCTACAGGAAGAACCTGACGGGTATGCTCAAGGGGCTGCCATTGTTCTGGAACGTGCGCCGCGCCTGAAGGGGATTTTTGATGCTTGCGATCACCGGCTACGCGGACCGCTGGAGCGTGCGCCAGGGCGGCGACATCAAGTTCATGATCGCCGTCAAGGGCGGCGGCCGTTATTCGGCGCGGATCGCCCGCGTGATCTGCGGTGATCCGAACCCGAAAGGACCCGGCTATCGCGAGATTCCGGTCAGATGGGATCTCGAGGGCCAGCACGACGGCATCGAGCAGACCATCGCGAAGGGATCGTGGGTCGACATACCCGCGCTGGCGCTGCCGGGCGGCCCGGTCGGCTTTGCCGTGACGATCTGGCCGACCTTGCTCGCCGCGGGCAAACAGGCGGTGCTGAACTGGGCTGGCGTCGGCGGCTCGCTCACGCTTGGCATCGGTGAGCGGGGCGCTTTCGCTCGCCTTGCGACCAGCGCGGGAATGATCGAGGTCGAAACCGGCATCGCGCTCACCGAGCGGGCCTGGCACGATATCGCCTGCCTGTTTGACCCGGCGACCGGGGTTTTGTCGATCGCGCAGGCGCCGCGCAAGATCAGGCTCGACCACGACGAGCGTGCGACGAAATCGTCGGGGGTGCCACGCACCGCGTTGGCCGGCGCCGGTGCGGCCGCGATTGCGGCGGAACGCGAGGGCCAGCGTGTGGTCCACCATTTCAACGGCAAGATCGAACGACCGCGCATCACCAATGGCGGCACCGGCCTCGACGGCCTCATTGCCGCGCAAGGCTCCGGCGCCGCCGCGCCTTCGATCGTCGAATGGGATTTTTCTATCGGTATCCCGACCGACATTGCGACCGATATCGGGCCTGCCAAGGCGCACGGCATCTGCATCAATCTGCCGACGCGTGCGATGACCGGCTCGCGCTGGACCGGCGGCGTGACGCATCGCTGGACGGAAGAGCCAAAACTCTGGGGCGCGATCCATTTCCACGACGACGACATCGGCGATTCCGGCTGGCAGCCCTCACTGGCGTTCACGGTGCCGGAGGACTGGCAGAGCGGCGCCTATGCGCTGCATCTCGAAAAGGACGGCGCGCGCGACAATATCGTCTTCTATGTCCGCGCCAGGGTGCCGGGATCGCAGGCCAGGGTGGCGTTCCTCGCACCGACCTTCAGCTACACGGTCTACAGCCAGTATCAGAAGAGGGGCCGGCAGGCCCTGATCACGGAGCGGTCGCTGGCCTGGGGGGCGCTGGCACAGGCGCCGGATGGTCATCCGGAATACGGCGTCTCGCCCTACAACTTCCATTCGGACGGCAGCGGCGTGGTGATGTCGACCATGCGTCGCCCGCTGATCGACAAGCGCGTCAACCAGATCCATCTGGTCGATCCCAGCGACGATGGGTCCGGCCTGTACTGGATCTCAGCCGACAGTGCGATCACCGACCTCCTGACCCGCAAGGGCATCGACTTCGAGGTCATCACCGATCACGACGTCCACGCCGAGGGCGTCGACCTGCTGTCGAAATATTCGGTCGTCCTGACCGGACAGCATCCGGAATACCACACCCACGAGACTCTCGATGCGCTCAGTGCCTATCTCGGCAGCGGCGGCCGCTTCATGTATCTCGGCGGCAATGGCTTCTACTGGAAGGTGGTGCCGCACGCGACAGGCACCTGGGCTTTCGAATTGCGACGCGCCGAGGGCGGCATCCGTCTCTGGGAAACGCTGCCCGGCGAGAGCTATCACGCGTTCGACGGATCCTATGGCGGCCTGTGGCGACGACTCGGCCGCCCGCCGCAGGCGCTGGTTGGCGTCGGCTTCAGCACGCAAGGGGAGTACAAGGGGTTTCCCTACACCTTCCTCGACGGCATTCTCGATCCGCGCGTCGCATTCATGCGCGAAGGGATCGAGGATCTGGCGAGGCCTGGTCACAAGCTTGGTGAGCGCGGCTTCATGGGCGGCGGCGCGGCCGGCCATGAGCTCGACCGCGCCGACACGCGCCTTGGCACGCCGCATCATGCCATCATCATCGGCCGCGCCGTCCTTGACGACCCGACCTATCAGCCCGTCAACGAAGAGCGTTATGACCACACCTGGCCGGCCAGGCGTGAGGAGATCATCCGCTCCGACCTCACCTTCTTTGAGACGGGAGGCGGCGGCGCGGTGTTTTCCGTCGGCTCGATGAATTTCATCGGCGCGCTGCCGGTCGATGGCTACGCCAACGTGGCGGCCCTGCTGGTCACCAACATTGTCAGGCGCTTCGCCGATTCCACGCCATTTCCGGTGCCAACAATGGCGCCATGATGTTGCTCTCGGGTCGAGCCCCGATTAATCTTGGAGGTTCTTAGAAAACCATAACAAGACCAAGACCCAAGGTGATTGATGGCCCGCATCGGCTATAGCGACCCGTCCAAGGCGTCGGACCGTACCCGCGAAATCCTCGACAAGAACCGCAATGCCAACATCTTCCGCATGATGTCGCATTCGCCGAGCTATTTTGAACAATACTGCCGCCTCGGCGGCGCCATCCGCCACAAGGGCGAGCTCGATCCGATCGTGCGCGAGCTCGCGATCACGCGCACCGGAATTCTGTGCGAGGCGCCGTACGAGATCGTCGCGCACAAGCGCATCGGCAAGAATGTCGGCGTCACCGACGCGCAGAACGAGGCGCTGGACAACTGGCAGGCTGCGACCTGCTTCGACGAGACCCAGCGCGCGGCGCTCGCCTTCACCGACGAGATCGTGAAGCTGAAGAAGCCGACGGATGCGACCTTCAAGGCGATTGCCGCGAAGCTCACTCCGGCCGCACTCGTCGAGCTGCAGCTCTCGGTCGGCTTCTATATCATGACGTCAAAGTTCCTGGAGACGTTCGAGATCGATCTCCAGCCCGTCACGGAAGTGGTGGACTGATCCAAAGCCTGGCTTGCGAGGGAAGGTCATGACGATCGATGAATATGCGGCCTGGGCCGCAACCATTGCGAAAGTCGATGAGCATCCCTCGAACGAGCGCCTGTCCTATCTCGGGCTCGGCCTCGCCGGTGAATCCGGCGAGGTCGCCGAGCACATCAAGAAGCTGCTGCGGGACGACTGGCTCGACAAGGCGGGTCTTGTCGAAGAGCTTGGCGATGTCATTTATTACTGGGCTTGCCTGTGCGCCGCGACAGGCCAGCAGCCATCCGAATTGCTCGCGGCCAGCGCCGCCAAGATCAAGCGGCGGATCAGCGAGGCGGCAAGCCGATAGCCGCTCACGTCGACGTCAGGATATCGACCTTGGTGTTGGCGACGATCAGGCGATCGGCCAATAGCTGCGCGAGGTTGCGCATGATGCGCTCGGAGGCGCGCGGGTGCTGCCTGCGAAAGCGCTCGAAATCCTTCAGCGGGACCTCGAAGGCGGTCGCGGCCATGTCCGCGAACACGTCGGCGGAGCGGGCGGTCTCGATCAGCGCCATCTCGCCAAACGCCATGCCGGCGGTCAGCGTCGCCAGCCTGACGCCATCGGGCAGGGTGACATGCACGGCGCCGCTGCGCAGGAAGAACAGGGCGTCCGCTGGATCGCCCGTGGTGAGGATCTTTGCGCCGGACTGATAGGTTTTGATCGTGCAGATCGAGGCGAGATCGGTCAGCTCCTCGGTGCTGAGGCCGTCGAGCAGCGGTTGTTCGGACAGCTCGGTGGTCTCGTGAAAATCGATCGAGCCGCCGTAGCGGTAGACGATCTGGTCTTCGGCCCATTCGATTGCGGTATCGAGCAGATAGAAGTCGCGGACATTCTTCAGCTCCGCCGTCCATTCCCGCAGCGTGTTCCACTCCTTCGACGCGCGCCTGACGCCGGATATCACCACGGTCACATTCAGTGCGGCGAGGTCCTCGAAGGCCTCCGCGATCAGCCGCGCGCCGGCCCGCGTGGTGGAGGTCACACGGTGGAGATCGAAGATCACGAATTGCGGCCGCGGCCGCTCCGCCAGCCGGCGCGAGACATAGTCGACCGCCGACAGCGACAGCGTGCCGACCAGCTCGATGATCCGCACCTCCTGTTCGTGTGCGGCGAGGATGTCGCGCTCCTGCTGACGGCGCACGCGGCGTGACGGGCTCTTGCCGATGTCGTAGTCGGCGATCACGGCGTTGCGGGCATCGTCGCTGCGGTTGAGCATGTGCAGGTCGTAATGCGAGGACAGCGCTTCGCAGACCTTGATGCCGCGCACGCTGTTGCCGTGCTTGTCGAGCTTTGGCGAATAACTGCCGAGCCCGAGACGGGCAGGGAGCGCCGCCAGAATGCCGCCGCCGACGCCGCTCTTGGCGGGGATGCCGATACGGTAGATCCACTCGCCGGCATAGTCGTACATGCCCGACGACGTCATCACCGACAGCGTGCGCGAGATCGCATATGGCGTCAGCACCTGTTCGCCGGTGACCGGATTGACGCCGCGATTGGCAAGCGTCGCCGCCATCACCGCGATGTCGCGCGCGGTGACCAGCACGGCGCATTGCCGGAAATAGACGTCGAGCACGCCTGCGACATTGTCCGAGATCACAGCATTGGTCTTGAGGAGATAGCCGATGGCGCGGTTGCGGTCGCCGGTCTGGCTCTCCGAAGAGTACACCGCTTCGTCGACAGCGAGGTCGCGCCCGGCAAAGCGGCTGAGCGCGAGCCTGATCTGCTCGAACGCGTCAGCGCCCTTGCTGTCGTAGATCAGCCCGGTACAGGCGATCGCGCCGGCATTGACCATCGGGTTGAACGGATGATTCTCCGCATTGAGCCGGATCGAGTTGAAGGGATCGCCCGACGGCTCGACGCCGATCGCGCTCTCGACCTTGCTCGCACCCAGAAGATCCAGCGCCAGCGCGAACACGAACGGCTTTGACATCGATTGGATGGTGAAGGGCGCTCGGCTGTCGCCCACTTCATAGACATGGCCGTCGAGCGTCGCGAGGCTGATGCCGAAATAGGCAGGATCGGCCTTGCCGAGCTCCGGGATGTAGTCGGCCACCGTGCCTGAGGTTTCCGCGGAGAATTCATTGAGGCATGTGTCGAGAAACCGCAGCAGCGGCGGCTTCGAGCGGGTCCAGGCGGAGGCGGGTGGCGGTTGCGCTATCATCGCCTCCCTTGTGCAACGCAATCAGGGCGCGCGCAACCCGTCCGGCACCCCGCCATAACGCCCGAACGCAAGACGCCGCACGCCATCTCGATATGATCTGTTTCAGATTGTCGCGGATGAGAAGCCGCCGGCGGCGCGTGCTCAGCTCGCGACGATCGCGATCGTCTGACCTTCGGCAACGAGGTCATCGATCTTCACAAGCAGTGATGTGAGCGTGCCTGCAGCAGGCGCTGCCACCGGTATCTCCATCTTCATGGCTTCGACGACCACAACGTCGTCTCCATCGGCGACGGTTCCTCCAACTTGCACGGGAGTTGCGCAGATGCGACCGGCGACCTCCGTGACGATCTTAATTTCTGGCATGCCATCGCCTTTTTGTTGTGGTGGCAAAATGCCTGAGGTAGCGTCGTCTGCAAGTGGAATTTAATTCCGCACAGCGGAACAAACGGTAGGGATCATGGGACGACGTTCGGAGCGGTTGAGTAGACAAGGTGCACTCGCTGGCGATGCCGGCGAAGGTGATGTCATCCAGGTGGTGTCGCGCGCGTTCGACGTGTTGCGATGCTTCGAGGGCCACGAGGCCAGGCTCGGCAATCTCGAGATTTCAAATCGCTGCGGCCTGCCGCGCTCGACGGTGTCGCGGCTCACGCACACGCTGACGCGCATGGGGCAGCTGGTCTATCTGCCGCGTGACCAGAAATATCGCATCGGTCCGAGCGCAGTGGCGATGAGCGCCTCGATGATGAAGGGCGCGCAGCTGCGCAGCATGATCCGGCAGCGGCTGCAGGAAGTCGCCGAGCAATTGCCGGGCACTGTCGGCTTCGTCGTGCCCGATCGCTTCCATCTCGTCTATCTCCAGTTCGCGCGCTCGGCCTCTGCGCTCGGTCTGCACGAGGGCACTGGCAGCCGCATCTCGATGGCTTCGACCGCTGCGGGCGCGGCCTACACCGCGGCCTTGTCGCCGGAAGTCGGCGATGCCTATATCGCCGAGATGGAGCGCGAAGCGCCCGAGGCTGCAAAAATCCTGCGGCCTCGCATCGAGGCCAACCGGCAGTCGCTGCACGAGCGCGGCTATGTCACGGCCTGCGGCTTGTGGAGCCCGCACATCAATGGCCTGGCGGTGCCGATCTGGTCGCCGCAATATCAGACCTTCGTGGTCGTCACGATCGGCCTTCTCTCGGCGATGTATGACGAGCAGCGCCTGCATGCCGAAGTCGCGCCGGTGATGGTCGCGCTCGGCCGTTCGCTCGGCAGCCTGATGGAGGGCGCGGAAGGCGACGCCTTCAACAACCGCATCTCGCGCAAACCGGTCGCAATGGCCGTGCACAACAATAACAAGCCGATCAATTCGGAGGGAGTGGATGAACTGGAAGCCGGAACTCGACGAGCTCGCCCGGCGCGAAGCCTTCGCGCGGGAGATGGGCGGCGTTGACAAGGTCAAGCGACAGCATGACCAGGGCCGGCTGACTGTTCGGGAACGCATCGACAAACTGATCGACAGGGGTAGCTTCCACGAGATCGGTGCCGTCTCCGGCATCGGTGAGTACGATTCCAGCGGTGAGCTGAAGACCGTGACGCCGGCGAACTGCGTGTTCGGCCGCGCGCGCGTCGATGGCCGCACGGTCGTCGTGGTCGGTGATGATTTCACCGTACGCGGTGGTTCTGCCGATGCGTCGATCTCGGCAAAGCCCTTGATGGCGGAGGAGATGGCGCACGACTTCCGTTTGCCCATCGTCCGCATCATCGAGGGCTCCGGCGGCGGCGGCTCGGTCAAGACCATCGAGACCAAGGGCGCGGCGAACCTGCCGGGCGGCATCGGCGGCACGCGCTGGTATCGCTTCACGACGGAGAATTTGTCGCGCGTGCCGGTGGTCGCACTCGGCCTCGGCTCGGTTGCGGGCCTGGGCGCGGCGCGTCTGGCCGCCAGCCACTATTCCATCATGACGCGGAAGTCCGCGATGTTCGTCGCAGGGCCGCCGGTGGTGAAGGCGCTGGGCCAAAACCTCTCGAAGGAAGAGCTCGGTGGCGCCGACATCCAGACCCGCGCCGGCGCGGTCGATCATGCCGTCGACACCGAGGAGGAGGCCTTTGCCTGCGCGCGGCGCTTCCTGTCGTATCTGCCGTCATCGGTCTACGAACTGCCGCCGACCTTGCCCTGCATCGACAATCCGGAGCGCAGCGAAGAGGCGCTGATGAATGCGGTGCCGCGCAACCGCAAGCAGGTCTACAAGATACGGCCGATCATCGAGCAGGTGGTCGACAAGGGCTCGTTCTTCGAGGTCGCCAGCAATTTCGGCAAGCCGATCATCGTGGGCCTGGCGCGGCTCGAGGGCCGGGCGGTGATGCTGCTCGCCAGCGACAGTTTTCATTATGGCGGCTCCTGGACGGCGGATGCCTGCCAGAAGGTGGTACGCTGGGTCGACTTCGCCGAGACCTTCCATCTGCCGATCGTCTATCTCATGGATTGCCCCGGCTTCATGATCGGCCTCGACGCCGAGAAGGCAGCGACCATCCGCCATGGCGTGCGCGCCATGGCCGCGGTCAACCAGACCACCGTGCCCTGGTGCACCGTGATCCTGCGCAACGCTTTTGGTGTGGCGGGTGTCGTGCATCAGCCGGCCGACCGCTTCTCGATCCGCTACGCCTGGCCGTCCGCCTACTGGGGCTCGCTGCCGCTCGAGGGCGGCATCGAGGCCGCCTACCGCGCCGACATTGACGCGGCCGAAGACAAGGCCGCCAAGCTCAACGAGATCCAAGAGCGGCTCAACAAGCTGCGCTCGCCGTTCCGCTCGGCCGAAAAATTCTGGGTCGAAGAGATCATTGATCCCCGCAAGACGCGCTCGCTGCTCTGCGAGTTCGCGCGTCTCGCCGAGCCGCTGCGAAAAGCAGGACCGCCGGAGAACATGACGATCCGGCCGTAACGCCGTCACTGCGCGCGAAGTGAAGCAATCAGCGTCTCACTGCGGACACGGTCTGGATTGCTGTGTCCCAATCCGGATGCGCGGGGAACACATTCGAAGCGGCGGTGCCTAAATCCGGCCATTTTTCGCCGCGCTTCAGGCCCATTTCGGTCAAACCGATATTGGTAGCTCATAGCCGGGGCAGGCCCCTCCAGACGGAGTCCTGCAATGATCAAGAGAGTAATTTCTGCGTGTTTCTTATTTGCCGTTAGTTCAGTTGCCTCGGAAGCGCGACCCTCTCACAGTTTTCAAGCGCCCGGATGCAACGTCACCATGCCCTGCGACTTCTCGTATGCGCAGCCGCGACGCGAGCGGGCTCCGCGCCAGGCATTGCAAGCCTATCGCGCAACGCAAATGACGGTGACCGACGCGGGCAACACCGCCACGACAATCAGCGTGTCCGGTGGCGAGCGCGTCATCGGCGGCCGTCCGGCCGGTTGTCCGTCGTCCTTCTGCGGCTGTGGCGCGGCGCTGCGCGTCTTCGGCCACCACGTGCCGGATTTGAACCTCGCGGCCAACTGGCTGCGTTTCCCGCGGACGTCGCCGGCGCCGGGAATGGTTGCGGCCCGCCGCGGGCACGTCTTCGTTCTGGAGCAGCCCCTCGGTGGCGACATGTGGATGGCCTATGACGCCAATTCGGGCGGCCACGCCACCCGCATGCACGCGCGTTCGCTGCGGGGCTACACCATCGTCAACCCGCGCGGCTGAGACAGGTGGAGTGCCCCGGCTGTGATCGGCCTCGACGCCGAGAAAGCGGCGAGCATCGGCCATGGCGTCCGCGCCATGGCCGCGGTCAACCAGACCACCGTGCCTGGTGAACCGTGATCCTGCGCAACGCCTTCGGCGCGACCAGCGTCGTATTTGGGCAAAATTGATCTAGCGCAACACCACGCATCCAATTGTCTGCAAGCGTCTCGTTTGGAACGAGGGAGAGACGTCATGACAAGCGCGGGAAACGCAATGCTTTGGACGGGCGTATTCTTCTGCCTGTCGTTCGCTGCAATTTTTGCAATTTGGTTTGCCGAGCGGTTGCGCGCGAGTTCCCCGAGGAAGCTGTAACGCCTTCAGGTCCGGCGCATCGTCAGCTGTCATCACACCCGCAGCACCTTGCCCGGATTCATGATGTTCTGCGGGTCGAGCGCGCGCTTGATGGTGCGCATGATGTCGAGCTCGGTCTTCGAGCGGTAATGGTTGAGTTCGTCGAGCTTTTCGATGCCGATGCCGTGCTCCGCCGAGATCGAGCCGCCCATGGAGGTGATGAGATCGTTCACGGCCCGCGTGATCGCGGCGGTGTATTGGTTCAGCGTCTGCTGATCCATGCCGATCGGCCCCATAAAGGAGAAATGCAGATTGCCGTCACCGATGTGGCCCAGCGGATAGGGGCGAATGCTCGGGAGAATGTCGAGCACGGCCTTGAGCCCCTTGTCGATGAACTCCGGAATTCTGGAAATCGCCACCGACATATCGTAGCTGATCCCCGGACCCTCGGCGCGGGAGGCCTCGGCCATGGCTTCCCGGATGCGCCACATGTTGCGTGATTGACTGACGGTCTGCGCGATCACCGCGTCGACCACGCGGCCGGCCTCGAGCTGGTCGGCGAGAAACTGCTCCAGCTTCTCCGACATGCCATCGGCCCCGTCCTGCCGCGGGCGCGAGGACGACCATTCAAGCAGCAGGTACCACGGTGTATCCGCCCTCAGCGGATCCTGGACGCCGGGAATGTGGCGCATCACGAGGTCGACGGCCGCGCGGCTCAGCAGCTCGCAGGACCCGACATTGTCCTCGGAGGCCGCATGCGCTTCGGAGAGGATCTCCAGCGCCGCGCGCGGATCGCGGACAGCCAGCCACGCCGTGGCGACGTCCTTCGGCGCCGGCCATAGCTTGAGAACGGCCTTGGTGATGATGCCGAGCGTCCCCTCGGCGCCCATGAAGAGATGCTTGAGGTCGTAGCCAGTGTTGTCCTTCTTCAGCGCTCGCAATCCGTTCCAGACATCGCCGTTGGGCAGGACGACCTCGAGCCCGAACACGAGGTTGCGCGCGTTGCCATAGCGCAGCACCTGCACGCCGCCGGCGTTGGTCGAGAGATTGCCGCCGATCATGCAGGAGCCCTCGGCGCCAAGGCTCAACGGCAGGAACCTGTCGTGCGCCGCCGCGGTCTCCTGCAGCGTCTGCAAAACGCAGCCGGCCTCGACCGTCATCGCATAGCCGACGGGATCGACGTCCAGCACGCGGTTCATGCGGCCGAGCGACAGCACGATGCCGGTGTGCGCAGGCCAGGGCGTGGCGGCGCCCATCAGCCCGGTGTTGCCACCCTGCGGCACGATCGCGACGCCGTGGTCATGGCAAAGCCGGACTACTTTCGAGACTTCCTCGGTATTGCCGGGACGTATGACGGCCCCGGCGCCGCCAACCAGCAGCCCCCGCCAATCCGTGACGAACGGCTGCTTGCCGTGCTCGTCCTCGATGAAACCCTTCTCGCCCACGATCGCGCGCAAGGCGTCGCGTAGCTCTGCGGTCACAGGCGCGGTCGGAATGGCGGGTACGGGCAACGGGAAGGCAGTCGGCATTTTGTTTCCCCTGGCGCATCTTGGTGTGCACTGCGCGCGCGAAGCGCTTGGGCCGTATTGTCCACGTTTGGGCCGTGAAGTCTAACGGCAATATCGGTCACATCGGGACAAATTCAGCAACATCGCCAAACATGTTCGCCAACATCTTGCGGCTGTTCCTGCCTAGGAGGTGACGGGGCTTCATCGATCAGGACAGGCAGAATGCGATTGAATTCTCTGGCGGCGCACATAGGCATCGGTGCGGCCTGTCTCGTGCTTGGCGGCATCGGCCCGGTGCGCGCGGAGCCGGTGTTCGACAGTCTGGGCGGCGCATGGTCGGGCATCGGGACGATGAAGCCGTCGGACGGCCCGCGTGAGAAGGTGCGCTGCAAGGTGGCCTACAACGTCACCAAGCCCGGCCGTTCCCTGAGCCTCGACCTGCGCTGCGCGAGCGATGCGTACAAGATGGTCCTGTCCGCGAACATCGATCAGGACGGGACCGAGCTGTCGGGCAACTGGTTCGAGCACGAATACCGGCAGGGCGGCAAGGTCGTCGGCACCAACAAGGACGGCTTGATCGAGGCGCGCATCGAGGGAAACACCGTGGCTGCGCTGGTGACGATCCAGACCAAAGCCAATCATCAGTCGTTCCTGATGGAGGCGCCGGGCTCCTGGATGTCGGAGGTCGCGATCGAATTGAACAAGGACGTGAAGTGACAGTGCGCGCATCACGAGCCTTCGGGTCCTTACTCGTCGTCATCGTATCTTCCTTCGTTTGCATCTCTCAACCTCGCGCGCAAATGCCCCCGGGAGGCGGGACGCCGCCCCGCGCAGATCCTCTTCCTGATGGGCCGCCGATCTGGGACTACGATCACGACGGCACCTACACCTGCGATGAATGGAAAAGATATATGGACCAGCTGTTCCGGCTGGCCGACAAGAACCGCGACGGCTATCTCAGCGCGTCGGAATTCCCCGTCATCCGGCGCGCCGAGCGGAGCTTCGCCCAGGCGGAGCTCGGATATTTCGACGACAATGGCGACGGCAAAATCAGCCGCTCCGAGCTCGTGGACAAGCCGAGCCGCTTCATCGGCCAGTACGACAGCAACGCGGACTGCAAGGTCACCGCGGCGGAGTTGAGGGGCGGCACATCGCCGGCGCCCGGCGGTGGCGGCCGGCCGGGGCGGGGCGGCGGTGGACCGGGCGGGGCAGGTGGCTTTGGGCCGAAGTTCTAGCGGGACCCGGCCGCCAGAAATCCGTCGACGGCATCAAACGCCTGCCATCGGCCGGTTTCGAGGAACAGGGAATGGGTCGCATCGCGGATCTCGATCCAGCTTCGCGTCGGCGCAGAAGAGAGCCTCGCGAATACCGCCTGCGCCATGTCGATCGGGCAATCGCGATCAAGGTCGCCGTGAACGATCAGCACCGGCACCGTGATCTCTGCAGGGTCGTAAATCGGTTTGCCTGACGCCCAATAGTCGCGGCTGTCCTGCACGGTGCCGTTTGGCGCGCGCAGCCGGTCCGGGCGGAGCTCCGATTGGGCGAACGTGGCCTCGGCCCAGGTCTCGAACCATGCATCCGGCAGAATGGCTGTCCTCTTGTCCTCGGGCACACCGTTGAGCCAGCGTGCCCTGGCAGCCGTCCGATCGACAATCCGGTAAGCGCCGAGCGTGCCACCGGCATCAGCGGCGCTTGGCGTCGTTCGCAGCCATTGCGGCGCGATCAGGATCAGTTTGGCGACATGATCGGGATGATCCGATGTGTAGCGCGCCATGATCGTGGTGCCCCAGGACCAGCCCATCAAATTGATACGGTCGAGCCCGCGTCGCTTCCGGATGAAGGACACGGCGGCACCGACATCGGCGACCGCGACGGGCGTGCGCACGACCGGCGCATGGTCGAGCGGTGGGCCCGCCATCTCCGCGGGTTTGGTCGAACGGCCATAGCCCCTGATGTCGACGAGATAGACGTCGAAGCCGCGTCTCGCCAGATGATCCATCCACGACACTCCGTCGAGGGGAAGGTCGAACGAGGTCGAGGCCGGGTAGGTCGATCCGGCCACGAAAAGGAGCGTTCGTTCCGGGGTGAACGTCGCGAGGCTCGCAAGACGCTTGTTGCGGACGAACAGCTCGATGCCATCAGTATCGCTCGGGATCATGAACTCTTCGCGGATGATATCCGTCTGCGGTTGCTGCATCTCTGGTCTCCTGTCAGGCGAAACGCCAATCGAATCCGTCGCCACGGCGCGTCACGAAGCCGGCCGAGCTTGCGGCGAAATGCGCGGTGAACACTTTTGCCGCCTCGTCGGCGGCACGCTCCAGCAGCCAGCGGCGCGATGCGCGCGCCTTCGCGGGATCATCGCAGAAAGCGCTGTTCCAGTCAGGGCGAAACACCTGGAGCGGTTGGTGCATGATGTCTCCGCTGAAGTATCCCTTCGCGCCGCGATCGGCGAGCTCGAACACGACGTGGCCTGGACTATGCCCCGGTGTCGCGTGTACGGCGAGGCCGTTGGCGAGCAGGCCATCGCCGTCGATGATCTCGGCTTGCCCGGCCTCGATCACCGGCAGGACGCTGTCGGCGTAGACGCCGGCATTGAATCCGCTCTGTCCGGCCGGGCCGGTCCAGTGATCGTGCTCGGCCCTGGAGAAGATATATCTGGCATTGGGGAAGGTCGGCACCCAGCGGCCGTCGCGCAGCTCGGTGTTCCAGCCGCAATGGTCGGCGTGGAGATGCGTGCAGCAGACAAAATCGACCTGCTCGGGCGCGACGCCGGCCTCGGCGAGCCGAGCCAGGAATGGCAGGTTCTGCTGGTGAAAGCGCGGCAGCGCAGGCCGGTTCTTGTGGTTGCCGCCGCAGCTGTCGATCAGCATGACGTGGCGTTGTGTCTTCAGCACCCAGGTGTGAACGCTGGCGATGAAGCGGTTTTGCGTCTCGTCGAAACATGCGGGGATCATCAGCGCACGATGCTGTTCGAGCACGCGGGGATTCCAGTCCGGAAACAGCATGTCGGGAGCGAATCCCAGGCCCCGCTGCTCGGTCACGCGCGTGATCGAGGTCGCGCCGATGCGGTGGATCGTATCCATGAACAGGTCTCCTGCGGGAGCGTGAAATACGATTGCCCATGTGCCGCAGCCTGTGCGATCATTGAAATCGATAGTAGAGATAGGAGGTATAGGCAGGATGGATATCAACGGCCACGATCTTCCGTTGCTCGCCTCTCTCCGCGTGATGCTGGACGAGCGCAACATCACCAAGGCAGCAGTCCGACTCGGCATCAGCCAGCCGGCGCTCTCGGCTCAGCTGGCGAGGTTGCGGGACGTGTTGGGAGATCCCTTGCTGACGCCCGCGTCGTCAGGGAAGGGCATGGTGCTGACCCCGCGCGGGGCCGCGCTGCGCGAGCCGCTCCGTCATGCGTTGCAGCAGCTCGGGGCCGTGGTCAGCGCGCCGCCGCTGTTCGACGCCGCGACGTCAGAGCGCACGTTCTCGCTCGGCGCCAACGACAACGCCGGCGCCATCATCGGCACGCGGCTGATTCAGCGGCTGCGCAGGGGCGGCTCCCCCGGGATGCGGCTGGCGCTGCGCGCGATCGATCCCGTCACGCTTGTGGACCAGCTGGAGGCAGGCGACATCGATGTCGCGCTGGTGTCGCAAGCCGTGCTCCCCCGGGGCCTTCCGCATCAGCCGCTGCTCCAGGAAAAATTCATGATGGCGCAGCGCAAGCGCCATCCGCGCGGCGAGAAGAAGCCGACGCTTCGCGACTATGCGCGTCTCGATCATGTCGTCGTGTCGGGCGACGGCGGCGGGTTTCGCAGCTTCGTGGACGACATTCTGCAGGGCCAGGGATATCAGCGGCGGGTCGTCGCCTCCGTGCAATATTACAGCCTGGTGCCGCTGATCCTGGAGACGACGGACCTCGTCTGCACGCTGCCGGCCCGATTTCTCAGCCGCTATGCGGACCGGCTGGTCGCGTTCCCGCTGCCGTTCGACGCCGGCCGCTTCACGCTGTTCGTGACATGGCACGCGCGGTTCGAGTCCGATCCCGCCCATGGCTGGCTGCGCGAGCAGCTCAACGCATGCGCGTCCGACTGAGCCGCGGGGCTCAAAGCGCCTTCAGTATTGGCGTACCGCATGTTCAGACGACAGATCGGATACCTCGGGGATCGGCATCCCGGTTCGACGCGACGTAGTCGATCTCGCCGCGCGTCGTGCCGATATCTATGAGCTCTCTGTCGCTGAGATTCCATAGGGTTATCTGCAGCCTGCGTCGGTTGCGTCGATCCCGAAAAGCAACCCAATACCGTCTAAAAATGTTGGAGACTCGTCGCCGGGGTGCGGCGCTTTGTCTCAAAAATGCTTCGACATAAATGATGCTCATCACCGCACCTCCTGGCGGTCAATTCATTCAGGGACAATGCCAGACCATCGCGCGGCAGACCTGTTACTTGCCTTACATTTCCCTTACCGGAACCTTATTTCTTTGGATCTGAGGCGGTGCTGATGCCTTCTGGTGATCCGGGGCCATCGGGAGATTTGCAGATTGCGCTATCTCTTCAAGGACTACGCACTTGACGTCGACCGGCGCGAGCTGCATCGCGGGACCGACGACGTCGCCATTGCACCGCAGGTGTTCGACCTGCTCGATTACCTGATCCGCAACAGGGAACGCGTCGTCACCAAAGACGATCTCATCAACGCCGTCTGGAACGGGCGCATCGTCTCGGAGGCGGCCCTGACAACCCGTTTGAATGCTGCGCGCACGGCGATTTCCGATTCCGGCGAGGAGCAACGTTTGATCAAGACGCTCCCGCGCAAAGGCTTTCGTTTCGTTGGTCTGGTCGTGGAAGCCACGGGGGCGGAACTTCCTGCTGCCGATCACGGCCGTTTGGAGATCGCCCAGCCTGCGCTCGTGCTTCCTGACCGGCCTTCGATTGCGGTCCTGCCGTTCCAGAACATGAGCGGTGATTCCGAGCAGGAATATTTTGCCGACGGTGTCGTCGATGAGATCATCACGGCTCTTTCGCGATTCAAGTTTCTTTTCGTCATCGCCCGCAATTCGAGCTTCACCTACAAGGGGCGGGCGGTCGATATCAAGCAGGTGGGGCGCGAACTCGGCGTTCGCTACGTGCTGGAGGGAAGTGTTCGCAAGAGCGCGGACAAGGTTCGTATCACCAGCCAATTGATCGATGCCGTGACCGGAGCGCATGTCTGGGCAGATCGATTTGAGGGCGATCTGCATGATGTCTTTGCGGTGCAGGACGAGATCACCGTGAGCGTTGTGTCCGCCATACAGCCGAAATTGCTACAGGTCGAGATCGAGCTCGCGGTGCGACGACCAAACAGCCTCAGTGCGTATGACTTCTACCTTCGGGCCCAGCCGCACTACTACTCCATGACCCGCGAAGGGAATGCGGAAGCGCTTCGATTGCTTTCGCGAGCCCTGGAGATCGATCCTCGTTTTGGCGCGGCCGCGTCGCTCGCAAATTTCTGCCGCACGTTGAATCTGCTGTTGGGGTGGACCGACGATCCGCAGTTCGAAATCTCTGAGGTGACAAGGCTGTCCGAATTGATACTCGGAATTGACGAAAACGACCCGGATACGTTGCAAATGTCGGATGGGCGAGGGCCTATGTGGCTGGCGATTTTGACGCTGCAGCGGAAATGGTCGACCGCGCAGTCGCACTCAATCCGAATTCAGCTATTGCGTGGAACTACCGTGGCATAACTTGTCAGTATGTGGGGCAGCCTGCCGAAGCGCTCCACAGTTTCGAGCAAGGACTACGCTTGAGCCCGCTTGATCCCATGCTTTACGGAACGTATGCAATGATGGGGCTGGCCCTCATAGGCCTTCATCGCTTCGAAGACGCCGAGCTCGCCGCCAAGAAGGCGCTGCGCAAGAATCCGATTTTCATGCCGGCGCATCGCTGTCTCGCGTCAGCGCTTGCTCTGCAGGGGCGCGATGCTGACGCCAGGGCGGCTGCATCCCGGCTGCTCGAGCTGGAGCCCGGTTATCGAATTTCAGATTGGATCATTCGTAGCCGGCAGTGGCGGGCGGGCCTTCTCGTCGAAGGTCTTCGCAGGGCCGGCCTTCCTGAATAGCGTGCCATCCCGCTAGCCTCGTCGCAGGCGGTTGCGGTCGCGCTGCTGACGAGCGATCGGCGTTTACTTGAAGACGATCATCTTCTCCGCGGTCATCTCGTGCATCGTGTAGGGGATGCCGCCGACGCCGTGACCGGAGACGCGGCGGCCTGCGAAGGGCATCCAGTCGGTGCGGAAGGCGGTGTGGTCGTTGATCATCACCGCCGCAGCGTCGAGGCGCTCCGCAGCGTCGAGTGCAACCGCGAGATCGCGTGTGAAGATGGCGGACTGGAACGAGACGGGAAGCGAGTTGGCTTCTGCGATCGCATCGTCGATGCGATCGAACGGATAGACGCAGGTCACCGGCCCGAAGACTTCCAGAGTGGAGATTTTTGCGTCGCGCGGTGGCGAGACGAGGATCGATGGCTTGAGTGTCGTCTCGCTCAGCCGTCCGCCGCCGATCTGGCGCGTTCCGCCAGAAGTTGCCTCGGCGATCCAGCTTTCGACACGCTCGACCTCCCGCGGTGTGATCAGCGGCCCGACCTCCGTCTCGGGAAGTGTCGGATCTCCCACCTTGAGCGCTTCGACCCGCGCGGCCATCCTGTCGATGAATTCCTTCTGAAGCGCGGAATGCACGTAGATGCGCTGCACCGACACGCAGACTTGCCCTGCGTGGTAGTATCCACCCTTGACGACCGGCTCGATGATTTTCTCGAGGTCGGCGCTGCGGTCGATGATGAGGGGAGCGACGCCACCGTGCTCGAGAGCACAGCGCGCACCGGGCGTGATGACCGAGCGCAGGTGCCAACCGACACGCGCCGAGCCGATGAAGCTCAGGAAGGCGACGCGCGGGTCGGTCGCAAATTTTTCCGGAAGGCTCTGATCCTCCGGTAAGAACGTCTGGACCCAGCCTTCGGGCATCCCGGCCTTGTGAACAAGCTTCACCAGTTCCACACAGCACAGAGGCGTTGTGCCCGCCGGCTTCACGATCACCGGGCAACCGGTCGCGATCGCCGGCGCGAGCTGGTGTACGATCAGGTTGAGGGGATGATTGAAGGCCGAGATTGCCGCGACGATGCCGATCGGTTCCTTGATGGTCCATGCCCGGCGGCCGTCGCTTGCGGGCGTGAGGCCCATGGGGATCTCGACCCCGGCGCGGGTTCGCAGAAAGTCCGCCGCAGAGCGGATGCCGTCGATCGCCCGATCGGTCTCGATCAATGCATCCGTGAGCGGCTTTCCGCCCTCCCGTGCGATCAGGATGCCGAAATCCTGCCGCTTCTCGGCAACCAGATCGGCGAGCTTGTGGAGGATGGCGATCCGCTGATGGGGTTTCAGCCAGGCCTTGCGGTCCGCGAGCAGCTTTCGTGCCGTCTCGAACTTCGCTTCCAGCGCGGCGGCGTCGTCACTGGCGAGTTCGGTGATCTCTTTTCGGTCGAAGGCCTGTACAACCTTGATCATCATTCTCTCCACGCGGTGTTCTGTTCCTTGCGTGGCGCTCACTGCACCGTCGCTCCCGGAGAAAGCGATCGTCGTCAAGGAAATACGCGCCTTCGCCGACAGGGCACAACTTGGCCCCGTGACGCTCTCGATCGGCAATGTACGGCATGGGGCTGTTGCTCGCCATGTCGCGCATTGGCGCAGAGCGGATCAGTCGTGCGATTTCGCAATCGTAACAGTGTGCAGGTGTTTTGCCCGACGTGTCAAATCGCCATGCAAGGGGTCGAGTCTTCGCGAGACCAAATTCTTGAACGATTTCTACTGTGCATGGGGTTGTTTTCGACGTTATTGTCGAGAGCGCCCCTCAGGCGCTCTCCGTCTCCCGGTGCACGTCGTGCACCACGAGCCCCATGCCTTCGTCCGGCATCTTGATCCAGTCGCGCCGCTTCAGCGTGCGCTTGGTGTCCTCGTAGCCTGAGGTCCAGTGCTCGCGCATCGAGGTGCCCGAGAATTCGTGGTCCTTGGCGTCGCCCTCATAGGCCTTCTGCTGGTAGATCAGATGCAGGATCGCGATCTCCGGCATGCTGCGCAGGCTCGCCTTGAGGCTGCGGTCCTCGTCGGAGAGTTGCTCGTCCGGGACTTTTGCAAGCGCCTTGTAGAGCAGCACCTTCAGATTATGGGTGCGGCGGTAGACGTCGGTGTTGTGGCGGGTGCGCGAGGAATACATGATGTCCTTGTGGCGGGCCATCACGTCCTGGATCGAGCGCGGCAGCACGCCGCGCGCGCTGAACAGGTCGACCTGGAACACCAGCGAATTGATCGCGTCCTCCTGGTCGAGCAGATGCTGCAGCGGCGTGTTGGAGACGATGCCGCCGTCCCAGAAATGATCGGTGCCGATCCGCACCATCGGCAGCGCCGGCGGCAGGGCGCCGGAGGCCATGATGTGCTCCGGCTCGATCTCGTCATGGGCGTTGTCGAAATAGATGAAGTTGCCTGAGAGCACGTTGACCGCGCCGACCGCGAAGCGGATCTTCTTCTCGTTGATGAGGTCGAAATCGACCAGCTCGAGCAAGGTCGCCTTCAGCGCTGCCGTGTCGTAATAGCTCGTCGCAGTCTTGGCGCCGACCGGGCTGAGCCACGGGTTGACCTGGTGCGGGGTGAAGAAACCCGGCTGGCCCATCGCCGATGTCATCCAGGAGCTGTAGAGGTTGCGCCACTGGCGGAAGATGTCGCCGTCCGGCGTGTAGTGCCAGATCTTGCGGTTGGTGATGCGCTCCCAGAAAATGCGCAGCGCTTCCAGCCGCCTCTCCGGCTTGTTGCCGGCGATGATGGAAGAATTGATCGCGCCGATCGAGACGCCGGTGACCCAGTCGGGCTCGATCCCGGCCTCGTGCAGCGCCTGATAGACGCCAGCCTGGTAGGCGCCGAGCGCGCCACCGCCCTGCAGGACCAGCGCGACGCGGTCGCAGCGCTCGGGCCGCCAGCCCCGCGCGGGCGGTTGGTGGGTCTGATGTGTCGGTTGCGACGTGCGGGCGTCCATGGCGATGCCTCCTGCCTTCACCGGACGATTGCGGCCCGCGGTGACGGCGTGATGACAAAGCAGGCCGATGCATCCTTTGCATGCAGGTCAACCGCAACGGGAATGGTGCCAGGTCGTGCGGTTGACGGAAATCGGTCACATCGCAGTCAATGACGGCGGCTAGCAATTTGGGCCGGACATCACCAGAGGAGACAGCGATGCGCAGGGAAGACGTGCTGAGGCTTCCGTCCATGCCGGCCGCTGGGCCGAGCTATCCGGCCGGACCGTACCGCTTCGTCAATCGCGAATTCCTCGTCATCACCTACGAGACCGATCCGGACCTGATCCGCGCCGGCCTGCCTGAACCGCTGGAGCCGATCGACCAGCCGATCGTGCATTATGAATGGATCAAGATGCCGGACTCCTCCGGCTTCGGCAGCTACACCGAGTCCGGCCTCGTGATCCCGGCGCGCCTGCACGGCGAGGACGTCAACTTCGTCTCGCAGATGTATCTCGACGATGATCCGCCGATCGCCGCAGGCCGCGAGATCTGGGGCTTTCCCAAGAAGTACGCCCATCCAAAACTCGAGATCGTCAAGGACACGCTGACGGGCACGCTGGAATATGCCGGCCAGCTCGTCGCCATGGGCACGATGGGCTACAAGCACGAGAGCATGGCCGGCAATGGCGATCTCACCCGCGCCACGCTGTCGAAGACGCAAGTTAATCTGAAGATGATCCCGGGCGTCGATGGCCACCTCGAGGTCTGCCAGCTCGTCGCCATCAACCTGGTCGACATCGTTCCGAAGGGCTCCTGGATGGGTCCCGGCCGGCTGCATCTGGTGCCGCACGTCAACGCCCCGGTTGCGGATTTCCCGGTCCGCCGCTGTATCGGCGCGCATCACTACATCGCCGATTTGACATTGCCGTTCGGCCGCGTGGTGCACGATTACATCAAGGAAGCCCAGGCGGCGGTCGCGACGGGGCTGGCCGCGGAGTAGGGCGGCGCGCCATCATCAAACTGTAACACTGGCGTAATTGACTGCACGGAGGACCCGGAGGAGGCCAATAACGGCTCCCCGGGATTGGGCTGCAACGACGTGGGGTCAGCATGGCTGAGCCGGCTAAGCTTGTCAGCGCGACATCGGATGTCGCGCTCGTCATTCCCGGATTGGTGTGGGCGTTTCGTTTGCATGGCGACGGCAGCGCCGAGGCGCTGCCGATCGACCACCCGATCGAGTTCAGCCATGACGGCCGGCTCTGGCTGCATTTCAATTTGACAGATGCTCGCGCGCGGCCGTGGATCGCGGCATCGCAGCTGCCGCCGCTGGCGCGCGATCTCCTGCTGTCGAACGACACGTTCCAGCAGCTGCACGTCATCGACCACTGCGTCTACGGCGTGTTCTCCGATCTCGTCCGCGACATCGATGCTGCTACCGAAGAGACCGCGTTCCTGCGCTTCGCCATGACCGAGCATCTGCTGGTCTCCGGCCGCCATCAGGCGCTGTGCTCGGCGGACGCGACCCGGCGCGTGCTCGAAGGCGGCTATCGCGTCGACAATGTCGCCCATCTCCTGGAGAAGATCGTCGACGAGGTCGCCGACACGCTCGACAGGATGGCTGACAAGCTCGGCCAGGAAGTCGACGGCATTGAGGAACGAATTCTGGCTGATGATGTAAAGCCGGAGATGCGCCGCACGCTCGGAAGATTGCGCCGGACATGTGTGCGGCTGCACCGCCAACTCACCGGCCTGCGCGTGCTGTTCCATCGGCTCGACCAGAAGAATACCGATCATTTGTCGCCGGGCTTGCGCATTCAGGCCGGCAAGCTCGCCCAGCGGCTCGACGGTCTCGACCACGACATCGTCGAGCTCCGCGAGCGCAGCCGTCTGCTCGAGGAGGAGCTGCGTTTCAAGAACGAGGAGGAGAGCAATCGCCACCTCCACACGCTCTCGATCGTGACGACGCTGCTGCTGCCGCCGACGCTGATCACGGGCATCTTCGGCATGAACACCAAGGGCCTGCCGCTCACCGACGTGGACGAGGGCTTCCTCTGGGCGGCGGCACTGATGGTGACCTCGATCGGCCTTGCCTATCTGTTCATGCGGCGCACCGGCATCTTCAAAAAATAGCTGGCAGCCGGTGTCAGCCGTGAATGCGATTGCCCAGACATCAGGATTGCGACGTTCGCTGGTGATCGCGGCGGTGATGTTCGCGAGCACCAGCGCGTTCGCCGGCGCCAAGGATGAGAGCGCTGCCGACTGGCTGTTCCCAAAATGGTTCAACGAGTGGCATGACGGGCTTGCCAACAAGGGGCTGAATTTCGGCGCGACCTACATTGCCGACAACATCGGCAACGTGTCCGGCGGCGTCTCGCGCGGCGCCATTCATTTCGGCCGGCTCGATCTGTCAGTCGACGCCGATCTCGACAAGCTCGTCGGCTGGACCGGCGGCCGCTTCTACGCCAATGGCTACATCATCTACGGCCGCGGGCTCACCAGGAATTACATCCAAAATCTCGCCACCATCAGCGAGATCGAGGCGCTGCCCGACCAGCGGCTCTACAACGCCTATTTCGAGCAGAGCTTCTTCAACGACCGTCTGAACATCAGGGCGGGCCAGCAGGCGGCCGATGTCGAGTTCTTCGACAGCCAGACCGACGACCTCTTCATCAACGGCACCTTCGGCTGGCCCGCGATCAAGGCCACCAATTTGCCGGCCGGAGGCCCGGCGCCGCCGATCGCAGTGCCCGGCATTCGCATCAAGGCCCAGGTCGCGGACAACGTCACCGTCTTCGGCGCGGTGTTCAACGGCAATCCAGCCGCGCCCGGCGATGGCGATCCGCAGACGCGCGACAATCATGGTCTCGCGTTTCGTGTCAATGATCCGCCCTGGGTCATCGGGCAGGTCCACTTCGACTATCATGTCGACATCGGCGGAAGCTCGCTTGCCGGCAATGTCACGCCTGGCGGCTGGTATCATTTCGGCGACTTCGACAGCCAGCGCTTCACTGCGGACGGCTTCTCGCTTGCAGACCCGACCGGATCCGGCATTCCGGCGAAGCTTCGCGGCAATTACGGAATCTACGCCGTCGTCGAGCAGGCCCTCTGGCGGCCGCCGGGGACAGAAACCGAAAAGACCGTGTCGGCCTCGATACCCGGCGTCACCGCGTTCGGCCGCATCGCCTACAGCCCGCCGGATCGCAACCTGATCGACCTCTATCTCGACGGCGGCGTCGGCTTCGTCGGCTTTACGCCGGGCCGTCCGCTCGATCGGTTCGGGATCGGGGTGGCCTATATGCGGATTTCGGGCGCAGCAAGAAGCCTCGACGTCGATACGCAGATCTTCAGCGGTATCCAAAGCCCGGTGCGCAGCAGCGAGGCCTTGCTCGAAATCATCTACGAGGCGCACATCAAGCCGGGCTGGCTGATCGCGCCTTACTTCCAGTACGTGGTGCGTCCCTCCGGCGGCATCCCGAACCCGAACGATCCAACCGGTGTGTCTCGGATCGGTGACGCCGCGGTATTCGGCGTCACCACCACGCTCCGGTACTAGGCCATCGCGGGCTTTGCTTGCGGCTTTGGTTGCCGCGAGAGCCCCAGCACGATCAGCGAGGCAAACACGCAGAGCGCTCCAGCCACGAAGAAGGCGGGCAGATAGCTCTGGAGCAGCGTCCGCGACAGGCCCGCGCCGAAGGCGGCCGCACCGGCGCCGAGCTGATGGCCGGCAAAGATCCAGCCGAACACCAGATTGGCACGTTCGGGTCCGAATTTCTGCGCGGTGAGGCGGACGGTCGGCGGAACGGTCGCGATCCAGTCGAGGCCGTAGAACATCGCGAAGATCGACAGGCCATAGAACGAGAAATCGCTGAACGGCAGGAAGATCAGCGAGAGACCGCGCAGGCCGTAGTACCAGAACAGCAGGAAGCGATTGTCATAACGGTCCGACAGCCAGCCCGACATGATGGTGCCAAAGAAGTCGAAGATGCCCATCGCTGCGAGCAGGCTCGCCGCCTGCACCTGCGGGATGCCGAAGTCGAGGCACATCGGAATCAGATGCACCTGCACGAGGCCGTTGGTCGAGGCGCCGCAGACGAAGAACGTTGCAAACAGGATCCAGAACGCGCTCGACTTCGAGGCGTCGCGCAGCGTGCCGAGCGCAACACCGGTGATCGAGCCGTGGTTCACGGGCGGCGCGGGCAGGGGCTCTGTGCCTTCGTCGCCGAACGGGCGCAAGCCCACATCGCTCGGGCGGTCGCGCATCACGAGCAGCACTGCCAGTGCAGAAACGCCGAGCATGATGCAGACGAAGCCGAGTGCCAGGCGCCAGCCGTAGCGTTCGGTGAGGCTTGCCAGCAACGGCAGGAACACGAGCTGACCGGTGGCGACGCTCGCGGTCAGGATGCCGACGACGAGGCCGCGCCGCGCGGCAAACCAGCGCGTGGAAATGGTGGCGCCCAGCACCAGCGCGGTCATGCCGGTGCCGATGCCGATCACCACGCCCCAGAGAGCCACGAGCTGCCAGATCTCGGTCATGCCGAGCGAGAGCACCAGCGCCGAGACGACGATGAGCTGCGCGGTCAACGTGACATTGCGCAGGCCGTAGCGATTGAGCAGCGCGGCTGCGAACGGCGCCATCAGCCCGAACAGGATAAAGCGAATCGAGAGCGCGGAGGAGATCTGCGCCGTGCTCCAGCCGAACTCCTTCTGGAGCGGAACGATGAACACGCCGGGCGCGCCGACCGTGCCGGCGCTGATCAGCGCGGCGAAGAAGGTCACGCCGACCATCACCCAGCCGTAGTGGATGTTGCGGCGGCCGAGCGCGGCCGAAAGCCAGTTCGAAATCATTGCCCCTCAATCCAGGTTAACGGGTTTTGGGAGACCCGCGTCATTGTTGCAGTCTGACACGAAAACGAGAAGTCTGAAATGACAGACTTCCCTCATTTTAGGACGTCATCGGGGTCAGTGCGAGAGACGCTCCATCGCAATCGCAGTGGCCTCGCCGCCGCCGATGCAGAGTGCCGCGACGCCGCGCTTGAGGTTGTTGGCCTCGAGCGCATGCAGCAGCGTCACGATCAGCCGCGCACCGGTCGCGCCGATGGGATGGCCGAGCGCACATGCGCCGCCATTGATATTCAGCTTCTCGCGGGGAATGCCGAGATCGCGCTGCGCTGCCATCGCGACGACCGCAAACGCTTCGTTGATCTCGAACAGATCGACGTCGCCTGCGCTCCAGCCGACCTTGTCGAGCAGTTTGCGGATCGCCGGGATCGGCGCGGTGGTGAACCATTGCGGCTCCTGGCTGTGGGTGGCGTGCCCTTTGATCACGGCGAGTGCGGGCAGGCCGTTGCGATCGGCGAGCGAGCGCTTCGTCAGCACCAGCGCGGCGGCGCCGTCGGCGTTCGCGGAGGAGGCGGCCGGTGTGATCGTGCCGTTGGCGCGGAACGCCGCCTTCAATCCGGGAATCTTTGCGGGATCCACCTTCAGCGGATGCTCGTCGTTGGCGATCACGCGCTGGCCGGCTTTCTCGGTCAGCGTGATCGGCGCGATCTCGGCCTTGAACGCACCGCCCTCGACCGCCTTGCGCGCGCGGCTCAGCGTCTCCATCGCGTAGGCGTCCTGGTCCTTGCGGGTGAACTGGTAGGCTTCCGCGGTCGCCTCGCCGAAATCGCCCATGGAGCGGCCGGTCTCGTAGGCGTCCTCGAGGCCGTCCATCATCATGTGGTCGATGATGCGGTCGTGACCGGCGCGATAGCCGCCGCGGGCTTTTGCCAGAAGATACGGCGCGTTGCTCATGCTCTCCATGCCGCCGGAGACGACGATCTCGGCCGAGCCGGCGCGGATGATGTCGTGCGCCAGCATGGTCGCCTTCATGCCGGAGCCGCAGACCTTGTTGACGGTCGTCGCGCCGGTCGCGTCAGGAAGGCCCGCGCTACGTGCAGCCTGACGCGCCGGCGCCTGGCCCTGGCCGGCCGGCAGCACGCAGCCCATGAACACCTCGTCGACCTTCTCGGGCGCAAGCTTGGCGCGTTCCAGCGCCGCATTGATGACGTGCGATCCGAGCTTGTGCGCGGCGAGCGGCGACAATTCGCCCATGAAGCGGCCGAGCGGGGTGCGGGCGGCGGAGACGATGACGACGGGATCGGCGGCTTCGGCCATGACAAACTCCTTGGCAATGGCGATTTAGATTATGGTCATCATATGATGCGACGCAAAAAATGCAACCGCGCCCGGCATGAGAAATTGTCGTGGTTCGGATGAGAATTGGTCGTTCGAACGGAGGAGGGCTGCCTACCGCTTCCGGTTCACAAATGCCTGCATCAGCCGCGTCGGCTCGTCGGTCAGGAACGACTCGCCAAACACCTTGACGCTGAGATTCACCGACTCCGTCAGCGGCAGTTCCTCCCATTGCCGTAGCAGCGCCTTCTGCGACCGCAGCGCCTCGGGGCCGCATTCGAGCAGCGCGGTCACGAGATGCTCGATCTCGGCATCCAGTCCGCCGGCCGGCGCGATCTTGTCGACCAGTCCCCAGGCCAGCGCCGTCGGCGCGTCGATATTTTCCGCGGTCATCACCAGCCAGCGCGCGCGGGCCCAGCCGATCAGGCGCGGCAGCAGCGCCGCGTGAATGACCGAGGGGATGCCGACGCGCACCTCGGGCATGCCGAAATGCGCATCATGCGCGGCAACGCGGAAATCGCAGGCGGCGGCGACCTCGAGCCCCCCGCCGAGGCACCAGCCGGGCATGCGTGCGATCACGGGGGCAGGGAACTGGCGCACGGCCTCGCAGAGATCGCGCAGGCGGCTGATGAACGCTTCGGCCGATTTCTGGTCGAGCTTCGCCATCTCCTTGATGTCGGCGCCGCCGATCATGCTCTTCTCGCTCTGGCCGCGCAGCACCACGATTCGGATGCTGCGGTCGGTGGCGAGCTTTTGCAGGCCTTCGCGCATCGCGTCGGTTACGGGCGAGCCCAAAATATTCAGCGCGCCGGCATTGCAGATCGCGACATCAACGACGCCGCGCGCATCGCGCGTCACGCCGCAGTGATTGTTGAGCATTTCCATCGGGATCTCGAAGGTTTCGTGGACATGCGCAAGGCGCGCGCGTCGAGATTACTTCCGGGCCGAAATGCCTCCCTTGTCAAGCGGTAGGACGGAGTTGCCAGCGCGAAGTCCGCAGCATAGTATGATAATAATCATACAAAGAGGCAACCTATGACCGATCCCACTCAACTCGACCTGTTTTCGCCCGCGCGGCGCCGCGAGCGCGTGGTGGACTGGCAAGTTCCTGCGCCGGTCGCGAAAGTGGCTATGGGATTGTCCGGCATCGACGCCATGCTCGGCATCCGTGATGGCCGGCTGCCGCCGCCGCCCTTCGCAAAACTGATCGGCTTCATCATGGCGGTGGTCGAGCCGGGCCGGATCGTGATGGAACTGGAGCCGCGCGAGGACCTCGAAAATACCATCGGGCTCCTGCATGGGGCGACTGCCGCCGCACTCCTCGACACCGCCATGGGCTGCGCGATTTCGACGCGGCTGGAGCCCGGGCAGGGATCGGTCACCCTCGACCTGAAGATGACCTTCCTGCGTCCGCTCTCGGTCCGTTCGGGGCTGATCTCGGCCGAAGGCAGGATCATCAAGCTGGGGCGCCAGACCAGCTACACCGAAGGCTTTGTGCGCGACGGCAAGGGCGCCCTCGCAGTCCATGCAACTGCAACCTTTTCCATGATCGGCAGCAATTTTACCGGGAATTAATGCGCCGCCTGACCGATATCCGTGTTATGAGATGACCTCCGACATCCAATGAGAGCCGCATGCGCTATTCTCGGGAACACAAGCAGGAAACCCACGACCGCATCGTGAAGAAGGCCTCCGTGCGGCTGCGCGAAAAGGGCGCCCACGGCATTGGCGTCGCCGACCTCATGAAGGAGGCGGGGCTGACCCATGGCGGCTTCTACGCGCATTTCGATTCCCGCGAGGCGCTGGTGATCGAGGCCTTTGACTACGCCATGGACCGCTCGATGGAACACTGGCGCAAGCAGTCCGATCAGGTCGCGCCCGAGAAGCAGCTCGCCCAGATCGTCGAGACTTATCTTTCAGCGCTCCACCGCGACAATCCCGGCCATGGCTGCTCGATCCCCGCGCTCGGCGCCGAGATCGCCCGCGAGAGCCCGAAGACGCGAAAGGCATTTGCCGGCAAGCTCGACGAGATGGTCGAGATGATGACCGACTTCATCCCCAATTTGCCGCGCAAGGCCGCGCGCAAGCAGGCAATCGCGACGCTGGCCACGATGGCCGGCACCATGCTGCTGGCGCGCATTGCAGGCTCGAGCGAGCTCTCGGACGAGGTGCTGAAGGCCGGCAAGGACAGCGCGCTGGATGGGGCGAAGCGTGAGCCTGCGAAGGCTGCACCGGCCAGGAAGAAGCAGAACTAGATGCTGTAGGGTGGGTTAGTCTTACT
>NZ_VSSS01000129.1 GCF_008123425.1 Bradyrhizobium rifense
GCACTTGCGCCGTGCCCACCATCTCGCAACGAGTGGCAAGAAAGAAGTCGTGGGCACGCTCCGCTTTGCCCACCCTACGGCGGCTGTGGTCTAGCAACAGCGACCGGTGACGCCCACCACCTGTCGTTATTTCAGGATCCTGGACAACGCCGACAACAGCCGGTCGATCTGCTCGTCCGTGCAGACGGTGATCCGCAGATAGTCCGAGATGCGAGCCGCGGAAAAATGGCGGACGATCACCGCCTGCTCCCGCAGCGCCGCCGCAAGCGCGGCCCCTAGATGCGCGGGATGGCGCGCGAACACGAAGTTGGCCAGGGTCGGCAGCACCTCGAAACCGGCAGCCTTCAGTCCGCGGGTCAGCCGCTCCCTGCCCTCGATCACGCGAACGCGGCTCTGCTGGAAATAGGCATCGTCCTCCAGGGAGGCGATCGCGCCGGCCTGGGCGGGCCGGCCGAGCGGATATGAATTGAAACTGTCCTTCACGCGCGTCAGCGCATCGATCAGATCGGCATCGCCGATCGCGTATCCGACCCGCAGCCCGGCCAGGGCGCGCGACTTGGACATGGTCTGCACGACAAGGAGATTCCGATGCGACGCCACCAGCGGAATCGCGGTCTCGGCGCCGAAATCGACATAGGCCTCGTCGACGACCACAGGCACGTCCGGGTGCTCTTCCAGCAGCGTCGTGATCTCGGCGCGAGAGAGCGCGATCCCCGTCGGTGCGTTCGGATTGGGGACGATGATGGCGCCGGCCGGCCGGCGATAATCGGCGACGCGGATCTGCATGGCCTGATCGAGCGGCACGGTCTCGTAGGCGATGCCGAACAGACCGCAATAGACGGGGTAGAAACTGTAGGTGATGTCGGGAAAGAGCAGCGGTGCATCGTGCTTCAGCAGCGCGACGAAGGCATGCGCCAGCACCTCGTCCGAGCCATTGCCGACGAACACCTGCTCGGGTCTCACGCCGTGATAGGTGGCCAGGGCGGCCCGCAGCGCGGTCGCCTGCGGGTCCGGATAAAGACGTAGCGTATCGGCTGCCGCGTCGCGGATCGCGTCCAGCGCACGCGGAGACGGACCGAGCGGGTTCTCATTGGTGTTCAGCTTGACCAGGTCCGCGATGCGGGGCTGTTCGCCCGGCACGTAGGGCTTCAAACCATGCGTCAGGCTGCTCCAGAAACGGCTCATCTTCCCTCCCCCTCACGCGGACGCGTCGCCCGCTCGACGAAGCCTTTTGCGAGCGCGTGATAGATACCCTCCTCG
>NZ_VSSS01000130.1 GCF_008123425.1 Bradyrhizobium rifense
GATGCCGCCGGCCGTGCCGTCGAACAGGACGTTGCTGGAAGCAGAAGCACTGGCAAAGCTGGTGGTGCCACGCAGGTCGGCCGCCGTCGCACCCGAGATCGTGGTGGAGACGTTGGACTTGGTGGAGTAGCCGACCGTGGTCTGGAGCGCCTGGTTGGCGATCGACTTCGCGCTGTCGATCAGCTTTTGCAGCGAGGTCAGGCCGGTGTTGGCGGCCTGCAGCACCTGCACGCCGTTGGCGATGCCATCGAGCAGGTTGTTGATGTCGCTGGCGCGGTTGTCGAGCGACTGTGCCGTGAAGAAGTTGGTCGGATTGTCCAGAGCCGAGTTCACGCTCTTGCCCGTCGACAGACGGTTCTGTGTCGTGGCGAGAAGATCGGCGGTGGACTGGAGAGAGAGCAGGTTCTGACGAACCGACGCAGAGAGAACAATACCGGACATGACTCTTACCCTTCTGGCTTACGCGTCTTCGTTCGATCGCTTCTGGATCGAGTGACGGCCACAGGGTGCGCTGACATGGCTAACAAAGGGTGAAACGCGCCTCACTGTCATAAGCGCCGGTTCACCATAAACCATTGTGACGTGTTGGCAGGCCTCGCAATCAGCCTGAAATCGTTGGCGATTTTTCCGCTTACTATCCATTAACCATAACCGCTGGTTACTTTTTCGATTGCTCCCCGCCCCCTCAATCCGGATTGGCGAACAACGCCGAACGAAAAAAACGGCGGGGCCGAAGCCCCGCCGCCGGATCTTGCTTGCGATGTCGTCCGCTTGTTAGCGGAGCAGCTGCAGCACGCTCTGCTGCGACTGGTTGGCCAGCGACAGCGCGGAGACCGCGATCGACTGGCGGGTCGACAGCGCCTGGCTATTGGCCGCTTCGACGTTGGTGTCGGCCAGCGTCAGGTTCGACGAACCGGTCTGCAGCACATTGATCAGGTTCTTGTTGAAGTCCTGACGAACCTGCACGATCGTCAGGTTCGAACCCAAGGCGGAGGCTTCCGAACGCAGCGTGCTCGACGCGGTGTTCAGATTGGTCAGCACCTTGTTGGTGGCGGCGTTGTCGATGAAGTCGACACCGCCGGTCAGTGCGGCGAGGCCCAGACCCTTGGAGTTGTAGGTTACGCCGGTGATGTTGAGGTTCGACTTGCCGGTCTCGTCGAACACCAGCTTGAGCTGGTCGCCGTTCAGGAGGTTGACACCGTTGAAGGACGAGTCGAGCGAGGTCGAGTCGATCTGCTGGAGGATGTTGTTGTACTGGCTGACCAGGTTGGTACGGGCCGTCTGTGCAACGGTATCCTGCGTGGGCGCAGACGCCGTCGAGAAGGTCAGCGCCGAGGTAAGCGTACCACCGATGACGCCGCCCGCGGCGCTCGAGCCGATCGTCGAGGACGCGTAGTCGTTGGTGCTCGATACCGTCAGCAAGCCGTTGGCGTCGATCGTCGC
>NZ_VSSS01000131.1 GCF_008123425.1 Bradyrhizobium rifense
ATGGGAGCATGAACATCTGCTCGATGCTGTGCAGCAGCGCCTTGATGCGAACCCGATGGCTATGCGTCAACGTCGCGAGACCGTCGAGCATCCGTTCGGCACAATGAAGGCCCGCATGGGCGCGACACACTTCCTGACCAAAACGCTTCCGAAAGTAGCCGCCGAGATGGCTCTTTCGGTTCTGGCCTACAATCTAACAAGGGTCATGAACATCGTCGGGATCAAGCCGCTGATCGCTGCGATCGCGGCCTGAGACCGAACCGTCCTCGCTTCTCACCGCCCTCCCGCGGAAGGTGTTTTTACACGACCAAGACCCGAAACGGACGCCCCGTACTTCAGCGTGGCCGCACGCATAGTGAGGTCGATCTCACGCAGCTTGCAGTATTAAATCGCTCAAGCGATCCGGTGCATCAAGCATGGCCATGTGCCCGACGTCCGGCAGTTCGAACGTAACCCAGGACTTATCGCTCTTGCAGTCTGCCAGTGCTCTATCGAAGGGTGGCAGTGGATATTTTGGGAGACGGATATATGTCTTCTTTGCCACCTTTTGGAGCGCACCAGACAACTTGATCGGCTGGAGATAAGCGCCGATCGGATGCGGTGTAGCCTTGGATTCGACGAATCCCCGATCTCGCTCGGCAACGATGACGTCGGTCGAAATCTTCACCAATCCGCGAACGCCAGGTTCGCCCTTGTCGATGGCCGCTTGGATGCCTTTGCGAACCGCCTCGGCCGCAGTGTCCGCCCCTCTTTGTCCGTCGGCGGGAATGAAGGCATCAAGCCATACAACCGATGAGACGCGATCGCCGATGCTTTCAAGTGCGCCCGAGCCTACATAGCCGGCTAAGGACCACGCCACGAGGCAGACGTTCTCGAGACTTTCCCATCTGATCAGGTTGACGACGTCGGCGATGTGGGTGTCCAGATTGACGTCCCTGCTCAGTAAATGCGAGCGCTCGGCTAAACCCGTGAGTGACGGAGCGAAGACTTTGTGCCCCTCATGTTCGAGCCGGTCGGTGACACGGCGCCATATCCAACCTCCACAAAAAGCTCCGCTAAGAAAGACGAAGGTCTTTCGTGCCGATTGCGCATGCACCGTAACGGTGGGCGCTGCAGCCACGAAACCAGCGGTCGTGGCACTGTAAAGTATGTGGCGGCGGGTAATATCATTTTTCGTCATGACAAAAGCTCCTTTGATTCAAGGAAACTCCGACCATCAGTCTGGATGCGGCCACGAGTATACATGAACGTCGGGATACAACCAAGGTCCGCTTATGGCCCATCGCTTTTGTTGAGGCGGCGTAGCCAAATGGTCGGTTCATAGGGGCAGACCGGAAGGTTGCAACTGAGCGCCAAACCGACGCTTGTGACCAAAATGTATGGTCCGGCCGTGCGTTGCAAGTGGTTTCGCCGAGCTGGCGGTGAGCGGTCTTGCATCAATGTATCCGGCCTCTGATTGGAGCATTTGCTCCGGGCCATCATGGATATCAGCGCGCATGCGTTCTCATTAGCGGAAAGGCCTCGATTGGGGCCATTTGGGTCACCAGTGTTCGCATGCGCCGGAAGACCGAACCTCCATCTCGTCTCATCCTCTCGCAGACCTCGGCTGGGAACGATTGATAGGGTTACGTCATCGCTTGCTCCTCTTATCGTTCAGTTCCTTTGTTCGAGCCGATGGCCGTTCCTTCGTCCCGGCC
>NZ_VSSS01000132.1 GCF_008123425.1 Bradyrhizobium rifense
TGCTGGCTCGCCGCCGAGCTGGCAGAGCGGCTCCGGCGTACCCCCGTCCCCAAGCCTGGCCGGAGCCGCTCTCTGCCGCTTTTCCGACGATGCATTGATCGCCATGAAATTCTGCGGACGATGTGACAGCTGCCGCTGGGTTTGCGAGAACCACCCGGAGCGCCCTTGGCTCGGTGGGCGCGCTTGCGATTGCGGGGGCGCTGGCGCGCCATGTCCGGTCTGCAATCGCATCGACGCCGACGACCTCGACGATGTTCCCCGGATGCCCGGCGGCTTCGTTGCCGGTGTCGTTCGGAAAAAGCCCGATTAGTCGGATTGCCGCAGACCCGGAGAGTTCAGCCAATCACCTAGGTGCGCACCGGTCTCGACAATCCTTGCTCGCTTGAGCAGCGCTTCACGTTCGGTCCCGGCTGGTAACTGATCGGCCATCGCTTTAAGCTTGGCGGCCTGTTCGGCCATTCGCTCTTCCAACGAACGCGTCTGCTTCACTCTGCGGCGCATGCCGCCCTCCTTGGAGCCGTTTCAAAAACGACTTGCCAACCGTGTCCGGCGCGCTTGGTTCCTAAGTTTGAACTCAGTCTTGATCTTGGCGCTTCCGGCTGGCAGCCAGTGTCCGTTGAGCTTTGGTTGCCATGACCATCCAGTCTTCGGCGAGCTCAAGCCACGCCTCTTTGTCAACCTCGCGGGTCGCCTTCTGTGCCTCGTTGAGGCAAGTCTCGGCTTGTTGCAAATATTTCGCAAAATCAGCTTCGCTCATGACGTTGGAATGCAGTGACGCGCACATGGTGCCAAAAAACGCGAGGTCATGAGGCGCTCGAGGAGCGCGCACAAGCCTTCGCCGCCGACGTGCTACCAGTCAACGACCGCATTCACATCGAGAAGATCAATGGCCAGTTTCTCTCGAAGACCGGATGCAATGCGAGCGGGCCGCCATGAGTCTAAGGTTGAAATTGTCTCCTTGGAACCAGCCCCGCCGGCATTCGATTAATATCTTGCCAAGCATCGTCATTCGATGCTGGCTGGCAGAGCGGCCCTGGCCTACTGCCCCCAGCCCCCCGCCGGGGCCGTCTCTCCAAATTTACATCCTGCGTTATGGCGGGAACCGCAAGAAAAAATGGGCGAACCGGGGGCTGGCTAAGCCATTTCATTGCGAAATTATTGAAACCCTGGGAACGTGAAGGGCCGTTGTCTCCGGACAGCGGCCCTTTGCTTTGCGTCCGCGCCGTTTTCTTCGTCGCTTATTTCTCGACACGCACGCCCTTGAACTTCTTGGCGGCCTTCTTGGCGCTGCCCGGCTTCTTGCCAGCCATGAACTCGCCCGACGATCTATCGCGCTTGGTCCAGCCCGAAGCGCCGCCGACGGACGCCCTCGATCGCGCCCGGCCGCAGAAGGCCGCCAACTGAGGCGGCCTTATTCTTTTGAGCATTCCTCTATCCTGCTTGCGAGCAACCGCCACGCAGCGGCCGCATTTTGAAGTTTCTCCCTGCAACGTCCAACATGGCGCTCAGCCTGCGCCTGCTTATCGGCGGCCTTTTGCCGGCACTCGTCTGCGGTGAATTCCATGCCGGTATCAGATCAACTGCGGCGCGGCTCGTCTGGTCAAAACAGCTCCCTGCAAAAATTAAATTGGCTCGCTGGGGTCGGAAATATGCTAGCGCCCAACCATCAGGCATCGCCGCCCGATGTGCCGGTGCAGCGCCGCTGGCGACATTGACGCGTGGCGCCTGACAGGGAACGATCGGCCAGCACTCGCGATTGGGTCAGCGCCGTTTGTGGAGTTTGCGTATGCGTACCTCGCCCTCGATCGTGCCGGGCGATCGCCTCGACCGCGACATCTATCTCGTCCTCGAGGACTTCGGCGCCCGCGCCGGCTGCGCCTGGCGCGAGACCGACGAGACCGAAACCGATCTTGAGACAGTCATCCGCCTCATTATCTCCGGCGACTACAGCTACTCCGTCCGGATTGTCGTCTTCAATGCGATCGAGGGCTGGTCCAGGGACGCGACCTCCGATGTCGCCGACGCCGTCGCTCAACGTGCCATCGACACGGACGCACAGGTGTCCCCGTCCCTGCAGGCCTTCATCTCCGAAAACTCGACGAAGGCATTCGAGCTTCGGTACTGGCCGAAATAGGCCACCCTTATCACGCGTTCCGGTGGTGGATACGCTCGCGTTCGCAACGTGTTCACGGAGGACTAGATTCCTTGAGGCATCTCAAGGGTCGGCACAAAACGAAAACAGCCCACTGAGGCGCCCTTACTTCGGCGCTCGCAATCCTACACAGGGAAGCCATTCGGTCATGTGAGAGGCGGTATCCGCCTGACGGCCCGTCTAAGAAGCTCTTCGCGCTCTTCGCAGATTGGCAATCGATTAGCCTCTTCGCTTAGGCGCCTCGCTTCTTGGACGAGCCTTTCTTCGAACGCTAGGTCGTATTCCGATTGCTGAAGGATCATGGTCGGGCCCCATGATTGTTAACCCGGAAGTTAGAAACTAACGCAGGTTCGCGGCTAAATTAGGCCACTGCGAAAATCAAACTAGGCCGTACTCCTAAATGGCCGGATGGGAAGTCTGCTTCCGGGAGCACAGCAGACCAATTGTGCTCAACGTGAGTTCTTCGGATTTGACCCTTAACCCCCAAGCGGCGCCCCGAGCAATTGCTCATACTGGCCTCTGACCGTCTCGTAGCACTCGCAGGCGCTTTCGCGCATAGCTTCAACATCAACGATTTCTATATGGCCGCGCCTGTACTTAATGATTCCGGCTTCTTGAAGTGTACGCGCAACGGTTGTTACGCTCGGACGCCGAACACCGAGCATCTCAGCTAAAAATTCCTGCGTGAAAGGA
>NZ_VSSS01000133.1 GCF_008123425.1 Bradyrhizobium rifense
TCTTTGTCAACCTCGCGGGTCGCCTTCTGTGCCTCGTTGAGGCAAGTCTCGGCTTGTTGCAAATATTTCGCAAAATCAGCTTCGCTCATGACGTTGGAATGCAGTGACGCGCACATGGTGCCAAAAAAAAGCCATGGCATGACGCGATCGAGGAGCGCGCACAAGCCTTCGCCGCCGACATGCTACCAGACAGTTCGGCGCCGACCTATTCCCGCGTCAGTAAAGCAGCATCACTGACATCCACGCCGCCAGCGACGCGCACAGACCAATTCCCAGATATGGCAATGCAAGGCGCATCGGGTTTCTCCTCCGAGACGCGAATAGCAACAGCTTCGCATCATTGCCGGCGGAGGACCACGAATCCAACGTGCAACGAACAGCTTGGAACTAGCGGCGAGGGAGGCAGATTGATTGTATGCCCGGCAGCTGCCGATGCTGGGCGGAGCGGCCCCGGTCTATTTGTCCCCCAAGTCCCCAACCGGGGCCGTCTCTCCGCCGGGCGACGATGAAGTGTGAGACCTGTGACGATCGCTCGGCGAGATAGCACGCCTTCCCCGGTTCTTTCGCTGGCGAAGGGTTCCTGTCGTTGGGAACGGTGGCCTGACTGGCTGAAGTTTACTGGCCTTTTTTAACCCTAGTGGCTTAGATTGAATTTGGCAGTTCGCCTGACATGGATCAAACCATCACCGGGTGGCGCCGTACCTTTGGGCATGGCCAAACCTGACCCTCTTGCGCTCTTGAGCGTCATCGCTAAGACTGCATCGCGGCTCAAACGTATCCTTGGATTTAGCGAGCCACAGTTAGGCGCCATGTTCGAGGAGGCAGCCAAGTTCCGTCGCGAGTATGTGGAGTGCCGCAGGCAGGCAGGGATCACGCGCGACCCGTCCTCGAAAGCTCAGTGGCTCTTGTTTGCCGCCGAATGGCTAGAGCGGGCAGAAGCCGCTCCGGCTCTTGCGAAACGGGAGGCGGCTGAAACTGTCTCCGCGAAGTGAAGACCGCCAGGGAACAAGTGTACACTTTGGCACTTAACGAATCGCTCAACGGCGAGGTAGTGCCAGTGGACCGCGATTTTAAAAACCAAGTCTTTTCCAGGTACGACCCCAACCCCATGCGATCCTGCAACGAGTGCGGCAAGAAGCCTGCTCTGGTTCGGTCAATGCTCGACTCGCTCACTGGTCGAACGGTGCGGATGTTCAAATGCGAGTGCGGTAGCCAGAGCTGGACCGAGGATAAGGGGTAAGGCCGCCCTCAGTGGACGACGATGAAGTGCGAGACCCTGTGGCGACATCGGCTGGGTCTGCGAGACCGATCCCGGCCGGCCATCGGATAGCCCGTGCGGCGCCGCCGGCGCGCCCTGCCCGCGCTGCAACCTCCCGGCCGACGGCGGCCCCGAGATCGACAAGGACGGCTGGCGACATTGACACTCTGGACCCGACCAGGGAACGATCGGTCTGCGCCCGCAATTGGATCAGCGCCGTTTGTGGAGTTTGCGTATGCGTACCTCGCCCTCGATCGTGCCGACCGATCGTCTCGACCGCGACGTTTATCTCGTCCTCGAGGACTTCGGTGCCCGCGCCGGGTGCGCCTGGCGCGAGACCGACGAGACCGAAACCGATCTTGAAACAGTCATCCGCCTCATTATCTCCGGCGACTACAGCTACCCCGTCCGGATTGTCGTCTTCAATGCGATCGAGGGCTGGTCCAGGGACGCGACCTCCGATGTCGCCGACGCAGTCGCTCAACGTGCCATCGACACGGACGCACAGGTGTCCCCGTCCCTGCAGACCTTCATCTCCGAAAAACTCGACAAAGGCATTCGATCTTCGGTACTCGCCGAAATAGGCCGCCCTTATCACGCGTTCCGGTGGTGGATAGGCTCGCGTTCGCAACGTGTTCACGGAGGACTTGATTCCTTGAGGCATCTCAAGGGTCGGCACAAAACGAAAACAGCCCACTGAGGCGCCCTTACTTCGGCGCTCGCAATCCTACACAGGGAAGCCATTCGGTCATGTGAGAGGCGGTATCCGCCTGACGGGCCTGTCTAAGAAGCTCTTCGCGCTCTTCGCAGATTGGCAATCGATTAGCCTCTTCGCTTAGGCGCCTCGCTTCTTGGACGAGCCTTTCTTCGAACGATAGGTCGTATTTCGATTGCTGAAGGATCATGGTCGGGCCCCATGATTGTTAACCCGGAAGTTAGAAACTAACGCAGGTTCGCGGCCAATTGGGCCACTGCGAAAAATCAAACTAGGCCGTACTCCTAAATGGCCGGATGGGAAGTCTGCTTCCGGGAGCACAGCAGACCAATTGTGCTCAACGTGAGTTCTTCGGATTTTGACCCTTAACCCCCAAGCGGGGCCCCGAGCAATTGCTCATACTGGTCTCTGACCGTCTCGTAGCACTCGCAGGCGCTTTCGCGCATAGCTTCAACATCAACGATTTCTATATGGCCGCGCCTGTACTTAATGATTCCGGCTTCTTGAAGTGTACGCGCAACAGTTGTTACGCTTGGACGCCGAACACCGAGCATCTCAGCCAAAAATCTGTCTCTTATACACATCT
>NZ_VSSS01000134.1 GCF_008123425.1 Bradyrhizobium rifense
GCCGGCCTGACGTCACTCGCGCTGGCCGGCAATTACGCCTATTTCGGTAGCAGCGCGATGTCGCTGGCGCGTGGCACCGATTGGCTGGCCGTTCCGCTTTGTGGTGTGGTCGGTGGCCTCGCGGGCGGGCTGTTCAGCCGCGCTGTCATCGCCATGGCGCGCGGCTTCAAGAATCCGCTCGGACACGCGATCAAGGGTCATCCGCTCTGGTTCGCATTTGCCTGTGGCCTCGCCGTCGCGATTTGCGGCCTGATATCCGGCGACACGATCTATGGCACGGGTTATGTGCAGGTGAAGGAGGCGCTGGATCACGGCACGCCGCTGCCGCGAGACTTCGGCGTTCTCAAGCTCCTGGCTACCACCTTTGCCGCGATCAGCGGCATACCGGGCGGCATCTTCTCGCCGTCGCTGGCCGTCGGGGCCGGCATCGGCAGCAATATCGCGGCGTTGTTCCATGACGCGCCGCTCGGTGCGGTCATGCTGCTCGGCATGGTCTCGTATTTCGCCGGGGTCGTGCAGGCGCCGATTACCGCCTTCGTGATCGTGACCGAGATGACCGACAATCACGGCATGGTCGTGCCGTTGATGGCAGCCGCGCTGATCGCGCATTTCGTCTCGCGGATGATCTGCGAGGAGGGTATCTATCACGC
>NZ_VSSS01000135.1 GCF_008123425.1 Bradyrhizobium rifense
TCAGAAATGAGTCAGAGCCCCGATTGGATGCCGATTACCCCGAATACGGGGTCCTTATTCCATGCCGAAACACACTTGAGGCTGCGCCGCGCGACGCGCACATCAAATGGCCCGATCTTCTGCACCTGCTTCCAGGCGAGGGCGACCCGCAAGCACGGCTTTTTCTTGCAATGGAGGCCGCGCTCCGACGGCTCGATACGGTGCGAAGCGCGTTTGACGTCGTGCTCGTCCATTTTCCCGACAGCTGGAATCCTGCTACGCGCGGCAAGTTCTTCGATGCGCATGATGCGCTCAAGGCCCTTGGCGCGAAATACAATATCCCCACCCAGGTGCTCAACGATCGAGCGTTCACCTTCGCCCATAAGGCTTCCCTTGCGTGGCGCCTGGCGACTGCCTTGTATGTGAAGGCCGCCGGCACACCCTGGAAACTGGCACCGCTGAAAGGTGTACCAACAGATACCGCCTATATCGGGCTCGCTTATGCACTCCGCGGCGATCAGCGAGACGCGCACTATGTGACGTGCTGCTCACAAGTTTTCGACATGGATGGCGGCGGCATGCAGTTCGTCGCCTTCGAGGCGCGCGACCCGGTCGCCGACGTTGCCGAGGCTCGTAGAAATCCGTTTCTGAGCCGTGACGACATGCGAGCGGTACTCGCCCGCAGTCTCGAGCTTTATCAAGGCCGCAATGGCGGCAACCTTCCTAAGCGGATGGTCATCCACAAGACTACCGCCTTTAAGGACGGCGAAATCGAAGGGGCGTTCGATGCATTATCCGGCGTACCGGAGATCGAGTGCATCGAGATCAGTTCGGCATCTTGCTGGCGTGGAGTTTGGTTGATCAAGTCTGGCCAGCGGACCCCTCCCACACGGCCGTCCGGCTATCCCGTGCCCCGAGGAACGATGGTAGTGAGATCAGGCAACTCCGCGCTCGTATGGGTGGCGGGAAATGCTCCCGAGGTCTCGACCAAGGGCGACTATTATCAGGGAAAGAAGAGCATTCCGCGCCCGCTGCAGCTCATCCGCCATGCCGGCAGTGGCCCTCTTGAGCTAAGCGCTCATGAGGCGCTGGCGCTGACCAAGATGGATTGGAACAACGATGCACTCTACGACCCCGTGCCGGTGAGCATCCGCTACTCCCAAAAGCTGGCAAGGACGATTGCGAACGTCGCGGACCTGCCGAGAAACGTCTATCCGTATCGCCTCTTCATGTGAGATCAATTAATAGGCCAGGAGAGCAGGCGCCCGCCCTAAGGGCTTCCGCTTTGCGCATCCTGATGCGGTCGTTCGCGCAGTCGAAGCGAGTTCACAATATCGACAGCGGACACCACCACGCTAGGATGCTGAGACGTGCAAGCCTCGGAGCGCATAGATGCCAGAGACTGACCCAGAATACATGAGCAACGTCTTCGTCAAGGTTGATGGAAAGGAACGGCTCAACGAGCTATGTTCGATCTTGCGGGGCCTGCTCTACGCAAACCGCCAGAGTGACGGGAAGATTAAGAAGAATCAGGAATTCTCGCGCGGTGTTACCATCCATTTCGGCAACGGGCCGGACGCGAGGGACTTCATTAAATCGATCAAACATTTCCTGAAGAAAACGGTTCGCAAACGATTGACGGTCCAGTTGCAGGGCTGACCAGGCGACCGCACGATCTCGCGATCTATCGCCTGTCGCGCGATGCGGCCGACGTGCTTTGCCTGCTTCGGGGACGTATCCCGATTCCAGCCTCCGACGGCCATCTGCTGCAGGGTCGCAACGATCTTCCGTTCGAAATTGTTGAGCGTCCGCGTTTCCGCGCCTCAGAGGGCGATCTGCGCTCATGCACCTTCGTTGAGCCTGCGGCACAGTTCGACATTATCCAGGCTTCCGATCTTAATCTCGGGATTACGGTGACAGTCCTGGACTGCACCCCTGAAGTG
>NZ_VSSS01000136.1 GCF_008123425.1 Bradyrhizobium rifense
CTCTTTCGGTTCTGGCCTACAATCTAACAAGGGTCATGAACATCGTCGGGATCAAGCCGCTGATCGCTGCGATCGCGGCCTGAGACCGAACCGTCCTCGCTTCTCACCGCCCTCCCGCGGAAGGCGTTTTTACACGACCAAGACCTGCAGCGGACATTCGTCTCAGTTGAACGAACGAGAGGCAGAGAATACACTTTGGCTCTCCAGCCTTGTCTGCGCTGCGGACCACGAGCGTGAAGCAGGAGACCCATGACAGCACCAACAGTGCTCGGCCCCGGTGATGGTCATCTGGCAATACTGGGAGGCACCAGCGCCCGCTTTATGATCGATGGGGCAGACGCCGGGAAACGTTTTGCGCTTGTCGAGCATCCCATGCAGCCACGTGCTCTGGCAGCTCCCATGCACCGACATCATCGCGAGGACGAATATAGCTTCGTACTTGAAGGCAGCATCGGGGCTCTGCTCGGGGACTCCGTTGTGATTGGCAATCCCGGGGACCTGATCTTCAAGCCGCGCGAGCAATGGCATACGTTCTGGAACGCGGGCGACGCGCCGGCCCGCATCTTGGAAATCATATCGCCGGCTGGCTTCGAGAATTATTTCCGCGAGTTAGGAGCGGAGCTACTCAACGGTGCTCCTGATCCACAGCGGCTCGCGGCGCTTTGCGCGAGTTACGAGCTTGATATGGACCTGAGCAGCGTTCCCGGCCTCATCCAACGATTCGGAGTTCGCTTTCCGGGCGGGCCGCCCCAGCCGGCGCGCTGAGGTTTGCTTCTTAGCGAGTAGCGTGAGGACTTCCGGTTTCGAACAATTCGAACGCCCAGGCTCCTGCGCAGCAGAAGTGAGAACGGCCGCACCCGAAGCTCTTCCCAGCGGAGCGTCAGGTCTTCTCGGGGTAGGCGGGCAGGCGTGCGTGAATTCTGTCCACGGTGCCGGCACCTCCGGTCGAACCGGCCGGAGCGCCCCTGAACACCTTCGCTGGTCCAGAATAGGAACCGCGGCGTCCTTCGCATATTGAAGACCATCACGGATCCGACCTCTGGCCCTTGCCCGTGACAGAGAGACGCGACTGCGCTCCCGCCTTGGACGGGAGCGCCTCATGTTTGGATGGAACTGCTCTGATCGATGAGACCGGGGTAGAGCTGCCCGACATCGCTGTTGCGAGGAGCGAGGCCATCAAGCTCGCTGCCGGAGTGTTAAGGGAGGGCTTGGCGGGGCATTTTTGGGAGGGACATCCCTGGCAGCTTGTAGTCACCGACAGCTCGTCACCGACAGCCGGGACGACCTACTTCGCGTTCACCTTTTCTGTGAAGGAATCAGCTCTTCCTCGCCATCAGACCGAGATCACCTCTGGATATGGAATGCTGGCGCGGGTACTGGCCGCCATGGAGCCCGCCAACATAGAAGCAAGGTGTCATTCGGCCTGCAATATTGGCTCTGACGCATATTCGATG
>NZ_VSSS01000137.1 GCF_008123425.1 Bradyrhizobium rifense
CAGTCCAGTGCACTAAACTCCTAACCTTGGAAGGCACTCGCTGTTCGCAACGCTGGTCAATGCCAATTTGTGCACTGTCACCGTAACTGCGCTCGCCTTCCGGCCACAATGCAAGCTGGCTCCTGAGTCGCGGCGGGTCAAAGGCCGGAAGGCGCCGCTCCCCACTTTGCAATCTTGTGGAAAACATTCCATAGGTCAGCGCGTCTGTATTTTCCGAATCGCCTTGCTGAGCGCGCAGTTGCTCCGTGATCCTGTCGGTGCGGCCGTGAGCCAGTTCTTATCCGTATTGTTGTTAGCGACGGCCGTGACGCTCACGGTGTGTTTTGGCGTGGCAGCGTGGCGCCAGTCCGCCGACAAAGACGTCGATATCACCGCAACAATTCCGCATCAGGAATACGGTTGGCGAGCGAAGCCCGGATTACGGTGACAGTGCACTAAGTTACCGATCCTGGAGGGCGCGGGTTATCCGCAACGCTGGGACGCCAATTCTGCAATTTTGTGCACTGTCACCGTAATCCGAATGGAAGCAACCTCGCTGCCGCCTCGCTGATTTCGTCGTCAAATTGAACCAGAGCTTCCCAGCGCGTCATCGGCCCTCTATCCCGCGACAATAGGTCTTGGGGAGTCCTCGATCGAGTCGTCCACATCCCCCAGCGGCAGTAGTTTTACACCGTTCCAATATACCGGGAATGGACAATTTGACTCTCGCCCGCGCCGCGGTTCGATGGCCGCCATGACCAAGGCAGAGAACCGAGCAGCCGCGAAGGCTTACCACAAAGAGCGGATGCGCAGGTTCGATGAGGAAGCGGAGGCCGAACGCGTGAAAGCCGACCTCGCCGAGCTCGACCGCCTGCGCCGCTACCTGATCTTCGGGAGGCAGGCCCGCCGCGGGGGTGACCGCGAGAAGCTGACGAAGGCGATCGACGACTACGTCGAGGAGATGACCGGAGACCGCACGACGCTGCACGCCAAGAACCACAAGCGCGGATGACCTGGTCCCGCGCTTTCGATGAGCCGATCCTTCTGCCCGACGGCCGCGAGCTGGTGACGCTACGCGATGCCGGAATTACGGTGACAGTGCTGG
>NZ_VSSS01000138.1 GCF_008123425.1 Bradyrhizobium rifense
AGATGTGTATAAGAGACAGCGGTTCAGCTTGGTCAGGATCTGCACCGTGAGCCGAAGCCTGCGCCACGCTGGGACCACCAGGCGATGCTCCGGTACGGAGCGCACCAAATTGCCGCCGAGTTGGATGACCGCCCGAACCGATCCGTCGATGACTCCCTTGCAGGCCTCCACTGTGGTGAGACCCTTTTTCTGCGGTACATCGATGCCGAACAGCGCCTTGACCTTGTCAGCTGGCACCATCGCCGGCTTCTCGGTAATGCCTACCGTTCGCTGTCCCTGGACATTGGAATGGCCACGGACCGGACAGATGCCGGCACCCGGGCGGCCGACATTGCCGCGCATCAGCGCGAGGTTGACCATGGTTTGCACGGTCTCCACGCCCTTGCGATGTTGCGTCAGCCCCATTCCATAGATGAACATCACCGAACTTTTCTGCGCGTAAACGTGAGCAGCTGCCTCGAGCGCACCCCGCGTCAAGCCGGATCTGGCCTCGATGTCGGACCAACTGCACGCCTTGACGGCGGTCGACCAGTCATCCCAGCCGTGACAATGCTCTTTGATGAAGTCCCAATCGATGACTGAGCCGCCGGCAGGGCCGGCCTCCTCCTGCTGCAGCAACGCCTTGGCGATGCCCATCATCGCGGCGGTATCGCCACCGCTCCTGACTTGATGATATTGCGAGCTGATCGGCGTCGCTGCGCCGCTGAGCATTTCGCCCGGCGCTTGCGGATTGGTGAACTCGACCAGCCCCCGCTCGCGCAAGGGATTGAAGGTGATGATTGGGACGTCCCGCTTTGCTGCCTGTTGAAGCTGGTGCAGCATGCGTGGGCTCGACGTGCCGACATTCTGACCAAAGAAGAAGATGCAATCGGTCTTGGCGAAGTCATCCAACGTGCAGGTTCCCACGGGAACGCCAATGCTCTCGGGAAGCGCCACCGACGACGTCTCATGACACATGTTGGAGCTGTCGGGCAGGTTGTTGGTGCCATAGGCCCTGGCCTGTCTCTTATACACATCT